>NZ_JAJUXJ010000007.1:0-1586408 GCF_021390415.1 Dyadobacter sp. CY327 | reverse complement strand
TCGCAAGCACTTCGGCTGCGGCCATTAGCATAGCCGTATGTGCGTCGTGCCCACAGGCATGCATCAGGTATTCAGTCTTTCCGTTTATTTGGGCTGTGGCCTTTGAAGCGAATGGTAATCCGGCGGGTTCCTTAACGGCCAAAGCATCCATATCTGCCCGCAAAGCCACCAACTTTCCTGGCTTCCCGCCTTTCAATATGCCTACAACCCCTGTGCCGCCCACTCCTGTCTGCACTTCAATTCCCAGCGTGCGGAGGTGTTCTGCAACCAGTTTTGAAGTGCGTTCTTCCTGATCTCCCAGTTCTGGATTTTGGTGTATATCCCGGCGCCAGCCGATCAACTTGGACTCGATGGCCATCGTTTTGTCGCGGATCTTGCTTTCAATTGCAGTTAGCGCTGATGAATTTGCCTTGGTTGGCTTACTGGTTTGCCCGCTGGCCGTCAGTGATACGTAAATAAGTACCAAAAGGGGGGTGAGCTTAGCCAAGCTCTTGCTGTTTCCGTTTGCTGATTTGCCCATAATCGTTTGCTGCGTTACACTGAACTTGTTAAACATTGCCATAACTGTTTGACTGCTTCTGGAGCGAACTCTTAGGATCCGCACGCGGCGCACATCATTGCGTCAGATCAGAGACGAATTTTGGAACTGTCGGCTCGCCTTTGAAGAATGCCCCTTTCTTACCGACGGTAATAGCCCAGCGGTGAATCCAGGAAATGCCTCTCTTGTCGATATATTGATCCTCTGTGAGATAACAAGGATCTTCCAGCGCTTTTTGAAGCGTGACAAACTGATAGCCATCCGCTTCTAGTCTGGAAAGCAACTGGCCAAGTGCCTTGCTATTGAGCAAGTTAGCATGCATGAGCAGAATGTGCGGAATGCGCCGGTGGAACAGCGAGTCGGCCTGGGACTCATAGTAATGGACATAATCCATCATATAGTTGACATATGTCTTCGAGATAGAATCGGCCAGGAGCTGGTTTTTGCTGCCCATCGCCTTGTCAAAGGCAGCGGCAAAAAGGTATTCGTCGTTATCGACCGTTACGGGTGCCTGGATGTATTTGTATTTGGCTAGTATCATTTCCAGCGAATCCCGTTTTTCAGCCGTATTTCCTCTGTGGAGATAAGGGTGCCGGAAATATTTGAGTTCAGCGCCTTCTTTATGGAGGAAATCTCTAAGCAGTGTATCGGCACCGAGCACGTCCGCTTCATAGGCGGCTGCCGAAATATCGTTGATGCCTAAGTGTCCGAAAGTGTGGTTTCCGAGTGAATGGCCGGCTTTCAGCCATTTCCTTAGTAAACCGTATTGGGCGGGAATAATTTTTCCGTCTTTGACAAGTTTCTCCCCGATGACATACCCCGTCGCCTGGACTTTATGTTGTTTCAAATGGCCTAACAGCTGATCTGTCAATTCCGCTCTCAAGGCATCGGTATTCATGATTCTGCTGACCGTGGGCAAGTCGTCAATGGTAATGGCGATTTGTTTTTGAGCGAAGACCTGTTTTGCAAAAGATTGAAGAATAATTAGTAGCAGCAGTATATGCAATTTCATGAGGGGCTCAGGTTTAGTATAAAATTAAAAATATGCGTTCAATGATGTTGATTTGTATTTATTTCATAGCTAACATATTCGAATGGATACGTTTAATAAAGACACTGCTTGAAATCAACCGGGCAAATAGCGAAGCGACATTGGCGGCACTCGAACGCTTTGGCACTTAGCAGCCCGTTACTTATAAAACTGGTTCCGGTACCACCTTTACCCACTCCGTTCAGGAAATATTCTTTCAAATCATTACTCATTCCAATTATCATAGAGGACAAATTGCTACTGAACTTCGAAGCATCGGCATTCAGCCTCCGATGACTGATTTTATATACTACAAAATGATATCAGGCACCTAATATGCGCACCTCATTGATTTAATAATATTCATAGCTTTAATGGTAAAAAAATAAGTTTAGTGTATGGGGATTTTCCTGACCTACTTGTCTGTACGAAGATGTCAAAAACTACTTCTTACCAAAATCTTCAAGTATGAAAAGATTATTCCGAATGATGCTGCTGTTGATTGCACTGACAGGAGCCCTGAATTTTGTCGCAAAAGCACAGACCTACAACTGGAAACCGGTTAGAATTGGCGGCGGAGGTAATGTAACCAGTATCAAAGCGCATCCCAAAGTGCCTAATCTTTACTTTATTACCACGGACGTAGGCACACCTTACCGCTGGAACCACGCGGCGCAGAAATGGGAGGATATGATGTGGTCCGGTAAGATTCCGACCACCTACTGGAACTGGGAAGCCGCCGCCAAGAGCGGTGATATTGCTTTTGACCCCAGCGACGTGACGGGTAACATTCTTTACGCAACGCATCAGACGGGCATGGGCACGGTGCCGGGAGGTGGCACTTCGCCGGGAACGGTAATGAAGTCGGTGGACCGGGGCAATACCTGGACCGACTGCCAGCTTCGCATAACAGTTTTGCCAAATAGTGACCAGACTTACACAGACCGCATCGCTGTTGACCCAAACAACAGTAATGTTGTATATGTAACGAGCCGGGCAAATGGTACCCACAAAAGTACAGCCGCAGGTGCAGTAGGGTCATGGACGAAGGTTAACACTACTTTGCCTGATTCGGTGTCAGGCAGGTTTATCTTTTTTGACAAAAGCGGTGGAGTAGTCAATGGCGTGACCCGGAACATTTTCCTGGGTGGCAAAGCCGGCGTATACCGCAGTACGGACGGCGGAAATACATTTGCCTTAATGCCCGGAAGTCCGGCCGAACCAAGGCGTGCTAGCATTAGCAATGACGGTACTTTCTTTGTGAGCCGACTGCCGAAAGCCGATTACCGTCCGATGGGCGGTCATTCGTTGCATAAATGGAATGGAAGCAGCTGGATCGATATTACACCGGTCGCTGGCAAGGAGTTTAGCGGTGTGGGCGTCAACCCGTCCAATAGCAATGAAGTGATCGTATCAACAACGAGTACGTGGAACCATGATGTGGCTTACCGCAGCACTTCGGGTGGGAGCCAGGGCAGCTGGACGTCGATGGCACCGGCAACCCGCGATGTCTCGGAAGCGCCGCATTCAGCCGGAGACGGAGCGAATGGAAATATCGGCCATAATGTCAATGGTTTTGCCTGGGATCCCTTTAATGCAGGTCACGTCTGGTTTTCGGATATGCTCGATGTGGGCCAGACGACCAATGTGTGGGCAAGCCGGGTGACTTGGAAATTACGCGATAACGGACTGGAAGAAATTGTAGTAGCCGGCCCAATGGTTTGCCCGCCGTCGGGCCCCAATTATCTGGTTTCGACAACAGGCGATGTAGGCGGTTTCGACCACAAATCATTGGATTTGCCACCTGCAAAAGGAATATCCGCTTGGTTTGCGACTCAAACGGGCTGCAATACATCAGGAGGCGCCATTCAGTATTCAGATCCCAATTTTATCGCACGGGTAGGAAGCGATGGCTGGAATGGTACGGGAATAGGAGGCTATTCGACCAATGGCGGGGGATCTTATGTGAAATTCCCTTCGATTCCGGGAGCAAGAGGCAGGATCGCCGTTTCTGCTACCAGCCGAAAAATGGTCTGGGTTACGCAGGGCGGGCTCACTTATTATTCCGATAACCTGGGTACCACTTGGACAGCCTGCAATGGTGTTCCTAATGCGGTTTTAAAGCCTGGTGATATTTACCAGATCTGGGCGGGAATGCAGCCATTGGCGGCCGATAAAGTGAATGGTAATGTCTTTTATATTTATGCCAATGGTAAGATTTACAAGAGCACCGATGGAGGGGTCAATTTTGCGCCAACTGCGGCGAGCAATCTGCCTAATGTTGGAAATGTGGCCCAAATGAGTTTGGAAACTACACCGGGCGTGGAGGGAGATATCTGGATTTCATTCTCCGGTGATGGCCTGTTCCATTCCACAGATGCTGGACAGAGCTTTACCAAAATCAATTCGGATGTGATCAAAAAACCGAAATGGGTTGCGGTTGGCAAGGCAGATACAACTGCATCTGCCAGTCCGGTGATCTATGTAAGTTCGGAAGGCACAGCGATCAACGGCGTTTCTTATGGTGTTTTCCGGTCAGATGATAATGGTGCTACCTGGACGACGATCGCTAACCCGGTTCCTGGCATTGTGAGTAATATGGCTGCTGATTTGCATGGAAGAGTGTATCTGGGCATTGGCGGCAATGGCATTTTTGTGGGTGAACCCGCGGGCGGACCGGTCGTTTCCGTGGCCGTAACACCCGCTGCTGACTCTGTCATTGTTGGTTTTACAAAACAATTAAAAGCTGCACTTACCCCGACTTATCCCACCAATAATGCCATCAGCTGGGCATCATCTGACGAGGCCATTGCAACTGTGAATGCGACAGGACTGGTTACCGGAGTGGCCCCAGGAGTTGCTATCATTACGGTAACGACGCAGGATGGTGGAAAAACGGCCCAAAGCAGCATCAAGGTTACACCGACCATCGGCGTGACAAGCGTAACGCTCGACCCTGCCATCAGCATTGGATTAGGTATCAGCAGAAATCTCACTGCAACGGTGCTTCCTACCAATGCAACCAACAAACAGGTAAGCTGGGCTTCATCAGACCCGACCGTTGCTACAATAAATGCAAGCGGCCTGGTTACCGGCTTAAAGCTGGGTACAACCACCATTACCGTCACCACGGAAGATGGAGCAAAAACAGCTACCTCGGTGCTGACAGTGGGTACTGTCGTGGTTGCAAACAACTGCGGAGGGCCAACGATTGGAAATTTTGTTGCCGATTCACCGCAATCGGGCTACCAATGGACTACCTCTACAACAACAGCTATTGATTTGAGCGCCATCAGCTCTCCTGCTCCGGCGGATGTATACAGATCACAGCGCCACAGCGGTCATCCGCTTATTTATTCCTATGGAAATCTGGTGCCAAATAGTCTGTATACAGTCAGAATTCATTTTGCTGAGATCACTACAACCGTTACTGCTGGAAAAAGGAAATTTAATGTGACCGGCACCAGTGTAGCTGACACATTGCTTAAAAACTTTGATATTATCGCGCAGGCCGGTGGAAGATTTAAGGGTATTGTAAGAGAATTTTCGGTCCGTTCCAATGCGTCAGGATTACTTAATGTTGTTTTCAGGCCCATTCCGAATTTTGAGTTCCCGGTTGTTAGTGGGATAGAAGTAGGACTTACACCTGTTGCTTCTGTGGCTGTAGCCCCATCCAGCGCTGCTGTGGGTGTAGGCGACACGACACGGTTGTCTGCTACGATATTGCCCGCGATCGCTACCAATCAAAAGGTCGTTTGGAGTTCATCGAATACTTCTGTTGTAAGCGTGGACGGAACCGGGCTGGTAAAAGGAATGTCTCCTGGTACTGCCACGATTACCGTTACGACCAACGAGAGCCAGAAAACAGCCTCAGCGACTATAACGGCTTCCAATATCGCAGTAAGTGGTGTTTCGCTCACACCCACAGCTTCGGTTGGCGTGAATAATTCGGTCACGCTTGTTGCTACTGTACAGCCCGCGAATGCAACTGATAAAACGCTGACCTGGTCTACGTCTGACGCTGGCATTGTTTCAGTGAGTCAAAATGGTGTATTAACCGGCGTTTCACCTGGCACAGCGAATGTTACAGTTACGACGCAGGAAGGAAACAAAACCGCAACCAGCGTGGTCACTGTTTCCAATGTGCTGATCACATCGGTTACATTAAGTAAAACGTCAGTCACAGTTGGCGTGGGGGATACAACTTCTATCAAAGCGGCGCTTGCACCTGCCAATGCGAGCAACAAAACGGTGGTGTGGAGCTCATCCAATCCAAGTGTCGCTACGGTAAGTACAACCGGAATTGTAACAGCCGTCGCTGTGGGTAATGCTACTATTAATGCCACAGCGCAGGATGCGGGCGGTGTTTCTTCCGGTTCGGCGGTAACGGTTGTCAGCGCGGGATCATGCGGTGTACTTACCAACAATGGTTTTGAAAGTGGTTTTGTAAACTGGACAAGAAATCCGAATGCCTCGGCTGCAACCATTGGTACATCAGCCCAAAGCGGCTTAAAAAGCGCGGTAATCACAGCTGACCAGGGAGCCATTAATTATGGAAAAACGATTCCGGTAACCGGAGGCAGGGAGATCACTTTTGAGGTTTGGGCCAAAGTAGAAGCGACGCCGAATCCCTCAAATGCTTCCCAATTCATCTTACCATGGTGGGCTGGTATCGGAATCGATTTCTATGACGCACAGGGAGTAAAAATTACGAGTGGTACCACGCAGTTCCAGGTTCACCCATTTGATCCGGCCAAAACGGTTTATACCAAATATTCGGTTACCAAACTAGCGCCTGCGAATGCCGTGACGATCGGAATATGGGCGTCAAAAGCCGGGCCGAGCGGAAAGCTGATACTGGACGATTTCTGTCTGACCATCGCAGCTCCTCCGGTTGTTGCGCAAACGGTTTCTTTGGATAGTCTGGTGCACAAAACGGTTGGCGATGCCGACTTTGATCCGGGCGCAGTAGCATCATCTGGCTTGCCGGTAACGTATGCAAGCTCAGATACTTCCGTGGCGGTTGTGTCTAATGGAAAAATCAAAGTGGTTGCACCTGGCAACACGGTAATTACCGCTTCTCAGGGTGGAAATGAAGAATTTAGTCCCGCTCAATCATCGGGCCGTACGCTGGTTGTTACATCCGGTTTGAAAGTGCTTTACAAGGATGGCGACAATGGACAGGTGAACAACAATCACATCAAACCATACCTGACCATTGCCAACGAAAGCACCGTTGCAGTTCCGTACAGCGAACTTACTGCCCGCTACTGGGTTACTGCCGAAAATTTCGCAGGCATTAACAAATGGGTGGATTTCGCTGAAATGGGAAACAGCAAGGTTTCGATGAACTATGTGGAACTGGACAAACCGCGCAATGGCGCATTGGGTTACGTGGAAGTATCTTTCAATGCGTCTGCGGGGAATTTAAATCCGTCGGCCAATTCGGGAGCTATCCAAACCAGGTTTGCCAACTCGAACTGGGCTGATCTGTCGGAAAGCGACGATTACTCTTTCAAAAACGCTTCTGCTTACGTTGCCAACGATCATATCACGCTGTATCGCAACGGGAAACTCTGGTGGGGCGTGGAACCCGACACGGCTGCTGCGGTAATGGACCTGAAAGTTTATTCGGAAAACAAAAACACGAATGCTTCGCCAACCTCGCTGAGCACGTGGATCAAAGTAGAGAACAAAGGCAATGTGCCGGTCGATTATGCTGATCTTGCAGTTCGTTACTGGTTCACATCAGACGGCACTGCCAGTCTGAACCATTGGATTGACTTTGCCGGATTGGGTGCTGCAAACGTGAGCGGCCAGTTCGCTGGCAACCAGCAAAAAGTGAATGCGGACACCTATTTCGAACTGAAAGGCGCGCCTTCGCTCGGAAAATTGTATCCACTAAGCAGCACCGGCAATATTCAGTACAGGATCGCGAAGTCAAATTGGTCAGCATTTGATGAAGCGAATGATTATTCATTCAAAGCAGCCGCACCATTTGCTGAAAACAGCAAGATAACGGTTTACTACAAAGGACAGCTCGTGTACGGCGAGGAGCCTGCAGCGCAGGGTAACGGCCGGTTCGGAATAGTCGAAAATGAGGAAGCACCAGCCAAACTGACCGCCACACTAATGGGAAATCCCGTTAGCAGCGACCAGGCCGAGGTTGTCATCACCGGTGCAAATGCATTGCCTCTCGACGTAACGGTTATCGACGTGAATGGCCGTTCTTTGTTCAGCAAATCAATCCTAAAACCAGCTGCCCAAGAGCGTTATACATTGCCGCTCGGCAAAACAGCAGGGGTTTACCTGATCAAGGTAGCTTCCTCGCGGGAATCGGTTGTGTTGAAGGTTGTGAGGCGGTAGAGAATTTACCTAAATGCAAACGTTCGCGGCAACTTTTAAGTTGCCGCGAACGTTTTTTGTTTATATTTGTAGAGTCGCAGGCCAGAACTTGAACACACACAAATGAAGGTTGAAAAGATAAGAATAGTGAAGCAGGAAGTGCTTCTTTCTGTCAAATTTGAAGAACACACTCAGGACGAGTTGGCTCGGGTGTTTGCAGAATGGAATGATGTAAGCTTCCTGGACAACTTTTTCAATTCGAATAAAGCTGATCTAAATGGCGATTTTTATGGCATTGTAAGCATTGAGGAAGCCGTGTTTGATACTTTGGGGTATGTTCAGGAGTTTAGAAAACGTTTGAACTCTCATATGAATGGCGAGAATGGGAAGAACCTTAATCAGTTGTTTAAGCCTTACGATAACAATTCCATTGAAACAGTTCGGGAACGGAGCAAAGCGAGGGGAGCTGAATCCCGAAGTTGGTTAAGATTATATGCCATAAAGCTTGATAATAATCTGTTTGTTATTACCGGCGGCGCCATCAAGCTGACTCGAAGTATGGAAAGGCTCCATTTGGAAGTGGAAGACAGGAAAATGAAAACAGTAAAGAATTATTTCAAAGCGGAGCACATCGATTCAAGGAGTGACTACGGATTTATAGACTTAGAATAATGGATCAAAAAATGGACGTATATAACAAAATTCAGCATCTTTTGGCTGATGAACCTAGTGATTGGTTAGCTGAAAGTAAGCGAATGGAGATAGAGGACAATGCTCCATGGCTTAAAACTTCTCAAACTGTGGCGTTGCGGATACTCGGACGCCTTCGGGAATTAAACATGTCTCAAAACGAGCTGGCTGACAAGATTGGCATTTCGCGTCAGCAGGTAAACAAGTGGCTGAAAGGACGCGAGAATTTTACAATTGAAACGCTGACCAGATTAGGTGTATCAGTTGGTATGACGCTGGAAGACTTGGTAAAACCATTTCCTAAACACAATGCTATGCATATGCAGGAAGAGAAAGCAGAACATTAGAATAGGCGAGGCTCACATTTCGACATAATAAAACGCGAACTTCAATCCATAAGAAGTTGTAAAAATAATCCGTGAGAAAATTATCTATCTAACCGGCCTATGCCGGTTTTTTAATGTCTGATTATACAGTCTATGCTAAAATGTACTCTCTGTCAAATTGAATTATTTTCTGAAAAAAAAATATTATTTATAGTATGGGGATAGAGCTAGTGGTTTTGTCTGTGTGAGAGAACTGCAAATGTGCAGCCGCGTTAATGAAACGATATGGCAATAAATTCTATCAAAAAACTACCGTCAGCTGAAAAAGTCATAGCGGACTTGTCTGCGCAGGATAACGGCCCTATGATGCTCGACGACGAATACCTGATCCGCAAGACGTTCAGCCAGGATCCGCAGAAAGGTTGCGAGCTGCTTTTTAAAAAGTATTACACCAATTTATGCAACCACGCGATCCGGTTTGTGCATTCCAGCGAAGTCGCGGAAGATATTGTGTCAGAGGTTTTTGCAGCTTTCTGGCAAAGCCGGACTTTTGAGCTCATCAACACTTCCTACCGCGCTTACCTGTACAAATCTGTCCGGAACCGGTCCTATAATTACCTGAAATGGGACCTGAACCGTACTTCCCCGATGGAGGGAATGACCACCCCTTTCGAATCCCATACACTCAATCCGTGTGATGCTTTGCTATATAGCGAGTTGCACCAGCAGGTGGAGCGCATTATGCAGGATATGCCACCGCAATGCAGGAAGGCTTATTTGCTCAAACGTGTGGAAGGAAAGTCACTTGAAGAAATCGCAGCTGAGCTTCAAATTACGCCCAAGTCTGTGGAAGCTCTTATTACCCGCGCCATCGCAAGGCTTCGCACGGGCTTGAAAGACAGCTGGTTTCTCTGCCTCGCGCTGATGATTTCAATTAAAGTATAAACCCGACATGGGGTTCGGGCCAGTGCACTTGTCTGTTGTTGACTGCCGCGAATTATTCAAGACAGCCCTCACCGGACTGTAAAAGCTAAAAAATATAAAATGAAAGAATCCCTATCCAAAGACGTCCTCTTCGATTTTTTTGACGGAAGGACCACATCCATTCAGCGTAAGCTCGTCGAAGACTGGCTGGCCGACCCGCGGAATGAAGAACTTTACTATCAGTATCTCGACGAATGGGAAAGCCGCCATCCGCAGTTTACACCGCAAGTGGAAAGTGCTCTCTCTGAATTTGTTGCGCTGGTCAATGATCAGGATGCAGCCAGGGAAATTCCATTGCATCAGACAGAAAAAACACATATCAGTCTCTGGAAAAGTGCGTGGGCTTACCGTGCCGTGGCGGCCATTGCCGTGGCCGCTTGTTTCCTGGTGGTGGGCGGCTTTGTTTTCAATCAGGAATTGATGTACAAATCACTAACATCCGAAAACGGCCGCATATCTGCTTATGAACTTTCTGACGGGACGAAAGTCGTGCTCAATGCTAATTCAGTTTTACGCGTTCCAAGGATCGGTTTCGGATCGGGGAACCGGGAAGTAATGCTGGAAGGTGAGGCAGAGTTCAAAGTCGTTCATACCGAGCAGGATAGCCGGTTCATTGTGAAAATGGATAAAGATTATTCTATTGAAGTGCTTGGTACTGAGTTTGTTGCTTTTTCACGGGAGCGTGGTACTAAGGTTTTTCTCACAAAAGGAAAGGTAAAGCTGAGTCTGCCGAAAGGAAAGCAGCTTTATATGAAACCTGGCAATCTCTTTTCAACCGAAAAAGATGGGAAATTCACGCTTACATCTTCATCGACACCAGCAAAGTTCGTGGCTTGGAAACAGGACATGTTTTACTTCGACAATACGCTATTGTCAGAGGCGGTGCAACAGCTGAACGAACGCTTCAAAGTGGACGTGCGTATACTTGACCCCGTTCTCGGCAAACGTCGTATCGGCGGCGTGTACAAAGCCAGACAAGCCGACGACCTGCTGGCCATCTTATCCGAACTGCTTCATCTGGAAGTGGTAAAACACAATGAATTTATTGAATTGAGAACATCAGTAACCAATCCTAACCATGAGTAGCAGATTTCTACAAAAAACCCGTATCGTGCTGACCATGTTATTTGTTCAGCAGCTTTGCACGGCGCAGGCTATTTCATTTGCAAGTCAGTCGATGAAACCGATTCCAGCCCAACACGAAGAGAGCCGTAACAGAGCTAAAAACCTGAAAGATTTATTGGTAGATCTGGGCAAGCAGCACCAGGTAAGCATATTGTTTGAAGAAGAAACCGTTAAAAATATCACCATTACCGGCGCGGATTACCGTCAGGAAGGCGGCAAGCTGGAAAAGCAGCTGACCGATCTGCTCAAACCATTCAATCTTCGTTTCAAAAAAGCAGGAAAAGAAGCATATGTGATCGTTTCGCGATTTGAGAAAAAAGCTCCTGAGGCCGGAATAGCCACCATTGAGAGCGCTACCATCGCCCCGACTGCGGCTCCTGAATCGTTGAGCCGGACGGATATTGCTGTTTCTAGAATAGCAAAGGAAAATCCAGCGGAAGAAACGATCAAGGGAAAGGTTACAGATGAGCGCGGCGACGGACTTCCGGGCGTGAATGTGGTGATAAAAGGTTCGCAACGTGGCGTTACGACGGACATTGCGGGCAAATATGAGCTCACCGCAGCAAGCCCCGACGATGTTCTGATATTTTCTTTTGTAGGTTATTTGCCAAAGGAAGAGGTTGTTGGAAATCGTTCGGTCGTGGATATTTCGCTTTCGGTAGACACAAAAGCATTGGAAGAAGTGGTGGTCATTGGTTATGGAACAGCCAAGAAAAAAGACCTGACCGGGGCGGTTGCCGTGGTAGGCCGCAAGGAATTCGGGGATGTATCGGCTACATCTGCCCAGCAACTTTTGCAGGGTAAAATCGCTGGTGTACAGATCGTGAATACAGGCGGATTACCGGGCTCGAATGCGAAGATCATCATTCGCGGCGTAGGTTCGCTCACCAATTCCGATCCGCTTTATGTGATCGACGGGATTCAGGGCGGCGATATTAATTCAGTAAGTCCATATGATATTCAGGATATTACCGTGCTGAAAGACGCTGCTTCGGTGGCGATTTATGGCGCGTCTGCTGCCAATGGTGTGGTGTTGATCACCACCAAAAAAGGCAAAGCCGGAACGCCGAAAGTAACTTACAATGGTTATGTAGGCGTGGCGCAGGCCTGGAAAAAGCTCGATATGCTCGATGCCGCCCAGTATGTGCAGCTCGTGAAAGACATTGATGCAGTACAGGGAAACAAAGTGCCCGACAAGCTGAACACGCCCGACGTGCTGGTAACGAGAACCGATTGGCAGAAAGAGATTTTCAGGAATGGAAAAATCACAGAGCACCATGTGAATGTAACAGGCGGAAGTGATAAAGCGACCTATAATTTCTCGGCGGGTTATACCAATCAGGAGGGTATTATGCGGGATTATGGCTACCAGCGGATCAATTTACGGACGCAGCTCGAAGAGCAGATCGGCAAAAGAATTCGACTCGGGCAAACCATTAACTTTAAATACAACAGGACAACGGGCAATGCCGCCAGCTTTGTAGAAGCGCTCCGGATGCCACCTTACGCACCGACAATGGACCCTGCCAATCTGGGCGGGTATAGTAAAGTAACGACGATCATCGACCAGAACGACGCGCTCAATCCGCTACCCGGAATTTATCTCACTGAAAAGCTGGGAAGAGGTGTTTCAAACCTGTTTCAATTATGGGGTGAGGTGGACATTATCAATGGCCTTAAATTCAGGACGCAGGCGAACATTGGCCTTTCCAACGGCAATAGCTATAATTATACAGGCGAATATCTGAACGGAAATACCAAAATTGACCGCAAGATCGAGGAAAGCTATTCCTTCTCTGTTTCGCCGATTATTGAAAACATCCTGAGCTATACGAAAACAATAGGCCGCCACGATTTTTCACTCATGGCCGGTAACACCTACAATGAGGGCTCCAGAAGCCGGAGCGTGAATATGACCGGTTCGGGTTTTACCAATGACCTCATCAAGCAAATCGGTGTTTCCAAATCCAACAGCATTACCGGCACCGGATCGAGTATTTATGCTTCGCGCTCGTATTTTGGCCGTCTTACCTACGCTTTTCATGACAGATATCTCGTAAATGCGTCTATTCGTCAGGACATTAATCCTGCATTCGGCAAGGCCTACCGCAAAGGGAATTTCCCATCGGTAGGTGTGGCCTGGAAGGTTGCTAATGAGGATTTTATGAAAAATATCTCCTTTATCTCTGATCTTAAACTGCGCGGCAGCTGGGGCATTACCGGCAATGCGAATATCGGCTTGTTTCTCACGGACCCTACCGTTTACCGAGGGTACGGAAACAACAACATTGTTTATTCTTTTGGCGAAAACAAAGCATTCCAGCAAGGAGCGACCGTTACCCGCGTGCCTAACCCTTTCCTGAAATGGGAAGAAACCACGCAGATCGATTTCGGGGTCGATTTCGGCCTTTTGCAAAACAGACTTCAGGTGAGTCTGGATTATTACAAACGCGATAGCAAGGATTTGCTGCTGGATGTGAAACTGCCCGTTTCCACAGGTCTGGGCGATGTTTACAACGACGCGAGCATGGTTCAGAACGCGGCCAATGCAGTTAACAAAGGTTTTGAAGCCGCATTATCGTATGCTGGTCAGGCAGGGGATTTCAGTTACAGCATTTCGGCTAATACAGGTTATAATAAAAACAATGTGGTGTCCCTTGGTAATGGCGCGCCGATCGTAAGCGGCAGCACCAATGGCGGAATTAATATCACCAAAACGGATGTAGGCGCGGCGATTGGTTCATTCTACGGATACAAGGTGGACGAGGTCGTGTCCAGCGCTGCGGATGTGGCCAGGTATAATGAGCAGGCAGTTGCCAAAGGATTTGCAAGTTACCAGGACGGTTTGAAGGCAGGTGACATTGTTTATCAAGACCTGAATGGCGACGGACGCATTACCGATGCAGACCAGTCGTTCCTCGGCTCGGCGATCCCGGTCTGGACTTACGGTGGCTCGGTCAATTTATCCTACAAAGCTTTTGACCTTTCGATGGGTTTGGCGGGGATCGGCGATGTGAAAGTTTACAATGCATTGCGTTACTGGACAGAAGGCACAACCCGCCCATTTAACTCATCGACGGCTGTGCTGAATGCGTGGAAAAAGGACGGTGACATTACGGATATGCCAAGGTCTGGCCAGAATACGCCTTCCAACCTGCGCGCTTCCGACCGCTTTCTGGAAAACGGCTCGTTCATGCGGTTGCGCAACCTGACCCTTGGATTCTCGGTCCCGAAAACGATTTTGAATTCGACAGGCGGCAAAGTGTTTTCGAGCTTTCGCATTTATGCCACCGCGATGAACCTGCTCACATTGACCAAATACAAAGGGTATGATCCCGAAGTGAGCGCGAGTGTCAATGATGCCAAGTCGTTTATTTTCACAAAAGGCGTCGATACAGGTCAGTATCCGCAACCAAGGACATTTCTCATCGGATTGCAGGTCGGGTTTTAATTTTCTCTATTTAAATTCATTTTCATCATGATGAAAAAGCAAATACTTTCGCTGGGAACGCTGGCCTGCCTTACCCTCGCCGGCTGCGACAACTCGCTGGATAATGTCAAAAACCAGTCGAGCTACAACGACGACACTTACTTCACAACGCCCGCCACGATTTCAGAAGCAGTTACAGCGACTTATGGGCTGCTACTTTACAAGGGCTTGTATTCCAGGGATTTCTATTATTTAATGGATCTCACCGGGAATGAAGCCGAGGCAGATGCGCCGTTGCTGGGGGACGTTTTGCAGCTGCACGATTACAGTTACGCCCCCAATCATGCGCAGATCAATGACCTTTGGTCTACCACTTACAAAATGACATTCCGAGCAAATCTGGTGATTGACAAAGCATCTAAAATAACGCCTGCAAACGACGCAGAGAAACAAAAACTAGCCCAATATGTGTCCGAAGCCTATTTTTTGAAAGCCTATGCTGAGTTTCTGCTCGTAACACTGTGGGGCAGGGTGCCGATCCGCAAGGATTACAGTGGCAACGACGAATTTTATCTTCCAAGGGCGAGCACTGAGGAAAGCTGGAAAATGGTTGAATCGGATTTAACAAATGCCATTAGCGGACTGCCTGTCACTTACGCCAGTGCGGGTGACCTGGGACGGGTTACCAAAGGTGCGGCCATTGCATTATTGGGTAAAACCTATTTATACCAAAAGAAATATGCCGAAGCTGCCGCGCAATTCGAGTTACTTACAAAGGCGCCTTACACGTATGATCTGGTAAAAAACCTGGACGAGCTCTTCACTAAATCGCCTGTGAAAAACGCAGAATCGGTTTTCGACGTCCCGCACAAAGAATGGGGCGGCTGGGCAGAAGGAAGTCCGTACTATATGTTCGGCTCGCAGGAAGGATCTGGAAGCGGTAAAAATACATTGACCGGCCGCGCGATGGAATACGGCTGGAACGACTGGCGAAACGTGTTCATCTCCGATGCAGCAGTGAAAGCATTCACTTATAAAGACGAAGCCGGCAGGGCTTATGTTGATCCCAGAGCCCAAAACACATTTTACGGAGATAAAGCCAGCGGAGGCGACGTTACGTATTGCGACAAATGCACGACTGGTGTAAAAACGTATCCGTTTGCTGAGAATGGCAATGGCTACCGGTGGCGGAAATACGAGCCTTATGAATACAAGGAAAAAGGTGAATTGCCGCAATCGGACATCAATTCCCAGATCATCCGCTATGCCGATGTACTGCTGATGCTCGCGGAGGCGCAGATCCAGGTCGGAAAAATGGGTGAAGCCTTGCCATTGATCAACAAAGTACGCGTCCGCTCCGGTGCATTTGCCTACACTACGCTGGGTAGCAAGGACGAAGCGATGAAAAAGCTCATGCTGGAACGCCAACTGGAACTCGTCGGTGAACAAGTTCGCTGGTTTGACCTCATCCGCTGGGGTATTGCTAAGGAAACCTTGAATGCTGAAAAGAAAGCGAAGTATCCGGCTTCAAGTCAGTCTTTCTTCCAGGACAAACACGTATTATTTCCTATTCCCTTAACCGAGAAAAACACCAATCCGCTAGTCGCAAAAGACATTAGCAACGACTGGAATTAAATGAAACGAAATCCAGCATGCTGGCTCTCACACTATTTTCAGCGCTTTTTCAGGCGTGTAGTAAAATACGAATGGCGCAAAACTGCATTATGCCGTTGATCCCGGGAAAGTAACCATGACGGACAAACTATACGGAATATAACAAGGTTTTGCGCCTGAATAAGGCTATCTTAGCATATGAAAATCAAGATATTAGGAAAAAATGATCTCCCGCCGTCAAATTCGACACTAAAATTCAGGATCAAAAATACAACCAATTGGCGCGTTGGCTTTACAGATGGTGAAACCGGTGACTTTGTTCAGGAAGTATCCGGAATTACTTACAGCTATTCCTGGAACCAGATTGATGAATACTATCTCATTACGACTTAAAATTATTCGGAGCGGCACATCGCTTCCAGTATTCAACGATGGATTTCAAAGTTTGTTTGATCTCATTGAAGTCTGAGGGTTTTACAAAGAATCCTTGCGCTGATGTGCTGTAAGCTTCAATGACCACATCCTGATTCAGCGCAGTCGTAAAGAACAAATAGGGGATGCACTTTAAGTTTAGCGATGCATTCTCTCGCAACCTTCTTCTTAGTTGGATCCCATCCAACCTGGGGAGGTTGATATCAGATAAGATGATAAATGGCAACGGTGTTTCACTATTTAAATATGCCAACGCGTCGAGCCCGTCGGGAAAATAAATTCTTTTGTTTGCATAACCCAGCTCTTGAAAAGCTTGTTCAATTAACAGTTGGTCATCTGGATCATCTTCAATAATGATGATATCGCCACCTTTATTCATTTTGGCAAAACATTAAATTTTATAGCAAGCAAAAGAATGCAACCTTTTCTTTGACATGATCTTTTCGTTTTATGTAAGATACCCTTTAATAATGGACATTCAATCTTAGGCCAGGTAATCTCTCGTCCGTAACTGAATGCGTTATTGCGTAATTGCATCATTGTATCCGGGTGATCAAGCAAATCAAGAAATACTTCACTTAGAGCTTGGACATCGTTGAACGGAAACAATCTGCCGCGGCCTTCAGAAAGCAACTCCGCAGCATGCCAGCAGGGCGTAGAAATCACGGCAGATCCTGCACCAATGGCATAGGACAATGTTCCGCTTGTGATCTGTGCCTCATTGGTGTAAGGTTTGAAAGCGGATCACCTGTCACACTTGGCACCGTTTACTGTCCAGTTCGCATTCGTCAATGTCTGGTTTACGGTTAAGTTTGCCTGGTACGAGGGCCTGTTGCTCGGAAACAGGGATGAACAGACCTACATTTGAGCTATGAGAATCAGATATTATATCAGAATGAAAAAGCCAGGGTTAACATTTTACAGAAGTGCGGCGATCGTGCTCATCATCATTTTTGTGGCATTGCAAATCGGCTCTCCTGCCATTGAAAATCCGGCGGTGACCAGCGAAATTGTGGTTCCAAAGGAGGTGAAGCAGATCTTGGAGCGGGCTTGTTATGACTGCCATTCCAATGAAGCCAAAGTAGAATGGTTTGATAGGATCGCCCCGGCATCCTTCCTGGTGGCGCATGATGTGAATGAGGCGCGGGCGCGGTTTAATTTTTCGGAATGGGACAGAAACCCGCCTGCTGTGCAGGAGTTGTTGCTTTGGGAAATGGTGAATGCAATCGATCAGCAGAAAATGCCTTTACAACGTTATCAGCTGGCACATCCGGGCGGCAAAGTGTCTGCATCCGAACTGACGGTTTTGAAACAATATGTCAATACACTACCTGGAAGGCATAAAGTGGATACAGCCAGGATCGTTGCCCAATCTTTAACAAATGATAAAATTTTGACTCAAAAAACGCCGGTCTCCTTGAATGGCATTCCCTATTCTGCGGATTACAAAAACTGGAAGATCATCAGCGTGACGGATAAGTTTGACGGGGGCAGCATGCGGATCGTTTACGGAAATGATATTTTGGTGAAGGCTCTTAAAAACCATCAACTTCCTTTTCCCGACGGATCCAGGGTGGTAAAGGTCGTTTGGGGTAAACAGGCGGAGGATAAGGACGGCAATGTGCTGCCAGGCAATTTTCAAAATGCACAGTTTATGATCAAAGACAGCAAAAAATACAGCTCCACCGAAGGCTGGGGATTTGCAAAATTTGACGGGCTCGATCTGAAACCAGCAGGCAAAACGGTCCTTTTTGAACAGACTTGCGCGAATTGCCACCGGCTGCTTGCACCTGAAAACGATTTTGTATTCAACATTCCGACCAAATAAATAGCACCAAAATGAAGTCAACTATTTCAATATACATCGCAGCGCTGGCACTTTTTGTAATGTCCTGCAACGATCGCAACACCGCCAATCTTGCACCTGAATACCTGTACGATGCGGGAAATCAAAAGGTGATTAAATCCATCATTAATAACAAGAAAGGCACGATTGCAATGCTTTTCGGCAATGATCTTGCACTGCAAACGGCTCAGGATTCTTTGCTCAAACTAAGCCCAGGAGCACAGTATACCCTGGTAACCTGGAAACAAAAACCTATGCCGCAATGGTATGGGACCAATATAAATGCCGAGATTTATTCCGTAGAGCACGTGAATGTTGCTCATAGAAATGTGTCAGGATTAACATTTGACTATGATTTTAAAACCGGGGAAGGCTTTAAGCCCGGTGACGCCAGGCCCGGAAAGGATCAGCAGATCGAATTCATAACTTCCCAACGAGCTGCCGTTTTTCCATGATAAAATGCGGAATCGCACCTGGACCGAATGAATATGGTAACAAAAGCGCCTTTTAAAGTTTCAAATACGATCATTTGGACGAGCTCTGTGGTGCTCGGTTTGCTTTCCTCGGTGCCGCAGTTGGCTTCGAATAAGTTTGTGCCTTTGGAAGCTGCGGTGAATGCGGTCATTACGGCTGTCTTTGCGGTGATTATGTGGTATTTCAATATTTACATGCTTTCGCAAAAAGGCAACAGGTCGCAGGGCCAGCAGATATCGTATGCCAAATTAATCAACTCGCTGGCGTTTGGTCTGGTTGTTATGCTGGGACTGGCTTACATTCAACAGCTTATCCTTTCTCATATTGATTTCGGCCCGGCCATGTTGATGGTGGAAGTGCGTGGGATTTTGATCAACCTGGTGTTTTATATGTTCCTGAATATGCTGCAACAGAATTATGAAAACCAGCATGTGAGCATGGAACTGGAACGGTTCCGGAATGATAATCTGAGTGCGCAATATGACCTTTTGAAACAGCAGGTGAACCCGCATTTTCTGTTCAATAGCCTGAACACGCTTAAAGCAATGGTTGAAACCAATGATCAGCAGTCGGTGGATTTCATCTTAAAACTCGCCAATTTTTACCGATATACACTAGAAAGCCGCAAGCTGGATCTGATCCATTTGAAGGAAGAAATGGAGATTTTGAATGCGTATCTTTTTTTACAGAAAGCGCGATTCGAGGATGGGTTTATTTTTCAAAACAAGCTTGATGAAACTGCGTTAGATACATTAATCCCACCATTTACCTTGCAACTATTAGTTGAAAACTGTCTCAAACACAACATTGTGTCTTTAAGCCGGCCGCTGCAAATCCGGATTTTTAGTGAGGGTGAAAGCATTGTGGTTGAAAACCAGATCCAGCTCAGAAAGAACCAGGAAGATTCCCTGGGTGTGGGTTTGAAAAACATTGAATTGAAATACAGCCATTTATTAAATAAAAAGGTTGAGGTGATCAACGGCCAGGACCTATTTAAGGTTAGACTTCCAATTATTCATGAACATCGTAATCATTGAGGACGAGCTGAAAACAGCCCGCTCCCTTGAAAATATCCTCCGGCAACTGCGCCCGGCAGCCAAAATCACGGGACCGTATCAGAGTGTCGAAGAATCTGTTGAGGCACTTTCGGCGGGACCGCAGCCAGACCTGATCTTTCTGGACATTCAGTTGGCCGATGGGTTGAGTTTTGAAATTTTCAAATCTGTGGAAATCGTTTGCCCAGTAATATTCTGTACGGCTTTTGATGCCTATTCACTGGAAGCCTTCAAACGAAATGGTGTGGATTATGTGCTGAAACCCTTTTCCAAGGAAGACATTGCAGGGGCGCTCGCCAAAGTCGACAATCTGAAAAATTTCTTCCAGCAAAAAGCGATTCCCGATTTAAGCGAGCTGCTCAATAAAATAGTGCCGCCGGCAGAGAAAACCAGTTTTCTGGTATTTAAACATCAAAAATACACCACGGTTCAAACTGCGCAGATCGCGTTTTTTTATATTAAAAATGAAACATCCATGATCATGTGTTTCGATGGACAGGAGTTTACACTGAGCCAATCTCTCGATCAGATCGCGGCGTCCGTGAGCCAAAAGCAATTTTTCAGGGTAAACCGGCAATATCTGGTCAACTTTTCAGCCATTAAGGAAATCGAACATCATTTTCTTAGGAAATTGTATGTGAAGCTGACCATTGAAACGCCTGACCAACTATTGATCAACAAAGAAAAAACGCCGGCATTTCTGGCATGGATGGAGAATCGTTAACAATGTTTTCTCACTCAAAGAATCCGTCAAGGAATATCCCGCCGTCAAAAATGATATTGCCGGTCTGGCTTTATCATCTTACTTTAAGAATTGATAATTTGGTGCGTATGGATAACCGTAGCAAATTCCTTATTTAATTGTGCCAGTGCCGTTTGATGCATCGTTTCACCATCATAATGCTGGCCATTAATGCCACTTTTTCCAAAAGTCGCCGTTGCGTCGGCTACAACAAATGTCTCATACCCAAAATTGCCGGCCATTCTGGTAGTCGTAGACACGCAATGATCTGTTGTTAAACCTGCAATAACCAGTGCCCGAATCCCTTTCTCATCCAGTTGTTCTTTCAGATTAGTACCAATGAAGGCGCTGTTGACGGATTTTTGGACAATTGTTTCTCCTGGTAAGGGTTTAACAATGTCTTTAAAGTGATGTCCGGGACTGCTTATATTAAGTTTCGAATCGGGATTGACTGATATGTGCTGTATGTGAAAGATTGGCAGATTATTCGCTCTCCAATAGTCCAGCAACTCTTTCGCATTTTCTTCTGCATTCGGGTTATTTCTGGATCCGCCCCAATATGTTTCATCGTCAAAACCTTTCTGTATATCGATTAAAATTAAGGCGGGTATCATTTCTTTTTTTAGATTCATGTTTACTGAATTTTAACCTGGCGTTCGCCACATTGACAACGGAACTTGGACGTCCAAAATTGGTAATCCAGCACCGGACTTAGAAGTCGGAAACTGCTGGATTGTCCTTTTTTCAACCCAAATACCCGTTTTTTTTGTTTAAAATGTATTGAAACATCATTTAAATAGTTCGCTATTACAATAATGTTCGTCGATCAAATCAGGATGCTAGCTTATTCTGTTTCCATACAATTGCATCGTTAGCATAAGGCACATTTAGGTGTGAATCCCTAACAAAAAAATTCTCTGCACAATGAACAGTGTGCAGAGAATCTTGTCATTTGCTAAATAGACATTAAGGCTGATCTTCTGAATTGACGGCTGAAATATCGGTTACATTGCCCCAGCCGCCTGAAATTGGTTTTGTAATCCCTGCTTCATCTATGCTGTATAATGTGCCTTGGCTAACAACCAGGAGATTTTTACCAGTGCATGTCAATTGGGCATTGGACGAAAAAGTTGTGGTTCCGTGTTGGACAATGTCGCCATTGGTCGGGTTTACTTTATAGAGTTTGCCGTTCGGTTTGATGACATAAAGCCAAGCTTTCCAGCCCACCATTTCGGTAACCCCGCTGTATCCGTATCCCATGACACTATTATTTTTACCATCAATTGAAATAATGTGGAGCCTGTCGCCGACGACCGCGTAGGGGAGCCCGAATGCGTAGGCCAATGCGGTTCCGCCGCTGAAAAATGGCCCTGTGTATTGCTGTCTAACACAATTTGTTGCCTCGGTTTTCCATACGCTCCCGTCTTGCAATGTGAAGATATTTCCTTTGTAGTAAGTCATGCCGTTCACGGGTCCTGTGCCTGATGTTACATTATAAGCCCAGCCAGATTTCGATCTGATCTGCGTCACCTTATTGCCTTGTGATAGAAAGAATTGATCTTTCAACGCATAAATCTCACCTGCTCCGGTGTAAAGCGTTGCCAATGGTGCATTTTTGCCCGTTGCCGCGTCTCCCGCCAGAATGCCGGTAGGTGTAACAGCAAACACATTGGAATACATAGCAGTGATGCACTGGGCATCGCCTACTGACAGTTGGCTTCGCTGCACGGTAAATGCCTTGTTATCCAGCGTAGTCATGACAGGCTGGCCGTTTTGTGAGTATGCGTACGAGTCGAGCATCATAATAGAGCCGAAATCGAAGGAGCCGTATTTCCTGTTGTCGTATCCCTCATTATCCAGGATTGTAAAGTTCGGTTTTGCGGCTTCGGCAACATTGTTGAGATTAACCTTAACATTAGCGTTCCGGTCGTAGCGTGTATGCTCGTGCAGCAGACCCGCTGTGTGTCCGATCTCATGCAGAATACCACCTTTGGTCGGGAAAAACGGAATCCCTATAAACTGCTGGCCACCGATGCGGCCAATAGAAGATGAGTAGCCCCGGCTGCGTGTAAATGTTACATAACTTGTCTGCGCAAATTGATAACCCGGAATATCAGCAAGAGAACGACGACGTATAAAACGCAATGGCGTAGCAGCTTCCACATCAGCAATCGCTGCGAGAATGGCACTGTCATCCGAAATGCTTGGGTCCACGATATACTGAATGAAGTTGTTGGGCCAGAGTGAATGTATCTTGGTAAAAGCCTGGGTCCTTGCACCGGTGTTTTGGCCCAGTTGTTCGGGTGTCAGGATGATATCGCCTTCAAAAACTGCCTTTCCATCTATTTCTGAATAGGTTATTTCTTTGCCAAAAAGCCTTCCTCGTTTTGTGATGCCATCTTCTCCGGGATAAGCCGTTTCCGGAGCAACGACATTCACTTTCGCTTCTGCCGACGCGCCTACCGCTTTTTCAGGCTCCATTTCCCGGCACGAAGTGAGATAAAGTGTCGCACACAATGCAATTGTTGTCTTGGCTAATAAATGGTTTGTTTTCATGATTGCCCGATTTTAAATGATTTGGTTTCAATGAATGTTACCCACATTCGAATGATCAAAACTAAATCTGGTTCGGGCAGTAAGCCTGAGATAATCGGTGAAGGGAGGGTTAAAATCGCTAAACGTAAGGCATCACTTTTCCTGCGAAGCAATTTGCTAGTGGTCGCTATCGGATATATGCCTGATTACTGCAGTTTAAGCGATAGAAGATCTTTTGCTACGACATGAAGGTCATTATTCAACTGGTGTCCTCCGGATGGAATTTCTCGAAATGTCGCCCATGGAAGTTCCCGCTGATAATTAGCAAGTTGAATAAACGGAACTTCCTCATCGTCCTGGCAATGATACAAGAATAGCGGAATATTCTTATCGATCGTTTCTGCAAAGTCCTGACGCAATTTAAAAGGCTCCACCCAGTCTTCACTTCCTTCCCAGAAAGGTGTCGCAATCAGAAAAATGCCTGCAATCCTTCGCTCAATGTTGAATTCGGAAAGGCATGCCAACAACATGGACGCACCGAGTGAGTGGGCAACTAAGATAACCCCATCTTCACTGTCTGAAATTGCTTCCTTGATTTGCTGCTGCCTCCCCAGATCCGGTGATCCGTCATTGGGTAAGAAAGGATAATGGATGGAGTAGGGAGCCCCCAGGCTGTCTTCCAGTGATTCGACCAGTTTTTTGTCGGCGTCATAGTCTTCCTTCGACCCGCCACCGTGAAAGAATATAATGCGATTTGCCACAAGCTTTTATAGTTTGAAATCAGACTTTAATTACCTCCCATCAAAGTTATTTAAATGATATCTCCACCAGGCAGGCAAAACCGGACATATGTAGGGGGAAGGTCGGTCAGCATTGACGGGGATAACTACTATTTAGTACGATCTATTCAGCGCCGTATAATGGTGCTGAAAAAGGATGTTTAAAGCTAAAAGCATAAAAAGAAGGGCGATTTGTCGTCAGATAATCAAGCCGCTCAATGGCTTGTTCCATCGTAGGGAATGTTCCTGCGGGAATCCACCACA
Source organism: Dyadobacter sp. CY327 (assembly GCF_021390415.1). NCBI lineage: Bacteria > Pseudomonadati > Bacteroidota > Cytophagia > Cytophagales > Spirosomataceae > Dyadobacter > Dyadobacter sp. CY327. The sequence goes on along the minus strand of NZ_JAJUXJ010000007.1, from coordinate 1,562,199 downwards.
TTGCCATGGATACTTTTCCGTAGTTCAAAAACCACTCGCGCCGTCTTTTTAAAAATTCAGCATGAAAAGAGCGGTAGGTAAATGCTTGTAAAGTCGGTATATCCCGCCAAACAGAAACATTGGTAATGACGGTCAGGTCTTGAAAGGGATCAAGCCCGGTTGCATTATTATTCTCTTCTTTCAAACGCCACACAAAACCTTCACTTACTTCTGCAAGTGCATTAACTGCATCGAGATTGTCTACAAACTCTTTCATCACAGGGTCATTGATATCAATTCCCTTCATCTTGGCCACATTAATTTGGGCTAGTTGGTATTGCTGCATTGCTATGGATTTTATCAGCTTTATTTCAAAGCACTTACAGATATTGATCAAAAATGATCTAACTTGCGCAAAAGTAATCAGAATTGGGCGTCGAGTTATTGGATAGGGGAAAAGATCACTAGGGAAGTTCGTGAACGGCTATTGAATCTCGTTGTCCGGGCCTGCTCAGCGGCGGAACGGGCGTTTTCTGCTCACATTTTCTTCAGAAACATTTATTAATTTACATAATAACAGAGGTATGAGTCAAATGATGATCTTAGTAGCCGGTCCTTATCGTTCGGGAACCGGTGATGATCCAGAGCTGATTGAGGCAAATGTAGATGCTATGACAAAGGCGGCTTTGGAGGTTTATAATAAAGGCCACCTACCGGTAATGGGGGAATGGTTTGCATTGCCATTGATCGAAGCGGCAGGTTCGCAAACCATGGGGGACGAAATATTCAATAGGATCTTTCATCCTGTGGCTGTTGATTTAATTGCTAAATGTGATGCAGTTCTCAGGATTGGAGGCCCTTCTGCCGGGGCAGATGAAATGGTGTCAACGGGAGCAAATCAAGGGAAAATCATTTTTAAGAATATCAATGAAATCCCTGGATTTGGTAAATAATAGAGCCTTCGGCAATGTAGCCGACCGTCGGGCATAGCAAAGGGAAGATTGCTACTTTTTGGCCCGGATATCCAGGTTGTGAAACATGAAAACCCTTAGCACATTGTTGCTGTTGAAATGGTTGCCCGAAGGAAGTTGCTGGAACTGGTTCATATAACCGACTTGTAAATTGAGCCCTTTGGTAAACTGGTAACCCAAGCCCAGGAAAAGGCGGTTCTGGTCAAAAAGATTGTAAGTAATCTGCTTGCCGGCATTGATATGAATTTCATCATTGAATGCAAAGAACACTGTCCCCGGCTCGATGAAATCACTGTTTAGGGGAACCATCAGATTGAGCAGATACCTGAACCGGAAGTTGAAATTGTAACCTTCCTGCAAAGCGTCATTGGCAATCTTGCGGTTAAATCGCTCTTCCACCCGGATCCACTGCTGGGTTTGCAGCCGCTTCTGACGGCTTGTCCAAAGCACCTGCTGCCAAAGCCTGTTCTCAGGCCGAACAGTGTGCAGGCCAGCCGCGGGATAGCTGCGCGCATAGGCATAACCGGCCGTGAACCTGAGGTGGTCGTTGGCATAATAGGTAATTCCTGGCCGGATGATCTGTGTGGACCAGCGGTCTAAAAAATCAGTTCTTCTTGCATGCAAATCCAGCCAGATACCCCATTTATCTGTTATCCTGGTCTGGTTGAAATATCCTAACCACACACCATTGAGCTTATTGACTTGTTTTTGTGCGTGGGACGGGACTGAAAACAGGACAAGCAGTAGTAAAGCTAATCTTTTCATAAAAGCAATTAATCAGAATTTAAAGGTACGTTTTCAGGCAAAAACCAATGAGCGCCGCAGCCAGGATGATGTAAGGTTCTTGCAGTTTTTTAAAATAAATAAGTGCAAGTATGGTCAGGACTGCGATGGCAGCCGATGTAACATCAACGATTGACCGGGTCGCAATCACAGTAACCGATCCGACCAGCGCGCCGACCACAGCTGCTGTAATCCCATCGACAAATGCTTTGATACTGGCATTCTTGGAGATTTTTTTGAAATAAGGTGCGGGCAAAACTGTGAAAACAAAGCAGGGAAGAAAGACGCCCAAGGCAGCGACAGCCGCCCCGGCAAACCCGGAAACCAGGAATCCGATAAAGCCAACGGTTATCACAACCGGTCCGGGTGTAATCATGGCAACCGCTACGGAATCCAGGAACTGCTGCTCATTGAGCCATCCCATTTCGCCAACGACACCTGCCTGCAAAAATGGAATAATTGCCAGGCCGCTTCCAAAAACAAAGGCGCCTGCCTGAGTGAAAAATATCCGAGTTTGACAAGCTCGTCAGGCTCATATTGCCAGAAGCCCGTGCCGGCCAGGAAGATGACAGACAAAGATGTATCCCTTCGTTGCAGCCATTCGGGCGGCGCTTTCACGACCATATAAATGAAGCCCAGAAGAATGAAAAGCCACACTTCTTCCCGCTGGGTGATCGCAGTAACGAGGGCCATTGTAAAAAAGAAAAGCCAGAGGATCCATCTGCTTTTGATCGCTTGTAGCTCTATTTTACTGATTGATTTGATAGTGAGTTTGTAACAACTTAGCGTAATGATACCGATCACCGCTGCGCCAACGCCATAAAACACAGATTGCATCCAGGGAAGCCCGCCGTAAAGTTTATAAGCCATCCCCAACAAAACTACCATGACAAAGGATGGTAGCACAAAGGCAAGTCCGGTAAGGGTAGCGCCCCAAATCCCGTGATGCACATAGCCCAGGTAGATGCCGAGCTGGGCAGCAAGCGGGCCAGGAGCCAGCTGGGCAAGGGCCAGGCCCTCGCGGTATTCATCTTCACTAATCCACCCTTTGTCTTCCACCAAATCACGGTGCATGTAGCCGATCAGGGCAACGGGACCGCCAAAGCCCAGCGTACCGAGTTTTAAAAAATAGCTGGTCAGCTCCGCCAGGCTGTATTTAATTGTTTGTGGCTGCGTCAGGGTTTCCATACATGTTTTTTCTTCGAAGGCATGAATGTCTCCAAGTTTACACTCGTATTTGCTTAACAATGCAATACTAGGGCACCCAATGACCAAATGATAGAATGGAAATGACGGATTTGTACGGAGATTACTTTTTTGGCAAATTTTTCCGGAAATCCGACGGATTTTGTCCCGTTTGAGCTTTGAAGATCCTGTTGAAATGGCTTTGATCTGAGAACCCGGTCAGATAAGCAATCTCGGATAAGGTATGGTCGGGGTTTGCAAGCAAATCGACGGCTTTTTCGATGCGCAGCTTGCGAATGTATTCACCAAAAGACAGGTTGCTGAAATACTTCGAAAACTCGCGGGACACGTAGGACGGATGTATTTGTAAACCCTCGGAAATTTCTTTCAGGCTTAAACTTAGGTTGGTATCGATCTGGTCCTGAATGATTTCTTTGAGTTCTTTTGCCCATTTAGGGGTTTTAAGATGCTCAGATTTCTGTTTATCCAGGTAAGTATTAAAAACAGCCAGCAGCAGCTTCTCGGTTGGGTTTTGGGTGTGCTTTTGTTTCTGAAGGTGCGTTGCCCAGCTATAAAGCGCATCATAAATCAGCATTCCTTTTTCAAGCAGTTCATGATCGTCAGTGATATTATAAGCAAGGCCTGCCGATATTGCCCAGAGCCCGGATGACTGGGCAGCCAGCGAATGGTCGTCAGTATCAGCCCCGCGGATGATGACAGCCATATCCTTTAATGCAGGATCTTCGATCTCATATCTTTCGAGAAAAAAGTCGAAAGTGCAGCGGTCTTCATAATGAGTGAATTCAGTGTCCGGAATATCGAAGGGCGTAGCGCCCAGTTCCGCTGCTTTGGCTTTAACCTGATCAAATGGGAAGAAAAAGATCTGTGCATCCGGATCAATGAACCGTTTGATCAGCCAGGGACAGGCGATGCGGTCAATTTTTGGGCGTTCGCGGGTGATCCACTTCATTCTGACTATATAAACTGACTATACAAAAATGTTTTGTCCGTCAAAGGTAACGATTGACACTTGACAAAACTTCGGAATAGAATGAGCAGTATGTGATTGAGTTCCAAAATTCACTTTTCTGCTCTATAAACATACATCGACATTCACACAACCGCTACGGCCGGAACAGCGCCGCGTGGTCTTTTGCAAAATCGCTAAATGTGCGCGGTGCTGTTCCGGTTGCATCCATAATGCCCGGAGCCACTTCCGAAGCTTCACCTTTCTTATAATGTGCATAGTCTTCCACAAGTCCCTCAGCCTGCCAGGTTGGGAAGCCGACCTTCAAGAGCATTTCTTCAAGCATTTCAGAAGTAAGGTCTATAAATGTAACGGAGTGGCCGAGGACAGCAGAAAGCGTTTCCGCCAATTCGTGGTGCGACAATGCTTCCGGACCGGTTAACGCATAAACCTGATTTTCGTGCCGTGGATCGGTGAGCGCTGCTGCTGCGGCAGCGGCTATGTCACGTACGTCCACAATGCTGATTTTAGCATCGCCAATGGCACCGTAAAACTGTCCCTGAAAACGAATTGAATCCCGGAAACCGAGCAGTCCTTGCATGAAAAGGTTGGGTCTTAGGAAGGTATATAGCATTCCCGACTTGCGGATATGTGCTTCAACCGCAGCATGGTAACGCAAAAAGCGCACCGGTGACTCAGCGTCTGCGGCCCATTGAGACAGCTTAACAATGTGCTTTACACCAGCCTCTTGCGCTATGTCGACAAATCTAATCTGCTGCTGTTCTGCCTGCTCCGATGAGTTCGTCAGCAAAAATGCCCGTTCGACTCCGGTTAATGCTGACTTTAATGATTCGGAATCATTGAAATCGCCGGTTAAAAGTTCGGCTCCGGCCAGATCGTCCATGTTCTGCGCACGAGCGACCGAACGAACCATGGCTTTGTAGGGTACGTCTTGGGCTGACAATATTTTGCATAATTCTTTTCCAATCGTTCCCGTTGCACCGGTTACCAATAATTTTGTTAATTCTGATGTTGCCATTTTGGATAAAGTTTTTGTTTTATTTTAGGTCAAAATTAAGCGAGCTATGGTCGGTAAAATTGTAAGAAAACGAAATGACTAAGCTATCCATTGGTACGCACTTTGACGCTCCGGCTGCATTGGCTGACGTGATCAAGCACTTTTACTGTATTCAAACAGACCTCGATTTTGAACGGACGCCCCAGTTCTTGTCGCCAAGTTTAGAAATCATGCTGATATTTAATTTTGGTGTTCCTTTACCATTGTCGTTTGGTAATGGCGCGTTTCAGGAGCACGAAACGAGAAAAGTTGTGATGCTGGGCCCGTTGCGGAAAATGCTGCATTACGAGGTGTTGCCGGAAACGGACATCATTGTAATCACATTCAACCACAATGGCTTTTACAGGCTTTTCAACATTCCGGCGGAACAAATGGAAACCGAAAAAATCTATGATCCCGACCAGGTGCTAGGCATTGCCGGATTCGACGCGTTATGGAATGCACTTGCAGGAATGCCCACAACCGAAGACCGCATTGGGTTGCTGATCGCACACGGTCATGCATTTATCAAAGCACCTGAAAAAGAAAGCATTCCCTTACTAGCAGGTTTTGAAGATAGCAACATTGATTTTGGAAAACCTTCAAAATCAATTGCTGCTGACGCCAATCTATCCGAGCGGATGGTGCAAATGCGTTTCAAAAAATACATGGGATTTTCTACCAAAGAACTTACCCGCTTGCTTCGGTTCAAACAGGTTATCGAATTTATTCAAAAACAAGAAGACGAAGTGGACTGGCTAACCCTCGTTGCCCAGTTCGGCTATCACGACCAGAGTCACCTCATTAAAGACTTCAGGTATTACCTCGCTACCACACCCAGGAAATTTGTTCAGGAGTTTTTGGGAAAAACCTTTTGCGTAAGCCGGGCGCGAGCATAAGCGACAACCAATCAATCCTGATTCACCCCGGCTTCGTAGTAGAGGTCCGCTAGCGCTTGCTGGTATTTTGTTACGAGTTCTGCTTGTTTCATCATCATGTCGATGAGCTTGGATTCGCGGCTGTTGATTAAAAATAATGTGCTTTCACCCAGATCAAATTTTTGAAGCTCACCGCGAACCAGGAATTTTTGATTCACAATGCTTTGCGTCTGGATAGTGAGTTGCGCCTGGTATGCTTTCAGGTTGTTGAACGAGCTGCGGATATTGGTTTGAATGGTTCGTGCTTGGTTTTGAACATCGAGGTTCAGGTCCATTTGCTTCACTTTGATCTCATTGAGTTTACCTCTTGCCGAGCGCAGGAACAGCGGGAACGAGAAATCAAAACCCACTTTATAGTTATTCCAGCCAATGTCATAATAATCAGGTACATAAGAATTGAAATCCCTGCGTGTGGTCAGCAGCGAGCCGCTGACATTGAGTTTTGGTTTCAGCATTTCGCGCAGATAATTGCGTTCAATAGCGAGCTGGACTCCCTTATTGCGAAGCATTTGAAGCTTGGGGTGGTTGTCTTCGGCACGGTTCAGCAAATCATCGAGGTGGTTGGCCGATACAATAGCCACAGCGGAGTCGGCGTTGACGGGCACGGCGTCTTCCGGCAATTCGAGTGGATTTCCTTTTTCGTCCCAGATGTGATTGGAAACAAGCAATCTGGAATTCTGGATCTCGATTTCAATCTTAGCCAGCTGGATCGATCTTTCCTGCACCGTGATAAATGCTTCTACGGAGTCAATTGCAGGCTTTTCGCCCAGTAATGCCTGATTACGCGTGGCGGTGTAGCGCGTGGTTGCCAGCTCGACGCCACGACGGATGAGCTGATATTGCTGATGCGCATAAAACCAGTTCCAGTAATCTTTCACAGCCTGAAACCAAACTTTGTTGATCTCATTGACCCTTTCTGCTTCGGCATACGCTACCATGACGCGCGATTGACGCAGGGTATTTCGGCGAGCATCAATCAGCAGCCCCTGGCCAATCGGCACACTAATGCCTACGCCACCCAGGCCTGTCAGCGGCGTGGTTGTTTCTGGATTAGTGTAACTCCCCACATTTCTGTCGAACCCGATCTTTAAATCAGCTCCTGCCAGCCATAGAGGCACTTTTAGTTCACTCGTCCAATGGTTATAGTAATTTTTTCCACCAAATTGTTTCTGGTCGAATGATGCTTTAAGGTTTGGGTCAAAACTGCCAAGCGCCTGGGTTACCCTCGCCCGCGCGGCAGCGCTCAGTAACCCGGCTTGTTTAACGACCGGATTGTTCTGCATCACTAGCTCACGCAGGTCTGCTATCGAAAATATTTTTGTAGAGTCGGGGACAGATGCTACGCTTGCAAACACACTCTGGACAAACAGCAAGAGGCATAGCCAAAGGGCAAGCATGCCCCGTCTTATTGTCATGTTCATTTTAGTTCGCTTTATCCTTTTTTCCACCACCATCTGCTTTATCAGGCTCATTTTCCAGACTGGGCGGGAAGCCGTTCAATAACCGCCATATTTCGTACCATATAGGCACAGAGCGCAAGATCACCCTCCCGTACACGCCAGAGCCTTGTCGCAGCTGTTTGGGCCACGGCTCGTCATTGTAAGGTGCCGGATTTGAAGGGGTTACCAGGATGCGATATTTGCCGTTATTGCTGCTTACCAGGTCTATGACCGTTACTTTGCCGGCAAATGTGCCCACCGCCACCGATGGCCAGCCAGCAAATTGCACGGAAGGCCACCCTTCGAACTGAAGGCGAACCTCACTGCTGTCCAGGATTAGCGGCACGTCCATGGCATCCACATATAATTCCACCGCTACGCTCGGTTTCGTGGGTTGCAGCGTGGCGATGGATTCACCCTCCTTGATGTTTTCACCAATACCGGCTTTCAGTGTTTTTACCACAAAGCCGCTCTGCGGGGCACGCACCACATACAGCCCGCGCCGAATGTTAATATTGGAAATCTCATTCTGCAGCTTTGCAATTTCTCCCTGCGCGCTCACCCGGCTGGACAATGCAGAACTTAAATCGGAACGTGCTTTGGCAACGGATTCCATGTATTTGGCGCGAATGTTATCCAGTTCAATGCGCGCATTCAGAAGCGACTGCTGCGAGTTATTTAGCTTGTTGACCTGGCTTACCACTTTGGCATTATCCTCCTGTAACTTCAAACGGCGGCTTTCTATGTCGGTCAGTGAAAAAAGGCCGTTCCGATAACCCGCTTCGTAACGTTCGAGCCGGGATTTACTGATTTCATAAAACTTCTGGATTGCTACCAGGTCCGCGCTGTCAGCCTGCACGTAATTGACAGCCTGGTCTACCTTATTTTCTGCCGCCGTCAGCTGAAATTTCAAGCCATTTGTCATGGCAGCGATTTGGTCGTTGGTAGCATCCATTTTTTGGGCTGCAGCAATTTCCGATCCTTCTTTTGCTCTCAGTTGTTCCTGCAAACGCTGAGGCAGATTGGGATCAAAGTAAGACTGACTTGTTTCTGAAAGCACCAGTATCGTATCTCCTTTCTGGACCTGCTGCCCCTCGCGAACGGCCCAATGCTCAATGCGGCCACCGATCTGGTTCTGAACCGTTTGCGGCCGGTCTTCCGGGGTCAACGCTGTTACTGTGCCACGCCCGGGGATCGTTTGCCGCCAGGGGAGAAAGAGCACAATGATGAACAAAAACAGGAGGATCAGCATAACGCGGCCAAGCAATCTTGGCCCGCGCGTTTTCAAAATCTGCTTGTCGGAGAGCACGCCAAGTTCCTCCCAGTCAACCCGGCTGGTGACGTCAATTCCATATCTAGCCATGGTGCACCTCACTTTCTACCAATTCCAGATCAGTTACAGCGGCAATTTTTTCGCTGCCCGTCACCATATCAAAAATGGTATCCAGACTGGTCATAAATTTCTCAATGGCGTAGCTGATCTGTACAATGATCACTTCTGCGGCAACAAACTGCCCGAGTGTCATTTGTCTTTGCACTACATAATAAGATCCTAAAAAAAGCAAACCGCCCATCAGCAAGGTTCTCAGGATAACCGAGCTGGCAAAAAATTTGCGAAGCACCCAGAAATGATCGTTTCTTGCCTGTAAATAGTCTGCTGTAATGCGGTCGGTATTCACAATCACCTGTCTCATCTTGTCGGGTTGTCCGCGGTAAAGATCAAGATCACCCGCCACAGATTCGAGGTAAGCCACCACTTCGTACTTATAATGCGACTCCTCAATGCTCGTTTGGACGCCTCTTTTGTAATACAGGAAAAGTACCAAAATGGTAGCCATCACTGTCAACAGTCCGAAAGTCATAAATATGGGGTGATAAAATGAGAGCAAAATCGCAGACAGCGCGATCTGAACACCGGCTGCTACAATATCCACAAGAAGTTTTGTCAGTCCCTTTTGAATGGTAATTACATCAAAAAATCGGTTTACCAGTTCCGGCGGACTTTCACCCTCCAACTCCGATTTTTTGATCCGCGGAAATCTGTAAGCAAATTCGAGCGTGGCTTTGGTAAATATTTTTTGCTCGATGAGTTCCACCAACGTCAGCTGCCCGATGAGCAAAATCCCGCCAACTATGATTCCGATCAGGACAACGCCGATCAGCACGTATGTCGAACTGTATAATGCACCATTGGAAAGCAGGTTGAAAACTGCCGTAGTCCCGAGTGGAAGTGTGAGTCCGATCAAGCCGATCAGGATGGCGTAAATAAATATGTAATTGATTGTCGAGCGTTCGACATAAAGCATTCCCATGAGCCTTTGCCAGGGGGTTGGCACTTCGACCTTAAATTTTTTACCCATTAATATGCAAATGTGATAGAGACGGCTATTTACGGTTTCCGTAAAGGACAGTATATCACTGAACCGGATTAATAACGAAAACACGCATGTCACAATTCTCTAAAACCATTCCAAAACCATCACTTTCTTTATGTTGTACATCACATTTACGATATAATACCAAAAATTTATACACTGGAAACGAGTCACCGATAGTCACCAAACGTTGTTCTAATTTCATTCTAATCAAATTCCAATTCCATTTTAATGAGTGGGTATTTTGGTCAGCGAAGGTATCTTAAAAAAATTAACTCTATTAAGTTGATAGATTAAACTGATTGTTTACATTTGTACCACAGCCACCATTTAGTTTTTGCCAGCGGACTGGACGTCATTGCGCGCCAGGCGTTAGCGTTCATTTTAATTTATCTAAAAAATGATGAAAAAGTACTCCTATTATTTACTCTTGCTGGCTGGCATTTACTTATTGCCTGCATTCACATTCAACGACACGGCTTACGAAGAACAGATCCAGCAATGGCATCAGAAACGGATCGAAAGCCTCAAAGCGGAATCGGGCTGGCTCAATCTGGCCGGTTTGTTCTGGCTTGATGAAGGAAAGAACACTTTCGGCGGCGATAGTAAGAACAATGTTGTGTTCCCGGCAGATAAAAGCAACCCTTTCCTGGGTGAAATCTGGTTGGATAAGGGAAAGGTCATACTCAAAGCAAGTCCAGATGCAGCCATTTTCAGTGGCGATGAGCCTGTGACGGAGCTGGATATTTTTCCGGATGAAAAGCCTGTAACGCTCAAACACAAGTCGTTGCGGTGGTTCATTATCAAGCGCGGCGACAAATATGCGGTGCGGTTACGCGACCTCGAAAGCGAATATCTGAAAGGGTTTACAGGCATTGAGCGCTATCCTGTTCAGGAAAAATGGCTCGTCAAAGCACGCTTTGAAGCCACCACCGGTAAGAAAGTTTCAATCACAGACATTACCGGCCGCACCGCAGATCAGGAATCTCCGGGAACATTGGTTTTTTCTGTAAATGGTAAGGAATACCGTCTGGACGCCGTGGGATCGACCAAGAATCTGTTCATCATCTTCGCCGACCAAACCAATAAAAAGGAAACATATGGCGCCGGACGTTTTCTCTACACTTCCGTGGAGGAAGATGGGACAGCCTGGCTGGACTTTAATAAATCCATTAATCCACCCTGTGCGTTTTCGCCTTTTGCAACGTGTCCGCTTCCTCCCAAGCAAAATAAGCTTGCCCTGGCCGTTTCCGCAGGTGAGAAACGCTATGGCGATCACGAATAGCAGATGCCATTCCTGAATCCATAACCGCATTATTTCATTCTGATTTCTTCGGAGGCGCCTTGCCTCCGGAAGAAATCGTCTGCTCCAATCACTCCACTTATCACTCATTTAATTCTCTTTTACCATGAAACACTACTACGCATGGCTTTCGCGTATATTGTATTACGTTAATGAGGTGCCAGTCGTCACATTGATTTTTATTTCCCTTTTTCTGCTGCCGACGGCCAACAGTATTTCGGCAGAATTAACTTTTGCATTGCACACCGAGAGATCGGTTTCCGGTAAGATTACAGACGACAAGGGCGATGGCATTCCCGGGGTGAACATTGTTTTAAAAGGCACCAGCACGGGTACATCCACCAATCTGGAAGGCGGTTTTCAATTGAATGTGCCGGAACCTGCGCCCGGGGAGAATCCGGTACTTGTGTTTTCGTTCGTAGGCTTCAAAACGCAGGAAATCCCGCTCGCCGGCCGCAAATTCTTTGAAGTGCAACTCGAATCCTCGGACAAGCAGCTGAACGAAATTGTGGTGGTAGGATACACCCAACTGAAAAAAGGGGCCGGAACAGGTGCGGTTTCCAACATTAAATCCGGCGAGATCGCCAACCAGCATGGGGTTAGTTTTAGTGAAAAAATTCAGGGACTGACTCCGGGGCTCCAAATATCCTCCAACTCGGGCGTAGAAGGCGGGAGCGTGCTTGTACGCTTGCGTGGGGCGACGTCTATCAATGCTGGAAATGATCCTTTGTATGTGATTGACGGTGTTTTTATAAACAGCCAGTCGTTACAAGGCGTACGCACCGGCGGGCAAACGACCAATCCGCTGGCCGACATTAACCCGGCTGATATCGAGAACATTGAGGTGCTTAAAGATGCCAACGCCACAGCCATTTACGGCGCACGGGGTGCCAACGGCGTGATCCTGATCACCACAAAACGCGGTGCAAAAGGTGGGAAGACTAAGATTTCATTCAACACTTCCCTCGGCATTGCCAAGGCACCCAAATTGTGGGACCTTACCACCGGCCCGCAACACGCGCAGATCATGAATGAGCAGTGGATCAATGATGGAAACCCTTCTGCGACGCGGCCATTCCGGCCTGTGAGCGAAGGAGGGCAGGGTAACCCCGAAGACCAGGGAACCTACGACCGGTTGAGCCTCGTTTTTCGAACGGCTGTTCAGCAATCCAACAATTTGTCCGTAACAGGCGGCAATGAAAAAACGCAATTTTACCTCGGCGGCGAGGTTACGAATCAGAACTCCATCCTGAAATTACAGGATTTCCGTCGGCTGGGTTTCCGCATTAATGTCGACCATAATATCAACAGCAAAGTGCAGGTAGGGGTGAGCACTTCTTACAGCGCCACCAAACGCCAGCTCGCACGCACGGGGGATACGGGCGGGATCCTGAATACCGGTTTACATACGCCCACATTGACGCCGATCTTCGCCGCCGATGGCTCCTACAACCGCGGTGAGCGATTCAATAACCCTTATGTGTTGCTCGAAAACAGCAATAACCACGCGTATGGAAAACATTTGATCGCCAACGGTTACTTCAAGTGGAACCTGACGGACGACCTGACATTCAAAAGCTCATGGAGCCTGGACGACAATTATTACAAGGAAGCGGTCTACTACAATGCTAACCTCACCGAAGGAAAGGCTTCCAACGGCAGCGCAACGGACGCCACTACGCTCGACCGCACCTGGATCGCCGAGCAGCTTTTGAACTACAATGCACCGCTGGGTGAGCGTCATTTCCTGTCGGTGTTCCTGGGTAACACATTGCAGAAAAACGAATTTCAGCGTTCGGTGATCACGGGCACGAACTTCCCGGGCACGCAATTCACAACCATTTCGGCAGCTGCGATTACCACCGGCACCACCACCGGCGTGACGAACTCGGGACTACTTTCTTATTTTGGAGGTGCAAATTATAGTTTTGATAACAAGTATAGCGTGGATGTGAACGTCCGCACGGATGCTTCATCGCGCTTCGGCGCGGACTACCGCTGGGGCACATTTCCGTCGGTGGGCGCTTCGTGGCGCATCGGTCAGGAAGGTTTTGTAAAAGATCATTTCGCTTTCCTGAACGATCTCAAACTCAAAGCGAGCATAGGCTGGACTGGTAACCAAAGCATTCCTGACTTTGCATCGCTGGGTCTCTGGTCGGGCGGGAATAATTACCTCGACAAGCCAGGCGTAGCACCGGCACAGTTGGGTAATGGCGGTCTGAAATGGGAAACGACGCGCCAATGGAATGTAGGGCTCGAAGGCGGCGTGGCCAACAACCGGCTGAAATTTGAATTCAATATTTATAACAAATACACTACGGACCTGCTGCTCTCTGTGCCGACGCCTGCTAAAACCGGATTCTCATCCTCCTATCAGAACCTGGGCGAAATGAGCAACAAGGGTTTCGAATTCCAGGTCACTTCCACCAATCTTTCCAATAAGGATTGGGAATGGACAACGAGCTTTAATGTCGCCCACAATGCCAACCGCATCGAGAAACTCCCCATTTCATTTACCCAATACAACCGCGACTGGGTGCGCCTCGAACAAGGCTCGCCGATGTATTCTTTCTGGCTCTACAAACAGCTTTATGTGGATCCGCAGAATGGCAATGCCGTGTACGACGATTCCCGCACCGGCGATGGCCGCATTACCACCGCCGACCGGCAGATTGTGGGCAATGCATGGCCGGCCTATTACGGCAGCCTCAGGAATGCGGTGCGTTTCAAAAACTTCGATTTTTCGCTCAATTTCTATTTCTCGCAGGGCAACAAAGTGTTTAATATGAACCGATATTTTCAGGAGCACGCGGGTTCGCGCGGAACTTCCTGGTCGATGCTGGCGAGCATGATGGACCGCTGGGAAAAACCGGGCGATGTGACGGACATCCCCCGCGTTACCATTCTGCCTAATGAAGACGGCAGCAACAACCACAATTTCGAAAGCAGCCGCTTTTTGGAAGACGGCTCATTTATCCGCCTCCGCAGCGCCTACCTGGGTTATTCATTGCCAAAAAACTGGCTGTCGAAGATCCGGATCGATAATGCCAAGGTATACGTGAATGCAACCAACCTGCTCACCTGGACTAAATATTCCGGCCCGGACCCGGAGATCAACACTGCCCAGGACACTGCTAATGCCACTGTACAGGGTCTTGACTTTTCGATGCCGCCGCATCCGCGTACGGTAGAGTTCGGTATCAATCTTACTTTTTAATCATTGCCTGAAATATCATGCGAAAGTTCACTTCTTATTTCCGATACAACATTGCGCTGCTGGCGCTTACCGGCCTGCTGGCCAGTTCCTGCGAGTCGTACTTTCTGGACGCGGAACCGCAGCAATCCATTTCCGACGGTTCGGTGATCATTGATGCTGCCACTGCTGAAACTGCCTTACTGGGTGTGTATGACAAGGTTCAGAGCAGTAACTATTATGGCGGCGACGGCTATCAAGCCGCGGCTTATCTTGCCGGGGGCGATAATATCTGGGTAGGGACATTGAATTACTATGCGACCTTCATTACCCACACTTACCGGTCTGATAATACGCTTCTGAACAACGTCTGGTCCACCATTTTCACCGTGGTCAACGGCGCGAACAATGTGATCGATAAAGTTGAAAAGCTTGATTCTAAGACCATTACCGAAGCGCAGCGCAAGCAAATCTCGGGCGAGGCTTATTTTCTGCGGTCACTTGCCTACTTCGACCTGGCCCGTGCGTGGGGCAATGTGCCTGTTGTGCTCAAACCAACCACCGCACCGGACGATTTTGATGGGGTAAAACAAAGCACCCAGGAGCAAGTATACAGGCAAGTGCTGGAAGATCTTACGAAGGCCGAAGGTTTGCTGGGCAATACAGTGGATCGCAACCGGGTTACGCAAAAGACTGTTTCGGCGTTCAAGGCGCGGCTGCATTTGTATTTGGGAGAATATGAAAAGGCTGAGGAATATGCTACCAAGCTGATTTCCGACAGTAATTACGAATTGATCAGCTGGGCCTCATTTATAAATAGTAAAAATTCCAGGGAATCCATTTTTGAGCTGGCATACAGCACGGCCGACAGAAGCGCACATTATGGCGCATGGTCGAGCGACGGTTACCGCAACCAGTTTGGGCCCGGGCCTGCACTGTTCAAGCTTTTGCAAGATCCCGCAACAGGCGGTGACCGCAAAGCGCTGATCAAGGATATTTCCACGCCGGCCATTCTGAACTATTATGTGCAATTGCTTTACTGGCGCGCTACGAACGACAATCCGACTTACCTGTTCCGCATAGCCGAGCAATACCTGATCCGCGCCGAAGCCAGGGCCAAAAAAGCGACGCCCGATCTCGCGGGCGCAGCAGCCGATCTGAATGCAGTAAAAACCCGCGCAAAAGTTCCTGTTTTAACTTCTACTAACAAAGCAGCTATCGAGCGCGCTATCGAAGATGAGCGCCGTGCCGAATTTGCATTGGAACCGCACCGCTGGTTTGACCTCGTTCGCACGGGCAGGGCAGGGGCAGTGTTGGGCGTAGGCAATGCAGACAAATGGATTTTCCCGATCCCATTCAACGACCTGGCCGCAGATAAGGACCTGGTTCAGAATAAAGGTTATTGATTATCATTGTTTTAAATAAAAAAATATGAGATTTTCTTTTGTATTGTGTTGTCTGATCTCCGTTTCCACATTTGCCCAGCGTGACCGGCAGGGACAGACAAAAAGCAGCGGACATGACCACGCGAACCACGTGGACGAAAACGAATCTGCCCACAACCACCTTGACCATATTCAGGCTTATCGCAAGGAAACCGCTTATGTTCACAACCTCCCGCCCGCGCAGTTCCTGGAAGGCATTGGCACTTCCACCATGAAGATCAGCACGAAATCGGACCAGGCGCAGAAATATTTTGCCCAGGGCGTGGCGCTGTTGCATGATTTCTGGGATTTTGAAGCATATCGATCATTCAAAGAGGCGATCCGGCTGGATTCTTCGGCTGTAATGCCCTATTGGGGCCTGTACAGCGCTATCGGCGCCACAGAAGGGCCGGATTTTGATGATGATAAAAAGCTTGCTGTCAGAAAGCTCAAAGCGTTGAAGGATAAGGCAAGCGAGCATGAAAAGCTGTATGCAGAAGCGATTCTTCTCCGCGACGCACCTGGCGACGGCAGCCGGAAGCTATATCAGCAAAAGCTCGAAATCATCGTGCATAAGTATCCCGGAGATGTAGATGCAAAGCTCTTTTTGGCATTAAGTAAAATGAGCGGCTATGACGTGGAACTAAACCCGCGTGACGGTCAGATTTACAGTGAATATCTGCTCCGGGACGTGCTGAAAAACGATCCGGACAATGCTGGCGCACACCATTACTGGATCCATCTGATGGAGAACTGCTGCCCGGAAGAAGCAATTAAAAGTTCAGAAAAAATGAAAGAGCTCACACCTGGGGCGGCACATATGGTGCATATGCCGGGCCATGTGTATTTCAAACTCGGACAGTATCAGAAGGCGCACGAGGCGTTTGTGGAAGCTGTTGCTGTGGATTCTATTTACATGAAAAAACAGGGCATCCCCGAAGTGGATACCTGGAATTATATTCACAATATCAATTACCTGCTTTCTAACAGTGCAGAGAACGGCCATTACAAAACTGCTCTCTATTACGCCGAAAAGTTGCAAAATATGCCGGTTACCAAGGAGCGCAAAGCTAAATATGAAGGTCGTTTTTTTTACCAGGGAATTGTTGCTCCCGCGAAAATGGAGCTCTGTTTTGGCTATTACAAAAAAGCCGCTGACCGCCTGCAACTGATCAACGACAAAGACAGCATCTTTACCACAAAGGCCATTGCATATAAGGACGGCCTGTATCTTTTTGCGTTGGGGATGGATGCCGTAAAAAGAGGCAAAGCCGCAGAAGCCAAAAAATATTCCGACGCGCTCGACGCGCATTTGTACCGCAATGGCAACCAATCTCCGGCCGACGACGCCATAGCAGCGCGAAGGCTGGGCGACCTGAATGTGGCATCACTGGAATTGCAGGGCTTAATCCAAAACCTTGAAAATAACAATGCGGAAGCCATCCGCCTGCTTAAAATTGCACAAAAAAAGGAACATGATCTCGGTTACAGCGAACCGCCTTCATACGCAAGGCCCGTATTGATCAGCCTGGGAGAGGTTTATTTGAAGGCCGGGAAATACGATCTGGCAATACAGGCATATGAAGACCTGGCTAAAAAACGTCCCAACAGCGCAAATGCGCTTTGGGGACTTTACAAAGTATATCAGAAAAAAGGGGATCTGGGGAAGGCAAAAGAGCTTGCTGCACAACTGAGCGAAGTGATCAAAGAAGGGGAAAAGTCTTTGTACCCGCTGTAACTCACAGAGAATTTACCATGCTATTGAAGTTGAAAGCTTTCTGAGCCTAGCGGTCGCTTAGTGCTTTTTGCCGACTCGCCTCAATCAACCGCAATATCAAACTCCCCGCTGAACGAAATACTATCCGGATTGCATTGTTCGTCTCCGTTGGCGTCTATCAATGCACCGGAAAATGTTCCTTTCGCATGTTTGCCTGCTTCGTATTCCAGGATTTTTATTTCTCCGATGGTGGAACGATAGCCGGATTTATCAGGGCACATTTGTGCGAAATAGTTATTGAAGACAGTTCCGGCGGTTTTGTATTCTACCTGGCTTACTTGTGTATAAATGCTCATGTCCTGCTTGTAAGGATAAGTCCCGGCCGTCGCGCCATATACGTTTAAAGAAAGATAATCCGAGCCGTCGGCTCCGGCAGTAATGCCGATGGTTTGGATTGATCCGAATTTACCATCGGAAATGCGGGCATCGGTGTAGGTTTTGGTTTTTCCGTTGAAGGTTAATTTCAGTGTGCTTTTTTCAGATGAGTTGCTGGAATCCGTGGTGGAGTTGCAGGATAGCAAGCTTATCATCAAACTTCCGCAGACAAGTGTTCTTTTAAAATTCATGGCTAAAAATGTTCATTAAGTTGTATTCGAAGATGCAGTGAGGAGATTCTCTGATCACGTTGCATTTTCAACAGCACAAAGGTGGGGAATGAGTGCGTGAGGGGAAATTCTAACCTATTTCAATTGCAAAGAATCGACATTGAAATGTTAGTATGGCACACTGAATTGATGCGTCTTGGCAGATGGGTTGAGGGTTTGGCGGATTTTATACTTTTTTATACTTATTAACATAAGTTAAAAGCTTGGCTCTTTACGTCTCCCGACCTTTGTTGTGATCAAAGTGTAAGAGCACCGCGATGAAAAAATCATTTATACAAATCTTTAAAAATGAAAACACAACTTTTGAAATCAGTATCTAGCTGCCTTGTTTTTAGCGCAGTTTTGTTTGTAAGTGCTTGCAATGAAGAACAGATCTTACAGGAGGGCGCAATGGAAAAGCAGGAGCTAAGCGATGATGCGAATGCGAAGCTTATTATTGGCCAGCCTACGAAGTTTAATGCGTTTACCTTCGCCGAAGAAATTGAAAGATACATGGAAGACCAGAAAGTTGGTTTCGGCTATTCCATTATGTCCAATGGAGAAGAATTTTTTGTAGGAAATGGTGGTGAAGGGTTTGCCCGAAAAGCCTTTGAAGCAGGTGGCGAGAAGCAGCATGGCGCCTTGGTGCAGCAGGAATCACTTCAGGCAACACAATATGTTACTGCGCTTGCGGTTTTTAAGATCCTTAAACGATATAATCTTTCATTACAAACAAAAGTGTGGCCTTACTTACCAAAGGGCTGGGAGCCAAGCACAGGATTCAAATCATTAAATTTTGAGCAATTGCTGTCTCACCGAACAGGTTTGGTTAATGGCGGGACGGAACAATCAATTATGGTTTCTGTTAAAGGGGAAGTCAATACCAGTTTGCGCCAACCTAACGATATCAATTATATACTATTAGGGATTATCACGCCTTATGTTGATGCTGTTGAAAAGAGTAAGAAGGGTAATTCAACGCTATTGAAAGTACTTAATCAAGCTCCGTCAAACTTTAACATTTATGCAGCCGAATTTCGGAAAATTGTTTATGAAAATGTATTTCTTCCGGCCGGAATTAAACAAGCAAGTTTAATCGACTGGCAAGCGTGGGGTGATGGAGGTTATATGGAGCCGCACCTATCAACACAAGGATATTTGGAAATAAAAGGAACCGCCGCAGGAGTAGATAAAGCTGTTGTCTCTGCAAATGCTGGTGCAACGGGATTGTACATGAGTGCATCTCAGTTTGCTAACCTTCAATCTGCGGTCTCTCAGTTAAAAGTAATAAGCGCTGCCGATCTTCACCTAATGAAAGACAAGCTTTTTGGCTTTGACGGTGCACTTAATGGAACAATTGGGAAGTACTATTATAAAACTGGCTTAGGATATAGATGCAATACAATAATTATGGATTTTGGCAAAGCGCAGGTCGCCCTGTTTACGAATTCTCCAATATCTGTAACAATTAATCATCCAGTAGAAATTGCAAAAAGGTTTGAAAAATCATTGGAAAAATAGAATATGCTTTCAGGATTAAGTTTAAGTAGATGATGTGCAAAAAACCCGGCATTTGCCGGGTTTTTTGCGTTAATGCAAAGATCCACGGTTTTAATAGTACACCAAGAAATTATTTTGTAACCGCATTTGACTTTACAGAGATATTTTTTATAAATTTCTTTTAAAATAAAAACTCAAAGTCATGAAAACACTTCTTCTTCTTTGCCCTATTTTTCTTGCGGTAATGTTGGGTTGCAAGAAAGATGATCCTGTGGTCGATCCTGAGATTATCGAAGCCCGCAAAGTTGCTGCGCTGCAAGAGCAGTTCCATGGAAAATATGGTATCGTCAGTTCGGTCAGTAGTGAAGCCGTCGATGTAAATATGGATGGTGCAAGTTCCACCGACTTGTTCCAGGAAATTGATATCCTTCCTTCTGAAAAGAATTTTCATTTTGACGTAGAAGTGCGTATATACCCTAAAAATCCCTTGTCTGCAAAACCTGCATATCTATTCAGTCAGTCCTGGCCCGAGCAATATATCCGCCTTGAAAACGAAGAATGGGCAGGCGGTCCGGGTTTAAATTATGACCCATCCTTACGAATGGATTTTTTGCGGCAAGGCACCGCGCGCCAGTTCCACTTTTCCGATGATCTCAAATTGCTCAATGTGCTGCCAAGTGAACAGGAGAATCCATATCGATGGGTAAAACCCGAGTCGGTGACCGTAGATCCGGCTGGCAGGCTGGTTATCGTCAATAAGCGGTATTTGTATACAAAGAATGGGGTGAAACAAGTATCAATTACTTCCGTTTATCAGCGTTTTACGAAAGAGACTTAGGCACTGCGCCTATCCACGACTGAAATCGACCATTAAATAAATATATTTAATTCTAAACATAGTATTGTTAAATAAAATCTGAAAAAAGTATACTTTGTTCTTATTGTATAAAAAACTTTAAGACATGTATACACAGCTACAAGAAAGTTATAAGCCTCAAAAGGGCGTATGGATAATCCAGGTCCTTTTCCTTCTATTTATCAATATCAGCGTATCGACGGCTCAGAGAACACAAGTTGCCGGTCCTCCCGGCAGCGGAAGTTTTGGTTCCAAAATCACGGTATTAACCAATGGAAATTATGTCGTAACAGATCCGGACTGGAGCGACGGAGCAATTCCCAATGTGGGTGCGGTGTACTTTTACAATGGTGCAACCCATAAACTAATCAGCGTGCTGACAGGCAGTAAGGCGAATGACCATGTGGGGATTTTTGGAGTGACAGCACTAACTAATGGAAATTTCGTCATAAACAGTCCGTTTTGGAGTAATGGTTCTGCGAGCAATGCGGGAGCGGTGACATGGGCAAACGGGACCACAGGCATCTCGGGAAAGGTTAGCGCGTCCAACTCACTGGTTGGTTCGCAAGCCGGTGATCTGATTGGTGGGGAACATGTATATCCACTCACCAATGGAAACTATGTGGTTCGGAGTACAGGGTGGAAAAATGGTTCGGCGGCTGCAGCCGGAGCAGTAACCTGGGGGAACGGAACCACAGGTATAACAGGGGTAGTGAGCGCTTCAAATTCCCTCGTAGGACTTAAAGCTGGTGACAAAATAGGTGCCGACAATGTCGTTGAGCTCAAAAACGGGAACTATGTTGTGCAAAGCCGTCATTGGGATAATGGTTCAGTGCACGATGCAGGAGCGGTAACTTTGGCCAGTGGCACAACAGGATTAACCGGTGCGGTAACTGTGTCCAATTCTCTTGTGGGTTCAAGTGCTAATGACCAAGTGGGCATTCAAGTCCTTGCCCTTGCTAACGGAAATTACGTGGTCAGAAGTGAAACCTGGGATAATGGTCCTTTGGGCGATGCAGGAGCAATAACTTGGGGAAATGGTGTTACCGGAGTAACGGGAGAAGTGAATATTGCTAATTCACTGGTAGGAACGGAAGCATATGGTTACCTGGGTGGAATAACCGCACTTACCAATGGAAACTACGTGGTTACTAGTGCATATTGGGATAATGGGCCCGTAAGAGATGTTGGTGCCGTAGTATGGGTAGACGGTACCAAGGGACTGACAGGCATTATCTCGGCTTCCAACTCGCTGGTGGGTTCGACAACGGGTGACCTTGTAGGCGGTGTTGTCGCTTTAAGTAATGGTAACTACGTTGTTGGAAGTGCTGCCTGGCAGGTTGCACCAGAAGTAAGAGTGGGGGCCGCGACATGGGTGAATGGTGCTACGGGTCTGACAGGGACTGTGAACACCTCAAATTCGCTGGTGGGCGCCAAGCATGGTGATGCCGTGGGGACCTTTATAACTGCTTTGACCAATGGGAATTATGTTGTCTCGAGTTTTGGCTGGAGCAATGGCGCGGCCAGTGCTGCGGGCGCTGCAACATGGGCCAATGGAACTACGGGAATGACCGGTGTTGTGAGTGCTTCCAATTCACTGGTAGGATCCTCGCAGGACGACGATTTGGGCTATGTTTTTGCGCTTACCAATGGAAACTATGTGGTTGTCAGCCCTAATTGGGATAATGGATCGGTAAAGAATGCAGGAGCTGCGACCTGGTGCAGTGGGACTAGTGCGCTCACAGGCGAGGTAAGCGCTTCCAATTCGCTGGTAGGATCAACGGAAGACGATAGGGTTGGGTTCGATACCCGGCCGCTGGCTAATGGGAATTATGTGGTATCAAGCATTTATTGGAAAAGCGTTGCCGATAATTATATTGGCGCAGTGACCTGGGGCGACGGAAATACGGGAATAACTGGCCCCGTGAGCGTTTCCAACTCGGTGGTCGGGTCCCCGGCATATAATTTTGGTACTGTGATCATAGGTTGGGGTAGTAAGCATTATTTTGCAACGGCATTTCAATGGAATAATGGAGACAATTACAATGCAGGGGCATTTACTCCTTTTACCGGGCTGGCAGCCTCGTCAGGAGTTGCGAAATTATGTAACAGCATCCTGGGCACAGCCACCAATGGGGGGTGGACATTTCTTGTTACTGAAAATAATGTATATGATTATTCGCTGGTAGGATATAGTGCAGGTAACTTTTATGTGATTGTGAACAGCGGTTCACCGGCTGATGATCACTTGGCGGACGATCACTCGGAAGTGACGGAGACAATTGTCGGAGCTCCGGTCACATTTGCAAACGATTGTGGCGAAATCGGCATAATAGCGCCATTGTCAGCAGGCACGGGCGTGAGTGGTGCTGTCAGCGCAAAAGTGTACGTTGCACAATCGGCCCCTTCTGCCGGTCAGCCTTATGTAAGGCGCTATTATGATATTACTCCCGCTGCCAATGCCAACACAGCAACCGGGCGCGTTACATTGTTCTATGCACAATCCGATTTTGACGATTTTAATAACAACAGAGGAAGCGCACCAGCTTTGCCAACCGGCCCGGCGGATAGCGACGGCGTTCACAACATTCGTGTCACACAAAATCACGGAACAAGCCAATATGGCTTCCCCGACACCTATACCGGCTGGACAGGCGACGGGCCTGCCGTGTTGCTGATCAATCCTGAGGATGAGGACATTGTTTGGAATGATACGGCAAAGCGCTGGGAAGTGAGCTTTCATGTGACGGGCTTTTCGGGGTTTTTCGTGCATAGTAATGTGAATGAAACGGCCTTGCCTGTGCATCTGGTCAGCTTTACGGCTGAGAAGGCGGAACAAAACGCCTTATTGAAATGGAAAACAACTGATGAAGTAAATGCTTCGCATTTTGATATTGAAAGAAGCCTTGACGGCAAAAGCTACATTGCGGTTGGAACGGTTAGAGCAGCCGGAAATGGGATAGAAGCGCATAGGTATTCGTTTACAGATACAACATTTGCCTCCCTGGCATCGGTTGTCTATTATCGTCTTCGTGCTGTGGATGTTGATGAGAGCTTTGCATTCAGCCGCGTGGTAAGTTTGCAGGCTGATGAGAAAGATTTGCAAAATTACATATATCCCAACCCCGTCAGTGCAGGCACAACGGTTACAGTCCAGTCAGGCAGCCAGGTTAGCAACATTAGGGTCCTGGATTTGAAAGGCAGGGATACTCGCATAAAGGTTATCCAGCAGACAGACACCGGATTTGTTCTGAGCCCAATGCCAGCAGGGACATATCTGGTGAAATTTGAAACCAACAATGGTTCTGAAACCCGGAAGATGGTGGTTGAATGAGGCAACAATATGATATTGAAATGGCCACAGCTGGTCCGATCTTTATGGTATTTCTGCAAACCTATTTACGCAGCATACACATGCATCATTACGAGAAAATAGCCGAAACTATCCTGTCTACCGCCATTGATCGTGGTGCTGAGAAAAGTACGTGCCCCTCAGAAATCGCACGTAAGCTGTTTCCCGACGACTGGCGGAAGTATATGAAAGATGTACTCGGGGTAGCCATTGATTTACACACAAAGGGCAGCGTAATGATAACACAAAAGGGAGTGCCGGTTGATGTCCAAGATATTAAGGGGCCGGTCCGCATTAAAATTGGCTCAGAATAGAGTTTACGTAATGATAGGGATTCCCTTTTGCCAGACGATCCAGATGTGCTTTGCTTTCTTCATTATTTGTAACACCTTCTTTCTAAGGCATTTTAATTTCCTACCCTTATTTTAGGTAAAAACTTTGGTTTCCAAAAGTCTTTTCAATGTGAAGTACGTAGTTGAAGTCGTCCAGCAGATTTCCGCTTACAAATGGCTGGTCTGTCACACCAAATGGGAGCAATTTGTATTTATCTGGCAAAGTCCCACTGCCATGCTGCTTTTTGACCATTGATGTGTTAAGGAAAAACATTGATTTTCGGATTTTAGAAAACTCATGTTCGAAAGTGCCGACCTTCGCATCAAGGATCGGATTTTTGTCTGTAACCTTACCGGCTGCGGGCGTGAACGCGGTATAATATCCGGTGGACGTTGTCATTGCCAAACATTGGTATTGAGTGCCCAGTTTCTGAGATAAAAAGTATCCCATACTTTTTGAATAGGTATTTGGCGTCCTTTGTACGTGACCATTATGCGCCAGAACGATCATCTTTTGGCCGGGCTTTAATGCATTGAGAACATTTTCTGCCATCAGCGAATCCCGCAATGTCGACTGCTCCTGGAAGTCGTTTTCCGGATTGTTGAGCATTAGGAACTGCTTGTAACTATCTATGCTTTTGAGAATAATATCCTTCTGAAGGCAAGCGGCCTTGTCTTTGGTTAAGGTGTTAAATATTTGATTGCTTAATGCTGAGAGCTCAGCAAAATCCTGCTTATTGAACATGTGGTTGTATATCTCATTGTCTAAAAGCTTATAGTATTCTGTTATCTTGATAATCGAATCCGAAGTGGCGCTGCCATTTGCATTACAAGATTCTGCTATATTTTGCAATGCCTGAAACGGAGTTTGCATATCGATGCCAAAGAAAGTCAGCGGGTTTTTCAGAGATTCGTTTAAGTGTTTCACGTTTTCTGCCAAATCCACAAATTCCTTGCATTCATAGTTAAACAATCTGAATGATTTTAGAATTTGACGAAGGTCGCCTTTACCTTCCAAAACATATGCGTTCAGGTTTTCGACTTCCGCGAATGGGGCTTCGAGCCCTATTTTGGTTACTCCGCTTGATTTGACCAGCGAATTGATCAAAGAAATCCTCGCCTTGAAAAACTCAGAAGTACCGTGCGACTGTTCGCCGATCCCCATTACTTTAAATTCCGGACTAATCCCAAATC
The DNA here is from genome assembly GCF_021390415.1 of Dyadobacter sp. CY327. Lineage (NCBI taxonomy): Bacteria > Pseudomonadati > Bacteroidota > Cytophagia > Cytophagales > Spirosomataceae > Dyadobacter > Dyadobacter sp. CY327. The sequence goes on along the minus strand of NZ_JAJUXJ010000007.1, from coordinate 1,536,990 downwards.
CCAGATCGAAGGGCGCATAACTTGATAAAGTTGATGAGTCAAGAACGATGGCAACACGCTTAATGTGCTCTGAGAGGCTATTATCCTGGCCGTGCACTTGCTGAGTGACAGGAAGTACTATCAGCAATAGAAAAGTTACAGAAAATCGGATGGCGATCATAATATGTCTGTTGTATAAGTAAACTACATATTAAAGAAAGATTGTGAATTTTATACTTATGGCAGCATTGATATAAGTTGACTTTCAGTTACTATTGTTATAAATCAAATATATTGGCGGGGCGATCATGGCAACAAGCAGCCGGGGACTCGGCGCGTCGTTCAAACTATACTTTCCTGTTATCGGCCATGCATAAGGCTAAGCATAGCGATTAAGTATTCGGCACAATTGCATTGACGGCAAAATACCAATCCTTATAGTAAACTGTGTACGCTACGACGATGATTAAAGTCAGTATTTCGGCCAAAGATCTGGATAGCCAAATGCCCGGTAGGCCAAGATATTCAGGAAGGATCATAAGCGCTGGCGCAATGAGTAAAAATCCTTTTAACAAATTGATAAACAGGGATATGATTGTTTTGCCCGTACTTTGAAAAAAGGCTGCAAGCAGGTAATTCGGCCCTGCCGCTAAAAAAAGCAAAAAATATAATCCCATCGCCTGGCTTGCAATTTTCCGGTAAGCCATGTTCTCAGCTCCCGAAAATAACATTATCAGCTGATCCGATACAAAAAAGCCGATTGCGGTCACGACAATCCCCAGTAACAGCGTAAAACCCAGCGCGAAACGCAAAGTCTCTAACACGCGCTGCGGTTGTTTTGCACCTATATTGAATGACATAATGGGAAGTGCGGCGATCATTGCAGCGGTAAAAGGTCGGATGAGCAGGAAACTGAGATAGTTCACCAAACCAAATGCAGCCACTGCCGTGGCTCCGAAACCGATCAGCGACTGGTTAATCAACAGCAAGCCCGACGAAAATGCGATTTCGGACGCAAATGAAGGAAGTCCTATTTTAAAATAGTCTTTCCACTGCGGAAGTTTCAATGTAAACCGAAATGTTGCAAAACTGAGGTGCGTATTCCCTTTTAAAATGTATACAAAAAGGTAGGTTGCGCCAGTGGCCAATGCCACGGCTGTGGCAATGGATGCGCCTTTAACCCCCATTCCGCAAGCCACAATCAGTATCAGATCCAGAACGACATTAACGCCGGCAGCTAAAATGGAAGCATTTCGCGAGACCTTCGGCGCGTTGTTCGCGCGCACAAAGTTTCCCCAGATCATCCCCAGAAAGAAAAACGGCAGCCCCACCAACTGCCAGAAAGCATAGTCCGCCGTGTTTTCCGCCAAAGTAACATTAGCCGCCCCAGCCAGGAACCGGGCAAGAGGGACTGCTGTAAACGGTGCAGTGATGGATACACAAGTGCCAAGTAAAATGACAATTGTCGTAGCAAATTGAAAAACCTGTTGAGCCTGCTTAAAGTCTCCCGCTCCAATACTCTTGCCGATCAGCACGCCGCCGCCAATCATAATAGGCAAGCTCAGTGCTACCAGAACAATCACGACCGGGCCGTACAACCCAACAGCCGCCAGGCCATCCTTTCCTACTTGTTGTCCGAGTATAATCCCATTAATGACCTGGTGAATGGTAGAAGACAGCAAACTGATGATAGCAGGACCATAATTTTGAAAAAAAAGCGTCCTGATAGGCGCTTCTCCTAACTGTTTCGTGGCGGTCATGGCGGAAGGTTTTCTGAAATGCGGGGCGCAAAGGTAATGTAATCCCGCTTATTTAAAAATCAGGTTATAATCTGATTTTTTCGAAAGTTTTATTAGCTTTGGGTAATACCACTTTGTCAGTTTTTACACACATTATCAAGTCGCATACTTTCGGTTATAATTATGAAGATTGTTGAGCTTATACGCATTGTTCCCGAGACACTTTGGGCAGCACGGTTTGAAGAAAATGAGGAAAGTGAATATGACCTCGCATTTAAATGCTGGAATGACCCAGAGCATTTAGAAACATTTTTCACTAAGCATGAAGAAGATCTTGTTAAGGATTTTTATGGTCATTGCTCAATAAGTCAGGCTGTTTCAATAACATTGTACGAAGCTGATGAGTTTGAAAGACAACTTTTGAAGGTAGCGCGAGGGCAGGACTTTAGTCAAAGGCTGGGGGACATTTTTAGACCACTGGATCGGGCCGCTAGAATCAAAGTTGTTAATGAAAAGAGCAAAGCTTACGGAACTGGTGCAAAATCATGGCTAAGAATGTATGCTGTAAGACTTAATTATGACTTTTTTGTAATCTCAGGAAGTGCCATTAAATTAACCAAAGCGATGAATGAGCGTGAACATTTGAAAAGAGAACTCGAAAAATTAAATGTGGTCGTAAGATTTTTGAAAGAACTAAATATTGAAACGGTAGAAGATTGGGGATATATTGATTTTGAATGATATGCAAACGAGAGAAGAAATATTACAGAAATTAGAATCTGTCACCGCCGCTGAATCCAGCAAATGGAAAGAGCGTGCAACGCGAAAAGCTGAAAATCCCAAAGCCCTTGAAAAGTCCAGGGCCATTGCCATAAATATTCTTTCCCGGTTACGAACACTAGGAATGAGCCAAAAAGATCTGGCGGAAAAATTGCAAGTGACGCCTCAAACGGTAAATTCCTGGGTGAAAGGGAACAGCAATTTTACCATTGATACGATTGTTAGGATCGAGGAGGTTTTGGGGGTTGAGCTGATTGAGATTAAGGTGGGGTGAGTTAGTAAGTTAGGCTCTTTGCATTTCGATAGCACGCCAATTTCCTATTAACTGTTCCCAATCAACCGCTCCAACCGCCCCATCATTTCATCCTTTTCCTTTAGCATCCGTTCATAAAGCTCCATTTTCTCGACATGAAGCTTTCTGATTTCTTCAATTGGATTGATATTGAATGTTGGCGTATTTCCGACATTCACAAATGAGCTATCTTGAAATGTATTTGAAATAATATTCACAGCCTGCTGTTCATCAAAATTGCGGATTGCTTCCGCTGGAATCTTCAAAATTGCTGCGACCTGTTCCAAAATATCTGAATCGATCTGTTCCTTCTGTTCGAGGAGGGAAACTTTCTGCTGGTTCCAGTCCTCGCCAAGCTCGATGGCCAACGCCTCTTGTTTTACAGCAAGCATTTCCCTGAAACGCTTTAAGTTACGGCCTTCGTGGATCTTTGGATTGGCGGTAGTATGTGTCATGTGGAAAGGTTGTTTGGTTAAAAAAAGCAATTTATATAAATCTCACGGGAAGTGCCCGGATATCTTACAGGCATAGCAATGTATGTTACCCGACGGATTTGTGGCGTACCGCATCGAAGCACATCGAATGCGAAAAAAGAAATGGTTCAGGCGAGGATAGTACCCGACGCGCTTATTTCTTTTCGATCAGGTAACGGCAACACATTGCAGGTTATTGAGCTTCGGACATTAAAGTTCAGTGCTTCAAAATGTAAGAAGATGGGACATCAATGTGTTCAGAGATTTCCAAAAGGTCGGCAATGAAATGAGTCCTGTCTTTGGGAGAGACCATTATGCTGTCATAGCGATTATACTTCAACTCCAATCTGTTTAACGACAGTGCGGGAGAACTTAACGGGTTGCAGGTTTCCACAATTTTTGTGATCGATCTAATGGGTATCGTCCTGTCCATCAAAAACCCGGATTTAATCCTGAGCTGATCGCCGAGAATCTGGTAATAGGTAGTTGAAAACAAATGCAAAAAGAACACTGCTATCACTGCAGCAATTGCCAAACCGGCCCAGCCTCCTTTTGTAATAAGTAAGATGCTGACAATCATCAGCAAGCCTGAAATTGAAATGGATAGCTCAGGGCCTATTTCAGATTTGTAAGTTTTTTTGTTCGCTTCTAACATCGTAATAGTTCATTAATGACCATCAATATACGCATATGTGAATCCAAATCCTTGAAGCTCCTGGCACCAAAAAAGCAGCCCACTATTTTGGCATTTGCTCATCTTTTTACTATTTTCAGGAATAATCGAGCATTTAAACAGCGTTAATCATGAACAAGCTTCCCTGGGCAAAATACTTACTCAGCATCTGGATAGTGGCTATATCAGCCAGCATGATGGTTAAATTCGTAAGCAGCAGCATATTTATTCTGGTGCCATTTTGCATAGGGCTGTATTGGCTTTCGGTTAGGGGTTTAGCGCAGATTAAGGGTTATGAATAACACAATCATATGCTGCCGCCAGCTAAAAGTCATTGAGCTGTGTCTACATTGAAAATTACTCACAAAATGAAGGCACTTTGCATATTGTTATCTCTTTTAGCCCTTAGCATTGCTTTTCTTGCCTGTGATAATTGCTCAGATACTGGCGATGCCGCGATAACACCGCCAATCAGGTTTTCGATCGTGAACCGGGAAGGAAAAAATCTCGTGGACACTACGCAATCCTACTACTCAGCTGACTCTATCAGGCTTTTTGATTTTGAAGAAAAAGAGTGGATCGTTTTAAATAAGGAGTTCGTACCAACTGTGGGAGGGTTTGTTTTTGCGGCAGATTTCCAAAAAAATATTAGGGGTAAATGCTCGATGATACTTCATTTGAATAGTGAAGATTCTGACACATTGAACGTCTCGTATAGGCAAACCGACAACAAATGCTTTGCTGTATATGAATACACGCGATTTCAGTACAACGGCCAAGATTTACAGAAATCGCCTCGAAATCCGGCGCTGTTACTTATTATCAAAGAAAATTAACTTATAGAATAGCTGGTGTATCTTCACTTGTCATCTAATATAACTATGAACATAATACTATTAGGCCATATAGGATTTATGTTATGCAGTATGGTTGTGGTGATGTTGTTGCGGTTTGTTAAACCGGGCAGGATTAATCCCGTTGTTGGATACCGCACGCCTTTATCCATGAAAAATAGAGAGACATGGCGGGAAGCGAATCAATATAGTGCGAGAATTCAGGTCTGGGTATCGATCATTTTCTGCATACTCACGGCCGGCTCTTATTTGTTTGTTGGCGGCATGACTTCATTTTATCTGTGCAGTTTCTTGCTTGCCATTATGTACATTTTCGTTATCCCAATTACTGAGTACAATCTTCGCAAAAAATTTGACGCTGATGGTAAGTATTTAAGTTGAAGCTTGGCATTATAATAATCATCATATATAGAAAATATGAACTGGTTCCTGCTCTTAATCGGCATACTGATTATTGGATTTAGGAAACAAAGCCCCCCACTAAAAATAAACCGACAAAAGCGCGATCCCTTCTTTCAAATCTTTCTCTGATAACGAACCATATCCCAGCCTGATCCCATTGATCGACGGATCGCTTCCGAAATGATCGGGTGTCAGGATCTTGATGCCGCTGTGGGCCATTTTTTGGCTGATTTCCGGCCAGTTCAGCATTCGCCTGGGTTGGATCCAGAATGCGAGGCCGCCTTCTGGGACGATGTAATCTGCCTTTTCTTTCATGTAAGTGTTTAGCAGCGAGAGGGTGTAGTCCCTTTTGGAGCGGTAATGTCCTGTGGCTTTTTTGATGTGCCTTTTAATAGTCCCGTCGTTGATCAGTTGCAGCACGGCCTGCTCCATGATGCCGTCGCCCTGGACGTCGATGATTTTTCGCAGCGTACCGATTTTCTCCATCAATGCGGGATCGCTGGCGGCGAGGTAACCAATGCGCAGCGCAGGGGCAACCACCTTGCTCATTGTTCCGATGTAAACGTAATTTTGGAGGTCGGCAAAGCTGCAAACGGGCAGGACGGGCCGATAGCCGAAGTGGAATTCGTTGTCATAATCATCTTCAATGATGGTGAAACCGTGTTCATTGGAAAGCCGGATCAGTTCAAGCCGGCGTTGCAGGCTCAGCGTTACGGTAGTCGGATATTGGTGGTGCGGCGTAATGTAAATCGCTTTCACGCGCCGGTGCGCTTTCAGATGCGCGATCACGTCCGTGATCATCAGGCCTTCCTGGTCAACGCGTACAGGCAACAGTTCGGCACCCGCATTTTCAAACGCTTTCCACGCAGGCTGATAGCCGGGACTCTCTACCATTATGAGATCACCTTTTTTACATAAACATTGCGCGGCCAGATACATGGCCATCTGGCTGCCGCGGGTAACGCACAGCGCATGCTTGCCAACTTTCATACCACGCTGGTGGTTAAGCATTTGCACAATGGCTTCAATGAAGTCGGGGTTGCCAAATTCATTTCCGTATCCCATCATCTGCCACCGCGCATTCCGGTTGAAGATCTGGCGATAGGCTCGTGCGAGCTCATTTACCGGCGCAATTTTGCTGTCGGGATAGCCGTCATCGAAAATGATCCGGAAGTGTTTCTTGCAAGCATTGTCATTGGTTGTGGTGATTTCCACTTTTCGTTGTTTTGCAAAAACAGGCAGCGTTTCGGCTACAAAAGTGCCTTTCCGCTCTTTTGAAACGATCCACTCCTCATTGAGCAGCACATTGAGTGCCTCCACGATCGTGTTGCGGTTCACCCCCAGCATTTCAGCCAAGATCCTGCTTCCCGGCAGTGCTTCGCCGATTTTCAATCTGCCGCGCTGAATGTCCATAATGATCGCATCGGCGATTTGCAGGTAAATGGCTTTTGGAGCATCAGGATCAATGCGGATTTCCAGCTTCCAGGGTCGCAGCATTGGACTAGTGGTTTTTGTGACAATGATATAAGTTCGGCAGGCCAGGAATATAACAGATTCGTTGCGATAAAAGCAGGTGATGATTGCTATCACAGCCTGGACTGCAAATGTCAGCAGCTCGCGTGCAGCTCGGGTAGTCCAGTATTTTTAAATGGAAATGGTCCAGCCAGCATCGCTCACACTCCTTACTAAGTTTGGATCGGCAATGATGCCAGAGCAATTAATATCACAACAAAATGACTAAGTCAATCATTTTCACCCTCGCGGCCTTATTTACATTCACGGCTGCATCCGCTTGCGAGCATTGTAAGAAATTTGAAGAGTCGAAAGATTTCAAAATCAAATCAGCGCAGGTTATCCATAACAAAAAATACGGCTCGCTGGAATTCGAGATCGTTGTAGAGGGAAAAGCCGGGAAGACAGTTCCCACAGCCGTAGGAAAACTGGATATGGCGCCGGTTTTGGGCTACGTATTTCCAACCACATTAAGGGCCGAGGATATCGGTTTCAGTCCTACCGAAGGCATTGTGGCGCTGGCGCTCACGTCGCACCCGGATTTTGACGATAGCCCGCTTTGGGATGAAAATGCAGACGGGAAGTTTGATAACGATGGCATTGTCTGGCATCCGCACTGGGTGGTGCTGGTTAAGGATGAGCGCGTAAAAGGCGGATTATCTGTTAAGGAATACAAAAAAGCAGACAAAATCACCAAGCCAACGACAGCTCCCGATATGCCGATGTACATGGATTCGCCCGGTTATGCGGTTGTGACCCAGGAAAATGCCATCCGCGTGTCGGTGCCTGCTTACCGTGTCAACAATAAAGTAAGTTTCAATTACGACGCAGTGAGCTGCTATATGCAAGTGTCGGCCCCGGAAGGCGGCATGTCGATGGACAAACCGATGCTCGGTGTTTATAACGTATATAGTGTACTGTCAGGCAAGCTTACCCTGCCTTACAAAGTGAAATAGGGGCAGGGTTGACGCTCATAGGCGAGGACGGTGGCCAGCTGCGCGCGCCGCTTCAACCGCTTACTGTCCTGGAAACCGCTGAACTGGGTGAAATCCTCGATCAAACCAAAATCTTATTCAATTGAAATCAATTCATCCGATACTATTCATGTTTGGACAGTAATGCAGCATGCCTTACCAGGGATAATGTATTCAATTATTAATCTAAATCAATTGTTATAAAGTGCTTCTCAGGATTGTAAGCAATTCATGACAGGAAAAAACGGTCATTGGGATTTGTCTTGGGAAAAAAATTAGAAATTGGGTTGGTGTAAACAGGCATAATGCGCTCGCGATGGTTAAACTATTTATGTTTTCACCAAAATTGCATTTAGTAAATATTAGGAAGCATACAATTATTAATGGAAATGAATAAGTCAGGCTTCTAGTAATATCGAACACGCTATAAGCCACGATTATTTGTGATAATAGTAAAAAAATTATGGCGAAAGCAATTGTGTTTTTTGCTTTAATTAAAAAATAAATTGTAAAGCAAACCACTATCCAAAGGCCTTCAAATGTCAGGAACACTCCGATTAATCTGTGCGCCAATTGATAGGGTATTAAAACCAGACTAACACCGGCTTCCTGTCCATATGGAGTGCTCAGACTTAAATAGCCTGAAACGAAAAGGCGAATTACAATATAGACGATTCCGGCAGCTAATGTGGCAATAGGCCTGAGGCTGCGGATATCCTTGAAAAGATCACCCAGTTTTTTCGGTATTTCAAATCCGGCTTCTTGCAGCAGGTGGAACAAGAGTATGCCGGGTAATGCTATCACAGCCCGCTCATCTGTCCAGCAAGCCAGATTTAACATCACAAAAACCAAATACGGATTGCGGCAATAAAGGCCCGCCAGCATGAAAAAATAGGCATAGCCATCAAACCAAAAATCATAATCCCAGAAAAAGGCTTTGCAGAGGTAAGTAAATGAGCATGCAATTACGAAGATCCATCCCTGCAATTCATCGGTAAACCGGAATACAAGCTCGGCTAACATAACGAGAAACGGATAAAGCAGCAGGGATTGAAAAATGTAAAGCCAGACTATGTCCTTGCCAGGTCCATCGGCGGCAATGCCAAAACCTTTCGCAAGGAGCGGCACCGTGAGCCTGAACGCTAATTTTGAAGCATGATCCTTCTCATTTACCGATCTTATCACAGAGAAAGGATGCTTTATCTTCTCAAAATAATAGGCATACGTAGTTGAAGGAGCAGGATCTGTGAGGATTTCCAGGTATTTGGGGAAAGTGGTCGCAATGATCAATAACCATAGGACACAAACAATTTTATAAGTATTCCATGGACTGGACCGTCGGCCTGATACCATAGAAATAGCGGGAGTAGTAAGGTGCATCAGGCATGTTGGTTTGCTCTGTATTCCTTAGACCCATTATGAGAATTAAAACGTTGCTTGTGTACAATAACTTTGTATGGCGGCAGCTTATTCTTCTATCACCATAGCGCGGTGCTTTAAACCCCAGTAATGCAAACCTTCCAATACATTTTCAAGCGATCTGCCGTGATCTGTGATGGCATATTCAACAGTGGGCGGGAATGTGTCGTAGACGTTTCTGGTGATCAGCTTATTGCCTTCCAGGTTTTTCAGCTCTTTGGATAATGTCTTATCTGTAATGCCCGGCACTTCCCGCGAGATCTGCTTGAAACGCTTGCTTCCGCCGGATAGTGAGAAAAGGATAAGTAATTTCCATCGTCCTTCGAGGGCTTCGAGAGCATCCTTGATAGAAAGTGCCGTTTTGGGGCAGCCGCCATTGGTTAACATCCTGTTTTTATGTTTACTTCCCGTTACTTCCTGATTGGATAGTGCTATCCAATCAGGAAGCGCTGTCAAATGGAAAGTAAAGGTAAATAGTTTTGCTTTTGGATTTACAGCAAAACAAAATGGAAAAAAATCAACTTAAAGTTAGGAGCCTTAACACATTGCTATGGTCGTTGCAGGCCCTTTTAGCCGCAACTTTCTTATGGGCCGGGTATGTCAAGCTTTTTACACCCGCTGAGCAACTCTCTAAGATGTGGCCCTGGACAGCAGACAACCCAATGCTTGTAGTAATTGCAGGAATCGCGGACACCCTGGCAGGAGTCGGCATCATCTTACCGCGGTTACTAGGCCTATGGCCAGCCCTGACCATTTACACCTGCTACGGCATTATCCTGTTGATGATCAGCGCAATTATTTTCCATGTATCAAGAGGAGAAACGTCGCAACTTGGGATCAATTTCGTGGTAATGTTGGTAGCTGCGGGGGTGTTATTTCTCTGGAAACATAAAATATCTGCAATAGCCTCGCTGTGACAATTGCATTGGTTTAAAGGTTTTATTTATATATTTATTCGTTCTTAAATATATAAATAAACGCTATATGAAATCTACTGTATACATTATCTGTTTGTGCCTGGCGAATTTCTCTTTTATATTAAAAAATAAGCCCAACATTGAAAAAGCGCCAGTTACTTTCCAATCAACATTAGATTCAGGTCAGGTCCCTAAGGCTTATGAGCTATTCAGCTTTGCGGATTCCGTGATTGGCGTGCATGGTTATAAACAGGCGGTGGATATGCTTCTTCGATATGAAAGTGCATACAGTGATCCGATGGAGAAAAGTATGTTTAATCAAGTGATGATGACTTATTTATCATATGCTGGTGATATAAAGGGAGCACTGCAATATGAGGCGCAGCTAAGTTCAAAGAAACAGCCGGAAAGCTATTCGTTCGCTGAGAACTTTGTGATAGAGCCCGCCAATGCGGTCATTAAAAAAAGGAGCGCCGACAGGCAGGTCGTTATGTTCAATGAAGCGCACCATCGTCCGCATCACCGCGCCTTCATCCGCGCTTTACTGAAAGATTTTTATGACCTTGGATTTCGGACTTTGTTTGTAGAAGCATATTTCGAGAATCAGGACCCGCAGCTGAATGAGCGGGGATATCCCATCCAGAATACTGGCACTTACACCCGGGAGCCTGCCTTTGGAGAAATGCTGAGAGAGGCCAAAAAGCTTGGTTTTACAATTGCCGCTTATGATAATGACACTGCCGCCTGCGAATCTACCGAGCCATTCGTTTGCGCGAATCAGCGGGAGAAAGTCTCGGCCGATAACCTTTTCAATTTCATGAAAAACAACCCCAAAGCCAAGATCCTGGTGGCAGCAGGATATGCACATATTGTAAAAAAGTCGGATGATGGATGGATTAAAATGGCAGAACAATTTAAAAACGTTTCTGGCATTGATCCGCTATCGATTGACCTGGTTGGCATGAGCGAACGGTTTACCGAAGATCAGGAAAACAAGTTTTACAGCGCCGCACACAAACAATTTAAGATCACAACGCCATCGATAATCCTCGATAAGAATACGCAAGGTGCATTTATTGCCAATTACCGGCAGGAACAGATCGATCTACAGATTGTTTTTCCAAGAACAAAATATACGAACGGGTATGCCGACTGGTTGGCGACAGGTTATCAAAAAGAAATCACGGTAAACCTTTCCAAAACAAATTATAAAGCCGGAGACCTATTTCAGGTTTACATTAAAAGTGAGTTGGATGCGGAGCAAAAACAAGCCGTCCCGATCCTCCAATTCCCAATGTCCGGCCAGAAACAGCAGAAGCTGATGCTTCCGGCTCATAACACTTACCGAATTATGGTTGACCATGGCACCTCGAAAACCAATGTTGAAGTGGGTGTAAAATAACTAACTAATCTGCCCAACCACCTTACAGGTGTTCCAACCAAAAAGGCCCAAACCGCATCCTTAAAGAAAAGCCCATACATGATGAAAAAGCTATTCTTTGCCCTGATGATCTCCCTTACTTTGGTTGCGTGTAAAGAGGATGATCCCGAACCACAACCTGAAATTGCAACCATTGCGGACACCTGGAAACAGACCGCTTACGAGAAAACGGTCGATGGGAAAAAAGTTTGGATCCCTGTCGATGGCGAACCGACTTATATCAGTTTCAGGTTCGATGGAGTGGTACTCGATGGAAAAGGTTTGCCTATATGCTGCCCACCGGATGCATACTATGTGAATGGCGTGCTGTTTGAAGTAAAACCGAAGGCAGAATTACCGGTCAATAATGTTTGTATGACTGTTGATTGTATAGGCTGCGCCACATGGGATATTGAGCAAACAGGAGATGAAATGATCCTGACCTATTGTAAGCCTGTAAATATGAAGCTTAAATTTATCCGGCAGTAAAAGAGGCTTAGTTATTTCGTGCTTAGCACCCCATATTTTAAATAAAAACCAAACATTACATTTAATAAATTAAAATAAATTTACTTAACGGTAAATTTGAATTATTTATAAATATTTTCTGGTAACCATAAGATACAATAAATATATTTGATAATACATTTGATCAGATCTGAGAGATTGCAAAACGATTTATAGTAGAATAGTCCCGGGGCTTTTGCCGGAAAGAAGTTTAGATTCATTAACGGTAACTAAATAGTCGGAACTAAGAAACACTTTTTCTACATAATCATATGTCCTCTTTACAAATGCAAATTCCTTGGGTGGAATCCCCCTTTTTTGAGGCAGAGCTCGCTAGGGCAGATTTTGATAAAGAAACGAAGGAAATGATCCGTTTCTACTCCGAATATGGTTATGTAATTATCGACCCGCAGATCGACGATGCTTTAATAGATCGGGCCATTGATCAGGTAAAACCCGACTTTGCAACACAAAATACAAACCGCCTCCAGGATTCCTGGAAAGATCATGACGCAGTCAAAAAAATCGCAACTGCTCCCCGGGTTTTAGAAATATTACAGATACTGTACGGACGAAGACCTATTCCATTTCAAACGCTCAACTTTTCAACGGGAAGTCAGCAGCGGACGCATAGTGATTCAATTCACTTCAATTCTGTTCCGGAGCGTTATCTTGCCGGTGTGTGGGTAGCTTTGGAGGATGTTCATGATGGAAACGGGCCGCTTCACTATTATCCCGCAAGCCATCGGTTGCCTTTTTATGACCTCTCCATTTTAGGGATTAAAGGTTCAACCAGCGAATCCATTGAGGATATGCTTGCCAATTATTATGCACGTTATGAAGACTTCATTGAGCAGCTGGTGGTGCAGAAACATTTAGAAAAAAAAGTGCTGAATTTAAAGAAAGGCCAGGCATTAATCTGGTCGGCAAACCTGCTGCATGGAGGAGAAAAAATTACGGTGCCGGGCTCGACAAGATATACGCAGGTAAATCACTTCTATTTTGAAAATTGCGCCTATTACAGGCCGATGAAAACAGACATGGCTTTGGAAAGGATTTCAATACAAAAGGTCATGGATATATCAACCGGGAAAGAGGTTCAGAGCAATTATTTAGGAACCCCGATTAAATACGTTGGCTACTCCTACAAACTGTATTTGCCGGAAGGAATTATGCGAAAGCTGATCCCCGCCAACTTCCGGCAATGGGCCAGGAAAATGATCAATAGATGAAACTTGTAACAGGATATGGTTACCTGCCAAAGCTACAAGGTTGCATATTTACTATTGGTGCACAAGCTACCAAAACAAGTGCGCAGGCTTATTGAACGGCTTCAATTTGAGGGAAGTGCATTCTGGATACATGTGGATGCAAAAGCAGATGCAGCTCATTTTGTCAAAGAGCTTTCGGGACTGGAAAAGGTGTATTTTATCAAAAATAGATTCAATGGGGACTGGGGTTGGTTTCCGTTTGTGCAGGCAAATATTGAAGGAATCAAAGCCATAGATGACAGTGGATATGGATATGATCATTTAATCATATTAAGTGGTCAGGATTATTTACTTTGCAATAATGCTGATCTGATTAATTTCCTACATAGTCACCGGGAATCGAGTTTTGTTCAACACGTGCCAGTGACTTCTGAATTAAATCCGCATGTTTCGGATCGCGTCACAAAATATCATGTAAAGCTTCCCCTTAAAAAGAAAATTGTTTATCCCTATTCCAGCAAAGCCTTATCCAAAAGACTCATTAATGAAGTCCTGAATATATCGGGGAAATATCCTCTTCCAAGGATTATTCCAGGGGACAGGCAACTTTACTTTGGGTCGAACTGGATGAGATTTACTAAAAAGGCGGTTAGGTTTTTGATAGAACGTATAAATGCAGAACCGGATTATACCGCTTATTTTAAAAGCACATGCCTCGCAGAAGAGCACTTCTTTCATACACTTTTGTTAAATGCCAATGAAGAAGAACGCGGGCCCATTATCAATAACAATTTTACATTTTGCCATTGGAAACGCGCATCTGAATTATATCCGGTCCCGCTTAATATGAGCGATATTGATAACTTATTGCAATCCGGAGATTTGCTAGCCCGTAAGTTTGACTGCGACTTCGAAACTGAAATCCTGGATTTTCTGGATAGGAAATTTGCTTAGTGAAGCCCGTAAGGCAGCTCGGCAACATTGCCTGGCGCGTAGGCCGGGATCTGAAAATAGACCCGCAAAATGGTCACATTATCGGAGATAAGGATGCGCAAAAGCTGTGGTCCCGAGAGTATGAGAACGGCTGGAAGCCTACTGTTTAGCTTATTTCAACAAAAAAGCCCGGAGGAATAAAGATTCCTTCGGGCTTTTTGTTGTTATTTTATGGTTTATACAAATTTATATGAAGATCAAGAAACTCCTTCCCCTAAGCAGCTTACTGCTTTTTTGCTCGCTTGCATTTGCACATGAATTCTGGCTGGAGCCTGTGAAATTCTGGCTCGAAAAGAATGAAAAAGTCCGCATTGACCTGATGGTGGGGGAAGACTACACGGGGGAACATTCGAACGGGCATAAATATAAGATTGTTAAGCTGGACCATTTCGCTCAGGGTAAGAAGGAGGATATCCGCAGTCAGGTATATGGGGATAGTCTGAGTAGTCTCGATTTAAGCTTTTCTACGGAAGGCAGTCACCTGATCGCCTTCAATAACACCAGCAAATTCATCGAGCTCGAAGCCTTGCAATTCAATGATTATCTCCGTACCGAAGGTCTGGATCACGTCGCGAAGCTTCGGCAGCAACGAAATGATACTTTGAAAGCGGGAAGGGAAATGTATCAGCGGTGCGTGAAGACATTGATCCAGGTAGGAAAACCAACCGATGAAACTTACGCCATCAACACGGGCATGCAGCTTGAAATCATCCCTGCCAAACACCCTTATGCGCAGTCAACAAAAGGTTCGGTCACTTTTAAGGTGCTCTTTGGTAACAAGCCATTGCGGAATGCACTGGTGCTGGCCTGGCATAAGGTGAAAGGAAAAACCACGCATGAATCCATTAGAAGTGACAAAGACGGCAATGCAAGTTTTTCAATAGATCAAAATGGAAAATGGATGATTAGCACCGTGCACATGGTTCCCAGCAACGACCCGAAGCAAGCCGACTGGCAAAGCTACTGGGGAAGCTATACATTTGGCTTTCAGGAATAAAGAGATATCACCTGCATCATCGATCCAGACAACCCTCACCGGCCAGAAGAAGATTTGCTTTACCGTTTGCGGCAGGGCGACAGGAATGCTTTTGCCGAGCTTTATAAAAAGTATTGGCGGCGATTGTTCGATTCGGCTTACAAACGCTTGCTGTTAAGAGAGGAATGCGAAGAAATTATCCAGGAGATCTTTATCGACATCTGGGAGAAACGGGAAACGCTTATCATTACGGTGTCAATGGAAGCCTATCTCTTCGGCGCACTTCGCTACCGTATATACAACCTCATCCGCTCCAGAAAAATCCGTAGTGCGTATCTGGACCATCTCACTAACACCCAGGAGATTGAGAAAAATTACATTGAAGACAGCCTGTACTACGACGAGCTTGCCGGCGCATTGGCCAGAAGCATCGAAAATCTGCCCGAAAAGATCAAGAAAGTATATCAGCTCAGCCGTCGTGAAAACCTGAGCTATAAAGAAATTTCATTGCAATTAAATATTCCCGTGGATACCGTGGAAAAGCAGATGGGCAAGGCGATCAAGATCATCCGGGCGAGTTTGAAAGATTTCATATTGATCCTCATCTTGCTGGCAGAGAGCGGGTTTGAGTAGGTTATGCTAAAAAAAGCAGGGATTAAATGACGGAAGTCAGGCTTGAATGTTACTAACAACTATTAGAGAAGTTTGATCATCAATGAATAGGGAGCGGTTACAATATTTATTGGAAAGACAGGGAGTAGGGATAGCTTCTGACGAAGAACAGGCGGAGCTGGAAGCATGGTATATGACCTACGAAAGCCAGCCCGATTTCACAGAACGCCTGTCGGAAAGGGCATTGCCTGCCCTGGAAGCGAAAATGTTTGAAAAAATCCAAACTGCATTAGAACAGGAAAATCTGCACCCGATCCGATCGCGCAGACGAACATTATTTACAAGGATGCTGCGGGTTGCAGCTTCTATTCTGCTTGTTGTTATGGCAGGTGCAGGTTTATACTATTATTTCAGCCTGACTGGAATGATCAGGGAACAAACGGGTTACGGCGAGGTGCGCACCGTAAAGCTGCCCGATGGTTCGGAAGTGACGCTGAATGGGAACTCAGAAATTACCTATCGCTCAAATTGGGAGAACGAACAGCTTCGCGAAATTAACCTGAAAGGCGAAGCCTATTTCAAAGTAATCCATACCAAAGACAACCGGAAATTCCGGGTCCGTACCGGGGAAGATTTCAGCCTGGATGTCCTGGGAACACAGTTTACCGTAGCCAACCGAAAAAGTGGAACGCGCATTGTCCTCGACCAGGGTAAAGTGCAGTGCAATTTGAATGATGAGGAAAATGAAACGCTGATTATGAAGCCAGGGGAAATGGTGAAATTCGCCGGTAATCCTTCCGACTATGTCCGGGAAAGCGTGGAAACGTCCGTATATTCAGCCTGGAAGGAGCATAAGCTGATTTTTAATAATACTACCCTGCAAGAAGTGTCGCTGATCCTGGAAGACACTTACGACTTCAAAATACAAGCGGAGACACCCGAATTGCTTACCCGGAAAATCACCGGCTCGGTGCCGACAGACAACATTGAAATCCTGATCCAGGGCATCGCCGAAGCGTCGGGCGTTATCATAGCCCGGAACGGAAAAGAATTGACAATTACAGATCGGAAAAGATAAGAGGGCCGTTACCTGACTTATTTTTTAAAAATTTCACGCTGAAATGGCGGTAGGGTGGAGGAAATGTTACTATACATTCACAACGCAGAATTATATGCTTGTGATTGAACAGATTCCTTACTTAAAACAAACCCTTTTACAGCCTTTGCCTATGAAACGATTAATTATTACACTCAAACTTTTTGCGCTTTGCAGTTGCTTCCTGCCGCAAGTAACCGCGCAGTCCGTTGCGCTCTCGCGCGTGGACAATGTCAATGCTCCAAAAAGTAACCCGGAGCAAGCCGTCACGCTGGAAAGTAAACTGAGGGACTTGGAAAAGCAATTCAATGTTTCTTTTCTGTACAATTCCGGGTACGTAGCCGGTATTACAATTAAGGACTCGGGAAAAGCTTCATCCCTCGAATCTTACCTGAAAAGGATTCTGGAACCGAACAAGCTGGCCTTCCGGAAATTGAGAGACAACTTCTATGTAATTTACACCAAAGAAGAAATCGAAGACAGGGAAGGGCAGCAATCGGAAAAGGATCAGAAGACTTCGCGCATTCAGCATTCCCAATCCAATGCACTGGCTTCCGCACGCGGTACCAGAGCCGATTTGGCAGCATTGACAGTGTCGGGCGTTGTTGCTGATGCGGTCACAGGCGAGCCATTGCCGGGAGCGAGCATCATTATCAAGAATACAAGCAACGGCACAACGACCGATAACACAGGTCATTACACGCTGTCCAATGTTCCTGAGGACGGAACGCTTGTGTTTTCTTTCATCGGCTACCTTTCCTCGGAACTTCCCGTGGAAGGCAGATCGGTCATGGATATGAAGCTGTCGGCGGATTCGAAAGCACTTTCGGAAGTGGTTGTGGTGGGCTACGGGTCTGTTTCCAAAAAAGATATTACCGGCGCGGTGTCATCGGTAGGCGGAAGCGAAATCCAGAATATGCCCCTTCGCACCGCATCCGATGCATTGCAGGGAAAAGCAGCCGGGGTAATGGTGACGCAAAGCAGCGGCAGTCCGGGGTCTGCCGGTGTGGTGAGGATCCGCGGAATCGGTTCGATCAATAATTCAAATGAGCCCTTGTACATTGTCGACGGCCTTCCGCAAAGCGGGATCGGCTGGCTTAATCCCAATGACATCGAAACGATGGACATTCACAAGGATGCTTCTGCTGCTGCTATTTACGGATCTCGTGCATCCAATGGCCTGGTGATTATCACGACCAAAAGAGGCAGCAAATCCGAATCCGTTAATGTTTCTTTTGACAGCTATTACGGGCTGCAATCGCCCTGGAAGCGTCCCAAGATGCTTAATGCAGAGGAGTTTATCACATACAAAAACCGCGCTGCTGAGGCCGTGGGTGTAAATCTTCCGATTTCCCCGGCGATGAAAGACGAGGCTTTGGCATTTGTACGCGCCAACACAGGCCCGGAAGGCACCGACTGGTGGAAATACATCACGCAGAAAAACGCGCCGGTGCAGAGCTATAACATTACGGTATCGGGCGGAAGCAGGAAAGTGGATTTTGCCTCATCGGTAGGTTATATGGATCAAAAAGGCATTGTGCGCGGCTCCGACTACCGCCGTATTTCGTGGCGAAACAATGTAAATGCTGATATCAATGAACGCGTGCGGCTGGGAAGCAATATTGCTGTTGTGTACGAAAGCCGCCGGAACATTGATGAGAACAATCCTTTTTCAGGGACCATTTTCAGCGCCATGACCGCCGATCCGATCACGCCTGTTTACAGGGATAACCTTACCAATGTCCCTGCTTTTTACCAGACGATCATGCAGAATTACGATGCGAGCAATCCTTTTTCAAAATATGCAGGTGTACTTTACTCAAACAAGCCCAACCCAGTTGGTCAGATCGAAAGAATGCGTCAGAGTATCTGGGAAGGGATCAGTCTGAAGGGCGGCGCGAATCTGGAAGTGAAAATCATCGAGCCGCTCAAATTCAGGAGTAATTTCGGCCTCGACATTAACCGTGCATTGTCGAACGGATTTACGCCGCAGTATTATCTCAACGGATATGATTACAGCACATACAATACGGTGAGCAACTATTCGTATTGGTCCAATTACTTTGTCTGGGAAAATACGCTGGCTTTTGATCAGATATGGGGACAGCACCGGGTTAATGCGCTGGTGGGTACATCCGCAGAGCAGACAAAAGGACTCGAATACGGTGCTTCCAAGCAAGGCGTAGTTAACAACGACCCGGATATGCGGATCATCAACTCCGCAACGATCAATCCGGCTGCCTCAGGTTACACGTATTCCAATGCGCTGAATTCATTCTTCGGAAGGGTTAGCTATTCATATGGAGGTCGTTACGTTGTGACCGCCAATGTACGCCGTGACGGAACTTCACGTTTTGCGAAAGATTACCGCTGGGGGACTTTCCCTTCCGTTTCCGCCGCATGGAATTTCACGCAGGAGAGCTTTATCAAAGACGCCGCTCCGAAATGGCTGACGAGCGGAAAGCTGCGGGCGAGCTATGGTATGATTGGAAATCAAAATGTTTCTAACGGCGCCTATCTTTCGACATATGGAAACAACGGCCGCTATCTCTTTGGTAACAATACAACCGCTTACCTGGGTGCTGGCCGGAGCAGCATTGGGAATGCTATGCTGCAATGGGAAACCTCTACGCAGACTGACCTGGGTCTTGATCTTGCATTTCTTGATGGTAAAATCAATTTCACTGCTGATTATTTCAATAAGGCAATCGATAACATGCTCCTTATCGTCCCATTGCCGACCACGCTTGGATATCCGAACTCACCCTGGTCGAATGCAGGAAAGATGGTGAATAAAGGCTGGGAATTTGCAGTTGGATACGACAATGCGGTTGGTGATTTCCAGTATGGCATTAAGGCAACTTTCTCGACTTTTACCAACAAAGTAACGACACTGGGCGGCGGAGAGCCGATCTATTCCACAGCCCACCTGGGCGAAACGATCAGCAAAACAGAAGAAGGCATGCCAGTGGGTTATTACCTGGGCTGGCTGACAGACGGGATTTTCCAGACACAGGACGAGGTGAATGCAAGTCCGCAAAAAGGGCTTTCTTCCCCCGGCGACATCCGTTTCCGCAACATCAATGGTGACAATATCCTCAATGCAGACGACCGCACCAAAATCGGGAACCCGTGGCCGGATTTCATTTATGGATTTACGCTGAATGCAGCTTACAAAGGATTCGACCTGAGTGCATTCATCCAGGGCTCGCAGGGAAATGACGTCATGAACATTCTGCGTTACGACACCGAGGCCGGAACAGGCTGGTACAATGCTCCGAAAGGCTTTCTTGAAAAAGCTTGGAATGGCCCGGGTAGTACCAATGAATACTATAAGATTTCGCAGAATGCAGGTCTTAACACGAATGTGTCCTCTTATTTTGTGGAAGACGGATCTTACATGCGGATGAAAAACTTACAGCTGGGTTACAGCCTTCCGGCAGGGCTATTACAAAAGGTTAAGACCAAGCAGGTGAGGTTGTATGTAGGCGCCCAAAACCTTTTTACCATTACCAAATACAGCGGACTTGATCCTGAAATGGGATCGACAGATCCTAAGTTAATGGGTATCGACCAGGGATATTTCCCTCAGGCTCGCACCTGGATGTTTGGTATCAATGCGAAATTTTAAATAGATCCACTCTCGAATATATTCTTAAACAGGAATAGAAATATGAAAAAATTATCATTCATTATGCTTGTTTGGTGCCTGGTAATGACCGGCACATCCTGCTCCGATGAGTTCTTAGACCGTACCCCTCCGGGCAACCTGACCGACGAAACATTTTACAAATCACCTGATGCAGGTTTCAAATCACTGATAACCTGTTACCGTGGATTTTACGATTTCTGGGGTTACGAGGCTGCACGTGCAGAATTGGGGAATATGACCACCGACGACAGCGACAAAGGCGGCTCGGATGCAGGTGACCGTCCGTTCGTAACCGACCTGGGCTTCGGCCGCGCGATCGCATCCAATGAAACGCTTACGGGTTACTGGACAGCACGTTACAATGCTATAGGTAATTGCAATGTTGCACTGGAAAAATTGCCCGAAGCGGATCTGATCGATGCCAGCGGAGCGCCGCTGGATGAGACCCTGAAAAACCGCTACCTGGACGAAATCCGCTTTTTGAGAGCGATGTTTTACTTCGAGCTTGCCGAAGTTTTCGGGGGCGTGCCTTTGGTGACAAAAACGCTTACAGTGGATGACCGCACAAAGCTGAACCGTGCTTCGAGTAAAGAGATATTTGCATTTATCGAATCGGAACTGCTGGCAATTAGCAGTGACCCTGCCATGCTCTCTGCCACGAGCATTCAGCCAGGCGAGATCGGTAGAGCGACGAAGGAAGCTGCGCTCGCGTTGCTGGCGCGCAGTTATTTGTTTTTCGCGAAAGACGACACTGCATTATATGCAAAAGCCCGCGATGCAGCCAAGAAAGTGATCGACTCCAAAGCATTCGCATTGCATCCACAATTCCAGGAAATTTTTCTTGAACATGGCTACAAGACCAAGGAAGCCGTGTTTTCCATTATAATGGGAGACGATCCTGCCATACCCATCAACGGAAGCACAACACCCGTATATTGTTCGCCTCGCGGAGCAACCGGCGGCTGGGGCTTTGATATGCCTACGCAGGACCTGGTAAAAGAATTTGAACCGGGTGATCCGCGTTTACTCTTTACCGTAATCCAGCCGGGCGATGTATTTCCAAAAGTAAACGGAACGAAAGAAGTCCTGGATTTTTCAACCTATCCTAACACAGGTTACCACAACAGGAAAGTGTATCTTCCGGAGATCCGGCGTGGCCAGGGTTGGGGAAATGATGCCTGGACTTACCACCCGATCCGCTATGCCGATGTGCTCCTCATGTACGCAGAAGCATTGATTGAAAGCGGAGGCAGCAAAGCTGAAGCCGCAGACTATATCAACCAGGTTCGCAAGCGTGCTTCGGGCAGCATGAGAAAAGATGTGGAAGCCGTGTCAAGGGTTACCAGCATTGCCGCAAAGGCTTTGCCGGATGTGAAAGCAACCGACGATCTGCGCAAGGCAGTCCGCCACGAACGCCGCGTGGAGCTCGCTATGGAATACCATCGCCTGTTTGACCTTATCCGCTGGAATACGCTGGTACCAACCATGAAATCCTATGCGCTGAAACCTGGGTCAAATGGCAAAGGCGGAAATTTCACAGCAGGCAAAAACGAGATTTTTCCTGTTCCGCAAATCGAGATAGACAGGTCAGGCGGTTCTATCACGCAAAATCCAAATTATTAGAAATTACAGACTTGCCATGCTAAAAATGTGGCAAGTCTGTATGCCTGAATTCGTACATTAGTCCAGCGTATCGGACTCATCAGTTACATACCTAATATGTTTCAAGTGAAAAAAATCTTGTATTTGAGCGGGCTGCTGTCGATTGGCCTGTTAAGCATTGCCTCTGTTTCCAGGAAAGAAAAACCGTTGTTCACGGTTGTTGATGCCCGACCATCCGTTCCGGTCAATGGACCGGATTCGAGCCGGTTTACCTATACGACAGTCGTTTCGGGCTTAGACGAGCCGATGGAAATGGCCATTTTGCCTAATTATGACATTGTAGTTGCGGAAAGAAAAGGTGCTGTCCGTTACTTTGATAACAAGACCAGAGAACTCTCGACGATCTCCCAGTTCAATGTTTTCAGCGGCATTGAGGATGGTTTGCTAGGTGTAGCGGCAGACCCTGATTTTAACAATAACAACTGGATATATTTCTACTACGGTGTAGGCGGCGATAGGCACGTCAGTCAGTTAACCCGTTTTGAACTGAAGGACCGTAAGTTGATACAGGAATCTAAAAAGGTGCTGCTGGAAGTGCCGACCCAGCGGCAGTATTGCTGTCATTCAGCCGGTTATCTCACATTCGACGCTTCGGGGCTTTTGTATTTGTCAATAGGGGATAATACCAATGCAGAAGAAATAGAAGGGCATAACCCGATCGATGAAAGGCCGGGAAGAGAACTGGCGGACGATCAGGCATCGACGGCTAACAGCAATGATTTTCGTGGAAAAATATTGCGCATCAAGCCGGAAGCAGATGGAACTTACAGTATTCCTGACGGCAATCTGTTTCCGAAAGACGGTTCACTCGGCAAGCCCGAAATTTTTGCAATGGGGGTAAGAAATCCATTCAGAATGTCGGTGGACCCTAAAACCAAGTATGTATATTGGGGAGATGTGGGCCCGGACACCGAAGTGCCGGCCAGTGAAGGGAAGCTGAGCTACGACGAGATCAATCAGGCACGCAAGCCGGGCTTTTTCGGATATCCCTATTTCCTGGGTGATAACGAGGTTTTCCCGGACTATGATTTTGAAACAAAAAAAGAAGGCCCCGGAAAAGATCCGAAACGCCCGATCAATGATTCGCCGAATAATACAGGAGTGAAAGAGCTGCCAGCCGCACAGCCTGCATTCATCTGGTACGGTAAAGGTCCTTCCAAAAAGTGGCCGTTGGTGGAAAAAGGAGGAGCAAGCGCCATGGCCGGGCCGGTGTATTACAGTGATCTTTACCCCAATGCTCCTTACAAATTGCCCGATTATTACAGCGGGAAGCTATTTATCTACGATTGGATCAGGAAATGGATAATGGCTGTCACAATGGATCAGGAGGGAAATTATGTAAGTATGGAGCCTTTCCTGCCTCAACTGAAAGTGGTGGCGCCCATGGACATGCAAATCGCTCCGGACGGCGCCGTTTACCTGCTCGCATATGGTACCAACTGGTTTGCAAGAAACACCGATTCAGGTATCATCCGGGTTGAATATTCGGAAGGTAACCGCAATCCGGTTGCTTCTTTGAAAATCGACAGGACCATAGGAGCGGCCCCGCTTACTGTTGCGCTGTCGGCCAATGATTCGAAAGATTTTGACGCTGGCGACAAGCTTTCCTATGCCTGGAAAATCGGCAACAAAACTGTTGCGTCAAAAGAACTGAGGCACACATTCAGTAAGCCCGGAACTTACAATGTGGTATTAACCGTGTCCGACCAGAATGGCGGCAAAGGAACAGCAACCACCCAGGTCAAAGTAGGCAATACGCCGCCTGACGTAACGATAGCGACAAAGGCAAACCGCAGCTTTTATTGGGATAATTCAGCATTTGACTACCAGGTAAAAGTGAGCGATAAGGAAGACGGGAATGTTGATCAGCAGCGTGTTAAAGTAAGCTTTAATTACCTGCCCTACGGAAAAGACCTCGCCGGTGCCCTGACATCCGACGGAGAAACCGATCTCCGTTACGCGAGCACCGCTAAATTGTACGCTTCGCTAGACTGTAAGGCCTGTCACACACCGGAAACCAAATCAATCGGGCCAGCATTAAAGGAAATCGCTAAAAGATACGCTGATAAGGAAGGTGCCGATGCGCTTCTCGCCCGCAAGATCATTACCGGCGGAAGCGGTAACTGGGGATCATACCCGATGCCGCCGCACGCGGATTTATCCGAAGCCAATGCGAAGGAAATTGCTGGCTATATTTTATCAATAGGGCAGGAATCTCAAAAAACGCCCCTTTCGAATAACATGAAGCTTACGGAGCATATCGGAAAAGGAAGTGAAGGCGCTTACGTTTTACAGGCCTCATATGCGGACAAAGGCGCCAACGGGATCGAATCGCTGAAAACCGCCAGCCACATTGTGCTCAAAAACCCGCTGATTCAGCTGGAAGATTACCATGAAGGCAATGTGAATGTGGTGATTGCCACCAAGAACACGGGGTACATTTCTTACATCTCGCACATTACGCACGGTAAGTACACCCGTTTCAGCGCCATTGACCTTAATCACATTAAAGCAATCCGGTTCCGCATTCTGGAACAAGGCATTGGCGGCACAATTGAAATGCGGCAAGGCTCGAAAGATGGTTTGCTGCTGGGCAGCTTAACAGTGCCGGAAGGAAAAGTCGCTGATCCGAAAACGGATTGGAAGGAGTTAGAAATGCCCGTTAAAGCGTCTGGTGGCATTCACGATCTGTTTTTTGTTTTTAAAAATGAAAATAAAAAAGGCCCGCTCTTCCATGTAGATTGGATGTATTTCGAAAATTGATCAGTTCATGGCAATTATTTCCCGATACCTGGGATAGGTTCACTTGCGCCTCTTCTGAACCCAGCTCCGGATAACTTTTACGACATAAAACAGCAGCAGTCCGGCAAAGATGATATTGAAAACTTTCCCGACCGTATCAAAAGCGCTTTGGTATTTATTGCCAAAATAATAGGCTATGAAAAAGACGAGCGACGACCAGGTGAGCGTGCCGATGAAGGTGTAGATCAGGAACTTTGTAAGTTTCATTTTGACGAGCCCTGCCGGAATGGAAATGAAGGTTCGAAACGTCGGCACCATTCTTCCCCAAAAAACAGCCGCAGTAGAGTGCCTGTCGAAGAACCGAAGCGCTTTTTGATACGAATCGTCCGAAAGACCGATCCACATGCCATTTCGGGTAACCCACTTTTCCAAACGGTCATGCCCCACTTTATTCCCAACCCAATACCAGAACCCCGCTCCCGCCAGGGAGCCTGATGTAGCGGAAAGAACGGCAAAGAACGGATTCATTTCACCCTGAGCTGCGGTTATACCGCTGATAGACAAGATAATTTCCGACGGCAAAGGCGGGAAAACATTTTCCAGGAGCATGAGAAGAAAAATGGCAATGTAACTGGCTTGATCAATAAATTTCTCAATCAGGGAAGTCATAAGGGAAAGCGTGCAATGTTAATTGGAAGTCGGACGCTTTAATTTATCAATTTTAAATACAAAACCCTTAATTAATTGTATTTAAAGTATAAAATAAGTTACTTAGGATTACTTTGTTACTAGCAGCGATCCCTTCCGAATGAAGCAAACATTTTACCTTCTTTTTGTATTAATCACCTTTCTGTCAGGCTGCAAAAAGGGCAGCGACCTTGTGGAGAATCCGCCGGTGCCCGAGCCCGAGCCAACGGGAGCATTGACCGCAGCCGAATTCCTGAAAGACTTCGATGTTGTGGGAGCCAAGACCATAAGTTTTGATACGGCTACTAACAGTTATCTGGTAGATTTGCCAGATGGGTATGGTAATAAGAAGGCCGAAGTTCGTTTGGAGCTGAAATCGAGCATTGCTTTGGAGGACAGTTTGGGTAAGTTAAGTTCAGAGAATGTGATTCTTTATGCCTATCAGGGGACGGGACCTCTGGTATTTCAGCTACGACGCAAAGCAGGCAATAGAAGATTATCCATTCAAGTTTATTTCAGGTTTTCAGGAGCGCCCCAAATAGAGCTCCTGGATAAGGAGGTCCAGGTTTATCCGTCCTATATAAAGTTTAACTTACGCTATCTTAAAAACGTGGGCAGCATCCCTTCGGCTCCGGGCAAACCTGGTGCTTTGGTTAAAATATTTAATACAAAAACCAGGCAGACCATAACAACGAGCTTTAATGATCAGGCCGGAATGCTGTACGATAATTTGAGCAAGGATTTGATAACAGGAGATTTAACGAATGTTGAGATCATGCTTCAAGGACAAAAACCAGTGGTCTTCGAGGGCGTGAAGTTTATCAAGGGAAAAGCTGTGGTTTACCCAAGCACGAGTTACAAATACCAAGTCCTTTATAAGGATACGATCAAAGTGTATGGTGACAACTTTGTGCCCGGACAGCAATATTCTGTGCGGTTTTCCAATGATTTTCTGGATAAGCCGCTAACCGCGGCGGCGCGGATCGTGGATGGTAATTTTTTATCTGTTGATAACATCCCTTCCAGTCTGCCCGAAGGATCATATTTGCTGTCATTTTATGAAGCAGAAAGGCTCATAGGAAATGCCAGCTATCATGTGTCTTTCCATGAAACCAACGCCATCGAATCCATCTGGAAAGGCAATATTTATCTTGCTACCATGCGCAGTCTGGACCCTGTATCTGTGGGTAGGGGCGAGTCTTTCTTCGTCAAAGCCTCGCCCGTCACATATGGCTATTTCGATTCTCAGATCACTGTCGATATGCTTCCTCGTTTACGTCTCATATCCGGTGAAAAAATCGTGGAGCTTGATCCTGAACTCATCATCTTTACCTGGTCGATAGCAGGGTTGAAAATTGGTGTCGGCAAATACACAATTCCAGCAAATCTTCCCGCCGGCAGCTACGATGCACATGGCCTGTTTGTAAATAATAGCGAATCAAAGCCCTACTGGTCAAAAATACAGGTGAAGTAAATTTGTCTCAAATACCCCCTCAATATGTTTGAAATGACCACAGTTACAGGAGCTTTGGTTTGGTAATTTTGCTGCTGTTCAATCTTTACTAACCAAATCTACTTACGTATGAGAAAGATAATCGCCGCTATCAATATGACGCTGGATGGTTTTTGCGACCATACGGCGGTTTCCCCGGATGAAGCAGTGCACGATCATTATGGAGAGCTTCTGAAAAGCGCCGGTGTTGCATTGTACGGCCGGAAAACTTATCTGCTGATGGAATTCTGGAAGGACCTGGCAGAACATCCGAGCGGGGAAAAATCGATGGATGATTTTGCAGTGCAAATGGATGCGATCCCCAAAGTTGTATTTTCCAGAACATTGCAGCATGTGGATTGGAAAAGCGCAAAAGTCGCTGCCCGCGATCTGGAAACCGAAGCGCTGGCGCTCCGGGAGGAAGACGGCCGCGATATTCTGGTTGGCAGCCGCAGCCTGATCATCGGCTTGCTGAACCTAGGCCTCGTAGACGAATTCCAGCTGATGGTCCACCCGGTTGTCGCACGAAAAGGGCTGCTTCTTTTTGAAGAACTGTCCGACGGGGTTATTTTAAAATTGACAAAAACCCAGACATTTGCCAGCGGTGCGATATTGCTTTACTACGCTCCATCGAAGGAATCATAGTTTAATGTGATTCCTTAAAGAAGCCGCCAGCAGCGGTGTCGCACCAATGTAAAGCGTAAAGGTCAGGATGCGGGCAATATTTATTTGCGGTTCCGGTGCTTACAAAGCGGAATATGAATTGCAAATAACTACTTTGCAAAGTTTTAGATCTAGTTTTACAAACAGTGGCTGCAACTATCTTTCAGAATGCGATAAAGGGCGATCCGCATGGCTTAACGAACCTCTGGAACGAGGCATTCGAGGCCAGGGCATTGTGGGGTAACAGGATATTTTGTTTGACTTTTTTGGTTTGCTATCCATCCACGTCCATTCTTTACTACCTGAATGGCAATCCCAATTACCGGTCTATTTTTCTGATACAACTGGCTTGCAGCGGCTTGGTAGCAGGGATCATTTTCCTGCATTTCAGAGGGAAAATAAATAGTCAGCATGCTTCCTTTTACAGCCGGATCCTGCTGATTATTTTTCATTCGTTTATCCTCGCCCGTTTTCAGACTCTATATTATTACGACCTGAGTATCAACCTGACGTTGCAGCTGATATTCTCGATTTGGGTTTTGCACTGGAAGTTCAGCTATGCCCTCATCAGCTCGGTTGCCACCATTCTTTTTTTCTCATTAGCGCTCTATATCAAAGGAGCGGATGTGCTGGTTCACTTTCTGAAAGAGGGCGGCTTTTTCTATTTTCTGGGCCAAAGTGTGTTTCCATTGGTATTGCAAATGCGCTATAACAAGCAGTATAGGGAGTTTATTTATTTCAACAGCTTACAAAGACAAAATAAGGAGCTCGAAAAGCAAAACCAGCTCGCCAGAGAGGCAATGCAAGCCAAATCCGATTTCTTGTCAACTATGAGCCACGAGATCAGGACCCCGCTGAATGGGATTGTAGGCGTTATCCACTTGATGTTGCAGGAAGATTTGCGAACGGATTTTCAGAGAGAATTGGTCGGTACGTTGAAGTTTTCGTCCGATCACCTGATGGCCGTCGTCAATGATGTTCTTGATTTCAATAAGATAAATTCCAATCATGTCAAGCTCGCCAGGGAGCCCTTCGACCTGTATATTTTGCTTAAAAATCTTGAAAAGACATTCATACCCCGGGCCCAGGAGAAGGGGTTGAATTTGATCTTTGACATTGATCCAGCATTGCCTGCGCAGCTGACCGGCGACCAGGTCCGTCTTAACCAGGTTTTTACCAACCTGATTCATAATGCGGTCAAATTCACGGAAAAAGGATTTGTAAAACTGGCGGTGAAGGAGCAAAAAAGGGATGAAACCCGGATATCCTTGCACTTCGAGATCAGCGATTCGGGAGTCGGTATTCCGTCGGAAGATCAGTCTTCCATTTTTGAAATATTTGTCCAAAGTAGCAGTGAAGCAAAGCGGGGTAACCGCGGAACGGGGATCGGGCTGGCGATAACGAGGGAGCTTTTACGGCTTTTCGGCAGTGAAATTAAATTAGAAAGTGAGGAGGGGCTAGGGTCGTGTTTTTCCTTTGACATTGAATTCGACTATTCTAACCAGCAACTGGTGGTGGAGAAGCCGGCGCGCGTAACGGTCGCTATTCCCGATGCCCGGATTCTGGTCGTGGATGACAATGCAGTTAATTTACTGTTTGCCACCAATCTGCTCAAAAAGATCGGCTTGCAATACGATAAGGCCCAAAATGGTTGTGAAGCGGTTGAGCGGTTCAACAACCAACATTATGATTTGGTGTTAATGGATCTTAAAATGCCCGTAATGAATGGTTTTGAAGCTACCCAGCTCATCCGTGCACAAGGCTCCACTACACCCATAATCGCCCTGACAGCCTCTGCGTTTACAGATGAGCGTGACAAAGCATTGTCCAACGGATTTTCCGGATATCTCGCGAAGCCTTATGTTCCGGGTGACCTCTACGATATCCTGTTTACTTTTCTCAAAACGGAGGATGACAGCAGTTTGCCCAAACCGCAAGCACAAGTCCTGGCTCAGGATCATTAATGCGCATTCACCGCTATTTTTTATCAAAGAACTCCCCGAAATGCCATAACACTCCGGACGGATCGTGGACAAAACACTCGCGGCCCCAATGCTCGACACGAATAGGTGTGAGCCGCACGCCGCTGTATTTCGCCGGAAGATCGAGTGCAACAAGCTCGTCCCACGTGCTTTGCACATTTTTTACTTCCATGAATATCATTGTGTTGTCGATCCAATCCCGGACAAACGCGTCCTGCAGGTAAAAGCCAACATTGTCTGTTTTGAAAAGAGACATATCCGGTGAGATCACCACTTCTTCGAAGCCCATATCGCGATAGAAATTTCGGGATATTTCAAAGTCCCTGCTCCCTATAAAGGGCCTTATGGATAATGACGATTGTTTCATATTTGTGAGTTTTGAAAGTTAAAAATTACCGCCTCGCGAGCGGTGTGTTAAGCCTGGATTGAATGACTTCTACTATCTTGTTGCCACGTAGGACAAACAGGTAAAGTTTGTAGGTTTCGGGATCATTGGGAATTTGCAGGCTCAGGGTTGGGCCAGTGCCTACGTTCCTGGAGGATATGAGGTGGTACATATCGTCCATTTGCACGAGCTTCCATTCAAATTTTAGATTGGTATTCATTTTCCTGGCCAGCGACCAATTTTCATCTTTCTTGATAACCGCATGATAATCAAGAAACAAGCCGGCAACTGTTGCGGCGGCAGGTCTTAATATTTTTATTTTGGGTAGTTCCAATGGTGCTGCCCCGTTGTTCCATGCGGCGGCAAGTTGCAGAAACGAATTTTTTCGGCGCCCGGTCTCGTCTTTGACACCATCAAAACTGACCTTTTCGTGGCTGTGAACATCCTGCCAGTTTGAAATAAAAACACCGGCTAAATCTCCTGCATGGCTGTTATAGACATCAAATTCGGTATAACTGACGAAATGCGGAAAGTTTTTAGGGATTGCGTAGGGATATGAATGTTGATTAAAAACCAGTCCGTAGGATGCAATGTCTGGAACGGCACCGCTTACCCTGGCAACGAGCCCAGGCATTAATTCAGAAACCTGAATATCCAGTGTGATCGGGCGTCTGGGATCCGCTTTCTTCATTTGCAAGACAAGCTTTTTAAGCCAAACCAGATAAGCGCCTTGTTGATAGACAAGATCTGAGTGCCGGTAATAAAGGCTCAGATTCTGGAAAACATCATTTCCAATGTTCCATGAAATAATGGTCGGATTTGTTTTGTTCCTGCGAACGGTCCGCAATATTTTTTGTGAAAGCGATTCCAGGATTGGTTGGTCTTTTCGGAAATCAAGGCCGTCCGGTATCCAGAACCCGTAGTGAAGATCAATTCCCTGCTGGCCCGCAACGCTGAGGATGTTGTGATCGTAAAAGGTTGGTCCATAAAATTTTACAGTGTTAATCCCAATCTTTTTCATTTCTTCAAAATCCGTAGTGAGCTCTTTTTTGGTAAATGCATGATATTCATTTTTCCAATCGGAGCCTTTCAGGTAATTTATGCCACGTGTCCCTTTAAATGAACCCATAGCGCTGGAATGAAAGGGAGAAGTCAGATCATGGCTTGCCACTTTCTGATGCGGTGTTTCCAATGTTACCGAACTAAGTCCAGGGCTAATCTGCCTGCGCATTCCGTGCCTTTCATTTCTGTCATACCCGGATTCATTTTCCAGAAACTTAAACTTCGCGTTATAAATCCAGACACCGAGTAGCAGGAGCGTTACCAGCATAGCAGTGCTGCGCAGGCCGGTATAAAGCTGGTGTCTTAAAATCCACAATACTCCTTTTATTATTTTTACTCGCCCCATAAGTGCATTCAGCCAAGGGTAGTGTGCGCGCAAGACGCGAAACTGCTGCTGCTGGCTTGCTGCAATGGTGAAGCACATAAAAAGACAGTTCAGTCCGGCAAAACCCGCCATAACCAGGTTGTAAGGGTTCCAGTCGGTGAGTAATCCGTAACTTATTGCAAAGGCTGAGGTCGCTAATACAATAAGGTTAGGAATGTTCAGCGGCCAGTTGTTGGCTTCATTTCCATCCTTGGGCGTCGGAACATAGGGTACTTTTTTTCCTATAATAGTATAAACCAGACCAAGGATAAAAATCCACCACGTGCCGATCAGCAGCAATCCCCCGACCATGTGGAACCCGCGCTCTTCGTCTTCCATCACCCACCACTGGACAAAATGCCTGATGAGCACAATGGATGCGATCAGCGGAAAAACGGCCAGGCCAAATTCTGAAATATCCATATGCATGGGGCTGGCCCCAAAACAAAGTGCAATTATGGGAATCAAGAAGTTGATCAGGTAAATGATGCCCGACATATAATGCATGGGAAGCAGGGCATAGTGCAGCTTTTGCCGCCAGGTAAACTGGCTGAACAATTTCGGATAAGCCGTAACCAGTAAATCGAAAACCCCTCTTGACCATTTCAACTGCTGCTTGTAATATGCAGAAAGTGTTGACGGGACAAGCCCGCGTGCCACAATCGCAGGCACATATACCGACTTCCATCCTTTCGCGTGCAGCTGCATGGAGGTGTGCAGATCCTCGGCAAGCCCGGCCGCATGCCCGCCAATGGAATCCAATGCGGTGCGTCGGAATGTACAGTTAGCGCCGATAGCCAGCACGGTTCCATATTTATTCATGGTCATCATGATGGGACCGTAAAACTGGTAGGTCTGCTGGGCTGCACCTTTGGCAACGAGGCTTTCGTCGCCGTTTTTATAAGCCTGTACAATCTGCACATATCCGATTTCCGGATTTGCAAAATGCGGGATTATAGGGTCAAGAAAATCAGGAGTAGGGACGTGGTCGGGATCCAGAACAACACATAGCTCACCCGACGATCGTTTCAAAGCATTGTTTATGTTCCCCGCTTTTGCATCTGTTTTGTCCACCCTCGTGATATGATGCGCGCCGAGCTGCTGGCAGGCCTCTTTCAAAAAAGGATCATTTGCTTCATCACATAGGTAAGTTTCATGGGGGTAGGTAATCGCTTTGACTGCTTTGAGCGTTTCAACGATCATCTCGTAAGGCTCTCCGGTACAGAATGTTGTGAATATGTCGACCCTGAAGTTTCTGGTGAGCGGTGGCGTTTCCGGAACAGTAATAAAAAGATAATGATACCATTCGTAAAGCAGTTTCAGGCACGTGAACACGAATGTGACTATCAGCATCCAGTAAAGTGGCGCGTAGCCGCGCACCGAGGGGTCCAGCACATTATAAAGGAAAAAGATGATTGCGACGCATCCTATGAGGATCATCACCCAAAGAGTGAACAGCTCTCGCTTCGTTGGAGGTGTGATTAATATGCGCTTCATCGGTCGCTTACGACGTAAAAGGGTGTGTTACAGGTAGCAAAGTTTCCGTTGTAGTCATATATTTTAGCAAAAATGCGGTAAGGTCCTTCTTCGGCAGGTGACTTAAACTGAGTGGTAAGCTTCCCGCCTGGCTCCACCTTCATATCGAGCGGAGTAAGCTTTCGCGTGCTGTTTTGGCCATTCTTTTTATACCAATCTTCCCTGAAAATCTCCCAATGGACAGAGGCTATGCTATCTTTCTTGTCAACAGCCAGTTCCGGGATCATCATTTGTCCCGGATTTAGCAAAATATCGTCACCAGCGCCTTTTTTGTTGAGCAGCATATAACGCACCTCGGGATAATGCTCATCCGGGCGGGTCTTTTTCCACAAGTATTCCATAGTAGCAACCGGCTCGGACTTCCTGCCCCCTTCGTCAAACAGGCTGAACCACATATGCGTCGCTTCCTGTTTGCTTCCCCAAAAAAAGACAAAGTTGCCCAGCAAGCGAGGGTCTTCCCGCGGCATGGCTTCCTGATAACGGTGCTGGATAACGTCAGCCTTCTTTTTGCTTGGATTTTCAATAAATGCGCCCCAGGCCGTGCTTTCGGTTCCGGTCCAGGGGCCATCGGTTCCCCATTCCAGCAACATATAAGGGCCATTCCAGAACCAGGAAAATCGTTTTAAATCCCTCCTCAGCAAGCGGAGATCATTGAAAATATTAAATGAAATGAGATCGATGTCGCAGCGGAGCTGGATATTCGCAATGTATTTTTTATTGAAATTCAGAACCGTGGTGGTGACCGGATGATGCGGGTCAATGCGTCGGATCATATCCGTAATCGCATTGAAGGCATCATAGTAGTGGTTGTATGAAGGGCCGTAGGGGAAGTCCAGCTCGTTGCCAAGGCACCACATCAAGAGTGCCGGGTGATCCTTATGCCTGCTGATAACCGATTGAAATTTAGCGAGTTGCTCCGCAACTTTAGCCGGGTTATTATACAGCTTGGTTTGATCACCGTTTTGCATGGGAAGGCCCGCTATCACGGCAATGTCGTTCGCGTACGCACTGTCCAGGGTCTGCTGCAGATGAACTGTGTCCCAGATACGAAGACAATTTCCACCCGCTTCATGCAGCGTACGGAAGTTTGAAGTTCCGCTTGCGCCGTTGATCTCAAATGCTTTGCCATTCCGTAAAAACACGTAACCGCTATCGGATTCCACAATGCGGACTCTGACCGCTGGGTTCGCTTTTTTGCCTTGACAAGAGGTTAAAGTGATTGCGAAGTACACGCAAGCGCTGCAGATCAAGGAATAGCCAATACGCTTGCCGGACATGACAAGGCGGGGAGCATCAAAAAGCGGATGATTGAAATTCACATTCACTAGATAAATAAAATACGGTAAATTTCAAAATGCTTGCTGCTCCCCCGTAACCGGCAGACTCGCACTCAGCGGCAATCTAGCGCATCCGGCGAAGCACAAATGGTTGCCTGGTGGAATCGATTGTACTAAAAATTTTTCGAAGAATCGTAATCCTGCAAAGCATGATGAATGCGAAATATCCTAATATTGTCAAATTTATATGCCCTGATAAAGGCGAGGTCTGTGTGATTGCAGTAATTAACAACAAGAATGAGTTTAAAACATAGTGACAAGGCATCTGCGGCAGGTCTGTTAGTCGCGTTAGGGATTATTTTTGGAGATATCGGAACCTCCCCATTGTATGCAATGCAGGCCATTATCGGGGGTGAGGCCATTGCATTGGATGTTGTTTACGGCTCGGTGTCCTGCATTTTCTGGACATTGACATTGCAAACCACTGTAAAGTATGTAATTCTGATCCTGCGGGCCGATAACAATGGTGAAGGCGGTATATTAGCCCTTTACGCTCTGGTACGAAAAAATGCAAAATGGCTCACTATTCCAGCCATAATCGGGGCCAGTACTTTGCTGGCAGATGGGATTATCACGCCGCCCATCTCGGTTTCGTCGGCCGTGGAAGGTCTTCGCATTCTGTATCCGCATATTCAGACGATTCCGATTGTCATCGGGATTCTCACATTGTTGTTCATCATTCAGGTTTTTGGGACCACAATTGTAGGGCGGGCATTTGGGCCGGTGATGCTTGTCTGGTTTTTAATGCTGCTCGTCCTCGGGCTTTCGCAAGTGCTTTACCACCCCGAAATCTTCAAAGCATTCAACCCTTATTATGCTTATCAGCTTTTGGCGAACCATCCGGGAGGTTTCTGGCTGTTGGGGTCCGTTTTCCTTTGTACGACCGGCGCCGAAGCCTTATATTCTGATCTCGGGCATTGTGGCCGGGGCAACATCAGGATCAGCTGGATTTACGTTAAAACTTGCCTGGTTATCAACTATTTCGGGCAAGGTGCGTGGCTGGCGATGCACGTAGGAGAGACATTGAATGGAAGAAAGCCATTTTATGAAATCATGCCCGACTGGTGGTTGTTGCCAGGGATTTGCGTCGCTACGATGGCCACCATTATAGCCAGCCAGGCGCTCATCAGCGGCTCGTTCACCTTGGTTTCGGAAGCCATCCGGCTAAATCTATGGCCCAAAGTCCGCCTGATTTATCCAAGTGATCAGAAAGGACAGCTTTATGTGCCGAGTGTAAACTGGCTTTTGTGGGCGGGATGCATTGGTATTGTATTGTATTTCAAAGAATCATCGCAAATGGAAGCGGCATATGGGCTTGCCATTACGCTCACCATGATCATGACTACTTTGCTATTTTCGTACTATCTTTTTGTACATAAAATAGCAAAGCTCTGGGTAGGAGCATTCATGGTTGTCTACCTGGCTATCGAAGGCTCGTTCCTTGCTGCCAACCTTTTGAAGTTCCCGCATGGCGGCTGGGTTTCGCTGGTATTGGCAATCGTCATCGCAGACCTGATGGCCATGTGGCTGCGGGCGAATGTGATTAAACTCAGACTGACCGAATTCGTGGATCTGGACAAATATATCCCTGCGCTCAAAGAGCTTAGCAATGATATCAGTGTCCCCAAGTATGCCACGCATCTGGTGTTTATGTCCAATGCGGCTGCGGACGACCAGATCGAAAACAAAATCATTTATTCAATATTTCAAAAGCGGCCTAAACGGGCGGATATCTATTGGTTTGTGCACGTGGAGACGACCGACGAACCGTACACCATGGATTACCACGTTAATGTAAGGGCCGAGGATGATGTGATCAAAATCAATTTTATTCTGGGTTTTCGGGTCGAGCAGCGCATTAATATGTTCTTGCGCAATGTGGTGCAAGATATGGTGCGCAATAACGAGGTCGACATTACCAGCCGGTATGAGTCACTCAACCGCCAGAATGTTACGGGTGACTTCCGTTTTGTGGTTCTTGAACGTTACTTGTCTGTTGAAAATGATCTTCCATGGCATGAGGAGTTTGTTATGAAGTTTTATTTCGCCATCAAGAGCATTACCAATTCAGAAGCGCAGTGGTTTGGCCTTGACAACAGTTCGGTGAAGGTGGAAAAGGTGCCGCTGGTTATCAGTTCTTCCAGCCAGATCAGAATGAGACGGGTATATTAGATTAGCGCAAAGATTTCTTCAATCATGGAAGTGCCGATTAAAAATAAGCTGAACGGGAGTGAGCTTTTCAGGATCAAGAGAATGAAGGGTATTTCTTGAATATACCAGAAATCGGCGCGAATGTACAAAGTCTACCGCCGGTGTAGAGTTAATTTTGCCCGTCCGCAAAACAACGGACGTGCCTTTAACTCACCATGAAAATTTTTGCTTTTACCTTACTGATTTTACTCACTTCGATTGCCTGTATACAGGCGCAAACCATCTCCGGCAGCGTAGCCGACCGGCAGACCAAACAACCATTGGCATATTGCTCAGTGGCACTTTTCAAAAGCCCGGACTCGACATTGGTAACCGGATTACTAACCTCTGAAAATGGCGCTTTTAAGTTCGAAAATGTTACATCAGGCTCATACTATATCCAGACGCAATACATTGGATACAGCAAGGCTACGGTTCCCGTGCCCGTTTTGGCAGCTCAAAACACCATTGAACTGGGCCAGATTCTCATGGACGCAGATCCCCGGACATTACAGGAATTGAATGTCACGGCCGACCGCCAGTTGCTCGAAAATAAAGTGGACCGACAGGTGTACCGGGCCGATAAATTCCTGAATAGCCAGGGCGGAACGGCCATTGATGTGTTAAAAAATACGCCTTCCGTTACAGTCAGCAGCGAAGGGGACATTACGTTGCGGGGTTCGTCCGGATTTTTGGTATTGATTAATGGCAAACCCGTGCAAACGGACGCGGCAACGATCCTGAACCAGATTCCGGCCAACACCATTGAAAATGTTGAAGTGATCACATCCCCCTCGGCACGTTTTGATCCGGACGGCAAATCGGGGATCATCAATATCACGACAAAAGCGGCACTGGCGGGAAGCAGATCGTTTTCGGCCAATGTGCAGGCAGGCCTTCCGGCCATTTACCGTTATGATAACCTGCACAATCCGCTCCGTTTTGGCGGCGATGTAACATTCAATGCGCGTTCCGAAAAATGGGATGTCAGTTTGAGCGGGAATTATCTCCGGAACGATATCGCAGGGCAGCGAACCGGCGATGTAAATACAACAATCGGCCAGGTATTCACCTCGTTTCCATCGGATGGGGAGCGGAGTTTTATCCGCTACAATTACACCGCGAGGGGCTCAGTATCATTTACGCCTCGTTCGAGCGATGCATTTTCGGTAGGTTTTTATACAGGGTTTCGTTCCCAGTCGAGGCGTGCCGATATCGTTTATAATAACACAAAAACGGACCTGCAAACGGGTGATGTAATCATATAATCAGCGTATCAAGAATGTGGTTAATAGGGTCAACAGTGTCTATAATGATACGATCCTCAACCGCATTTACACCAATGCTGGCCTGGCAACGTCCTTGGGACTTGAAGCAGGCAGCACATCGGACATTGCCCTACTTATCCGCCAGAAAAACCTTCCTGAAAGGCAAGCTGGCCGCAACATTACAATGGCAGAATGTCGATCTTGGCCTCCTGGGCTCTAACCGGCAACGGATCACCACATTTGGGAAAGATTTTTTCACAACAACCAACTACATTCAGGAGACAGATATCTTTCTTTTAAACCTGAGCTACAACCTCAACCAAACCTCCAAAAAAGGCAAGCTGCCAGCCAGTGAATTTGGAGAAAAGGAGTTCTGACCAGGCACCTCAATGCGCTGGCTTTTTGCACGATTTCATATTTAACATTAGGGTCATATTCGGGCGCTGCGGATGGGTTATTTTCGTTGCTTTGAAGCGCCCATGAAAAAAATTAAAGTTGTATTTTTTGCAGAAATCCTGATTCCCGACTTCGATGGCGCGTCGCGGACTATGTTCCAGCTGCTGGACAGGATTGATGCCAGTCGCTTCGATTTTTTGTTCGTATGCGGGAGCGGGCCGGACCGGATCAACCAGTTCGAGTGCATTAAAACGCGCTCATTCAGCATCCCGCTGAACCCCAAATACAAGCTGGCCATCCCGTCCTTGACGGCTGACGAAATCACAATACAGCTGGAAAACTTCAACCCGGACGTGGTACACATTGCCACGCCGTCGATCCTGGGACATTTTGCACTGGCATACGCCAAAGAGCGGCAACTGCCTGTCATCAGCATTTATCACACGCACTTCCCGAGCTACATGGCTTACTATTTCAGTTATGTTCCATTTTTGGTCAAACCCGTGGCAGATCGGCTTACCACAATCCAGAACAGGTTTTACGACGCCTGTGACCGGGTGTATATCCCGTCTGTAAGCCTGGCCGATGAGCTGGTATCCACCGGAATGTCTGCCATGAATCTCAGGATCTGGCAGCGTGGCATTGATACGGCGCTATTTTCACCGCACAAAAAAGATCCGCGGTATTTAGAACGGCTGACCAACAATTCGCTTCCTACGATCCTGTTTGCGAGCCGGCTGGTTTGGGAAAAAAATCTGGAAACATTGATTGCTGTCTATGCGGTTTTGAAAGCCCAGGGCTTTGCCTGCAATTGGATCATTGCAGGAGATGGTACGGCGGCAAAAGATTGCATGCGAAAAATGCCGGACGCGATTTTCGTCGGAAAACAGGACCATGACGCATTAGCGGTGCTTTACGCATCGGCCTCTGTTTTTATCTTTCCGTCCATATCCGAAACATTTGGTAATGTCGTGCTGGAAGCGATGGCGTCGGGTTTGGTGCCCGTTATCGCCGACGGCGGTGGCAGTAAAGATATAGTCGAAGATGGCGTAAACGGTTTCAAATGCGACCCGGCTGATGCCCATGCATATGCAGAAAAAATCCGTCGGGTCATTCAAAACCCAACATTGCAGCAGCATATGTCTGCTAATGCGGTAGATCATAGCAAAGCGTTCAACTGGACAACACTGGCTAAGACCTATTTTGATGACCTGCATGAGCTGGCAACCTCATTTACGAAAAACCTGAAAGTTTGAAATTACATCCGCTTCTCATAAGAGTCCTTAAAGCGTTGCTTCTGGTGAGTATGCTGGTGTTGCTCTGGCAATATCTGAAAGTCATCGACCCGCATCAGGTGCAGGCAGCTCTGGCGAAAGTGGGAGCGGGTTTTGGCTGGGTCTTACTCAGCACCTCAGTGGCTTATGCGCTGGGGACATTGGGCTGGTGGTATTGCCTCGGCAACGCGAAAGGATCCATCCCGAAAACCGATCTTTTCATGATCCGGCACGTTTGTGAAACCGTCGGCCTGTTCAACCCTGCAAGCTTTGCGGGAGGCGATATGCTCAAAATTGTGCTACTAAGGCCTTACCCGGTGAGCGAAACCAAAGTTTTAACATCCGTAGTCATTTCCCGGTTGTTGATGGTTGCAAGCCAGATATGCCTTCTGATTTTAGCATTAGTATGGTTCTCGCTTAAAAACCCATTACCGATGGCCGCGTGGTTACCATATAAATCTGTCCTGCTGGTGCTTATCATCTGCCTGCTGCTGGTTTTTATTTTGTATAAAATTTATGGTTTTAATTTAAATGCTGACAAAAATCCAAAGTTGGCACGCATAAAATCCCGGCTCGCCAACCTACGCGCAGAGCTGGCTGATTTTTATCATTCATATCCCAGGCAACTCGCATTTGCATTTGTCCTGTTCACGCTGCATTGGGTAGTCGGTTCGCTGGAATTTTATATTGTGTTAAAGCTCTTCGGCTACAATGTCACGATCGCCGACAGCCTTTTGCTGGATATGGGCGTTATCTTGGTCAAAGCAGCCGGTGCTTTTGTGCCTGGGCAGGTGGGGGTAGAAGAATTTGGTAATAAGATCATGTTGTCACTATTGGGAATCAGCAGTATTCCGCTTTGGCTGTCCGTTTCGGCTTTGCGCAGGGCTCGTCAGCTGTTCTGGATCCTGGTAGGGGCCATTTTCTATTCGTTTTTTATATACAAAAAGCGCCTCTACTCCTGACTATGGAAATTCTGTTTGTCAGCCACAAATTCCCCCCAGCGGTTGGCGGAATGGAAAAGCAAAGTTTCGAGCTGGTTACCGGGATGGAGCGTTACTGCCGCGTCCACCGCCTTATATACGAAGGAAAAGGGAGCCGGTTTATGTTCTTCCTAACGCTGCGGCGCAATATTCTGCGAATCTGCAAAGCGCACCCCGGGATCACCGTTATCCACTTCAATGATGCCCTTCTGGCAACATGCTGCCTGCATCACAAAGGTTACGAGCATCTGAAACGCACAGTAACATTGCACGGGCTCGATGTCGTATTTCCAAGTGAAATATACAGTAAGCGCGTCCTCCCGAAATTCAACCGGTTCGACCTTTTCATCGCAGTAAGCCGGGCCACCGCAAATCAGGCGATTGCATTGGGAATTGATCCTCGTAGGATCATCGTTATCAATAATGGTGTGGATGAAGAGCGCGGAGAGGGAATTCAGCATTCAAAAACCAGTCAGCAAGTGCTGGAACGATACGCCATTCCCGCAGATCGGCATTTGCTGGTTGCGGTAGGCAGGGCGGTGAAGCGCAAGGGTTTCTCCTGGTTTATCAGGGAAGTCGTTCCCAGGCTGGATCCCCGCTTTTTTGTGTTACTCATCGGTCCATTTGATAACCGTCCGGGCTTTTTTGAACGCATATTATCGCTCGTTCCCGGCAAGCTGCGGGAACGGATCATGCTTTTCCTGGGCTTCGGGTCCGATGCGGCAATGATCAGGTCTTTACTGAACAATCCGGATTTCACGACATCCGTAAGGCATCTGGGCCGCCTGCCTTCCGGGGATAAAAAAGTGATATTACAAGCGTCGGAAGCATTTATTATGCCGAATATCCATATTGATGGTGATATGGAAGGTTTCGGGTTGGTGTGCATTGAAGCAGCCCTGGCGGGAGCACTGGTCTTTGCAGCGGACATGGACGGCATTCCTGATGCCATCCAGCATGGTAAAAATGGCTTTTTGCTTCCAAGTCAGGACGCAAATGCCTGGGCAACAAAGCTCAATGAAATCCTCACGGATAGGGGAAAGTTCGAGGGGAACAGGCAAGCTTTCCGGGAGTTTACAGCCGCAAATTACAGTTGGGATAAAATGGTTAGGGCGTATTATAGCGCTTTTGCCAAATGATCGGAACCATATTTTACACCGGTTTTGACTTGCCAGGAGAATTGTGCGCTTACGGGATGGTGGTCGGATAGGGGCAGGCCTTCTTCATTAATGAAATCATTGTTCAAAAAAGAATAGCTGGTCGCCTGGAGTTCTAACGTTTCGCTGCTGCGGAAAAATATTTTGTCAATGGTTTCACTGCTGTCGCTCAGGTTCAGGATGTTGGCTAAGGGGATTACTTTGGATGCATCCGGCATTTTCCCGCTGTTCTTATGGTTGATCCACGCATCTTGCAGGCCGTTTTCCTTTGTCAGTATCTGAATGTTGTCATAGAAAAAACCATAACGTCCGTTTAAGTCACCCATCAGAACAACCGCATTACCAGCCGAATGTTCGCGGATAAATTTTGAAAGCTGTTTGATATTTTCACGACGTGCCGCAGCGGCAGGCTGCGTATTGTAAGCATTGGAATGAACATTATAAAAATCAATGAAAACATTCAGCGCTACTTGTATACTGGTGTAGGAAAATCCCTTGGGAGTCAGGCAATCGGCCCCGGTGCAGTCATCCCAGTTCACGCGGACAACATTGCTCAAAGGGAATTTCGACAACGTGTTCAGGCCATCGCCAAACGGGACAGCCCCTTTGGTTTCGGTACGGTAGTTGTGGACATCATCGCCGTCATACAATTGGGTATGATAATTAAAATCTTCCTGAACATGCACAATGTCAAAAGCCTGTAATTTCTTGCCAATGGCTTCAATGCTGGAAGCCCTGGGCGTTTTTGCGCTGGAAATGATTGCCGGCAGACCGGCAATGTTGTAGCTGATGGCTGAGAACTGTCCCCTGGTTTCATTTTTCATAAAACTGTTCTTTCCCATCTGCAAGTCAATCACGGTCGACCCGTTGGTGCGTTCGGTGCTGTTGCATGTCAATACAAGCACGAAAAGTCCCCACACGCTCAAAAATCTTTTGTTTCTGCAATTAGCTGGCATCGTCATTGAATTAGTTGATGCCAAATTACACTTGCAGTATGACCTCAATGAAGAGCAGGTGTTATTGAATCGTTAAATCTGTGACAAGCAGAAAAACAAATTGTATTTTTGAAAAAATGTTGATGGCGATCTGTAACGACTGTATGAAGGTCAAGCAAGAATTTAAAGCCGGACTAAGGCATGGATAAGCCCGAAATAGAATCTCTCAAATGAAGGTCTGGTTAGGTTGGGCGTGTTGCCTTTGTTTTATTTTTATATCCGCGTATGGTCACGCGCAATCCCGCAATCCTTTCGCAGATGCGGAAAGCAGCCGTGAAAGGATCATCAGCGAATACACCAGGCCCGACTCACTGCTTGTTGTCACAAA
This sequence comes from Dyadobacter sp. CY327, assembly GCF_021390415.1. Classification (NCBI taxonomy): domain Bacteria; kingdom Pseudomonadati; phylum Bacteroidota; class Cytophagia; order Cytophagales; family Spirosomataceae; genus Dyadobacter; species Dyadobacter sp. CY327. The sequence goes on along the minus strand of NZ_JAJUXJ010000007.1, from coordinate 1,494,009 downwards.
AGAAAAGTATAACCAGGCGATTGCTGAAAATAATGATCTCACAGCGGCGGGTTACCTGCAGCAGATCGGCCGCATTCTTTTTCTCTCCGGTCACTATCCGCAATCGCTGGAATATCTGCTCAAAGCAGATAAAATTTACCGGGCCAAAGGCGAGAAGAAACGGCTCGCAGAAAACCTCGCTATGCTCGGCGAGCTTTACTACCGGAACAGGCAAGCTCCCACTGCCCGAAAGCAATACGACGAAGCGCTTGGCCATTATAAAGAACTGAGAAGTGGGGCAGGCAGGGCGGACATTTTCGGCCGGATAGGGCATTTATATGAAAAGAAGCAGGATTATGACAGTGCTTTTTACTTTCAGAACAAAGCCCTGGAAGCATATCAGCAGGAAAATATGCGGGAGGGAGTCGCCAAGATCTATGAAAACCTGGGAAGCATTTATGAAGATCAGGAACGTTATGATTCGGCTTATGCCAATTTTGACCGGGCTTACAAGATCAACCGGCAGCAGGGACATGAGCAGGCGCAGATTGAAGTGCTGAATAACCTGGGTGATGTTTTGCGCAAAACGGGCCAGTATCGGAAAGGGCTTCATTTCAGCTTTCAGGCGATGGAGCTGGCGCGCAGGAAGGATGATTTTTACCAGCTTTCGGGCGCATACAATGATATCGCAAAGGGATACAACTTCCTGAACAAAAATGACAGCGCCTTTTATTACCTGGCATTAAGCCGTGAGTATTTAACCAAAATCTATTCGCAGGAAAGCAACAAGCAGCTCGCACTGCTGCAAACACTCTACGACATTGAGCAAAAAGATAATGAGATTGAACAACTAACACAGGCCAGAAAAGCCGATCTGATGGTCTCCGTCGCTATTGGTGTTGTGGTGGTGCTGGTTATTCTCATTGCAGGGCTGGTCATCAGCAGGCAGCGGCTCAAATTCAGGAACGAGCAAAAACTCCATGCACAGCATAAGCAATTCCTTGAAGCCCGAAACCAGCTGATGGAAGTGGATTTGCAAAACAAAAAGTTACAGGAAGAAAACCTGACACAGCAACTGGAGATCAGGACAAAGGAACTCAGCAGCTATACATTGCACGTCATCCGCAAAAACCAGCTGCTGGAAGATCTGCAAACAAAACTCGACGAGCTGGGCAAAGAAGACAAGCGCGACCAGAAAAAGCAGATTCGGCAACTCGCCGAACAGATCCGCCTTGGCCTGAGCGACGACCAGCATTGGGAAGAATTCAGGACGATATTCGAGCAGGTGCACCAGTCATTTTTCGACCGCTTGCAACAGCAATCGGACTCGCTCACCTCCAACGACCTGCGCGTGCTCGCATTGATGAAGATGAACCACACTTCCGCCGACATTGCAACACTCCTCGGCGTTTCCCAGGACAGCCTCCGCGTCATGCGGCACCGCCTGCGCAAAAAGTTGAACATCCAGCAGGGCGACAACATTTCAACCTTCATTCAGTCGATTTAGGGACTTCACATTAAGATAACATTGTGGTAACAGAATGTTAATGGTGGAAAATTCATTTGTACTTGCCTTAAAATCAGTGTTTTGTGTATTTTAAATGCGCTGTGTTTCCTTTTTGTAACGCCCGTCAGGGCAGCGTTGCTTTTTTGTAACGCCGTGCATTTGGCCAGCTCTTCATTCTTTTATCACCTTCGCATTGTCATCGCCGGACATTTCATTGGCCGCGCCGACAGGATTTAAAAAGTCGAATGCGAATTGATATATGCTGATAAAGATTTACACATCCCTGTTGCTTGCAATGCTCTCCTCGTCACTCTTGCAGGCAGGAACTGTTAAAGGAAAATTACTGGAAGCCGCAACCGGCGAACCCGCATTGGGCGTGGTGGTGATGATTGAAGGAACAGACTTTCATGATGTTTCCGGCCTGGACGGATCTTTTATAATTCCAAACCTGCAAAGCGGTTCCTACCGGCTCATTGTCCGGCATATTTCCTATGCCTTAACCCAGAAGGAATTTACAATTGATGCCAATGAAGTCGTGCAGCTGAACCTGTTACTGCAAACGGCGAGCGATCACGAGCTGCACGAAATTGAGGTTTATGGAAAGAAAGACGGGACAAGCGATCAGTCGGCCAGGTCGCTGGAACGCAATGCAGGGCAAGTAATGAACATTGTCTCCGGTAAGACGATCGAGATTTCGCCGGATCTGACAGTGGCCAATGTGATCCAGCGGATTTCAGGGGTTACCATTGAGCGCAACAGCAATGGTGACGGCCAGCATGCGATCCTGAGAGGCATGGATAAACGTTACAATTATACACTGGTAAACGGGGTGAAAATCCCGAGCCCGGATAACAAATACCGTTATGTGCCGTTGGACATTTTCCCGTCGGATCTGCTGGACAGACTGGAAGTGTACAAAGCATTGACGCCATCGATGGAGGGTGATGCCGTAGGCGGGGCCATTAATATGGTCATGAAAGATGCGCCCGACCATTTCACTGTTTCCGGCACCATTTCCACGGGTTACAATGAGCTTTTTCTGAGACGTGACTTTATGGGTTACGATTTCAAAAATACTCAATCCAAATCGCCTTACGAGCGGGGTGGAAACCAGTATAATGCCACGCCACAGGATTTTACGAAAGCTCCGGTTGATTATTCTTCTAAATCTCCGCTTCCGAATCTGCTCGGCAGCCTGGCAATCGGAAACCGTTTTTTGAACAATAAGCTGGGGATTTTGCTGGCGGGCAGCTATCAGAATACATTCCGCGGAAGCAACAGCCTTTTCTTTAATTCCGAAAGTGTGGATACGCTTCGTGGCGAAACGCTTACTAATATGAGCGAGCGGCAATATTCGGAGCAGCAAACGCGCTATGGCCTGCATTCCAAGATCGATTACCGCATCAGTGACAAACACAAGATCCAGTTTTACAATGCATGGATGAGCCTTACCAATGTGCAGGTCCGGGATGTGAAATCGACGCAGCTGACCATTGGCGGTTACGATCCTGTGCTGGGCAATGCGACGCTTGGTTACAACACCCGATCGAGGCTGACCAGGCAGCGGATTCTGAACAGTACACTGCAAGGCAAGCATCAGCTCACAGGCCGTTTTGCCGTGCAATGGTCGGCGGTTTATTCCAAGGCAACCAATGAAGTGCCCGATAATGCCAATGTGCCTTTGCTGGGAATTCGTGAGAATTATATTGAAAAACGGACGACAGTAGGAGACGCCACGAGGCGGTGGGAACACAACACGGATCGCGACTGGTCAGGATATCTGAATTTCACTTACGCATGGCCCGTAGGCAATGTCCGGACCGAATGGTCGGCCGGCGGACTATATCGTGATAAAGCCAGAAGCAATTTTTACAACAATTACCAACTGCGCCCATCGCGCCCATTTGACCAGTTCGGAACCGATTTTACGGATTATACGCAGATCGGATGGGTTGTACAAAACCCGAGAGGGTCCGTTGCGTCCGCATTGAACTATGATGCAAGCGAGCAGATCAAGGCGGGTTATCTCCAATTTAAAGCAGGCACGGAGACACTGGAAGTGCTTGGCGGCGTCAGGGTGGAAGCAACGGACCAGGGTTATAAGATGCTTTTCCCGATCGGGGAGGAGCGCCCGGAAGGTAAGCAGGTTTACACCGACGTGTTGCCGAGCATTCATTTTAAATACAAAACCCTGCAAAATGTAAATCTCAGGGCCTCCTATTTCAGGTCGCTCAACCGGCCCGGCTTTTTCGAAATCGTTCCATACCGCATTGTGCAGGAAGAATATCAGGAACGCGGAAATGCAGATCTGAAAAGGGCAATAGCCGACAACATTGACCTGCGATACGAGCTTTTTCCAAAGCCTGCGGAGCAACTGATGGTTGGGTTGTTTTACAAACACATTAAGGACCCGATTGAGTACACCTTACAACGCGATGCAAACAGGGGCCAGGACATTTACTATGCGCCCGGAAACTTTGGAAATGCCACCAATTACGGTCTGGAAGTGGATTATATCAAATATTTCAGGCTCATAGGGATCAAGGCGAACTACACTTATACGCATTCACAGATCACCACCCCGAAATCGAAACGCATCAGGGATGCCAAAGGCGATCTGGCAACGATCAGCGTAGACCAGACCCGCCCGCTCTATGGCCAGTCTGCGCATGTAGGAAACCTCTCGGTGCTTTTAAAGGATGCCGACCGTGGCTTGGATGCGCAACTCGCAGGATCGTATACGGGTGACCGTATCAATACAGTAGCGCAGTTTCTGGACAATGATCTTTGGCAAAAAGGCTTTGTACAATTGGATGCTTCTCTGGAAAAAACCTTTAAAAACGGTTTAGGGATATTTATAAAAGCCAATAATCTGCTGAATACACCCATGGAAGTATACATGAAAACGCGGAGTCCGAAGAATGAAGGTGCGCCGGGCCAGGACCTGGGCGAGGGTACATTAATCAGAAGGGATTTTTACCAAAGATCCTATTTGCTGGGAGCAAGAATCAAATTTTAAACAATTCATACAAAACAAAAAAACATGTACACGTTGAAAATGAAAAACACAATTCTGGCGGCGGGTTTAGCCATTTTCGCGCTGGCCAGCTGCAGTGATGATGATACGGAGCCTACGCCCGTTGTTCCGCCGGTTGTTGAAGAATCGGTTTCGGGTGAAGTTTCCGGTGTCTGGACCAAGGGCGGCACATATAAAATAACCGGGCACATTCAGGTCCCCGCGGGTAAGTCGCTGACCATTGAGGAAGGCGTCACGGTGTTGTTCAGCGACTCGGTTGTGAAACCGGAAGTAGTTGTGCTGGGTAACCTGTATAGCCTGGGTACGGCGGCGGCGCCCGTCAAATTTACGGTTCCCGATGCCTGGAAAACCCCGGGTAATCAATTCGGAAATCTTTGGGGCGGACTGGTTGCCGGACCCAACACGACCGAGCTGGTCCTGAGTAACACAATTCTCGAATACGGCGGTGCGGTAACGACAGAAGAGTCTCCATCCGTAAAAGCAGGACTTTACAAAGCCGAAGCGGGCGAGCACGTTCCGGTGGCTTATTTTATGAATATCAATGGTAAATTCATTGTTGTTAACAGCACGATCCGCAATTTCAACGAGGACGGATTTTACATTGAAGGCGGAAAAGTGATCATTGCCAACAACATGTTCTATACCACGGGCGTATCGGGCGGTGATGCGATCAATATCAAGTCCGGGGTGCAGGCAGATGTTGCTTTCAATGTCGTGTATAGTCCTAATACCAATGCATTGAAACTTTCAAACTCTGGTGAGCGCACGCCGCAGGCTTATGTTGTGGGCTATAACAACACGATTGTGAATGCAGGCTGGAGAAGGCCTACGACCAAAGGCGGGTCGATCTGGGTGGAATCGGGTGTTCGGGCGGATTTGTACAATAACCTGCTTGCCAATGACCGCTACGGCATCAAACGCGACGCGGGCGATCCGGAAGATGCGCGTTCGGTAATTGCCAACACATTCTACTACGGTGCAGACCAGACTACAACCAATCAGTTTCAGCCGTCGGCCGAGATCGTGAAGGGAGCGAATGACCTTATCTCCGCAAAAGCCGGTGAGAATGATCCTAAGTTTGTGAACTATCCACTGACCACAGCCATGAACAACGCGGCGTTCAACACGCAGTGGGACTTTCATTTGCAGGCAGGTTCGCCTGCATTGGGCAAAGGAAAAACGGATTTTACCCGCTTGTACGCAGAGGGGCTGCTTGTGAACGGTGTTACTTACAAATCTCCCGCGCCAGCGAGCTTTGCCGGTGCATTTGGAACAAAATAATTTCAAACCCTCCCGGTGTGCACATGGCAGCATCGGGAGGGCTTTTTTTTGCTTTTTTAACTGGAATTTTTGTGAAAGGATTTATCATTTTACTTTTTGGCTGCGGCTGCGTACTAACTTCCTGCGGTGAAAAAAAACAGCTTCATGCCGATCAGGCAGCAGCTGCGGAGGACACGCTTGCCGTCATCAAGCCGCGCTATATAACAGACACCGTTGCGCATGACACCGACGATCCGGCTGTATGGATCAACCCGGCAGATCCCGCGGCGAGCCTCATCATTGGAACAGATAAAGACCAGAATGGCGGCTTGTATGTGTTTGACCTGAAAGGCAAAATGCTGAAAGACAAGACTGTACACGGCTTGCAGCGCCCCGATAATGTGGACATAGAGTATGGATTGATGCTCAACGGCAAGAAAGCCGACATCGCTGTCACCACCGAACGTTTCACCCATAAGCTCCGGATTTATGCTTTACCAGATATGAAACCCTTGGATGGAGGCGGCATAGCAGTCTTTGAGGGACAGCAGGGTGAAAACCATCGCGACCTGATGGGGATTGCGCTTTACAAGAATGTTTCTGGAAAGATTTATGCAATCGTTGGCCGGAAAACCGGCCCTACGGACGGCACTTATTTGTGGCAATATTTGCTGGAAGACAATGGTAAGGGTAACGTTAAGGCGACATTGGTCCGGAAATTCGGTGCTTACAGCGGGCTGAAAGAAATCGAGGCCATAGCGGTGGATGATAAATTGGGCTATGTATATTATTCCGATGAAGGCAAAGGCGTGCGGAAATACTACGCCGATCCCGAAAAGGGCAATGCAGAGCTGGCGTTGTTTGCAACAACCGGGTTTACTGAAGACCATGAAGGCATATCCATTTATGCGCTTACGGACAGCACCGGCTACATTCTCGTTTCGGACCAGGGAGCCAATAGTTTCCAGATCTTCCCGCGTGAAGGAAATGCCGATGATGCTAACAAGCACAATCTTTTGAAAAAAATCACTGTTCTCGCAAACAAAAGCGATGGTTCTGAAACAGTTTCCGTTCCATTGAATGCCGATTTCCCAAAAGGACTCTTCGTTGCCATGAGCGATGATAAGACCTTCCACCTGTATCGCTGGGAAGATATTGCCGGCAGCACGCTTCTGAAAATAAAATGACTTTTTTCTAAAAGAAGGGGCATAGCGGATTCGGAAATTAAATTGTTCTGTATTAGAAAAAAAGAATAAAGCCGGACATTACTGTCCGGCTTTATTCTTGTGTCTAAAATTGAGATTTCATTTAACAGGATCAATACCCCGGGTTCTGGTACATTTTGGTTGGGTCCAGTTTGTATTCGTCAAATGGGATCGGGTAGTAGCGGTCTTTGGGCCCGAAGTTCGATAGTTTGGCAAGACCAAAATTATCCTGGCTTTTGGCCTTGAAATACGCAACCAGCTCATCGGTTGAGAAGAAACGCAGCAGGTCAAACCAGCGGTGGTTTTCAAATGCCAGCTCCGCACGGCGCTCGTGAAGGATTGCCAGTTTCAATGTCGGGTATTTGGCACGGTAAGCAGTGTTACGGATCGATGCCGCGTACAATGGCAGCCCGGCGCGTTCCCTTACCTGATCCAGAAAGCCGATGGCGGCAGGTTCATTGCCGAGATACATATTGACTTCCGCCAGCATTAAAATCACATCAGCATAACGAATCAAAATCCAGTCATTTCCTCCAAAACCCTGGTTGGTTGCAGCCGGACTGGCATCCCGGAATTTGGTAATGAAATAATCGCGTACGATGGGGTCGTTGGCAAATTTGATGTTGAAATCCTTTCTAACATCCGCTTCCTCATAATCCAACACAAGATCAGGCGTAACATTGCCACCAGCCCCGGTTGAGTTGATCAATGAGTTGATCGTTTCGCCTTTTGCCTGATTATTCCGCGCAATGGCAGAAGAAAAGTTAATGTCGCCCTGCTTGTTAACCACCTGGAAAATGATTTCGGGCACCGTGGATTTTTTGGATACATCGAAAACATCGGCATAAGGGATCTCTTTCAATGTCCCGAATGTGCGCAGCTCATAGCATGCGGTCAGATGGTTTTTTGCTTTGTTCAGGTTCTCGGTCCGGTTTGCCGGGGCCAGTGTGGTCGCCATGGTCAGATAAACCTGTCCGAGTAATGCATTCGCCGCAGCTTTGGTCACTTTTCCTTTGGTAGCAGTTGTCTGGACATTAGGTAATGTGCTGTTGACGGCGTCGGTTAAGTCTGTGACAATCTGTTGGTACACTATATCCTGCTTCTCCCGGAACGTGCTTGCCTGCACTTCGGCAAATGTCAATGGGCGGGTGATCAATGGCACGTCGCCCCATCTCCGCACCAGGTGGAAGTAGATGAGCGCACGCATGAATTTGGCTTCTGCCTTGTATTTTTCTTTCAGGTCATTGTCCGTGAAATTCACTTTTTCAATCCCCTCCAAAACCTGGTTCGAGCGCGTGATGGTCTGGTATAATGCCAGCCAGTGGCTTTTTAGGTAAGTGTTGCTGGGCAAAAGTGAAAAATCATTGAACTGGAACGGCTCACCCGCGTTGGACTGGTTGTCATTCCGGCCTGTGTTGTCCGATCGTTCTTCGCTGTAAAGTGCGCTCGTTTCGCCGATTCCGTTCCCATTGCGCAACGACTGATAAATGCCATTCACGGCCGCTTCCACTTCGCCGGGCGACTGGTAGAATGATGCATTGGAAACCGCATTAGGATTTTCAAGGTCAATAAAATCAGTGGAGCAGGAGGTTAGCACGCAAAGTGCGAGCGCGGTAAGGATATGGGAAAATTTATATTTTGTGTCAAACATAGCTGCTGAATTAAAATGTGATACGGGCACCAATGTTATAGGCGCGGGCAAGTGGATATTTACCATAATCGACACCCGGCGTCAGGTTCGAACCATTATTGTAATCAACTTCCGGGTTATAGCCGAGATATTTGGTCAGGGTAAATGCATTGTCTACTCCAACGTAAATCCGCAGGTTACTGATCGCATTTTTGCTGATCTGGGCAATCTGAGGGAAATTGTAGGCCAATGTCAGGTTTGTACATCTCAGGAAAGAACCGTCCTGCAGGTAGAATGTCGATAACCGCGTGCTGTTGCTTTGCGTGCCTCCGCGTGCAGCGCGATATATTTTTCCATCCCCCGGCTGAGCTTCGGAACGGTAACGGTTCAGCACTTTAGAATACTGGTTACCCGAACCTTCCATATTGAAAATGTAATAATCCTGTCCATCCAGCACCTGGTTGCCGTAGATCCCGTTGAACGACGAGCTGAAATCGAAATTTTTGTAGCTGGCCGAAATAGCAAATCCGTAAGTGAATTTCGGATGCGGTGTGCCGATCACCTGCTTATCCGCATCATTCACAACCCCGTCACCATTGATATCTTCGAAATAAAGATCACCCGGACGCAGCGGGTTTGTAGAAGCCGTTGAACGCGCAGGGCCTTTCAACACATAACCGGCTGGGAATTTCTGGGTGGATGCATTGTAAGCCGCATTATCCGCTTCCAGGTTCTCCATATCCGCTTCGCGAACCATGCCTTTCACTTTGAACCCATAAAACATACCGATGGGTTGTCCCTGCTGTGTAATGTGCGTTATGTACGAACGCTCAGCGCCTGTCGACAGGATCGTATTAGCACCTCCCATATCAAGGACCTTGTTGCGGTTTACCGAAAAGTTACCGCTGATGTTCAGGTTAAAATCACGTTTCGAAATCACGCGTGCGTCGGCCTGGATATCAAACCCGGTGTTCTGCACTTTCGAGTTTTTCAGGTTTGTCAGAATGGTCGACGAGCCCGAAATCGCTGACAGCGGCTGGTTGAAAAGCAGGTTGTAAGAGCGGCTTAGATAGTAGTTGGCAATGATGGAAAGCCTGTCTTCAAACAATCCCAGGTCCAGCCCCACATTGTATTGCGAAGTAGATTCCCAGCCCAGATCCTGGTCCTTGATTCCCTCCGCCCACAATGCAGTATTCACCGATCCGTTCCCGAAAACCACGCCGCCCGGAGCGGCCATTGTTTGCAGGAAGTTATAGTTACCAATGTTGTTATTCCCGCTCAGTCCCCAGCTTGCGCGCAATTTCATAGTGGAGGCTTTGCCCAGCAGATCGTTGTAAAACGGCTCATTCGAAATGTTCCAGCCTGCCGAAACAGATGGGAAGCTTCCCCAGCGGTTATTAGGACCGAAACGCGACGATCCGTCAGTGCGGAATGATGCCGTCAGGTAATATTTGTTGTCAAAATTGTAAACGGCACGGGCCAGATAGGAGAGCAGCGTCCAGTCGGTTTTACCGGTGCCATCGCCTTCGGGGTTACCCGTGTTGAGGCCAAAGTAAATGGCATCTGCGCCTTTCCCGGTAATCTCCTCGATCCGGTCATTCTGGAATCCGCGTGCTGTAACCGAAATCACATCACGGTTGTTCTGCTGCGCAGTATAACCTACCAGTCCGTCGAAGCTGTGCTTGCCCCATGCTTTTTTGTAATTAAGGGTAAATTCGGCAAGCTTATCCATGAAGTTTACCGTGCGCGCCACAGCATTTGCGGCCGCAATGGCCTGTGGCGACCCCGGCGGGTTGGCACCCTCGCTCAGGCTGGTGGGGCGGTAGAATTCGTATTTTTCGCTGTAAGTCTGCAAGCCCAGGTTAACCTTGAAATTCAGGTCCTTTACGATCTCAAACGTTGCAAAACCATTGTACGTCCCACGCTGACCGGTTCTGTTAATGTGCGTTTCGGTGGCCAGTGCCACGGGGTTTTCAATGGATTGCAAACCAAACCCCGAGCTCAGTGACGCCGCCTCGTTCTTAGCCAGAGAGCCGTCTTCATTATAAGCTTTGAAAATCGGCATATAAACCAGCGCGCCCAGGATTGGTCCCTGGTTGAAGCGCCCTTCCTGCACTTCGCGGTTGGTATTATAGGTAAATGCCAGGTTAGCGCCGACTTTCACCTTCTTGTTGACATCGGCATCAATGTTCGCCCGGAAATTGGTACGTTCCTGCTTGGTGCTCAGGATAATGCCTTGCTGGGTAAGGTGCCCGCCGCTAAGCGCATAGCGAAGTCCTTTCTGCCCACCGCTGAAACTGATGTTATGACGGCTTACCGGCGCATTGCGGTAAAGTTCATCCTGCCAGTCGGTGTTATATTTAGGTGTGATCACCCGCTGGTTTGCAAAATCATAAATGTCGTTTGGGATACTTACCGACCCTGCACTGCCGCCCAGGTTCTTGATCCGGGTTGCATTGTCGTCCGAAAACATCCCATCGTTCCATTGCTTGCCTCCGCTCACCATCAGGTCACGGTAAGTGTTGTTACGACCGTCGATCAGCAATTGGGCGAAATCCGACGAATTGAGCATATCCACTTTCTTGGCCAGCTGATGCACCCCGAACTGGTAGTCATATTCCAGCTTCCCTTTGCCTTCTTTCCCGCGCTTGGTTGTGATCAGAACAACGCCGCCTGCTGCACGCGAGCCGTAAATGGCTGCGGACGCAGCATCTTTCAAAATATCAATCGATTCAATGTCATTGGGATTGATAAATACATCATTACCAGCAGGATAGCCATCAACAACATAAAGCGGATCTGAACTCGCATTGATAGAGCCGACGCCCCGTACACGGATTTTAGTGCCGACATAGGGCGCACCGCTCACTTGCGAAATCTGCACACCTGCCACTTTCCCTACCAGGGCCTGGCCTATGGTAGGCGTAGTCAGGTTCAATTCTTTTGCTTTTACACTCGAAACTGCACCTGTGAGATCGCTTTTTCTGAGCGTCTGGTAACCCACCGCCACAACCTCGTCGAGCATCATCGCATCTTGCTTCAATTGAATATTGAGTGGTTTTTCGTCTGATATCACCACTTCATGCGCAAGGAACCCGACGAACGAAAACACCAGGGTAGCACCCGCAGCGGCCTCTATTACAAATTCTCCGTTCACATCCGTAACCGCACCGCGGCTGCTGTTTCCCTTTTCAATCACGGTCACACCCAGCAAAGGATCTCCGTTGTCGTCAAGCACACGGCCAGTCACCCGGATTTTCGGGGCCTGGGTCCCGGCTTCCATGTTGGAGTCATGGCGCTTTGCTCCGGCCGCCCCTGCGGGGCTGAATGCACTGAAAACCAGAGAACCAGCAATTACCACATGGACAATGGGTAAAAGTAGTTTTTTCATAAAATGATTATAAATTTAATTTTAACAAGAAGACACTTTTGTTTCTTTGCTGTTTGAAACAAAAAAAGCGCCCTATAAGGGCGCAAAAGTAACTTTCCCGTGTTAAGCCACGAGGCGATAAATGTTAAGGTAATGTGAATTTTACAAGACAACCTAAGCCCTGGCGACTCCGGTCATATCAAGCATAAAATGGTGCAGCTCGGTGTTTTTGACAAAAGGTTTAAGGGTTTCGCTTCCCGGTCCGAACATCGCCAGTTCCACGTAATCCGCAGAATGATCCATTCCGGCCCAGCCTATTCCGGTATAATGTGTCTGGATTCCAGCCAACTCCCGGAAGAGCGGTTTGTTGGCAATGTAAAGGCCCGACTCATTTTTGTTTCCGAACCGCGCCAGGATCTTTTCGGCTTCGGATTGCTTGATGGCATAACCCTGTGCAAATTCGATTCGCTCGATGAGCTGCGCCGCGGTGGGCACTTTATCGAGCTCACCCAGGATCCAGTTGTTGGTATGCTTAAACTTTTGCAGCAGATCAAACTGCTTGTCGCTGCCGAAAAGACCCGGGTTTGCATTGCCATGATCCGTCGTAATAATCACAAGCGTCTCTTTGTCCTTTGTGGCAAAATCCAATGCAACCTGGACCGCCTGGTCAAAGGCGATCTGGTCATACAGCAAACCGCCCGCATCATTCGAATGTGCCGCCCAGTCCACTTTTCCTCCTTCGATCTGGACCGCAAATCCCTTTGGGTTTTTTGATAAAAGATCAAGCGTTTTTTGCGTCATTTCGGCCAATGTCGGAACAGCTTTTTGCAGCCGTTCATCCTGGAATGTATCCAGCGAGTAGGGAAGCGCACCTTCGCAGTACACACCCATGATCGGTTTTTGTGTATTGTTGAGGCCTAGCATTGCATCGCGGCTGCGCGCTACCGTGTAACCGGCTTGTTCGTAGGCCGCAAAAAGGTCCGTTTTATCCTTGCGTTTTTCAGCAGAAAAAAACTCCGCGCCGCCACCCATCATCACGTCGAATTTCAGGTCCAGATATTGATCTGCAATTTCCGACTCATCACCGCGGGACTTATTATTGATGCAAAATCCGGCAGGGGTGGCATGCGTGATCGTCACCGATGTGACGCAGCCAACAGATTTTCCGGCCTCTTTGAATTTTTGTAAAATTGGTTTGTTAAAACTCCCGTCCGCATTCACGTTCAGGTTTCCGTTCGGGACTTTTCTGCCGCCTCCCCACGCCGAGCTTCCGGCCGCTGAATCGGTAACGAGTGCATTGGAAGAAGAGGTTTCCATGAACGCCCGGCGACCGGTTTGTTCGGCATACAACTTCATCCAGCTGCTCATGCGCCCTTCTTTCCGGTTGAGTAACAGGTCCGCCATATTCAGCGTCCCCGTGCTCATGCCGTCACTGACCATGAAAATGATATTCTTTGCACCCTGCTTTCCCCTGGAAAATGTTTTGGCGTCGCTTCGCTCGCCAAAAAGCGTCATGTGCCCGGCAAGGAGCCCGGCAGAACCGTTTGTAAAAAAGTCCCTTCTGTTCATTTGAGGCTCGGTATATTCAGTTTTAGCTTACCGCAAAACTAGTCGAGCGCGTATTATCGTCAGGTTAAGATGTGGGTCCGGATATGAAGAAAGTGTTATCAGTTGGACTTGTTTCTTTCTGTTTTTGTAAAATCAAAATACTTGTAGTTGCCTAATACGGACATTTCAAGCTGTAACTTGTAAGTGCCCCAATCATACTTCGCCTCGGCTGTTATCACTTGTTTTTTTGCATTGTTGTCAGCTGCTTTCTGGTTTTGCAGAAACTCCGATAATGCGCGGCCGTCCATTTGTGACGGGGCTTTGAGACCATAAAGGGCGAGCACTGTCGGTGCTATGTCAATGTTTGAAGTCGGGAGCTCGCTGGTAAATGCATTTTTGAAGTCCGGGCCATCAGCAAAAAAAGCAATGTTGATCTCATAAGGGCTCGATCCGCCGTGCCCGGCAACGCCTCCCGAAAAGTCGGTTCCGGCAAAGCCTTTGTCATTTTTATCGTCGTTCCAGTTGGGTGCCACGAGGATATCGCCTGAACGCGTCGGGTGATTGTAGTGAATCGCGTCAAAGGACAATGTTCCCTTGACCGAGCCGGCCATATCACCTTTCTTTTTGGGTTTGGTAAAGACCGCGCCGATCCAGTCCGTTTTATGCATTAAGGCTACAATTTTTTCGATCTGGTTTTTATCATGGTTTTTTACATAAATAGCGCCCTCTGCAATCACCACGTCATCAGATTCTTTATCCTTTTTCAAACCCTCCGCAATGAGCAGGTCTGTTATGTCCTGCTTGCCGGTGTGGGTCACAAAACCATGATCGGTTGAGATCAGCAGATTGAACTTCTCCTTTAATTCCCTGCTGGACAGCGAATCCAAGATGCGGCCAAACTGCGCGTCCACATACTTGATCGCCGCCACTGCCTGGTCTGAGCCTATGCCGTAACGGTGCGCAGCGCCATCGGGATCTGAGAACCAGATGGCACTCACGAGCGGGCCGTCATTTTTCAAGCCATAATGCAGCAATGCGTCTGCGATCCATTTGTGTTTGATAAAAACGTCGCCGGTTCCTTTCGGCATAGGGCCAATGTCGGCCATCACCTGCGCCTTAAACGATTCCGGCAGTATCAATTCCTGATTGATAATCGCGCCCTTACCGACTTTATGGTTTTGCAAAAATGCCTGTCCTGTGGTTCCTGAGCTGAAAACCATCATTTTACCGCCAGCCGCTTCCAGCACTTCACCCAGTGAAACAGCCGTTAGCAGACGACCATTCTCCGAATCTTGCGCTCTCATAAGATCAGGGTAAGTCGTGCCGATCGCTTTGTTAGGACTCACTTTCGGAAAGTAAACGGCGTTGCCGAGAAGTCCGTGCGTGCCAGGATAAGACCCTGTTGCGTAGGACGATGAATTCACCCGCGTTACCGTCGGAAATACGCTGTGATGGTTTTTTCCGTAGGAAGCTTTTTGTTTAAATGCATATAAATTGGGCATTTGCTCCTCCGTAATGTAGTCCGGACGAAGCCCATCGAAGAACACAATGAGCGTTTTGTTCTTGCCGTCCAAAGACTTTTCCGCGGCGGGATTTTGCGCTTGCGCGATAGGGGCAGCGAAGGCAGTCCAAATGATCAGGACTGCCCGGGCGGTGGTTATATTTCTGAAAATCATATAGTAATGAAAATAAACGGATTTGAAAAACTACTTATCCCACCACACTTTAATGTTGCTGTCGTCACCACCCATGGAAGCAACGGCTCCGGCCAGGGCCTCGGGGTTAAGCGATTGCAGATAAGTAGGATAGGGGACGCGCGAAGGGAATGTGTTTTCCGCCGGGATGCCCGCTCCACGCGGCAGCACAGGATATCCGGTTCTTCGTTTCTCGAACCACGATTGATAATCCACAAAAAAGAACGCATAATACTTTTGCAGCATAATTTGCTCCAATTGCTTTTCTGCGGAGGCCGCTGCGTTGAAGGCAATGCCAGGCTGATCAGCAAAACCTGCCGGAACGGTCACACCCCACTGCGCCATAGAAGCGGCGATGCCCGATTCATAATGCTGTCTGGCCGTGGAGCCGGTTTTGAAACCTTTCAATGCGAGTTCGGCTTTGATGAATTCAACTTCGGCCCAGGTCATCATTACGCCCAGCTGCGGCAAGGTTTTCAATGCATCCGAATAACTGGAATTGCTTCCCACGGCATATTCCAAAGTGGTAGGATAACCGCTTTCAATGCCCCGAAACACATTGTCACTCGCGGACTTCACCTGGGTTGCCCATGCGGCCCGACGCGGATCGCCGAGGTCGTTCATGCGGTCCATGAAAAATTTGGTATAATAATTCCCGTCACGCCAGTCCACCTGGCGGGCGTTGTAAAATGGATTGAAGAATGGAAATGTGCCTGGATAGCGGAAAATAGCTTCCTCCGAATTGGCCGTAAATACAGGGTTTGCAGCCGGATCAGCCAGAATAGCAGTAAGCTGTTCCTTTACATTCACTTCGCCCTCACGCTTTGAAATGCGGAGCAGTAACCTTAATCTGAGCGAGTTGCAGAACTTCTTCCATTTAAGAATCCCTGGATTTTTTCCGCCCGACAATGCATTGGCATTATAAAGCATATCACCACCGTAAGTAAGCGCTTTCGTGTCGTCCAGCAGCGTGTTGGCCGTTTCCAGGTTCTTTAAAAGCTGAATGTAAATGTCCTTTTGCTTATCAAAGGTCGGCTTAAAATTGCCTTCAATGGCTTTGGTGGCCTGCGAATAAGGCACGTCGCCGTAAAGATCGGTTAGAATGGAATAGGCCCAACTTTTGTAAATCAGCGAAATGGCCTTGTAATTATTTTCATTCAAACGATCCGCGATCAGGTAAATGTCTTCAATATCATTCAGATAGGTGTAAAAGTTGTTCCAAACGCCGCTTCCGGGATTTACAATGTAGCGGTGCAAACCACCTCCTCCGGCACTGGCCCGCGGCGCGTCCACCTGCATGAGCTCATGCGTAAAATTGCGGCTGGCATTCACTGTGCTGTTCACGATCTGGTATTGCAATTGTCCCAGCATCACGCCCGGGGTTATTTCTTTGGGGCGGTTGGGGTCCGTATTGAGCTCTTCGAAATTGTTGGTGCAGGATCCAAGTAGCGTTAGGATTAGCAAAAAGGGAATATATGCTTTTTTAAACATGGTTTCTTTGGATTAGAATTTCAGGGTAAGGTTCATTCCCATGGTCCGGGTGGAAGGGAATTGGGCCAGTTCTACACCCGGCGTCAGGGTGCCGTTGTTCAGGTTTCCGCCCTCCGGATCGAAGCCGGGAAATTTGGTAAAATTGAAAAGGTCCCTCCCGAAAACAGCCAGACTGGTCTGACGTACGCCGATTTTAGAAAGCAATGCCTGCGGCAGATTGAACTCAACCCTTAGCTCGCGGATTTTCAGGAAAGAAGCGTCGAAAATGTTGGTTTCGGCATTTGCGATCTGGTAATAGTTGTCGTAATAGGAGCTGGCGGGCACTTTTACGGTGTTAGGCGTAAAACTTCCGTCCGGCTGTTTCACCACACCCTGGCCAATGATCCCGTCTTCGCGGCCCGGTAATGTGACCTTTGTTTTGCCTAGTGTATTGTTTTTGTGGGAAGTTTGCGAGAACATGTCTCCGCCCATTTGTCCGTCTAGCAGCAGGCTTACACGCACATTGCGGATCGTAAATTCATTGGAAAAACTCGCTTTCCAGTCTGCAAATGCATTCCCCCATTTTTTGGCCGTTGGGTCCAGGGCGGCGGGAAGCCCTACCGAAGAATAAATGATCTGGCCATCCGGTGCGCGCTGAAAGCCGCGGCCATACATATCGCCCATCAAACCGCCCACGCGCGCTTCAATGCTCACATTGGTGTTATGCGCGTAAATGACCTGATTGGTAATGCCCGAAGCAAGCTCTTTTACATAACTTCTGTTTCTTGACCAAAGTAATGTTGTGTTCCAGCTGAAATTCCGGGATGTAACTGGTTTGCCCGTCAGCTTGATCTCCACGCCGCGGCTGTTGATAAGCCCTGCATTGATCAATGCATTGTTATATCCTGAAACCGGGTCCAACGGAATGGCCAGGATCTGGTTGCGGCTGTTGTTATTATAGTAAGCCACATCCAGGCCCACCAGGTTTTTAAGCAGGCGGATATCCAGGCCAAACTCATAACTGGCCGTGATCTCAGGTTTCAGGTCAGCATTGAAAAGGGTGTTGGAATTGGTAAAGCTGTTTCCGTAGATCCGGTCGTAATAGCGGGCCGTCTGATACGGACGCGTATCATTTCCAACCTGTGCCCATGAAGCCCGGAACTTGGCAAAGGAGATCGCACGCGGCAAGGCAAAAAGCTCGTTCAGCAAAAAGCTGGAACTCACGGAAGGATAAAAGAACGAGTTGTTGCCATAAGGCAATGTGCTTGACCAGTCATTGCGGCCAGTTACGTCCAAAAAGATTTTTTCGTCCCACGAAAACTGTGTCGCGGCGTAAATGCTGTTGATGGCTTTTTTGGTTTTCAAAGGATCGGCCACCGCCTGGTCCAAGCTGTTGGATATCTGGTAAATGCCGGGCTGTGCAAGCTGGTCGGCATACATGCCGGCAAAGTCGTACGACTGCCGCATGGCGTTACCTCCCGCCGAAGCCGTAACGTCGATCAGATTGGCTATTTTGTCTTTATAATTTAATAAAAAGTCCGTGTTGGACTCGTAGGTAAATACATTCTGCTCGCGATACATGCCACGCGGGTAGCGCGTCATGCTGAACGGGCGCTGCTGTGAACGGAATTCAAAGGCCATATCCAAGCCCGTGCGCACCATAAGGTCCAGTTTTGGAGAGATCTCGTAATTGGCCGACACATTGCCGATGAACCCGTGTTTGTTCATCTTGTTCAGCATTTCATACATGCCCAGGTAAGGGTTATCAGGCGTAGGGTTGAACGGGCTTCTTTGTTTTACATTTTCCAAACCTGGCTCCCAGTAAGGCTTAAACCATTCGGGCTTAATGTTCGGCGTCGTTCCCAGGATCAGGAAATACATGAGCGACTGGTTGTTATAGCCGGCCATAGGCAGATTGCCGCTTTTCTTGTTGGTGTAGTTTGCCTTCCCGTTAATTTTCAGCCTGTTCGAAACTTTCTGATTGACAGAAAGTGCCGCATTAATCCTCTCAAAGCCTGTGTTGGGGATAATCCATTTATTTTTCAAATGCGTCAAAGACAAGCGCGCAGAGCCGTTTTCTCCACCGCCTTCAACAGAAATACTGTTTGAAAATGTAGTCCCTGTCTGGAAAAATCCGGAAATGTAGTCTTTGTTGGCAACCCACGGCGTGCGGACCGTCGGGCGGCCGTCCGGTGCATCGGGGTTATACTGGTAATACATCTGGCCGTTGAACTTGGGGCCCCAGGCCCGCCCGGCTGCCACTGTGGTTGCGGTGTTAGGGCCGTCTTCGCTGTCGAGATAGGAAAAATAAGCGCCGCTTCTTCCTTCTCCATATTCAAACTGGTAGTCGGGATAGCGATTGATTTGTTCAAAACTGAAATTGGAATTCACCGTTACCCCAATGCCCCTGTCCTGACGAACGCCGGACTTGGTGGTGATAATGATGGCCCCGCCAGCGGCGCGGCTTCCGTACAATGCTGTAGCGCCCGGGCCTTTCAGCACGGTTACTTTTTCGATATCATCAGGATTAATGTCCGACAAGCTCGACCCGTAATCCACCGGACTGTCGGCAGAAAGGTGCGAATTAAAGCCTGTTCCTGTAATGCGGCTGCTGACCGGCACACCATCCACAACGATCAAAGCCTGGTTGTTGTCCAGGTTGAGCGAGGATTCTCCCCGCAATGTTATGCGTGCAGAGCCCATAGGTCCCGCGCCTGCACCCTGAATGTTCAGCCCGGCCACTTTTCCAGACAATGTATTGACCCAGTTGTTGGATTTGGCATCTTTCACTGCATTTTCATTGATAGTCTGCGCGGCAAAACCGAGTGATTTTTCTTCACGTTTGATGCCCAAAGCCGTAACAACCACCTCATTAAGCAGTTTGTTGTCCTCTTTCAATATAATGTTCAGCACGCTCCGGTTGCCGATTGTATGTTCCTCCGAAAGAAAACCAATGGCAGAAAAAATAAAAGTGGCGCTGGTCGAAGGCGCTGAGAGCGTATAGGCACCATTGCCATCAGTTGTCGTTCCCGAATTGCTGCCTTTGATAAGAATGCTTACACCTGGAAGAGCTTCACCCGTAGCGGCGGTTACCTTACCGGTGACGGTTACAGCCTGTGCGGATGTTTGCAGCGACATGCCGCAGCCGACCAGCAATGCAAAGATTGCGTGTAGTAAATGTTGTTTCATTCGTAATAGGGGTTAAGTGAGCGCCGGAAGCGTGGTTTGCGCCGGTCGTTTTTTAAAACCCCAAAGGTATTTCTGTCAGGTGCAGCAGGTTGTTAAGCGCAGGTTATGGATTTGTTATGAAAAAGTTGGCTGGTGATCTCGTTTCCAAACTTTTACATCATGTCTCTGTATAACCCGGCATCGCAGAACATCATATTTTATACCTCTTGCGGAAAGCCAGGAGCGAGAACAGCAAACCGCAGGCGGAGATCAGCAGGAGAGGTATTTTGTATAAAACCAATAAGGTAAGCGCTATAAATCCAAAGAGAAACACCTGGAATGCGTTTTCAGGCAATCCGGATCTTTTGTAAATATATAAATGCGAAACGATGACGATAGCAGCACCCAGCATGTACAACTGCAACACCGCTGAAAAGCCAAGGCCTCCGTGGCGGAGCATGACGATCGTCTCCGGCAAGACCAGCACCAAATGCGGAATGACTATACTGACCCAGCGTTTTGAGAGCGAAGCGGGCAACGATCTTCCCCAAAGCCAGATTTCACTTTCCCATTTATACAATTCCAGCGAAATGCCCAGATTGAGCAGGTAGGCAAGCGACATGCCCACAGCCGGCATTCGGATGTCGTATTCACCCGAGCTGTAATAAAGCATCGTTCCCGCGGCTACCAGCATTGCTCCCAGTTTACCCACCAGGAGGGTGATGCCACGCTCCCGCAAAAGCCACTCCATGGACCAATATAGCGAGGATGCAGGCCTTGGGAAAGGCCATTGTATGATTTGCTTTCCTTTGACCGGCACATATAAAACCGGCTTTCTGATGCGCCACTCCGCTGCGATAACCAGCATGACTATCAGAACAATGAAAAACGGAATTACCGGCCAAAGTCGGGTTGTCAGCTTGTCCTGAATGGCAATGACGAGCAGGTAAACACCGTAGTAAAGAACGGGTTGCAGTAAGCCCAAAGCCTGTATGGTGAACCTGCGCGTGCGAACGAAGGCCGGCCACGTGCGGACGTGATAAATGAACTTGTACTCAGGTAATTTCCAGGTGCTGATCAAAAATTGAATGCATATCAGGCTATAAATGAGCCAGATCGTAAAAAGTGCGAGCATTCCGTATGTGCCGCCGGTCAGGAAGAAAACGGCGAAAGCGTGGTGTTCATTGGCACTCAAAAACCCAAATAGCACGCCTAACAGCACCAGGAACGTTCCGGCGCGCTGCCTGAAAAATACTGAGACCGTGGAGACCAGCAGCATTTTCATAATGCAGTGGTCGCAATGAGTGTTTTGTCTTTTAACCGAAAACTTTGGGAAACATGCAAGCCTTCCTGCTCGAACAGCTGATGCGATGACAGCAGGAAAGTGACGCCGTTGCGATCATATTCCTTAATCAGTTCAAAAAGCACTTTCCGTGCTTCCCGGTCGATGGTGATCAGCGGCTCGTCGAGAATGATAACGGCGGGGTTTCCCAGAAATGCGAGCAGTAAGGACACCTTTTTCGCCATCCCGCTGGAACAGCTCCCGAATGGATTTTGCAGGTAATTAATCCCGAATGCTTCAATGAGCTTTTCACTTTGCCCCCGCGGAGCTCGCTGCGCTTCGGCAACGAAAGCGATCAGGTCTGCGGGTGTAAGAAACGAAGGATAAAGCGGCTCTGCTTCACCGAGATTCAGGCGGAGTCGGTATTCTACGGGATCTTTTTTTTGATCGTAAGTGCCGTCGAGTATGATGCTTCCGTCAAACGGCAACATACCGGCCAGCGTCCTGAAAAGCGTTGACTTTCCTGCGCCGTTCTCACCTTGTATCCAATAAATTCCCTTTTCAATTGAAAATGACGGGATCGAAAGAATTTCGCGCTCGCCATAACGCTGCCTGAGCTGCCTGATTTCTAAAACCATTGTAAAACAAATTTAAGGAATTCTAACTTTGCATTGCTCAAATGGTTGTTTTGGGCAGGCAAATTAAGAAAGGATCCTTTTGTAGTCCATCATCAGCGGAGCATCCGGCTGGAAATAAAGAATATTAAATTGACAAATGTGAAGACGGTACTGATTATTGATGATGAAGAAAAGCTCCGTTCACTGCTGGCCAGGATCATCCGGGCGGAAGGCTTTGAAGTGTTGGAAGCAGGCGATTGTAAATCAGGGCTGGCGAAGATAGATAACCCTTTGATTGATGCCGTGCTCTGCGACGTAAGGCTGCCCGATGGCAATGGCGTTGAACTCGTTCCCATTTTAAAAAGCCGTAACCCGCAGGCCGAGATTATTTTGCTGACCGCCAACGGCAACATTGCCGACGGAGTTCAGGCCATGAAAAACGGGGCGATGGATTACATTGTGAAAGGCGATGATAATGACAAGATCCTGCCGCTGCTGGACAAAGCAATTGAAAAGGCGCAGCTTAAAAAGAAAGTGAAAACGCTGGAAGCGATTGTTTCCAATAAATTTTCATTTGACAAAGTCATAGGAACGTCGCAGCCCATCAATGACGCGATCAGCCTGGCTAAAAAAGTGGCCGCAACCGACACGGCGGTGCTGCTCACCGGGGAGACGGGTACGGGAAAGGAAGTGTTCGCGCAAGCCATCCATTACAACAGCCCGCGTGCCGATAAAAACTTCGTTGCACTCAATTGCAGCGCTTTTGGAAGGGATATGATCGAAAGCGAGCTTTTCGGTTACAGGCAAGGCGCATTTACCGGCGCGCAAAAAGACAAACGCGGACTTTTGGAAGAAGCCCATAACGGGACGTTATTCCTGGATGAGATCGGGGAGCTGCCGCTTGAATTGCAGGCCAAATTATTGCGCGTGCTGGAAACGCACGAGTTCATTAAATTGGGTGATACTAAAACAATTAAATCAAATTTCAGATTGATCGCCGCCACCAACCGTGATTTGAAGACCGAGTCGGAGCAACACAGGTTCAGGGCAGACCTTTATTTCAGATTAAATGTATTTCAGATCCAGCTGCCGCCACTCAGGGACCGGGTAAAGGATATCCCTTTGCTGCTGGATTTTTTTCTTGATTATTTCTGCAAACAGTCCAATAAGCCGAACCTGGGCTATTCGAAAGATTTTCTTAAACACCTGGAAAGCTACGAATGGAATGGCAATATCCGGGAACTGAAAAATGTGGTTGAAAGGGCAGTGATCATCAGCGACGGTGAACTGGAAATTGCCAGCCTGCCATCCAATGTCCAGGAGTCGGTGCCATTGAAGAGTCAGCAGCTCTCCGCTTTTTCGATGGCAAGCATTGAAAAATTACACATTCAGAAAGTACTTAATTACTGCAAAGGCAACAAGGCAGAAACGGCCCGTTTGCTCGAAATTGGAATTGCTACGCTGTATCGCAAAATCGAAGAGTACGGCCTTCAAAGTTCCGGTCAATAGCCGGGCCAGCTGCTAAGGCACCCTATATTTTTGATAGGGTGCCCTATCAAAATGATAAGGTTCCAGAATATTAAAAATTCCCCCAAAAAGCATTAAATGGCTGATATATAGCTATTTAAATACGCAATGAAAAGTTTGGTATGCCTTTGGAATGTTTGGTATCAATGATCGCTCTTTCGGGCATCAGCGAACAGGCATTCACTTAAACATTACATATCATGCTTACAATCCTCTTAGTTGCCGCAGGCTGTTTATGCTTCGCGCTTTTTTACCAATCCGTCCACTTTTTTGAAAAGATCTGATCATGGCAGCATTACTTGTTGTATCCATCGGTGTGTTTGTCTACATGTGCTATGTGCTCATCAAACCAGAGAAATTTTAACGGGCCCGCTATCAATTTTTAAATAAAATGAACTCAGAAATTTTAGGCGTCATTGCCATGTATGGAGTTACTATCCTGATGGCCATCCCATTCGGAAAGTACATTGCCAAAGTCTACGCAGGAGAAAAGACGCTGCTCGATCCCGTATTCAATCCCCTGGAAAATATTTTCTTCCGCATCAGCGGCATCGACCGCAAAGCAGAAATGAACTGGAAACAACACCTCGTGGCCATGCTGACCATCAATTTTGTATGGTTCCTGCTCGGCATGTTTGTTTTGATGAACCAGGGCTGGCTGCCGCTGAACCCGGACGGAAATCCCGGACAAACGGCGGATCTGGCATTCAACACCAGCATATCCTTTGTGGTCAACTGCAACCTGCAGCATTACTCGGGCGAAAGCGGGGTAAGTTATCTTTCGCAGCTCTTTTTAATGTTTTTACAATTTGTAAGTGCAGCCACGGGGATGGCCGCAGCGGTTGTTTTATTTATTGCATTAAAACAAAAAGCGACCGACAAGCTTGGTAACTTTTACAATCTAATGCTGATCTCCTGCACGAGAATTTTATTGCCCGCGTCGATTGTCGTAGCCAGCATCCTCGCATTCAACGGCACGCCGATGACCTTTGAAGGAAAAGACAGCATGATCGGCATGCAGGGCGACACGGTGGCGGTCTCCACAGGCCCGGTGGCGGCTTTTGTGGCAATCAAACATTTGGGAACAAACGGCGGCGGGTTTTACGGGACCAACTCGGCCCATCCGCTCGAAAACCCAAATTACTTCACTAACATGATTGAAATGTTCTCGCAAATGATTATTCCGCTGGCCATGATTTTTGCGCTGGGATTCTTTTTGAAAAGAAAGAAAATGGCCTGGATGATCTTCGGCGTCATGACCATTGGGTTCTTGCTGCTTTGCTTGCCAACGATGATGTGGGAAGCAAAAGGTAACCCGGCCATTGCGCAAATGGGCATAGACATGAGCTCCGGCGCGATGGAAGGTAAGGAATCCAGGATCGGCAGTGCGGCTTCGGGATTTTGGAGTATAGCCACCACCGTTATATCCACAGGCTCGGTGAACTCCATGCACGACAGTGCCATGCCGCTATCCGGGATGATGCAGCTCCTGGCGATGATGACCAATGCATTTTACGGCGGCTGCGGGGTCGGGATCCTGAATTTCTTCATCTTCATCATTCTGGCTGTATTTATCAGCGGACTTATGGTAGGGCGTACGCCTGAGTTTTTAGGTAAAAAAATTGAAGGACGTGAAATGAAGATCGCCATGATCGTAGCCCTTCTGCACCCATTATTGATATTGGCCGGGACGGCGCTGGCAGCAGCATTCCCCGCAATCACCTCCGCCAATCTGAACAATCCCGGTTTTCACGGATTCAGCGAGATGCTGTATGAATACACTTCTTCGGCAGCCAATAATGGGAGCGGGTTTGAAGGGCTGGGCGATAATAATCCGTGGTGGAACATTACAACAGGCTTTATACTGATCCTTTCGCGCTTCATCCCCATCATCGGGCCCGTCGCGATTGCAGGACTTTTAGCCAATAAAAAATATATCCCCGAAAGTGCAGGCACGCTGCGGACGGATTCAGCCACATTCGGGATGATGGTCATGGCCGTCATCGCTATTATCACGGCCCTTTCATTCTTCCCAGCATTAACCCTAGGCCCAATCGCCGAGTATTTCAGCCTGTAATCAGCAAAAGTTAACTGACTAACAACATCAAACGGGCACCGGAATTGAAGCCGCGCTCCTAACATCCAATGAAAAATCAAAATGCATCCTTGTTCCAAAAGGATCTGGTGAATCAGGCTTTAAGACAGTCTTTTACCAAATTGAACCCCAAAATCATGTTTCGTAATCCGGTCATGTTTACCGTTGAAATAGGCACATTCGTCATGTTTGTGGTGTGTTTGTGGATCTTAACGGGAAACACTTCCCAGGGCAGTTTTGGCTATAATTTTGTGATCTTTCTGATCCTGCTGCTCACATTATTGTTTGCCAATTTCGCCGAAGCCATCGCCGAAGCACGGGGAAAGGCACAAGCCGACAGCTTACGTAAGACACGCGAAGAAACACCCGCCAAACTAGTCGTCGACAACAAACCCGGCTTCTCTGTATCGACCCAAAGTGTGATGTCGGCTCAGATGAAAAAAGGGGATATTTTTATCTGTGAAGCCGGCGACAACATTGCCACCGACGGCGAGATCATCGAAGGGCTCGCCACCATCGACGAGAGTGCCATTACAGGTGAATCTGCGCCAGTGATCCGCGAAGCAGGCGGCGACAAAAGCAGCGTCACGGGTGGCACGAAAGTGCTTTCCGACAAGATAAAAGTCATGGTAACGACTGCGCCGGGCGAGAGTTTTCTGGATAAAATGATTGCCTTGGTAGAAGGTGCCAGCCGCCAGAAAACGCCCAACGAAATCGCATTGACTATCCTGCTGGCCGGGTTTACACTGGTGTTTGTGATCGTGTGTGTGACGCTGAAACCCTTCGCCGATTATTCGAATACGCCCATTACTATTGCGGCATTCATCTCCCTTTTCGTATGCCTGATCCCGACTACGATCGGCGGGTTGCTTTCAGCGATCGGCATTGCGGGCATGGACCGTGCGTTGCGTGCCAATGTGATTACTAAGTCGGGTAAAGCCGTGGAAACAGCCGGCGACATAGATGTGCTTTTGCTGGACAAAACGGGAACGATCACCATTGGAAACAGAAAGGCCACGCACTTTCACGCTGCAAAAGGCATTGCCGACAATCACTTCATCAAAGCCGCCGTACTCAGCTCAATCGCCGATGAAACGCCGGAAGGAAAATCCATCCTGGAACTGGCCAATGCTACGCCGACATCTTACCAGATTTTCAATCCCACATTCATCAAGTTTACCGCCGAAACACGCAGCTCCGGCGTCGACTTCGAAGGCACACGAATCCGCAAAGGCGCATTTGACTCGATCCGCAACCTGGTTACCAGCGCTGGAAATGCGTTTCCTGCCGAAATTGAAGAAAGTGTAAAAGCGATTTCCAACAATGGCGGCACACCGCTCGTGGTTTCGGAAAATGAGCGTGTGCTGGGGGTGGTTGAGTTGCAGGACATTATCAAGCCAGGCATCAGCGAACGTTTTGAAAGGCTTCGTAAAATGGGTGTCAAAACGGTGATGGTAACCGGCGATAACCCGCTTACCGCCAAGTTTATTGCCGAAAAAGCGGGTGTGGACGATTTCATCGCCGAAGCCAAGCCCGAGGACAAGATGAACTACATCAAAAAAGAGCAGGAAGGCGGTAAGCTCGTGGCCATGATGGGAGACGGAACCAATGACGCACCCGCCCTCGCACAAGCTGATGTAGGCGTGGCCATGAACAGCGGCACGCAGGCAGCCAAGGAGGCCGGTAACATGGTGGATCTGGACAATGATCCGACAAAACTGATCGAAATCGTCGAAATTGGAAAGCAGCTGTTAATGACGCGCGGAACGCTGACCACATTCTCGATTGCAAATGACGTCGCTAAATATTTCGCCATCATTCCAGCCCTTTTCATCGCCAGCATCCCAGCCTTGCAAGGCCTGAATATCATGCGCCTCAACAGTCCCGAAAGCGCCATCCTGTCCGCCGTAATTTTCAACGCCGTCATCATCCTGTTCCTCATCCCGCTGGCACTAAAAGGCGTGGCCTACAAACCCATAGGCGCCAGCGCCCTGCTAAGAAGAAACCTCTTCATCTACGGCCTGGGAGGCATATTGGTGCCATTCGCAGGCATAAAGGTCATTGACCTGGTAGTAAGTATCTGGATTTAAATTATTGATCGTAATGACCATAAACACTCAAGACAAAAATGTCACCGTCGGAAAGGACCTTATAGATCAGCCGATGTTCATCCGTAATGCGCCTGCTCCAGCATCCCTTATACTGATGTTTAAGACCCTCGGGTTTTCCGATTCCGTCGAAGGGATGCTTTTGAATGTCGGTGATGAGTTCGAAGACTTTTTTTACAAGCCGGGGTTCGCTTTTAGACCATTGGGTCAGGTCTTCAATGGCGTTAATATCAAAGATAATCCGGCTCACGAATTTCCCAGATGTTTCGCAAACTGGTCAAACGCATCTCCGTTAAAGGTGATGACATTGCCCTTCTCGAAATTTTCAAGTGACTTATCCAGCCGTGAGAAATACTCTTCCCGGGTTTCAAGGCGAAGTGTGCCTGATGAAGGCTTCTCCGTAATGCTGATCGTGATTTCAGAGTCTTGAGAACCACTTAATAATGTTCTGATTTTGTCAATCAGTTCGTCCGTGAATTCAGAGGATCGAACGCGCAGCAATGCTTCCATAGATTCCAATTTTTTTTAAAGTTAAAAATTTAAGCAAATGAAAACGAACATATTTCCCGCAATCAGATTAACCATTGTAACGCTGCTGTTTTTCTGTGTGGTTTACCCGGCTGTGGTTTGGGCAATTGCGCAAATGACGCCCGACGGTGGTCGGGGTGAGACGGTTACTGCTGATGGTAAACGTTACTATGCCAACATTGGTCAGAAATTTACAGCAGACCGGTTTTTCAACAGTCGCCCTTCCGCTGTGGAGTATAATGCGGCTGGAAGCGGCGGGAGCAATAAGGGACCTTCCAATCCGGAATATCTCGCTGTGGTGCAGGCCAGGATCGATACATTTTTGATGCATAATCCGGGCGTTGACAAGAAAGATATTCCCGTCGAGCTGGTGACTGCTAGCGGCTCCGGACTTGATCCGGATATTTCGCCTAAGGCTGCGTTGATCCAGGTAAAAAGGGTGGCTGCTGCTCGGAAAGTTTCCGAAGAAAGAGTCGCACAGCTTGTCAGCGAGCACACGGAAAAACCATTATTAGGCATGTTTGGACCTGAAAAAGTGAATGTGCTGAGCCTAAATATAGCTTTGGAAAAATTATAAAAACATGCCCTGATCCTTACCGGCAGCGACGCGGGGAGCGAGGTTTTCAACAGCGCCGCTACATTCATTTACAGTACATTTTCAATGAAAAGTTTATTATTGGCTGCATTCGGTTTAGTAATTCTAAAATCGGCTATGGCGCAGGATTCCACGAAAACTACGAACCCTTTGACAATCAGCGGATATGCAGAGGCTTATTACAATTACGATTTCAACAGGCCGCTCAACAACACGGCTCCGGGCTTTCTTTACAATTTCAACCGCATTGGCGAAGTGAATCTGAACCTCGGCTTTATCAAAGCAAACTACACAACCGACCGCGTGAGAGGTAACCTGGCCCTGGCAGCCGGAACCTACGTGAATGCGAACTATGCGGCCGAGCCGGGCGTACTCAAAAATGTCTTTGAAGCCAACATTGGTCTGAAAATTTCAAAAAATGCGAACCTATGGCTGGATGCCGGGATCATGCCCTCGCACATTGGTTTCGAGAGTGCTGTCGGCAAGGATAACTGGGCATTGACCAGGAGTTTGGTGGCTGAAAATACGCCCTACTTTGAGTCGGGCTTGAAGCTGGGTTTTACAACACAAGATGAAAAGCTTTATGTGTCCGCCATGTATCTCAATGGTTGGCAACGCATTCAGCGCGTGGATGGAAACACTACGCCCGCCTTCGGGACGCAGGCTACCTATAAGCCGGCCGCTAATGTCACATTGAATTACAGCACACTCATAGGATCAGACAAGCCGGATAGTGCCAGGCTCATGCGTTATTATCACAACTTTTATGGTGTTTTTCAGCTTGCCAAAAAGTTCGGGATCTCGGCCGGTTTCGACTACGGAACGGAGCAAAAAGCAAAGGGAAGCAGCGAATACAACAACTGGGTGGTGCCCACATTAATCGTACGCTATTCCCCATCTTCAAAGGTCAACATAGCAGCGAGAGGTGAATATTTTCAGGATCAAAACGGCGTTATCATTGCGACGGGCACGGAGAATGGTTTCAAAACTTTCGGCCTGTCCGCCAACATTGACTATGCCATTTTCCCGGCCGTGCTCTGGCGCGTGGAAGCCAGAAACCTGAGCAGCAAAGACCGGATATTCCTTGAAAGAAATCAGGCAGGAGCGGAAGCAATGTCCAGAAAGAATAACTTTTTTCTGACCACTTCAATTTCAGTTGCTTTTTAATATTTAGTCAAGTCAGTTAGATAACATATTTATTGATATTGTCTCTCATAAGGACAGTTGTCAGCCTGAGCGGAGTCGAAGGCACGTTACCAAGAAGTAGCGCGCCTTCGACTGCCCGGCGGACCGGTCCGCTCAGGCTGACAATAACACTGGCATCATTCACTGAATATTCAATTTCAAAACAAAATCAACCCTACACCTAAACCCAATGTCCGAAACCAACCCCAGCGCGCAGCATTTTCTCGATCTGATCAAAAAATCGAGGCGTGGAAAATTCAAGATTTACATTGGCATGAGTGCTGGTGTTGGCAAGACATTCAGGATGTTGCAGGAAGCGCACGCCCTGCTGCGCAATGGCATCGATGTCAAAATCGGCTATATTGAAACGCATAACCGGAAAGAAACGCACGATCTGCTCGACGGACTGCCGGTGATCCCGCGCCGCAAACTTTTTTACAAAGGAAAAGAACTCGACGAGCTCGATGTGCAAGCCGTGATTGGCCTCAGGCCGGAGGTTGTGGTGGTGGACGAGCTGGCGCATACCAACATTGAAGGCAGCAAAAATGACAAGCGCTGGCAGGACGTGCTCGAAATCCTCGAAGCAGGCATCAATGTCATCAGCGCAGTGAACATTCAACACATTGAATCGTTGAATGAAGAAGTAAAAGGCATTACGGGCGTGGAGGTGAAAGAGCGGATTCCGGACAGCGTGCTTGGCGCAGCGGACGAGGTTGTCAACATTGATTTAACCGCCGACGAGCTCATTACGCGACTGAAAGAGGGTAAAATTTACAAGCCTGAAAAAATCCAGACAGCACTTAATAACTTTTTCAAACCCGACCATATCCTGCAACTCCGCGAGCTTGCATTGAAAGAAGTGGCGAGCCAGGTGGAGCGTAAGGTGGAAACGGAAATTCCCAAGCTGGTTGCCTCGAAAAGGGAGAAATTTCTGGCCTGTATCAGCAGCAACGAAAGCACGGCCCGGCATGTGATCCGCAAAACGGCGCGGCTGGCCAGCTATTATAACAGCAAATGGTTTGTCCTTTACGTGCAGACCCCGAACGAAAGCCAGGACAAGATTGCATTGGACAAGCAGCGGCATTTGATCAATAATTTCAAACTGGCCACCGAAATGGGCGCGGAGATCATCCGGGTCCAGGATACCAATGTGTCTGAGGCAATTATACAGGTTGCCGAGCAGCGTGAAATTACTACGATTTGTCTGGGTAAGCCGCATATAAACCTGCTGCGGGTGATCCTGGCAACCAACGTTTTTAATAATCTTTTGAAAAAACTTTCATCTTCTGATATCGACCTGGTTATCTTGTCTTAGCGTAACCACTTCGCCTTTTTCTATGAAAATAAAAACCAAACTGCGACTCGGACTGGGCGTGCTGTTTCTGATGATCCTGGCATTGTCCGTGATTGCCGCGGGCTACATTTATACGCTCAAAGAAGACACTGAAAACATCTTGCAGGACAACTATAAGACGCTGGATTACAGTCGCAGCATGTTCCTGGCCCTCGATCAGATCCACCAGGGCCCCGAAGCAGGAGCCAGATTTGAGCAAAACCTGAAAGAACAGCGGTCGAATGTGACCGAGCCGGGAGAAGGGGAGGTGACCAATAAAATTGCGGGTCATTATGATTCTCTGAAAAAAGATTTGAATAACCCACAAATGCCGGTCCTGATCAGAAATGATCTGGCTGAGCTGACGCGCATTAACATGGAAGCGATCCGGGCGAAGAGTGACAAGGCGCTGGATACGGTGCATTCGGCGTTTATCTGGATCGCGCTGACGGGAACCGTTTGCTTTCTGATCGCTTTGACCCTGCTGGTCAATTTGCCGGGTAATGTTGGCAACCCGATCCGCGAGCTGACGGAAAGTATCCGCGCAATTGCGGCGAAGAATTATGCCGAGCGGCTGCATTTTTCGGGTAAGGATGAGTTTGGAGAGCTGGCGAGTTCATTTAATACGATGGCCGAGAAACTCGAAGAATATGATAACAGCAATCTTTCGCAGATCCTGGTGGAAAAGAAGCGCATTGAAGCCCTTATCAACAATATGCACGAGCCGGTTATCGGTCTGGATGAAAACAAAAAGGTGCTGTTTGCCAATGAAGAAGCCGTCAAGATTACCGGCATTGCCGTGAGTGATTTATTGGGAAAATCGGCCATTGAGCTGGCAGAGCAGAATGATCTGATCCGTGCGTTGATCGAGGAAAAAGAAGGGCTGCATGCCAATAGCGCGAACGCCGCAATGCCGTCGCTGAAAATTTATGCAGACAACAAAGAAAGTTATTTTGAAAAAGAAATCGTCGATATCACGATTGTTCCGACGGGTGAGCGACTGAAAAAATTCATCGGTCAGGTGATCCTATTGAAGAACATTACGCCTTTCAAAGAGCTTGATTTTGCCAAAACCAATTTCATCGCCACCGTTTCCCACGAACTGAAAACACCCATCGCTTCCATCAAAATGAGCCTGCAACTGCTGGAAAGCCAGCATACCGGGGATCTGAACGAGGAGCAAAAACAATTGATGTCCAGCATTAAAGAAGACAGCAACCGGCTGCTGAAAATCACCGGCGAGCTGCTGAATATGTCGCAGGTTGAAACGGGGAATATTCAGTTGAACATCCAGTCGAGCAGCCCGTATGCAATCCTGAAATACGCCATGGATGCTGTCAAAACACCGATTGAGCAAAAACGCATCGAGCTCGTGGTGCAGGCAGAACATCAGCTCGCCGACGTAAAGGCGGATATGGAAAAAACGGCCTGGGTACTAATCAATTTCTTGACTAACGCAGTCCGTTATTCACAGGAAGACAGCAAAATTCACATCCAACTCACACCCACACAGCAAGGCGTCAAATTCCTGGTTCGGGATGAGGGTAAAGGCATCGACAGCCGTTACCGGACCAAAATTTTCGACCGCTATTTTCAAGTTCCCGGCAGCTCAAAAAGCGGCAGCGGCCTCGGGCTGGCGATCAGTAAAGAGTTCATCGAGGCGCAGGGCGGCAGCATTGGCGTAACAAGCGAAATCGGGATGGGCAGCAGTTTTTACTTTGAGCTTGCCAGCGCCTGATTGCTTAGATGCGACCTGTTAAATAGATTCAGACGCTTTTGGCACCTCGGAGGAAACGAATTTTGCCTTAACGAACTGCCATACGATCGGCAACACCGATAATGCAATGATGGCTAAAACCACTTTTTCAAAATTGTCTCTCACCATCGGGATATTTCCAAGAAAGTAGCCACCGATCGTTAGACTTACTACCCATAGGATGGCTCCGATAATGTTGAATTTGAAAAACACGCTATAATTCATTGTGGCAATACCCGCTACAAACGGGGCCAGCGTCCTGACTATGGGCACAAACCGGGCAATGATGATCGTTGAAGGGCCATATTTCTCATAAAATCCCTGCGTTCGCGCAAGATGCTCGGGTTTGATCAGCGTGGTTCCCATGAATTTGATTCCCAGTACTTTATGTCCAAAATATCTGCCAAACAGATAATTGCAGGTGTCTCCCAGTATTGCTGCTATCAGGAGCAAAATCACAACCAGCCATATATTCAGGGATTCCGGATACTTGGCCGCCATCATGCCAGCTGCAAAAAGCAACGAGTCACCCGGCAAAAAAGGCATGAAAACAACACCGGTTTCAATAAAAATAATCATAAAAAGAATGACATAGGCCCATGCCCCGTAGTCCTGAATGATTTGTCCGAGATGCTTGTCCAGGTGAACAAACAGGTCGATGAATTGGTCAAAAACCTCCACTGTGAATGTAATTTAAACTTGACTTCAAAAACCAAAATAGATGCTGGCATCATCAAAACGCCGCATTTTTATTTTTGCAGTTGTAAAATTACAGGTATAATGGTGATTAACCTAATGTTGGATCAAATGATTAGCCATGTTCGCATTGTTAATGAGCCTTACTTCATAAAAAGCCGTGCAAAATGATTTTCCAAATGGCTCCGCATGGCGTTGCGCAACTGCTCGGAATTCCCGTTTTCAATGATTTCCACCAATCCTTTGTGCGAGACGAAATTTGCATTCGATGAATATTTGCGCAGCAAACCGCTTTTGTGCACATAATCGAACACGGGTAAAAGCAACCGCTGGAATTTTTTCATGGTCTCATTGCGCGTGATCTCATAGAGTTTTCCATGAAATGCGATCTCATGCTCGATCTGGAAAAGCATCCGGTCGGAGGATGAGGGCTCGTTTTCCACTAGAACTTTCAAAGCAGCGATATCATCGGGCGTAACGCGCTCCATAATAAAGTCAGCCATCCCGATTTCCAGCGACAGGCGCATTTCAAAGATCTCTTTCAATGTATTGCCATCCAGGATCTTCGGGTTCATGCTTTTTTCCAAAATCGAAACCAGGTCGGGGCTGGTGATCACAGCGCCGCGGTGCTTTTTGGATTCCACCAATCCCATCAGCCGCAAGCGCAGCATGGCCTCCCGCACCACCGTCCGGCTTACCCCGAGCGACTGCGCCAATTCCAATTCTTTGGGGATGGAGTCGCCCACTTTGAAATTCTTTTCAATAAATAAAGCAATCAGGTTACTCTCAACTTTGTCTACCAGCGAGCTGGTGTCAATGCTCTTGATGTTGTGAAAAATGTCGTCCATTTGAAGCGTAAGGCGTATTATGTATGACAAATGTGCGGGTTTTCTTCCAATCCGCAAGTGGATTTTTTTATTATCAATTTACCATCATAAAAAATAATTTTCACAAGATGCTTGGAATCAACACCGTTAACCCTCTACCTTTATTATGTCATACATAATACAAATCCTAAAACTTAATCTTTTATGAAATTCAACATTACGCGCCTAAAAGTGCTTTTGAGCCTTGCCGGGGTTTGCCTGGCAATGGCTCTGCAAGCGCAGTCGGGAAGGTTACTCACCGGCAAGGTAATTTCCGAGGACGACAAGCAACCGCTTCCGAACGTCACGGTTTTGCTCAAAGGAAAAAGCGTTGCCACAGAAACTTCGGTGGACGGCGACTATTCGATCCAGGTGAGCGGCGGCGATGTGGTGCAGTTCAGAATGGTGGGTTACGTGATCCAGGAAGTGCCCGCTGGCGCGGCTCCAACGCTGGATATAGTTCTTAAACCGGATGTTTCCTCGTTGAATGAAGTCGTGGTAACCGGTTATGGATCAGCCAGTCGGACCAAGATCACTTCGTCCATTGCCAAGCTGGACGCCAAGGTTTTGGAAACGGGTATGCGGTCCAATCCGGCCCAGGCGCTTGCCGGGACCATTGCCGGTGTGCGCGTATCGACGGCAACGGGCCGACCCGGCTCAGTAGCAACCATCACGTTGCGCGGCGGGACCAATTTCGACGGCAGCGGAAGTCCGCTTATCGTAGTGGATGGACAGGTGCGCGGCTCGCTGAGCGACATTAACCCGGATGACATTGAGAGCATGGAAGTGTTGAAAGATGCTTCTGCCACAGCTATTTACGGAGCGCGCGCCAGCAACGGTGTTGTGCTGATCACTTCCAAAAGAGGGAAGGCCGGTTCTTCTTCTATTACATTTAAATCCAAAACCGGGATCAACTTCCTGAATGTGCCTTACGACTATCTCAACGCGGAAGATTACATTAAATGGACGCGGATGGGCGTGGTGGAAGCCATTAAGAACGGCGTTACCACTTCATCACTGCTCAGCGGCGTTGGTCCGCGCGGCACAGGCAACTTATATAAAGATGCAAATGGCAACATTCTGGACGGAAACTACGATTCCCGCGCGATATGGAGCACGATGCGTCTCACCGACCAGAACCGCGAATTGCTGAGTGCAAACGACGGCTGGAAAACGATGAAAGACCCTATTAAAACCAGTGAAGCAGGCGCTTACGATCCCAACGGGACGAATGCGGATCTGATCTATAAAGGCTTCAATTACGGTGATTATGCATTCAAATCGCCCGCTATTTCTCAGGATTATAACGTTGGGATGAATGGAGGAAATGAAAAAGGCGGTTACTATGCCAATTTGGGATATTACAATGAAGACGGACTTTCGCTGGGCACATTCTATCGCCGGTTAACCTTTACATTGAATGGTGATTACAAGATCAAAAGCTGGCTGAAATCGGAGAGTAGTCTGGCATTTGCACGTGCTAACTGGCGGGACCAGTCGCTGCAAAACGGCGAGGCAAACTACTGGGGCAGAATGCTTTCCGCGCCACCTACGATGCGCGGGACGAATGCTAACGGAGAGCTGATCCTCGGTCGCGATGCCAACGACGGCAATCCCAGCCTGAACCTGGACAAGTACAAAAGAAGAAACCAGTCCGACAAATTCACGCTCGGGCAAGCATTTAAAGTTGATTTCAGCGATGACTTGTTTTTGCGTGTGGGCGGGATATTAATGTACGACGAGGCCGAAGCCGAATCCTTCAACCGCGACTTCCGGATCGGGATCATGAGCGCGACTAATCCGAACACAGGCTGGAACAGGGACAGGGCTTCATCCGCAGGCTTCGACCGCACCATCCGTCAGACTTACAATGCCATTTTGAACTATAAGAAATCATTCCTCGGCAAAAGCTACATCGACGCCATGGCCGGATTTGAATATTACGACGAAGCCACGCGAGGTTTCTCTGCAGCAGGCAGACTGGCGCCCACAGACGATTTTCAGGATCTCGGCCTGACGATCAACGACGCCAACACGCGCAGCATCGATTCCTACCATACCCAGGAACGCATTATCTCGGGTTTTGCCAGATTGAATTATGATTACGACGGCAAATATCTGGCTTCGTTTACAGTTAGACGTGATGGTTATTCGAGGCTGATTGGCGATAATCAATTTGGCACGTTCCCGGCATTCTCCGCGGGGTGGCTTGTGCATAAGGAGGAATTTATGGCCTCTACCCAGCAATGGCTTTCTTTCCTGAAACTGCGTGCGAGTTATGGAAAAAATGGCAACATCGGCATTGGTACCAACAACGGAATCGGCGTTTATGAGTTGCAGGGTGCTTATAGTTCGCAAATTCCCTATAATGGCAGCATTGGATTTTTGCAAACCGGCGTAGCCAATCCGAACCTGAAATGGGAGAAGAGCAATACGGTGGAAGCGGGCGTGGAAATGGGATTTTTCAATAACCGCATTACAACCAACCTTGCCGTTTACAACCGCGTGACTACGGACAAAATTGCCAGCGTATTGCTGCCGACATCCGCAGGCGTGACGAGCATTCGTACCAATAACGGAAGCATGCGCAACCGCGGCGTGGAGCTGGAAGGAATTTTCAAGGCGGTCCAAAAACAGGATTTCACTGTGCAGATCGGAGCGAATGCGGCTTATAACAAGAATCTGGTGCTGAAATTGCCTTTCAATGGCAATGCCAATAACCGCCAGGGCGGGCAGCGCATTTACGATCCGCGGTCAGGCAATGTGATCTGGGCGGGCGGCTTGCAGGAAGGGCAGGAGCCGGGTGAAATCTTTGGTTACTTGAGCGACGGCATCATCCGCACGGGCGAAGATCTTGACAAATACAACAAAATAGACATCGCCGCCGGCGAAGTGCAATATGGCGCGTCGGCCGGAAAACGGGTGGCAAGCAATGCATTGATCAATTCTAAAAATCTGAACAGGGCCACTTACATTTCGACGCAATTGGGCGATATGATGTGGAAAGATCTGGATCAGAACGACACGATTGATACGCGGGACATGGTTTCACTGGGCCGGACGATTCCAAGATGGACGGGCGGTTTCAACACGACGATCCGCTGGAAAAACCTCTCGCTTTTCGCGCGGATGGACTTTGCACTGGGACACAAACAAATGGATTTCCAGCAAATGTGGTCGCTGGGCAGCTTCCAGGGCGAATTCAATGCAACCGAAATGGTAAAAGAAACCTGGACGCCCGACAACCCGGATGCAAAATATCCGCGCTACACCTGGGCTGATCAGCTGAATTCCAAGAATTTCGACCGGCCGAGCAGCATGTTCTGGGTGAACTCGTCTTACCTCGCATTCCGCGAAGTTTCCCTGAGCTACACTGTTCCCTCATCGCTGTTGCAGCGGGCTAAAATTGCTGGGTTAACATTCACCGCGACGGGCCAGAACCTGGGCTATGTGACCAACAAAATGCTGAGCCTGCCCGAGCGCACCGGCTCGCAAAACAGCGCTTATACTATTCCTACAACCCTTATTCTCGGAGCCAACTTCACTTTTTGACATGATGAAAAAAATCAGAATTTACATCTGCTGGGCACTGCTTTCGGTGCTGGGCAGCTCCTGCCAGGATGCGCTTGAACTCGTTCCGCAGGATTATTTCGGGGACAGCAACTTTTGGCAGAACGAGTCGCAGGTAAGCAATTTTATGGTGGGTTTGCACAAGCAATTCCGTGATAATCAGTTTCAGTTTCTGCGCCTGGGCGAAATGCGCGGTGGAAATTACAGCACGGTCGACCGCCAGGCGACGTCCCTGAACGAGTTGCCCGTGATCGAACAGCGGCTTGAAGAAACGTCCTCAGGCGTGAACAACTGGGCCGGATTCTACGGGCCTATTTTGCAGCTCAACTTATTTATACAAAAAGTAGAAGCCATCACATTCCTGTCCGAAACGCGCAAAAGTTACCTGTTGGGCCAGGCTTATGCCATGCGCGCTTACTATTACTTCCACTTGCTTAGAACTTACGGCGGCGTGCCGCTTGTGCTGGAAGCGGATGTTTTGAATGGGACCACCGATGCGGTGATTTTACGGAAAGCACGCGCAGCCGAGGCGGATGTGCTGGCGGCGGTGAAGGCGGATGTGAACAAGTCGATCTCGCTTTTTGGCGTGCAGGCTGCGGTTACTGATAAAAGTCAATGGTCGCCCAATGCAGCTTTGATGCTGAAAGGAGAGGTTTTTCTGTGGTCTGCCAAAGTGTATGGCGCAACGGCCGATCTGGCGGAAGCCAAAACAGCATTGAATGCAGTGACCGGCGCGGCATTACTTCCAAATTTTGCCAATGTATTCGCCTATAATCAAAAAAATAACAACGAGATCATCTTCGCGATCCGTTTCCGGGTGGGCGAGGCTGAAATGAGCGGCGTAGCGGCTTACACTTACTCGACTTTCAACTTCAACGGGCTGCATTATAAAGACTCGACGGTGAGCGCAGGCGTAGGAAATTTCCTCGTGGACCCGCTCGTACTCGCCGCGCCTAATTCGCAGCAGGTGATCCAGCGGTATGCTTACACGTTCGAGCTTTTCCAATCTTATGATGTGGCCGACAGCAGGCGCAACGCGACTTTTTACGATTATTACAAAGTAAATACAGACGTGAAACCCAATGTGACCACGATCAAAAATACAGCATTGGTCAAATTCCTGGGAACAATTGATGCCAACAAGCGCTATTTTTCCGACGACTGGCCCGTTTACCGCGAAGCAGATCGTCTCCTAATGCTGGCCGAAATCACGAATGCAGAGGGCGGCGATCCCACACAATTCATTCAGCCCGTGCGTGACCGCGCGTTTGCGCCTGCGAAAGATCCGAAGCCATTTAAGAATGCAGGGAAAGATGCCAACGAGCTGGCAATTTTCGAGGAGCGTACCAAAGAATTTGTACACGAAGGAAAGCGCTGGTACGACCTGCGCCGGATGAAGTATGGCGCTGAACCTCTTATATTTAAGAGCACAAACCAACCTTACGGAGTCTTGGACAAAACCACCCAGGCGTACCGGATTTTGTGGCCTATCGAGGCGGCCATCTGGACCAACGATCCGCTTGTGGCGCAGACGCCGGGTTACACCACTGCAAGACCTAATTAAGCATCAGATTTTCACTAATATATTATGAATTTACATTTGAAAGGCCTCATTGCCGCTCCGTTTACACCCATGCGCGCCGACGGCAGCCTTAACCTGGATTTGATCCAGGCTTATTATCAATTTTTAAAACAAAACGGCATCAAAGGCGCATTCATCTGCGGCTCCACGGGTGAAGGCGTTTCCATGACCGTTTCCGAGAAAAAGCAGGTGGCCGAGGCGTGGGCAGATTGCGCCGGTGACGACAATGATTTCACCATTATGCCGCTGCTGGGCGGAACCTGCCTTGCCGATTGCATTGAGCTGGCCAAACATGCCCAGGAAATTGGATTGGACGCGGTTTCATTCACGAGCCCGTTTTATTTCAAACCCGCCAATGTGGAAATGCTGGCGGAATGCATTATCGCCATTGCCGAGCGCGTGCCGGACATGCCCTTCTACTATTACCACATTCCGGTGCTGACCGGCGTCGGTTTTGCCATGTTCGATTTGCTGAAAGCCATTGACGGGCGAATTCCGAATTTTGCGGGCATCAAGTATACGCATGAAGATTTTATGGATTTTCAATCTTGCCTGAATTTTCAGAACGGCAAATATGATATGCTCTGGGGACGTGATGAAAATATGCTTTCTGCGCTGGCTGTCGGCGCGAAAGGTGCAGTAGGGAGCACATTCAACTATGCCGCGCCACTGTATCATGCGCTGATCGAGGCATTTGAACAAAATGATATGGCCAAAGCGGGCGCGTTGCAGCAGCAGTCGATTGATATGATCCGCCTTTTGGGCAAATACGGTGGGATTTCCGTTGGTAAGGCTTATATGAAGGTTGTTGGGATGGATTGTGGTACATTTCGCCTGCCGGTAAAAAACATGAGCGAGGCGCAGTTTGACGCATTCCAATCGGACGTTGCCGCGCTGGATTTTGATACATTTAAATCAGGCCAGGCGATGGCCAAAACCACTCATTGATGCAGCGCCAGATTCCTTTTCTCTGTTTTCTACTTTGCTTACATTTTATGTGGTCACCAACCCTGCATGCCCAGGATCAAAAGGCGAATGAGATCGTGTGGACGGAATTAACCAACCTGCCGCCCGCATCCGACGGCCAAAAACAGCTGGGCGTAGCCGGTGCATTCACTGGCGTGCACAATGGTGTGCTCATCGTGGGCGGCGGCGCTAATTTTCCCAATGGTATGCCCTGGGAAGGCGGCAAAAAGGTGTACCGTGATGAGATTTATGTCTTGCAGAAAAAGCAGGATGTATACGAATGGATCGCTGCCAACACAGCTCATTTGCCCGTTAAAACGGCTTACGGAGCTAGCGTTTCTGTCGCGGACGGCATTGTTTGTCTCGGCGGAGAGCAGGAGAATGACGTGAGCAACAAGGCATTTTTAATGCAGTGGAATGCTGTAAAAAAAGAAATAATTTCTAAACCCTTACCGGATATGCCGGTTGCGCTGGCCAATGCCGGCGCGACCAGCATTGGTAACGTCATTTATGTGGCAGGCGGGGAAAATAATGGCAAGCCGTCCAGCCAGTTTTTTGCATTAAACCTCTCGGATGCTGCGCCGAAGTGGGAAATCCTGCCTGCATTGCCGGTTGCCATGTCGCATTCGGTGGTGGTGACGCAGCACAATGGCAAGCAGCCGCAAGTGTATGTGCTGGGCGGAAGAAGCGCGACGGCGAGTGGGATCAGTGATTTGCATAGCAGCAATTTTACGTATGATCCGGCCAAAAAAACGTGGCGGAAACTGGCCGATATCAGTGATGGAAAGCAGGTTGCCACCTGGTCGGCGGGGACGGGCGTGGCCAGCGGCGCTTCCTACATCCTGCTCATCGGCGGGGACAAAGGCAATGTGTTTCACCAGATCGAAACATTCAATGCACAGATTGCAAAAGCGGAAACCGCAGCATTGAAACAAAAACTGCAAACTGAAAAAGTAGCGCTGCTGACTTCCCATGCAGGTTTCAGCAAAGACATTTATTTATACAACACCATTACCAACGCCTGGACAACCCTCGACGCGCTGCCCGGCCCGGCGCATGTCACGACCACTGCCGGGAAATGGGACAACGACATTTTCATCCCCAGCGGCGAAATCCGCCCCGGCACGCGCACACCCATCATTACCAAAGGCAGCATTCAGCATAAGCCATTCTTTTCCTGGATCGACTCGGCCGTTTTGGGCATTTGTTTCCTGTTGATGACGGCCGGACGATTCCTTTTTACCGGCAAGACCAGCAACACCGACGACTATTTCAAAGGCGGCGAGCGCATTCCGCAATGGGCTGCGGGCATCAGCATTTTCGGGGCGAAACTCAGTGCGATCACATTCATGGGCATTCCAGCGAAAACGTACGGGACCGACTGGACGTACTTTTTCCTGCTTATGACGATCATTATGGTGATGCCGCTGGTGGCCCGTTATTTCATCCCTTTTTACAGAAGGCTGCACGTGACGTCGGCATATGAATACCTGGGTAAGCGCTTCAATTACGGTTCGCGCGTGATGGCGTCCTCACTTTACGTGCTGCTCCAAATCGGCCGGATGGGCATCGTGGTGCTGCTTCCGAGCATTGCGCTCACGTTGGTAACAGGCATCGACATCAACATCTGCATTATCATGATCGGGGCGATCAGCATTTTCTTTACCGTCAAAGGCGGCATCGAAGCCGTGATATGGGTGGAAGTGATCCAGGTTCTGATCCTGGCGACCGGTGCGTTGTTTTGTCTGTTTTACCTGCCGTTTCACATCACCGACTGGAATGCAGGCTTCAAGGCATTGGACAACGCCGATAAATTAAAGGTCTTCGATTTCCGTTTCGATTTCACCGAACCCACATTCTGGGTGGTGGTTATCGGCGGGCTGGCTATCAACTTACTGACTTACGGGACAGACCAAACCACCGTACAACGTTACCTGACGACCAAATCCGAAAAAGAATCGATCAAAAGTCTGAAACTCGGCGCGTGGCTCACATTGCCTTCGACATTGGTTTTCTTCTCGATCGGGACTTTGCTGTTTTTGTTTTTCCGCGAGCATCCGCAGGAGGTTAATATGGCTTTGAGTGATCAGGACAACATATTTCCGTGGTATATCGTGAGCCAGCTTCCGGCAGGATTGTCGGGGTTGCTCATTGCAGGCATTTTTGCCGCAGCGATGAGCAGCACAGAGGCGAGCATGAACTCCACGGCCACATTGCTGACCACCGATTTTTACCAAAAAGTCAAACCTGAAGTCACACCGAAACAAACGCTGTTCTTTGCCAGAACCACAACATTGTTACTCGGCATTTTCGTAACCTGCATCGCGCTCTACATGGCGCATAAGGGCGTTTCTTCGCTTTGGGATAAGTTTAACACCATTCTTGGCTTGTTCACAGGCTGTATCGGAGGCGCATTTATTCTCGGCATTTTCACCAAAAAAGCCAGTGGAAACGGTGTGATGATCGGTATGGCGATCAGCTGCTTCACGCAGATCCTGATCCAGCATTACACCAGCGTTCATTTGCTGATGTACGCCTTCACAGGCCTGGTAAGCTGCGTCGTTTTCGGTTATTTATTTAGTTTAATGATGCCCGCAGATCGTGATTTAAAGGGGTTAACAATGTACGAATGATGGTCAGATTCCTGTTTTTGCTGCTGCTGAATGTGCTCGCTTTTGATTTTTCCAAAGCCCAAAATGGCGTGAATAGCAAGCTTACATTGGCCCCGGTTTTCTCGGATCACATGGTTTTGCAAAGAAATAAGCCTGTTAAAATCTATGGAAAGGCGGCAAGCGGGAGCAATGTTACAGTTCAGTTTCTGGATCAGACAATGCGGGCAAAAGCAGATCAATCCGGGAAATGGGATGTGGTTTTTCCGGCTGCGAAAGAGGGTGGTCCGTATGTAATTTCCGTTGCGGCTAATGAGCAGAAAATCAATGTTAATGATGTGCTGATCGGGGATGTGTGGCTGTGTTCTGGACAGTCGAACATGGACTTTGCATTGCGGGATGCGCAAACCGGACCCGACGAATTGCAGGCGGGTCCGTTAGATCCGGATATGCGATTGCTGAAAATGGCGCGCGCTGTTTCGACGGGTGACGTAGCCTGGGATTCCGCATCATTGAAGAAGGTAAATAGATATGAATTTTTCTCAGGCAAATGGAAATCGCCCGATAAAGCGTCCGCGGCCTCGTTTTCAGCGATCGCTTATTATTTTGGTAAACAAATAAAAAAGGAAACCAATGTGCCCATCGGCCTCATCCAGGTCGCATTGGGCGGCTCTCCGACGGAATCCTGGATCGACCGCGCACTTTTGGAAAAAGATCCGCAATTCGCCGGCATGTTCGGTGACTGGTCGCATTCCGACCTGGTTATGGACTGGTGCCGCGAACGCGCTGCCAAAAACATTACTAATGCCCGATCCAAAGATCAAAAGCACCCTTACCAGCCCGGTTACAGTTTCCAGGCAGGCATCGCGCCGCTCACCGGTTTCCCGATTACGGGCGTGATCTGGTATCAGGGCGAAAGCAATGTGTTCAATGTGCCGCTGCACGAGCAGCTTTTTACGATGCTGGTGAAAAGCTGGCGCGAAAAGTGGAATGATGCATTTCCATTTTATTATGTCCAATTATCCAGCATAGAACGGCCTGACTGGCCCGAATTCCGGGATTCGCAACGAAGGCTGCTGACTAAAATTCCAAATTCCGGCATGGCGGTCAGCTACGACTTTGGTGACTCATTAAATGTGCATCCGACCCGTAAAAAGGAAGTAGGGGAGCGGCTGGCATTGCTGGCGCTTCGGGATCATTATCAAAAGTCAGTTATGGCCAATGGTCCGGTTCCTGAAAAAGCCAGTTTAAAGAACGGAGCGATCCGGATTCAGTTTTTAATTGAAAAAACAACATTAGATCATAACAAAGCTCTTCCAAGACAGAAGCTTTTATCCAAAAAAAATGCACCGCTGACCGGCTTTGAATTGGTAACCGAGAGCGGCAAACGACTCGTGGCCAATGCCAGAATTGAAGGTGACGAAGTGATCATTCATGTTCCTGCTGGCGAGCGGATCAGGACTGTTTTATACGCCTAT
This sequence comes from Dyadobacter sp. CY327, assembly GCF_021390415.1. NCBI lineage: Bacteria > Pseudomonadati > Bacteroidota > Cytophagia > Cytophagales > Spirosomataceae > Dyadobacter > Dyadobacter sp. CY327. The sequence goes on along the minus strand of NZ_JAJUXJ010000007.1, from coordinate 1,449,348 downwards.
CAGCCATTTACACGTGCAAATCTTTATAATGAGGCGGGTTTGCCTGCTTCGACTTTTTCAATAGCAGTAAAATAAAAAGCAATGCATTACACAAAATCAGAACTGGAAAACCTGGGGGATTTTTACAAAAATCAGCTGCTGAACGACACGTTGCCGTTCTGGTTCCCGAGGTCGCTGGATGAGGAGTTTGGCGGATATCTCTTAATGCGTGATCACGACGGAACATTGATCGACGACGACAAGGCCGTCTGGATCCAGGGCCGCACGGCATGGCTGTTGGCGACTCTATATAACACCGTGGAGCCGAGGCAGGAATGGCTGGAAGGTGCGAAATCGGGCATTGATTTTTTAAATAAACATTGTTTTGACACCGACGGACGCATGTTTTTCCACATGACGCGCAACGGTGAGCCCATCCGCAAACGCCGCTATTTCTTCTCCGAAACATTCGCCGTCATTGCCCATGCAGCCTACGCAAAAGCCAGCGGCGACCAGGAAGCTGCTGAAAAAGCGCGCATTCTCTTTGGCAAATGCATTGAATATGCGACCACCCCGGGACTGCTCGAACCGAAGTTCACATCCAGGCGCCCGGCCAAGGGAATCGGTGTGCCGATGATCCTGATGAACACTGCCCAGCAACTCCGCGAAACCATTGGCGATCCGCGTTGTGATGCCTTGATCGACCAGTTTATTGAAGAAATAGAAAGGGATTTTGTCAAAGACGACATTCAATGTGTGATGGAGCAAGTGGCGCCGGATGGCAGCATTATCGACCATATCGATGGCCGCACGCTCAATCCTGGCCACGCGATCGAAGGAGCATGGTTTATTTTACACGAAGCCAAATACCGCAATAATGATCCGCGCCTGATCGCGCTGGGCTGTAAAATGCTCGATTATATGTGGGAGCGGGGATGGGATAAGGAGTTTGGAGGCATCTATTATTTCAGGGATGTGTATGGCAGGCCGGTGCAGGAATACTGGCAGGATATGAAGTTCTGGTGGCCTCATAATGAAGTAATTATCGCCACGCTGCTGGCTTATACGCTTACACAGGATAAAAAATACGCGAAATGGCACACCTTGGTGCACGATTGGGCCTACACCCATTTCCACGACCAGGAGCAAGGCGAATGGTTTGGTTACCTGCACCGCGACGGAAGCGTAGCGCAGACGGCCAAAGGTAATTTGTTCAAAGGCCCGTTCCACCTGCCGCGACAGGAATGGTATTGCGCGCAGCTAACGCAGCAATTGGTTGGACAGAGCGCGGAGACAAACATTTTGGAAACAGAAAAACAGAACTTTTGAAAATGAAAATCATAAAACTTACCCTCATTGCATTATTGATTTGTCAACTTGCCGTTCACGCGCAGACGCCCGTTTTCGTGTCGGGTGCAGAAGGTTACAAGTCATTCAGGATTCCCGCCATTGTTCGTGCGCCGAATGGTGACTTGCTCGCATTTGCCGAAGGCCGCGTGGCCGGAAGTGGCGATTTTGGTGACATCGACATTGTGATGAAACGCAGCAAAGACAAAGGCAAAACCTGGTCACTTTCACAAGTGGTGGCGGGTTATGACAAGCTGCAAGCCGGAAATCCGGCTCCGGTGTTCGATCTGAGCGATCCGGTTTTTCCGAAAGGGCGGCTGTTTTTATTTTTCAATACAGGCAATAACCACGAAGGCGAAGTCCGCAAGGGCAAAGGACTGCGTGAAGTCTGGTATATAACTTCCACAGACGCGGGCGCAACCTGGACCGAACCTGTGAATATTACTACGCAGGTTCACAAACCTAAAATGCCGGATTTGAATGCGGCTTATAATTTCAGTGAAGACTGGAGAAGCTACGCCAACACGCCCGGTCACGGCATGCAACTTACCGAAGGCCCATATAAGGGAAGGATTTACATTGCCGCCAACCATTCAGCGGGCGATCCAAAGCCAAAAAGTGCAGATTATCAGGCGCATGGCTTTTACAGCGATGATCACGGCAAGACATTCAAGCTCAGCGAAACCATTTCTTTTGAAGGCTCCAACGAAGCTACGGCGGCAGAAATTTCGGGTGGAAGGGTGATGTTCAATGCAAGAAATCAGCAGGGCGATGTGCGTGCGCGCATTGTGGCGATCAGCAGCGATGGCGGCGTGAAATGGGATACCACCTATTTTGACCACAAACTGCCCGATCCCGTTTGCGAAGGAAGCATTCTCACCATTGGCAAAAACAAAAAACAAAACATCCTCGCATTCTCCAACGCAGCCGACACCAAAAACCGTGACAATCTCACATTAAGGATCAGTTTTGACGATGGAAAAACCTGGACGAAGCAATATCTGGTAGACAAAAGCAAAAACGGCGAAAGGGATTACACCGCCTATTCGGATCTGGTGCAGACGGGGAAGAAAAGTGTAGGGGTCCTATATGAACTCGATGGCTACAAGTCCATTGTTTTCAAAGACATTAAACTGGAATATTAAAATCCTTGCAGTTCTGATAACCATCATTAATGCTGTTAACCCTGGCAGGAAATACAGCATCAATGATGGTGAATTTTTTATTTTGCAAACAAATGGCTGTCAAGACCTTACATTAGCATTGATTTTTACCAAAGCCAGTCTTTAAGCTTTTCTGCTTTTTCAAGATGGTGGTGAAGCGTGGGCAGCTTGCCGCTCGCGAAGGATTTTGTCTCCTCATCCTGGCCTAAAATAATCTCTGTTTTGAAGAGATCGATTGTTTCTACGTGGGAAACAACCATCATCATCATGTAGGTGGAATCAAAAGCCATTCCGTTCAGGGAAGCCAGGCTATCCAATTTCTTCTGTTTTGCCTCTGAAAGCATCATGGGCAGATCCACCATTTTTTTGGCAGCAAGCGCTTTTAATTCGTCGCTGGCCTTACCGTGGTCCATGACCATATGATGGCCATATTCTCTCACAGAATCGACAACTGCTTTCATTGAAGCCATTTCACCGGCTTTGATTTCAAACATATTCCCATCGGCAGCCTTGATCATGAACTGTCTGTCGGCTTCGGCAACCATACCAACCCCTTCGTGGTCTGTACAAGAAATGACTGCGGACCCAAGAGCCGCCATTAAACAAAAAAGTACGCGCTTTTTCATACGTAGTTTTGATGAATTGATAAATAATAAATGAACGTTAGTTAACATCGCATATGTAGCATTGCGATTTCGCGCCCCGGCTTTAAAAAACTGTTCCAGAAGCGCGTATCCCAGCAAACATGCAGCCATTTATTTTTTCGCAGCGTGTAGTCCGGGCCCTGATTAGAATCTTATTATAATGCGGCGTTTCGCGGTTGAATCAGAACCAAACCTGTTTTCCTGACATTCTTTTGTTGGGAATGCCCGTGGTTTTGAAACAATAGCGATGAAAATACTCATAGTAGAAGACGATGTCAGGATTAGCCACTTCTTGCAAAAAGGTTTGCAGGAAGAAGGAAACCATGTGCAGGTTGCAAGCGATGGTTACGAGGCCCGGGACATGATCCAGGCCGATCCCTGGGATCTGTTTATTTTGGATGTAATGTTGCCCGATATCGATGGATTACAGCTTACCCAGTTCATTCGTTACAAAAAAATTGATACACCGGTTTTGATGCTCAGCGCACTTGGCCAAGCCGAGGATAAGATCAAGGCACTGGATATCGGCGCGGACGACTATCTCGTAAAGCCGCTGCACTTTCCCGAACTCTTATCCCGAATCAAAGCGCTCAGGCGACGTTATGAGCTGCACTATTCCAAAGACAGAGTGATCGAATGCGGTGGTTTGTCCGTCAATGTGGATGCTAACACGATTGAGCGTGGAAAACTGGAAATCGTGCTTTCGGCGAAAGAATTTAAGCTGCTCGTTTTTTTGCTTGAAAACAAAAACCGCATTGTGACGCGCACGCAGATATTGAATGTTGTTTGGAATACGAATACAGACACATTCACAAATGTTGTGGATGTTTACATTTCCTATTTGCGGACCAAAATCGATAATCCGTTTCCTGAAAAGCTCATTAAGACCGTGAAAGGCCGCGGCTACATGATTTCCTGCCATTGATGAAAATACAGCACAAGCTTACCCTCAATTCCTCACTCGTCTTCGGGCTCGTTTTCACGGTTGCCTCGGCGCTCATTTATATTAGTTTTACAAAATCAGCAGAGAATATTTTCTTCGCTGAACTCGCGCGGACGGCGAATCTGACGGCTTCATTTTACCTTGAAGAAGACGAATTAAGCACGCGGGAATATCAGCGGATTGAAGAAAAATTCCTGAATGCAAGCGCCAATCAGGAGATCCGTCTGTATGACAAGACCGGCAAGATCCATTACGGCAAAGCCGATCCCGACACCAACATTACGATTAAAATCCTGAAAACGATCCGATCCAACAGCCGCTACAACTTCAAAGTGGGCGATGCTTTTTACTATGCCATTTACTACAGGGATAATCAGGGTTCATTCAGCATCATTATCAAGGCCCATAATCCCACATTGCAGGCGCAGGAATGGGAACTGATTAACATTCTCGGGATTGCATTGGTGATTGGTCTGGTGGTGATCGTTGCAGTGAGTTATACGCTTTCGAGGCTGGCATATGAGCCTGTTCGGCACATTATAGGACAGGTCAAAACGATTGATATGACCAGAAAACGGCATCAGCTTACCTATCCCGATACAAAAGATGAGCTCGAAGATCTTTTCAAGGAATTCAATTCCATGCTCGAAAAGGTTTACCAAAGTGTGCAGATTCAGAAGAATTTCATCAGCCATGCCTCCCATGAATTGAAAAGTCCGCTCGCTTCCATTGTCGGGAACCTGGAAGTGCTTTTGCATAAGGACAGAAAAATTATAGAGTATAAAGACGTGAACCAGCAAGTGCTGAAAGATGCCGAACGGCTCGAAAAAATCCTTCAAAATCTGCTCGTACTCGCTGGTTTGGAACAATCCGGACCGATGAAAAACAGCCGGGAACGTATGGACGAGATCCTATGGGAAGTCCTCGACCAGCTTGCGAAGGAATATCCATCCACCAGGATTAATCTGCAATGGAACCTTTCCGAGGACAAGCAGGAATTGCTCCTTTTTAACTGTGTCCACACGCAGCTTTACATTGCTTTGTATAACCTGATTGAAAATGCTGCCAAGTTTTCGGATGGCAAGCCGGTTGAGATAACTGTCAGTGAAAGAAATGCAAAGCTGCATTTGCAAATCCGGGATAGGGGCATAGGGATCAGTAAGGAGGACCTTTTGCACATTGCCGAGCCATTTTTCCGGGGTCAGAATGTAAGTAAAACCAGTGGTAGCGGGCTTGGAATGGCCATCTCGAAGAAAATTCTGGACATTCATCACATTGATATGGATATTCGGTCGGAGCGAGAAGAGGGAACGGTTATCAGTCTGCTTTTCTAAGAAATTTTCTCATTTAGATTTAATGTTGGCCTCATGCAGGTTTAATGTTGCTCAAAGAAGCGTCTAATGTTGCGCGGGTAATTTTGTGCTTTTAACAAACCCGTTCGTAGTGAAGGCACACATTGCATTGGTAATCCTCCTTTTTATCACCATTATTTTTCCGAAAGCGTCCTATGCTGCCGAGGACACATTGCGCGTTTCGCAAAAGCAGGCAGAAGCCTTGTTTCTGAACAATAACCTGGATTTGGTTGCGCAAAAGCTTAGCATTCAGCAAGCCGAGGCGCAGATCATCCAGGCGAAACTCTGGCCTAATCCCGAATTCAGTTTGGACGAAGTTAATCTTTGGGCGACGCAGAACCAGCTTTCGTCAGGTGAGACGATCCCGCCGCTGATCGGGAATTTTGGCAAAAATCGCGAGTTCACTGCCGAGCTCAGCCAGCTTATCGAAACGGGTGGAAAACGTAGAAAACGCATTGCATTAGAAACCGTTTCGCGTGACATTTCAATCGAATATTTCAGCGAGCTGCTGCGGGAACTGCGAACGCAGCTGCGCAAAAACTTTTACGAGCTTTCATTCCAACAATCCTATTTATCCGTCCTGAATGGTCAGTTAAGCGCACTGGATCAGCTGCTGGCGTCATTTGAAAGACAATATGCGCAGGGAAATCTGGGCAAGCAGGAGCTGTTCCGGCTCAAAGCATTGCGGCTTGAACTGAACCAGCAAATGCTCGAATCGCAGCGGGAAGTGCATGCCGCGCAAAAGGACCTGGGCATCCTGCTGAACATTCCTGCGAGCAAATATCTGGTCGCCGGTGCGGATCCGAATCAAACATTTGATTCGCTGAACAAATTATCACTCGAACAACTCATCACAACCGCACTTTCCAACCGTCCCGACGGCAAGATCAGCATTCTTGAACAGAAATGGTCTGAAAAAAAATATGATTATGAATACGCCCGGCGCAAGCCTGATCTCACATTGGGCTTGAATTATGACCGTGGCGGCAATTTTCTGCTCAATTTCTTCGGGTTTGGATTAAAAGTCGATGTGCCTGTTTTCAACCGGAACCAGGGAGCCATACTGGATAGCAAGATTGGCATCGACAAAGCCAGGATCGCAGCCGGGCAGAAGAACAAAATAATCGAGGCGGAAGTGACAGGCACATTCCGTGACCTGCAAAAAAGCCTGCAAGCATTCCGCAGCCTGGAAAGCTCCTACGACGCCGATCTCGATCAGGTTTTCCGGACTTATACCCAATATTTCCTCAAAAGACAGATCAATATGGTCGAATATCTCGACTTTTTCGACGCCTACATTGCCAATAAACGCACCATTCTGGTCACCCGCAAGCAGTTGCTCGACAAACGGGAAGAGCTCTCATTCATGACCGCCAGCGACATCGATTAAGCATTCCGCGAACATTCAATTTCAGAACAAACTTCCTCATGCTACACAATTCAAAAATCTTTCTGGTACTCACTATGCTTACCTTAACATTGGCCGGTTGCAACGAAAAGCAGGAAACGGTTTTGGAGAAAAATCCTAAAACCAATGCGGCTCCTGTGAGAGCTGTTGAAACTTACGCCGTGCAAATAGAACCCGTGACGCAATCGATCCGGCTTAATGGGCAGATCGAATACAATCCCAATCAGGTTGTGCACTATGCGAGCCTGGTGAACGGGATTGTGACCAAAACTTATTTTTCGCTGGGCGATAAAGTAGCAAAAGGACAAGTGCTTGCCGAGCTTCGCAGCAACGAACTGACCGGGCTGAGTGCGCAAAACAAAACGTTGAAATCACAACTGAATGTTGCGGAAAGAAAGCTCTCTGTTGTAGAATCCATGTTTTCGGATCGCATAGGTTCGGAAAAGGATTTACTGGAAGCGCAAAGCGAGGTCGCGATTTTAAAAGCGGAGATCGATAAGGTGCAGTCTAGTTTATCATTTTACAATGCGAGCTCTGAAAAAGGGATCTTTCAGATCAAAGCCCCGATCGGCGGTTATGTCGTTGAAAATAACATTTCAGCAGGCACCCAGATCAGCGGTAATGACTCCGATCTGTTCACGATATCTAACTTGTCGGACGTCTGGGTAACGACGAATGTCTATGCCGTCGATCTGCCTTTTGTACAAAAAGGAATGAAAGCCGTTATCAAGTCCAAAGCCTATCCCGACGAAGCTTTCGATGGCGTGGTTTCGGAGATTTCGCAGGTTTTTGATCCCAATGAAAGAGTGCTCAAAGCCCGCATTCTGATGCCTAATAAGGAAATGAAATTTAAGCCGGGACTGACAATAGAAGCCGTCATTAAGAAACACCTCAATGATAAAGCCATCGGCCTGCCCGCCAATGCGCTCATTTTCCATAACAACGAAAATTACCTGCTGATCCAAAAGCCCGACCAGACATTGGAACCGCGTAAAGTGACCGTGGATGTGAAAGATAACGACCGCGTATTTATCAAAAACGGAATTGCCGCCGGTGAAAAAGTGGTCATAGGCAACCAACTTCTCCTCTTTTCCGAAGCGATGAATGCTTCGAGAAAATAATCCGATATCATGCAAAAATTAACACAAAGCATCGTCGCATTTTCGCTGAAAAATACGATGATCATATTCTTTATGACAGCCGTTCTGGCCGTGGTGGGCGTGGTCAGTTACATCCACACGCCCATCGAAGCATTTCCCGACGTCACCAACACGCGGGCTCGGATCATTGTGCAATGGCCCGGACGCAGCGCTGAGGAAATTGAAAAATTCGTAACGCTGCCCGTGATGAAAGAAATGAACACGATCCCGAAAAAAACGGACGTGCGTTCCATTTCGCTCTTCGGATTATCGGTGGTAACCGTGCTTTTTGAGGATAATGTGGAGGATTTTTACGCGCAGCAATATGCCTCTACGCGGCTGAGGAACATTAACTTGCCCACAGGCGCGGAGGCTGAAATTGAGCCGCCCTATGGTGCCACGGGCGAAATTTTCCGCTATGTTTTAAAAAGCGACCGTCCGATTAAGGAGCTTACGGCCTTGCAGGAATGGGTGATCGAGCGTGAAATGGTGGCCGTGCCGGGCGTGGCGACGGTTGCGAGTTTTGGAGGGGAAGAAAAAATCTATGAAGTGCGCGTGAACCCTGCATTGCTGGCGCAATACAATCTGACGCCGCTGGACGTGTACGAGGCCGTCGAAAAAAGCAATATCAATGTAGGCGGCGATGTGATCCAGAAGGGAAACCAGGCTTATGTGGTGCGCGGAATGGGGCTGCTGGAAAGTACACAGGACATTGAGAATATCCTGATCAATGTGAAGGGCTCCACGCCGGTGCTCGTGAAGCAAGTTGCGGAAGTGGAAATCACGGCTAAGCCGCGGCTCGGGCAGGTGGCGATGGGAGAGGATAAAGATCTGGTGGAAGGCATTGTGGTGATGCTGCGGGGCGAAAACCCGAGCGAGGTGATCGGCAAATTGCAGAAAACCATCGACGAGCTGAACAACCGCATTCTGCCATCGGACGTGCAGATCGTGCCCGTTATCGACCGGACCGCACTGGTGGATGCAACTGTAAACACGGTGACGCATAATCTCGCGGAAGGCATTGTGCTGGTGTCGCTGATTGTGTTTGTGTTCTTGTTCAACTGGCGCACCACCGTTACTGTGGCGCTTGTTATCCCGCTTTCTTTCCTTTTTGCGATCACGATGCTGCGCATTCAGGGCTTGCCTGCTAACCTGATCTCACTCGGTGCCATTGACTTTGGATTGCTGCTCGAAGGGACGATGGTGATTGTAGAGAAAATCTATGTGGATCTCGAAAAATCGTCGCTCAGGCTGGGGGTGGAGCGGTTTAATAAAATGTCCAAACTCGGGCTTATCAAGCGCAGCGTGAAGAACGTTGCGTCGCATATTTTCTTTGCCCAGATCATCCTCATCGTCGCATTGCTGCCGATTTTTTCATTCCAGAAAGTGGAAGGTAAAATGTTCACACCGCTCGCATTTACCCTCGGTTATGCCTTGATCGGCTCGCTGATTCTGAGTCTTACATTCGTTCCGGCCATGTGTAAAGTGTTGTTGAAGAGGAATGTGAAGGAAGTGAGCAACCCGGTTGTCAATTTTTTCAGAAACAACATTTTCCGCCTTTACCAATGGAGCGAGCGCAACAAGCGGCTGGTTATGGGCGCATTTGTGATTTTATTTATGGTTTGCGTAGGCCGTTTCATGACTTATGGGACGGAGTTTATTCCAAAATTAAATGAAGGCGCGATCTACGTACGAGCCACATTGCCCAACAGCATTAACCTCAACGAATCCGTCAAAACTGGTCAGACGTTGCGCGACACATTGCGCTCATTTGATGAAGTAAAGTTTGTATTGAGCCAAACCGGCCGGCCCAACGACGGCACCGATCCGACTGGATTTTTTAACAATGAATTTCACATTCAGTTGAAGCCGGAAAGTGAATGGAAACGTGCTGTGAATAAGGAAGATCTGCTGCGTGAAATGAAGGAGGTGCTGGCATCATTCCCGGGCGTATCGCTCGGTTTCAGTCAGCCGATCCAGGATAATGTGGAGGAATATGTGGCGGGTGTTAAAAGCTCGCTGGTTGTCAAAATTTTCGGCGAGGATCTGGGTAACATGGAAAATCTGGCCGATCAGGTGGCTGAAAACCTGAACAAGGTGCAGGGTGTAACCGACGTGCTCGTTTACCGCAACATTGGCATTCCCGAGCTGGCTATCAAACTCGACGAAGCCCGCATGGCGCGTCATGGCGTGTCTATGGCCGACGCCCAGGCCGTGATCGAAATGACGATCGGAGGAAAAGCCGCTTCCGTTTTTTACGAAAGTGACCGCATGTTTGACATCACCATTCGTTACCAGGAAAAATACCGGAATACCGAGGAAGAAATTGGCAACATTCTCATCCCATCGCTCGATGATCATCAGGTTCCGCTCAAAGAAATCGCCAGCATTACAACCAAAACCGGCCCCGCATTCATTTACCGCGAAGGCAGCAGCCGTTACATTGGCATCGGTTTCAGCATCGACGGCCGCGACCTGGGCAGCACCATTGCAGAGGCACAGCAGGTGGTGAAGGAAAATGTGAATTTTGCCAAGAACACAAAGGTCGTCTGGGCGGGTGAATTTGAAAGTAAGGAACGTGCCACGCAGCAGCTCACGGTCATCATCCCGGCCGCTTTGGTGCTGATTATCTTCTTGTTATACATGGATTTTGGCAATGTGAAGGACACCATGATCTCGCTCATTACCATTCCGTTTGCATTCGTAGGAGGTTTTCTGTCACTCTGGATGACCGGGACCATTTTCGGGATTTCGGCGGGCATTGGTTTCATCATTCTCTTCGGCGTCTGCACCATTGACGGCATTATCCTGGTGCACGTCATGAAGGAAAACCTGCTCCACCGGCTGCCATTGAAACAGGCCATTTCCGAAGGCATTTATGGAAGGATTCGCCCCGTGATCATGATCGCCTTAATGGGCTCACTCGGACTTTTGCCAGCAGCGTTATCCAACGGAATGGGCTCCGAAATTCAGAAACCCCTGGCGATTATGATTGTAGGTGGACTGCTGATCTGCATGTTCTTGTCTTTCACCGTTTTACCGCAAGTTTTCTACTGGGCTTATCGAAAAAGTGAGGAGGGTTAGAAGAATCGTTAGCGCAATGCTCATATCATAGGTATGAATGTATCAGCTTGTTCTTTTGAGAGGGTAAATTTATAACTATGCGCTGCTCATTCCTCACTGTCTGGATAACATTCATTTTACTCACAGGCTCCTGCCTGCTGGCTAACGGACAAGCCACAGCCCGACTAACCGGCTATGTGACAGATGCCACGACCGGAAAACCAATGCAGTTTGCCAATGTATATGTCAATGGCAGCACCCAGGGGGCCGTTACCGACGAAAAAGGAGCATATGCGCTTGCCGTAAGCGCACTTGGCACGGTTGAGATTGTGGCATCTTTTGTGGGATATCAATCTGCTGCGCAAAAAATCCGGTTTGAAAATACATCTCCGCAAAAAGCCGATTTCCAGCTCAAAATAAGCGAACAAATGCTGGATGCGATAACAGTAAAAGGCAATACGAAGCGGTCGGAACGAAATTTGCGTCAGTTTAAAAAGCAACTTTTTGGTGAGCCGTTTGGCGGGCAATGCGTGCTTGTAAACAGTGACGTTCTTAATTTTAAAGAGGAAAATAATCACTTATATGCCACAGCCGATGCGCCGCTAATCGTTGATAATCAAGCATTAGGTTATAGGTTGATCTATGATTTGCAGCATTTCGATGCTACGCCTTCCGGGAAGCTATACTCGGCCGGAACGGCGCGGTTCGAAGAGCTGAAACCTGAGAACGAACGTCAGGCTGACCGGTTCCGGCGCAATCGGCTGACCGCATACGGGGGATCTATCCGGCATTTGATGGCCACCCTGGTCGATAGTACTTTTGAGCAAGCGGGCTTTCTTGTTTATCAGGAGGACGCCACCAAGCCAATCTCCGTCGAACGCAAAACCATTACGCTTACTGCTGCCATTGGCGAATACAAGCGTCTGGTGCCGATCCAGCGTTCCAAAGTGATCCGGCCCGGCCGTTTACCGACCGAGCGCCGGTTGGTTTCGCCCATGAAACTGATCGTGTTTTATACCAAAGCGGTCTCCAATTTCTCACCGTATCCCGATGCCCGTTACGCCTACACAGCACTGCAATTACCGACCGGACAGCTGCAAATGACCGTGGATGGGCTCATTACAATGCCCGAGGGCCTGGAAGTGGAAGGCTCCATGGGTGGCGACAGGCTATCCACCATGTTGCCCGCGGACTGGAAGCCCAATGCAAGTGAAATGGAATCCGTTTCAACCGGCGCACTGGCCACCAAGGGGAAATTCGCGCCGTCTGACACCGCCCTGGGAAGTATCCGTGCAAATTTTGACAATCGATATAAGCTGTTGGCACCCAGCTTGTTTGTGCACATAGATAAGCCGTTTTATGTCACCGGCGACCGCCTCTGGATGAGCGCATACTTACTCGACGCAACGAATTACCGTCGGGCCGGTGGTGAAACCGCCATGCACGTCGACCTGCTTACCTCGACAGGTAAACTGGTTGAGCATCAGTGGGTACGCATTGCAGATGGGCGCGGCCAGGGAAATCTCCGACTGTCCGATACGCTCACGACAGGAACGTATCGCCTGCGGGCCTATACCGATGAGGATGATGGCCAGCGGCGCCCTGCATTCGAGCGGTCTGTGTCGGTTTATAATTTGGTGAAAAACGGTCAGCCCGTTAAAAGTGATTCTGTTACTCAGCCATTGGATGTTCAGATTTTGCCGGAAGGCGGGCGCTGGGTTTCCGGTTTACCGGCGCGTTTGGGTATGAAAATCATACAGCCCAACGGTTATGGATTCCAGGCGGAAGGACGCATTGTGGACGATGCAGGCATTGAAGTGGTTCGGTTTAAAACCAATCGCGAGGGGATGACGAGCGTGCTGATGGAACCCAAGCCGCAGCTAACTTACTTCGCAGAAATAACCTATAATAAGGAGTTGCTGCGCATTGCTTTACCCAAACCTGAAAACCAAGGATTATTGCTTTCCGCCGACGCACTGAGTGATTCAACCAGGCTGGCGTTGACCATCATGAGTTCCAATCGGGATGCACCGGACTCGGTGTATGTGCTGATACAGCAACGCGGTGTGATAGTGGATCAGCGAAAAATCATTTTGCAAAATGGGTCAGCCAAAATAAGCCTGCCTATGCTGGAATGGTTGCCAGGCCTTGGGCAGGTTACGCTTTACGATGCCAAAGCCACGCCGCAATGCGAGCGCTTGTTTTTTGTGCCCGAATCCGTGCCGCCCGTTCTGGTAACATTGAAACTAAACAAGACGAACTATCAGCCGCGGGAACAAGTCGCGGTGAGCCTTAACCTGAAAGATAACGGAGCGCCCACGTCAGCAGCCTTGTCGGCATCGATCACCGATGCCAGCAAAGTGCCGGGCGACACCGCCGATGCCCATGTGCAAGCACACTTACTGCTGACCGGAGAACTGCGCGGGCGTGTTGAAAATCCCAATAAATACTTCGCTAATCCATCAGCGGAGATGCGCAAAGAGCTGGATGACATGCTGTTAACACAGGGCTGGCGGCGGGTAAGCGGCACGCCGGAAGCTGATTCACTCGGGGGAGTGTCGTTCAGCGGCCGCATTCTGAATCCGAAACAGCAACCTATTCCCGGCGCACAGGTTACCGTGGCGTCCACAAAGCCCGGGCAATCGTTCGAAAGATCCGCAGGCACCGACGAGCAGGGACGCTTTCGGCTACCTGGATTATCCGTTGCAGATACGGCAACATTGATGGTGCAGATTGCCGGGCGTAATTTCCGGAAAATATCTTCCAAAGAAGCCGTTCTGGTTCAGGAATGGCCTGGTAAAAGTTGGGAATTTGGTAAAATAATTGCTCCGCCAAACTGGTCCGACCTTGAAGCAGAACTGAAAGCTGCCCGCGGCCGTCAGGAAGCAAATACTGAATTATACCGTGATAAAGCAGCTAAACAGCTAGACGAAGTAACAGTTCGTGCGCAAAAATACAGTGAGAGGCCTGACGACATTCAAATGCGTAGTCTGCATAATAATGCGGACGCCACCGTCATTTTTAGTGACAAATCACCAAATTATCCGAATTTGTATGAAATGATCCAAGGGCGCTTTGCGGGCGTGACTGTATTCCGCACGGTCGCAGCAGAAGGTATAACAGCGCCCCCTGGATACCTTGTGTCTGTCCGCAGCGGTGGACAGCCCTTGTTTTTAATAGACGGTTTACCGATCGACGACCCTGACGGAAATGCGCTGATGAACTTCAATCCGAGAGATATTGAACGTGTTGAACTGTTGAAAAATGCTGGCTCGACGGGTATATACGGCGTTAGGGGTGGTAACGGGGTTATTGCATTCTACTCCAAAAGTGCGCGTTCCATGCAGGCAGGCACAAAACCGAAAGAGGGAATGACCCCGATCCAGTTCATCGGCTACCCATCGGTGCAGCGGGAATTTTATGTGCCGCGCTACGATATAGAAACAACCGACACCACCATTTCCGGCCGCGTGGACGACCGGGATGTGCTATATTGGAAACCCATGATTCAAACTGATAGCCAGGGCAACAGCCAGCTGCGCTTTCCCCTGTCAGACACCGTGCGGACATTAAGGATTGTTATACAAGGAATTACGGCAAATGGCCGCCCGGTGTACGGTGTTCAGCTGGTGCGGGTTCAGTAAAGACATTAATCAATCCTGAGTGGAGCATGCAAATCCCGTTATTCAAATAATGGCATGCGGGCGAACTCAGGGTGTTCAAGCTCCTCGAAAAGAACTGCTGCGCCGATGTTGCCTTTATACAGACTATGGTTTCTCATTTGCCCTGAATAAATGTGGGGAAGCATTTGTTTAGCGATGCGCTTGGCCTCAGTCAGGTAAAAATCGTTTTTTGTAGCATTATACACACTCAAAAGTGCATAACATTCGCCTGATCTGCCGCAGCATAAGCTGCCATTCATGCCGGGCTGGGCTGCATTCAAAAAGTGGTTGGCCGTTTTCGTCGCCAGATCCAGGTAATGTTCGTGGGAGGTGAAGTGGAATAAAGCTGTCCATAAAAAGGTGTATCCTGCCGATCCGTGACACCAGCCGGTCCATGAGACGGGTTCGGTATTGGAGATTTCCCAGCGTAAATGCCCGTCTTCTGCAATGCCCAGACTGACCAGTTGCTCAACCCTTTCGAAAAAGCGAACCGGTAAATGTTGCCCGGAAGTTTTACACCATTTCAAAGTAGCATACAAAATTCCCGCCCAGCCGTGCGCAATTCCCCTATAATTAATCGGGTTTTTCTCGCTAATGGCGGCATAGGCATCGATAGCGGACCATATTTCTTCCATCGTATTTTTGCCAAAAGCCAGCAGATCATTTTTTGTGAACCTGTCATAGGAAGGCATATTTTCCAAAATAAGCGAACTGCCAATCAACGCCGCTGACTTACCCAGCGTAAGATCCAGGTTCTCGCACGGCTGCGAGGCGTGCACTAAAAAATTGCGGGCAGCATTATAGTAACTCCCGTAATCCCCTGCGGCCTGACTAATCAGCGCCTGAACGAGATCTACTCCGCTGGGCGTATGGTAAATAGAGGAAAGCCCGACAATGGATGGAGTGAGATCCATATCTTTTGAGTAAAATCCATTCTCGGGATCGTGCGTGTAACCGGCTGCCCGATCGCTCCACACGTCCGCAAGTGCCAGTGTTTCGGCGCCGGAATTGACCAACGCTTTTCGGAAGAGCATGTACGCAATGCCTGCCGCGCCAAAATTGACCGAGCTCTTCGGCGCCAGTTGCAGTCCGGTTTTTACGAGATTTCCAGTAAATCCATAATCTTTCAGAATTGAATCCCGGAAGACCTGCACCGACATTTTCTTGTCTTCGGCAAATCGATCCGGGAAACTTTCCTGCACTTTCATCATGGCTAAATAGAAATCTTCAATGCGTTCATAACGGTCCTTTTTACGCTTGGAAAGTGCTTTGAAGATCGTTTTCTCAATGTTATCGTTTATAATAATGTCCAGGCTGCTGAAAGGAACGGGGGTTTCGCTCACAATTTGCGTAAACAATGTTTTTTTGTCATAGGAAAAATTGAGATACTGCTTGCCCGTAAATATCTGGTATAGCAAGGCCCCCAAAGCATATTGCTCACCGGCAAGTGTCGAAGGTGGGGCAGGTTTGGCGTCAAGAACAGCCTGTGCATATTCGGGTTCAAAAAAGAAACCCAGGCCGCCCCGAGCGGGAACTTGGTCGTTTGCAACCATCCTGGAAAGCCCAAAATCAATAATTTTTAATTCACCCGATGCGGCAACGATAATGTTGGCCGGATGCACATCCGAATGGATAATGCCCTGACTGTGAAGGTTTGTGTAAGCATGGAGAATTCGGCAGCAAATGTCGAGCAATGCAAGCACATTGGATTGGTCATGAAGATTATGATATTTCTCGGCAGCTTGCAAACATGTTTCGCCATCAACCCATTCCATGATCAGATAATGGTCAGTCCCATGTTCTCCGTGTTCCGCCAGAGCCGGATTGATAGCACCGTCAAGTGTGTTCAATATGTCAATTTCATTGTAAAAATTGGCCAGTAACTGGGGTGTTTTCTTACTCGTTTTGAGCAGTTTAAGCGCATAATACTGACCATTTCTTTTGATCTTATAAATTTCAGTATCCGCAACGCCGTCGAGTTTTGATACGATTTCATAGTCTTTAAACCGGTCGTCTGCCTTTAAAAATTGGTTGCCTGCTCCAAACGTATCGTCGTAAGAAACCAAAAAGCCTTCATTGCGGAGTTTCGCCAGGAAAGTATAGGAGCCTTCCAGGATCTTTTGCGCGTCCAGGTTGTTCATCAGCGCATATGTGAGGACACCTTCCGGCAGGGATTTTGGCTTGCGAAATTCCTGCAAAAGAGAGGCAGAAGATGCATCGATGATTTTGCTTGTATTTCTGGCCTGTTTATAGGTGACGATAAAGTCGTCCGCTTCGTATTCGAATTTGGCTAGCGCCTGCTCCGGCAATGCTTCTACGGGCAGCACCTGGACATCCTCCGGTAATATGTATAGTTGATTGGAAGCCATAGTTTTGGATTTTTAAGCTGCCGTCCAGGTCATCGTATCGACTCCTTCCAGCATCATTTTTTTTAGAACAAAATCAACACTTTCAGCGGGGGGCAACCTTTCGGTTTTGGACAAGGTGATGGATGCGGCCAATTTTTCGGTTACTATGGCCCGCCAGCTTCCTCCCTCACGATTCTTGGTAGTTTCGTCCGTAGTGCTGTCCATTCCCCAGGACAACATTCCCGTTTCATCCAGCGAAGCGGTAAAGGGAACGCCCTGGGCTTTGTGTTTTTTCAAAACAGGCGCGAGCATTTCGGCGGCTGCTAACAGTTGGTCCAGTTCCGTGAAGTAGGACACAAATTTGTCAGGCCGGAGCAGTCCCTCGCGGTTCATGCCAATTTTGAAACTGAATGCCTGGGATTTGGTCAGGACAGAAATCGTTTTCTCAAAAACCTCCGGCAGCTCTTCTAAAACGGGACTAATGTAAATTTTATAGATGGAATGTGGCCTCGTATCGCGACGCCTGGAATGCTTGCGGCTCCATGAGATCCAGCGGTAATCCGGATTCGGTTCGTGCTTGTTCCAGTTTCCCAGCAGCTCCGGGTTCATCCGGTTATTTTTTCCAATTCTTAAAAATTCCTCTACTTCTTCCCATGTTCCCAGCGCATTGGCTGGCACAAGGAAGAGAGGCATTGTGTTGTATGCGTAAAGTTTGCTTGCGAGCGAAGCCTGATCCGCTTCTTTCAGCAACACCCCGTACTGGATCGCCGCAGTTGATATTTCCAGCAATGGATGCCAACGATCCATACTTGCTTCCTGAGCTTTATATAGGAATTCGTGCGCTGCAAAACCCGAATAAAAATGCTGACCAGCCTGGATTTCGAAAATGCCTTCCAGCACGAGTTTGGCCATCGTCAGGTTCACATCATCATCATACCCGGATTTAAAATAATGTGGCAATTCACCCGCATGCTGCAAAAAATAGAACAGCAATGCCACTTCTTTATAGGCCAGCTTGGCACTGCCGGCGGCATCGATATGCTTCCGACGGAACAGGCCGAAGAACTCAGGATCTGTGTTTAAATCCGCAAGAGCACGAAGCTCCTGCGGATTTAAATTTCCCTGCTCAACCAATTCAAATGCCGGATTTGACCGGAATGTTGCGTGCAAAAGAAATTTGACTTTGATCATCAGGCTGTTGTTTTATCGGTTTCCCCGCTGCGCACGCACTTCCTCAATGGCTTCCTGCAACTTCTTTTCAAGCATATCCAGCTGGTTCGGCGCATCCTGAATTTTTACATCGACATACCTTTGAAGCTCGGCCAGATTGGTCTTGAATTCATTGAGTTCCGTTTCCTCCAATTCATCAACCACTTGCTGATAAGGTGTTCCGGTTTTCCAGATTGTGAAGTCGGTAGGTATGAATGAAGGCAAATGGCTGCACGCAATAACGCTGCAACCGCCGCAGGTAAATGCAGGACAGATTGTAGGCCAGTGACAAAATGAGTGGCCGGGGCAGTTGAAGACCGTCGGATTCGGACAGAGGAGCGAAGGACTTGTGATCCTGCAAAGGGTTATCTTATTGGGATCAAAATTTACTGTAACGGCAAGGTCTTTGAATTTGAAAGTTTTCATGTCTCTTATTTTTATGTATGGCTAAATAGTCATGGTCCCGACTTTTTATCCGGAAAATATCGGGTGAAAACGTCATCACTAAATCATTAAACTACCCCATAGCGCACCTCCTTTCATCAAAAAAAATGACGTATTTTCAACATTAAGCAGGGCAGGAAGAGGCAAAGCCGCGCGATCCTGATCCGCTGGTAATGTTTATTTTGTTATTTTTTATCTAGCCAAAATTATATTCAAACGCATCCGTTTTTAAGCGTCAGATTACCCTATTTACAAATCAGGTAATCTGGCGCAAGCAGGTAAAAACACGTTTTACGGAATGGGTATTTTGCAGTTGTGTGGGGGGAAAGCTGCGAGGGAGAGGGGTTGGAGGGGAGTAATGGGCAGTGTTGACAAAGGGAAGTCTTGATGGAAAGGAAGTTAGAGCTTTATCGCAGCAACTAACTCGTCACACTCAGTTTCAAGTTGCCCCCTAAACCTTCTCTGACAATCCGCATCAAAGTTGAAAGTCGGATATCACTGGCGTTATTTTCAATGCGGGAAATATATGTTTTCGTTGTACCACACCTGTCAGCAAGTTGTTCCTGGGTTAAACCTTGTTTTTTTCGCAATTCCTGAATCATAGCGCCTAATTTGAAAGCTTCAAATTCCTCTTCATATTCCTCTCTTCCTGCCGTTCCATGCTGTCCGTACTGATCGTCCAGATGCTCGGAGAAAGATGTAAGTTTCTTATCTAGAGTCCCGTTGTTCATCGAAGTATTGTTTTTTTAGTTTTTCTGCCAAAACCAGTTCATTCTTAGGTGTCTTTTGTGACTTTTTTTGAAAGCCGTTGAGCAGTATAATCAGGTTTCCTTTGTCAAAAAAGCTGAAAACACGAAAAATGTCCGACCCCACCTCGACTCTGATTTCATAAATTCCAGTCGAGTTGGACATGTGCTTGAAATACTTGTCAGGCACTTTGTCAATGGTCGCAATGAGCTGCAATGTCCAGTTAAATTTTTTACGAACATCGGGTTTCAGCTCCTCAAAGAAGTCCAGATAATATCTTTCGTAATAGAAGATATCCCTAATAAAGTGTGTGCTCATTCAACAATGTTAAACAGGACACAAAGTTAGCTAATTAGGTAACATTTCTTGAAGTTGCGCTTACCTTTTTTTAATTTAACAATAATTTGCAGGGCATTATAAAATACAAAAAGGCGACTTAACAGCCGCCTTTCTACTTGGTAACCATAAATACCCCTACTTCACAAGTGTAGCTTCAAGTTCCACGCATAGTGTTTCATAGAGGGTCTTTACCTCGACGACTGTTGAAACTTGTTTTATTTCGTTTTTGGTGACCCATTCGGTGAATGTGTCGAAAGCCGCGAAGAATTCGGGGTGGTTGGTTGTATATATGTTCAGGCGCGCGATGTTTTTTAGTTCATATCCTGCCTGACTTACAACTTGTTCGAGATTATGAATGGCCAGCAGCAGCTGGGTGCGCATATCGGCGTCACTTGATGTTCCGTCGGGATGTACAGCTGCCTGGCCGGCGCAGTATAATGTGCTTTCGATATGCTTCACTTCAACGCCCTGATTGTAAGAGCGATCATCCTGCCATTTCCAGGGATTAATGATTTTCTTTTCCATTTTAAGCTGATTTGATTTCCAGTGCAAACCTAATACTCGCATCTGAAATCAGCCTGTGACCTGCGTCACGACTTTGGTGTGCGGTAGGTCACACTACAAGTCGAGCCGGCTGAGCGTTTCGCGGGAAACACCCAGATAAGCAGCGAGTTGTGTCTTGGGAAGCCGTTGCAGCAGCGTCGGGTGCTGGGCAACGAACTGTTTATAGCGCTCCTGGGCGCTGGATGTCATCAGAGATAGGATCCGGCGTTGACCTGCAAGAAAGCCCGCCATTACTTTTTCCAAAAAGAAATGATCGATCTTAGGCAGCCCGGTGCGTAATGCATTGAAATTGTCGAGCGACAAACATAAGGCCTCAGTATCTTCCAGGCATTCCATGGAGAGTGTGGCCTTTGTGCGGGTGTAGTAGGCTTCGAAGTCATTGTCCCACCAGTCTTCCATAGCGAAGGCCAGGATGTGCTGTTTTTCCGTTTCTTCGTCTGTATAGACGAGTTTGGTTAGCCCCGACAACAGGAAATAGTTATAGGGCACGAGCTCTCCGGGTTGCACCATGAACTGGTGTTTTTTGAACTTCCGGCAAACAAAATGCTGCTCAACGAATGCAAATTCTTCGTCCGTTAAGAGCACCAGCTTTTCGATATGTTGCCGTAATTTAGGATACGTCATCTCACTGCATATTTGGAAAGGCAAAGATTGAATTTACTTTGGAGAAAAGCGATAATTCAGTGCGGTTGGTGCTATGCCAAACTTTTTCTTGAAGGAATGGGAGAAATGGGAAAGGCTTTCGAATCCCAGATCCAGGTAAATGGCTGAGGGTTTTTCGTGTTTGGTTTCGATCAAATGTTTGGCTTCGTTCAGCCTTTTGTCTTGCAGCCACTGCCGAGGCGGAGCTCCGAATGTTTTCAGGAAATCGCGCTTGAATGCTGCCAGGCTACGGCCGGTCAGCTGTGCGAACTTTTCAACAGGGACATTGAAATGAAAGTTATTGAGCATGAACCGTTCCAGGTCGATCTTACCCGGGCTTGAAAAGTCAAATAAAAAGTTGCGTAGTGTAGGAACCGCAAGAAGTAGCAATTTGATTCCTTCCTTTATTTTCAGGATACCCATTTCGTCCGTCATAGCCGCTCCCGAGTTTCGGGCGTAGGGAACAATGGATTGAAAATATCCCTGCAGGAATTCATTTAACGGGATGAGCATATTGGGCGGACCCACATATTTGTGATCCGCCTCAATTTTTTCTTCCAGCACAATCCGCCGGAGCAGTTCTTCCTGCAGGGATATTACAATGGTTTCATAATGAGCGCCAGGCACTGAACCTTCGGGTCCGGAATATGCTTGTCCTGGACTTGCCAGTCCGGGACTTGCCAGTCCGGGACTTGCCAGTCCGGGAGTTGCCAGTCGGGGAGTTTTGGTGAGCGTGCCCAGCTGGTTTCTGCCGATCAGTAGCAATTCTCCTCCGGTCATTGAGATCTTCTGGGAAGACGTTTCCAACACGAATTGTCCTGAAACCTGCAATACCAATGTATGGTGGTTCCAGAAACAGACCTTCTCTCTCCGTTCCGTAGAAAGGTAGGAGTAAAAGATAACACCGGGGAGAATTTCTGCTGGACTGGTCATTTAGCGTTGTAAATAGGTGCCGCCAAGGATAGCACCGATTGCAAAAGTAGTGTTTAAGGTGTTCATTTCTTCCGACGAAAACACAATATCCATGGCAGCCATATTCTCCGGCAAACGCGACCTGCGGCTCATGCTTACCAATGGCATCATATGATCACCCTGCCCATTCACCCAGGCAATGGCAAGCTGTGTGGGTGTACAGCCTTTATCAGACGCCAGTTGCTTTAATACTTCGACTTTTTCCAGATTATGGATGAGATTCTCGCCTTGAAAACGGGAAAAATGGTTGCGGTAATCGTCAGCGGCAAGCGGTGCTTTCAGGTCACCAGTCAGTAACCCTTCCGCAGTGCTGGCAAATGCCACAACGCCAATACCCAGCTCTTTTGCAGTCGGGAGCAGCTCAGTCTCGATCTGACGCTCGGCCAGTGAATAGCCAATTTCCAGCGCGCTTATCGGGTGGGTGTTATTGGCTTTACGGAGTTGATCAGCAGAGATCTCCGACACGCCAATGTGACGAACCTTGCCTTCCTTAACCAGATCGGCGACTGTGCCGATAATGTCTTCCACAGGCACGCTGTCGTCCATCCGGCTTGGCTGGTAGAGGTCAATGGTCTCAATGCCCAGGCGGGTCAAAGAGTAATTGATGAAATTCTTGATCGCGATGGGACGCAGATCCATTCCGAGCCACTGGCCATTGTGAAAAATGGCACCGAATTTTACGCTGATAAAAGCGTCGTCCCGCCTTCCTTTGACGGCTTTGCCTATCAGCATTTCATTATGCCCGGCGCCATAGAAGTCTCCGGTGTTCAGAAAGTTAATGCCGCTATCCAAAGCTTCATGGATCGTTGCGATACTTTCTGTTTCGTCAGGTGTAGGTCCGCCCCACACGGAAGACATACGCATACAGCCCAAACCAAGTTTGGACACAAACGGGCCGTTCTGGCCCAACTGAATTTTTTTGATGTTTTTCATGATGCAAAGTTCAGCTTTCACACCACATGACGAGTTGCCTGCACGGCTCAAATGTTTTGTCTGTACGGCTCATTCTAACAGAGCCGTACAGACAAAAACTTAAAGGGAATTTATCCAAAAAAACAGGAGCATTGCGCAGAATAGAACCTTACGCTAATCAGATCTGATAGAACTTCACTGTTCCATCGCCTTCATTGCTTGTTACCAGCACGCCTTTGCCATTCGGGCTCTTTGCCGGTGCAATGTAGAGAACGCCTTCGGGAGCATCCCCGGTTTTGATCATCTGAAGGAATTTGGGAGCCATGGGATTGCTCAGGTCATAGGCCGCAACAGCATCCACACGTTCAAGTGCAATGAAAGCAACGGGCTTATTATCGATCATGCCAATTGTGACACCTTCCGGCTCAACGCCTTTGTCATCCGAGCGGTCATCATCATAAATACCAGCCTGAATTGCCTCCTGTTCCAGCATGCTTCCGGAGTCAAAAACCAATTGACCGCTGGCAGCATTAAAAATACTGAATCCACGACCGCCAAAGCCATATAGCACATCGTAATCACCATCATTGTCGATATCACCACGCGTGCTGGTTACACGCAGACGGCCAAGATTTTCAGGTTTTTGCAGGTTAACTGCGTCCGGGAATGCAGTAGCGTCAAGTTTAAGTGCGCTAACGCGCTTCTGCTCGTCAAAGGCAGTGTACTCGCGGGCATCGCCCTCGTTGGCTGTAATCAGATAGTCCGAGCCGTTCACGCTGAATGGCGCGATCGCATCTGGCAGGTAGAATGATCTTACGGGCCAGGTAGCCAATGCAACTTTGCTGTCCTTATCGCTCGCATCCATTGCGTTCACCAGTTTGCTGATGTCCTTTGTGCCGAGCGGGTGCAGCTTCAAAATTGTTCCGGAAGTCAGATCCAGTTCAGCGATACCATTGTTTTCTTGTAGTGTTACAAAAGCTTTTTTAGAATCACCCGAAATCGCCACGTATTCGGGCTCAATGTCTTGTGCAAAGCTGGCACCCGGACCGAAAACACGGAAGCCGTCAGCAGCCAGCTGGTTGTAAGACGAAGCAAATGAGCCAAACGACAAAGTTTTTACGCTATAATTCTCATTAACATTAATAATAGAAACAGAACCTTCAGGATCAACCGTGTAATCTGCATTTGGCTCACCTTCGTTGGCCGTTACAATGTATTTTCCGTCCGGACTAAAAGTAACCATATCAGGCAACGCGCCAACAGTAACTTGCTTGATCGTTGCCAGCGTAGCCGTATTCATCACAATTACGCTTCCGTTTGCCTGCTTATTGGTTGCTTCCAACGCAATCGCCAGTTTCCCGTCGGACACGGCAACGCTGTTGGCAACGCCACCCAGTGAGGAAATATCGATGGATTGCAACCTGGATACGACCGGAAATGCGGAAAGGTCCATTACATCTACTTTTGCAGCAGACTCATTGTTCACCGTGAAAAGCCGGCGCGAGGCAGGATCATATGCTGAGATTTCGGACGCAGCGGTTCCTCCAAGGTCAATAGAAGCCACTTCTTTAAATGCCACCGGCGTTTGCGGCTCCTGCGGAAAATGATCCGTACAACTATTCAGGGCTACCGACAGCAATGTCAGTGCGAGTAAAGGTTTGTTTTTCATCTTAATGTTTTGAGTGTTGAAAAACAAAAATAGATACCGGCAATCGAGGAGCAGATGGATTTGCAAAGCTTAACAATTTGATAATTAATCAAGTCTGCTGCCACAGTTTGTCCATTTCCTGCGACAAAGTATTTAGAGTTGAAACATTACCCGACGCGCTTTTCGTCTTCCTTCAAACTAATCCTCATTTAAAACCAATCCTTATTTATGAAACACGGTATCTTAATGTTCGCACTTCTTTTATCAACTGCTGCCTTTGCACAAAAGGAGGCCGCATTCTCCGAGCCCGAAAAAGGTGAAATACAGGCTGGGTTGATGCTCGGTGCAGGGGTCGGGAATTCTTTCGGAGCCTATATCCGCGCCACTCCTTACACGCACAAGCATTGAGAGATACACCACCCGCTTGAATTATGGAATGGTTAACGTAGGCTTGGGAGCCGAGTATACCATTAATCGCAGATGGTATATCTACGCTTTGGGAGAAGGAAATATCAGATCAAATTCGAGCAAGGTTGCTACTGACCGCTATAATGTAAATGTCGGCATTGGTTTCCGTATCAAATAAACTGTATCGTTTCTGTTACGCCAAAGTTGGCCATATGTGAACAAAACTTTTAGTCCTTTGCTCTTCCGTTATTGTAATTGATACGGTAGGCATACTTTTTTACATTGGGTTGTGACCTGTGCTGGTAAGTCCCGCACGCAGTTTTATCACCACTTAAACAATCATTACTAATGAAAATTGCATCAACATTTATGGCGCTGGCAACCGTAGCAATGCTATGGGGCTGCGGATCCAAATCTACCGACACCACGGACACTACCGAATTAGCAGACAGCACCAACGAGGCTGTTGCCGACACTGCTGCAAGCGACTCCGCATCGGCCGTTGCCGAAGATGACGCTGAATTTGCCGTAGAGGCAGCGAATGGAGGAATGGCGGAAGTTGCACTGAGCAAAATTGCAGCCGACAAAGCAACCGACCCAAAAGTGAAAGAATTTGCAAAACAAATGATCACAGACCATTCAAAAGCAAATGATGAGCTTAAAACGTTGGCGGGTAACAAGAATATCACGCTGCCTGCTGCGCCAAATGCAGAGAAACAAAAAGCAGCTGCTGACCTTGGCGGCAAAACCGGAAGCGATTTTGACAAAGCTTATATATCGCAAATGAAGAAGGATCACGATGCAACAGTGAAACTTTTCGAAGATGCGCAGAAAGATGTGAAAGACGCAGAGCTGAAAGCTTTTATCGACAAAACTTTGCCGGTGATTAAAGCACATGCCGAGCATGTTAAAACGCTTGATAAGACAAAATAATTTTTGGTAAGCGTTTTTGAGGCTGGCGGTCACGAATGTGGCCGCCAGCTTTTTTTTGCATTTCTGCTGGCATAATTTTTAGTAAAGCACCGATCTATTCGATCTGTCACAAACTAAACACTTCATCTTATGAAAATGATCAGCACCAAATTACACAGCATCATTGATTATTCGACGAGCATTTTGTTCATAGCAATGCCCTGGATAGTTGGTTTCAACGAAGTTCCGGCTGCCACCTGGGTCCTCATTGCGGTAGGAGCAATGTCCATTACGATGTCACTCTTTACTGACTACGAAGGGGGCATGGTCCGCAGCCTACCCATGCATGTACACTTGAATGTGGACGTGGTTACAGGTCTGCTGCTGGCTGCATCGCCCTGGATTCTCGGGTTTGCAGACCAGGTTTACCTGCCACACGTTATTTTGGGCCTGTTTGAAACAACGGCTGGGTTGCTAACGTCTCGCTCGTCGCATGAAACCCAGGAGAGCCCGCTGGAACGCAGTTAACAATCTACAATTTCCCTTATGTTCAAAAGCAAGAAAGCGCTTCAGGCCGTCATTGGAATTCTGGCTGTTGCCCCGTTGGTATCCGGGCTTATAGGGTTGTCGGGGATCCGCAATCCGCTTTTTTCTGAGGCGCTGCCTGCTGACCTAATTTTGGATAGTAACCTTCGCTTCCTGAATGCCATGTCCGTTGCCGTGGCCGTTTCTTTCTATTGCGTTATACCGGTTATAGAAAAAGAGACATTCGCTTTCAGGGTAGTTTGCGGTGCAGTATGGCTGGGCGGGATCGGAAGATTAATATCAATCTACGATCTGGGTGTTCCGCCTCTTTTTATAATTGGCTTTCTGGCTTTGGAGCTCCTGGCGCCAATCCTGATTATTTACTGGCAGAAACAGATTGCCTTGCCGGTAAAACGAGACGTTATATAATGTAGAAAACTCTTTGATTCAAATTGGATAAACCATGAATAAACTCATTCCGTTATGTGCGTTAACACTGGCCCTGCTAAGCTGTGGTGGTAAAAACTCATCATCGAATGTGGAAGCGCCCGGCGATGAAAAGTCTGCGAAAGACAAGACTCTAAATGTAGGGGCGGATTTGATACAGGATAAAACCCCGCTGAAAGGGTTCAATGCTTACCTGGATGGGTTCCATTTTTATAATGGAAATATGAATTCACAAATGGAGGCTCACCATTACGTGAACCAGATTAATGAGGATGTTTACCAGGCCATTATTTTTGATGGCAACGGGAAGGACGCCAAAATCATGGGGGTCGAATATATCATTACCGCGAAAATGTTTGCTCGCCTGAGTCCGGAAGAGAAAAAATTATGGCATAGTCATCACTTTGAAGTCGGTTCTGGATCACTCATTGCACCGGGCATACCGGAAGTTGCAGAACACGAGCTCATGGAAAAACTGGTATCTACCTATGGCAAAACCATCCACACCTGGCATACCGATCTTGAAAAAGAACTGCCTGTTGGTTCCCCAATGATCATGATGGGGTTTACGAAAGAAGGGCAACTCAACGCGGGCATTCTGGCTGATCGCGATAAGCGATTCAATATCTCGTCACAGAAGAAAAAACAGAATAGAAAGGACATCCCCGTTCCTGCGGTTGATCCCGGCGCAAATGCCTGGGAGAAAGGTGAGATCAGGCAACTGGTTATCACAAATAAAAGTGACTCCTTGGCCCATAAACATTGACCGACCCGACCATACGCAATGCAATATTAGTGTATTTAAAATATGGCGGGCCGCAAGAGATCCCTCGCGGCCCGCCGTATTTTACTTTATCTATTTCCCGGCCGTTGACCAGATTTGCTGGAACCTTTGCCCGTTGTGTCCTTGCCACCCTGAACAGTTGATCCCGATTTTTTCCTGTTGGCTGAATTTACACCAGTATTTTGCGGATTACTGGCCGCCGGGACGCTGTTCGTTTTGTCGATGTGCGTGGGCGGGGTGCCGGTGGTTGCCTCACTGGTTACGCTTCCTCCCTTATTCTGCTGTGCCTGCTTACTGGTCTGGCTGCCCGTTGCGGCTTTCTGTTTCGATTCTGTTCCCTGTTTCTGCGTGGCAGTGGATTGTGCCATGAGCGATCCAGCCGAGATCAAAAGTGATAGTGCCAGATACATTGTTTTCGTGTTCATAGTCTTACGGTTTTAGTGAAGATTAATCATTGTTTTTGTACTAAATTTTAAAAGAGCATGGCTACGTTGGCATAATTAATCAGAGGCGATCTTAGATAATTTTCGTGCCAAACAGCACCGACGCGGGACAATTTTTACTATGCAAATGCACAAAAGCAGACATGGAGGGAAGACTGCTAAAAACGAAAACCGCTGCAAGAATCTCCTGCAACGGTTTTTGTTTTTTACATAAAATTTTGGATTGATCTGTACGGCCCAGTGGTCCGTTCCATCCAATGCTTATCTGTTGATCAGCACTTTCTGACGATCTATTTTTCCATTTTGATAATAAATTGACAAAACATAAATGCCAGCAGGCAAATTACCGACCGAAACGGTTTTCGCAGTCCCGATTTGTGACTTGTAAACCTGTACGCCTTTGACATTATGCAGTTCAACTGAGCTGATCTGAATCGTCGAATTGGTTTTGATAGATAACAGATCCGACACCGGGTTAGGGTAAATTTCAAGAAGATGCGCTCCTTCAATACCTACAAAAACGATATGGCTGTATGCAAAAGTCTGATCCGTATCGATCATTTTTAACCGGTAAAAATTATCCCCTGTATTAGGCCTATCATCTTTAAATGTATAATTCAAAGTCACCGAGCTTTCGCCCCCGGATTTTTTGGTTGCAATCGTTTCCCAGCTTTTCCCCGTGATACTTCGCTCAATTTCAAACTTTTCGCTGTTTGTTTCCTCACTTGTCCGCCACTTTAACACCACAGCGTTTTCCTGGCGCGATGCCGAAAAATCGATGAGTGTGACAGGGAGCGTACAGTCACGGAATACGGACAATGTACTGGAACATCCGTCTTTTGTAACAGTAAGAATGGCCGTTTCATTGCTCGGTATATCGATCACGCTATTTCCTGAAATCGTGCCCTTGTCAGTTGTGACTGTTGCGCCTGCCGTAGCCGTGAAAACCACCGAATACGTATTTAGATTAAAGGAACAGCTGTATGCATCCGGACCCAATGTAATGGTTGGTGTTTCATTTACAACAACAGTAGCACTTTGTCCGGAAACAGCTGTCGTTGCGTCACCTGCACCACTGACATTGATCAGCTCATAGGTAAAACTTCCGGCTGCTGCGGTGGAAACTGCAACGCTGGCTGTTGTATTCGCTCCGGTTGTAGTCACTTGCAGGTCGGGACCGGCGTTTATTTTATAGGTAAATGTAAATGGCCCCACACCATCAACAGCCGTGAAGGTAACTTGTGGAGAAACAGCACCAACGCAAGCAGAACTTCCTGCTGATATAGAAGCTGTTAAGCTATTAGCAACTGTGATGACGGCTGTCTGTGCCGACCCAGGTGTCAATGTGCATCCCTGCGCGTCGGTGACGCTGACAAGTTCATAGGTGAACACACCAACGCTTGCAGTAGACTGAGTAACGCCAACCGTCGTTGCCGCACCGGCTGTGGCTATCGTAGTTGCAGTCCCATCATTGATTTTATAAGTAAAAGTATAGGGAAGCGTTCCACCGGTTGCACCAAAGGTCACTACGGGAGCGGACGCACCCTGGTCAACAGTCGCTGTGCCTGAGATTGTAGAAGCGGTAATTTCGTTGACGGTCAATGTAGCTGCTGCTGAGGTGACGCTATTGCACGGATTGGAAACAATGCATTGATATTCCGAATTGTTATCAGTTACCGGCACATTTGTCAACGCCAATGTTGCAGTGTTTGCACTCGGATTTGTGCTTGCATCAATATCAGCGAATGCGCCGCCAAAAGGCTTTTTCTGCCACCGGTAGTTTGTTACTAGGCCCGTTGCGGCCACAGTAAATGAAGCGTCCTGGCCGGCACAAATCAGTCGATCCTGCGGATCCTGCGAGATTACCGGGGCCGGGGTAGGCGTAACTGTCACTGTAAATGAGCAAGTTGCATCCGTTCCGATTCCGTTGGAGGCGTTCACCTCCACGGTGGTCACGCCAGCGGGGAAAATATAGGGGAATGTGATCGGACTTCCCGAAACGCTGTATACAACTGTTGGCGCAGGACATCCTGCAACCGTCGCTGGAAGCGATAGGGTTGCAGTACAGGCGCCAGCGTCCGGGTCTACAACCTGGTTGGTAGGGCAGGCACTGATCACCGGTGCTGAAACGATGGCTGTAATCGTAGGATCGCTCGATCCTGGCGCGCCGGGATCGTCTGTCAGGACGGTGCTAAAATCATTTCCGCTCACAGATCCCTGATTGGTGACCTCGCAGGTTGTTACAGGGATATCATTGTTTACCGTCACCTTGAATTTTACGATCACATTCGCACCGGCAGGCAGTGAAAAGCCACTCCCGGTGCCATTCACAGTAACAGTTTCGCCAGCCGTAGGAGCCGCTGTTCTGGTATTGGACTGAACCTCATTTGCCTGGTCAGGTTCATTTGTATTCGCCTCAGGCTTTGTATCTGAAATTGCTGTTGCTGATTGAATTGAATCTGAAACATTGTCAGCATCCGGCGGCCCTTGTCTTAATGCCGTTTCTTCTGCTGCGATTCTCAGTGCCGAAACATTAGGCACTGCGCAGGTTTGGCCTGTATTGTAACTGGTTGTACCTGAGCCGCCAGAGAGTAGAAATGCATTTTGCGGCGTATTCCCGTTCCCACTCCACACTGCTTGGGGCGTATTGCCCGCACCCTGAAGAATGATCTGATTCCCGGGCGCACCCGGACGCAGGCGCAACGCAACGCCCGTAGCCGCCGCTACATTGTTACTAGCAATGTAAGTGCAGAGTTTGCCCTGGTTATCCGAAAAACTTGAGATAAAATTGACATCAATGTCGTTAAAAGCGTTCGGTCCGGTTGTGATCGTATTTCCGATGATCGACAAGTCACTTTTGGTGTTGCTATTCGTAACGTAGCCCGAAAACCCAATGCCAAAGTCATTCAGGATGCCAGACACCGTGTTGTTGCTGATCTTGACAATCCCTTTTGCAGTAGGGCCTTCCGTATCAAAGTAAATTCCCGATCCACCGCCACCATCACTTACCACGGTATTTCCGTCTACAGTTCCTTCATGCGTGGAATTGTTACTCACCTTGAGGTTGATCCCCGTGCCATTTTTGCAACGGAAATTGTTTCCTATAATGTTGTATTTCAATGATGAGGTGCCCGTACTTTGCAAATCAATGCCAATTGAAGTGAGCCGGGTCACACCGTTGAGCGCCAGGTTATTCACAACTGCGCCCTGAATGTCACCCACCAACTGGGAATTATTATTAGAAATCATTTTTATGCCTTGTGTCTCGCATCTGAGAAACTGGCTGCCGCCTGTGATCTTCAAGTTCATCTGCGAATTCCCGTAACCCTCCATCAGAATTCCGCCGTTGTTGGGGGAATCCGTAAAATCGGAATTATCAACGGTCAGAAGCGATAAGTTGGAGTCTGTATTTCCAAAATACGCAACCCTACCCGAAGGCGCATTAGCAATGGTGCTGTTGGCAAAAGTGGAGTTGGTAATAGAAGCCGTCCCGGTAGTATTTGTCGCGAAAATAGCACCTTCGGTAGCAGCGTTTCCTGCGTTCTGCACAGAACTGTTGCTGATTGTCAGATTGTTGACGCCCCGCAGGTTAATGCCGTGTTGGTTCGTGGTGCCGGTAATAATGATTCTTTCTAATTTAAATCCATTCACAACATTGGCATAAACAGCCGCGTTGCATCCTGAATTATCGGATGTCCCGCATCCCCCGGAATCTGAACCATTGGCATTAATGAGGTTAATGTTGTTCAGCGTAACACCGGCCGCATTGGTGAATTCAATACCCCGTGCGGAAATGTTCTGGATCGTTCCGGCCGAGCCGGCCGTAGCGCCTGACCCTGTGATCTGAAAAGTCCCCGTAGTGCCGGACACCGCTATTCCCT
This sequence comes from Dyadobacter sp. CY327, assembly GCF_021390415.1. Classification (NCBI taxonomy): domain Bacteria; kingdom Pseudomonadati; phylum Bacteroidota; class Cytophagia; order Cytophagales; family Spirosomataceae; genus Dyadobacter; species Dyadobacter sp. CY327. The sequence goes on along the minus strand of NZ_JAJUXJ010000007.1, from coordinate 1,417,423 downwards.
TGGCTGCATTGCTGCATGATACCGCCGCCAATGTAACATCAAGACCCAGCGAGCTTCCTGCGACGTCAATAGCAGCAACATTGGCCGACGAAATTGTTCCGGAGCCGATTTTCAAGTTTCCGCCGACGGATGAAATGTCAATCGGGCTAACCGGTCCTGAACCCACATTTGAAGATAGTTCCGAAAAATCTGCTGCCAGCGTAACATTGGCCAGGTTAAGCGCACTGCCGTTGCCGGTTAAGGCTATCTCGCTGATGGTAAGCAGTCCTGCTGTTGATCCCGCAATTTTCGCTCCTCCCGAGTTGCCGATGTTAAGGCCGCGGATTGTATTTGCAGCGGCAGTAGTAATCACATTGGCGCCGCCGGAACTTGTTAATGCCGGGCGGTTGCCGCCGGTTGCGGGAAGAAGATTGTTTCCACTTGGCGTGCTGTATCCGGAGATCGCCAGCAAGGACGCGCCTGCGCCCTGACCAATTACTTTTTGCTGGTTGAGCAGCGCGACAGGTCCGGTATAATTTCCCTCGTATAGAAAAATGGAATGTCCCGCTTGCGGATGCAGCGCCGCGCCATCATTAATAGCTGCAAACCCTGCCAGAGAAGTGAATGGCTTTGCCAGTGTTCCGTTTTCGCCGCTGGCGCTTGCAGCAGAATTTACGAACCATATCGCGCTGGTGGTTGCAATGGTGACCGTTGCTGTCGAGGTCAATCCCGATCCGTTTTGCAATGTGTAGGTAAATGTGTCGTTACCGGTGACGCCTGCGGCCGGTAAATAAGTGAAAGCACCCGTGCTATAATCGAGGGTAACTGCCCCTCCCTGGCTTGTCGCAATTTCTCCGGATCCCACGATGCTGATGGAAGCACCGTTGGGGCTGCTGTCATTGACAAGCACGCCGCTTCCCGCAGGAATGTCCAGTCCTACATTTCCTATCGCATTGTAAACATCATTTTGAGCAATAGGACTCACTTTAAGGGATCCCGGGACGAGTGTTGTGTTGGCATCGATCTGATCTGTAAAAGTGACGCCGCTTGCGTCCGTGCCGCTATTGGTGATTGTCACTGTGTATTCCAGTTCGTCCCCCACAGAAGCGCCCGGCAAGCCCGTGTCGTTGGTAAGTGCATAGGTATTAGTGGCAGAAATAGTGGGCGCAAAAAGCATTATCTTATTGGCCTTTGTTCTTTTGAACGGAACAATTGACTGTGATTTGCTTACTGGTGTCGAAGTTACCAGAGCAGCCTTTTGAAGTTCTGAAATTGGTGGCTGACCAGAATCGTTGATGAAAAGTCCTGAGACGAGCATAGCAGCCCCAGCTAAAAAGAAGTATAAGTTTTTCATTATTTGATTTTTTGAGTAAAGAACAAGGGCATTGTCGAAAGAGACAATGCCCTGGAAATCAGGAGAAGACAGCCTCGTATTTTACGCCGCCCTTATCCCTTGCGATCGGGACCAGAAACACTTCCAGCGGGCCTGACTGAGGATATAAAAGCTTGTAAATTCCTTGCTGACGGGGATTTTGGTCGCCCGGGGTTTGCAGTACTACCGAAAAAGCGCCTCTTTCCAGCGGAGAGTAGGTTTCAAGTTCGGTTATTTTTTCCACACTGGCCGCAACAGCCTCACCATTCGCAAATTCAATGTTCAGCGTCTGACCCAGATGATCCTTGAAGTCCTGGGCAGTTAGTTTGCTTAAATCGTATGTTTCCATTCCATTAAATGATAGACTCCGTTTGTTTCGCTTATTTTATTGAACCCGAGCCGGTTATAAAGGTTTTTTGCGGGGTTGAAGCTTTCGACATGTATGCTCAGCGGTTTTTCGGATTGGGTCGAAAGCTGCATCAGATCTTTAAGTATACTGCTTCCGATCCCGTAATTCCGAAACGCGGGAAGCAGGGTAATGTCAATGATCCGCATGCCCCGCCCTTGAAAATTTTCATGCACATACAGCCTGCCGGCACTCGATTTATTTTTACAAATCACCCAAAAATCGGCTCCTGAATAGTTTTTCTGATAATGGCTGTGCTGCGCGTCAAACTGGCTTTTGATAAATTCATGCTTCATCGTCTCGCTCCATCCGGGCACTTTACTCATTTCTTCCTCCCGCGTACTCGCATACATGGCAAGCAATGAGGGCATATCTGACTGGTCGATGCGGCGTAGCGTTATCTCCGGGTGGCCTGGCGTAAATTCCATTAATCGGTAAAAATTTTCAGTTGATAAATTTGGGTGATGCGTGCAGCGCTACGGCCGCGGTGGAAACACTCCTTGCAGCGCTATGCAAAAATAGGTGGTCAGATAAGGCTGCATATTGTTGTGCGGCTGACTGCCGCCTGCCTCGCCGATTGAGCTGGCAGACATATAGCCATTCGGACTTCCACCGAGAAACACAGCACCATTAACAGACCTTGCAATCGTATGTCCCGATGGGTCCGAAATTTCTCCCGGCTGCGGTGTAATGTTTACTGTGTGCCCATGCATAGGGATTTCCGATTCCAGGAGCGTGACCGTTTCCGAGCCCCCGCTTTCTCCCAGGTCGTGAAGCGATAGGCCAGGGCCCTGGCCGGGATGCATGGGCGCGCGTCCCTGCAGGTCGGGCAATGCAAAATTGGATTTACCATCACCGCCATACGTCGTACCCAATAGGGAGAATAATGCTGTATTTTGTGAAATGGGAAGATATTGTCCGTCGCACCACGCCCAGCCTTTGGGTGAAAAATTGAAAGGGACCATTCTAATTTCTGCTACAAATGGATCTGCCATTATTAAATATGTTTGAGGTTATAAAAAAGGGATAGGAGTATGCTTAGGTAGGAGAGGGGAATATGCCAAAAAGTGAAATGATAAAGCTCACACACAGATAAGGCTGGAAGTTTGTATGCGGTAATGAGCCTCCGGTAGGACGAATGCTAACCGGGCTCATTGCGGCAGGAGACGGTGGATCGCCCATAAACATCTTCACCGAAGACGAATTTCCGATAACAGCATTGAGAGGTTGAGCAGAATTTGCGCCATCCGCGGAAGCAAACATGGGGTGCTCATGTGCCGGGATTTGGTTGACTATCAGCGTAATTTCTTCCGCGCCCCCGGGTTCGGCCAGCATAAATCCGTTTCCCTGGTGCACCGGCAGGCGTCCACGCAGGTCCGGAAGACAAAATGTAGACTCTCCATCCCCACCATAAGTAGTTCCGATCAACTGAAAAAGGGTCTCGTTTTCGGAGATAGGCAGAAGTTGCCCGTCGCAAAAGGACCATCCGAGAGGGGCAAAATTCCCTGCGAACATCCTGATTTCTCCAATATAAGGCTGCGCCATTATTTTTTTTAATTTAAATGATGGAATAAAAGACCGCTAATGACTAATTCTGGCTTGGAAAAATGCCCTGTAAAGCGATGCAAAAACTGATTGTGAGAAACGGCTGCATGTTTAAATGCGCCTGACTGCCACCGCCGCCGCCAATGGTATTTGGAGCAAGCTGGACCAAATTGCCTGCCGTATTCTGATAGAGGTCGTTGGGTTTGGAGTTGGAAAACAGGTTGTTGAGGGGATTGTTTACATTGTTGTCTACGCTCCCGGTATCCAGTTCGTTCAGCAAATGCGAGTGTTTGGGAAGCTCAGCGACGCTTAGGGTGTGGGCCTGTTCACCGCCCCGTTCTCCCAGATTATGTCCCGCGCCCACGTGAATCGGCGTGCGGCCGCGATAATCAGGCAGTGCAAAACTGACACGGCCATCGCCGCCGAATGTGGTTCCCAGAAGAGCAAAAAGGGCCTGGTTCTGGTTAATGGGCATTAACTGCCCGTTTGCCAGCGCCCAACCCTTGGGAGCAAATGAAAAACTGACCATTCTGATTTCTGATAAAAATGGTTCTGCCATAAGTAAATAGGGGTTAAGGTAAAATTGGAAAAGAAGAAGCCCGATACAATCCGAGCAAAATATTTACGTCAGTAATATTGAAATATTCTGACAAAAAGTATAGAAATTCTTATTTTGCGGTAAATGGCAAAATCCTCCGGTAATCTTATTAACTGACTGACGGAGGATCTAAAAGTCGGGAGGTGATTTCGCCTGTTGGGAGAATTTATCGCGTTATTTACTTGGAACTACTGCGATCACATCCTGCCAGCTATTCCAGCCTTGCTCCGCCCAATATATGACGCGCCCTTTTTTGTTTTTTTGTATAAAATTAAAAAGCCACTTTGGGTTCGTGAGCGAATCTCCATAAACAGTTGTACCATGCTGGTGGCAGTAACCAAATCCGGTTGCGAGATAGCCCGCTTCTATGACATGCCTGCGACGGCTTCCCTTTTGAACATGGCCGTAGCAAAACCGCCCATGCGTTGTAAAAATTAAAACGCCATCTTCCTTCAATAACGATATCAAAAATTCATACAACTCTTTGAATCTGTTGCTGGATAAATGAGTGAAAAGCGAGCCTACCCAAATCACATCGAATTTTTCAGAGACATTAATTTCCGCAAACTTGTCTTTTGACAAAAAGATTTTGGCATCGAAAGTTTTAGCACAAAAATCCAGATGTCGCTGTGTGATCTCACTGCCGTAGAACTCAGCATTTGGAAAGTATGCTTTCGAGAACCGCATGACTCGTCCATAGCCACACGGGAAATCCAAGACATGTTTTACCTGCAATGGATCTTTTCCTGCACTGAGCAATGCTGCTGCAATGTTTTGCAACGCAGAAATTCCCGTTTGGAAATACGCTTCCTCATGACCTTTTACGAACATCTCGTCGTCCGGGTCAATCGTTAAATTAATCTGTGACGCGCCAAGCTGTTTATCAAATACAGACTTGCTCAAAAGTTGTTCTACTAAATTCGATAGCATGATAGGTAAGGTTTGATTATAGTGCCTATTTTGGAAAGTTCGCGTCTGATTTTACTTTGCGTATTTGTCTTAAATGCCGGTCTACGTGTCCCCATTGATAAATGCTTCATTTTCAGTTGAGTTAAAGTTCAACCTAAAACTAGTGCAAATCAAAAAGCGGAAAGAAAGCAATGAGGAAACGGTCGTCTTATTGAGCGAACGGGAAATGACTGCTGATATTGGCAAGTGAACATTTATGCCTTTAAGGCGGCACTTGCGTGCTTTTGTTTTCCGGCACCACGTGTTTTACGGAAGCTGGCGGGCGATGTTCCGATTGTTTTGCTGAATAGCCGGATGAAGTATTTATGATCTTCAAACCCAAGTTGAAATGCAATTTCTTTCACACTCTTTGTAGTATAAAATAGCAGGCGCTGTGCTTCCCGGAGCACTTCCTGTTTGATCAGCCAGGTGGACGAAAACCCGGTTATAGACTTGACCGTATCGTTCAGGTAACTCACCGTAATGTTCATCTGTGCGGCATAATCGGCCGGTTTTTTCAACGTATGAAAATTCGCCTTAACCAGGAGATTGAAATTTTTGACAATATCAACACTCCGGGAGGACACGGCCTGGATACGCTCATTTTCCTGGTATTGAAAAATATTGACAACGCTGTAAAACAGGGAGTTAAGCAGAGACTGGATTAACTGTTGCCGGAACTGCGCTGGTTTCTCTTCATTTACTGCCGCAGATAACAAGTTGAAAATGCGCACAAACCATTCTTTGTCAGCATCATTCAGCAGGATGATAGCAATGTTTGCAATAGAATTTTCGATCACCACGCGGGCGCTTTGATCAATATACTTTGCATCGAAAGCAACGGCCCAGCCAGTGACTTTTTCTGCATGCCGGAAATCATGGACCTGCCCGGGACACGAAAGTAAAAGTGCGGGCTGGTTGATGTCCACGTCCTGGAAATCGATTGATCCGCCCATAGATCCTCCTTCCAGCAGGAAGCAGAAATAGTGATCGTGACGGTGAGGGCCCCGGACTCTATCCGACATAGCATCAAAATAAGCTTCTTCGGAAACCTGGCCAATCTCAATGCCAGTCATGCGGTGTTGCAGGTGACGGATTTCTATTTCTTGATTTGTCATTATATCGGCTGTTAAGACCAAAAACCATAGCATTTGATCCGGGCACGTACATTTGGGTTTGCTTTCAGTTTGACTCTCAGCGTTTTCATTAGGGTAACATTTCCTGCAATATATATTGAATTATAATCCGCCAGGTTTTTACCGAGAAACCATTGCTCCAAACGATCAAAGCCGATTTTTTCTGAACATTCAACAAAATGAAACTCAGGGTTTTCTTCTTTAAAAATCTCTGGAATTTCATAGGCGCTATGCACGAGTACAGCAACGTCCAGCGGATGTTCACAGCGGTCGGTAAGCTGCTTCAATGCCAGGAAATGTCCGATCGCACTGGCATCGGCAAGGCATAATACCGGCCCGTTTTGGGATGGAAGCGATGCGGCGTGGGCGGCCCCAAAGAGAATTTTGTCGCCCGATTTAAGTGTCCGGACCCAGCGACTCCCTGCACCTTTATGTCCGCTATCAATGAACATTGTACAAATATTTGTTTCCGAGTTCCAAAGCGCGGGCGTGTAATCGCGGTATTCGAGCGTGTCCACCTTGCACTTCAAGCGTTTGATCGAGTCCCAGCTATCCAGGTCAATGTCTGGAAGATGCAAATCAATTTCAAATATATCTGCCCCGGGCCAGGTCCTGATCGCCACCACCATGGCCGTATCAAACATTCTTTCCAATAAACCCGATGCCGCTTTTTTAATGATATCAACCATTTTTTTACCTTTCTGTTTTTCAACAAAGATATTTGGGAAGGGGAAGCCATTTGTCCAACAAAAGGCATGAATAGGTGGACTAAAAACGGGTAAGTCAGCATTATATCGAACACTAACAGCCACTGAACGGCATTTGATCAGCAAAAACACAACATAATGTTAATCCAGGGAGCTTTGTTTCAAGTCTGATTGAATCGTTTTTTGCAAAAAAATACATGAGCTGTTGTTCATGGTCACATTTGATTAAAGCTTAAAAGCAGAGGGATAAATTCAATGGATTCCAGAAGAGATTTTCTAAAAAAAGCAACCATACTGACAGGCGCAGGCGCATTGTCGAACATGTTACCGCCTGTTATTCAAAAAGCACTGGCGATCGATCCTGCGCCGGGAAGCACTTTTTATGACGCCGAGCACGTCGTTTTCCTGATGCTCGAAAACCGTTCGTTTGACCATCAGTTAGGCACATTGCAGGGCGTTAGGGGTTATAATGATCCACGCGCGATTGACCTTCCTGATAAAAATAAGGTTTGGTTTCAGTCGAATGAAGCGGGCCAAACTTATGCCCCTTTCCATTTGAATGTCAAGGATACGAAGGTTGCCTGGATGGGTTCCATTCCGCACGGCTGGTCGGATCAGACGGATGCGATGAACGAAGGGAAATACGATAAATGGCTCGACGCCAAAAAGCCAGGCAAGAAGCAATACGCCGACATTCCGCTCACGATGGGTTATTGCAACCGCATCGATTTCCCATTCTATTATTCTATGGCCGATGCGTTCACCGTATGCGACCAGAACTTTTGTTCGAGCATTACGGGAACGCACCCAAACCGCTATTACTGGATGACAGGGACGGTCCGGGAGCAGAACGAACCCGATGCGAAGGCACATCTCTGGAATATCAGCAACTATGTTTATCCCGAACTCGAATGGAAAACATATCCCGAAAGGCTCGAAGAAAATGGCATTCCCTGGAAAATTTATCAGAATGAAATTACCATGGGTTACGGTCTGAAAAGTGAAGAAAGCGGCTGGCTGAGCAACTTTGGGACCAATGTATTGGAGTATTTCAAAGAATACAATGTACGCTTCCACGAAGGCGGGATCGCAAATCTGCAAACAAAAAAAGAAGCGTTACTGGAAACAATTGCGGAGCTGGAAAAACAGCCTGCGGACGAGCAGTCGGGCAAAAAACTTGCAGCTGCCAGGAAGCTGCTTTTCAACATTGAAACGGCTCAGCAGAAGTTTAATCAGGACACATTCAACGCGCTTTCTGCAAAGCATAAGAATTTGAATACCAATGCATTTACCACCAACATTAACGACCCTGACTTTCATACGCTAACACCATTGCAGTACAACGATAACGGAACGGAGCGCACGCTTAATGTCCCGAAAGGCGACGTATTCCATCAGTTCCGGGCCGATGTCGAAAATGGAAAACTGCCTGCCGTTTCCTGGCTGATGCCTCCCGCACGTTTTTCCGATCACCCGGGCGAGCCCTGGTTCGGGCCTTGGTATGTGAGTGAAGTAATGGAGATTTTGCTCAAAAATCCCGAAGTCTGGAAGAAGACGATCTTTGTCCTGACTTACGACGAAAATGATGGTTATTTCGATCACGTTCCTCCTTTTACTGTTCCTAATCCCTACAAAGAAAACTCAGGCAAAGTATCCGCGGGTATCGATCCGAAAATGGATTTTGCAACAAAAAGTCAGCAAACGAATCCGTCGATGAACGAGAGCAAGCTCCGTGAAGGGCCTATCGGACTGGGTTACCGCGTGCCGATGATCGTTGCATCTCCCTGGTCCCGCGGCGGCTTTGTGAATTCGGAGGTTTTTGACCATACATCTTCTTTGCAGTTTCTTGAAAATTTTATTGAGAAAAAATTCAAGAAAAAAGTGAAAGAAGAGAACATTACGCAGTGGCGCCGGACAATTTGCGGCGACCTCACATCCGTTTTCCGGCCTTACCTGGGCGAGAAAATCGAGCAGCCTGCGTTTTTGAATAAGACCGAATTCATAGAAGGCATTCACCAGGCACAATTCCGCCAGGCGCCCGATAATTTCAAATCCCTAAGCGCGAGCGAGATCCGGGAAATGAGCAAAGATCTGCGCAAATCCCAGGATTTTCCAGTGCAGGAAGAAGGTGTTCGCCCGGCCTGTGCATTGCCTTATGAGCTTTACTCAAACCTGCATTTTGACAAAACCAAAAACAGCATCCGGGTGTCCTTCAAGGCTGGTAATGCGGTGTTCGGGACCAGATCAAGCGGCGCGCCTTTCAGGGTTTACGCATTGAATCCTTATCAAAACGAAACGCTGCGTGCCTGGAATTACAGCTCGGCAGCAGGCGACGAACTGCATGACGACTGGAATATCGGCGATTTTGAAAATGGCAACTATCATCTCCGCGTTTACGGCCCGAACGGTTTCTATCGGGAGTTTAAGGGTAACTCCGGCAACCCGCTGCTGAAAGTGACTTGTGATTATGAATCCAAAAACGCAAAATTGACCGGCCATGTAGTAGTCAACATTCAAAATCTCGATGCCAAATCTCACAGCATTACCGTAGCCGATAACAGTTACAAATCGGGCGCGCAAAACAAAACCATTGCAGCCGGCGGAAAGGCCACAATGGTTTTAAATCTGTCTAAAAACTTCAACTGGTACGATTTCAGCGTGAAAGTAGCGGGCAGCGAAACATTCGAAGAGCGCTTCGCGGGACACGTTGAAACCGGCTTAGTAACCAAGACGGACCCATTGATGGGCGGGGTGGTTTAGGTTTATTTCAGGGGAAGCAGTTCTGTGCCGCCTACGGATAAAGCAGGTATTTTGCCCTTATGGCTTTAAATTTTTGCAATCCGGGCTCCCAGCTTTCCCGGATGTCCGCTTCCGACATGCCTGCTATGATCTGCTTCCTTAATGTATCGGTGCCGATGCGTAGGTCGAATGCCGAGATGTCCTGATTTGCCCGGCCAGGGGAGAAAAATCGTGCTTTATCCGGATATGCATTGTATAACTCTATGAGCCAGGCCAGGTTGATCTGGCGACTCGCCCGGAGCTTATTGATATCATAGGTGCGAAGGTCAAGACCATAACACACAGAATCCTTGTGATTCGGGCGCTCGCTCATGCCTGGAATGCTCACCGGCTTGTATGAAAATGCATATTGGCCTTTCAATGCTGGCGCACCCAAAATAGTAAATGGCATGAGCGTCCCCCGGCCTTCGTTGATTGCCGTGCCCTCGAACATACACAAGCTGGGAAACAGCATGACGGCCTGCTGCGTATTCAAATTGGGTGAAGGATTGATCGGAAGCGTATAGGGTTTATCATGATCATAGTTCGCAACCTTTATGATTTTGAGCCTGCATTTTTCGTTCAGATATCCCTCACCATTCAGATATTGGGCAAATTCACCGATCGTCATGCCGTGTGTCATGGGGATATAATGGATTCCTATGGCCGATTTGAATCTATCATCCGTCATCACCGGCCCGTCGACCACATATGCGTTGGGATTGGGCCTGTCGAGGATCAGCAGCTCTTTGTTGTTTTCCGCACAGGCTTCCATCACATATTCAAGCGTGTTAATGTTGGTATAGTAACGGCAGCCCACATCCTGAATGTCGAACACCATCAGGTCAACATCCGCCAGCTGTTCCTTTTTGGGCTTTTCATTTTTTCCGTATAAAGAGATGATCGGAATGCCCGTTTTCACATCCACTTCATTATTTACCACCGCTCCGTTACTCGCATTGCCCCGGAAACCATGCTCCGGCCCAAACACTTTTACAATGTTAACACCCAGGCTCAGCAAACTGTCCACGCTGCTTTTATTGCCGATCAAAGAACTCTGATTGGCAACCAGAGCGATTCGTTTTCCTTTCAGATATTGCAAGTATTTGTCCGTCTGGTCTGCGCCGGTGATAATTCCCCGCTTATCCGGTTTATTTTGTTTTGAAGATGCAGTTTGCGCGTTACATTCTATGCCGCGCGTGGCCAGGAGCAATAAAAAGGATATAAAAACCGATCTGATCATTTGTGCAGGGTTGATTTAAAGTCTTTAAATGTAGAATCTTTTCCTGTTAAATGTGAGATGATAATGATTTTACCTGTTTCAAAACCGGGACAATGATAAAAAACAGACCGTTCTTTTGATTGGTCGGTAAATTGCTATTAAGTTGTTATCAACCTCACCGGCAACTTAATTACACACCTCAGTATGAAAACATTATTTGGATTAATATTCATCGCATCTATGATCACAGACCAGCCCCGCAAGGTTCTGCTTTTTTACAACGAAAGTGGAGAAGCGAAATGGAAGTCACAGGTAGAAACGCTCAATGCTTCCAAAAAAGGGATTCAGGAGCGTGACATCGAAGTTAAGTCCATGGCTTACGCAAAGGAAAATGTCTCGGAATGGAAAAAGTGGAAAATCGACAGCACAGCCGCATTCACATTCCTCCTCATCGGCCGCGACGGCGGTGAAAAGCTGAGATCATCCGAAATCGTAAAACCTGAAAAGTTATTCGGCCAGATCGACGCCATGCCTATGCGTAGGCAGGAGATGAAGGGGGATTGATAAAGAAGGGGGATTGGTAAAGCAGATGAAGGGTAACCAGTACTTGTTTTTGATTGACGAAAATTTTCGTTTTGTATAAAGAAAAATTTCGTATATTCGTATATTAACGATCAGAATCGATGAAAGTATCCGGCAATCAGCCTTATCACAGCTTAAAAGCGAAATTCACTTACCTTGATCTGGGGAGTAACTTTGCGATCGTTATTTCGGCGCGCAAAGGCCTTCAACCCAAGGTATTTTACGATTTTGCCGAAGCCATCAAAATGCCTGAAAAGAACCTGGCAGCATTAATTAATCTTTCTTCCAGGACGATCAGCAACTACAAAGAGTCTCAGAAAAAGCTTGATCCGTTGTATGGAGAGCATTTATTGAAGTTGATTGCTTTGTTTGAAAAGGGCGAACAGATTTTTGGCAATGTGGACGAGTTCAATTACTGGCTTCAGAAACCGTTTTGGAATTCAAATGAAAAGCCGGCGGATTGGCTGGGCACAGGAGGAGGTGTAGACTTTCTGGCCGAAGAACTGGACAAGCTGGCACAAGGATATCCGGTTTAAATATGCTGATTTACAGGATTGTCCATAAAATGTATAGCGGCACTTTGTTTGCATCCGGCATGCAGGGGCGCTGGAACAGTGCCGGGAATAAAGTCTTATATGCTGCAGAATCCATTCCGTTGGCATTTCTTGAAAATATGGTAAGAAGGCAGGGAGTGGGGTTTAATGATGATTTTCAAATCATGTTTATCTCCGTTCCGGATCCCGTTTCAATCGAGGAAATCAGCGTAAATTACCTCGATCCTTCATGGAGAGATCCCAATGACTATACGGCATGCCTGCCAATAGGAGACAAGTGGTTTCATGAGGCAAAGTCCATTGCTTTAAAAGTGCCCTCCGCAGTAATGCCCGAAGCATTCAATTACGTAATCAACACCATGCATCCGGATTATAAGCACGTCACCCTCGCAGGCACTACCAACCTCGTTCCCGATCCCAGGATTGATGACATTTTAAAAAGATATCGCTAGCGGTTGGTTATATATGAAAAAATATCTAGTTGCAATGCTGTTTTCGCTGGTTGCTGTTTACGGGCAGGCTCAGCAGGATATGTCTAAATCCATAGCGAAAAAGGCACTTTTTAAAATGGCTGGCGGCAAGCATCTCAAAACATTCGAACGAACGTTCATCTATGATTTGCCAGGGGAGGTTCCGCAAGAACTCCGAAAAGCAAGTGATATGGACAAGCTCATGGAGTCGATTATGGCTGGCTTGTCTGAATCTGATCGCAAGCTGATGAGCGCTCGCATAGATAGCCTGAAAAAGAAAAGCTTTGCGGATATGGGTAATATGTATGCAGGCTGGCAGGAAACAGTGGTGAGCGATCTGGTCGCCAAGAAGGTGGTAAGGGTAAGAACAAGCCCTAATCATTTGACCGGAGTTCAGGACACGAGCCGATCTGTTCATGAGGAAAGTCTGAATCCCATTTTCGATCTTTTGTACCAGGAGGTTCCTGTCGCCCTCCTGCAATACATGGTCAGCGATTCTGCGGAACTGCATTATACCGGGATGTCAAATTCCGGAGCTGATGAAAATCACATGCTTCAAGTCAGGGTCGGGCAGAAGTGGGTTGATGTTTACATCGGAAAATCCAGCCTGCTGGTCAACCGGGTCGTGGAGCAGCAGGTGGACACAGATCCGCTCATCGGCCGCGGACCAGAACATTTTCAGCAAATCACCATTTTTTCTGATTACCAGAAGGTGGAGGGGTTTATACTGCCGGGCAAACTGGAAGAAGTTTCGTCTCGGGGACAATTCACGACCAGAAAACGGATACAATGGAGCAATATCAACAAGCCGATCCCAAGTTCAACATTCAGGGCGGAGCCAACATTCGAAGAACGGATGCATTTTGACACTGTAAAGTTACAGGATAGTCTTTTTGTCATGCTAAGAAGCGGGAATGGAGTCGAATCGCGTTCGCTCATCCGCTTAACCTCCGACAACCGGATCGATTGCATCATGGAGCCCATTAACCATGATAATGTAGTCAATAGAATGGCATCTGCTTTGCAAAAGGATTTTCCGGGAAAGCTAATCCGGGACATCTATCTAATCGGTAGCGCTCCATTCATATCTGCATTCAATGCTTTTGACAAACAAATAGCAGTCATTTCTGCTCCAAAAGGAAGAGGTGTCTTTTCGGAGGAAAGCCAGCATTCGTATAACAAACAGGAGGATTCAACAAGGAAAGCAAAAAAAGCCGCCAAGTTGCTCACCACATTCGATAAGGATTTTCAAAAAAATGGAGTGCACGCCTTCGTTTTGAATCCCGAGAAAAGTCAAGAAAGCGAACAGCTCAATGTTTGTTATTATTTGCCAAAAAATAAACTCATGTTTTCTAACGGGAACCCGTACACAGCCTACCGAAACAACAGCAATGGTACTATCCACGAGAAATGGCTGTATGATTTTATTAAGGCCAGAAACCTGAATGTAGAGAAGATCATTTTTGCAGAAGCTTACGTTTCCGGATCTCCGCTGGAAATGTCTTTTCAGGAGTTGGAGACAAGGGTTAAAAACACTGATTACTCCGAATACCATAAGCATAAATAGCTTTGTACACCTAATACCAGGACGCCAGCTTACCCCACAAAATTCGCCCGGAAATTGGACGGGGACTCACCGGTTTTGGTCATGAATAACCTGCTGAAATAGGCGGGGTCGTTGTAGCCGAGGTCGTATGCGATTTCTTTGGCAGTGAGGGATGTGTGGACTAGTAATCGCTTTGCTTCGAGGATAATGCGGTTTTTAATCACCTCATTGGGTTGAGGCAGACGCAGACGGTTGAATTTGTGCGTGATGGTTTTTGGCGCCATGCACAGGAAATCCGCATAGTCGGCGACGGTGTGTTTGGATTTATAATGTTCTTCGACCAACCTGGTGAATTTGCGGAAAAATTCCAGGTCGCTTTGCTGATCCGTCACGGCGTTGTCGAGGTGCTGCCTTTTCCAGGAGCGTGTTGCACGGATGAGGAGTTGTTTGAGATACGTCCGGACCATTTCTTCCAGCGAGCTGTCATTCAGGTGAAATTCCTCGATCATGTCCTTGAATAACGATCCTAAAAAAGCAATTTCGTTTGCGGAGGCCTCTACTTTCGGCATGTTCCTGATGTTGTTGAACAGAAGTCCGTCACAGGCAACTTCCTGATCGTGAATCTGAATGCAGTAGAAATCACGGTTGTAAAATATGAAATAGCCGCTTTCGTCACCCGTTACTTCCATTTCAAGATATTGGTTTGGACTTATGAAGAAAAGCGTTGGCTGCTGGGTGTCGTAGCAGGCAAAATCCACTCTCAGCTTATAACCGGCTGGCAAATACAGGATCTTGATATATTGCTTGTAGTCAGGGCCGTTGATGGCGTCCATTTGGCTTTGTGAGACTTGCAGCAGCCCTAATGTCTTTGAATTATTATTGAACACCGTTGTACTCATGGCTATATACGCAGATATCAGTTAATGTTGTATTGTTTAAATGTTACCGGCAAAAGCTGTGAAGCGGTCGTTCCGTTCACAGCTTTTGCCAGGGGCATTATTTTCTTGCGAATTTTTCGAGTTCGGAGTTAAATTTATCCATTTCTTCGAGGAATAAACCGTGTCCGCTTTTCTCAAATCTTACAAGGTAAGAACCTTTGATGCTTTTGTGCAGCTGTTCTGATAAAGAGAAGTCACACAATTTGTCATTTACACCATGGAATAAGGCAACGGGGATTTTAATTTTACCTAGTTCAGGACGTAAATCCAGGTCGCCTAATGCTTTGATAGCCTGCGTTGTAGCGTAAGGAGAGGCGTCCAGGTTAATGCTTTCCAACCATCTTAGCGATTCTTCTGACAAACTTCCTTCCTGTCCGGCGAAGCCTTTGCCAAAACCCGATACCAGTTGCTGACGATTCGTCTTGGTCTGCTTGATCAGGTCAGATGCACCTTGTTCGGTGATGCCGTAAGGATAGCCTTCGCGTTGTTTCCATGATGGGCCTGTTGCTCCGAAAAGGGCCAACTTGCTGATATGCGCTCCGTTATATTTCGTCACAAAGTGGAGTGTTACTGCGCTTCCGAGTGAGAAGCCTCCAAGCGTTGCATTTTCAATTTTCAATTTTTCCAACACCACCTTAATGTCGTCGGAGAATGTGTCGAAGTCATATTTTCCAAAAGGTCTGTCCGATTTACCGAAACCGCGGAGGGAAATGCCGATTACCCTGAACCCTTTTTCAACCAGATATTGGTATTGATACTCATACATCGCATTATTGAGCGGCCATCCGTGAATGAGCACAACCGGCTGGCCTTCGCCGAGGTCGATCACGTGAAGCTTTACATTTTTCTCCACTTCAATGTATTCTTCCCTTCCTGCTGATGCCGGCTTGCGTGTTTGTGCGAATAGAAATTGACTTTGGATGAAAGTGAACAAGAATGCGATGGTCAAGGCAACAGTTTTCATTTGAGTAGTAAGTTTGAATTTGTTTTGATTTAATCAGCTAACCATTAGCTGATTGTCTTTGCGTTTCGACATGACAAAGGTGGCGGATTAAATCCCCTGGAAGAATGGATAAAAGGCAATGTGCCTTGTACATTTTTCCCGGAACAGGAAATCAGCGTTTCTAAAAGGCCGCTAGTTGTGTCGCTTGAGAACACTTATCCGAAAGGACATGCAGTGTGCGATTTCAGCTGAGAAGCTTCCCTAAGCAAGCGCTCTATTTCAGCGAGCAAGCCGGGGATTGGGTTGTCGCTTGTGTTGGTCAGGCAAAGGGCGCCGTTGGTTGTTAATGCGCCGATGGTCTGTTCCATTCCTTTTCCGGAGCGCACCATCGGCCCGTAAAGTGCTTCCAGCTTCAAAGGCCCGAAATCCGTTTGATAACGCACCTTTACCAGGTTGGTCACCATAATGTGGTGGTTGAATGCGGTTTTTAAAACATCAATCATTTGCTGCATATCATTGTGCCCAAATACAATATCGCGGAAAAAGGACAGATAGCCGTTTACATATTCCGGTGAATTGGTCCCGTCAAGCCCGGCTTTTGCAAGTCTGGCCAGGTCCCAGAATGTTAAATCCGGCTGCTTTTCAAAAAACACGGATTGCGTCGTGATATTCAGGCCAAAGTTATCGTCCAGATTCAGCGGCCCTCTTGTGCAAACGGGAGAGACCAGTTCCATTCTGGCATCATCCCATTCTTTGCGCATCTGCCTGGACGCCAATAGCACTGCTGCACAAATGGCACCGTGAACGGTTGTGTTTTCTTGCCTGGCTTTTTCCAGCAGGTTCCGGGTAAGTTTTTCAGAAATACGGATGGATGAAACCAGCGGCTGCACAATGTCCGTTTTTATTTTCAGTTCCAGGACTTCGTCTGCGGTCTGGGAAGGGACGTCTTCCGGGAGGTTAAGCGTCTGGTCGTTGGACACTTGCGGTTGCATGGGTTCTAGCTGTTTTCCGGTGACGGCAAGCAATATATCCCGGGTCAAAAAACTCAATGACGACCCATCGGCGACAGTGTGGTTCGCTACCAGAATCAGGACAGTGCACTCTGGTTTCTGCACCAGAACAACCCTTAATAGCGGAGCTTCTTCCGTATTAAACCGCACAGAAAGCTCCTTCTCAACTTCTTGTTCCCAGCGGTAATCCTGCTCCGCATGCACCACCCTGAGCGGAATAGTAATGCCTTCTACATGCTGCAATACAGGCCTCGACAGCTCATCCAGGGTAACCTTCACAGAAAGGTTCGGGTGGCGCTTTTGTGCCATATCCAGTGCGTTGCGCCATTTTTCAATGGGTAATGTGCCCGAAATGTCTGCGGCGAGCGCGAAGTCCTTGGAATCGATCTGGTCCAGCAGCCAAAAGGCTTTTTCGAATGCACCCAGGGTGCGGTTCTGTTGTCTTTTCATGATGTATTATGAGTTATGATGATGGGCGCGGGACATTCCGCTACCCTTTACTGAATGCAAAATTGGCAGGTTGGGAAGCGGGATAGAATGGACAAAAGTCGAGCAGTCATGCACATTTCGCCATCCGGTTGCATTCGCTGATTTTGTTTTCCAAAGTCCGTTACGAATACGAGTGAAAACAGGCTGCTGGCGCGGTTATTTAAGAGGGCAGCCACAAGCGGATGCCCGGCTCAGGAGGCAATGATTCTTACTTTAACCGAATTTTATGAAGATTGTTATTTATGCAGACCTGCAAGAAAAATATTTGGAAGAACTAAAAAAACAGCTTCCCGATGATGCTGACATCGTAACCAAAGGTGAGCTTTCCGATGAGGAAGTGATGCAGGAGATAGCGTCTGCTGAAATCCTGATTGGTAATCCACCTGCGGATTCTTTCCAGGACATTCCGGAAAGCCTTAAATTCTGGCAACTCGAAAATGTGGGTTTTGAGCAGTATAAGGACTTGCAATTCAAGGGTAAGGCTGCTAATGTAGGTGATATGTCCGCCGCAGCATGTGCCGAGACTATCGTTGCCGGCATCCTTGGCTTTTACAGGGGCGTGCATCTCATGGTCAGAAATCAGATCAACAGAAAATGGGAGGGGGAGGCGGTCGAGAACGGACTTTCCATTTTAGGAGAAAAAGAGGTGATTATCCTGGGATCCGGAGCCATCGGCGAAAATGTTGGCAAAATGCTGGAAGCATTCGGATGCCATGTGCAGATGACTGCGAAAAGCGATCCGGACGCAGACATTCATTCCTTTGATGACCTGCTTGGCCAGCTCCCGGATACTGATTTAGTAGTCAATACATTACCGGGGAATTTGGATAAATATGCGGGCAAAGACTTCTTTGATGCCATGAAAGAAGGTGCGCTTTACGCAAGCATTGGCCGAGGCAACACCACCGATGAATCGGCTTTGATCGACGCTTTGGACAGCGGCAGATTGGCTGGTGCTGTTCTGGACGTAACGGAAAAGGAACCACTTCCGGAAGACTCCGGACTTTGGCCAATGACCAATGTAATACTCACCCAGCACACAGGCGCGGCGCACAAAATGCGGGATCGCGACAAGGTTGCCAAATTTGTGGATAATGTTCAGAAATACCTGAAAAGCGAGGAGATTGCCGATGAGGTCGATCTCTCGAAGGGTTATTAATCAAGCAGGAAGAGGAGAACGTACAATTAAATAAAGTTTACTTCATATATGGGTATGAAAGGTGTTGATTTCAGTTTTACCTTATAATCAACTATTTCTACTCCCTATATATGAAGAAACGAACCTTTACGCTCTCCTTTTTTTTACTTTCCTTGCTCGCTTTTTCGATAGTAACCTATCAAAAATTCAGCCGAAAGACAGTTTCCGACCTGGTCATCATTGACGAGTCGCTGAAAGACTTCCGCTCCCTGGCGGATGGGCTGAGCCCCGGATCAGAAGTGATTTATGTTTCGAATAGCCGGGAAGGTTTCCAAAAATTAACAAAACAGCTTGCTGCGCAGGGCAAGGCCGAACGCGTGCACATCATGACGCATGGTACGGACGGCAATTTTGTGCTTGGTCAGACCCAGCTTAATGATGCCAATATTGCGGAGCACAACAGCTTTTGGCAAAGTTTGGGTAATGTGCTTGAAGTGGGCAGATCAAGTTTGCTTATTTACAGCTGTGAGCTTACTGCGAGCCGCAGCGGAGAGGGTTTCGTACAGCGGATCCACCGTATGCTCGGTGTGCCCGTAGCCGCTTCCAACGACCAAACTGGCTCAGCTCGCCGCGGCGGAGACTGGGACCTCGAATATGTTGTTGGTAAAATAGTTAAAGAACACGTCTTTACGATCTTGAAATTCAATGGCTTACTTGTGCCTGCCTTCTCACAGCTGACTGGCGGGTCAAGCCCGTTCAGTGCCATTACAATTTCTGGTGACGATCAGCTGATCTACGGGGATTTTGATGCGGATGGTGATATTGACATTCATTCCTATCCGGGAGGAACCGTTAACGAATTTTGGCAAAACAACGGCAGCGGATCATTTGCAAAAGTGACCGGTTCTGCGGATCCATTTGAAAAGGTCAATGAGAACGCAGTTTTCTATTCTGCGTCTGGTGCGTTTGTGGCGGACTGGGACAATGATGGCGACGATGATATCTACGTCCCGATGCGTAACTCCAATCAGAACGAAAAGAACTTTTATTACCGCAACGACAATGGAAAATACGAGTTGCTGAGTGGCGCTTCAAGCCCGTTCAGCGGCATTAATGTGAGTGGTAACAACCAGCTGATCTTTGGCGATTTCGATAATGATGGAGATGTCGATTTGCATAACTATCCTGGAAATAATCTTGATAATCAGTTCTGGCGCAATAATGGCAGCGGCGCGTTCAGTAATGTGACGGGCTCGCAAAATCCTTTTGACGGTCTGCCTGGCAAAGCTGCTTTTTCAAGTGCGCAGTATGCCCACGTTGAAGACTGGGATAATGATGGCGACGTGGATATCTTTGTAAGCAGGGTCGGAGGAAATTCGGTGAGAGACTACTACCGCAATGACAATGGCGTATATTCATTAAAGACGGGAGGTGAAAATCCTTTCAACGGCATGACAATAGCCAGTGATAACCAGATTCTTTCCGGGGACTTCGACTCGGACGGTGATATCGATCTGCATACTTCTGATGGCTCGGTAACGCTTGTTTTCTGGCAGAACAATGGCAGCGGCGCTTTTACGCAGGTGACAGGCGCAGGCAACCCTTTCAATTCGCTTCCGAACTCGGGCGCTTTTTATAATAATGCAATGAAATCCTTCGTAGCCGACTGGGATAATGATGGCGATGCGGATGTGTTTACGACCAACTACACCGGCGCAAACCAGAAGTATTTCTTCCAGCAGAACGGCACTCCACCCCGGATCACTGCTACCAGCCCGACCAACGCTGCAACGGGGATATCTGTGAGCAGCAACATTTCGCTGACATTTAGCCAGGCAGTTACCGGTACAGCAGGCAAGTACATTCAAATCCGCCGCCTGTATGACGATGCCGTCTTTGCCACCATTGCCGCGAATAGTGCACAGGTAACCGGCAATGGCTCAAATACAATTACGATCGATCCGACAACAGACCTGGAGGGTGGAACAACTTACTATGTTATCGTTGACAAAGCCGCATTTGCCGACACCGAAGGCCGCATTTTCGAGGGTGTTAGCGGTGCTACCTGGCTGAGATTTACTACTGGTATACCTGCCGTAGCGCCTACTGTTACCACGGCTTCCGCGAGTGAAATTGCGCTGACCACCGCCAAAGTCGGCGGTGAAGTGACGGCCAATGGCGGTGCTGCCGTCACGGATTATGGCATTGTGTGGAGTACATCAGCGGCGCCTACTATCGAGCTGTCCAATAAGGTTGGGATCGGTTCCGGCAATGGTGCTTTCAGTACAACAGTGACAGGGCTGCCCGCAGGAACGCGCATTTACCTGCGTGCTTATGCAACCAATTCAACAGGAACTTCCTATGGCAGCGAAATTGATTTTTATACGCAAACAAGTGTAACCTCAGTTACCCGGCTTTCCTCCAATCCGACGAGTGAGGGCACTGTCAGTTATCAGGTTGTGTTTGCGCAAAGTGTAACGATCGATGACGCTTCTGTTTTTACACTGTCGACCAGCGGTGTTTCCGGCGCATTGGTTTCGGGTATTTCGGGATCGGGGACAACGTATGATGTTTCTATAAATACAGGAAGCGGAAACGGGAGCATTAAGCTGGAGGTCACGGGACTAACCGGTACGATACCCAACCTGAATGCCGCATTCACCTCGGCAGATGCCTATACGATCTATAAGGTTTCAAACGCAGGTGATTCTTACAGGACGGCGGTCACAGATGGCACCTGGAACACTCCGGGCGACTGGCAATCTTCTCAGGACAACAGCTTTTGGATCACGGCATCTTCTTTTCCCAACGCCAGTGCGGCAAGTACAGTCATTACCAGCGGGCATACCATGCGGATGCCGGATAACATTTCCTTTAACGTAAATAACTTTACTGTGAACGGGCTGTTGCAATCGGGCACTGGGGTACATTCCGTTAGCGGCAGTTTCGACAACAATGGCGAGATCCGCGGCAATGCCACATTTTTACACAATTCGTTTACCAATGCAGGTACGCTGGCCCCGGGTGAATCCCCTGGCACGCTGGCGTTTGCGAGCGAGTTTGCGAATACAGGAACGCTGCTGGTAGAAATCGGCGGAACCACCGCTATTACAGGTTATGACCAGTTTCAGTCAGGGCCATTTACCGCAGGAGGGACGATAACAGTATCATTTATCAATGGTTTCACGCCTGCACTGGGTGATGCATTTATTCTTCTGGATGCAGGCATCATTACCGGGACATTCGCAACGGTAAACCTACCGGATATCGCGCCATTGATCTGGGAAACCACCTATACCGACGGCAAATTCACCATCAGGGCCATCATCGATCCTATGCCGGTTACCCTTGTGGATTTCAAGGCTTCAAAAAATGAATCCGCCGTGGAGCTGGCTTGGACAACTTCAAGCGAGGTCAATAGCAGCCATTTCGAAATTCAGCGTAGTGCAGAAGGAAAGGTTTGGGAAAAAGTCGGTTCCGTTGCTACGCGTAACGAAAATTCAGAAATCCAGCGTTACCGCTTTATTGATCCGCTGCCGCTGCATGCCGACAACTTCTACCGGCTTCGTATGGTCGACACCGACAGTACGTTTGCTTTCAGCAAGATAGAACACGTGCGCTTCGCAGATTCCAAGGGGCAGGTGAAGGGTTATCCCAATCCAGTGACAGACAGGGTTTTTCTCGATGCTCCTACTGCCGGGACCATACAGTCGGTGCAGATCTATTCAACATCCGGCTTGCTGCATTATGCGGGAGAATATACAAGTGCAGGCATCGATGTAAAAGCGCTGCCAACAGGTATTTTTATATTGAAAGCGACCGGGGCCGACAACAGGGTTTCAACTTTTCATTTTGCAAAACACTGAACTGACCTGATTTACATTTTGTATAAAACTAAAAACGCCCGGGAAGTAATTTCCGGGCGTTTTTAATGTATTGATCAGCATCTGATTCCTAGTTCAGGTTTTTAGGGACTTCATTCATGTTGTACCAGGCTTCGGTGCTCCATAAATTGTTGCCACTCTGGCTGATGATGGTTTTTCTGTTCAAATGAATATAAACCATATGTTTGCTCTTCATGCCCGTCAGCTGTAATGTTGCCTTCTTGCGATCCGGGGAAACCTTTACCGATTTCACAGCGAGGTCTTCTTCGTCCAGCTTCGGGCCGCCGTAATCGCCGGTAGGTTTGAACCACCATTGGCGGATCTGGTAGTCGGCTGCGGTTTCGCCCACGCCTTCTTTCAATGGTTCGGTGAATTCAATTTCCACACCGTCCGATTTGGCTCTTACGGCCAGCATTTCAAAAGCAACTTTGTTATTGAATGTCAGCTTTTGGAGTCCGTAACCTAGTTTTCCAGCGTGTCCCCAGTTACCTGTGGAACCCACACCGCCAATGTAAAGGGAGCCGTCCGCGCTCCACACTAAGCGGTTAACACCAGCTTCCAAGCCTTGCGTAAACCGGAACACAGCGCCCTGGTAAGCGCCGTTTACTTTTTCAGCAAATACGCGCTTGATCCCGCCGTGCGTAACGTCGCCATGGATCATTTGGTTTTGGTAAGGTCCCACATTCAGTCTGGCAGGCTGGCTGGGCGAGTTGCCGATTTCATCCTGCGTAAGCCACACCACCGGCGGCGTTTCTGTTTTGTTGGCGGTTCCTTCAAAGTCCACCGAGCGCGAGCCGTACCAGGCGCCTTCCTGCAAGTGAATGATCTTGTTGGCAGGCAGCCAGTCGCCCTGGTTATCGGCGATGAAAATTTCGTTGTCAACGCCCAGGCCGATGCCGTTTGGCGTCCTTAAACCAGATGCTGCAAATGTGAATGAGCCGTCTTTTTTAGAAATTTTCACGACTTTCCCCCGATCCGGGATCTGCGGCTTGGTGCTGGCACCGCCGGGATTGATGGCGGTCGCCAATGTTCCATAAAAATAACCATCCTTATAAACCAGCCCGAATGCAAATTCGTGGAAGTTGGCAGAAACTTTCCAGCCATTGCAGATGGTCTGGTATTCATCGATGAGCTCATCATTATTCAGGTCGACCAGCTTGGTCAGTTCCTGTTTTTGCATAATGTAAATCTCGTCATCCACCACTTTCAGACCCAGCGGCTCGGCGAGTCCGTAAGCAATGCGTTTTACTTTAATGTCGTTCGGCGCTGTTGCTTTGCGGCCATCAACAATGTAAACAGATCCTAATGAATCCCAGGTGCTGACCACCATTCTTCCATCAGCCAGAAAATCCATTCCGCCGACTCTTGGCTGGAAATTATCAGGGCGGGCCTGCGCCAATGTAAAGCTTGGGTGCACAGCAACAAGTGGCGATTTGTCACCCGGAATGTCTTCTTTTTTGACGTCTACCGGTGTCTGTCCGGTTCTTTTGATGTCAGCTCCTTTATAGGTAAACACGCTTGGCGGCACCACCACAAATTCCTTGGTCCCATAAGGCCGCCATTGAAGCGAAAGCCCCTTGCCAAATGCGCCCTGGTAATATTCTACTTTAAAAGGATGCTTACCTGGTTTGAGAATAATCTCGCCGTCGGTGGGTTGCAGGGGGTGGTTAACGCCATTGTCGATCACCATTTTATCATCAATAAAAAGCTTTCCACCATCATCACAAACCAAGCGGAAAACAATGTTGGTCGTCTTTTTAATGTTGATATAACCGCTGGCAAAAATGGCAAAGTTGTCTTTGAGATCTCCAAAATCCTGCTCATCCAGATGCAATGCATTGATAGATCCTGATTTCACAGGCAGCATTTCATCATTAATTTCAGGAACAGCTCCTATGCCGCTTGAAAACTGGTAAACATTGACAGCGATGCCTGGATTTTCCGTCGCAGTGGCAACTTTGGCAGGAACGATGGATTTGAGGACGATCGGGTAGGCGGGCCTGGGCATTAGTTTGCTGGCCGCTTGCGCTCTTTCTTTGTCGGCATCCAGTTCAAGAATGTAGGAGACCATTGTTTCTGCATCCTCTTTTTTGAGATCCGGGTGCGGAGACATGGCGATCTGTCCCCAGTTGCCCGCGCCTCCTTTGATCACTTTAGTAACCAGCGCATTTTTGTTGTTATCATTGTTTTCGTAACGTTCTGCAATGGCTTTGTAAGCCGGGCCAACGGTCTTAACTTCCTGATTATGGCAGGTGTTGCAGTCGCTTTTGGCAAAAAGTCCTGCAACCATTTCGGCTTTGCTTTCCTGCTGGGCCGTTTGCGGCTGCGCTGGTTTTTTGGTCAGGCTGACGGACAGCGTTGTTTTGCCATTGTTGTTTAGGATCAACTTTCCATTTATATAAAAGAACGACTTGCCTGCCACAGTTTCCTGGCCAATGACGCCCAGAAATTTCCCGTCCGCCTTATAGTCGGTGTCGCTGGAAAGTGAATTCAAATGCACGTTCAGAAACAATTCGCTTCCAGCAGGAACATTGGCAACTGTAAACACCCGCTCGAAACCTGCTTTTCCATTTCCCGCCTCAAAAAACTCAGGTTTTTCTTCAACTGAAATCTTTTTGCCCTGGTAATCCAGGTCATATTTCAATGTTACCTGGTTGTTCAGAATGGCGTGGCCTTTGTAGCTGATCTCCGGCGTAACTTCTTTGCCATCAATGGTGAGCCGCCAGGGATTTTCATCGGACTCTTCCATATATGTGGTTCCCTGCGACACGGGCTGCGGGCCGTGGGATGAGGTGTAAACCGGGCCGCCGAAGTTGATTTTTCCGGCCCAGGCTTTGTATAAGGAGGCTGTTTTGGTGTTGTAGGCGAGCCAGAGATTGTCGTGCAATGCAATGCTGAGAATCCGTGGTCGGGCGTCCAGAACGGAGCGCAGAACCCACGCTTCGCGCGGGCGTTTTACATCAGAAAAACCAGCAATAGTTGCTGGCTTTGGCGTGAAAGTAGTGGCAGGGCCACGGTAGGCGGAGCCAAGCACTGCAAGAAGAATTGCAGCGCTCAACCCAGCCAGGCGTGGTCCGACCGAAGGCTTTTGAAATTTCATTTAAATTTATTTTAGTAACCAGGATTCTGCTTCAATTGCGGCGAAGAGTTCAACACATTCTGACCAATCGGGAAAATTTCCGTGTGGTTGTCCGCATCAGGTTTTTTGTCCCACCAGCTTCCCGTGTTAAACACGCCCCAGCGAATCAGATCCGTTCTTCTGCGGCCTTCTGCCAGGAACTCGCGCATCCATTCGTCCAGCATTTCCTGGTCGGTAAGCTCGGCGCCGTTGGCTTTGTAAAGGCTTGGTGAGCCGGCTGGATAATTGCGTTTGCGGACTGCATTCAGCAATGTTGCAGCAGCAGCCTTGTTTCCAGCGCGGTATTTACATTCGGCCAGAGAATAATAGATCTCGGCAAAACGGATCTCCGCATAGGCCGAGGAAATCTTGTTCTGGTCGTCGCTGGGGTAGTAAGGATATTTTACCGGATAAAGGCCCGAGTTGTTGTCTCCATTATTCATGTTGGAAACCTTATCGGCGATCTTCGTTCCTGGTTTTGCATCCAAAAATTTACCCACCTGATCACGCAGGAACAGCGGGTAGGGGCCTTTGAAACCTTTCACTGTGTCCGCTTTTCCACTCGCATTTTTGTAAGGCAGGTAACCGTACAGGAACATCCCCTCACGCTTGCTGTTGCCCAGGTTTTTGTATTTTTTTAAACGCAGGTCATCCTTGTATTTCTGGAATTTGATAAATGGTTTTCCCAAAGTAAAGCTGTACTCCACGCTGTCCACATCGCGGCCTGGCTGCATGGCATATTTCGGGTTAGCATTGCCAAAATCGGTGAATCCGAAATAGCTCGGTGCCAGGTTAGGAAGCATCCAGAAATACATGCCGCCGTCATACTGCCAGTGCGTTTGTGCAAAGCTGCCCGGGAAACCGAACATGGTTTCTTTCGAAGTCGGGTTGGTGTAATCAAATGGAGCATCCCAGCGCGTTTCGAGTGCATAATCGCCATATTTGCCATCGATAATTTCCTGCGCCATCGTCTCACAATCTTTGAAACGATCGGTTCCGGTGTAAACTTTGGCATTGAGATACAAACGAACCAGCAATGCAGCCGCGCCGCCTTTGGTCCAGCGTCCCGATACATTGTTACCCAATGTGGTGTTTGTCGAAAGCTTCGGAAGGGCCTCTTTCAATTCCTGCTCTATAAAAGCAAATGCTTCCTGCGGAGGAACCTGCAAGCCTCCTTCGGTCTGGCCTTTAACTTTGGTCACAATAACAATGTTCCGGTAAAAATCCAGCAGGCGAATGTTCAGCCAGGCACGAAGCACTTTCAGCTCGGCAATCATTCCATCCAGCTCTTCACGCGTCATGTCAAATTTCGAGGGGTCCGTAATGCCTTCCAGATCTTCCAGCGAGTTGGTCGCCAGGGTTACACCGCCGTAGAGCGCGTTCCAGGGATCGCTTGTGAAGCCGTCCTGCGCAGTCCAGGTGTGGTAATGTACACGCTGGAACTGACCGCCGTCGAACCAGTCGCCCTGGCGGTTGATGGTCATCATTTCGTCGGAACTGTTTTCCTGCAGCATGAATGTACTGCCGCCCTGGATGCTCCAATAGCTGTGCTCGAAAGCTCTCAGAAAGTCACGGGTAACGTCGTCCCGCGTTTGCAGGAAGTTTTCGGAAGTGATCCGGTCGTATAATTCTTCGTCCAGATTGGTGCAGCCCGCCGTCACAGACAGCAATGCGCAGGCAGCGAACCGGAGGATGTATTTTGATATGTTATGCCTTTTCATTTTTGGAATTTAATCGGCTAATTAAAATGTAAGTTGTAATCCCAGCAGCAACTGCGTGGTGGCAGGATAGTAGTTCAGCGTACCGCCATTATCGCGGTTGGTAGCCACACCCGGGTAAAGTCCGTTCACCTGGATCAGGTCAGGATCGCCGCCCTTGAACTTGGTAAATGTGGCCAGGTTCCTTGTCGTCGCATAAATGCGCGCCGACTTCATGAACTTGGCATTCAAAGGCTGGGTATAGCTCAGCGTAATGTTGTCCACTTTCAGGAATCCACCCGGTTCCAGGAAATAATCGGATAGGGAAGAATAAGTCGATGTGCTGGTCAGCTTGGAGTATTTACCGCCATCGAATGCAGAGGTCAGGAGGTTCACGTTTTGCTGAGCGGCTGGTGTGCCCAGGTAAAATGCATACGTGTTGAACAGCTTGTAACCAAAAGCCCCGCGCAGAAATACAGTCAGGTCGAAGTTTTTATAGCGGAATGAGTTGGTAATCCCGGTTGTGAACTTAGGAAGCCCGTTTCCTACAATTTGCTTGTCATCGTTATTGGCCTCGTTAGCAGGGATAATGTCACCGTTTTTATTGTACACCAACAGTGCACCGGCATCATTTACACCCGCCGATTTGAGCGCGTAGAAATTACCGATCCGCTGATCTTCCTGCAAGCGCTGGATCGTTCCCGGACTGCCCGGCGCAGGCATGCCTACCACATCCACGTAAGTTTGTCCTTTGTACAGGTCATTGGAGAAAGACACAAATTTATTGTCATTGAATGCACCCGTTGCACTGATGTTATAGCTGAAATCCGCTTTGTTCACCACCGCTGCACTCAACTGCAATTCCAGACCGCTGTTCCGCATCGTGCCCACGTTCGCAAAGGTTTGTCCCTGAATGTTGGGCGGGTTAGGCACATTGTAGTTACCCAAAAGATCTTTGTTCTGACGCACATAGTAATTCACGCTACCCGTGATCTTGCTGCTGAAAAGCTCAAAGTCAACGCCCGCATTGAAGTTGATCGCCTTTTCCCAGCGCAGGTTATAGTTGGTGTTCTGGCTTGGTCCCCACACCTGGTAAGAGTTTCCGTTGTAAGGATAGTAACCATAGCCGCCGTAAGTATCCAGCGACAGATAGTTGCCGAAATCCTGGTTACCCGTTTCGCCGTAGTCCGCACGCAGTTTCAGCTCGTTCAGCCACGGAAGGTCTTTCAGGAAGCCTTCCTGCGTGGCGCGCCACGCAAAGGATGCGGCCGGGAAATAACCCCATTTGTTATCATATCCGAACTTTGAAGATCCCTCGCGGCGAAGGCTGGCAGAGAAGTAATATTTCTGGTCAAAATCATAGTTCACACGTCCGAAGAAAGCGATCAGTTTGGAGCTGTTTTTGTATGAACCAACACCATTAACGCCCTTTTCCAGGTTCCATAACCCGGTGCCCAG
The DNA here is from genome assembly GCF_021390415.1 of Dyadobacter sp. CY327. Classification (NCBI taxonomy): domain Bacteria; kingdom Pseudomonadati; phylum Bacteroidota; class Cytophagia; order Cytophagales; family Spirosomataceae; genus Dyadobacter; species Dyadobacter sp. CY327. The sequence continues at coordinate 1,388,905 of NZ_JAJUXJ010000007.1, read as the reverse complement.
GCCATTGTAAGTCAATACATTGGATGGGAATTTTTCGTTACCCGCGCTGAATCCGGATTCCATAAAATGCTGGAACGAATAACCTGCAAGGAGTTTCACAGAATGCTTTCCTTTGTCCAGGTAATAATTGCCCAGCCATTCGAAGCTTTTCTGGTCTTTTTCTTCCAGTCCCTGCGAAGCGGTATTGCGGCCGTTTCCGTTAATAACAGGCGTAATGTTGGAAGGCGTAAAGTTCATGATGCGCTGCGACAGGCTCACTTCCCCAAATGTCACGACCGTATTCAGGTTTTCCAAAATGTTCAGTTTCACAGAACCGTTCAGGTCGAGCGACTTATGCTCACGGTCTTGCAGCACGTTTTTAGCCCATTCCACAGGATTGTTGGCAAAAAAGCCAGAGTTAATGTAGCTGTATTTACCGGTGGAATCTCTCACGCCCTGCGTAGGATTGAGTGTCAGTGCATAATTGAATGCGCTGTAATCGGCTTCGCTGATTTTCGCGTAACGCGGCGCCACGCTGAACGTCAGGGCAAGCAGGTTATTGGCAGTGGTGTGGTTAATGTTCACCCGGCCGCCGTATTCTCTCTTTCCGGAACGAAGGTCAATTCCGTTTGCATCGCGGTAATCAACAGATGAAAAGTAGTTGGTTTGCCCGTTACCGCCCGAAAACTGCAATGTATGCTTGTGCGAGAATGAGGGCTGACGGCTTACTTCTTTCAGCCAGTTGGTGTTTCCGCCAAAATCGAACCCGCGCTTGTTGGCCAGGAAATCGTCTTTCGAAAGCACCGAAAGCTGGTTGGTCAGGTAATCAAAAGTCGTGTAGCCATCATAGAAAAGGCGCGGTTCGGAAGAGCCTTTTTTGGTGGTGATCACAATCACCCCGTTGCTTCCCCGTGTTCCGTAAATCGCCGAAGCCGCACCGCCTTTCAGTACGTCGATGGATTCGATCTCATTCTGGTTGATGTTGTCGATGTTACCACCCGGAATGCCGTTGATAACGAACAAAGGTCCAAGACCAGCGCTGCGGGACGAAGCACCGCGAAGCTGGATGCTTGGCGACGAGTTCGGATCGGCAGTGGATGTGTTGGTGATCGATAACCCGGCCACTTTGCCCTGGATGGACATCAGCGGGTTGTTACCGCCCACACGCAACAGGTCCTTGTCGGACAAGTGGGTAATGGCGCTGGAAACTTCTTTTTTGTTCAAAGATCCGTAACCGATCACGACCACTTCATTCAGCGTTTTCTGGTCTTCCAGCAATGTGACATTCACAGTCGATTTGTTGGTAACATCCACGTCCTGAGCCAGGTAGCCAACGCTTGATACGGTGATTGCTTTTGCTCCTGCCGAAAGTTGTAAGGTGAATTTTCCCTCAGCGTCCGTCGTAGTCCCGTTGGAAGTTCCTTTCTCAATGACTGAAACACCCGGCAGAGCGCCTTGTTTATCACTGATTTTACCCGAAATTGAGGTGCCGGTCTGAGCCTGTGCTACACCGGACATGGCACAGATAATGCCCATAAGCATCGCCATCGTGGTCCTCACAGACCAGCGCATGAGCGCCTGCTTTTTAGCAACCTGTGCCAGTTTGTACAAATTATTTTTCATTAAAATTGTTGGTTAAATTGGAATTTGAAACTCCCCGACTTGTTACTATCCAACTAAAATATTGGACTTATTTAAAGTGGTGCGAATTTCCTGCTTTGCTGATTAACCGAATGATCTGTGAGTCTCAATTTTAGATCAATTCGTCTCAACATGATGTTTTATTAATTACCAATGATTTTGCAGGGATATATTTATAAAAATGTTTAACAAGTAAGGGTCGGCAGCAAAGCTGACTTTGTACGGATGCCTGGGTGAAAAAGCTGCTCTCTACGTTCTGCTTCGTGTTTTTGTGTCTGGCTTGTCTGGGTCAGGAAGCGCCGTATTATTTCAAAAGCTACAAAGTTTCGGACGGCCTTTCCGGCAATGCCACCGGAGACATTATCCAGGATAAAAAAGGCTTCATCTGGATCGCCAGCCGCAACGGACTGAACCGTTTTGACGGCAATTCTTTTAAGATTTTCAGGAGCAAAGAAGGCGATTCCATCAGCCTGGGCAGCAACTCGGTTTTCTCAATTTCCGAGGATCAGGACGAGAAACTTTGGATCGGGACGCATAAGGGCGTTTATATCTATAATCCTGTTTCGGATCAATTTTCGGTCTTCAAATTAATCCCGACCGGAGAGGTGCGCATGATCCGCAGCGACCATGACGGCGGAGTCTGGATCATTTCCGATAATCAGCTTTACCGGTTCGATTCCAAAACACGAAAAGTAAAAGCACTTCCCGATGCGGCCAACACGGTGGCTATACACGTCTCAGCTGACGGAAAAGTCTGGGCAACATTCAGCAATGGCATTATCCGGCGTTATCACCCTGAACTGGGCACGGTTGCCAAATACGATCTTTCAGGCCGTGTGAATGAGATATTCTCCAACATGCGCGTGCACTCCGTTTCGGACTCCACCTTACTGGTTGGTAATATGAAGCGGTTGTTGCTCTTTAATTACAGGACAGGCAACATTACCGACATTTCGCAGGAGACCGGCCAGAAACAGGACATTTACATTCATACATTCTTCCAGAACGGCAAAGACGAATACTGGCTGGGTTCAGAATCCGGGCTCTTTATTCTTGATTTGAAAAAGAATAAAATGAAGCAGATCGTGAAGGAGAAATACAACCCTTATTCGATCACGGACAACATTATCAATGCTATTTTCAAAGACCGCGAGGGTGGGATCTGGGTGAGCACGCAGTTTGGCGGCGTCAATTATTACTCGTCTGAATTCAACCGTTTTCAAAAATATTTCCCGCAGCCCGGCAACAGCATCAGCGGAAACCTGATCCACGAAATGGTGAAGGACAAATACGGAAAACTATGGATAGGCACTGAGGATGCGGGTTTGAACCAGCTGGATTTGCAAACGGGAACATTCAGATCATTTCTGCCTGACGGCAAGCAGGGAAGCATTGCATACCGTAACCTGCACGGGCTGGTCGCCGACGGCGACGAACTGTGGATCGGCACTTACGAGCACGGCCTGGATGTGATGGATCTGAAAACCAATAAAGTAATCCGCCATTACACCACCAGCATGCCCAACACTTTCGGGAGCAATTTTGTGGTGACACTTTATAAAACGAGGGCAAATGAAATCCTTGTCGGAACGTGGTCGGGCTTATTTAAATACAATCGCAGTACAGATGATTTTGCACCGATGACCTTTGTCAATACGCAGGTGCAGAGCATTCACGAGGATAAAGAGGGAACATTATGGGTGGCCAGCTACGGCGGCGGGATTTTTTATTTTAATCCGAAAACAGGAAAAAAAGGCAGGATTCAGTATGATGCCGGCAAAAAAGGCGGACTGCTCGACAACTACATCAACAGCCTTTATCAAAGCAAAAATGGCGACTTCTGGTTCTGCACCGAACATGGATTATCGCGGTATAATGCTGTTACGCGGCAATTCAAAAACTACCGCATTGAAGATGGCTTGCCCGATAATCAGGTTTTCAGGGTTTTGGAAGATGATATGGGTAATTTCTGGATCTCGACTTCGCGTGGTTTGTCGATGCTGAATGTCAAGACTGGGAAGTTTACCAATTACAATGAGGCGAACGGGCTGCTCAGCGAACAGTTTAACTACAATTCTTCTTTCAAAAATGACGACGGAACGCTGTTTTTCGGCACAGTTGCCGGGTTGATCAGCCTTAAACCGGCTTTATTTAATAAAAATACGTACGTGCCGCCGGTGTACATTACGAGCATCCAGGCCAATAATCAGGAGCTGCACATTGGCGGTAAAAATTCGCCGCTCACCGAATCACCGATTTATACGGGTGGGATCAAGCTGCCTTATGATCGTTCGAGCCTTAGTTTTGATGTAGCAGCGCTCAGTTATGTGATCCCCGAAATGAACCATTACAAATACAAAATGGAGGGGCTTGAACCGCAGTGGATTACATTAAGCAACAGCAAAAAAATCTCGTTTTCAAAACTCCCGCCGGGTCATTATGTGTTAAGGGTAATGGGGTCGAACAACGATCAGGTGTGGAATGGCCGGGAAGCCAGGCTTAACATTGATATTCTGCCGCCGTGGTGGGCTACGGGATGGGCTTACATGTTGTACGGCACCATTGTGGCCGCCATCGGCATCACGGTTTTCCGCTATTATCACCTGGCAATGGGCGAAAAGAACAAGCGCGAGATTGAAGCCATTGAAATTGGCAAAGAACGCGAGATTTATAATGCCAAAATTGACTTTTTTACCAACGTTGCCCACGAAATCAGAACGCCGCTGACGCTCATTAAAATGCCGCTGGACAAGTTGTTGGCCGACGAAAACGCCGGTGCAGAAACATTTGAGAACCTGAACATGATCAATAAAAATACCAATCGCCTCATTGACCTGACCAATCAGCTGCTTGATTTTAGGAAAGCGGAGGCGAATAATTTCAGCCTGAACTTTACCAAAACTGACATTAACGAGCTCCTGAGCGATGTTTTTTCGACGTTCCGCCCAGCAGCCGAACAGAAGAATCTGGCTTACAACATGGAGCTTCCCCGCATTACACTGAATGCCTTCGTTGACATTGAAGCCTGCAAAAAGATCATCAGTAACCTGATTAACAATGCGATAAAGTATGCCGATAACTCGGTTAAGGTAAGGCTTCTGCCATTCAGCAGCGACGACCTGCTTTTCCATATTGAGTTCACAAACGATGGCCTGATCATTGGGGATGACGAGAAAGAGAAGATTTTCGAGCCGTTTTACCGGGTTGAGGCCAGCCAGAAACAGGAGGGGACCGGCATCGGTCTCCCATTGTCGCGCTCGCTTGCCGAGCTCCATAAAGGCAGTCTCGAACTGAAACACCGGGATACGCTTTCGAATACATTCCTGCTTTCGCTGCCGATCCATCAGGATTATGAAATGGACCTGAAAGGGGTGAATGAGGAAATTTCAGCTGATTTTCTACTAACAAACGAGCAAAGCGAAGCCGCCGATCCGGCCCGGCCTGTGGTCCTGATCGTGGAGGACAATGTTGAAATCCTGGGTTATCTGAGCCGGGAGCTGAGCGGTTCCTATCATGTCATGCGCGCGCTGGACGGTCAGCAGGCGATCGAAATTTTGCAGCATGAGAACGTCCACCTGGTGATCAGCGACATTATGATGCCGGTCATGGACGGCATTGAGTTGTGTAAAAAGATCAAAAACGATGTGCAGTTCAGCCACATTCCGATCATTCTCTTAACCGCCAAAAATTCGATCAATTCCAGGATCGAGGGGCTTGAAGTGGGCGCGGATGCCTACATTGAAAAGCCGTTCTCACTGGATCATCTAGCTGCGCAGATCACCAACCTGATCAACAACAGGAACATTATCAAGGAATATTTTGCGCGCTCGCCGCTCACCCATATCCGGGGCATTGCGTTCTCGACGGCTGATAAGCAGTTTTTGGAACAATTAAACACCATTATAGGCAAACGGATCGCGGACACCAACCTGGACGTGGACCTGCTATCATCCCTGATGAACATGAGCAGGCCCACACTATACCGCAAGATCAAAGGCATTTCGGACATGACACCGAATGAGCTGATCAACCTGTCGAGGCTGAAAAGGGCTGCTGAGCTGCTCGCTGAGAACAAATACAAGATCAACGAAGTGGCCGATATGGTCGGATACAGCATTCCTACCAACTTTTCGAGGGACTTTCAGAAACAATTTGGTATTAGTCCGTCTACCTATGTTCACGAGCTGCGTGGTCGTCATGTTTGAGTTTAGCGACTAGGATCAGCTTACTGACCTATTTTTTCAAAATCCCTTTTTCCACGCTGTCATTGATCAGTTGCTCGGCATATTGCCAGATCGATTCGGAACCCTGCTGAATGACCTGCTTTTTGGCATACACCTTTTCATAACTGACGCCGAACTCGGCCCAGGTGCCGCCGTTATTGGAAGTATTTTGAAGCAGGGGTTCCAGGCGGTCCATAGCCCGTGCAAATTTTGCTTCATGGGTTTGCCCTTCCTCAAACTCTTCCCAGATTGCGATCAGCTCCGTCGCCTGCTCCTCAGGCAATAACCCGAAGATCCGGTTTGCAGCCAGTCTTTCTTCGTCGGTGTTGGTGTGGTTTTTCTGCGCATCATAAATAAAAGTATCACCCGCATCTATCTCAACAATGTCGTGGATCAGAAGCATCTTAACAACCCGGAGCAGATCAATGTCGGAGTTGGCATGCCCGGCCAGGATAATGGCCATCAGCGACAGGTGCCAGCTGTGTTCGGCGTCATTCTCATTCCGGTCGCTATTGAAAAGCTTCGTTTTGCGGAGGATGTATTTGAGCTTATCCACTTCCTTAATGAACTCGATTTGCTTTAACAGGCTGCTGGTTTCCATTTATGGACATTAAAAATTAGAGTAAGTGATTGAATGTGTGCTTATTTCCCCTCCGTCACCTGCCGGATGACACGCAGCCAGTTCAGGCCGAGGATCTTTTTGATCCGCTGGTCGGTGTAACCTAGTTTTTGCATAGCCATGGTGATCTGTGGGAAGTCGCTGATGTCTTTGATTTCACGGGGCAACTCGGGGCCGCCGTCCAGATCGGATCCCAATGCTATGTGGTCTTCACCGACCAAATTAACTCCATAATCAATGACCCTGGCGAGCTGGTCAACATGCATCCAGTATTCGTCTGGAATGGTTCCGTTGAAAGTGAACGGCAACTCACGCGCAAATTCCTTGTCGACTTCTTCAATGGTTTGATTCGTATTCCGGACGCTCAGGATGCGTGGTATTTTCGGCTGCGGACTCGGCTGCACTTTGACGGGGTTGTTCGGTTTTTGCCAGGCCCAGTATTTCGGGTTATTAAAAAGGCTGCCGAAATGCACGCCGATGACGCCGCCTTTTGATGCGATTGCTTTTGCAGCTTCGTCTGTAATGCAGCGCGGATGATCAACGATCTTGTGAAAACCGCCGTGGCTGTAAATGACCGGATGCCGACTCGCCGCCGCCGACTGCATAATGGCATCATTGGATGCATGAGCCACATTGATGACCATGCCAAGATCGTTCATTTCCCTGATCACCGCTTTCCCATGTGCATTAATGCCGCCCCAGGTGTACACGTCATTGCAGGCATCAATAAAAGCATTTGTAGTGCTATGCGCAGTCAGCTGCATGGAGCGTAAGCCCAGTTTGTAAAGTGCGCGCAGCAGATCCAGGTCGCCGTGCAGGTCGTAACCACCTTCCAGGTCCAGGAATGCGGCGATTTTACCCTTTTTATTAATACGCTCTATGTCGGACGCATTAAGCGCGAGCTCGATCAATGCATGGTTCTTTTTGATCTGGTCCAGCGCAAGGTTTACGACACGAAAAGTATTTTTGATCTCAAACCTTCCCGGATAATAGTTTTCAGGGGTATAAACCGAAAAAAACATCGCATCCACGCCGCCTTCTTTTGCCCGGGGAAGATCCACCGTCCCATCCTTGTAACGCTGGCCAATGTCGGTTTTCAGGATCAGCTCCCGGCTCATTACATGCGTATGCCCATCCATCACAAACGCATCCCGGTGCAGATCGGGCATTGAAGTATGCTGTGAAGCAACAGCCGGCTGCTTTAATAAAATATCACCTGCCGCGGGTAAAAGGGTCAGGCTTTTGATAACATCTCTACGATTCATTGTTGTGTTGATACGGTCATTCATTCACTCATTCACTCATTCACTCATTCATTCAGTCATTCACTAAACCCCCGCATATAAGGAACATCCGGCGGTCGCTGGCCTGTGCTGAACTGCGCTCCGCGCGTGGAGCGGTATCGCATGTTCATAAATGGCGTCTCAATTCGGCGCCCTACGGCTGAATATTTGCCGTTTTCCCAGTTGGATTCCATATTATAAGCAGTGATGCCGGTTGACAAAAGCAGCCGTTCGGCATTGAATGGTTCTTTTCCGGTCACCATCATTTCGGTAATCCAGTGCGGCTGTGCATTGGACGCATGATATTGAGAAAACGGGCCGGGCCAGTCTAGCATCGACATAATGGCTGGTTCGTTACGACCTTCAATGTCCCCGGCAAAAGTCCAGCCCACACCCTGGCCAGAATACACTGCTGCTTTTGTGCCATCATTGTATTCAATGATGCAGACATTCGGTTTCCCGATTTCCTGAAAGTGTCCCTGTTTCAGGTCAAAGCTTTTACGAACCGCTTCCAGCAATGCGGCCGCCCAGGGGTTCTGTTCGGTCCACTTCCACGTTTCCGGGCCGCGAATGCATTGTACTGACTTTACGCCAGTTTCGCCACCCTTTCGTCGCTCAACAAAAGCCTGCAATACATCCACACAATGAAAAAGGGCACCTTCATCGGGAGCACCGCCGATCACCACCGATGCTTTCAAAGGCGTGTCTATATCAAGTTCTATTTCCGGCTTGCGGAAGTAAACCGGTATGGAAGAGCCGCCGGTGAGCGGGAAGTTCAGTTCACGGGATTTATCGAACATCCATTTGGCTTCGTCCCAACTGTAAGAAAGGTGTTTGTCATTAAAAACCGGCACAGAGCGCTTGCTCTGCTCAAAAACCCGGATCACTTTTTCATAGATCCACCAGCGCGGCAGGAGCCATTGTCCTTTGAGATTGGTAGGATATTCCCCGTGCTCGCCAACGATCACCACGCCATCCACTGCCAGTTCCTTTCCGCCCAGTGTAACCGCTTCGCCGGCTGTTTTGAAAATCGGAATGTTCTTGGCCTTGCATATTTTTTGGCCGAGTAAACTTGTATCAAACTGGTGGATATAAACGGATACAACTTCTACCCGCGAGAGAGTGTGAGCACCTTGCCACCAATAGCCGTCGAGCAGCTTGGTGATGATCCAGTCGGCGTGCGACCTGGTGGCGCCCCAGTATGTAACGAGGCAGGCAATGCGTGGTCGTTTTGGTGCAGCGTGCGTGGCCGCGCCGGCAGGAAAGCCCGTTAATGCGGTCAAGCCGGCCATGCCGGTTATTCCAAGCATTTCACGCCGGGTCATGGATAAGTCTATTTTCATGGGTTTAGTGATTTAAGGATAATATACTTCCAAAGCGGCTTAAAATGCAAATAATGATCGAAAACTTAGGGATACGACCAGTGGGTAAAAATTTTTTTACACTTTATTTCGTCCACATTTGCACGGATAAAATATTTACATAATATTTGTCTATTAAGTTAGTAGAGTAATCTTATTACCACCAGTAAGATCTCGCATTAGATATTCGCTTTTGAAAAAAAGTAAATATTTAAACCTGCATTCATGGAAGCCTCCTCGGCCTAAGTGGATGCTGAAAAGTAATTCCCATAAAAGTTGATAACAAGCTTTGAAGACCCATGCGGTCTGTTCAAAAGACTGCTATATCCGCTTTTATCGATTCTGATAGACTATTTAATCTATATACTAAGGCAAATATTTCATTACTTAAACGACTCGAATGTATGTTTTTTACAAAACAGGAGCCATCGCCCGGTAAACAGGCAGGTCGCCTTATCAAAACTGCGACAACTGTGGCTATGCTGCTTTTTACCCTGGCCGGTTACAGCCAGCAGCAGGGTCAGGGGAAAGTTCAGGGCAATGTGACCGACGCTGGCGGAGAAGGGCTGCCGGGCGTTAATATTCATTTGAAAGGGACCAATATCGGGACCACCACCGATGCGAAAGGCGGATTTAACATTGATGCTGAGGCAGATGCAGTCCTTGTTGTCTCGTACATCGGCTATGCGACGCAGGAAATAAAACCGGGTAACAAAGGCAAATTGTCCATCACCCTGGCATCCGATCAGCGCCAGCTGAATGAGGTTGTGGTGGTGGGATACGGCACGCAGGAACGTAAAAATGTGATTGGTTCCATCACAAAAGTAGATCCTACGGATGTGAAAAACATTCCGGCGGGGAGCTTTGATGCGCAGCTGCAAGGCAAAGTGCCGGGCGTGCAAATCACATCCAACACGGGCGTTCCCGGCGAAGCGGTTACCGTCCGCGTGCGCGGGGCCACTTCCATCAATGGTGATAATGACCCGTTGTATGTGATTGACGGCGTATTTATGAACAGCAACAGCATGCAGACCATAGGAACCGGTGGGAAAGCAACTTCACCGATTGCCGACATTAATCCGAATGACATTGAAAGCCTGGAAGTCCTGCGCGACGCCGAAGCCACGGCACTTTACGGCTCGCGCGGTGCGAACGGTGTAATCCTAATCACCACCAAACGAGGCAAATACAACCAAAAAGCAAAGGTCAGCGTGAATGCTTCCTATGGCCTTGCCAAAGCGGAAAAACTATGGGACCTGACCACCGGCCCGGAGCACGCACAACTCGTGAACGAGTGGTGGGTCAACACCGGAAAAGATACGCCATCCTTAAACCGGACAGAGGCGAACAGACCATTCCGCCCCGCTTCCGAAGGCGGCCGCGGCCTGCCCGAAGAGCAGAAAACGTATGACAGACTAGGCGAAATATTCCAGACGGCGCCCGTCCAGAACTACGATTTGTCCGTTTCGGGCGGGACGGCAACAACGAAATATTACATCGGCGGAGGCTACAACAGCCAGGAATCGATTTTGAAACCGATCAATTTCAACCGCGCCAGTTTCAAGGTTAACCTGGATCAGAAGATTTCGGACAAAGTGCAGATTGGGGTGAGCAACAGTTTTGCCCGCACATTCCGTAACCAGGCACGCGCCGGCGATGGCCCGGCGGGTGGGCTTCTGCAGGCTGCATTGCATACGCCTACTTATTTGTCGCCAACAAATGAAAACGGTGAGCTCGTGGGCCGGGCCGGATTTGACAATGTTAGCCTGCTTTTGCAGCATTACGATGTCAAGTCTGTGAGCCTGCGATACATTGGCAACCTGTATGCGGAGGCTGATATCCTTCCTAACCTCAAATTCCGCACAAGCTGGGGATTGGATTACAACAATTATGACGAAAATGAATACTGGAACACATTCCTCATTTCCGGAAGCCCGAACGGGCTGGCAACGGCAAACAATGGGCAGGCTACGACCTGGATTAACGAGCAAACGCTTACTTACCGACAGAAAATCGGCACCAAACACAGCTTCGGCATCCTGATCGGTAACACCATTCAAAGCGATCTGAACACCGGAACAACCTCAACGGGACGTGGTTTTGCGAGTAATTCTTTCAAACTGATCTCTTCCGCAGCTACAACTACGGGATCCAACAGCTGGTCTAAAAAGAACCTTGCATCCTTCTTTTCACGCATCGACTACAATTACGGCGGCAAATATCTGATCGATTTCAGCATTCGTGCGGATGGTTCTTCCAGTTTTGGTGCCGACAGGCGATGGGGTTATTTTCCTTCGGTGGGTGGAGCATGGCGGGTTAAGCAGGAGAATTTTCTCAAAAATGTGGCCGTGCTAAGCGATTTGAAAATCCGCGCAAGCTATGGCGTTACCGGAAATCAGAATGGTCTGGGCAGTTTTGCAGCATTAGGCCTTTGGGGCAGCGGCTCTCCTTACCAGGGCAATCCAGGCATTGCGCCGCAGCAACTTGCTAATCCGGATCTGCAATGGGAGCGGACCAGCCAGTTTAATGCGGGCGCCGACATTGCCTTCTTTGGCGACAGGCTTGGTATTGAAGTGAATGTTTACAGCAAATACACCAGCAACGGCCTGCTATCACTCACACTGCCTGCCACAACCGGCTTTGCCAATTATCGCAGCAACACGGCCGAGATCAGCAACAAAGGATTTGAGCTGGCGATCCGTTCGGTGAATTTCCAGAACAATACATTTTCCTGGACTACGAGCTTCAATGTTGCCCGAAACATCAACAAGATCGAAAAGCTCGAAAATCCGCTCGAATATGGCAGCCGCAGCCTGATCCTGTTACAACAGGGCCAGCCGCTTTATTCCTTCTGGGTTTACAAACAGCTGTATGTTGATCCGCAGACCGGCAACACGGTTTATGAAGATGTTAATAAGGATGGCAAGATCACCATTGCCGACCGCCAGATCAACGGCAGCATATGGCCTAAATTTTTCGGCGGACTTACCAATAGCATTACTTACAAAGGGTTCGATATCAATGCTTTCCTTGCGTTTCAATATGGGAATAAGGTTTATAACCATAACAAATTTTTCGGCGAGGGCGGCGGTGCGCGCGATGCGGCGCGGATCATTTTTGCCAGTAATAACGACCGCTGGCAAAAGCCCGGCGACATCACGGATGTGCCCCGCCCGGATGGTGTGAATGTCAATAACTATCGTGATGGCGGAAGTCGCTGGCTGGAAGACGGGTCATTTATCAGGCTGCGTTCGCTTGCCATTGGCTACACGATTCCGGTGCGCGGAATTTCTTCACTGCGCCTTTACGTAACCGGAAGCAACCTTTTCACGATCACAAAATACACTGGTCTGGATCCTGAATCGAGCTCTTCCAGTGCGCAAAATGAACAAGGCATCGACCTCGGCACACCGCCGCAGCCCAGAAGCGTTCTGGTTGGCGTTAACCTGACATTCTAAAATTTACCCATATGAAAGCATTTAAACATACCACCGTACTCGCGTTTTTGCTGCTCCTGACATCCTGCGACCAGTTCCTGGATGTGCAACCCAAAGCATCCATTTCCGATCAGCAAACCATTGTCGACAAAGCGTCTTCGGAAACTGCTCTGAACGGAGCATATGACTCATTCAGAAGCTATTATAGCGTAAATCTGCAATCCATCGGTTATTTATCAGGTGATAACATTCAATGGACTGGCTCGCAATCGCAGGTACAAGAGTTTATCAATCACCGGGTTAATGCCGAGAACCCGACTGTTTCTTCGGTTTGGACAGGCATTTACAGCATGCTCAACCGGGCGAACCACGTGTTGGATAAAGTCCCTGCGGTACAAGATCCTTCGTTGAGCGAAGCGCAACGAAACAAGATCATCGGAGAGGCTTATTTCCTCAGGGCGTTTGCCTATTTCGATCTGGCGAGGATATGGGGTGGCGCGCCGATCATTACCAAGCCTACCTTAACGCCACAGGACAACCGGGGCATTGCGCGCAGTTCGCAGGAAGAAGTTTATGCGCAGGCACTGGCTGACCTGAACGCCGCCGAACCGCTTCTTGCGGAAACAACGGACCGTTTCCGGGCCACGCGCAAAACGGTGTGGGCGTTGAAATCGCGGTTTTATTTATACCAAAAGGATTACGTAAAGGCAGCTGAATATGCCGACAAAATTATCGCCGATGCAGGTAACTATCAGCTTGTGAAGCCATACAATGCATTTTTTGCCAATGATGCCAGGGGGACAACCGAATCGGTATTTGAGATTTTTTACAATATCAATGAAACCAACAGCCATCGTGGACAATGGCAGCCTCAGGAAAAAGGAGGAACGCGGCAGTGGGCGCCTAATGATGCTTTTGTAGCATTGGCCAATGATCCGAAAGTCGGTGGAAACCGCAGCGCGCTGGTAGCCAAAGACAACCAGGGAAGATGGTACGGAAACTTGTATTACCGCAGCCCGGCTACGGACCCGACATTCGTGATCCGCATTGCAGAACTATACCTGATCCGCGCTGAGGCAAGGGCGCAGACGGGAAACCTTATCGGCGCTTTGGCCGATTTGAATGCAGTGCGTGAACGCGCCGGGATCGCAAAACTCACCGCCGCAAACAAGGCTGCATTCCTGCTGGCAATCGAAAATGAGCGTCGGATCGAATTTGCCCTGGAACCCGACCGCTGGTTCGACCTTGTGCGCACAGGCAGGGCCACACAGGTGCTGAACATCACCGACGAAAGTAAATTACTGCTTCCGATGCCCGCCGAACAGCTTCTGATTGACAAAGCATTGAAACAAAATCCAGGTTATTAATCCAAAATCAAAACCTTATGTCCAGCGCAGCTATTTATGAAGCCCAGGTCCGCTCCGGCGGGGCCGTGGCTTCTGCTCCCGGTGAATGGAAGCCGTTTGAAAAAGTGTTATTCCGCATTGCATTCATCTATTTTGTCATTCAATGCGTTCCGCTTGACTGGAAATTCTATCGCCAGGTTTTTCAGATAAACTGGCTCAACCTTACTTATGGGGATATTTTCGAGCTTTCGAGATATCAGCCGCGCTTTTTCTCCGGACCGGACACTTGGGCCAACTGGGCGGTGATCTTACTGATCGCGATCTTGGGAGGCATTGTCTGGGGCAACAGGGATAAGGACAAGAAGGAATACAACCAGCTCTATTACTGGCTGCGCGTAATCGTCCGTTACCGGCTCGCGGCGGGGTTGATAGCTTACGGTTTTATCAAATTTTTCCCTTTACAGGCACCGCCGCCTTCCCTGAGTAATCTGAACACGGCTTACGGCGATTTTAGCGCATGGAAATTATTTGCATTAAGCCTGGGCGTAGTGCCTGATTATCAGTCTTTTCTGGGTTTGGTTGAATTGGCCGGCGGTTTGCTCTTACTCCACCGTCGTACAACCACATTGGCCACGCTGATCATCATTCCGTTCACGGGCAATGTGTTTATTTCAAATCTCGCATATGAAGGCGGGGAGTACATTTATAGTTTTTACCTGATTGTATTGGCATTGTTCCTGTTTGCTTTCGATGCCAACCGGCTCAATAATCTGCTTACCCTCGGAAAGCCGACTTTTCCGAACCGTTTCAAACCTGTTTTTACTCAAAATAATATCAAACAGGCCCGCATTGCTTTTAAAGGGGCATTTGTCCTGTTTTTCGTGGTCATTTATGGTTATAAAAGTTATGCAGGATATCACAATTATTCCTATCAATACCCAACCAAGCCAGGGTTAGCCCAAGTCGCCGGACTTTATAATGTTGAGCAGTTTGTGCTCAACGGCGACACGCTTGCTTACTCGCCGCTCGATCCGGTAAGGTGGAAAGATGTTGTTTTTGAAAACTGGGCCACATTAAGCATCCGTTCATCGCCACCGGCATTGATCGATTCGGCTAATGTGGAGCACATTGATTTTGATGACGCCAGGCGGAACTACGAACAGGCAGGATCAGGAGGCAGACATTATTACAGCTACGAGCATGATCCGGCATCAAAAACATTGAAACTGACCAACAAAGTAGATGCTTCGGACCGATTGACATTGCATTACTCCCGGCCCGATTCAACAACGATCCTGCTTTCGGGGGTGGGTAAATCAAACGACTCGCTGTATGTGGCTTTGAAAAAAATTAATAAAAAATACTTGTTCCAGGAAGTTCAGAAAGTGGGACGCCGGGGAGAATTCAAACTTTAATCATTGGTCAAAACCGAATCGAATATGTTGTCAACGATCAAATTAAACACAGCAACAGAATTGCCCGTGGTTGAAGAGTCCACGCCTGCGGACGTGCAACACGACGAGCGTGCCACAGCAGCAAGATGGCCCGAGTGGCAGAAAACGCTGTTCCGCATCGCTTTCGTTTTCTTCATCGCCATGAGCATTCCGAACAGTGCCGAATGGTATACAGCGCTGTTCAATTTTGAATGGACGCGGCTGCATTACCGCGATGTGTACGACATTGCCAGGTTCGGCAGCGGTCTCGATCTCTTCGGCCGCACCCTGTTCGGAAGTCCGCTTAACGGTTATGCCACCTGGATTATCACATTCTTTGCTGCAACAGTCGTGGGCCTGATCTGGACGGGGATAGACCGGTTGCGCAAGCCCCAGCCAGCCAATTACAATCTGCTTTATTACTGGCTCCGGGTGGTGGTGCGTTACCGGGCGGGGATCGGCATTATTGGCTTCGGTTTCACCAAATTGCTGCCTACACAGATGCCATACCCTTCGCTGGGGTTGCTGAATACGAATTTCGGTGATTTCACATTGCAAAAGATTTACTGGCTTTCGGTCGGCATTGTTCCCTGGTACCAGGTGTTTGCGGGCGTTGTAGAACTTGCCGCCGGGATCTTACTATTTTTCAGGGGGACAACCACATTAGGCGCTATACTGCTGCTGGGCGCATTAGGGGATATTGTTTATGTAAACTTCGCATACGACGGCGGCGTGCATGTTTACAGTTCCTACTTCGTGCTGCTAGCCGCGTTTCTGCTAATCAAAGACACCCCAAAACTCTGGAACCTCATCGTCCTAGAACGCTTCACAGCCCCAAACAACATTTACCCGTTATTTTCAAAGAACGGAAAATACTTACGATACGCGTTAAAATTTGGTGTATTCGCCCTATTCCTCGTGCATTTATTTTATTTACAATACGTCAATTTCAAATACGATCCTTATAAGCAGCCATCCACTGCCGGGGTGAAAACATTGCGTGGAAATTACAATGTCACAGAATTCAAAATCAATAATCAAACCATTCCGTATTCACCCACAGACACGCTTCGGTGGCAATGGGCTACTTTCGAGAACTGGACTACGCTGACTTTCAAGGTGAACAAGCCGCAACCGCTGGACCTTTCCAATGGCGGCGGCGCGCCGATGCGCGACATCGGACGCACATTTGAACTTACGGGTACGGCCGGAGGGCAGCGGGTTTATCATTATCTTGCAGATACCATTGCGCATACATTGTATTTAAGAGATAAATATGCGAAAGGCGGCGCCAGGGACGGAGTAGGGCAGGAGCAAAAACCGCAACCAAGCCGTGCTGAAAAGGGCAAAGAGGCGCGGGGCGAAGGCGATCGTGCGGATAAAAACTGGATCAGCAAAGCCGCGCTGGCGCGTATCGGGGATGAGAATAAAATGATCGATCCTATTGCTTACTCGGCCCGGCGCGATAAGGAGTTTGCAGCAAAGCCCCGCCGCGACAAGCGCAACCGAATGATTTTGAATTACACCACACAAGACGGCTCTCGCGTGATTTTAAGCGGGATTAATGAAAATAAAGATTCGATTTACGTAGTTCTGGACAGGGTTAAGAGGCCTTACGTTCTGGCAAAAAGTACATTAAATGCGGGAAAATACGATTAGATATGGCATATGGTCGATCCTGGCCATGCTATTGCTGGTAGCCGCTGTGAAGCGTGAAAATCATTTTGATAACACTAAAGAAAATGCCGGCGACACCCTCGACTGGCCTAAAAGCTTCGGCTTCGGCAGAAAGGCTTCTGCAATACAAATTGCAGCATGGGACATTGACATCTCGCCCGACGGAAAGGGATTGCCTGCGGGCGAGGGCAATGTGTTACAGGGCAGGGAAATCTATGCATTAAAATGTGCAGCCTGCCACGGAGCAACCGGAACCGAAGGTCCTAATGACCGCCTAGTAGCAGCGCCGGATTCTACCGGCAAAAGCACAGGCGCCGCAAGTGATGCCAGGCGGACAGACGTAAGGCGGATCAAAGCGATTGGCACTTACTGGCCATACGCCACAACCGTTTTTGATTACATCCGCCGCGCTATGCCCTTCAACCAACCCGGTTCCCTGACGGATCAGGAAGTGTACAGCCTGACTGCTTTTTTGCTTAATGCCAATGGGTTATGGGATGAAAAAGTGACATTGAATGCTAAGAACCTACCAAAAGTAAAAATGCCGGCAAGAAATAACTTCGTCCCCGACGACCGCACGGACGGGCCGGAAATCAGATAATAATGGATAAAAGAGACGATAAGAACGGTTCCGCAGGAATCAAGATCAGCCGCAGAAATCTCCTTGCCGGGGCGGCTGCGGCCACTATTGTGCTGGTGCAAACTGCGCAGGGGAAGGCGTTTCAGGCAGCGCTTACCCAAGCCGAAAGCATTAGCGACGACCCTGCCAAAGTACCCGGTGTGCCTCCCGGAACATTAGGGACGAGGTCGGCATTTGAAAAGCCGCTCAAGACGCCATCGGACACTTCTTCGCGTACACCTTTACAAGATTTATACGGCACTATAACACCGTCTGACCTGCATTATGAGCGGCATCACGGCGGCGTTCCGGCCATTGATCCGTCCAAATACGAACTCGTCATTCACGGCATGGTCGATAAGCCAATGGTTTTCACCCTGGCTGATCTCAAACGTTTCCCGTCCGTGTCGCGGACTGCCTTCCTGGAATGTTCGGGCAATTATCGCGGCAGTAATGACGGCAAGCTCCGGCCGCAGGAAATTTGCGGTCTGGTAAGCCAGAGCGAATGGACGGGCGTGAAGCTCTCGACCTTGTTTCGGGAAGTGGGTGTGAACCCTAAAGCAAACTGGTTCCTGGCCGAAGGAGGCGATGCCGCAGTGATGACACGCAGCGTTCCCGTCAGGAAAGGATTCGATGACGCCATCATTGCATATGCGCAGAACGGCGAGGCTGTGCGGCCCGAGCAAGGTTATCCGTCAAGGCTTTTCCTTCCGGGATGGGAAGGGAATGCAAGCGTCAAGTGGCTGCGCCGCATAGAGCTTTCGGACGCGCCATTTATGACCCGTGAGGAAACTTCCAAATACACAGAAACGGTTGCCGGCGGAAAAATAAGGCAATTCAGCTTCACCATGGATGCCCGGTCTGTGATCACTTACCCGAGCTATCCGGCAAAAGTAGAGGCAGGCTGGATCGAGATACGCGGCATTGCCTGGAGTGGTCGCGGCAAAATCGTGCGGGTGGAAGTGAGTACGGATGCAGGAAAAAGCTGGAAAACGGCTGCATTACAGGAACCCATTCTCGACAAAGCTATAACGGCATTCAGGCATCTCTGGCAATGGGACGGCAGCCCCACCGAGATCATGAGCCGCGCCGTAGACGAAACGGGCTACGTCCAGCCCTTCCTAAAACAATTATTAGCAGCAAGAGGCGGCAACATGGGTTACCATTTCAATCCCGTAACGGCCTGGTATGTGCAAAAGGACGGGCAGGTCTTGTTTAAAGCGACTTGATTATAGGACTTTTGTTACTTGCAGTTGTTGGTTGGACTTAACTACAATCATTTGAATGCAGGGAGGATGTTGGTTTCCATTTCCTTCCATAAAATACTCCGTCTGCCGTTTCCTTCGGTTGCATTGTGGTGTAAGGTCAAAATCACTAGGTCCAGATCCGGAATGATACATAACACCTGGCCTCCATATCCTGCTGCATATATTGTTTTAAATACCTTATTATCAGCCCGAAGCACGCCACGCCACCATTGATATCCATATCCCCACTCCTTGTTTGCCTTATTTACGGGTAAATTAAATGCCGTGGATTCTTTGATCCAGGATGCTGAAACAATCTGTTTTTCATTCCATTTTCCCTCGTCTAGCACCAGCTGGCCCAACTTCAATATATCCCGTGGCTTCATGAACAGTCCGCCGCCTGTATGGATTTGCCCGTTCATAGCGGTCCAGGTGAATTTGTTTATTCCCAGATCTTTGAAGAGTGTTTGCGTTGCGTATTGATCGGCTGGTTTTCCGGTTGTATTGGCAATAACACCTCCCAGCAAAATAGAGAGTCCGCTGTTGTATTCAAATACTTCGCCTGGTCGAACCTTCGGGTCAGGGTTTTTAGATAAAACATACTGAAACATATCCTTACTCTGGTTCATCAGGACTGCATCGTTTCGCGGATCTGAATAAGGAATATCCTCACGCCAATCCAATGCTGCTGACATGGTTAATGCATTACGCAGTGTAAATGGAGGCATTTTTCGCTTTGTGGAATCCCCGTAAGCCGGAAAAAAGGTGTTTACAGGCGCATCGAGATTCTTGATAAGGCCATCGTCATGCGCAATACCAATTAAAAGGGAGGTCACACTTTTCGTGCACGACTGTATACTGTGAATCCTTTCCCGATCGCCCATATAGAAGTATTCCTCTAATAGCAATTTGCCATTCCGGGCAACCAGGATAGCATCGAGCCCATTAAAATGACCTTTTAGGATATTCTCAAAAAGATCCCTCAAAGGCTTTGAATCCCCGGTTGCTGTGTTGATCGTGCCCACTTTCCATCCGTCATGAATTGCAGGAGGGGCCTGATATGCCCAGGTTTTTACAGGTTGATTATCCTTGTCGCTCCTTGCGGGCCGCTGTGATGACCATTTTTCTATTTTGGTAAAACGCAGTGTCTGCTTCTCGATGCCGGGCACATTGAGTACACCCGTGATTTGCTGCTTATTATTTGCAAGATTGCCTTTGAACATGGCGCCCTGGCCAAGATCAAGGGTTATCTTGGAGCCATCAACTTTTACACTGGATAAGTTTCCTTCGGTCATGGTCTCGGCAATTTCAAACCGCCCGCTCCATTTATCCCCGAAAAAATCGTGATTCAATTCCAAATCAAACGCGCTTTTGAGTTGGGGTATGGCTTCCAGTTCAGTATGCCAGATGCCCATAAGTTTTGACTCGTCTGATGAACAGGACGCAGCCGATAACAGCAAAGCCAGGCTTGTCACATATTTGAAAACCACTTGCCGCATAATGATCGTTATTTGTTTCGGTTCGATGTTGTTGTCCAGCGTAATCTAGTTGCCTCGCGTCATCACGTGACCTCATCACACAGCCAGCATTTTTTTAAACTTTAACAAAAACTGGCCCGGCCGTGTTTAATCCAACGCGGTCAATTGTTTCAGCTCACCAACCAGCTCCGGTATTGAACCGGTCTTCTCGATAAACTGGTCAACACCGATTTGCTTAAAACGTTCCCGCCACTCTTCCGGGATGGGGCCGGAATAAATGATGATGCGGGGGCTGTCGAATTCCTGCAACTTTTGCAGATGCACCAGACATTCGTCCCCAGGTATCCTGGGCAGGTTAAGGTCAATAAACACATATCCAGGCGCAGATGCCGACTGCTGGCTGAAATATGCGACGGCCGACTCGCAATCCTTGAAAAAAAGACATTTTAATGGCTTGACAAGCTCTGATAGCGCCATGCTGAATATTTCATGATCGTCTGTATCATCGTCAATCATGACAAACAGTTTTTTATCTCCCATAATCTCGTTCGTGTGTCCGTAAAGCAGATATCTAGCTTGCGGATGCACATTAATAGCGTGCCAACAAACGGGTGACTATTGATCTTCAGCGGGAGATAAGCCGGTTTTTTTTGTTTTTTTGTCTAGTCTGCTCAGCCAGATGTAACCGAATATTCCGGAAATGATGGAGGCAGTTAAAATGGAAAATTTGGCTTCTGAAAGGATCAGGTCCTTGCCGGAAAAGGAAAGCAGCGCAATGAAAATGGACATAGTAAAGCCAATTCCACCGAGCATCCCCACGCCTATAATATGAAGCCAGGAGGCGTTATTGGGCATTCTGGCAATCCCGAGCTTCACTGCAATCCAGGAGAAAAAGGTAATCCCAACGGGCTTTCCTATGACAAGCCCGGCTATGATTCCGATGCCAAGTACGGTGGTCAATCCTTCCAGCATCCCGGCTTCAAACTGAATATTGGTATTGGCCAGGGCAAAAATGGGCATAATCACAAAGTTGACCGGGTTGACGAGAAAATGTTCGAGTTTTTCCAGCGGAGACTCGGTTGCGTCCGGGGTTGTGGGAATTGCAAATGCGGTCAAAACACCCGCAATAGTGGCGTGTACGCCAGAGTGGTGAATAAAATACCAGATAAAAAGCCCCGGGATGAGATATGCCGCGAGGTTTTTTACCTTCAACTTATTTAGCAACAAAAGGAAAAGGAAGATCCCGAATGCGTATAAAAGGTAAGTGTAATGTATATCCGAAGAATAAAAAATGGCTATAACCAGGATCGCCATCAGGTCGTCGACAATGGCCAGCGCCGAGAGGAAGACTTTGAGGGACGATGGCGCACGCTTTCCGAGCATGGAAATGATCGCAATAGCAAAGGCAATGTCCGTTGCCATGGGTATGCCCCAGCCGCCAGCCGTTTCCGTGCCGGCATTGAATGCATAGTAAATCAGTGCAGGCGCCAGCACGCCGCCCATGGCTGCGAGGATCGGAAGAGAGGCTTTTTTAAATGATGAAAGTTCACCTTCCAGCATCTCGCGCTTGATTTCCAGGCCTACCAACAGGAAGAAAATGGCCATTAACCCGTCATTGATCCATAGCAGAATAGGGTATCGTAAGTGAATGCCGCCCAGATCAGCTCCGATCTCCTTAGCCAGAAATGCTTCAAATCCCGGTCCTGCGCCAGAGTTGGCTATGACGAGTGAAATGATCACGCAAATGATCAGTATGAAACCGCCGATTGAGCTCGACCGGAAAAATTCCTTAAACGAATGGATGTTTATCAATTGTGCCATAGCCGTAAAACTAGTGAGTATGGCTTAGAAATGCATCCAAATTGAACAGTGTTAAATTATTTTGTTTTGTTAAAAGCCATAATAGGCCACATGGTGCGGGTGTCGGTCGGCCTGGTTCATCCAATGATCGTAGACTTGCTCGTCAGCAGCCTGCAAAAAGTTTGTGCAATAATGTTGCAAGTGTTTAATTCAAATCATTCCTGCATTATATTGCCTTGGAATACATCGAAGAAGAAGACATATTTCCATTTACTAACCACTTTAACATTGACTTCCGTACAATCCTTCATGACCCGGATCATCGATCGGAATCCCGGCGAAAATGAATTCCATCAGGCCGTCCACGAGGTTGCCGAAAATATTATCCCTTTTATTCAGGACAAGCCACATTATCAGAAAGCCAAAATTCTTGAACGGATTGCAGAGCCGGAGCGTGTCATTATTTTCAGGGTCCCATGGATGAATGATCAGGGCGAAGTGGAGATCAACCGGGGTTACCGGGTTCAGATGAACAGTGCGATCGGACCTTACAAAGGCGGTCTGCGTTTTCATCCTTCTGTCAACCTGGGTACATTAAAGTTTCTTGCTTTTGAACAAATATTTAAAAATAGCCTGACGCAGCTTCCGATGGGCGGAGGCAAGGGCGGATCGGACTTTGATCCGAAAGGCCGTTCCGACCGGGAAGTTATGTTCTTTTGCCAGAGCTTTATGACGGAGCTTTTCCGTCACATCAGTTCGGACAACGACGTGCCGGCGGGGGATATCGGTGTAGGCGCCAGGGAAATCGGCTTTTTATTTGGCCAATATAAGCGGCTCAAAAATGAGTTTACAGGTGTCCTAACGGGCAAAGGCGCCAGCTATGGCGGAAGCCTGATCCGCCCCGAGGCGACCGGTTATGGTGTGGTTTATTTCGTTGAACAAATGCTAAAGCAGCACCGCGACAGCATTAAAGGCAAACGTGTGGTCATTTCGGGCTCGGGTAATGTGGCGCAGTATACATTGGAAAAGTGTATCGAGCTGGGTGCCAAAGTTTTAACCCTTTCTGATTCGTCGGGATACATTTACGATGAAAAAGGGATCGATGCAGAGAAATTTGCCTATATCATGCATTTGAAAAACGAAACACGCGGAAGGATCAGCGCTTATGCAGACCGGTTTGGGTGTGAATTCATTGCCGGCAAAACACCCTGGGAAGTTCCATGTGACATTGCATTGCCTAATGCGACCCAAAACGAATTGAATGGCGATGACGCCCGCATGCTGATTAAAAACGGCTGTATGTGCGTAGCGGAAGGTGCAAATATGCCGTGCACACCGGAAGCAATCTCTATATTCGAAGATAATGATATCCTGTACGCTCCCGGTAAGGCGGCCAATGCGGGTGGAGTGGCCGTTTCGGGCCTGGAAATGTCCCAGAATTCGCTACGTTTGTCGTGGTCGCGCGAGGAAGTGGATAAAAAGTTGCAGGACATTATGTTCAATATCCATTCAACTTGCCTGCGTTACGGACACAAGCCCGACGGGCGCATAAGCTATATGCAAGGCGCTAATATCGGTGGCTTTGTGCGTGTAGCCGATGCTATGCTGGCGCAAGGGCTAGTGTAGGAAACCATTATTTATCATGGGCTCTGCATTGCAGTCGGTTACCCGGCACAAGGCAAAGCCCATGATTTTATTGAGGCCATATTAATTCCAGTTGTCGATTTTGATGTCCCTCGGATCCGGCTTGCCTTCACCTTCTTCGATCAGGGATTTTAAACTCAACAGAAAAACAGCCCATTTTGTACTGCAATGATGCATGAATTCAACCGGTTCACGCCAGTTGGCATGTGTGAAAAGCAGGATAGCATAATCATTTTCTTGCCTTATGTCGAAGCTGATGCTTGTGCCCACCCATTCGGCAGGGCCGTCCACGACTTCCCATGAAACATGCGTAGGCTCTTCCAGCGCGGTAACTTTCATATCAAAGCCTCCTGCTCCGAACCGGAATGCAATGATGTTGCCCACCTGATTGCCCTGTCCCTGCGTATTGCTGGTCCACCAGCCCGCCAGGCCAGCCTCTGTTGTCAATGCATCATAAATGTCCTGTAAAGACTGCGATCTGATCCCGACCCTGTGCAAGATATCTGCCATAAGTGAAAGTTTTTGGTTTGAAGTAAAATGTTTGACCTGCTAAGTTTTTCCCAAAAGTATAGGCTTAGCAGGAAATTCGTGGCGTGTGAAATGGACATTATAACGGGTTGATTTGGACAAAGCCAGTTTATAACTTGCGGTTAAAAACAAATGAAAATTATCACGATCCTTGTTCCCGACGGAGAGAACAATCTCAGCAGCATTGTGGGCGCTTACAAGATTTTAAAGCGGGCGAATTCGTATTGGGAAGAAAAATATAAAAAAACATTATATCATATTCAGCTGGCCGGGCTGTCCGGGCAGGTGGACTTTCATGAAGGGTTGTTTTCGGTAAAGCCTCATGTCCATATTTCTGCTGTTTCGAAAACGAACCTGATTGTCATACCATCCTTAAATCACCAATATGAACAGGCCATAGCAAAAAACCAACCCTTGATTGAATGGATCAGCGCCCAATATCGTGGCGGGGCAGAAGTGGCGAGCATCTGCACCGGTGCCTTTTTGTTGGCGTCTTCGGGCCTGATCAACGGAAAAACCTGTTCTACGCACTGGGCATTCGCGGATCGGTTTAAGACAATGTTCCCGGAAATCGATGTGCAGAAAGACAAATTGATTACGGATGAGAACGGCATCTACACCAATGGGGGCGCCTATTCATTTCTAAACCTGATTATTTACCTTGTTGAAAAATATTTTGACCGGCAAACGGCCATTTTCTGCTCCAAGGTTTTTCAGATCGATATAGACCGGGAAACGCAGTCGCCTTTTATCATTTTTGCCGGACAGAAATCACATGAGGACGAGGTCATCAGGCAAGCGCAGGCTTATATCGAAGAAAATGTGGAGAACAAGATATCCATCGTCGAACTGGCGTCTAAATTTGCCGTAGGAAGGAGAAACTTTGACCGGAGATTTATCAAGGCAACCGGTAACACGCCAACCGAATATGCACAGCGCGTGAAAATGGAAGCAGCCAAAAAATCCTTTGAAACCAATTCCAAAAACATCAAGGAGGTTATGTATGAAACCGGATATTCCGACATGAAGGCCTTCCGGGAAGTGTTCAGGAAAATCACCGGGATCTCTCCGCTCGAATACCGTTCAAAATACAACAGCCATGCGTATCAGGATAACCGGAAGCAACTCAATCTCGAATGAATAACACTATAATCATTGGTCTGTCTGCCGGGGGATCATTTCTGCTGTCTTTTTTACTCGCTAACCATCCGAAACATAACAACATTTATGCAAACCGCTGGCTGGGCGTTTTCATGCTGGCATTTGCCATGTCCTTGCTGGAAATCTTTATTTATGATCTCGGATTGCAGAATCAATATCCGCTGACGATAAGCTTCCTGGAGTTAAGCCGCTTTGTAGCAGCACCGGCTCTATACCTGAGTGTCCGTTATTTTACTGCCCCGACGAAAACATTTACCTGGCGAACATTTGCACACTTTTTACTTTTTCTCGTTTTATTCCTTTTCCAATTGCCGCGCATGCTTACGGGCAACAATCTGGAGATCGCGGATAAAACGCTTGAAAGCATCATATTTACTTTTTTTGCAGCTGCTTTCCCGATCCAGATCATTATATACTGGACACTCAGTTATCGAAAGTTATACAGGCACAGACAAAACATCCGCCAGCTGGCTTCTTCCACCGAGTCTATCGACCTGTCCTGGCTCACCAATCTGCTCTATGTGGTTATTGTGATTGTCATAACCTGGCTTCATCTTGCCTTTTTCAATCCTTCGGGCGGGGCCAGCTATGCTTCCGTACTCTATTTTCTGAGTGTCTATTTTTTGTCCTATTATTCATTAAAACAAAAAGAAGTTTACGCTTACCCTGAGCAAACGCTGAAAGAACTGGATATAATCCTGAATAAGGATCCCGATAATAAGGCAGAGAAGCAAAAACGTCTCTCCGATACTCAGATAAATTATTTAAAAGTGAAGCTTGAAAATTTGATGGAAGAAGAGAAGGTCTATCTGAACAATGAGCTGAGCCTGCCTCTTTTGTCTCATAAAATGGGCATATCCATTCACGAATTATCGTTCCTGATCAATGACGAGTATGGCGAAAATTTCTTCTCGTTTGTGAACCGGTATCGTGTTGAAAAAGCGAAGTCCTTGCTACTGAACAATGCCGCCCGGCTTACGATGCTTGACATTGCCTTTCAAGCCGGCTTCAATTCGAAAACTTCATTTAATACTTCCTTCAAAAAACTGACCGGCTTATCACCGACGGAATTCCAAAGATCAGCACAGGCATAGTTGCCAGCGGCCTTTACCGATTAGGAGCCCAAAAACGTTCTTTTGGATAAATCCGAACGCGGAATAAATACAAAACGCCAACATTGGGTCAGAAATGATCACCAAAAAACCCAATGTAAAATGACCCGTTTTCTTCTGCCGTCCCTTTGGCTATTGGCCTCGCTTTCACTTGCCCGGATCCCTGCCCGCGCACAGCAACCAGCTGCTCCTGCTAACATTGAAGAGCTTAAAAACATACTCCGTACTGAGATGGAAAAGCAGCATGTTGCAGGCATGATGCTGACCCTCGTCAAGCGCGATACCGTGCTACTGGCTTCCGGCCTGGGAATGGCGGACTACGAAAAGAAGAGGGCGGTAACCGAAAATGTTCTTTTTCGCGGCTCTTCCATCACCAAATTATTCGTCGCCGCCGCTGTCCTGAATCTGGTAAAACAAGGAAAGCTCCGGCTCGATTCCAGGCTCAAAGACATTGCCCCGGACATTCGTTTTCAAAATAAGTGGGAAGAAGTCAGTCCGGTTACAATCGACAAATTATTGGAGCATTCCACGGGTTTCAGCGATAAATCGCCCTTTGAAGAATACAATTTTTCTTCCAGGCAGTACACCGGTTTGGAAGCCTTGGCCGTATTTGAAAAATACATGTCGTCAAAATGGAGACCAGGTGAGCGGCATGCCTATTCCGGCGTTAATTATGCTGTTCTTGATTATGTGATCGAACGCGTTTCCGGCAAAACCACAAATGACTATGTAAAACAAGAGGTTTTTGCCAAACTGGGGATGGCCCACACGAATCTGAATCTGACAGATGACGACGCAGGGTTATATAGCAGAGGATATATATGGGACGGTCGTGGTTTTTCTCTTGTGCCGCATCAGTCTGCTTTCAGCAGTGGTTACAGTTCGCTGAACATCAATGCTGCGGATGCAGCCCGAGGTCTGAAAATGTTTTTGAATGGATGGGAGCAACCTTATGGGAACTTTTTGAGCAGGGAGGTTCTCGAAGATTCGGAAACGCCCCATACTTATCTGTCTGCAAAGGCTGGTCTCAGGAATACATATGCGTATGGCAATGAGAGTCACGAATTGGACGGGACATTATTCAGAGGTCACCGGGGCGCAATCGGCGGGTTCCTCTCGGCATTTTTATACAATCGCCAGCTGGGGGTCGGCTATGCATTTGCGCTTAACACGCATAATGAGGAGTTTTACAGGTTTGCAGATAGGCTGATCAGCCGATATTTGCTGGACAATGCTCCCAAGCCACTGCCCGCGGAAGCCTATCCATTGCATCAGAAGGTCGTTGATAGGCATGCAGGATATTATCGTTACACTAATCCCAGCCAGTTATATAGTGGTTTTTTTGAGCGTCTGACCAACACCATTCACGTCAGGAGGATGGGACAATTTTTGGACGTAAGCATTATCGGCCGTGGACAAATGCGGTGGCAGGCAACGGATAGGGAAGGCAGGTTTTATAAGCATATGAATGCAATCCACCCCCACATTGTTTTTCTGAACGACGGTGCCGGGAATCCCGCGATTTCGGACGGCACGATGTATTTCGAGAAAATTTCCCTCTGGCAGGCATGGATACCCATTATCTTGTTTATTGTCTGCGCCGTGCTAATGATTTCTGCCATCGGCTTTGGCGTGGTGAATGCCATTGTTTTGATATTGAAAAAAGCGGGAAGAGAGCAATGGGTTGTTCGATTGATGCCAGGGCTTGCCGCACTCTCGCTATCGCTGTCTTTGTATTCACTTTCTCAGCTTTTCGAACACATGAAAGAAGCCTTGCCGATGGACGGCCTTCACACTGCGTGGACGATCGGAAATTATGGTTTTGCTCTTTTCATGATGTTCACCTGCATTCAGCTTGGACTGAAATGGGAATATTTACGAAGCTGGCCGCTCAAAATTTACTTATGCTGCGCTTCCGGTGCCGGAGTATACTTCATATGGCTTCTGGCAAGTAATCACTGGTTTTTCTGATTTGTAAAACCCGCACGGGTGCGCCCAATGATCAGGCAAATTGTTGAGAATCTGGAATGTGGGTTATTCATATTTTAAATTGCTTACTCAGCTGATTTCGTGACAATTTTCACATATGCTTCTGCCACATTGCCAATGGCGCTTGGACGTCCGTCGAGTTCTTCTGCTGTGGCGTCGTTGTAGATCAGGAATGCGGTTAACCCGCTGAAAGTGACAGGTTTGATGCCGGGGCCGGAATTGTTAAGTCTGTAAAGATAGGATAGCTCAAATGGCTGTTCGATGGTTCCGCCGACCGGGACTGTAAGCGGGACCGACATACCGATCTGATAACTTTCGCCCGGCGTGGTCAGGGCCAGCACGCCTGAGGTATGCTGCGTGTAACGCAGCTGATATCCGGCAACAACCGGAAATGATGGCGTCGCAATCCGCCTGATGGTGGCCTTCACGTCATATTTTAATGAACCGATCTGATCCACAGCCACGGCCGAGGGATTGGAATCTTCCTTGGCAGCCGACCGGGGTAAAATGATTTCACTCGCAGCAGGCGTAACCTCACCGAGAACAGTGCCGTCTTTGGCATAAAATGTGAGTTTTTCAATCTTGAATTCGCACGGGTAGGCGCGTGGCACCGTCATGTTGGTTGCGAGCATGCATTCTGATTCCGGCATGTTCGGAATTTCCGGTAATTCATGGTCGGTACAGGCTAATACCAAGCCGAACACGCAGATGGTGCCCATAGAGATCGCCTTGCGAATGGTGGAATTGGTTTTCATAACATAATCTGTTTTGGTTTTTATTGAGATACGTTATGATAATGATAATCAAGTCTTTACATTTATTCAAGTGAATCGCGTTGGTATCATTGACATTCTTATTTTACGGCCTCCGCTGCGTTGCCGATAACTAAGTCAGGCATCCGATCCGG
The DNA here is from genome assembly GCF_021390415.1 of Dyadobacter sp. CY327. Classification (NCBI taxonomy): domain Bacteria; kingdom Pseudomonadati; phylum Bacteroidota; class Cytophagia; order Cytophagales; family Spirosomataceae; genus Dyadobacter; species Dyadobacter sp. CY327. Next base: position 1,359,421 of record NZ_JAJUXJ010000007.1, on the reverse strand, counting down.
TGGTCAACAGTCGTTTATCGGGACAGAGAAAATTAAAAGTATCTATTAACCAAAACGAAAAGAAAATGAATGCAAACAAAGCACTTTGGGAAAAAGGGGATTTCACCCGCCTGGCAGCAACGATGCGTGAAAGCGGTTCGGCACTGGTAGCGAAGTTGGGAATCAAAGCCGGCGCCGATGTTCTGGATCTGGGCTGTGGCGACGGCACTACTGCCATACCCGCAGCACGGTTAGGCGCCAATGTTCAGGGCGTGGACATTGCTAGAAACCTCGTGGAAGCCGGCAATGCCCGGGCAAGGGCAGAGGGCCTGACCAACATTACGTTTCGGGAAGGCGATGCCATTGATCTGAACGAGATTGCGGATGAATCGTTTGATCTGGTGGTAAGCGTTTTCGGGGCGATGTTCGCGCCCAAGCCATTTGAAGTGGCAAGAGAAATGTTCCGGGTTACGCGTCCCGGCGGGAAAATAGTCATGGGAAACTGGATACCCGGCGATCCGACGCTGGTTGCGCAGATCCTGAAAGTGAGCTCCGCTTACACGCCGGCGCCGCCGGAGGGGTTCGTCAGCCCGATGCTCTGGGGTGTAGAAAGCAATGTTACCGAGCGTTTCGTTGCAGCAGGCGCATTGCCGGAGAACATTTCATTTGAAAGGGAAACATTTACATTTCAAGCGCCTTATTCACCAGCAGTTTTTCTTGAAACATTCAGAAAATACTACGGCCCGACGATGAACGCCTTCGAAGCTGCGGAAAAAAACGGACAGGAAGAAAATTTGCAGCAGGAGCTGGAAAGCTTGTTCGAAAGCCAGAACCAGAGCCCGGACCGCAACCAGACTTCTATTCCCGCTACTTTCCTGAAAGTCACAGTTCTGCGCTGATATTTTTTTCTTGGGTCTGCTTTACATCTTGTTTCGGCAATTTGGTAAGCAGACCTAATATTTTGAGCCTTAAAGCCTATATTTGGGTTTTAGGCTCAAAATGAATGTAAGAAAGAGGAATAACGTCAGGATATTTGGCCAGGGTAACCAAGCGATGGTGTTTGCACATGGCTTCGGATGTGGGCAGAACATGTGGCGCTACATCTGGCCCGCATTCGAAAGGGATTACAAAATTGTGCTGTTTGACTACGTTGGAAGCGGTAATTCGGATGTGACCGCGTATAACTACGAGCGTTATAGTAACCTGAACGGCTATGCCCAGGATATCATCGATATTTGCCGGGAGCTTGGTTTGATCGACTGCATTTTTGTTGGCCATTCGGTGAGCAGTATGATCGGGGTGCTGGCCTCGATAAAAAAACCTGAATATTTTGAGCGTTTGATTTTGATCGGCCCATCCGCCCGGTATATTGACGATCAGGAATATGCCGGTGGTTTTCAGCAGCAAGACATTGAGGAGCTTCTGGAAACGATGGAAAAAAATTACATTGGCTGGGCTAATTTCCTGGGGCCTGCCATCATGCAAAACGAGGGCCGTCCTGAACTAGGTGCCGAGCTAACCGAAAGCTTCTGCTCGACTGACCCGGTTATCGCAAAGCAATTTGCACAAGTCACTTTCTTATCCGACAACAGAAGAGATTTGCCCAATGTGACACACCCGACGCTGATTATGCAGTGTTCAGAAGATATTATTGCGCCTGTGGGGGTAGGAGAGTTTGTGCACTCGCAAATGGGTAACAGTGCTTACCGGCTCATGCAGGCAACAGGACATTGCCCGCACCTGAGCGCGCCGGAAGAGACCGTGAAGCTGATGGAGGAATTTCTGGATTTATAAACTATTTCTGTTGGGAGAGGCTGAGCACATTTTACAAGACCTACCCTGCGGCTGCGTCGTTTTCGATGGAGCCGGGACGATCACATTTGCTAACCGCACGCTGTGCTCAGTGCTCAATTACCAGCCTGATGCGATTCTGGGGCACAGCATTGAGAAAATACTAACCATATCAAGCCGGATCTTTCACCAAACCCATTTTTTTCCATTACTTAAATTAAATGGCACGGTCAGTGAAATATTCCTTACGCTGAAACCAATGACTGGCAGCCCTATCCCAGTGATGGTCAATGCTAAAATACAGAATGAAAGCGATCCGATTTGTTACGTGTGCGTATTTGTGCCCGTATGGGAGCGGCGGAAGTATGAAGAGCAGCTTCTTGAAACCAACCGGGTGCAACAGAAAGCACTGGATGAAAATGCAATGTTGAACAGGCTCAAAGATGAGCTGGAATCGAACCAGTTTGCGCTTGACAGGAAAATTTCCATTTTGAGCGAGCGCAGTCAGGAGTATTTGCAAATGGGGAAGATATTCATGCATGATATGCAGGAGCCCGTGCGTAAAATAAGCCTCTTTTTCGACACCTTCATGCGCAATGCGCACATTGCCCCGAATACCGACGACGCCCGACATTTATCTGTCATTAAGAAATCAATCCTACGGCTGCGGTCCATGATGGGCTCGATGCTGGACTTCGTGCAGGTCAGTAACGCTTCCGATCCGATGACTTTGCTCAATCCGGCAGACCTCATCATGGAGGCGCGCAACCAGTTGATGAGGGAAAAAGATGCTATTGATTTTAACATTAAAATTGGGGAACTGCCTGAATTTGATGGAAGGCAGACGCAGATCAAACGCGTTTTTTATGAGTTACTGAAAAATGCCGTCGAGAACAAAGCTCCTGACCGTGCGTTGAGCATTGAGGTTACTGCGGTCATTTCCGAAGAAAATATTTATCGAAACCATTCCTCGAAATACAAATACACCGACCATATCAAGATCGAATTTGCTGACAACGGAGTTGGATTTGACAGTCAGTTTAATGATTATGTGTTTCGTTTGCTGAATAAGCTCAATACGGATTCACCGGGCCTGGGGGTGGGTCTTGCTTTGTGCAAACAGGTTATTTCAAGCCATTACGGAACAATGAAAGTCAAGTCCAGGGTAGGAGAAGGGACGACTTTTATTATTACTTTACCTCTTCGGCAAATCGCTGACTACACCAATTAACATTCGTGCGCCTCATTGTGCGGCATCAGAGGCTGTTGAAATCGCCAGAACAGAAACGAGCTTGCCGGCTGTGACGGAATGTTATTTATTTGCACGTACGCGGCTGATTTCGTCGGGTTTAACCGTGTTTTTGTTGGTTGAAAAATTTGACCGGGCATAGGATAACAAGGTCGCCAGCTGGTCGTCGCTCAGGAATCCGAATGCCGGCATTGCTTCTCCGGAGGCTGATTGTGAGCCTTTGAGTAATAACGCGATTAGTGCTTCATTGTCGCCGGATAGCCGGGCAGATGTTACAAGCGAAGGAAATGATCCCAGAACCCCGCGGCCATCGGCTTTATGGCACGACTGGCAAAAGTTCTGATACAATTCAGAAGCGCCTGCATGGCTTGTTTCCTGCCTGGTTTTAACGGTACGCCTGCTTTTCGGAATAACGCCGCTTTTGCTGATCCGAATGATCCGGTCATCGGTTTTGAGCGGGAAATTCGCTGGTGGGTTCCAGTCGCGGTTGCTGGTGGAGATGTAAATGTCGCCCGATGGAGAAACGCATACATCGCGGAGCCTGCCGAATTGCTTGCTGAATGCAATGTCTTCCGCAACCACTTCTTCCTGGTCCGCATCCAGTTTCAGGATGCGCAGACTCTGGTCCTTTAATGTACTGAGCAGCAATGCATTTCTCCATTCGGGAATGTTACCATCATAATATTCCATTCCGGCCGGCGCAATGGTCGGCGTCCAGGCTTTCACAGGAAATGTGCTTTTATGGGTTTTTGCATGTTCCTTTTCCTCCGGCAGATCACTGAATCCGGCCATGTAGGGCCAGCCATAATCGCCATTTTTAACTACGAGGTTAACCTCGTCATCCGTTGCGTCGCCATGCTCGGCGATGAAAAGGTTGCCGTTTTTGGTAAACGTCAATCCCTGCGGAACGCGAAAGCCCATGGCCCAGGACGCACTTCCGGGATGTGGGTTATCATTGGGAATTGTGCCATCCAGATTGAGCCGGAGCACTTTGCCATTCGCGAATGCCGGATCGTGAATCGTTTCTTTTTGTTTTAAATCACCGGTTGCCCAAAGTAATTTCCTGTCCTTTGAGATCACTAGCCTGGAACCATTATGGCCCAGGTAGCCTGGAATTTGCTTCAATAAAACCGGATCAATCAGCGCCTTACCATTATAAGTATACCTGACGAGTTTTGATACAATGACAGAATCGGGCTGGATATGGGAATAGTTGATAAAAACCTGCGGATGCGTTTTCCAGTCCGGATGCAGGACCATGCTCATCAGTCCAAGGCGTTTTCTGTAATAATCTTTGATCTGCAAAAGCTCCGTGACCTGGCCGGTTTTAGGATTGAGCTTGCTGACCTTCCCGTCGTGGTCGGTAAACCAGATCATGTTATCCGGTCCCCATAACATTTCCCACGGCACATTCAGGTTTTCAGCAATCGTTGTAACATCCAGAATGGTTGAATCCAATTCTAATTTTTCTGTCTTAAAGTCTGGCTCCGGTTTTGGCCTGTAACCAAACGAGGCCATTGCAAATGCAGCCACGCCCGAAAGCGCGGCTATCATATATATCGGTTTTCTCATCCGGTTACTTCTCAAAATAATGGTAAAAAACTTCCGGCAATTTGCCTCCCAGGGAAAGCCAGTCTGCGGCTAGCGGAGCCTTTTTGAGGCCTTCCACCCATTCGTAATTGAGCTCGTAAACGAGTGCTTCAATACCAAATCTTTCCATAAAACCCTCGCCTAATGTTCCCGGATTACGAAACCCCGGCTTGGTGGAGCCTTCGGTATACCAGGTGTATTTTCTTAACAGACTGTCCAGTCTAGCCATATTGGCCCGGTAGGTGGTGATATCTCCATCGGGGCGGCTAATGTGCAGGTTACCACCCGCATCGTTATGGACGTCAATTCCCAGGTCTGGTTTTTTGCCTGCGGCACCCATTTTGGTTAGCCATTTTTCCAGATAATAATTTTCCGGGGCAATCAGGGAATCGGCTGCCTTGTCCCATTTTCGGTTCAGGTCGTAACCATTCACATTGAAACGCGTTTTCCCGCGCGCAACGCCATCCTTATTCGTCATAGGCAAAATGTACACACAGTAACGCTTGAGATAAAGCTTCATATCGGCATCATCTTTCAACAATCGGTCGATGAGGCCTTCCAGCGTCCAGTTGCCACCGGCTTCAAATGCATGCGCGCGGCCGCGGAGGAATATCCTTCTGGGTGCCTTCTCGTTGCCAATTTTAATGATTTCCAGCGAACGGCCTTCGGCTGTCTTGCCAATAGGCGTGATCGTTACCAGTTTGTGGTTTTTGATTCTGGCCAAGAGTTTGTCCAGGTCGCTGATCCGGTATGGTTCAATGCTGGCAATGTAGGCGCTAGGCGCGGTCATTTTAAGTCTGATCAGCATCCGGTTTCCTTCGATGTATTCGGTAGGGCGGCTTTCCCAGGTTTTACCATCAAAGGAGATGACGGCCGGCGACTGTTTGGATATGGGGCTGGCGTGGATGTTGTTCCAGATGTTGTCAAAGTTTTGCAGGATCAGAGTCACCTCTTTTCCAACCGGGGCCTCCACCTTGAAATGCCAGTGGTTGTTGGCCCGGTTGAGTGAAAACCGCTCATGGTCATAAACAAGACTGATAATGATCCTGCCTGCGGAATCGGCTTCCCAATTGAGCGGTGAGGCGTTTTCGAAACCCGTATGGATGAAAACGTCAGGCGCAGGTTTGTTGTCCTGGGGTGTTTGCCCGATGGCAGCGCTAACGATTTTGAATAAACAAAAAATGAAAACGGCCAGCGACTTGAAAGCATTTTTTAAAAACATATCAGATCTTTTTAGAAAGTATAACCAGGATTTTGCTTGATCCCCTGCGGGTTCACATCGATCTGCGTCTGAGGAATGGGGAAGACCGCATTGAATTCGGCCACGACGGGCGCTTTGAAATGCTGGTTCATGACCGCAACCTCGCGGCCCGTACGCACCAGGTCAAACCAGCGGTGGCCTTCGAAAGCCAGCTCCACCTGCCGCTCATGCTCAATGGCGAGCGCAAACGCGGCTTTCGACAAGCCTGCCGCCAGCGGTGCCAGCTTCGCCCGCTTCCTCACTGCATTAATGGCTTCGTAAGCTTCGGGAGTAGGGCCGCTGCCTGCCTGGCTGATCGCCTCCGCGTACATGAGCAGCACATCCGCATAGCGCAGCACGGTCCAGTTATTATCGGCATCGCCTTCGGAAAAAGGTGTATCCTGGTATTTCAATGTGTAGGGATCGGCTACGAACTTTCCGGTCGCAGCGTCGGTATAGCCGGTGGCCAGCGATGCGGCTTTTCGGGCATCTCCTGGTTCATACGCGGCCACCAGATCGGCCGTAGGGTTGTTTCTGCCTCCTGCAAAACCGACTTTGATGATATTCGTTCCCGAGTTACGCGGCATAAAATTGTTATAAAAACTGCTTCCGGTCCCCGTTCCGCCTTTTTTAAACTGAACTTCAAAAATGGATTCCTGGTGGTTGGCGTTGGCGACGGGCCAGAGTGCAGCGTAGTCGTCCAGCAACTTGTAATTTCCCTGGTCGATCACTTCTTTCAGCTTGTCTTTGGCTTTGGCAAATTCACCTATGGTCAGGTAAACTTTGCCTAACAGTGCTTTTGCAGCTCCTTTTGTTGCTTTACCAATGTCAGCTCCGGTGTAAGCGACGGGAAGTTTTTGTTCCGCTTCCGTCAGATCGGCGATAATCTGATTGTAAGCCTCCGCCTTGGCTACTCTCGACTGACTGTAACCCTCAGAAACGGACTTTGTTTCGGACAAAACCAACGGAACGTCCCCGAATGTGCGCACGAGGTTGAAATATTTCAAAGCCCGCAAAAATTTCACTTCCCCGATAAAGCGCTCGCGCAGCGCCTGGTCCATTGTGGCACCATTGATGTGATCCAGAACCGTGTTGCAAGCCAGGATCCCGCGGTAAGTGTCGATCCACATGAGCCGGATGATTTCATTCGTCGACGCCATTTTGAACTGGTCCAGCTCAGCGTCGGGCAGGTTGCCGCCCACTTCGAAGTTCATTGTGTTGTCAGACCTTACTTCGGAAACATTATAATAGGCATAGCCATATTCTCCCGCCGAAGAGAGCATTCCATACGCCGCATTCACGGCAGCCTGCATGTCGGACGCGTTTCTGTAAAAATTGCTCACGTTGGTGGCATCCCTGGGTGCGAGTTCAAGGAAATCCGAACAGCCGGTGCCAAGCATGCTCAGCGCGCAAAGGATATATGCATTTAATTTCATGTTCGTGTCAGTTTAAGGGCTGGTGATTAAAAGGTCAGGTTTAATCCAAGTGTGAATGTCCGGGCGAGCGGATAACCGTTGAAATCCACGCCAGGCGTCAGCGAACTGCTGCCGTTCAGGCTTTGTTCGGGGTTGTACCCCAGATATCTGGTAAATGTAAATGCGTTTTGAACAGACAGATTAATGCTAGCAGCACGTGCATAAGCCACTTTTCCTATCTTTTCCGGCAGCGCATAACGCAGATTAATGTTCCGTATCCTGAAAAACGAGGCGTCCTCCACCAGCAGGCTTGATACATAGCTCACATTACCGCCGGTAGCCACCGTGTTGGCGCGCGGCGTGCGTCCGTCACCGGGTTTGTCGGCAGATTGCCATCTGCCCAACACATCCCTGCGGCTGTAACTGCCATTCACAAGCCCCAGGTTTCTCCTCGAACCGTTCAAGAGTTCAAGTCCCTGTACACCGTCTGCAAGAATGCTCAGGTTTAGCCTTCCGAAGCTGAAATTGTTGGTAATGCCGTAAAAGAAGTCGGGATGGTTGTTTCCGATGATGGTAACGTCGTTGGGTGTAATGGTGCCGTCACCGTCCACGTCCTTATATTTCAAATCCCCCGGCCGAGAGCTGCCTTTTACCGACGGCAGGTTATCCACTTCTTCCAGGGACTGGTAAACGCCAATCGCCTCATATCCCCAGTAACTGCCAATCGGCTGGCCGATCTTTGTAATGTGCGTATTGGGACTAAATGAAGGGCTTTTTGAAATGATCGGGTTGCCCTCGGGCCCTAGCGCAACGACTTTGTTCCGGTTGAACGAAATGTTGAAATTGGTCGACCATTTAAATGCTTTCACAAAGTTTTTCGTGCTCACACTGAATTCCCAGCCCTTGTTATTGAGCTTGCCGATATTTTGCAGAGCCGTTTCGTAACCCGTAGAGGCGGGGACGGGCACATTCAGCAGCAGGTCGGTGGTATTTTTATTGTAGTAATCAATGGTGAACATTAATCGGTTGCGGAGTATACCAAAATCGATTCCAATGTCCATTTGATGCATGACTTCCCAGCCCAGCTGCTCGTTTGTGATTGAAGAGGGGTAAAGACCGTACACGACGCTGCCGGTCCCCGCGCCAAAGCTGTATCGCCGGTTGGACAAAAGGCCTATCTGGCTGTAATTTCCAATAGTGTTATTGCCGGCGAGTCCGTAACTGGCGCGCAGTTTAAGGTCGGTAACAACGTGCTGGCTGCTCAAAAAAGGTTCTTCTGATAAATACCAGCCCAACGAAGCGGAAGGGAATGTTCCCCATTTGTTTTTGGACCCGAAGCGTGACGATCCGTCCCGACGGACCGTGGCCGATAGCAGATATTTGCTCGCGAAAGTATAGTTAACCCTTCCCAGATAAGAGAGCAGCGACCATTCCGACATGCCTGTTCCTCCGCTTGTCACCTGTCCTGCATTCAATGTAGGCACCAGGTCCGTTGGGAAATTCGTGGCAGCAAGCGATGTATACTCGTATTTCGCTTTTTGGGAAGTAAAACCGGCGAGCACATCCAATTCGTGTTTGCCGTTAAATGTCTTTTTGTAACTCAGCACGTTTTCGTTCAGCCAGTTGATGTCCCTGCCGTTGCTGGCGGATGCTCTGGCTTGCACCGGTGCGGGAACGCCGTTGCTTCCGAGGTCAGAAGGATAAAAGGTGTTCTGGCGTGCGTCGGAGTAATCGATCCCGAAAGATGTCCTGAATTTCAGGTTTTCGAGAATGTTGATTTCTGCATAAATGTTTCCTAATGTTCTGAAAACGGTCTTTTTATCTTTGATCTTACTTGCAATCGCAACCGGGTTATCGATCACGCCCAGGTTGTAAGGGGATGTTCCCAACAATGTGGTGAAAGTGCCGTCGGGGTTGTAAACGGGGACGGTTGGCGGCATGGAAAGCGCTGATGCCAGGATGCCGCTTGTAAAAACCTGGTCTTCGACGGGTAGTAATTTGTTGGACGAAAATGAAGGCGCAATGTTAACACCCACTTTTACGGCTTTTGAAACCGAATGATCGAGGTTAATGCGCGCGGAATATCGGTCAAACCCAGTGTTCATGACCACACCGTCCTGTTTGAAATATGCCCCGGAAAGAAACAGCTGCGTTTTTTCGCTTCCCGCGGATACGGAGAGCTGGTGGTTCTGGATGGGTGCAGTTCTGAAAACTTCATCCTGCCAGTCTGTTCCTTTCCCGAGCGATTCCGGGTTTTTGAACATTTCCGGAATTTGGAGTGTGGCTGGTCGTAAGTCGTTGGGGTCGGTGGCTTTGCCGCCTCGGTCTACCCATGCATTGTTCCTGGCCTCGGTGTTGAATTCGGCATATTCCCTGGCATTAAGCATATCGATTTTGTTGGCAACCTGCTGCACGCCGTAATACGTGTCGAGCTGAATCGTCGACTTGCCCATCTTGCCGTGTTTGGTTGTGACGAGCACCACACCATTGCTTCCGCGCGAGCCGTAAATGGCTGCTGCGGAGGCATCTTTCAGTATTTCAATGGACTCAATGTCATTGGGATTTATCGTCGAAAGGGGATTAAAGCTGCTGTTGAAATCCCCTGAAACCGGAAATCCGTCGATCACATACAAGGGCTCGTTGCCCGCGCCAATGGAACCTGTTCCGCGGACACGGACTGAAACGCCGCCACCCGGCGCACCCTTGGATTGAGAAACGCTCACGCCCGCAATCTGCCCGGCCATGGCTTGGTCCAGACTTGTTAATGGTTGATTTTCAATGCTTTTCATGGGAACAGACGCCACAGAGCCGGTGATGCTGCTTTTGTTTTGGGTTCCATAACCCACCACCACCACATCATTCAGCGACTTGGTATCGACCGTCATGCCGAAATTGATCTCCGTCCGGCTGCCTGCAATAACCTCCTGACTTTTGTAACCCACAAAACTGACGATCAATGTCACGTCACCGGCTTGCGTGGCCCCGTCGGGAATAATGAGCTGATATTCACCATTGCCGTCCGAAGTGGTGCCCATTTGTGAATTTTTAACCAAAACACTTACCCCCGGAAACGCATTGCCGTTTTCATCGGTGATCTTTCCTCTGATCCGCCGGTCGATGGGCTGGGGCACAGGTTCGATGCTTTTTAAATTAAGGTTGATATCCTGCCTGATACCCGGAATTTTCAGCGGCTGCACGTTATCTCTGGCTGCGTTTTTTACCGCTCTTTTTACGACAATGTTCTGGTTGAAAATCTTGTAAGTCAGCGGCAGGTCCCTGAAAAGGGTCGTAAGCGCCTGGTCGATGCTGGCGTTTTTTACCCGGAGTGATACTTTCTGTGATTCCGGCAAATCGAGTTTGTCGTACAAAAACAGGTAACCGCTCTGTTTTTCAATGGTTTTTAAGACATTTTCAACAGGCAGGTTTCGGGCATGAAACGATATTTTCTGACTGTATCCGTCCGCAGTGACCTGGGTAAGGGTGACAATGAGCAAAAGGAAAATTCGAGTCATAATGGTTACTATTTTTGCAGGAAGGCTCGCCTGCTCGTACCCGCATAGGACGGACAACAAGTTTATTTTCATAAATTTGTAAAGTTTAGGAATAGCAAATTGACTTTTGAAGAGAAGCTCGGTGGTGCGCCTGAACATCCGGGGAAAATGTTAGCGCATTTTCCCTTTTTGTTTAAACGGCATTACGCTCACGGCGAATAATTTGGAATGCGTGTCATGATGAGAAAAGGTTTGGGTTTATAAAATGTAAAACGTTTAACTATATACGCGTCAGGGTTCAATGATCATTCTGGAACCTTCGATGCGGCAGTTCACACCTGCATACCGAAGCATTCCCGACACTTCCGACAAGTTCACATGGCGGGATACGCGTCCGGTAAACTGGCGAACCGGGATCTTTCCGGCATACAAAACCTCTACGTCATACCACCGAGAAAGTTGCCGCATGACCTCTTCAACACTCGCATCTTTGAAATAAAACATGCCATTTTTCCAGGCAACTGCCTCATCGAGTGCAATGTACCGGGTCTTGATCTTTCCTGTTGAAAGCACCGCTGCCTGCTGTCCGGGTTTGAGTTTTGTATTTTGGTTCACATTTTTGATAAATACCGAACCTTCCACCAGCGTCGTTTTGGACGGCCCTTCTTCCGGGTAAGCCATAATGTTGAAACTCGTTCCCAAAACCTGCACCTCAGATTTATTAAATTTCACCCGGAATGGCCGGGTCTTGTCCTTGGCAACCTCAAAGTAAGCTTCGCCGGTGATCTCCACTTTTCGTTCCGAGGAAGGAAAAGTAGATGGGAAGCGAATGGATGATGACGCATTGAGCCAGACCTTACTTCCGTCGGGCAGGAGCACTTCGTACTGTCCGCCCTTGGGTGTGGAAAGGGTGTTTATACTGACCTTCTCCGTTGCATTACCTGGTTTTGCATTATAAACCAATATTCCCTCCTGTGATTTGCTTACTTCCGCATCGCCCTGTCGTGTCAGGAAGCCGCTTTTTGCGCTGGCTAGTTCTATCGCTGAGCCGTCCGAGAGTGTCAGTAAGGCCTTGGCGCCGCCTGGTTTGACATCGCTGGTCTTAGGTTGAGCCATGTGAGCGATTTTTGTTGCCGGATCAGGAGCTAATTTCCACCAGGCTCCCAGACCAATCAAAACAAAAACAGCGGCGGCAGCGGCGTACCGAAGCCAGCCTATGCGGATCACCTTTGTTTGTTTTTCCTCTTTTGGCGTTGCATCGAGGATGGAACTCAGCATGGCATTGCTTGTCTCATTGGTAAGAATGCCATCGCTGAGTTTCAGTTCCTCCCAACCCTTTTTAAGAAATTTTTCCAGAACTGCATCGTCTTTGGATGAACGTATAAACGCCATTAATTCCTCTTTTTCCGAAGCTGTTGCCAACCCGTTGTAGTAACGGTTAAACAATTCCTCCAAACGCATCTCGGGATTCTCCATCAGCAGCAACATTACTTGTGGTATGTGCTTAGAGGACAATCACCCCGACCGAAAAGGGGGTATGCTTTTTAGTAAAATTTAAAGATTATTTTGAATAAAAAATAAAATACTGATAATGAGCTTTTTAGTAATGTATCCCGAAATGAATTCCGTAGCGATTTGCAGATATTTTTTGACAGTCTCCTTCGAAAGTCCCATTCTCATGGCCACTTCGGTGTACGTAAGCCGCTCGTGGCGGGCTAGGAGATAGGCCTGACGCTGCTGGGGCGGCAGCCGGTCAATCGCTTCATCTATCAGGATATAACGGTAATCTTCCTCGCTCGTCTCAGCTAACGGCAGCTGGTCCAGGGCCGGGTCGAGGTCGGTTGTCAGCGCTTTTTCGCGCGCCGTTCTTTTCAGACAATTTAATGCGGCGTTCCTTGAAATGACGTAGAGATACACCGGGAAGTTTCCGATCCCGGTGAGGGTTTCGCGGTTGAGCCATATTTTCAGGAACACATCATGCACGACTTCTTCGGCCAGCTCGGTGGATTTGGTGATCCGGTAAATGTGGACAGCGAGTCTTTGATGGTAACGATTGTATAATGCTGTGAAAGCCCTTTCATCTCCCTGAGCAACTGCCAGTAAAAGCGCAATGTCCTGATCCAAAGGAGGTAGATTGGGTTTTTGTAATACAAAATGACAGTCTCCGCTTCTTGCAAAAGCGCTTCAAGGTAAGCAAAGAATCCAATTTATAAATTCTAATTGAAACAGGGCATGGAATCGCAAATGCGCACCATAACATCCGCTTTTGCCTCTGCCAACCGATCCCGATAAGTCACTCGCTGTGGACAGGCATGAAGGCGGTAGCGTTTTTTTTTCTATTTTCGCTCAAAATTTGAGCTGTCCTTCAACGTGGCAACTCTTACTTACTACATTTCCAAAAACAGATTTATGAGACCCCAAGTTGATGTTGGCATTGCTTTCTACGGCAAACCCTATCAAACCATTGTGACAATTAAGTCGCTCATTCAGCATAGTGGACAATACATCGACAAGATCTATATTTCCCGTGAACGCAAGCAGCCGCACGAAGATTATGTCGGGATTTTCAAAGTAATTGATTACTTCCGGAATGACCCTGATGTGCGCCTCGTTATCCAATATCCCCACCACCATCTGGGCCTGGGTGTGATGGACCTGGAACGTGCAAAAACCGATGCGCGGTGGAGACAAAGCATTATGTACCAGTATGCGCTGGAAACGACCGATAAGAAATTTATGTGCATCATGCACAATGATATGCTCTTCCACGACGACATGATCGGCGTGATGCTGGAACAAATGATGAACGGGCCTGAGAATCTGATCGGTATGGGGTCGATCGGCCAATGCTGGAGTTGCCCGGCTGGACGGGATTGGGGGAATAAATGCAACCCGTTTATATTCCAGGAATATGTGCCATCTTACGAGGAGGCGATGGAACTTACCGAGGCTTATGCCACGCCACGCCAGCAGATACAGAAGAACGTGATTAAAGGCGGCCGGGTGCATATTTTGCCGGAATGCCGGTTGAACGAATACTGTGCGATGATTAATGTGGAAAGTTACCAGAAGGAAACGGTTCCGAATGGTAACATTGGCTGCTATGGAGGCAACTGGGGCGGGACTGATACGGCAACGCTGTGGTCACACGATGTTTACCAGAAAGGATACCGTTTCAAGCATATCACTTTGGAAGATTATACAAAGCATGCTCCGTTTGACAGCACAAGCAGCGGCACCCAGGCAAACAACAACCGGAACCTGTACCATCAGTCGGAGGAAGGAGCTAAGGAATATATTGAGAAAAATTACGGGCCGATCCGGTTTTCCAGCTATGTATCCCGGGCCAATTTCGTGGATTCCGTAAAAAGAAAAGCATGGCTGTCTGTTATCCATACATACGGCTATTTCAAAAACTTAGTTAAAAAATAATGCAGAGCACCTTGAACCGTGGCTTGAAATTGCTGTTCAGATCCGTCATACTAGCCCTGATTGTTCTCAGTGTTATTGAATTAACCTACCGTGTGATCACGGCCTATTATGCCAAAAATGCATTTACAGCTGCGCTGATAGACAAACATGCTTATGCAAAGTCAATTTCTTCTCCCAAAATAATCCTGGTAGGAGGCTCAAACCTGGCTTTTGGCATCAATTCCGCCAAGCTGAGCAAAATGACCGGAATGCCGGTGGTCAATATGGCCCTGCTGGCGCCGCTCGGCATCGACTTTATTTTGTCCGACGCGCTGGGCTACATCAACAAGGGAGACATTGTGATTATGTCGTTTGAATATGATGTTTTTCCCAAAGGGGATGTGGAGTCGCAACTGTCTGTTGTAGATTTTGTGCCGGAGGACAAGCATTTTGTTACTTACAAGGATGGCTTGGCAGAGAAATGGAAAGCGCAGTTTTTGCATCGTTTGCAGGCACCGTTAAGTATCGAGATTATTCTGCAGAATCCCACGGTCGCAGATCCTTACGCTATTTATTTCCGCAAAGCATTTACCCCGCAGGGCGATATCGTCAGCCATCTCAACAACATTACCCGCACAGTGGATGCGGGCCCGAACACGACGAGCCTTTTCCCGTACGAAGGGCAGGCTGAGACAATGAATGCCTTTACGGAGCGGTTCAGACAGAAAGGGGCTAAGGCCTATTTTCTGTATCCCACGATAGCCGAAAGCTTTTATAAAAACTCAGCCGTGGCGGTGGGGAAGCTTAATGAGCGTTATAAAAAGCATTTGAAAGCACCTATCTTATCCGAACCCGGGCAGTCGGTATATGCGGACAGCCTGTGTTTTGACACGGTGTATCATTTGAAAGGGAAAGCGAGGGACGAGCATACGGAAAAGGTCGCGGGTGCTTTGCTCCGTCTCGGCAAGTAATTAATTCAAGTCAATTAAAAGAATATAATGCTATTCAATTCTATTGAATTTTTAATTTTTTTTCCTGTCGTAACGATCCTTTATTTCCTGTTGGAACATCGGTATCGCTGGATGTTGCTGCTCGCGGCAAGCTGCTATTTTTACATGGCATTCAGGCCCATCTACATCCTCATCCTGGCCTTTACCATTGTAATCGATTACTATGCAGGCATCTTAATAGAGGAATCGACGGCGGAAAAAAAGAAGCGGTATCTGATTTTAAGCATTTTTGCAAACGTTGGTGTACTTGCTGTTTTTAAGTATTATAATTTCTTCGCCGCCGAACTTAACACAACATTCAATACTGACACCCCATTACTGAACATACTGCTGCCCGTAGGCTTGTCTTTTCACACTTTTCAGGCCATGAGTTATACGTTTGAAGTATACCGCGGGAACCAGAAAGCGGAACGACATTTCGGGATTTACTCACTTTATGTGATGTTTTATCCGCAATTGGTAGCAGGGCCTATCGAGCGTCCCCAGAACATTCTGCACCAGTTTTATATCAAGCACAAGTTTGACTATGAGCAGGTAAGAAGCGGATTGCTGCTGATGGCATGGGGGATGTTCAAGAAAGTCGTTATTGCGGATCGTCTGGCTATTTTCGTCAACCAGGTCTTTGATTATCCGACGCAGTATTCCGGCCCTTCGCTGGTGGTGGCAGCTGTCTTCTTTTCATTCCAGATCTTTTGCGATTTTTCGGGCTACTCCGACATTGCCATAGGATCCGCGCAGGTGATGGGCTTTACGCTGATGAAGAATTTTGACCGTCCTTATTCTTCCAAAAGCATTTCGGAATTCTGGCGCAGATGGCACATATCCCTGTCGACCTGGTTCCGTGATTATCTCTATATCCCTTTGGGCGGCAATCGTGTGGGAAGAAACCGGGCTTTACTCAATCTGTTTATCGTTTTCCTCGTAAGCGGGCTCTGGCATGGGGCAAACTGGAATTATATCATCTGGGGCGCGCTGCACGGCTTTTATCTCGTTTTTGCACTGGTTACCCAAAAGCCGAGAACCTACATCCAGTCGCTGGTAGGAATGGACCGGGTTCCCTGGCTTCATAACGGCATCCAGGTCCTGACCACCTTTGTGCTGGTTACATTCGCCTGGATCTTTTTCCGCGCCGACTATTATAATACGGATATAATGTGGAATCTTGTAAAAAGTTTAGGAAAGGGTTGGCCATCGGTTCAGGAGTTTTTCAGCACACAATATTTTATGGAAAACATTTGTCTGGGGCAAAAGCGCAGAACGTTCTTTACAGCCATTGCTCTCATTGTCTTTATGGAAATGGTCCATCATTTTCAGAAGAAGAACAGTCTCAGGCTTTCGCTTTCCTATCAGCCTCTGTGGGTGCGGTGGAGCTTCTATTCCATCTTCGTGCTAGCCATTTTATATCTGGGTGTTTTTGATAACACACCTCAATTTATATATTTCCAATTCTAGATCTTAGACCGTGATCCGGGTAAAACAGAAGCAATTCCTCATTTATCTGCTAATGGCTGCTCCGGTCATTGCGTTTGCTGTTTTTATCTTCAAACATGCGATTAATGTGCCTTTCATGGACGACATGGAACTTGTTGATTCCATTAATGTCCTGAAAAACGGAACGGCGGATGTCTTTACCACGCTTGTCAGGCAGCAGAACGACCACCGGTCTACGTTTCCGCGGTTGGGTATAATTCTCAGTTACTTGCTGAGCGGCACGCTGGATTTCAGGCTCACGATCCTGCTGGGTTACTTCAACCTGATGCTTTTGGGTTATGCTTTTTACCTGATTTACAGATCTGCCAATAAGGAGATTACGCTGTTTCTGCCCGTAACGCTGTTGCTGTTTTCGCCCCTGGTGTATTATGTTCACCTTTGGAGCCTAACGGCTTTCCAGCACACGCTTTCGATTGCGTTTTCCATTTTGTGCCTTTATTTTTTGCAGCCGGAGAAAAAACCCTCCTGGCTTTTTGCATTTCCAATCGCCGTTGCAGCCACGCTCACCAACCTCGACGGCATCAGCGTTATGCCGGTTTGTATATTCTGGCTGCTCACACAAAAGCGCTGGAAAGACAGCTTGATTTTCACAGGCCTGACGGTCGTATATCTCATCCTTTATTTTACCGATTTCAAACTTTCTTCTGCCAGCCAGATAGGCTTTACAATGAACAGCCTGCCGCTTATGGCGCACGCTTTCATTGTTGTTACGGGGTCGTTCGCAAGATTTATTTCGGACACATATGGCATATTGTTGTCTACGATCCTGGGTTCCGGCATTCTGCTAACCTTTCTTGTATTCAAATTTTTCCCCCGCTCGGAAGCGGGCTATCGCTTCTCATTCCCTGAGATATGGAAGCTCGACCTGACGGATATCTGCTTTTTGAGAATGCTGGGCAGTATGGGGATGATCATGATCGGCCGCTATGCCGAAGGCGTGGGAACGATGATTGCGCCCAGGTTCCAGATTTACGCTGTCAGTGTTCTTATTCTCTTTTATTTGTTTCTGGTTAAAAGCGCACCCTTCCGTAAAGCCACTTTTTTCAAGATTGCCGCCATAAGCATTGCATTGGTTTTAAGCGTTTACAGTTACAGAAAATACGACAAGGCTGTTAATTTTAACGACGCCGGACTGAAAGCGGATAGTTACAATTATACAAGGAACAAGTTCTTTCTGCACCAGTATTATAACCTGCCCGACCCGGAGCCCTCATTTTATGAAAACTATATCTTTCCTGAGTATTTCGGCAAAAAGGTGATCGATACATGGAAAACCACTTCCGGGGCCAAAAGTGATCTGGGCATACAGGTGACCGAATATCCGGATCTGCCGCGATATAAAACTTACCTCTATCGGGTGAAAGCGATCAAAGTTTCCAATGTTGGGAGTGAAGTTCCTGGTAAAGATGTATATCTGGGCCTGACAGAAAATGCTGATCCCAACCGGTTCTACCTGGTGGCGCTAAAAGACGACCGGCCGTCGTGGAAGAGTGGAAAAGCAGGGGCAGGGGAATTTAATGTAGAAATTCCTGTCAAAATCAAGCCAGGAACTTATACTGCTACATTGTGCTGGCTGGACGATGATCAGCCCCGGTTCAAGATGATTTCCAAAAATGTTTCGCTTTGAGCTGCTTTAAACATGCGCTAAATAGCTTTATGTTTGTGCAAATCGGGCGCATTGGATGAATGAAAAAATAAGATATTTCCGGAAAACGCTGGACCACATATTGATAGCGATGAGTGTCGTTTGTGCAATGGTGGTCGTTTTTCATTTGGGCTACAACAGAGACCCGAAAATTGAGCAGCTAACCAATCGGATTTTGGAATGGTGCTTCTTATTTTTCACACTGGCGCTGGCTGCCAAGACTTTCACAGCGTTCAAAAGTAAATCTTCAATCATTTCCCGGGTAGGAGAGGCGCTGCTGCTCTTTTATTTTCTCGCGGTGATCATTGCCGATAGTTACCATTTTTCCGGAACGGACGGAACAGAACTTGTGAAACCGGAATGGATGTACGTAGGCATTTTCGCGATACTCATCATTGAAGTTTCCAAGCAGACGCTGTTCTTTGATAAGTTTTATTTCAATCCCACGCTGCTTTTCGTACTGAGCTTTCTGACATTGATCCTGATCGGCACGGCGCTGTTGCTGCTGCCCAAAACCACACACCATCAACAGCTTACATTTGTAGATGCGCTTTTTATTGCAACGAGTGCGGTTTGCATTACCGGACTTTCTGTTGTGGACATTGCCTCGGAGTTCACGCGCTTCGGCCAGACCATTCTGCTCGTGCTCGTACAGATCGGCGGGCTGGGTATCATGACATTTACGGGGTTTTTCGGCTACTTTTTTTCAGGCGGATTTTCCTATAAAAACCAACTGATGTTTACCGAGCTGATCGGTGAGAATAAGGTGAGTTCCGTGATTTCTACTTTATATAAAATCATCCTGGTCACTTTCTTTTTCGAAATTGTAGGGGGTGTGCTCATCTATCTCAGCCTGGAACCGGACGATTTTGAAAGCCGCGCAGAGCAGCTTTATTTTACTGTTTTTCACGCCATAAGCGCCTTTTGTAATGCGGGATTTTCTACTGTTCCGGATGGCATGAACAATGCTGCGCTCCGGTTTAATTATGAGCTGCATCTTTCGCTCATTCTGCTGTATGTGATGGGAGGATTGGGCTTCGGGATCATTTTCAATTCATATGAATTTATCCGGCGCTGGGCCTACAACCTTTACCACCGGGTACGGCATGGGCGTCATTTCATTTACAGGGCGCGCGTCATTGCTTTCAACTCCAAAATCATCGCTTATACCAGCTTTTTTCTCATATTATTCGGGTTTACAGTGGTTTTCATTTTAGAGTATAACCACACGCTTCTGGCGCATGACACTTACTACGGCAAGATTGTGACGGCCTTGTTTATCGGCACCAGCCCGCGGTCGGCAGGATTCAATACAGTTGTAATGAGTCAGTTGGCTTTTCCGACCGTGATGCTCATTTTTCTGTTAATGTGGATTGGTGCTGCGCCTGGTTCTACCGGCGGGGGGATTAAGGTTACTACATTTGCATTGGCGATCCTCAACATTGCGACGTTATCAAGAGGAAAAGGAACGATTGAAGTATTTGGGAGAAAAGTTTTGCAGGAGTCGATCTCTAAGGCGCTGGGAATTATCTCGTTATCGCTGATCTTTCTTGGCATTGCCATCTTTCTATTGTCGGTCACCGATCCCGATAAACATCTCATTTCACTCGCATTTGAAACTTTCTCGGCATACAGCACCACCGGGCTCAGCCTGGGAGTGACGCCGGAACTGAGCAGCGCCGGCCGCCTGGTGATCATCGCAACCATGTTCATCGGCAGGGTAGGTTCGCTGACATTGCTTGTGGCCATTGTCCGGAATGCAAGACCAACAAATTATCAGCTCCCGGGCGAGCAGATGAACTTTTAAACCAGTAAAAAATGAAATACATCATATTTGGATTGGGAAGTTTCGGCAAATCCCTGGCAACCCGCCTCACAGAACTGGGGCACGAGACCATCGGCGTGGACAATAACATGCAAAAGGTGGAACAGCTGAAAGAGCGCATTACGCATACGGTGTGCATGGATTGTACGGATAAGAATGCAGTGAGTTCGCTGCCGCTCAAAGATGCAGATGCGGTAATTGTGGCCATCGGTGAGGACGAAGGCGCATCGCTGCTGGCGACGGCATTGCTCAAACAACTAGGCGTGAAAAAGATCATCGGGCGGGTCGTGTCGGACCTTCAAAAGACTGTCCTGGAAGCGATGCAGATAGAAGAATACATTCTGCCGGAAGAGGAATCCGCGGAACGGCTCGCGATGCGGCTGGATAATTCGGGAATTGTCGATTCGTTTAAGGTATCTGAAAAATACAGCATCATTGAAACCCGCGTCCCACCGCGTTATGTGGGTAAAACGCTCGCAGAAGCTGATCTCACAAACCGTTACAATGTAATTGTATTGACGGTGCTGACCTTGTCGAAAGGATCTGAAAACGGGCTGGCGAAAATATTCAAAAGGGCCTCGGGCATTGCTACGCCCGGAACCATTATGCATGAGGACGAAGTGCTGGTCCTTTTTGGGGAATTGAAAGACATTGAAAAGCTCATGCACTGACGTCATCCGGAACAACACAACTCTTTCTACTATCCCAAAGGTTACTGCTAACCTTTGGGATAGTACTATACTTTCCATAGCATAAGTAGCTAAGTTTGTACTGTCATATCAATCATGGATAGTATCAATTTAACTTTTATGCAATGTCAAAAATAACCTGGAATGTCGACCCGATGCACTCGGAAGTGCAGTTTAAAGTAAAACACCTTGTGATTTCAACCGTAACCGGATCATTCAAATCATTCAACGGCAGAGCTGTTACGGAAGGGGAGCAATTTGAAAATGCAGCCATTGATTTTACGATCGATGTAGACAGCGTGGACACCGGTCAGCCGGGACGTGACGAACATTTACGAAATACAGACTTTTTCGAAACAGCAACTTATCCGCAGTTTCATTTCAAATCGACAACCTTTACAAAAATCAAAGGAGATTTATATAAGCTGACAGGTAACCTGACCATTAAAGGGATTACCAAAGAGGTGGAGCTGGAAGCAGAATATGGCGGAACGGAAAGGGATCCGTGGGGCAACACCAAGGTGGGATTCGAGGTGACAGGAACTATTGACCGGAAGGATTTCAATGTCACTTTTAATTCGCTGACGGAAACTGGTGGTCTGGCCTTGGGTGAGAATATTAAAATTATTGCGAATATTCAACTTGCGAAAGAAGTTGTGAATGAAGCGGTTGCAGCTTAATACATTACACTAGCATACCGATCAGCAGAAGTATAAAAATCAGCAGAAGTTTAAAACGCGCGACTTACTTGCTTCAACGGCTTAAATGTTGGAGCAAGTAACTCGGCGCGAATTTTTTTATTAATGGTCAGCGATTCCGTACTGCGTTGTCAGAGCAGTGTAAGGCTGGAAACTGCTAGTCAATTCTGCCCAGTTCTTTTCTCATGTCATACCACGCCTGAATGTCATTGTCTGCTGCATCAGTGTGATTGGCTTTCAGGTATTCCAGGAAGGTGAATTTTGCATCGTCTGATTGCAAATGCAAGTTATCTTCTACTCCCTCTGCATGAACGAGATATTCATAACCGTCGTTCGTGACTTCTTTTGACGTGTAGAATTTTCCGGATTTTTCAAAGTTGTTTACCGAACTATACAAATCATATACATCTTGATCGCCCCTCAAATCCACACTGGACAGCCAGGTTTCATAATCTGTCGTTTTTGCCATTTCAATTATAAGTTGTTTGCCATTCAAACGATAAAAATTGTACCAATGCTAAAAAGCGTTTGTATGTGCTGTTACTGGCATGGTTTTTAAATCCGCTGCTGATTTTCAAACTTGAACCAGATTTTCAGATGAAAGCGATTTTATTATTAGTGACTTGCGTATTGCTAAGCGCCGTGCTGGCATTTTCAGACCGCTTTGAAACAGACTCACCGGACGCGAAGTTCGTGCTGGCGGCCGCTGATGGCGGGATGCTTGAAGTGAAACTAGGTGAACTTGCTGTAAAGAAGGCCACTGCTGCGAAGTGCAAGGACTTTGGCAAGTCGATGATTAAAGACCATACGAAGGTTAATAGTGAGCTGAAAGCGCTCGCAGGCAAAAAGCAAGTGAGCATTCCAACGCAGCTCAGCACTGCCAAGCAGCAAATGTACGACAGCCTGAATGCGCAATCCGGCGAGCAGTTTGATATGCTTTACATGAATATGATGATTGCTTCTCACGAAGAAACGATCGGCTTGTTTCAATCAGAATCCAACGAAGGAAAAGATCCCGATTTTAAAAAGTGGGCGGATTCCAAAATCCCTGCCTTGAAGCACCATTTAGAAATGGCCAAAGCGCTTTTCCCGCAAAACCAGAAAGAATCATCTGTTAAGTAAAATGATAATCCAAGCAAAAAGCCGCCAGGTCCACAGATCTGACGGCTTTTTGCTTTCAATTATCGGTTTTCGGTTACTGCGCCAAGGGCTCGCTGTAAAAGAAATCGTCCATGATCACCAGGTCATTTTCAACATTGTCGGCATATTTGTTGCTGATCGCCGCTGAGCCGGTGGTAATGGTCACTCTTGTGATCTTGCTGTCGGGGAAAACGACGCCAAGGAACGAAAATCCGTTGGCATCCTTGCGGATAGGCGCTTTGAATTTGCCCAGACTTTTGTCTCCTTCAAAGAATTCAAGCGTAGTCGAATTGGCCTGGTCTACATCCGATAATACGACGCCGAAACCCTTCACAAACGCGTTGGTAGCTGTGCCCGGAACTTTGAAAGTCACGTCCATTTTGTTGCTTCCTACCGCTGCGAATGTGCGGGCAGGACTGAATGAGCTGAACTGCTCGCCATAACTGGAAACCAGGTCGCTAAAATCCTTGTCGCTGATCCTTAATCCTTTGCCCGGAGTAGAGAAAATAGCGCCGCGCTTTCTGCCGGCAGCAACGGCGGGATCTGTGCTATTAAAAAAATCGCCAGGGAAATTGTCTGTATTGGTTTGATTGTCAGGCACAGCATCCCAGTTAATCTCCCTGCGTCCGGCGTTCTGGTTTGGTGTGGTGTTCAGTTGGTCTCCGAGTAATGTCCTGAAAGCCGCAATCTGCGAGGTAATGTCCCCGCTGCCTTTCACTTCCGTAAAGTTGAGCGATGGCGAAGGTGTTTCCGGTTCGTCACTGTCGTTGCATGCGGACATGAGTGCGATGCAGGCAAATATGGCTGCATTTCTGATCTTTGTTTTCAATTGATAAGGTTTCATAACTAAATTGGTTGAACTTGTTTTAATTTTCTGTTGACAAAGGTATCGGGCACCCGGACGCTCAACTTGAAAGAAATGCTAAAAACTATTAAAAAGTATAAAAAGGATTGGGAGTATTAGTGCTTGATAATCGACCTTTTAAGCATACCTATGAGCCGATATACCAATGCGTTCCTCATTATGCTTCCCATTGCGGGCTGTATTTTGTGGTATTTACTCAAAGTGTTCCAATTTCAAACAAGCCCTGAGCAGTATCCCGACGGCATGGTGATCCTGCAATTGAGCCGGGGCTGGTTGGAGGGCCGGCCATTGCTGTTTGATACGATCTACGGAAACCATGCGCTGCAGCATAACTATTATCTCATTCCCCTGGCAGGCATTTTTACCAAACCGATGGGCGTTTATGGGCTTTTTATGGCCTATGTATGTCTGGTTGGCTTCTTTTTCTGGAAATATTATCGAAGTCTCCCGGACTTTAATGCGTTGGAAAGCCGTGCCTCCTGGCTCACGGCCGTGTGCTTCGTTTTTGGGCCTATGGCGTATTTCATGTATCTGGATTATTTCGGCTGGCATCCCGAGCAATACCTGATTCCGCTGCTCGCGTTGCTCGCATTAAGTCTGGGACAACGGAAGTGGGGGATGAGCCTGGTGTGGCTGTCACTTGCATTTTTGGTCAAAGAGTCTGCTATTGTGCTCATTTGCTGTTTGTTATTGTTTTGCTCGGTGGTGGATCTGGTCCTTCGCAATCCGGGCAAACCGGTTTTGAGCTATCTATTAAACAGGAGAAATGTGACTATCACCGGCATCTCTCTTACATTGTTTGCTCTTGGATTATGGTGGCTTTCGCATTTAAACGGACCACAAACGAGCCGTCTTGCCCAGGCGTTTGCAAAGGTTGAATTTAACATGACGTTCGTTTATTATGTTCTGTTTTCGGGCATGGTCGGGTTATTGACTTTTGGTTTGGGACTGATTCCTTTTATCCCTTGGCTTCGTACATTTGCGCGTAAGCGTCTCATTTTCGGGTTGTTGGCAGGTTGCTATTTGGTTTTGTTTGTGATGTTTGCTGTGGAGTCGCTATATTACTTTCCAACCATTTATCCGGGGATCTCGTACCCGCCGAGGATAAGCGGTCTGTGGGCTTTCATGTTTGGGGCTTTCCTGTTTCTGAGTCACCGGTTCACGCTGTCAGGCATGTTAAGAGGTCAAAATGCAATGTCCTGGACGCTGGCGGGCTGCGTTTTGCAGTTTGTTATGGCGCCGTTTTTGGTTGCGCATCATTTCACATTCGAGTCCAGGCCTTCCCGGTTAAGTGCCCATGTATCTTATTTGATCAAAACGTGCCTCGGACTGGATCCTTACCCGGAAGGCATTGCCAATGAACTGCATGATCTGGCAGGAAAGCTGCCGCCCGGCTCGGAGGTGATCGTTCCGTTTCAGCACATACGCTATTTCGAAAATGTTTATCCAAGCTTCTGGGATTACGGCGGAAAATACCCGCTGCATGTGCTTGGCAAACCCCTTCTTTATGTCTACGAAAGGGATTTGGTCAAAAGCGGCTTTTACCGCACATTCCCTGGCAGTGATTACCGAATTATTCCCAATGAGCATCTTTTGATTCTGGCCGATCCCGGCTGGTATAAACTGCACTTCAAATGACAGGGGAGACAAGAGAAAAATGGATCAGGAAAAACGCGTATTACCATCGGACTTTGGTAAAGCAATTAAAATTCATTGTGCCGGAAGGATCCTCCGTGCTGGAAATTGGTTGCGGCACAGGCTATCTGCTGGAACAACTGCGGCCGGCAAGGGGCGTCGGCATTGACATCTCGGGCGAAATGATCCGTTTTGCCAGAATCCATCGCCCGGGCAACACCTATCTGGAAATGGGTGCGGAACATTTATCGTTGGACGAAACCTTCGATTACGTGATCATCAGTGATACAATAGGAAGTTTCAGGGACGTTCAGATGGTGTTTGAAGCAGTTCACAAAGTATTCACTCCGCAAACCCGCCTGGTGATCACCTCCACCAATTTCATATGGAGGCCATTGCTGAACCTTGCAGAAAAGCTTGGTCTGAAAATGCCCCAGAAACGTCAGAACTGGCTAGATATCAGTGACATTATCTCGCTCCTCAATCTCTCGGATTTCGATCTGATCAGCCACGACAAGAAGATGATCTTTCCCAAATACATTCCCTTTCTATCCGATTTCCTGAACCGGTATGTAGCAAATCTGCCCATCATTAATGCCCTGGGACTGATTACTTGCCTGGTGGCCAGGAGCAAGCGCGTGCCCGTAAAGCCTGCCGGGGAGATGAGCGTAAGCGTTATTATTCCTGCCCGCAACGAAAAAGGCAACATTGAAGCCCTCATGCAGCGCACACCCGAGATGGGGCGTCATACAGAACTGATTTTTATAGAAGGCAATTCCACGGACCAAACCTGGCCTGAAATCGAGCGGTTGGGCGCTCATTATAGCGGATTCAGGGACATTAAATGGGCGCAGCAAACGGGCAAAGGCAAGGGAGACGCAGTCAGGAAGGGTTATAGCGTGGCGAGCGGGGATATTCTGATGATCCTGGATGCCGATATGACCGTGGCGCCCGAGGAACTTCCCAAGTTTTTCAATGCCATTGCATCGGGGAAAGGGGAATATATCAATGGTTCACGGCTGGTGTATCCTATGGAAAAGGAGGCAATGCGTTTCCTGAACCTCCTGGGTAACAAGTTTTTCAGCCTTGCATTTTCATGGCTTTTGGGCCAGAACTTGAAGGATACATTGTGTGGTACCAAAGTGATTTCAAGGGAAAATTATTTGAAACTAGCCGCTAACAGGGCTTATTTCGGGGATTTTGATCCGTTCGGCGATTTCGACCTGATTTTCGGTGCTGCCAAGTTAAACCTAAAATTTGTCGAGATCCCGATCCGTTACCGCGCCCGCACATATGGTGAGACGAATATCTCCCGCTTCAAGCATGGCTGGCTTTTGCTGCGCATGACTGCATTTGCCGTGAAAAAAATCAAATTCACCTGAACGGCAGCATTATTTCACATCCGCATCCGGAAAGCAGTCGGCGTAGCGCCGGTGTATTTTCGGAACTGTTTACAAAGATGGCTTTCGTCCGTATAGCTGAACTCGTCAGCAATTTCACTCAGGGTAAGCTGGCTGTACAGCAGGCGCGCTTCTATGAGTTTGATCCTGTGCTTGATAATGTATTGTTTTAAAGATTCGCCGGTTTGCTTCTTGAAAAAGAGGCTGATATAGGCAGGTGCATAATGGAAAGTTTCGGCCAGATGTTCAATAGTGAGTTCTTCGGGACGGTAAATGTGCTGCCGGATATACATTAAAATCGCTTCTATCGAATCCTTCGTAACGGGCTTTCCGGGCGTCTGACTGAACAGGTTGCGTGCCAGGATAACGAGCATGCTGCGCATGAGACTATCGCGGATGATCTCAAAATACTGCGACTGGTCATTGGCTGATTCTGTTTCCAGGACCGCCAGTAAATGGTGCAGCTTCTGTTTCTCCTGCTTATCCGTAACAATTGATCCGCGGCTTTGCGATGAGGTGTTCAGCAAATTCCGGATCACCGGCTGCCAGGGGCGCTCCTTATCGCCAGGCAGCTGCTTCTGAATAGATTCATTGAAACGGACAAAGCTGAATTCCGTCGGTTCCTGAATATCGAAATGATGAAAATCCTCCGGGCCAAGCAGAAAAACATCTCCTTCGGCATATTGGAACGCATTGCCATTGATATGGTGAACACCATTTCCTTTCAATATAAAAATAATTTCAAAATACGTATGCTTATGTACCGAGTGCGTCCAGGTTTCGGCCTCGAAATGATAAATGCTGAATGGTGAATGAAGGACGTAGCGTTTCATGGGGTTTTAAGAATACCATAAACATACCAATTAACAATGGATTTTTACAATAGGATCGGCGGGGTCGTTTTTAAATTTGTGTCTATAAAACCAATCAACCGCTCAGACGACATCAAATTATGAGACCTTTACTACTCACATTAACAGCGATAATCGCGATATGCACTCTGTTTTCCATGCGTAATGCAGACGAGTGGACCCCGATGCTCGATAAAGACCTTTCTCAGTGGGAAAATTATCTGAGCTACAATCACAAGCCCGGTTATAATGGAAAAGTACCAACTGATGCGAGCGGAAAACCCATTGCGCCCATTGGCTATAACAAAGATAACGGGAGGGTTTTCTCAGTAGATAATACGTCCGGATCCCCGGTATTACACGTAAGCGGCGAGACTTACGGCTGTTTGTTTACCAAAAAATCCTACAAAAATTATCATCTCAAACTGCAAATGAAGTGGGGCGAGAAAAAATATGAGCCGCGAAAAGACAAGCTCCGCGACTCGGGTATTTTATATCATTCCAATGGCGAAGCAGGTGCTGAATACTGGCGCTCATGGATGCTTTCCCAGGAATTCCAGATTATGGAAGGGCATATGGGAGATTTTTGGTGCCAGGCCAATTCGGCCATCGATATTCGATCTTTTCCCTCGGAAGGCGTAATGAACCGGGTTGCGGATCATAAACAACCCTTTGGTACATTCAAAACAGGAAGCGATTACTATTGCATGCGCTCTGAAAACCACGAAAGTCCCGCTGGCGAATGGACGACGCTTGAACTGATTTGCTTTGAAGGAAAAAGTTTGCATATCGTTAACGGCCACGTGGTTATGGTGCTCAATAATTCGCGTTACATTACACCGGACGGTAAGAATGTGCCGATGACCAGCGGGAAAATCCAGCTGCAAAGTGAGGCCGCAGAAGTATTCTATCGCGACATCCTGATCAAAGAACTTACGGCAATGCCCAAAGATTACGCAAGCTTATTTTAACACCATATAAAGCAAATAGACCCCGCAAGAATATAGCGGAGTCTATTCGACTAATTTCAGCCAGAACAACATTTATTTAGCCCGGCCTATGGTTGGGTTTTTCTTTGGTTTTACCAAATACCAAACTGCCAGAACCACCGGAATGCCCAGAGTAAGCCAGGAAAGCAAATCGTACAAACCGTCTCCGGTAAGCGCCGATAAAAGTCCTATTGCAGATAAAATTCCGATAATGATGGGAAGTCCCCAGACTTTCCAGAAAACACTTTTTACCATAATCCGGTACGTTTGAAGTTAAACATTTTCACTATGCGCCTGAACTGTCAGGATTTCAGTATCATTTTTGTCCAGCCTTTTGATGTGCGCTTTAGTGGCTATATTTCGTGCAAACCATAAGTACAAGCCGCTGCCCAGGATCACAATGGTGGCGATATCAAACAACGCCCAGATGATTTTAAGCGGCAGTCCGCCATAATCCCCAAAATGCAGTGGCTGGGAAATGAACAGGGCATTTACAAACCATGGCATATCGCGCAGGTCCGTCAGCACTCCCTTTTTAGCATCGATCAGTGCTGGCTTAATAATGCGCTTCGTCAATGGTGTATTTCCTTTCACAAAAACTGCATAATGGTGTTTGCTTGAAAACGGAGTTCCGGGATAAGCGATCAGGGACGGTTCCATGCCGGGGGCTGCCTGTTTGGTTAATGTAACAGCCTGATCAACAGAACTTAATTTTCCTGACAAGGGTGATGCATTGATGTAAGGCGCCGTCATTTCTGCAAGCTGACCCTGCTGCCAAAGGCCCAGGACGATTTCCGAGGCAGTGTTAATAACACCCGTAAAGCCTACAACAACTCCCCATACGATGGTCACAACGCCGAGTAAGTTATGCAGGTCAAGCCATTTGAGCCGGGTAGAGCGCGCCGTCCGGATCATACCGAAATCAAACCGTTTCATGATCGGGCCGTATAGCATGATGCCGGAGACAATGGCTGCTATAAATAACAACCCCATTACGCCGAGGAATAATTTGCCGCCGATTCCCATAAACATATCCACGTGCAGCTGGAACATGATATACATGAAACCTTCCTGGTAATTGGGTGTTTCCAAAACCTCAGCCGTATGGTCATCCACGATCACCGTTGTGTAATTATCTGGCGCCGCGTTGATGGAATCCGAAAGACTGAATGCCGTGGTGTTTGGCTCATGTTCATCCCAGTAGACGTAACGGATCACCTTTTTCGGATAAGTGGCCAATGCCGTTTCTACCAGTTTGTCCAGGCTGGCCTTGGGCGTTCCTGCGGGCACTTGTTTCGCCATGTGCGGCTTGCCTTCCAGCTCTTCGATTTCTTCATGGAAGATCAGCGGAAGACCGGTAAGGCAAAGCATAAGCAAAAATGCCGTGCATATCAGGCTCGTCCATTTGTGGATCTGGAACCAGGTCTGGATTTTTTTGACAGAGCTCATATTGTTGAATGCTGTTTTGGTTGATTAATTATTCACTCAGTTTTGCAAATCCTTGAATGGATCCGTCATGAGCAACTTTGAACACAGAGGTTGCTTTGTTGCCGTCTACAACATAATATCCATCCTCATTCACGGTGGTTACGGTGGTGGTGCCGCTGGTTGTTACCGTGCCGTTCCGGACCCACAGGTAAACTTTGCCATCAATTTCAGTGATGGCCTGTTCATTGGCATATGCATAATCATGCAGCGGCATTCCTTCAATTTTGGTAATCTGTTTTGAAGTCATATCGTAAGTATAGTATTCAAAAATACTTGCGGTAAGATTGGAATAGTCTGTTTTAAGCGGCACCGTAGCCATTTCAAAATATAATTTTCCACCTTTTACCAATGCTGTTGCAATGGAGTTTCCCGCTTTCAGCGCTTTTGTAGAATATACCCAGGTTTTGTCAAAATCGGTTTCGCCCTTTTTGATACGGATGATGGACGGATTCGAAAACGCAGAATTTCCCAGTCCCGTGCTATAAAGATATAAAGCACCATCATCTCCGATTGACCACATTTTGTTTCCCGATGATCCCCAGCCGATGCTCTTCAAACCATCATATTTGATCGTTTTCTCATATTTATCTGTCGCCAGATCCACCACCGCAAATTCGACTGCATTGAAAACGTCATCGCCATAACCGCCATCCTTCTTGGTGCCGTACGTGATCCCAACGAATAATTTCCCTTCTTTCGCAGCGATGGTATGCTGGCCTACTGCCTGATATTCAACACCGTCTTTCTTCACCACAGACAAATCCACTTCACCCGTCCCAGGCAATGTTAACCCCATCGGGTCGGTCCCGGTGCGACCAATGTTCGTAGAAACCACATTAAATTCCACAAGATGATTTTCCGCAGCCTGATAGCTCAAATGGGTCCGTGAGGTGAAATAGGAGAATTTTATGTCGGACAAACTTCCCTGCATGGAAATTTCTCCCAGGCGGGAAGGACTGGGAATAAACCTGCCATACCAGTCGTAAGTGCCTCTTGCTGTGTCGACTTGCGCAGTATGAATGTTGCTGGCGGTGAGGAACTGATCAATCCCGAGCCGGCCAAACTTCTTGCGATAGCGAAGCGTGGGAATCACCGAATGCTGCCTGCTAACCGACGCGCCAAATGGCTGCGACATGCTTGCGCCATATTGATTCTGCCTGTTAATGTGAAACCACGTCACACCAACACGAAGCTCATCGACCCAGCGCAGATTGGTCAATCCTGCGTAACCTTCTGTATAATAGTTGGTAAACTGATTGTGGAACAAACGCACTGTGGCCGGCGTACGTGCAGCTGTTTCCTGGTCTGTAACAGTGACATCCACTTTATAATTGTTATCGGAGCGGTTTAGAAATGCGTCTGCACCCACGAAAAAGTGGCGGGTCGTGTCGCTGTATAATGCGTTTAATGATGCCCGGTGGGTGTTAAAGGAGGCAATTTCATAAGATGCTTCCGCATAACGGTAAAGCGACTTTTTGGTAACCATATTCACCGCCCCGCCCAACGCGTCTGCGCCTAACGCAGTCGGTAGTACGCCTTTATACACTTCCACGCGTTCGAGCATATTCACCGGCACGAGCGAAATGTTGTATCCTGCGCCCAGATAATCGAGCGGAATGCCGTCACGGAAATTTTTAATAGCGCGGTCCTGAAAACCATTCATCATGATTCCGGAATTGGAACCTAGTCCGCCCGTCTGCCGAATGCGGATCCCCGCCGAGCGGTTCATGAGTTCAACCAATGATGAAGGTTGCTGCTGAACTGCTTTGGTATTGATCACCTCGGCTTTGATCGGTTGCAGTTTTGCTTGCTGCGTTTCGGATTGCCCCATCACCTGCACCTCCGAAAGCTGGGTTTGGTCGTCGAGCAATGTGAAAGTAATACTGCCTTTTCTGATGTCTTTCCGGGCAATAGTGCGCGTTAGTTTTTTAAAGCCAATGTGTTGTATGTCAAGTTTATACGACTCCATAGCAGGCGCTGTAATCCGGAATGCGCCAAGGCTGTCGGTTAGCGTGCCGTTAACTGTATTCATCACAGTTACAGAGGCGCCGGGTAAAGGATTTCCCTGGCCGTCCTGCACAATTCCGGAAATGATAGTGGTTCCCTGACCAGCCGCTGGCAACCGCATAAAAAGCAGCATTATAAATAAAAGTGGAAGGACTGGGAGAGATTTTGTCAACTGTGTATAAATTTGTTAATTAAGACTGTTTAAAAATAAGTGCAAAGCTACGGGTGGGTTGACTCGGGCGGTTAACGCCATCTGCACTTTTAATGACGCTAAAAGCAGGAGTTTCGGATGAAAATTTTTTTAGAAAATGATCTTACACACACATCGGAAAGCGATTTCCCTTATCTGCGAATGCATTTCGAAAGCTGCGGCTCACATTCCCTGCTATTTTATCCCGGATCACACAGCAAGGCGAATCTTCTGAAACAGTCTGGTCCGGACAGCATTGAGATTGAGCTTTCGCTCGATTTCCTGAAACGCGTTCTTCATAATGATCTTGAAATCCTACGCGATTTTGGCAAAAACATTGAAATAAATCTGCCTGCGATCATGGGTAACCGGAGCTTTCCGATTACACGTCCTATGAAGCAAATCCTGGCACAAATCGAGGAATGCAGCCTCTCAGGCACATTGCGAAGACTGTTTATTGAAGCAAAAGTCGTTGAGCTGCTCACCTTGCAGATCAGTCAGATCAACGCGTTGCCGGCGGAAAAGAAGGTCTTAAAGAAAATGGACATTGATAAATTGAACGAGGTAAGGGCGCTTTTGCTTGCAAATATTCATAATCCTCATTCCATTGAAGAGCTTTCCAAAACCGCTGGCATTAACCGCACCAAATTGCAGGAAGGTTTTAAAGAATTATTTGGAACGACCATTTTTGGGTTTATTACAGATATCCGTCTCGAAGAAGCCCGGCAAAGAATCCAGGACAGAAGTGATGCAGCTTCTATTGCTGAAATAGCCGCATTGGCAGGATATAAAAATCCGCAACATTTCACAGCCGCATTCAAGCGTAAATTCGGATTTTTGCCAAAAGACTTAAAAGGATAGCCGGCCCGATGCGGAAAACGAATTCAGACTTACCTTTACAAGCCAGCTATTCAAAGAAAATTAGCCTAAATCCATATTGTAATCGAAGTGAAATGGCGTACAAGCAACGGGAAAATGATTACCATTAAAAAGCCGGGCAGTGGCCGGGCGATCACGGCTATTAGTGTTAACGGAAAGGAAAATAAAGGCTATTTTATTCCCCACGACCTGTTCAAAAACGGGGGAGAGGTTGAGATCGTTACAAAATAGAAAGGTGTATAAATGGAAAAGACCATGCTGCTTTAAAGCAACATGGTCTCTTCTCCTGCCGGCGCACCATTCGACTGGGCTTCTATTTCATCGATCATAAAAGCCATCTGCTTCCGGTGCTGCTTCAATGGTGACGTATTAAGGTCTGAATTTTCTGCCAGTTCCAGCAGGACATCGTACTCGGCTATGATTTTATGATGCACGGCAATGATCTCGGCCAATGCCAGATCAAAGTTACCGTGCCGGTTGTCGATCGTGATCGGTTTGCTGTCTGAATCCAGGATACAGGCATCCCGCATGTGGCATTTGAGCGCATCGTAGAAGTTGGCCATTTCCTTTTTGAACAAGGAACAAACCATATAATCCTGGCTTAGCAACTTTCTTAGCGAAAACGGAATTTCCTGCCCCATGGTCACGGTCAACATTTTCTGCTGCGTTTTGTAAAGACGCCAGATTTTGATCACCTGCTTAACAATCGCTTTCACGTTTTCCATAATGAGTGAATGTTTTGCAGAAGTCTACAATAATTGTTCCAAAATCTTTGATTCTGAATACATTATTGTGCGGGCAAAATAAATTCAATTCGCTTCCACGTGTTTCTTGAAATTATTGAGGATCGCCTGCCAGCCATCCCGCTGCATATCTGCCGGGTTGGTTTGTTCAGCATCAAAAATTTCCGTTACTGTGGTGCTGTCGCCATGTTCTGTGAAGGTTACCTGCACCGTTCTACCATCTTCCATACCATATTCGATCACCTTTTCCGGAACTACATTGGAATAAATTCCCCCAAAATCGAAACTGAAACTGCCGTCTTTTGCAGCCATGGTGGTCCTGAATTTGCCGCCGGTGCGGACATCATTTTCTGCCGACGGCGCATGCCAGTCGTCCGATGCAAAACACCATTGCGTAATGTGTTCAGGTGCATTAAAATGTTCCCAGACTTTCGCAACAGGCGCATTAATAGTTGTTTCGACGGTGATTTTTTGAGCTGCGGTTTCCATAATCGTTTTTGGTTTTTTTTAGTGAATTAGTATGTTGCAAAGTTGAAAGAAATCCGGGAAACAAGCAGGTGCCGATTATGACAAATATGCGGGTGCGTTGCGTCAATTGGCAAAAGTGTTTTAAAAAGTCAGGACCGGGTGCCGGAGATTTTCCTGTCAGCCTTGAAGAGCTTTTTGATCTCCGTTTGATGCTTCCCTTTTTTTAGCTCATACGCCAGGGAAATGACGAGTTCTTCTTCGAAATTGTGATGCTGATAAAGATAAAACCGACCATTTTTTAAATCGGCAATTTGCGAATAGATCGTTGCATTGTCAATCGCACGTTGCGCAGTCTTGGACAAGATTTCTTTAAAAAGCGGAACCGAAACCAAATTTTTCCCTAGCAACATTTCGGCCGTATTGTAACGTTGGCAGGGCTCCTGGTTGGCTGTTCCATACTGTAAACTGAAATTGGTAACGGCCTGGTAATTCCTGCGCTGGTCCGATTTGCGAATGATGTAGTTAGCGTGAATCAGGGCGTAATCGCCACTTGCATCTGCCACCAAAACCTGTGCGCGCTCCTGCCAAACCAGGTTAAACCGCTTCACCAGACGGATTACTTCGTCCACTGTGGCACATTCTGCCAGTGCTTTATTGACAAAATATCCTTCAAAATCGGGCTTAGCAGCATCACGCTTGATCGGGATTTCCTGCATAAGCGCGGCTGCATCCCAAAATAACCCTTTGTCATTCATGCCGCCTTCCGGGAGCTTTTCCTTTACACCCCAGGTTACAAACCCGTTCTTTTGCTTTTTGCCAGGGTAAAACCATAAAAATGTTTTCAGGGAAGGACTGGAATCTTCATTGTTACCGACCAGTGTGGTTCTGCCATCGGATGCTGTGAATACTGTGCAGGCAAATGTTGGGGTACAAAGGGAAAAGGCAAGGGCTAGCAGCCTGAGTAATTTGAAATTATACATATGATTAGCTTTTTTGTTTACACAAAAGTGATGTCGTTTGTGGGATGCGGCAGAAGGAAATCTGCGAATGCCGCTTTTCCTGGCAGATCTTACCGATCCTTTCACGCCGGTAGGTTATGGACGAACCATTCTGATGTGCTATTTCAGCCTCTGGGTTTTTGATCGTCTTTTCCAGCACCATCAATATGGCTTGGCCGTGTTGGCGCTCATGATACTTATTGCAATGGATGTGATGGTCCGCTACATCGTTGAGCAGCTTTTTCTCGGACCTTTTTTCGATATCTGGCAATATCCCAGAGGGATTGGAATCTGGGATTATTTTGGAGAGAATGTATTTTTCAGTGCGTTGGGGATCTTTTTGTGTTTTTTGCTTAAAACCGTCAATGATTATTTTCGCCACGAATCCATGCGGCGTGAGAAACTGGTTATGGAGCTGGCTTATCTAAAATCGCAGCTTAACCCGCATTTTCTTTTCAACACGATGAACAATCTGTACGGTTTGTCGCTCTCCGAACCAGAGCGGACACCGGATGTTATTCTGCGGCTAGGCGAGATGATGCGTTATATGCTGTATGAATCGAATGAAACTCTTGTTCCGGTCGATCGCGAGATCGAATATCTTACTGGCTTTATTGAACTGGAAAAATTACGTTATCCCGCTGAAACGTACGTTCACTTTACGTTGGAAGGAAATGTAAACGGCATTATGATAGCGCCCTTGCTCTTTATAACCTTTGTAGAAAACGCTTTTAAGCAAGGCCAGTTACGAGACCCGGCATTTCCGGTGCATATCAGCCTGTCAATATCAGGCTCAACGTTACGTTTCGAAACAAGTAATCAGATCACGTTTCAGAATCGAGATACAGCTGGCGGAATAGGATTAAAAAATGTGGAAAGGAGGTTGGCATTGCTCTATCCCGGCAAACATATGCTGCGGGTCTGGCAGGAAGCAGATCAATTTCATACTTTGCTGGAAATCAATGTAAACGCGGTAAAGGCAGATTAAATTTAACCCGGGTTAACGCTCAGAACAGTGAACGGACAGGTAATAAGAGCCATAGCGATTGATGACGAACCCATGGCATTGCGGGTGATCGAAAGCCATGCGCATAAGATGAAGCAACTGGATCTTGTCATGACCACAACAAATGCTGTGGAAGGGCTTATTGTCGCTCAAAATCAACATATTAACCTTATTTTCCTGGATATTCAAATGCCCGATTTGACCGGGATGCAGTTTTTGAAACAATTGGCGGGCCAATCAAAAGTGGTTTTAACCACGGCCTACACGCAATATGCGTTGGAAGGATACGACTATGACGTGATCGATTATCTGCTGAAACCCATATCGTTTGACCGTTTCCTGCGCTCGGTTCAGAAAATGCAAAGGTTATTTATAACAAATGAAGCAGCCGGTGTTTCCAACATTGCATTGGAAAATCCTACGAAAACTGATTTTGGAGTCATTTTTATAAAAACTGAGCATAAGCTTGTCAAGGTGGATCATCAGGATCTGCTTTACCTGCAAGGCGGTAAAGATTACACGACCGTCGTCACGCGTTCCGAAAAATTACTCACGCTGACGACCCTGGCTAAATTTGAAGAGAGCCTCCCCGAAGCCTATTTCATGCGCGTACACAAATCCTACCTCGTGGCCCTCACCAAGATTCATTTTATCGAACGCCAGCGGATTTTTATTGATCATGCTGTCATTCCAATAGGAGATTTTTATAAGGAACATGTAATGAAGAAGATAGGAGGCTAGATTGCCACTGGCAAACCCCCGCGCTTTCCACTGTTCATAATCGGACACGATCCGTTCTTCTGCGGACAAAAAAATGATTTGGAATAATTAAAAAAGGCTCGCTACGAAGTGCTAAGCACGTTTTTGGTCACTGGCACGTATTTGTACTATAAAATGTAAACTAATGATGCGGGTGTATGCGCCGAACATATTTGGGAGAGTTTGAAGAACTGGTGTTGCTTATGATCGTGATTCTGGATGGCCAGGCTTATGGCGTGACGGTCAGCCAGGAAATTGAAGAGCATACCGGCCGCGTCGTTACATTCGGCGCGGTCCACAATACACTGATCCGGCTGGAAGAAAAGGGGTTCGTAACCTCCGAACTGGGTGGAGCAACTACGGAGCGGGGCGGGAGGAGGAAACGGCTGTTCAAAGTTACAGCCTTGGGAAGCCGCGCGCTGCAGGACATTCAGCAGCTGCGCAACAAGCTCTGGCATCTGATGCCGGACGGCGCGTTAAAAACAATCGGCTTATGAATGCACCACAGCCTCCACATTGGGCGAAAGTTTTGCTTCGCTGGCTGCACCCGCA
This sequence comes from Dyadobacter sp. CY327, assembly GCF_021390415.1. NCBI lineage: Bacteria > Pseudomonadati > Bacteroidota > Cytophagia > Cytophagales > Spirosomataceae > Dyadobacter > Dyadobacter sp. CY327. Next base: position 1,321,927 of record NZ_JAJUXJ010000007.1, on the reverse strand, counting down.
CAACACGCTCGAAGAAGTGGAAGGAGATCTCGACGAGCTTTACGCTTACTCGGTCCGTCGCAGCGGAAAAACGCAGGCGATACTGCGCTATGTCCTGAATGTAGTTTCCGTCCTGCCGCCATTTGTTCGCCGGCGCCAAAGTAAAACCAACTATGAACAACCATTTATACTGAACCCTGCCATGTTAAAAAATTACTTTAAAATCGCCTGGCGCAACATTATTCGCCAAAAAGCTTACTCCATCCTGAACATTGCCGGACTTTCCATCGGAATGGCATGCAGCATTCTCATCCTGCTTTGGGTACAAAATGAGCTTAGCTATGATCGTTTTCATGCACACGCCAACCGTCTCGTCAGGCTTACCTGCGCGGCAGGTGATTTCAAAGCGGCGGTTAGTCCTGCCGGAATGGCGGGAGGGTTGCGGGCGCAAATGCCTCAGATTGAGACTGCTGTAAGGGTCAGCAAGCCGGTTACCAACCTGATGGAAGCAGGTGACAAGAAATTTCAGGAAAAACGTGTCTTTTTCGCGGATTCTAATTTCCTGCAAGTATTTTCTTTCCCCTTGTTAAAAGGAAATGCCGCAACTGCATTGAAAGACCCAGGTGCACTGCTGATCACGGAGGAGATGGCTAAAAAATATTACGGAAACGGGGAGGCCTTGGGTCAGATCATCCGCATCAACAATAAGGAAAATTTTACCATTGCAGGCATTCTGGCCAATGCACCTGCCAATTCACATTTGCAATTCGACTTCATTATCCCAATGGCAACCCTGGCCAAAACCGACTGGGATTTGCAGAACGACGTTTGGGGGAATTTTAACTTTTATACCTATTTCAAACTGACTGAAAACACCGACATTACGCCTTCCGGTTTGCAAAAATTAGGTGTACAGATCAGCAAGATCCATTTTGCGCACGGTAAGGACAGCGGCCAAACCTTGAAAGTTGATTTCCAGTTGCAGCCATTACAGGATATCCATTTATACTCCAATTTGCAGATTGATTTGCCCGGACATGGTAATGTGCAGTATGTCAATATATTTTTCGTTGTCGCCCTATTCATTTTGGCTGTGGCCTGCATCAACTTCATGAATCTGGCAACGGCACGTTCCGAACGCAGATCGAAGGAAGTTGGATTGCGGAAGGTTGTAGGCGCAGGTCGTTATCAGCTCATTATTCAGTTTTTGGGAGAGTCTCTGATCTTCTCGTTTCTCTCTCTTTTTATCGCCATCGGCATTGTTTTCATTATTCTACCGGTTTTCAAAAATCTTACCGGAAAGGAATTGGGCATTCATTTAACGGATGGGAAATTGTTGGTGAGCCTGGCGGGTATCGCCATTCTTACCGGTCTGATTGCCGGAAGTTATCCTGCGCTTTTCCTGTCAGGGTTTGCGCCTGTAAAAGTGCTGAAAGGGAAAATGAGGGTCGCCGGGGGGAATTTGCTGTTCAGGAATGGGCTTGTCGTGACACAGTTCGTCGTGGCGATTGTGCTGCTGGTCGGCACCGCTGTGGTTTACAAACAATTGAATTTTATCAAAAACCGTAATCTTGGTTTTGACAAATCAAGTCTCCTTTACATGCCGATGACGGGCGACATCTGGGCAAAGCAACAAGCATTAAAAACCACATTAGCCCAGAATCCCATGACAGAAAATTTTTCAATTATTTCGGACCTCCCGACGGCGCTTATTTCCGGCTCGACAGATGTTGTGTGGGATGGGCAGACTGCGAACAACCAGATCGTCATTCCATCATTGAATGTTGATGAAAATTTTACATCGGTTTTTAAAACCAAAATCCTGGCAGGACGTAGTTTTTCCAGCGAATTCAAAAGTGACAGTGCCAATTATGTGATCAATGAAAAAGCCATGCAGATCATGGGCATGAACATTCAGAACGCTGTCGGGAAGAATCTTGCGATGTCAGACGAGAAGGGAACGATTATCGGGGTTGTGAAAGACTTTCATTTCAAATCGCTTCAATACGCGATGGAACCGCTGATACTGCGGCTGAATAAATGGGGAGGCGTGGTTGTGGTCCGTACAAAGCCGGGCAGCACGGAAGCGGCCATCAGCGAGCTGGGAAAGATCAGTCAGCAACTCAATCCGGCCTATCCCTTCACCTATGGTTTTCTGGATAAAGACCTCGACAACCTGTATCAGAGCGAGAAGCAAATGGGCAGCATTTTCAATCTTTTTGCCGGACTGGCCATTTTCATCTCGTGTCTTGGACTTTACGGCTTATCTGCATTCATGGCCGAACAGCGGAAAAAAGAAATCGGCGTACGAAAAGTGCTTGGAGCAACTGTAACCGGCGTAGTGGCATTGCTCTCACAGGATTTTCTTAAATTAATACTTATTGCCATCGTTGTGGCGTCTCCCATTGCCTGGTATGCAATGGACAGCTGGTTACAGGATTTTGCTTATCAAACGACCATGGATTGGTGGGTGTTTGTACTAGCCGGGTTAATCGCCGCCTCCATTGCATTGCTGACCGTCAGTTTCCAGAGCATTAAGGCAGCATTGATGAACCCGGTCAAAAGTTTGCGGAGTGAATAAGATGGTGCTGTGATATTCTTTTTTTCAGGATAAAAGTTTTGGATTGATAGCTGGTGCGGTTTCGTCGGGTACGATAATTGTTAACCCCACCGCAGAAAACCGGTCATCAATTCAAAACTAAAAGATCATGAAGAAAGATTATCCATTTTTAAAAGCATTCAGGCTCGGGACAGTCCTGACAATAATGCTGGCATCGCTGGTTGTCAGCTGCAAAGACGGCGATAGCTTATGGGATTCGATCATCCCGGAAACAGACGAAGAACCGACGTCAACACAGATTGAAGGTTACGTATTTTATCCAGCCGTACAAGGCGCGACCGATGCGAACATTGCCCAGCTTCGTGTTCCCGCAGGGTTTAAGATCAACAAATTTGCTGACGGCGTTGGCAAACCAAGGATTTTGGTTGCTGATGCGAACGGGCACATTTATGCATCCGATCGCGAAGCGGGGATTGTGATGTTGCTGACAGATGCCAACAATGACGGTGTTTCGGACGGTGTAAAAACAGTCGCTACCATTAAGCAGGCACACGGACTCTCATTGCACAAGGGCAAAATGTACATTGTGGCAGTTAGAGAAGTATATGTTGCTGATGTGAATGGCGACGGAACACTGGGAGTTCCCAAAATCCTGATTGACGATCTGCCCGACGGAGGCCAGCATCCCAACCGGACGATTGCGTTTGGTCCTGATAACAAAATGTACATTTCAGTCGGCAGCACCTGTAACTCTTGTCCCGAACCAAATCCCGAAAACGCAACCATGTTGAGAGCGGAGGAAGATGGCTCGAACAGAAAAATATTTGCAAAAGGACTTCGTAATACAATCGGTTATGCCTGGCATCCCGAAACCAACGCGCTTTGGGGAATGGACCACGGCATCGACTGGCTTGGAGATGATGAGCAGAAGGAAGAGGTGAACCAGATCGCGCAGGGAGCGGATTACGGCTGGCCGTATATTTACGGTGAAGGCAAATACAACCCCGGCGATCGCCCGAAGGGGGATACGACTTACAAGCAATACCTTCAAAAAACCACGCTTCCCGCACTGACTTATCAGGCACATTCAGCGCCGATGGCCATGGCGTTTTATTCAGGTGCTATGTTCCCGGATGAGTATAAAAATGATGCGTTTGTTGCCATGCGCGGCTCCTGGAACAGAAGTGAGCCAGTAGGGTATAAGATCGTAAGGATGCATTTCGAAAATGGGAAACCCGTAAGATTTGACGACTTCGTGACAGGCTTTATCGTGAACAACAACAAAGCGCATTTCGGTCGCCTGGTGGGAGTTACGGTTCATAAAGATGGCGCGCTGCTATTTTCTGATGATACCAATGGCGTAATCTACCGGGTTTCTTACCAGTAAATAATGGCCTGCTTGACTCGCTGGAACGGTTTTTAGATAAATCATTTATTGATCAACAACGATAAGTAACATGAAACCTGAAATCAAAAGTCTTGCTGGTGGACTGGCCGGTGCCCTGGTCCTCAATATTATTCATGAAGTAGCCAAGAGAATGTCACCAAAAGCACCCAGGATTGATAAGGTAGGGGAAGAAGCGTTAACCAAATCTTTGCATGCGGTGGGAGCACCTGCTCCAACCGGAAAGGCGCTTTTTGGTACGACATTGGCGGCAGACCTGGCGAGCAATGCCATGTATTATGCCATGATTGGAAAAGGATCCAAAGAACATTTGATGCTTCGCGGCGCGGGTTATGGTCTTTTTGCAGGCTTGGGTGCTGTTGGTCTTACACAAAAACTTGGGTTGAGCGACAAGCCTGTTACCAAAACAACTGAAACGAAAGTAATGACGGTTGCCTGGTATTTGCTAGGAGGCCTTGTAGCAGCTTTTGTAATTCAGAAAGTGGGAGAAATGGAAGATTCAAAAGGCGATCTTCTGCCGATTTGAAATACTTTAATACCAAAAAGAATGGCCTTGAATGTTTACATTCAAGGCCATTCTTTTTTGGCTATCATTGGTTTTGAAATTAACTCAGTTTCCAACTGGGTCTTTCAAAATGGCAGGTATATCCTCCCGGATGTTTTTGCAGGTAATCCTGATGTTCTTCTTCTGCATTCCAAAAATCACCCGCAGGAACAACTTCCGTCACGATTTTTCCAGGCCAGATGCCCGATGCCTCCATTTCGGCGATCAACGTTTCGGCAACTTCCCGTTGCGTTTCGTCCAGGTAAAAAATAGCTGATCGATAAGAAGTCCCTATGTCATTGCCCTGCCTATTCTTTGTGGTCGGATCGTGGATCAGGAAAAAATATTCAAGAAGCGCGCGATAACTTAGTTTTTCAGGATCGTATACGATCTCGATTCCTTCCGCATGCGTTCCATGATTCCGGTAAGTCGCATTAGGAACGTCGCCGCCCGTATATCCTACCACTGTTGAAATAACGCCTGGCTGCTGTCTGAAAAGTTCTTCTACTCCCCAGAAGCAACCACCTGCCAAAATGGCTTTTTCAGTACTCATATATTCCGATTTTAATGTTGCAAATACACAGCAACAATTCCGTGCCGTTTATTGCAGAACAGTTTTTTGACAGGATTCGATCACCCACCGCCTACTTTTACTTGGTCGGGATCTTCATTATAGCCGCCGGAACGGTCGGTCATGTTTTCTGCACTTTTAACATTATCCTGGGCAGTTGCATCCTGACCAGCATTATCAGACTGATCATTAACATTCACCTCGCCGGAGTTTTGTGCGTCCGAGTCCGTTTTCCCGGTGTCGGAAGAAAGATACGATTCCAGATCGTTCAGGCCCTTTTCCCAGCCTTCTTCATGGGGTTTCAGAAATTCGGGACCGGAAAATCCTTCCTGCACAACTTTCAATTTGCTGCCTTCACCATCAGGGGAAAATGTGATATCCAGTTTATAACCACTTTCCGATCCTTCATCACTCATATTCCAGACCCATGAATAAGCCAGCTTTTCGTTTGGAACAACTTCACTGTAAGTCCCTGTAATTTCCAAACCTGAATCGCCCACGTAATATTCTACTGCGCCGCCTTCTTTCAGCTCATTTTTGACATCGGTAAGCGAAGCGCCCATCGGGTGCCACCATTGTTTCAAATGTTCCGCCTCAGTCCAGGCTTTGAAAAGTTCTTCCACACTTACATTAAATTGTCGCTCAATTTCAATCACATGTGTTTTTTGCTCCGAATCCATAATCTTTCATTTTTTAGTTTGTTGTAACCGGCAAAAGCGCGGCAAGTAGTCGTAGTTTATAATAACTGTGCCGGTAAGGCAAGCATTTGTCAGGCAGGCAGGAAAATCGTGAATGTTGCTCCCGCGCCTTCTTCGCTGGTAACGGTAATGCTTCCGCCGTGATTGGCTGCCACCCGTTCGCAAATGGCCAGCCCAATCCCCGTGCCTGAATACTGGCTTCTGCCGTGCAGGCGCTGGAATAATTGGAATATCCGGTCTGCATATTGTTGTTCAAAACCGATCCCATTATCCGAAACTTCAATCTGATAATACAAATTAGAGGTGCGTAACACCTTCGCAGAAGCCGGCAACTGAGCATTGTTAAGGATCTTTCCGGTAATCTGGATTACTGGCGGCACATCCGGCTTCCTGAATTTCAGCGCGTTACTGATAAGATTAAGGAACAGCTGGTTCAACTGCATCCGGTCGCCTTCGATCACAGGCAGGTCCTGCACGAAAATTTGTGCGGATGTTTCTGTGATGACCAATTCCAGATCATTCAGCACATCATTGATAACCTTATTAAGGAATACCTTTTCGATGACCTCATTATGAGCTGTAATTCGCGAAAAGGATAGCAAGTCTTCGATGAGATCGGACATGCGTTTAGCAGAACTCTGCATACGCTGCAGGTAAGTCAGGCCATCGCCCAGGTTTTCTGAATATCGCTTTGCCAGCAGATCGGAAAAGGATTGGATCTTGCGGAGCGGTTCCTGTAAATCATGGGAAGCCACATAAGCGAATTGCTGGAGATTCACATTGGATTGCTGCAACAACAGATTCGAGTCCGCAAGCTCATCATTGGTTGCACGGTATTCCTCATTCAGAGATGCAAGCTCTTCGTTCATCACTTCAAGCTGCTGCGTACGCTGTTGCACCTGTGCTTCGAGCGTATTCTTAATTTCCCGCTGGATTGTCACGTCCTGCGCAGTGCCGATCATACTAACCGGCTTTCCGTTCTCGTCATAAAGCACTTTGCCTTGCGCATGAAGAATCCTGGCAAAACCTGTTTGCTCAGCATCCATGGTATATTCCATGTCGAAATGCCCGTCCGATCCCGGAGCGAACGCGTGGTTTACGGCTTCCACAACAGCCGGCAGATCCTCCTTGGAAATGGCAGCGTATACTTTTTCAAATGTAATGGTATCCTCCTTTTCAACACCGAACCAATATTTCAATCGGTCGGAATAGTCAAAAATGCCGGTCGCCAGGTCGATGGAGTACGTGCCCAGCTCAGCCAGTTCAATGGCGCCACGCAAAAATGTTTCGGTTTCTTCAATCTTCTTCCGGCTTAACACCTGTTTCGTCATGTCTGTGGCAACCACGAAAACGCCATTAATGTTACCGGCTTGGTCACGCTGCGGCTGATACGCCAGATCCACATAAATGGTTTGAATCACGCCATCGATGGCAAGATCCACAGGCTGCTCTTTTGAAATATAGGGAACACCGGTGTCGATCACGCCTTGCAGCAGGGCGTCAAACCCTTGTCCCTCAATTTCAGGAATGGCTTCCATCAGCGGTTTGCCGATAATGTCTTCCGGTTTCCGGCCCACCAGCCTTCCGTAGAAAGGGTTAGCCATTGTAAAAGTCAAATTTTCCTTACCTATAATAGCGATGCCAACCGGCGACTGCTCAAACAATTCCAGCAGCTGCATCTGGCTATCTTTAATGCGTTCTTCGAGGTTAACCCGGTTGGTAACGTCAATGGCGATGTCCAGAACTGCGTATACATTGCCATCGCGGTCGTATACCGGGGAGTAGGTAATGTCGTATTTATTATAAGTCATCACGCCTTGCTGAACAATATTGACCTGGGTCCCAAAGCTTTGAAATGTTACACCGGTCGTGTACACATCGTCCAGTATTTTAAGGAAAGCCTGGTTTTCCAATTCCGGCATTACGTCCCGCAGCGGCCGTCCAACAATATCCGGTCCTTTTCCAACTATATCAATAAATGCCTGGTTGGGCATTTCCACAATGAGGTCACGCCCCACAAACAAGCCTATTGCGGCCGGGGCGGATTCAATCACAGTTCTCAGTTTCGCCTCACTTTCTTCATAAGCTTTCTGGGCTTCTGTCTTTGCGGTTGAATCCTCAACATTATTTGTAATGTCGATGAAACTGCCCAGCAGCCGGGTCACACCATTAACGGTAGCATGCGATTGCGCTTTACAAAGCACCCAGCGACGCCCTTGCGAACCAGTCGTGCGAAGTTTTACGGAAAAAGAATGCGGTGCAGGCTGCTGCATCGCATTGGAAATCTCGTTATGAAATGCAACGACGTCTTCCTTATATATTTGATCCAGCAGAAGTTGTAGGTCAATGATATCGCTGCCGGCAAGCTGAAAAAGATTTTTGGTTCGTTGGCATATACGAATATTATTACTCAGGAAATCCAGTTCCCAAGTACCTATGCCAGCGGATTCCAGGGCGAGATTGAGACGTTGTATTTCTAAGTTATTATCAGTATCAAATGAATTAGCCTGGCCTGCCATGTATTACGCGTTTTAGAGCAAGATAGTGAGTGCTCAGTTCCGGGCCTTGCTGCCCGGGAAACAGAGTATGAATGCTGGTGCCAAAAACACTATGCCAAGATTATGTGCCCGTAGTAATCTTAAATTTTTAATCATAAAAAAATCCGCTAACGGTTTGGAAAATATCTTCTTAAATGATTTACTTTGTAATGCAAAGTACTTTTAGGTTATTAAATCAATCCTGCCATTGTTTATGAAAGATCAAATCCTGTTAAATCTCGACAACCCTGGTCAGCTGGAAAGGTTGTACCGGGCAGACAAGCCAACATTCAAGCGCGCATTCAAAACATTGTATCCCGAATTGCAGGAAAACGCCCTGGCTGGTTTCTGGCATGAGCGGCTCAGCTTCGCCAATGATGAAATCTCCTGGGGCAGCCGCAAGGACCTGGTTTTTATCGTTATAGCATCGTTAGTTGCAGGCCTCATTGCAAAAATACCTGCCATATTCGGTGTTAACGAAGAGTTCTTTTATTCAAGAAATATCGGATTTGTGGTGTTTCCGGCATTGATGGTATTTTTTGCCAGGAAAAATAAAATGCACGCTGGAAACATTGCCGTGCTGGCGGGATCAATGGCGGCGGGATTGGTTTATATCAACCTTTTACCAGATGTCAAAACGAGCGATACATTGATCCTTTCCTGCATCCACCTGGTGCTGTTTCAATGGTCTGTTTTGGGCTTTGCATTCGTCGGCGACCGGAGCGATGTGGGCGAAAAGCGGCTTGGATTCCTGAAATATAATGGGGATCTCGTCGTCATGACTGCATTAATCCTCATTTCCGGTGGGATCCTGACAGCCATTACGATCAACCTGTTTGCATTGATCGGGTTTCGTATTGAAGAATTTTACTTTCAGAACATTGGTGTTTTTGGCCTGGCAGCGGCACCGATTGTCGGCACTTATCTTACGCAGACCAATCCTCAGCTGGTAGGCAAAGTCTCGCCGGTGATCGCGAAGATTTTTAGCCCGCTCGTGCTGGTTATGCTGATTGTTTACCTCATTGCCATGGTGTATTCTGGCAAAGATCCGTATAATGACAGGGAATTTCTATTGATTTTCAATGCATTGCTGATTGGTGTGATGGCGATTATTTTCTTTTCTGTTGCTGAAACGACCCGGATATCCAGGAGTAAGGCGGAAGTTTGGGTGCTCTTTGCACTTTCGGTGGTGACGATTATGGTCAATGGCATTGCGTTGTCGGCCATATTATTCCGGATTTCGGAGTGGGGGATTACGCCGAACCGCGCGGCAGTGCTAGGCAGTAACGCGCTGATCCTGATAAATTTACTGTTGGTAACTGGCCAGATATACAAAGTGGTGATCGGCAAAACTGATATAAAAGAAGTAGGAAAAACAATCGGTTACTTTCTGCCCATTTACTTTATATGGACCATAATCGTAACCTTCGTTTTCCCACTGGTGTTTGGGTTTAAATAAAAAAAACCTGCCAGTAAAAAAGGCCATCCCATTTTAATTTTGGGATGGCCTTGAACATTAATTACCAGGGAGGATTTACTAATTATATTCAACATCCAGCTTATATCTCTGTAAAAGTCCTATGAGGTTAGAGCCGGAGAATTTAGATCTTTTTAATCTGTTCAATGTGGGGTCAATGTTGAAATTATGCGCAGTTCGGAAATCCGTTTTTTCTAAAATTGAATCGATAAATCTGGCCCCGTCCAGGTCGCAATTTTCAAAAATTGCTTCGGTTAAGTCTGTTTCTTCAAAATTGGTGCCAATTAATGAGCAATTTTTAAAGCTTGTTTTATTCATATTGGTCTCATGAAAATCAGCATGATCCAATACACATTCAGTGAATGAAAAGGAGAAAATAAATGGATTGCAAACGGAGAAATTGACGTCATCTATTTTGCAATTTGAAAATACAACTTCGCGAAAACCTGTGCCATTTAGCTTGGTTTGAGTGAAATCGCAATCCGTAAAATGACACTCAATAAAGTTGTTGCCGCTCAGGTCACTGCCTTGAAAATTACACCTGATAAATTCGCAGTTAATCCAGGTCCGGTCCTGTAAATCTTCTTCGGCAATAAATACATTTTCAAAATGGTCGTTCTGGCGAGTGGACGGTTCAATGGATAGGTTCATGTTGTAATAATTAAAATATGACATGGCTTTTGAAATCATGACATTTAACTGAGGATTTACCCTAATTTTATCTTTGTTTTAATGTGTATTTTGCCCGGTATATCAGGCAATTTCCTCTTCTTCCGGAAATCTTTTCGCTAATTTTCCAACCGTAAGTCCCTGAACGATAATCGAGAACAAAACGACGAAGTAAGTGATGGCCAGGAAGATATCCTTATTCAGATCCTTATCGATCGATAGCGCCAGGGCGATAGAAACACCTCCGCGCAGGCCACCCCAAACGAGGATTGCAATTGATTTTTTTCCAAACTTATTTCTGAACGGAATAAATTTCACCGGAAGATAAATGGAAATAAAACGTGCGAGCAACACCACCACAATGGCGATCATTCCGGCTGTCATAAACCTTTTCAGATCAGGAATCAGCAATAATTCAAAGCCGATAATAAGGAAAAGAATGGCGTTCAGGATTTCATCAATTAATTCCCAGAACTTATCAATGTAATCGCGTTCCATGTCGGAAACCGCGCCGGGGTTTTTACCATAGTTACCCACAACAAGTCCCGCTGCAACCATCGCAAGCGGACCCGACATATGCAATGCCTGCGCCGCCAAATGTCCGCCCATGACGATTGCCAGCGTGATCAGAACATGTACATTATAGCCATCGACTTTGTAAATCATTTTAGATCCCACAAATCCGAGCGCGAGTCCCAGCGCAATCCCACCCAATGCTTCCTTTACAAAAAGCATCGTAATGCCGCCAAAAGTAGTGTTCACTTCTTCGCCTCTCGCAAGGGCGAGCATCAGGATAAAGATCACAACGGCCATCCCATCATTAAAAAGTGATTCACCCGCAATTTTGGTCTCGATGGATTTGGGTACGCCAGCCTGTTTCAAAATCCCCAAAACTGCGATCGGATCCGTAGGAGAAATCAAGGCACCGAAGACGAGACATTGTATCAGCGGCACGTGCAGGCCGGTCAGTGGCAACAGATAATAGATTAGAAAACCGATGATAAAGGTTGACATCAGCACGCTGAGCGTGGAAAAGATAATGATCGGGAGCCGCTGCTCGCGCAGGTCTTCAAGGTGAATGTGGATTGCACCTGCAAATAGCAGGAAATTCAACATGGCGCCCATGAGAATTTCCGTTAGGTCCACACTGCCGATGAGGGTTGTAATGCGCAGAAACGTTCGCGGGAAAATGGTGTCCGTAGCGATCAGACCAAGCGAAACGAGTAAGGCAATGACCATAACGCCGATGGAAGGCGGCAGTTTGAGAAACCGTGAATTGATGTACGAAAATATGGCCGAGAGGACAATTAAGGCCGAAAATGAATAGTATAACTCCATGCAATAATTTTTAGATCAATCTAAAATAACAAATTCCTGACCGCAAAATCAATCTGAAAACGGCTTTCCGGCAAACTCTAATGGTATTCTAATATCGATGGCGGTGGTTTGCGTAACGACTTTTTGGCCAATGTTTATTAGGTTTACACCCCCGAAACCTGACCTCGTTCATGACCGTATGAGACGATTTTTACCTGTCTTTATTCTGTTGTTTTTTCTCATGGCGTGCCATGCTAGAAAGGAAAATAATGCGGCTGAAATGAAGGAGCCGCCCGTTTCCACGCAGTCGGGCAGGGAATTGGCGGCGACGCATTGCAGCCGTTGCCATGCATTTGTGCCGCCGGAAATATTGGGAAAATCAAACTGGAAGAAAGTGCTTCCCGACATGCACGAGCGCATGGGCCCAAGCCTGGCCAAAGCCGACTGGCAAAAGATCGAGCAATATTTTATCTCTCAGTCGCCGGACTCTGTTGCGCCGCCGATCCGGGCAAGTAAGCTCCAAATGGGTTTGGGCCATTTCAAATACAGGGAAACAACATTTTCCCACCGGCCGGCCATGACTTCCATGGTGAAGATCCTGCCTAACAATCGCGGCGTCGTATATAGTGATGCGAAAGGCAAAAGCAATGTGCTCACTTTCGTGAAACCCGACCTGAGTGAAAATTACAGCATGCGCCTGGAATCGACGCCGATTGACTTTTATGAAAAAGGAGAGGAGCTGTATCTGACCATGATCGGTAACGGGATCTTTCCAACAAATGCCCGCGACGGTGCGGTGCAAAGGCTCGTTAAGAATGGCTCTGAAAAAGGCTTCAAATCAGGCAATGTTGCCATTTCCAATTTACAGCGGCCTGTTTCGATGGCTTATGGTGATCTTAATAAAGACGGTTTTGAAGATGTTGTGGCGTGTGAATTTGGCAATGAGAACGGGCAGCTGGCCTGGTTTGAAAACAATGGCCGCGGCGGTTATGACAAACATGTGCTCCGGGAGAAACCCGGCGCGGTCTCGGTGGTGATGAAAGATGCCAATCTGGATGGCTTAATGGACATTTACGTCCTCATGGCGCAGGCGGATGAAGGCGTTTTCCTTTACATGAATAAGGGTTCAGGGAAGTTTGAGGAAAGGCGGTTGCTGTCCTTCATGCCGCTCAACGGTTCGCAGCATATGGAACTCGCCGATTTTAATAAAGATGGTTTTGACGACATTATCTATGTATGCGGAGACAATGCGGACAAAACACCCATTTTGAAAAACTACCATGGCATTTACATTTTCCTTAACGACGGAAAATCCAATTTCCGCCAGTCCTATTTTTACCAGATGAATGGCGCTTACAAAGCACTGGCGCGGGATTATGACCTCGATGGCGATCTCGACATTGCTGCCATTTCGTTCTTCCCGGATTATGCGCGTTACCCCGAAGAGAGTTTTATTTATCTGAAAAATAAAGGAAACCTGAAATTTGAAGATTACTCATTTCCCGAAGCGATCAAAGGCAGATGGATGACTATGGACGCCGGTGATATGGATGCGGATGGCGATGTGGATCTCGTTTTGGGATCATTCGTCCATTTCCTGCCGCTGGGGGATCAGACAGGTCTGGGGCAAAAATGGTTGCAGGAAGGGCCTTCTGTGATTGTCCTGGAAAACAAAATCCGGTAAGCAATGGCAGCTTACCGGATTGCTTAGTCAGTTATTTTTCAACTTTTCCGAGCGGTCGTGCATGTTTTCCTGCACGTTTTTGTAAGTCATCACCGAGATCCTCCCGCGCAGCTTCGGCGACCTTTTCCAGCTCTGCTACAACTTCCGGATATTGCGAATACACGTCATAGCGCTCAGCCGGGTCACGCGTAAGATCGTAAAGTGCCTGGGGAATGGCGTGATCTTCGGGTGCGGGTCCTGGCTGGCCGTCTTTGCCGGGCAATGATCCTTCATAAGTCCGTCCCGGATGCGCGAAGACCAGTTTCCAGTTGTCCTTCCGAACGGCTTCCAGGTTATTTTTACGATAATAGTAAAGGAAATTTTCGCGTGGCTTTTTGGATTCATCACCTTTCAGCAGATCGGCGAATTCAATGCCGTCGATCTTTTCCTTGGGCAACTTGGCACCGGTTAATTTTACCAAGGTGGGCAGGATATCAATGTTTGACAAAAGCTTGTTGGAAATCCTTCCGGCAGGCACCACGCCCGGCCAGCGGATCATGGCCGCCACACGCTGACCACCTTCGTAGGATGTTCCTTTTCCTTCCCGGAAACCACCGGACGAACCTGCATGGTCGCCATAATTGAGCCAGGGACCATTATCACTTGTAAAAATCACAATGGTGTTATCGTCCAGCCCCAGATCCTTCAATTCCTTCATAATCTGCCCCACCGACCAGTCCAGTTCCGAAAGCACATCGCCAAAAATCCCGCGCTCGCTTTTTCCTTTGAAATTAGCGCTCGCAGCCAGCGGAACGTGAGGCATCGGATGCGGCACATAGAGGAAAAAAGGCTTTTTCTTATTGCGCTTGATGAATGAAACGGCTTTTTCCGTGATCGTCGGCGTCAGCGCGCTTGCATCGTTCAGGTCTTTAATCTCCTTCACTGGCTTGTTTCCGTCGATCCAGTAAAGCGGCGGATATTGTGCCTGCTTTTGCCATGGATGCAGCGGCCACATATCATGCGAGTAGGGGACGCCGTAATATTCGTCAAAACCCTGCTGTTTCGGCAAAAATATCGAATCGCTTCCCAAATGCCATTTGCCAAAAATTCCGGTTGCATAACCATTCGCTTTCAGCAATTCGGCAATGGTTTCTTCCTGCGGATGCAGTCCCAGACCTTGCTTTGGCCCGAATGCACCGTAAACACCAACCCGGTTTGGATAGCAGCCTGTAAGCAAAGCGGCGCGGGAAGCACTGCAAACGGCCTGTGCCGCCATAAAATTGGTGAAGCGCGTTCCTTCTGCTGCGAGCTTGTCAATGTTCGGTGTTTTATAACCCAATGCGCCTGTGACGGTTAGGTCGCCATAACCGAGATCGTCGATGAAGAACAGGACAATGTTTGGCGTTTTGGCCGCCGGTTTCGGAGCCATTGCCGCAAGGAATGCGGCAGCGCATAAGGCAACCGCAGGGAAAACGATAAACTTTAAACTTTTACTAAAACGCATATTACCAGCCAGGGTTTTGGGTTAATGTTGGATTTAAATCTCGCTCTTTTTGCGGAATCGGCCACAAATAATGACGGCTTGCATCAAATGTTTTGTTGACAGCAACGACTTCGACCGTTTTCAAAGCACCGCTGGCATCCTTATAAGTGATTCCGTAAACCGGCCCTGGCATTACTTTCTCAGCGGTTTTCCAGCGGCGTATATCAAACAAATGTTGTCCTTCAAATGCCAGTTCAACCGTTCTTTCGCGGCGCACAATGTTCCTCATTTCGGCCTGCGAAGCTGCTTTAACAGCAGGCTGTTTAACATCGCTTCTGCCGTTTCTCACCAGATTGATCGCTGCCAGAACGCTCGCATCAATTTGTCCCAATTCAATTTTAGCCTCTGCATAGGTCAGCAAAACTTCTGCATAACGGAGCAGGATAATGTTGATGCCGCTGTTCACAGGATTCGCAAAGTCATCGGCCAGAACGTATTTTTTAATGTTAAATCCAGTCGTGGAAGCAATGTATGTACTGCCGATCGCATCGGCCGTTCCACTGTTAGGAGCTGGTTTGAAAGCAATGCCGCTTGGTAAAATATCGCCTTCAAGGAAAATGGAGAATTTCAAACGCGGATCGCGGTTCACATAAGGCGTTGCGGGATTATAGCCGCTCGCATTGTCGGTAATGAGCTTTCCGGCAGTGGTTTCATATGTGTCCACAAGTGCTTTGGTAGGCACATACGTGCTCTGGCTGTTTTTCTGACTGTAAGGTGCGAGCAGCGGGAACACATTAATCGGATAGTTGTCTTTGATAAATTGCCTGTCAAATAAAACCTCCTTATTGTTCTCAGCCGCGTAAGTGAAAAGCTTTTCATAAGAACTATACAATTCATAAACGCCCGACTTAATGACCAGATCCGCTTCGGCAGCCGCTTTTTCATATCGACCTGCATATAAACTGGCCCGCGCCGCAAGCCCCAGCGCCGCTCCTTTCGTAACCCTGCCGTTATCCGAAGCCGGGTAACTCGCTGGCAATAATGCAGCCGCTTCGTTGAGTTCTTTGTCAATAAAATCCCAGATTTCAGCAACGGGTTTGTTTTGTAAAGTCCTGGATTCGTCGATGGTTATGGACGTTGTTACAAGGGGAACACTGCCGTATAAGCCAGCCAGTTTAATGTATTGGTAAGCGCGCAAAACCTTCGCTTCGCCTTTCAGCTGATTGATCAGTGCCGTGTTGCCGGAAGGCACTTTGTCCACGTTTTCGAGGAAGTAGGAGGTGGCGCGGATGCCCCGGTAAGTGCGTTTCCACTCATTATAGATCTTTGAGCTCGTTCCATCGTAAGTGCCGAGCTCTACATAAGCCTGCACATCGAAGTTCTGGTTCGTATGCGCGATCTCAGTAAGTGCGTCCCAGCTGATGATGTTGGTGCTGTCGAGGTCTGTGTATAAAGCATTAACAGCAAGTTTTGCATCCGTTTCGGTGGTCCAGAAAACGTCTACGGAAAGCCGGTCATTCGGGAATGTTTCGAGCAGATTATTGTCGCACGACATCAGCAGGCCAGAGGAGACAGCAATGCCGGTAATGATATGTTTTAATGTAATTGATTTCATGATTTTCAGGTCAATATGGATCAGAATTGCAGATTTAAACCGGCTGTATACAAGGCAGTTTGCGGGAAGTAAACCGCACGTCCGGAAGGCGCTTCCGGATCCAGGTTCCACTCATTGAGTTTGGAAATGGTAAACACATTGGTCGCCGAAACATACACGCGCACTTTGTTCAAATGTATTCTTTGGGACAAAACAGAAGGCACATTGTAGGCCAGCTGCACGTTTTTCAAACGCAGGTAAGAACCATTCAGCACCAGCCGGTCGGAAGTGGCCACATTGCGCAGGTCAAACTTTACCGGGCGGGGGAAACGGGCGTCGGTGCGCTCGGGCGTCCAGTAATTGTCGGTGTAAATTTCATGCGTAAAACCTTCCTGGTTGCCCATTTCGGCCAGCGCACCCGCCAAGCGTGAATCCACTTTTGCGGCGCCTTGGAAGAGAATGTTCAGGTCGAAATTCTTGTAAGAAAAGTCCGCATTCAATCCAAAAGTGTATTTTGGAAATGAGTTGCCTATGGCCGTCATATCATTCGCATCAATTTTCCCGTCGCCGTTCAAATCTACGTATTTGACATCTCCTGGCTTGGTATTAGCTGCATAAGTGGCTTTATACTCAGTGATTTCCTGCTGTGTCTGGAACAGGCCGTCTGTTTTATATCCCCAGAGCGTGTTGATAGGAAGGCCTTTTTTAATGATATAGCGCGGGTCAATGTCCGAGCCGGTGAGATAGGGGCCGGTTCCTTTCAAATCCGTCACCAGATTTTCATTAATGCTCAGATTTCCTCCAACATTATAACGGAAACCACTTGCCGTAGGCGTTCCGCGGTAATTCAAGCTGAACTCCCAGCCCTTGTTCTGCACCGAACCTGCATTTTGAGGCGGCGCCGTCAACCCAATGGTCGCCGGAATGTCGAGATTAAGCAGGATGTCGTCCGTTTGCTTGTTGTAATAATCAACCGTCAGGTTTAGCTTGTTTTGGACAAAAGCGGCGTCCAGCCCCAGGTCCAGCTGCGTCGTCGATTCCCATCCCAGGTTAGTATTGGCCAATGTATTCTGGCGATAACCCTGCACGGGCAACCCGCCAAAACTGTAACCATTGGCAGTCAGCGCAGCATAATAGCTGTATAAATCCACCGACTGATTGCCCGTAATCCCCCAGGATCCTCTGAATTTGAGATCATTCACTGCGCTTTCCAGTAGTTGCCAGAACTTCTCCTTTGAAATCCGCCATCCCGCCGAGAACGAAGGGAAAAAGCTGTATTGTTTGGCACCGGTAAACTTCGAAGATCCGTCGTAACGACCATTTACTTCCAGCAAATATTTGCCTTCATAATCGTAGTTAACCCGGCCAAAGAAGGAGCGTAAGCCATATTCTGCGTCGCGTCCGGTGTTTGTTTTTGTCCCGTCATTCGCACCCTGGCCGATGGAACCGATGCCATTGTTATAAAAGCGCTCGCGGTAAGCCGAAAGAAATGTCTGCGTGTTGCCGATCTGCGAATAACCCACCAGCGCTTTCAGGTTGTGGTTCCCGAAACCTTTCTCGTAGGTCAGCAAATTGTTGATCGTGTATTCACGCAGCGTGTTGCGGATCTCGTACAGGCTGTTGTTGGCAATCGTCTTGGTAATGTTGGTGTTTTTATCCGTGTTAACGTACGAATTCGTGTAGTTTTTCTGCTGTGTATAAAGCCCGCGACCGGCAATCTGTGTGGAGAAAACAAGTCCTTCCGCAATCTCGAAATCACCTTTGATATATCCCGCCAGATAATCTGTTTTCTGCCTGGATTGTCCGCCTATCTCGATGAACATCAGTGGGTTATTCCCCTGCGTGCTGAGCCCGTAAGTGCCATCGGGATATTTGGGAACTGCCCAGAGCGAGCCGTGAAAGAAGTTGTTAAGAGGCGCAGTCACCTGGCCGGTTGAGGCGTCTGTGTTTGTAGTCGGGTTTTCGGTGCTTGTCGAGCGATAGTTAATGTCCGCACTCACCCGGATCCTTTTGGAAACATCATAATCCGTATTCAGCCTGAATTCGCCGATCTTGTTACCGAAATTTTTGATAACACCCTGCTGATCCTGGTAACGAACGCTCAGGCGCGTACGCAATGCCTCGGTTCCCCCCGCAATGGACAAAGCATGATTATGCTGCGGCGCTGTGCGCAGCAATGTCTCAAACCACGTGTTGGGAAGCGGATATTTTTTACGGTCCGTCGCATTCACATAAGCCTGTATCGATTCTTCCGTGAATCGGGCCGGAACTGCTGAGCCCGCATTGGTGTAAGCGGCCACCTGCTCGCGCATGTAAGCCTCCAAACCCATCATTTTAGGCACATTATTTGATTTTTGAAGGGCATAGTAGCCATGATAATCCACCTGCACTTTGCTGCCTTTCGCCCGTTTTGTCGTGATCAAGACAACGCCATTGGTGGCACGTGAACCGTAAATCGCCGTTGAAGCCGCATCTTTCAGGATAGAAACCGATTCAATGTCGTCCGGGCTGATATCGCTCAGTTGCTGTTCAATGCCGTCCACAATGACAAGCGCATCGTTTTTTCCCAGATCATAACCGCTGGTGCTGCTGCCGTTAATATTGAATGTGGTGATCCCACGCACGCGGATGGTCGCGTTGGATTTGCCAGGCGAGCCGCCCAGGTCCGTGACGGCCACGCCGGGCATCAACCCCTGAAACGATTGCTGAATGTTGGAAACCGGCCTGCGCGCCACGTCTTCGCCCTTAATAGTGGAAACGGAATTAGTCAGGCTGTTCCTTTTCTGCGTGCCGTAACCCACGACCACAAGTTCGTCGAGCTGCTTCGTATCGGCCGCAAGTTGCAGGTCAATGACCGCCCGGCCGTTCACCACCGACTCCTGAGTAACGTACCCGATGCCTGAGAAAACAAGGATTGCATCCGACGGAGCGCTAAGCTCATACTTTCCTTCCGCATCGGTGGTGGTTCCGGTAACGGTATTTTTTACAACAATGTTGACGCCCGGCAAACCCGTTTTGTCAGCGCTGGATGTAACGGTCCCTTTCACAGTAACATTCTGGGCAAAAGTCTGTAAGCCTATCAGAATGAATGAAGAAAAGAAAACCCATCCTCGAGTATTCAGGACAGACTTTGATAAATTTTTTAACATTTTAAAATAGTGGATTTAATGAAAAGGAAGTTGGTGGTTGTAAAATTCTATTTTTACAAGGGCAAATGTAATGGACAGAATATTTAATCTATAAGTTTAATAGACAAAAATAATTGGCTGTTCAGCCTTTTACCATAAAATCACATTATAAATTAAAATAGAACAATGGGACAAACAGAAAGCCGCGAGCGGCATGAGCAAATTCAGTACATTGAATTCCTTTCAAAGGATCTGGAAAAGGTGAAACAGTTCTACTCCGAAAGTTTTGACTGGACATTCACTGACTATGGTCCGGAATACACGGCTTTTTCGGGAGATTATGTGGATGGCGGCTTCACCATCGGCACGCCGGTCCGGGGAAGCATCCTGGTGATTCTTTATTCAGATGATATCGAATCCACGAAAAAGAAGGTGCTGAAAGCGGGCGGTGTCCTCACTCAGGATATCTTCGAATTCCCTGGCGGAAAGCGTTTTCAGTTCACAGATCCGGACGATAACGAGCTGGCGGTTTGGTCTGAGTAAGGCAATGATGCAAAAATATTTTGTCTGAACGATTGCTTTTACGCGATTCACGGTTACTTTTGAGGCATAAATTATAATTAGTCTAAATAGTTATATGCATAAACATTTCCCATAACCTAGCCGAGTAACCACAAAAAAAGGCCGTACGGCGCCAACCGTACGGCCAAAACATGCCGAAGCATGTTCACTTTTAAAGTCGTCAAAAATTAAAAGTAATGCAAGTTATAAAAATCTTGTTGACAGGCATATTATGCGCCTGTTCCTGCGCATCTTTTGCGCAAACGGCCAGTCTTAGAGGGACGGTCCGGTCGGATGACGGCGAGCTGCTGCCCGGCGCATCCATCACCATTTCCGGTGTAACCAAGGGAACATTTTCAGATGCGAAAGCGAGATATGCATTGGAAAATTTACCCGCCGGGCCATGCACACTCGTGATTTCTTTCCTTGGTTTTGAGCCTGAAACCAAACAAATGAACCTGAAAGACGGAGAAAATGCGCAGGCAAACTTCCGCCTCAAAGCCATTTCCCAGGAACTTGAATCGGTTTCGGTGATCGGCCGTTCGGAGGCAAAGGAGGTTAACAGGCAGGCCTACAATGTTACAGCCATTGATGCCAAAAAACTCCAGAACTCAACGCTCGACCTGTCCCATGCGCTCGACCGTGTTTCGGGCGTCCGCGTTCGGGAAAGTGGTGGGGTAGGGTCGAATATGAATTTTTCGCTCAATGGTTTCACAGGCCGTCAGGTGAAATTTTTTCTGGACGGCGTTCCTATGGATAATTTCGGCTCGTCATTCCAGCTCAACAACATTCCCATTAACCTAGCCGAAAGGGTGGAGGTTTATAAAGGCGTGGTGCCGATCTGGCTGGGCTCGGATGCACTCGGCGGCGCGGTGAACATTGTCACGGGCTCGCGGCAGAACACTTATCTCGATGCATCTTATTCCTATGGATCATTCAACACGCACCGCACGGGCATTAATGCGGGTTTTACGGGGAAATCGGGTTTTACATTTCAGCTGAATGCTTTCCAGAATTATTCGGACAACAATTACTGGATCAATGTAGATGTGGCTGATGTGAACACGGGCGAATACTTCAAGAACCAGCGTTTGCGCCGTTTTCATGATAATTACCATAATGAAACAATCATCGCAAATGTGGGTGTGGTCGGGAAAAAGTTTGCAGACAAACTGCTTTTCGGCATAACGCTGGGCCAGAACCGTGCTGAAATTCAGACCGGCGCACGCATGGTGAGTGTCTTCGGCGCCTGGCACCGCAAGGGCAACATTGTTATGCCGAGTTTGAAATATCAAAAAAAGGATCTTTTTGTTAAGGGGTTGAATGTGAGTCTTTCCGCTAATTATAACCTGGGGCAGGAACAGAATGTGGATACGGTTTACCGCCGGTATAACTGGTTTCAGCAATTCAAACAATACGAAGGACTGGGCAGCGAGCGCGAGCGTTCCCTTTACAAATTCCGCAACAACAATGGTCTGGTCACCGCAAATGCCACTTACCAGCTCAGTGACAAGCATTCCATCACGATCAACAACGTTTATAACACTTTTAACAGGAAGGGCCGCGACGAACTTTACCCGGATGCCGACCGTTACGAGCAGCCTCGCTTTAACACCAAGAATGTGCTGGGGCTAGGCTACAAGTTCGATTACAGTGAGCGCTGGAACACATCACTTTTCTTCAAACAGTTTTCACAATTCAACAAATTCTCGGTTACGTATAATCCTACCGGTGTATATGGTGACGTGGCGTATAAAATCCAGAAAAATCGTTTTGATAAGTTCGGTTACGGCATCGCGTCGACATTCTTTTTACTGAAAAATTTGCAGTTGAAAGGTTCGTATGAAAAAAGCTATCGCCTCCCCGAAACCGATGAGCTTTACGGTGATTTACTCAACCTGGAAGGCAACATTGACCTCGATCCCGAAAGCAGCGACAACTATAACCTGGGTTTCAGTTACCAGACGCAGTTCAACAAAATTCACCGTGTGAATGTGGATGCAAATGTGCTTTACCGCAACGCACAAGGCTTTATCCGCTCCAAACTGAATGCCAACCAGACCAAGCAGGTGATGGACAACCTGGCCGATGTGACCAACTTTGGCGTCGATGGCGAAGTGCGCTATTCGTTCAAACAACTTTTCACGGCAGGCGTGAACCTCACTTACCAGGACCTGCGCAACAACACGCGTTTTGAGGATGGCTACACCACCGAAAGCCCGCTTTACCGCGACCGGATTCCCAATATGCCGTTCCTTTTCGGCAATGCGGATGCTTCTGTTTTTCTCAAAGATTTTGGTGCAAAAGGGAACACACTGACTTTCGGCTACAACCTGCTTTACGTGCATGCTTACTATCTCTACTGGCCGAGCCTGGGCAGTGACAAGCTCGACATTCCTCGCCAGCTGAGCCATGATGTGAACATTGTATATGCCATGGCAAACGGGAAATACAATGTTTCACTGGAATGCAAAAACCTGCTCGATGCCAGGCTTTACGACAATTTCAGCTTGCAAAAACCGAGTCGCGGCTTCTATGCGAAGCTCCGGTACTTTATCAGTAAATAATTTTCTACTACATATATTTTATTCTAATCCAAAAAATGAAAAGCGCAATCAAAAGCATTACGCTGGGCCTTGGCCTCGGCATATTCCTGGCAGCCTGCACCAGCGACGACAACAAGGTTAATCCTACACCAGGCGGTGGTGAAGGAGGCAAAACCAAATACGTGATCTCGGCACTTCCAGTGGGCTCGACGGGCATCGCCGACTATTTGCTGACAGCCGAAAGCCTGACTTCGGGCACTGTGTCCACAGTTGGAAATGGCAAAGAACAGGACGGCACTTACCGCTATTATGTCACGCACAAAAACCGCTTTTTTAGTCTGCTTTACGGACAGGGAAACCCCGGCGCAGTGACCACTTACAACCTTGACGGCAAGGGAGAACTTAACAAAGTTTCTGATTTTCAGGCCGAGACTGTTCAGGTTTTTGCACCGGTTGCAGATGACGTGCTAACCATTAAAGTGCCGCGTTCAGGCAATGAAAGCGCTTCTTTTTACCGCATTGATGCAGCACAGTCCAAAATCGTAGGCGAGGCGCAGGTTAACATTGTAAAACTGGCTGGTAATGGCGAACGCGCACATTTTACGTGGGCTACGCAGGTCGGCGACAAGGTTTATGCGCCCTATATGAGCATCAAAGGCGTGGCTCCAGACGCTTTCGGGACGGCTTACCCGGACAGCGCATGGATCGCGGTGCTTTCCTATCCCGCACTGACCGTTGAAAAAGTGATCAAAGACAACCGCATCGGTTTTATCGGCCGCTATTTCAATAATGGACTGGCTGTGGATGAGCAGGGCGATGTGTATGCTTATTCGGCTTCGGTTGGGACAAACGCTGGCAAGATCACCTCTACGAAACCGTCTGCGATCGTGCGTATCAAGGCCGGAACGACTGAGTTTGACAAGAGTTATTTATTCAATGTGGAGCAGGCAGCAGGTGGTTACAATATTAGCTCGCAGCTTTATGTAGGCAAAGGGAATTTCATTCTAACCATGACAAGCCCGGCTGAAAAAGGCGCGTATGCCATTGGAAAACGCTTTGCAGCGGTGAATGTTTACGACCAAACATTCAAATGGATCGAAGGCATGCCGGATGCGGCAAACATTGCCAACGTTACCACAACCAATTATACACCGAAAGACGGAAAGGCTGGTTACATCGGCATCACGCAAACGGACGGCGCGAGCTATGTATATGAAGTTGACGCAGTGGCAGCAAAAGGCACGCGCGGCCTGAAAGTAGAAGGCGGCGTGATCACGGCGATCAATGTGCTGAACTACGAATAGCCGCTCGGCAACCCACAATCCTATCACATTCAAACCAGGGCTTTTCATGTCTACCTTCAAAAAAATCAACAACTGGCTGCATCTCTGGCTCGGCCTTATCTCGGGGATCATTGTTTTCATTGTTTGTATAACCGGCTGCGTGTGGGTTTTCAACGACGAAATCACGGGATTCTTGGAGCCCGAAACCCGGATCGAGAAGCTGGATAAGGCCGTGCTCATGCCTTCGCAGCTGATGAAGATCGGGGCAGAGAAATACCCTGGTTTGAAAATGAGTTATGCCACTTATCAGCAGGGCAGGGCAATTTACCTGGGACTGGGCGAGCGTCGCGGACCTAATGTAA
The DNA here is from genome assembly GCF_021390415.1 of Dyadobacter sp. CY327. NCBI lineage: Bacteria > Pseudomonadati > Bacteroidota > Cytophagia > Cytophagales > Spirosomataceae > Dyadobacter > Dyadobacter sp. CY327. The sequence goes on along the minus strand of NZ_JAJUXJ010000007.1, from coordinate 1,297,550 downwards.
CCTTGCGCGTGGATCCCTACACAGGAAAAGTGATCAGTGAGCAGGTGCACAAAAAAGGGGAGGCCGATTTCTTCCGCTGGGTGCTGAATGGCCACCGTTTTTTATGGCTACCTTTTGAGATCGGCCGCCCGGTTGTGAATTACGGCACATTGGTTTTTGTCATTTTGCTGATCACGGGTCTCATTTGGTGGTATCCCAAAAAATGGACGAAAAGTACGACCGACAAGAGTTTTAAGATCAAATGGAACGGCACCTGGAAGCGCATCAACCTGGACCTGCACAATGTGCTGGGATTTTATTCACTCCTTTTCCTGCTGGCCATCGCGCTTACCGGAATGGTTTATGGCATTGAATGGTATAGCAAAGGGCTTTACTGGGTTACGTCCGGCGGACAGGCGCTTGAAGGCCGCGACCGCACAAAATCCGACTCAACGAATGCACACAAATTCTTTACGCCAGAGCAGGCGATTGATAAAGCGTGGCAAACCACAATCGCCAGACATCCCGAATCGAACGGCTTCTATTACAGCTTTCCGGACACCGCAAAAGCGTCATCTGCGATATTTGTAACCGTTTATCCGAGCACAGGCCAGTTTTATAACGCGCTCAGCTACACATTTGACCAGCACACGGCCAAACAATTGCCCCCGAATGCGATATATGGAAAGCCATTTGAAGAGGCTGCTTTCGGAGCGAAACTACGGCGTATGAATTACGACATTCACGTAGGAAGCATCCTTGGTTTTCCAGGCAAAGTGCTTGCATTCCTGGCTTCGCTCATCGGCGCGTCCTTGCCGGTAACAGGATTTATCGTTTGGTGGAACCGTAAAGGATTTGGCAGCAAAAAGGGCAAAAAACCCAAAGCCAAAGACCTCAAAATGGCCGAAAGCACATTGGTAACCGAAGTGATTTCGGAAAAAAGAACATTCAAGCCCAGGATCCAAAAGCCCGCTGACAGGGTTTCCTGACCGATTTATTTATCTATTTCAAAATCAATGATCATGTTACAAAAAATCATATTCTTCGCCGCGATCATGCTTTGCAGTGCTGCCAACTTGTTTGCGCACGCACTCTGGATCGAAACGAGCACAACGGGTAAAGCAGGACAAAAGCAAAGTGTAAAAATCGTTTACGCCGAGCCGGACGACAAGCCCGAAAAGCTCGCCGACTGGTATTCTGACGTAAAGGAATTCGAACTATGGCTCACCACACCAGACAAGCAAAAAGTGAAACTTCCGGTCACAGCCGGTGAAGATCATTTTATGTCAGAATTTACGCCGGAAAAAGACGGCGTATACACGTTATCCATCAGCAAAGCAGCCAAAGACCTGGGCGGATCGACCATTTACCAGTTCAACGCCGGTGCTATTGTGAAAGTAGGAAAGTCGCTGGCAGGCAACGAAGCGGCCGCAAATGGTAATGAAATCAGCGTTTTTGCGGATGCCGGAAAAACATTCAAAGTAAATCAGCCGGCCCAGCTAGCCACGATTTTGAAAGGAAAACCCGCTGAAAAATTACATGTAAGCGTTTCCTCACCCAGCGGCTGGAACCGCAATGTAAACTCAGGCGCCAATGGTGTCGCAGAATTCACCCCCGTCTGGCCCGGCATTTACAAATTGGAAGCATCAACCACAGAAAAAACCGAAGGAGACCATTTCGGCAAGCCCTATAAAGCAATCTGGCGCTGCGCTACTTTGTTGGTAGGGGTGGAGAAGTAAGGGTTTAGGAGGGAAAAGGGCGATTGGACTGGCGAGTTTTTGCTGCGGGTTGAAACCCGCAGTTAGGATATGGTTCGAGCCTCTGGCTCTTGTTTGGGCTGAGATAAGGGCCATCGGCCCGGCGGGTTTTTTGCTGCGGGTTTCAACCCGCAGTTAGGATATGGTTCGAGCCTCTGGCTCTTGTTTTGGCAGAGAAAAGGGCCATCGGCCCGGTGGGTTTCTTGCTGCGGGTTTCAACCCGCAGTTAGAATATGGGTCGAGCCTCTGGCTCTTGTTGGGCAGAGAAAAGGGCCATCGGCCCGGTGGGTTTCTTGCTGCGGGTTGAAACCCGCAGTTAGAATATGGGTCGAGCCTCTGGCTCTTGTTTGGGCAGAGAAAAGGGCCATCGGCCCGGTGGGTTTCTTGCTGCGGGTTTCAACCCGCAGTTAGATATGGTTCGAGCCTCTGGCTCTTGTTGGGCAGAGATAAAGGGCCATCGGCCCGGCGGATTTCTTGCTGCGGGTTTAAACCCGCAGTTAGGATATGGTTCGAGCCTTTGGCTCTTGTTGTGCAGAGAAAAGGGCCATCGGCCCGGTGGATTTCTTGCTGCGGGTTTCAACCCGCAGGTAGGATATAGGTCGAGCCTCTGGCTCTTTCAGGACAAAAAAAAGGGCCTGAGGCCCGATTAATCTTTACCGGCGGATTTAATCCGCCGGTATCCGATAAGCACTAAATCAATTCCACCCCCCACCAAGCGCGCGGTAAATATTCACTGTCGCATTGATCTGCTGCATCTTGGTTTCAATCAGGTCGAACCTGGATTCCAATGCCTCGCGTTGGGTTAACAGCACTTCAACATAATCCGCTCTTGCTGAGGTGAAAAGTCGGTTGGCAATGTTGGTTGACTCCGTCAAAGCCGCTACTTCCTGGGATTTGGTTGCGTAGCTTTGTTCCAGATTGCTGATGTTGGAAAGCTGGTTCACCACTTCAATGTAAGCATTCAAAACTGTTCGCTCGTAATTGTAAATCGCCTGAATCTGACGTGCGTTGGCGCTTTTATACGTAGCTTGGATCGCGTTTTTATTGATCAGCGGGCCAGCCAGATCCGCTACCAATGTCGACATCAGTGATTTGGGAACATTACCAAGATAAATTGGATTGAATGCCTGTAAACCAACCGCTGCATTCAGGCCTAGTGAAGGATAAAAGTTCGCCCGGGCAACCAATACATCCAGTTTTGAAGCTTCCAGATCCTGTTCCGCTTGTCTGACATCGGGACGGTTTTCCATCAGCTGGGAAGGGATTCCGGCGTGGATGACAGCTGGCAGGCTGTTTTCAAAATTCTGAGCATTTCTCAAAACAGGCTGCGGATATCGTCCTAAAAGAAAATTGATCCGGTTTTCTGTTTCAACAATGCGCTGACGAATGGCATACTGACGATTTTGCGTGTTCAGCACTTGTGCCTCAAATCTGCGTACAGCCAGCTCCGTAACCCGCGTTGCTTCTTTCTGCATTTTTACAATCCGCAATGCATTGGTTTGAATCTCAATGTTCTGCGTGACAATGTTCAGCTGCGTGTCCAGTGCCAGAAGCTCGTAATAGGAGTTTGCGATCTCTGAGACAATGTTGGTCATCATGAAATTTTTACCTTCCACCGAAGACAAATAGCGGTTCACAGCAGCCTTTTTCGCATTACGCAATTTGTGCCAGATATCCACTTCCCAGCGCGCATAAGCAGCCACAACGAAGTCGGGCAATGGCTCGGGCGTTTCTCTGCCCGGCTTGATTTCTGTAGTTGCTTCGCTGGAACCCACTTGCGTGTAACGACCAGCTTTTTCAATGCCGGCTCCGCCTCTCAAACCTACGAAAGGCAGATATTCCCCTTTCCGGGCGCGGATCTCGTTTCGTGAGATCTCGATTTCTTGCAATGTAATGTTCAGCTCCTGGTTGTTGTTTAACGCCGTGTCAATCAGGGCAGCAAGTTGTGGATCGGTGAAATAATCCTTCCATTTCATTTTGCCCACATTGTTTGTGGAATCAGCTGCCTGACCATTGTAGGCAGCTGATAATGTTTTGTTAGGAGATCGCTGGACCTGAGAAGGGGCGTTGCAGGCGGTGTAGGTGAGGGCACTTAAAGTGATCCCCACCCACGTCAATATTCTTTTATTGCTCATCATTTTGAGTTTCTTGAGTGTGAGGGAAAATGTCGACTGCGTGAACGAATTGTTCGGTAAGCGAGCCGTCTTCCTCGTCTTTAATCATTTTTCTGCCGTCGGCAAGGGTGCCAAAGATGTAGTACAATCCAGGGATAATGATCACCCCGAAGATGGTCCCGAAAAGCATCCCGCCCATCGCTGACGCACCGATTGTACGGTTACCGATCGCACCGGCACCTGTGGCAATGATCAACGGGATCAAACCGGCAACGAACGCGAACGAAGTCATCAAAATAGGACGGAAACGAACCCGGGCACCTTCGATAGCAGCATTCAGGATTGTTTCCCCCTGCGACCGCTTCTGAACGGCAAACTCGACGATCAGTACGGCGTTTTTACCAAGCAACCCGACGAGCATGATCAAACCGATCTGCGCATAAATGTTGTTTTCCAAGCCCATTAATTTGAGCAAAAGGAAAGAACCAAAAACTCCAACCGGCAATGACAACACAACTGCAAAAGGAATAATAAAGCTCTCATACTGCGCTGCCAACACGAAATAAACGAAGGCTAATACGATCGCAAACACAACCAGCGACTCATTTCCACGGATCGATTCGTCATAAGAAAGACCTTCAAATGCAATGTCATAACCCTGCGGCAAAGTTTTAGCAGCCACTTCGCGGATCGCCTGAATGGCATCAGCCGTGGTGTAACCTTTGGCCGGAAGACCTTGGATCGCAGCTGAATTATAGAGGTTGAAACGCGTGATCTCGTTAGGTCCCTGACCTTTTTTCAATGTCATGAAGGAAGAGTAAGGCACCATTTCGCCTGCGTCGTTTTTCACAAACAATTTCAAAAGATCGGAAGGAAGCCTTCTGAAACTTGGGTCAGACTGCACGTACACTTTAAAGAACTGGTTGAACCTGGTGAAACCCTGCTCATATGTACTACCGATCATAATGTTCAGGTTGTCCATCGCTTTTCCAATCGACACGCCTTTTTGCATCGCAAGCTGGTTATCGATCTGCAATTCATACTGCGGATAGTTCGCTGCGAAGAATGTGAACAAGCCCGTAAGCTCAGGACGTTTCGCAAGGTCATCCATGAATTTCTTGTTGATCTTGTCAAATTCTGCGTAATCGGTGTCAGAAGTTTTATCCAAAAGACGCATCGAGAAACCGCCGGATGTACCAAAACCCGGGATCGCTGGTGGTTCGAAGAATTCGACTACGGCACCAAGACCGCGCGTTTCTTTTTCCAGTTCTTCCATAATCTCTTTCACATTCTGCTTGCGGTCGTGCCAAGGTTTCAAGTTGATCAAACACGTTCCCGCATTGGAACCGCGGCCTTCTGTCATGATCTCATAACCTGCCAGTGACGAAACCGATTCGATTCCTTCCACTTCTTCGCATATCTTTTGAAGACGGCGGGAAACTTCATTCGTTTTTTCCAAAGTGGATCCCGGAGGCGTCTGAATGATCGCGTAGATCGTGCTTTGATCTTCATTTGGAATAAAACCTGCGGGCAAAATTTTGTTTACAAAAACAATCCCTGCGCAGAAGCCCAGTAAAACAACCCAGGTTACAACCCTGCGGCTCACAATGCGTTTCAGCAGGCTCACATATCTTCCTGTCAGCTTATCAAATGTTCTGTTAAAAGCATCAAGCCCTTTGGTAAGGAAGTTCTTCTTCTTCTGGTGACCGTGGTGATTTTGAAGCAACATTGCACATAAAACCGGCGTCAACGTCAAGGCGATAAGTGCAGAAATAACGATAGAGCTGGCCATGGTAATAGAGAACTGCCGGTAGAATGTGCCGACCGGACCGGACATGAACGAGATCGGAAGGAATACCGAAACCATAACGGCCGTGATCGCGATAATGGCACCGCTGATCTCACCAAGCACTTTTTTCACCGCATTAAAAGGGGAAATCCCCGGCTCTTCCTCAAACTTCGCATGGACGGCCTCGACGACGACAATCGCATCATCGACCACAATACCAATCGCAAGTACAAGCGCAAAAAGCGTAATCAGGTTGATCGAAAGCCCGAAAGCCTGTATCACAAAGAATGCCCCGATCAGCGAAACCGGCACAGCCAGGATCGGGATCAATGTGGAACGCCAGTCGCCAAGAAATATGAATACGACAAGCGCAACAAGGATAAATGCATCCCTTAATGTATCAATAACCTGCTCTATAGACGCGTCCAGGAATTGAGAAACGTCATAACTGATCTTGTAATCCACGCCCGGAGGGAAGGATTCTTTCATCACATCCAGCTTCTTTTTCACCTCTTCAATTACGTCGCTCGCGTTACTTCCGTAGTTTTGGCGCAACACGATCGCTGCCGAAGGATGGCCGTCTAGGTTGGAGTAAATGTCAAAGAATTCAGAACCGAGTTCCACTTTCGCAATGTCACGCAAATGAACGCTTTCACCCTGCGCATTGGCGCGTACAATGATGTTTTCGTATTCTTCGGGCTTGTCGTAGCGACCTTTGTAAGTAAGCACATATTCCAGCGACTGGGCCGCGATACCGGAGCTTTGCCCGATACGACCCGGACGACCAACGATACTTTGTTCGCCCACCGCCTTCATTACTTCCTCCGTAGAAATATTGTAAGCACGCATACGCTCCGGATTCAGCCAGAGACGCATTGCATATCTCCTTGAACCTAAGATTTGCGCTCTTGCAATCCCTTTGGTCCGTTGGATTTCGGGGATCATTTTTACCGTTGCGTAGTTGAACAGGAATTTTTCGTCAATGCTCTTATCTTTTGAATAAAGATTGACATACATCAGCATACTAGGCTGAACGGGTGAGATAATAACCCCTTCACGCTGAACTAGTTCCGGCAAAAGCGGCATAACCTGGTCAACCCTGGTTTTTACCCGGATAACGGCCACGTTCGGGTCGGTGCCGGGCTCGAAGATGATCCTGAGCGTCGCCTCCCCCGCACTCGTTGCATCAGTAGCAATGTACCGCATATCCTGAACTCCGTTAATGGCCTGTTCAAGGGTGATCAAAGTTGATTTTACCAACACATCGGCACTCGCGCCAGGGTAGGCGATAAAGATATTGACGGTTGTAGGGGCAATGTCCGGGAACTGGGAAATGGGTAATTTCTCAATTGCCAGGATGCCTATAAATACGATCATGATCGAGATCACGATTGCAAATACAGGTCTTCTTATGAATTGATTAAACATGTCGTTTTGTGCTTGTTAAGATAGCGGACTATTCGGCGTACAGACTCAGATTGGAAATCACAGAATCAGGTTTTACGAAAGTAGAGTGGATCTTTTCGTTCTCTTTCACCTGGCGCAAACCTTCCAGCAGGATTTTCTCATCGGCTTTCAGACCGGATTTCACTACGAAAATGTGAGGAAGCTCAGCTTCGATTTCTATTTCCCTCGAACGGATCTTGTTGTCTTTATCCACCACATACACGTATTTCTTTTCCAGAACCTCGAAAGTGGCTTTTTGCGGGATCAGCAAGGCATTTTTCATCGGCACGGTTACTAACACATTTCCAGTTTCACCGTGTCTCAGCAGTCGTTTCGGATTAGGGAATGTAGCCCTGAAAGCGATGTTACCAGTCTCGTTGTTGAAATCAGCCTCAATCGTTTTTACAGATCCGGAGTGCGGGAACATTTGGTTGTTGGCCATGCGCAGGTTCACATTGAGCATGCCGGCTGTGGCTTCGTTGGCTTTGTAATCCAGATATTCAGCTTCCGGGACATTGAAATAAACCCACATTTCGCTGTTGTCAGACAATGTTGTCAGCAAATCCCCTTCGTCCAACAAGCTTCCCAATCTCACTTGAAAATGGTCCATGATGCCGTTGAATGGCGCGCGGATTTCGGTGAAGCCCAGGTGCGTTGTGGCTAATCCCAGTTCTGCTTTGGCTTTGTCCAATTTGGCTTTGGCAAGTGCCAGCTCGTTTTTGGAAACCACATTGCTGTCGGCCAGCGACTTGGTGTTTTTAAATTCGATCTCTGCAAAATTGGCTTCCGCCTGTGCTTTTTGTTGTTCAGCCTGATAAAGCATCGGCATGATCTTGAACATCAGCTGGCCTTTTTTAACGGTCTGACCTTCGTCCACATAGATGTTTTGTAAATAACCTCTTTCCAAAGCACGCAGCTCAATGTGGCTGATCGCCCGGATCTGGCTTACATATTCCTTGGTAACCAATGTGTCTCTTTGCAAGGGGCTTGTCACCAGGAACTTAACTTCTTCTTCTTTTTCTTCTTTTTTGGATTCACAACTTGTGTGGAACAGGGTTGCACACAAACTGAGGACCATGAGAATTCTCTTCATGATGTAATTTGCTATTTGATAAAATGTGGTTTACTACGCATGGTTTTGTCTGATATTGAATCAAATCGTAACCCCTGAATTATAAAATTTCTGTGAGACAAGATGTAAACCATCGCTAATAGGATCACGTTGTTCATTGAAATGAGGGTTTCTCTTTTTGCAGAATTGGATTTAACTAATACCGATACAAAAACCGCACATTACCGTTAATAGCAAGTTAAAAGCAAGTTAAAAAGGCATTAAAATAAAAAATGCCGCAGGTTAGTGCGGCATTTTTTAATGTATAGGATTTTAACTCTGACCCGGATCAGGATCATCTATTCCTGGTTCGGGACCTGGTTGATTTTCCAGCGCTTCATGATGATCTTGTTGGAAAAGCGCTTGAGGTGATATTTTTCGGGTTCTCCGATGAGGAATCCGTAGGCTTTCATAGATGGAATGGCATCAAAAACCACTTTCAAAACAGCGGTGATCGGGATAGCGAGGATCAAACCGGCCAGACCGAAAAGCATACCGCCTAAAAGCAATCCTACAAGCGCCATTAGCGGGTTAATGCTTACTTTTCCACCTACAATGTTGGGCGTAAGGAAGTTGCCTTCCAAAAACTGCACAACCTGAAACCAGGCAACCACACCCACTGCATACCATGCGCTATCTTTGGTAGCCAGAGCAAACAAAGCCGGAAGCACCGAGCCGATCGCAATGCCAATATAGGGAAGCAACATCAACAGCGAAGCCAGGATACCGAAGAACCATGCATAGGGAATGCCCAAAACCAGCAGACCAACCGTATTCAGGATCGCGACGATGCCCATAACCGTTACAAGTCCAACCAGGTAACTTTGTACAACATAATAAATCTTGTCAAGCACGTCACTGACCACTTCTTTGGATGCGGACGCAAATGCGTGAAAGAAAAACTCACGGAAGAAATCGCGGTAGTACAGAAGGAAAAAGGTGAACAACGGCACAATGATCACCCCCGCCAGAATGCCGCCTACCGAGCCAAAAGCAGTGCTGAGAATGGTCCCGGCATTGCTCACAACCCGATTGGAGAATCCTGTGATCTGCTTCGTGATTTCACCCTCTTCAATGCCAAAACGCATGGTTACCCATTTCTGGATCGTTTCCAGGATGTGCATAAAACGCAGTTGCAGGTCGTTCCCGTTAGCACCGATCACGATCACCTGATGCACTATAAACCAGATCAGGAATGAAATGAGCACAATGGCCACCAGTACGGAAAGGATGGAAGCCGTTGCTCGGCTTAATTTATATTTTTCAAAAAAGCGGGTGATAGGAAATAGTGAAATGGCTAGCAGAATGGAAAATAAAAGCGGGATTAAAACGCTTTGCAACACATATAGGAGGGCAATAATTAAAACAAGGCTCAATAAAGATGCAGCCAGACTTACGCTTTTGAGGTGATTGGAAAATCGGATCATGATGGTGTATGAGTACTTCGGAAATTTATTCAAAACCAAAAGATATAAATACCATGCCCGACGACGTGCCGCCTAATGCGCTCAGAATGTAACCACTGAGCACTTTAATTATAAAAAAACGGCGCCGGATGATTGCTCACCGGCGCCGTGTAATTTTTACGAATGCTTTGTTATTTTTTGAAAATGCGATACAGTTTCCCCTGATCGGTCACGGCGTATAATGCGCCGTCTTTCCCTTCGGTAATGTCACGGAAACGCTGTCCTTCGGAAGCTAGCAACCTTTCTTCACCTACAACTTTGTTATTTTCGATTACCAGTCTCACAATGTGCATGCTGCTCAATCCGCCGATGAAAAGGTTATTTTTCCATTCCGGAATGCTGTCGCTGCTGTAAAATGTGATGCCGCTCGGCGAAACCACGGGATCCCAGTAGTAAACCGGTTGCTCCATGCCTTCTTTCACCTGGATCGAATCACCGATTTTCTTGCCGCTGTATTCGATTCCGTAAGTAATGGTCGGCCAGCCGTAGTTTTTTCCAGCTTCAACGCGGTTCAGCTCGTCACCGCCTCTTGGGCCAAACTCAACTTCCCAAAGATCACCCGAAACAGGGTGGAACGCCAATCCCTGGACATTGCGGTGGCCATAAGAATACAGCTCTGGTTTCGCGCCCGCTTTGCCTTCAAACGGATTGCCTTTCACCGGTTTGCCATCCTTGGTAATGCGGATCACTTTGCCCAGGCTGGAATTTAAATGCTGCGCCTGCGGTCTCGAAACAGTGTCTGAGCGCTCGCCTGTGCTGATGACAAGGTCGCCTTGTTTGTCAAATAAAATCCTTCCGCCGTAGTGCAGGTTGCTTGGAAATGCGGGTGTAGCGCGGTAAATAACCGTTGCGCCTTCGATTTTTTTCTCGTCTGCTGACAGTTTTCCTTTCGCTACGGAAGTCAGGTTACCGCCGGGTTGTTTTTCTGCAAAGACCCAGTAAACCATTCTGTTTTTATCAAATTCAGGGTCAACACGGATGCCCAGCAAACCGCCTTGTCCTTCTGCATTCACAGCGGGAATGCCTGTAATTGGTGCGCTTACCTTTCCATCGGTGGTGGCGATGCGCATTGTTCCTGCTTTTTCTGTAATGATCAAACGTCCGTCCGGCAAGGTGGTAACACCCCAAGGATTTTTTAGGTCGCTGGTGAGAACTTTACCTTCATATGCCGTTGTTGATTTTACACTTCCAATTCTTGTCTGTCCCTCGAAAGAAGGTTTGTAATCTGAATTGGCTTTTTGGGTTTCGACGGGAGCGCCGGCCGTAGCCGTGGTATCTTTTTCAGCAGCATCCGAATTTTCGGACGATTTGTTTTGGCATGAAGCGATAACAAAAGCTGCTCCCGCCAGGGTTAACAGAATACTTTTAGACATTTGTTCTAAGTTAGAGGTTTATAAATGAGATTTTAGACCGACGGATTTGACACATCCATTTCAAAGCATAACGGCAAATATCGATTTTAGGATCAAAATAAAAGAATATCTTTCAAAAAAACAGGATGCCAATGGCAAATGAAGCAGGCGGGAAAAGTGGTTTCATTTTTCCAAAATTGTTATTTCTCAGCGCAAGGGGAACATTGTATATTTTTCTGGCCGGGATTGCGCTTACAGCTTGCAAAGTCAGTGTTTCGGAGAATCATGACGGGAAATCGGCTTATCGTCAGGTTGTTCACGGGGAAGATTCGTTACTGTTAGCTAAACGATACATTCCTTTCGGAAACACACTGAATTTCAGAGACATAGGCGGTCTTAAAACCAAAGATGGAAGGATAGTCCGCTTAGGCAAGATCTACCGCTCGGGAAATCTGGCCAGCCTGGATGAAGGCGAATTTGACAAGTTGAATTCACTGCACATTGCCAGCGTATACGACCTGCGCACCGATCATGAGATTAAAGGTAAAGAGGATCGCTTGCCACCGAATGTCAAATATTTCCATACGCCAACGGTCGAAGACAAAGAGGGGGAAATTGCGCAGTTAAAAACAAAAGTGATCAACGGCCAGATTTCGGAACAGCAGGCATTTGACAAAACAATCCAGTTTTATGAAGATGCTGTATCCTTGAATGTGAATGCATTGCGGGAAATTATGCAGGATATTCTGGATTCTGATGCGCCGGTCGTATATCATTGTTCGGCAGGAAAAGACCGTACAGGCATTATTTCCGCATTGATATTATCTATCCTGAAAGTCGACCGGGAGACAATAGTGAATGAATATTTACTGTCCAATTATTATCGCCAGGAGCACACAGAAAGCACATTGCGGAAAGCTAAATTGGGGAAAATCATCAAACGCAAAATGGATCTGAAAGCGGTAGAAGTGTTTATCACCGTAGACGAGCGATTTATCAATGCTACTTTCGAGACTATTGATAAAAAGTATGGCGGGATAGAGCAGTTTATCAAAAATCAGCTAGGTATCGACCAAAAACGCAGAGAACTGCTCATTGAAAGGCTTACTTATCAGGAAAAGATGTAAAAAGTGCCTTCCGGTAACAAAAACATCCAAGTTTATCTACATAAATTTTGAAAGATTTTCTATAATTCTTATCATTACCGATAAATATATACTCTCTAGTCTGTAATGAAATACCCTCTACTCTCAACGCTCTTCATTGTTGCCCTGAATCTGTTCACGCCAAGCTTCGCACAGAAGTCAGGCTTGCCCTACGACCGGTTCACCGGCGAAATCACCCAGACCAAATCAGTTCAAACCGGCCAGTCACGCGATAAGGCTTTTAGCGCTGCGAGGGCCTGGATACGAAGGACCTATCCCAATTATCGTGAGGTGATAAGGGTTGAGGATGCGGGTTTAGGCAGGATCGTTTTCCAGGACCAGGAACCGATCGTTTCCGAAAGTTTCAAATCATTCAGTTACCGCGTCCAGGTTGATATTAAGGATGGATTTTACAACTGCACCATTAACAATGTAAAGACGCGCAATGCCGTTTCGGCTGACTACACATCGGCAGATGCAGATTTTTCAAACATCGGCATGTACGGTAAACATATCGACGACATTGGTCGCGAGATTTCCATTACTAAAAGCAAAAAGGCCAAGGCTAAGCTGTACCAGCAGCGCCGCAACATCAAGTCCGTCCTGCAAGACTATCACAAATCCCACTACCTGATGGACCTCCAATTCACCATGATCCAAAACGGCCTCCGCGAAGCAGTGCTGGGTCCCGGCTCGCTGGCTGCGAAGTGAGGTTGAGTAAAATTCTTTCCTTTTGATAAATGCTTTTCCGAAGAATAAATAGAATTCATTTTGTTTAAAAGGTTCGTTAACCTTACCTGCTGGAAAGCTTGTAATAAGCTTTGCTAGTTACCTTGTTGTAGATTAAAAGCAGGACGGCGTTAATGAAGAACATTTTACTCATTTGATAACTTTACTTATTGGTCAATCAAACATTAATACATTGCTTTAAAGTTTTTGTTGAACTAACCACATAATACTATGACTACATCGCACAAAGACATTATTGTTGAATAATCGATTAGGTTAATCAAAACAAAAAGGGAAGCTTGCTTCCCTTTTTGTTTTATATGGTGATCAATGTGAGATCGCCGCTCTACGGGCGAGCCCTTTTCAAGGCACAATCGTAGTGAACAGATACACTGCGAAAATGACCAGGAGGACTACGCCTTGCATGACGGTGGTTTTTCCGGTCCCAAAGGATAGGGCTACGGTGAAAAGGGACAGAATGAGCAGGAGCGTGGATTTCGTGTCGATGCCCAGGGTGATAGTCAGGCCGGTGAATATGGATACTACTGCTACAACGGGAATGGTAAGGCCGATACTCGCGAGTGCAGACCCCAGTGCGAGGTTCAAACTGATCTGCAGCCGGTTTTTCTTTGCAGCCCTTAACGCCGCTAAACCTTCCGGCAACAGAATCACAGCAGCAACAATGACCCCCACAAGCGACTTGGGAGCACCCATGTCTACAACGAAACTTTCAATAGTAGGTGCCAGCATTTTCGCCAGCAGCACCACCGCAACGAGGCATACCAGCAGCAAAACAGTGCTGATTAACGTCACCTGATTCGAGGGCGGATCGGCAGGTGTTTCTATTTTTGCGTCGACGATTTCCGGGAGAAAGTAGGCGCGGTGACGGACGGTCTGCACCATGACAAATGTGCCGTAAAGCACCAGCGAGATGATCGCTACGAAAATAAGCTGGCTATTGTTGTAAACAGGCCCGATAACGCTGGTCGTGTAATTGGGTAAAACCAATGTGAGTACGGAAATCGCGGTAAGCGTCACCAAGGCAGCACTTACGCCGAACTTCCCAAATTGCTGCTCCTGATACCGATAACCGCCCACAAGCAGGCATAGCCCGATAATCCCAGTAAGAATAATCATAATCGCAGCAAAAACCGTGTCCCTGGCAAGCGCAGCCGTTTCGGCGCCGCCTGCGAGCATCAGCGAAACAATTAAAGCCACTTCAATAATTGTAATAGCAATGGCAAGAACGAGTGTTCCGGCTGGTTCGCCCACGCGGTGCGCAATTACTTCGGCATGGTGCACTGCTGCCAGCACTACACCTATTAGTCCAAAGGCGAGGAACACGTCGTATACACTACCGAACTCGAAAGATTTACCATAGTAAAGAAGCCACGCCAGAATAGGGGTTATGATAGACCAGCGTGGCAGCGAGAGTTTAGACTTCATGAAACCAAATTTTAGTGAAGACAAGCCTTAGGACTTGTTGTAAAGTCGTACTGAAGGCAATAAAGACGTTAGTTTGTCTGGAATCGGCACAACCGAGAAACTGAAAGATAAAAAAAGTAATCCGCAAGGAAGGCGTCTGGCTGTGAAAAATTATGGGATTTTTTAAATTTTATTAGTCATTCTGAATGCAAGGAAACGCTGGTTCGAAGGGCTACGCGGAGAAGAGAAACTGTTTTTCAGCCAGTTCCGGATGTGTAATTAGCATGATTCTTTTAAGTGTCCGGTTCGTCCTGCTTCAAATGGGAGCGGATAGCAAACAGGATCCTTAAAAATGAGTTTAACAAATATTACGATTATCGGTGGCGGTGCTTGCGGAATATCAGCATTCATAGAGCTTTTTCTTCAATTACGCATCGCAAAAAGCCACCGGGAAGTTAGCATTACCATCATTGAAGAGAACAAAGAAGTCGGCAAGGGACTTGCTTTTGGGACCAAACAACCGGGTCATATTCTCAACACCCAAGCCGATCTGATGGGAATCCATTTTACAGAGCCACAGCATTTCAGCGATTGGCTGATCGAGCATGATGCGCGGATTGGCAGCGAAGTCGTTGATAATCAAGGAGAGAACAGAGCTTTTACCACCCGCAGGCTGTATGGTGATTATCTGAAAGAACAATTCGAGCATTACTTTGCCCTGGCCAAGAACGAAGGCATGGATGTACAGGTAATCCATGCGAGCGCAAAAAGCGTTGCCCGTGAAGAACCTCGTTTCACCATCCATTTGTCCGGAAACACGCAGCATTCGTGCGATTTTCTGGTGCTTTCCCCTGGCACACCGGTTGCTGATAACTATCCGGATTTGAATGATAAAGAGAATTATTTCGGCTCTCCCTGGCCATCAGAGCCTATTTTGGAGAAAATTCCAAAGGATGCGGATGTAGCGATCTTAGGGTCGAGCCTTAGTGCTGTGGACGCATTGATGACGCTTACGGATAATGATTATAAAGGAAAAATTACTTGTTACTCGCCGGACGGGCTGATGCCCAGGGTGCAACCCGCGGATCAAGCTGCAATGATCGATTGCAAGTTTTTAACCCTCAAAAATCTTCACGAAATTCAGCGCAAGGAACTGAGAAACCCCACAGTGAAAGAAATATTCAGGCTTTTTAAAAAGGAAGCAGAGGCATATGCAGGCGGAAAAATTGATTGGAAAGCCACTGCCAGAACAGATAAGCCTGCCGAAAAACTGCTAGCAGAGGACATTGAGATTGCTAAAAACGGTGGTGATGCATTCAGTAACATTCCCTATTCGCTTCGGTATGAGAGTTCTGAAATGTGGAAATGGCTGGATGAATCTGAAAAGCTCAAATTTAAAAAATGGTTTGGCGCTTACTGGGCGGTGAATCGCCACTGCATGCCGCTTGTAAATGCTGAGCGGGTTAACAAGTTGTTCACCTCAAATCAATTACAGGTTGTTCCGGGCTTGAAAGAAGTGGTTTTTGACGACAGTAAAAATAGCTTTGTGCTAACCCACGGCGAAGGAAATGAATCGGTTGAGAAGTTTGTGATCAACGCCACAGGGCCTGCGTCTGCTGTCAAGTTAATGAAATCGGAGCTGATGCAGAATCTTGCGAAGGATGGTTTGATTGAGCCGGAGGATGCGGGCGGGATCAAGATCAATACGGAAACAATGCAGGTCATCACCGGCAAAAGCGCTTATCCCAACTTTTACGCGGTTGGTCACATAACAAATGGCTTGCTGCTGGATGTAAACGCGGTTTGGTTTAACGTCAAAACGATCGGCAATTTATCACGTCACCTTATCAGTCAGATTATTGGAAACCCTTCTTAAACTTTACGGCGAGCTATTTCCTGTTATGGCATTTATCCCCGCCGGATATTTGATCAGCAAGAAATTTGACTTCAATTCAGATTACATCAGCAAGCCGCTGATCAATGTGCTCTTGCCGTTGCTTGTATTTACAAATATGCTTGACGCTGAGGCTTCCAAGCTGATCGTTTTGCCCATTCTGACTTTTTTGCTCGCATTAGGGATGAATTTTGCTGCGAAACTGGCTCAAAACAAGCTAGCTTCTGAAACTGATCCTTTGCTGCTGCGAAGCTCATTTTCATTTTTCAACATTGCCTTTTTCGGCATCCCCACGGTGACCGCGCTATTTGGAGAAGACAAAGTCAGTGTGCTGATCTGCATTTACCTGGGTTCGGCTTTATATGGCGACACAATCGGTTATTACCAGGTAGCGAAGACCAAATATCCCGCCAAGAAAGCCTTCAAGGAAATGCTCAGCATTCCGTTCCTGTATGTGTTTGTTGCGGGAATAATCTCTAAAATAGCCGGGCTGGAAACGCCTGAGTTTGTTAAACCGGCCCTTGGTGTAGTCAGTTTTGCTGTTTCCGCAGCCGGTATGATGATAGTAGGGTTTCAACTGGCAAGTGTTGATTTCAAGAAGATTAAAATTCCTTATTTTTCAAAACTGCTTGGTTTTCGCACGCTTGCCGCGATCATCATCCTTGGCGTTATCGCTTTCGCAGCCTCCTTCATAGCCAAAGACCTGGAAGAGGAGGATTACAAAATGCTTGCCCTGGTTCCGTTGTTTCCTATTGCAGCGAATGTTACGGTATTTGCCGCCTTTTTGAAAGCTGATGAAGAACAATCTTCGATCCTGGTATTTCTATCAATGTTGCTGTCTGTTGTGCTCGTTTCAGCAGCGACATTTTTCATGCAGTAGGAGGGTTCCAGTGTAAGTTTGGAGACGTGTATTTTAAAAAGAGTGCAAGCGATCGATATGGCATATACGACGATGTCTTGCCAACATCAAAACACATCTATGTTGAAATGTAATTCTCAAAACAAGCGCTTTATGGTGCAGCATCAAGCTCTTGTTTTGACTGAAAACGAACCCTTACCAATGTGCCTTTCCCCGGTGCACTTTCAATGTCCATCGTCGCCTTCATCAGTTCGCATATTTTCTTCACAATAAATAAACCAAGTCCTTCACTTTCTTTAAACGACCCATTATCACTTTCATCAGATATCGGGGGAATGCGCTCAGTGGGAGGCACATGATTGTGAATGCCGGTCGTGTGCGTGGCTGGCTTTAATTGATCTGCGAAGACAGCCGCGGGCGAATTTTCCCGGAAACCAGGGCCGGTATCCTGTACGCTAAGCACCCACCGTCTTTCATTTTCATTGGACCAGGTTATATAGACGCCTCCTGATTCTGTATATTTTAATGCATTATAAAGGAGATTTTGTAATACACGCTGAATCTGAACTTTGTCGCTGGATATTTTTAGTGTGTCAGGACCTTCGGCAGTGATTTTCAGTTTGCGTAATTCAGCTACCGGCTGCGCGTTTTCAACAATTTCTTTGATCAAATCAGCCACATTGAAATCTTTGATGTCCAGCGTCTCCTGACCGGCTTCGATACGCGCATAGTCAGTGAGTTGCAGTAACATATCCCGCAACGAGGTCAGATTTTTATTTAAAATGTTCATCAATTCCGCTCGCTCTGTGTCAGAAGATTGCGTTTGTGAAAGTTGGGATGCCATTAATATCACGCTGAAACTCGATCGCAAATCGTGCGAACTGTGTCTCAAATGCTCATTTCTCTTTTTTCCCAGTTGGAGCAGCTGATCCAGTGCCTTTTGCAGACTGGACGCTTGCTCTGCCGCAGCCGTCTGCCCTAAACCATCGTAGGATACGACACTGCCGCGGTTTGCCTCGGCATAAATCCGGCTTAGCTCCCGGTAAACGTAGGATGCGTTAGCTGCATCAAGTTTGGAAAAATCCAAATTATACCGGTCAACCTCATCAATCAGGATCGCGATAAGATGTTCCAGCTCAATGACCAGCTCTTGAAGCGCGTATCCATTTTGCCAGCGGTGAACGCCATGCTCGTTGGCAATTACAATCGGGTCGTGTGAGGGTTCTATTTGTTGCAGGCGCTGATCCAGAACATCGAGTAACAACGGGACCTGGTCATTGAATTCCTCTCTGGAAAAGCTGCTCTTACTGCTTAGCGAAGGATCATCAGCGCATCGTTCGCGCCATCTGTTTAAAATTATTTCCCTGCGTGCACGGAGGTGTACAGCCAAATCCTTCGCTTTATCGAGTTTTCCTGATTCTTTTTTTGCCATAACGGACGTCGTTGATCGGTATTTTTCTTTCAGGAACAACTACAAATATTATACCTTGCTGCAATGGAAAGCGGGCATGAGCCATAATTTGGGGCTATTTGCAAATTCCCAAGACAAAAAAAGCCAGGTTGGTGACCTGGCCTATGCCTTAAAGTTGCTCTATAGAATCCGGTTGACTTCGTAAAGTGGAGCTCACCGGCTGAGGATAAATTGGATTACATATTGAATGTAATCAGACAGAATGCAATGTAAAAAGTCATCAACACAAACGCGCACATCAGGGCATAGATGAGCGGATGTCGGGGCGCCTTCATAGCATTTGCCTTACGTCCAACACCTGGAACTTCTTCATGCCCGCGGGCATTTTCCATTCCACTGTCTCGCCTTTGCAAAGCCCGATCAAAGCGGCGCCCATTGGGGTTAGTACGGAGATTTTCTTTTGTTTAATATCGGCCAAAGCAGGCATTACAATGGAGAATTCCATCTCTTTATTTGTTGTTAATTCCCTCACTTTCACCTCCGAATTCAGTCTGATGCTATCCGGTGGCAACTCGTCGTTTTCCACCACGATCGCGCGGTTGAGTTCATAGGACAGGGACATTTCGTTCGCATTGCTGCTGCTGAAAGTTTCGGCGAATTGTTTTAACATACGAAAATCATCTTCACCCAATATCACATGGTTTCTTTGCGTATTCATAATTATAGAATTAAAGTAAATGTTGTGACACCGAAAGGCGTCACGGGTTTGCCGCTATGCAAACGAGCTGGCAGCAAGCTGATGAAAAACACGCTCATCCAACTTGTAACGGTCGTTTAGCGTGAGGCTGCTGCGCGCGTTGAAAAGCGCATGGTTAACTGCGTTGTACATCAGCCAGTAGGAGGGGCTAGCGTCCAGAATCCGCTCTTCCAGCCGCAGCCGTTCCTGTGCTTGCTTCGCCAGCTGGACCGGGATCGGCAGTTTTCTAAGCAGATCCTCTTCTGCCTTCGACACTTTCCGCTGCTGCAAATGTTCATACACCGTGGCAGTTAATGTTGGCCTCGGCTTTTTGTGCCCCACGAGCATGGCATACAATTGTGCCTGAAAAATCTCCTGCGTAAGACGGCTATGATGGATTTTACGCAAATCCTGTGTGCTTTTGACCGGTTGTTTTTTATCCTTTGTTTTTGGCTTTTCTTCCAGCCAATGCTGATAATCAGTCAGCTTGCCAAACGAGTCGGCCCAGCCCATAAGACCATTCTTGCAGACCTCACGATACATGCTGCTTCCCGGCTTGTTTCCTTCGTTCGTCATGGTCGTAAAGGTCTGACCCTGAATTGTTAAAGGTGTTTTGCCGTTATAACTGTTGGTAAGGATCATACTGCGTTGCAGGCTCTCATTGCCGATGGAGAACCCGTCGGACAGGATAATGCTGATGCTGAATTCTCCCGTGCTTGTATATTTGATCTGGACCTCGTAATTTTTTCCAAACACCTTATCGATCACTTCCCGGATCCAGCTGTTTGGAATAATCGTATAGTCTGCGCTTTGGATCCCAAATATCGTCTTTCTGCCACGCAGCGGTTCACCCACCACAAGCTGCTGACGATCCGTTGCGATAATGTCATAATCCGGCAAAAGATCCGCCAGCCAAACGGGGCTCACAGGAAAACAAATGTCATCCCACTCATTCGTCAGAACTGGTTGCGCACTAATGTAAGTCATTGCTGATTTTTATTTTTACAGTTGTAAATTTACAGGCATATTTCGTTAAAACAAAATCTTTTTAACTATTTTCATATTAAATGTTAATGCTTGATGGACTTTTGTCGGGACGGCCGTAGGCACGTTCCACAGGCTTGGGAACATAGGAAGCGAAAGGGCAATTTGTTTATAGATAAGCCAATGTCTAAACGATAAGATTAGCAAAATAAACTTTCTGGGCCGGTATGGTTATTTAGAGTAATGTATCAGCTGCATCAAACCCCGTAGCGCTTCATTAATGGTTTATGGAAAATTTTACAATGCTTCAATTCTTTGAATGGTACTATCCTGCGGACGGATCGCTTTGGAATCATTTCAAGAATGAAGCTGCCCGTCTCAAAAATCTGGGCATCGACTCAGTATGGCTGCCGCCAGCACAAAAAGGAATGGAAGGAGCGGATTCCTCCGGTTATGATTCTTATGATTTATACGACCTCGGAGAATTTGATCAAAAAGGATCAGTAAGGACCAAATATGGCACAAAACAAGAGTTGATCGACGCAATTGCAGCTGGTCAGGAAGCCGGTTTACAAGTTTATTGTGACATCGTTTTGAACCATATGGGCGGTGCCGATGAAAAAGAAGTGGTGCCCGTTAAGGAAGTTACGCCCGAAAATCGCAATGAATTTGTGAGCGATACTTTCGAAATAGAGGCCTATACCAAGTTTACATTTCCCGGCAGAGCCGGGAAATACTCTCAGTTTGTGTGGGATTACCAATGTTTTTCGGGTGTAGATTATAATGCCTCAACTGAGCAAAATGCAATTTACAGTATTCAAAATCAGTATGGTGATGGCTGGCAGGATGTGCTCGATCTGGAAAACGGTAACTATGATTATCTGATGCTTTCGGATATCGAATTCCGTAATCCGCATGTGCGCCAGGAATTGAAAAACTGGGGAGAATGGTTTGTGGAAACAGTGCATTGCGACGGTTTCAGACTGGATGCGATCAAACACATGGATCCTGCATTTTTTAATGAATGGCTCGACCATTTGCGCGGAAAATATCAGAAAGAATTCTATACTGTCGGCGAATATTGGGCACCGTATGACCTGGGTTCTATGCTTGCTTACATTGAAGCGACGGACAAGCGCGTTTCGCTCTTCGATGCGCCGTTGCAAGCCAACTTTTTCAGGGCTTCAAAAGAAAACGAACATTATGATTTGCGGACCATCCTGAATGAAACGCTGGTAGAAACAATGCCTGAGCTTGCGGTGACATTGGTGGAAAATCATGACACGCAGCCGCTGCAATCCTTGGAGCAGACCGTGGAAGGCTGGTTCAGGCCGATGGCTTATGCGATCATTCTCTTACGTCAGGCCGGTTACCCATGTATTTTTTACAGTGATTTGTATGGCTCCAAATACACGGATACAGGCAACGATGAACAGGAACATGAAATCACACTGGAAAAACTGAATGTGCTGGAAGCATTGCTTTACGTAAGAAAAAAGCTGGCATATGGCACACAAAACGATTATTTCGATGACATTAACTGCATTGGCTGGACGCGCGAAGGTGATGAGCATGAAAACTCAGGTTGTGCAGTTTTGATTTCCAATCACGAAAATGCGGCAAAAACAATGTTCATAGGCCAGCAACATGCCGGAAAAACTTTTGTGGATTACTTGAATTTCGTACAGGAGCCGGTGGTAGTAGGAGAGGACGGGCACGCAGAATTTCGCGTAAACGGGCGTTCTGTGAGTGTCTGGGGAGTTCAGAATGGGTAATTGAAATACAATAAAAACGGAGGGGAGGATTAAATGCCGCTTCCCTGCCACACAACGTCAGCCGATCTGGTAATGGTTTAAAAACCTGTTAACCAGATCGGCTTTATGATTCGTAACCATTTCAAAATTGCATGGCGTAATGTACGCTCGGGCGGTTGGTATTCAGCGCTTAACATTGGCGGTTTGGCTGTCGTGCTGGCTGTGAGTTTGCTGCTTTTTTGGTGGGTCCGGGATGAGCTGAGTTTTGACCGGTTCCACGCCGATGCGGACCGGATTTATCAGGTCAATGCACGTTTTGGCAAAGGAACAGACGAAAATATATTCACCTCAACGCCGGGCCCCGTAGCCGTCGAGGCCACAAAGCAAATTCCGGAAGTGGAAAGTGCAGTGCGGATGGGATATTATCCTTCGGCAACTTTCAAGGCCAATGGAAAAACATTCAACCAAAAGGATAACCTGGCCTTTACGGAAGCAAATTTTCTGACATTTTTCAATGGCTTTAAAATGCTGTATGGCGACCGCAACGCACCGTTTCCGGAACCTAACTCAGTTGTGCTTACAGAAAAGTTGGCTCTGAAATTCTTCGGCACTGCAGATGCAATGGGCAAAACCTTCATGAATGTTGAAACCAATGTTACGCTCATTGTCAGCGGTGTGCTTGCAGATGCGCCCGACAATTCTTCTATTAAGGATCATTTGTATGTCAATTTTGAAGTATTAAAAAATGCCGGTCCTGAAAAAGGCGGCGCCAAACTGGCTGACGAGAATTGGGATGATTTCGGATTTGCAACGTATGTGAAGCTGCGTTCGGAAGCCTCACCGGAAAGTGTAGGAAGGAAACTAACGGCAATACAAGCATCCATACTGAAAGGCAAGCCCAACATTCCGGATTATCTGTTACAACCATTTACCGAGATTCATTTATATCCGGTAAAAGGCGGTGGGTTCGCCATGAAGCAAGTAAGCATCTTAGGAATTGTTGCGGTGCTTTTATTAGGCATCGGTTGTATCAATTATGTAAACCTGACTACCGCACGCGCCACAAGACGGGCCAAGGAAATTGGCGTCCGCAAGGTCGTTGGAGCGGGTTCTGCACAGCTGGCGAGGCAGTTACTGGTAGAATCCTTGCTGACATTGACCCTGGCACTAATCCTTTCTATTGCCTTACTGCAAGCGCTTTTACCGCTTTACAAAAGCCTAACAGGCAAAACGGGTCATTTCTCACTCTTCGATCCAAGGGCTTGGCAAGTGCTGATCGGCAGTCAGACATTCTGTTTCCTGCTGGCGGGAATTTATCCGGCTATAATGGTCGCTAGCTTCAATCCCATTCAGGCACTAAAGGGTCATTCCAGCCAGGAAAGCGGGGCTGGGTTGCGGAAATTTTTGGTTGTCACGCAATTTTCGCTGGCAACGATTCTCATTGTCGGCACTTTTATCATTGGCAGTCAGCTTCGTTTCATTCGCGAGCGCGATCCTGGCTTTAAGCGGGCGCATGTTTTTACTTTCGATGGGCGCAAATTTACACCTCAATTCAAGCAAGCATTAAGCGGACAATCGAGCATACTGGGCATCAGCACATCCACAGATACGCCCGTCAATATTCAGACCGGAACCGCCTCGGTTGATTGGGACGGAAAGGAAAAAGACCGGACGCTGATCATGGTCCAGATGGGCATTGACAAGGATTTTATTGAAAATTTTGGAATAAAAATACTGTCTGGACGCAATTTCAGCGGTTCAAAATCCGATTCAGCCTATTTTATATTAAATGAAACCGCTGTGAAAGAAACGGGTTTGAAAGATCCGGTTGGCAAACGTTTCAAGCACGAGGGCACGGAAGGAACGATCATTGGCATTGTTAAAGATTTCAATATGACCTCTATCCGCGAGCCTGTCTGGCCTTTGGTCCTGTTCAGTAAACCGGAAAGTAATTTCATGGTGAATATCCGCACCACCGGCGAGCTGGCACCAGATGCCTTGGCGGCAGCCGAAAAACTTTGGAAGCAATATTTGCCTGCCTATCCATTTGAATACACATTCTTGGACGCGAATTACAACGATTTGTACCGAACCGAACAACAAACGGGGCAGTTGTTCAATTTTTTTGCAGGCGTAGCCATCGTCATTTCGTGCCTTGGTTTGCTGGGCCTCGCCTCTTTCACCACGGAACAGCGCACCAAAGAAATCGGGATCCGAAAAGTGCTGGGCGCTACTGTTTTGAACATTACAACGTTGTTGTCCAAAGATTTTATGAAACTCATTATTATCGCCATCGTTATCGCAACGCCTGTTGCCTGGTTTTTGATGGAAGAATGGCTGAAAGATTTTGCCTATAAAATAAATATTCAATGGTGGATGTTCCTGCTCGGCGGGTTGCTCGCGATCATTACTGCGCTTATTACAATAAGTTTCCAAAGTGTTAAGGCCGCATTAGCAAACCCGGTAAAGTCCATCAAATCGGAATAATTATCCAAGTTCTTTAGATAAAGAGATCTGACAAACAACCATTCAATTCAAGGTTCGATAATTATTTATCTAAAAAATATCCCGGCTAACATTTAAATGTTGGCCGGGATATTTCTTTTAATAGCGTGACACACCGCTAAATCAAAACGAGTACCGCAAAATAACGATTAGGCGTTTCAGTATAAATCTTCTCAAATTTTCGTGGTTGTTTTGCACCGCGTTAGCAACAAATCATATCTCAAAACTTAAATAGGATCATTTGAAAAAAGTAAAAAACCATGAAAAAAACGGGCCGAAAATTCGGCAATCATTTCGTTAAAATTGAAATTTAATTAAAAATCTTTTAAAAATTATTACACAACAAATCATGAAAAATATCTTAAAAACAATCGCACTATTCGGTCTCTCTTTTACATTATTAAATTGCAATAATAACAACGAGCCAATGCCTTCCAATGCTTCCGAAACGACTCCAATGAATGCTGACGCAAATGCAAAACTTGGCGGTGGAAATCTGGGCGATTCGGAATCAGGTACAATGGGGCAAGGTTCAATA
Source organism: Dyadobacter sp. CY327 (assembly GCF_021390415.1). Taxonomy (NCBI): domain Bacteria; kingdom Pseudomonadati; phylum Bacteroidota; class Cytophagia; order Cytophagales; family Spirosomataceae; genus Dyadobacter; species Dyadobacter sp. CY327. The sequence continues at coordinate 1,272,556 of NZ_JAJUXJ010000007.1, read as the reverse complement.
AGCTCGCGTTTCGCTTGGAAAATAGCTAAAACGCTGGATGTTCCAACCAGCAAGGGATTTAATTTAACAGCTCCTTTTGCCATCACATCCGAAACAACCGGCGATATCGCTTGGGACGAATATGGCTGCTACTATGCGTTGAAACCATTGAAAGTCTCTTTTGCCAATCTTAAAATTGTAGATATTTCTACCGTTAATTATGGCACGCTGAAAAATTTACCATTTAACTTTAATCCTATCGCAAATGCTCCTGCGGGATCGGCTTTCTGGACCAACTATATGCCGGTAAAAACGGTAATCGCATGCAAAACTTCCGCTGGTAAATATTACTTACTTGAAGTTGCCGCAGACAATCCACTAAAAGTAAATATTTACCATTGGGCTTTGAACATTTAAGCTTTCAATGTAAGCCTTTCAGATAGTCAGATTTTATGAATGCCCCATGCGTCGCCGGTTTGCTGTTCAGTAAATTGGGCGGCGTTTTTTATTGTTTGGTCAAAGCATCACCATCTTCGTCATCTTCAACTCCTTCAAAATAATTCACTACGGTCATTAAGGGCAGGGTGGTGCGGTCGGCGGCATTTGACATTTGTATAACGGCGCGGTCAATATTTGCTTTATCAAAACCAATAAAATGGCCTTCGATCATTTCACCCGGCCTGACCTGGTATGCAATCGCCTTATCAATGTATTTTGAAGCCCGCTTTTGCAAGCCCGTAAGTTGTAGTTCCGACATTCTCTTCTTGTTGTTTCTCTTATTTTATTCTCCTGCAAATATCATAAACCAATTGGTTTCTATTTCATTCTATTTCATTCCATTTCATCCGCCTTTTTATTCGCAATCCAAATGTCGTTAAACGCTCCTTAAAGTGCGTTGCCCTCAACGAGCATTATGCGTTCCACTGATTCATCTTTTAAATGCATGTGTTTCAAGCGTTGCGGATCATCGCGATATCCCTCGAAGCTTTTCCGGTCCGCAAAAGTGACAAGGTGGATCTCATAAGGATGCCCCAATGTGGTGGTAACGACCGAAGAAATGCTGGGTCTGATGCGATAAACGAGTTCGCCATTATGATGGCTGAGCAAAGGCAAAACCTGGTCTTCAAAAAAATGGAAAGAGCTTTCTTTGCCTGGCTTAATGAAAATAAGCTGGGTGTAATAAATCATGGCTAATGTAGGGGAAAGATGAAAACCTAAATCAACTTCTGCTTAAAGAAGTCAATCGTGCGCGTCCAGGCCAGCTCCGCGGCGGCTTTGTCGTAGCGTGGCGTGCTGTCGTTGTGGAAGCCGTGGTTTGTGTCGGGGTACATATAGGCCGTATATTCTTTGTTATTTTCTTTCAGCGCTTTTTCGTAAGCAGGCCATCCCTCGTTCACGCGCGTGTCCAGGCTCGCATAATGCAAAAGCAACGGCGCCTTTATTTTCGGAACGTCCTCAGCAGCAGGCTGACCGCCGTAAAAAGGCACGGAAGCGGCAAGTTCAGGGACCCTCACGGCCATCATATTCGCCATGGCACCTCCAAAACAAAAGCCTACCACACCAATTTTTCCATTGCAATCTTTATGATTTTTCAGATAATCAAATGCGGCAATAAAGTCTTCCGACATTTCATTTTTGTCTCTTTTGCTTTGCATTTCTCGCCCTTTGTCATCATTTCCGGGATAGCCGCCCAATGGCGTCAACGCATCGGGCGCGATGGAAAGAAATCCGGCAAGGGCCGCTCTCCTGCCCACATCTTCGATATACGGGTTAAGGCCACGGTTTTCATGCACCACAATGACGCCGCCCAGCTTTCCGGTTGCACCTTCGGGCTTTGATAACAACGCCTTAATGGTTTTCCCACCCTTTGGCGAATCGTAGTTGATATAATCCGATTTGAGTCGGGGATCATTGGGATTAACTTGAATGGTGCCTTGATAATCAGGCATCAAGAAACTCATAAGCGACGCCACAGTAACACCGCCAACTGCATATGCCGATAAGTTTTGCATAAAGTTCCGTCGGTCGATACGGTCGTGGGCGTAGTCGTCGTACAGGTCAAATACTTCCTGCTTAATGTCTTCTTTTCTGATCTCGCTCATATTCGGTTGTCGTAAAAGGTGTTTGATAATGCTATTAGGAAAAGCATTTTACCTTTAAAATTTACCATCATTTCACGAAAAGACAAGCAGTCGTTGACATTTGCTGAGGTGCAAGCAGGGAAGGTATACGGGCATTAGGTTTACAAGCGACTTTTATTCAGACTCCAAAAGCGCAACCGCTTCATGGTTACCCTGTTGCAAAGCCAGATCTGTAACAGATAGGCCCCGGGCATCCAGAATAGTTTTGTCCGCACCTCTCGCCAGAAGCAGCTTAACCAGGTCATTTCTGCCAAACATCGCTGCGAACATCAAGGCAGTTCCACCGTTTCCGTGCTGCATGTTCAGATCGGCACCATTGTCAATAAGGAGTTCAGCAATCTCGGGATAACCCTTGAATGAAACGCCCATTAATGCAGTATTTCCGCCATAATCGAAGCCATTGACGTCAGCGCCAGCTTCCAGCAGCAGTTTAGCGGTCTCGTAGCGATTGTTGTAACATGCGATAATCAGCGGCGTATATCCTTTTTCATCCTGGACATTTACATTAATCCCTCTTGACAGGATTTCTTCAACGACAGCATTGTCGCCCACGCGTGCAGCATGAATAAGTACATAATCCAGATTTACATTTTCGATAGTTCCCATTTATGATGCGTTTGCTTCCAGTTTGTTTTCAATTTCCTCTTTTGTGCCTGCTACAAAATGTTTTTCACCATTTTTCAGGACCAGAAGGCTGAACCGAAAATCGGCATCCGGAACAATTTCCTCGATGTCGGTGCTGTTAATCACAATTTCGCTGGAATCTTCTTTTAAAGTAAAACTAGCCTTACCCATCATAATCAGGTTATTTAGAATGTCAAAGTTGGGTAAGGCAGGTCAAAAAAGCATGCCACTAAGGGCGATCCTGGTCAGTTGTTGCCTTCGCCTCCCTTTTTATCATCGTTACTGATCCGCTTTTTCTGACGTGGACCGCTGCTCATTTGTCCGAATTCATATTTCAAATTGATCCGCCAGCCGCGTCTGTACATGGCTACATCCTGAATTTGTACAAAATTTGGCCCCACGAAATCGTTTCTCCATTTGATCTTTCTGTTGAATGGATTGTCGTAACCAAACCCGATTGTGCCCTTCTTTTTAAGGATTTCTTTTTGCAAAACCATATTATAAAAGCCGAATCCGCCATATTTCCCTTGCAGGTTAACCCGCGCAGAATTATAGAATCCAAAAAGCTGCGCCTTAATGCCTTTGCCAAAATCAATGCTCGAATTCAGGTTGATCCGATACATCCAATCCGCATTGCGCGCTTTAAGCTCTTCGCTTTCCAATACATTATAAAATACATTCAATGAGCCGTTTACGCTCCATTGCTTCAATATTTTCGTGTTGGCGCTCAGATTCAAACCGTAAGCTGAGTTTTGAGCCACATTCTGGAAAATTTGGGTTAAAACGCCGCTTGTATCCACCGAGCTGATGTTTTCAATAGCATTGTTAGTCTGGCGCAAAAAGAATGACGCGTTAAAGCTGGTTTGTTTAATGGATATGCTGTAATTAGCTTCAATAGAATGGGTTAGCTCAGGTTTAAGATAAGGGTTTCCTCCATATTGATTTTTAGAATCAGCCTGATTCACATATGGATTGAGATAAAAAAATTGTGGTCGCTGAATGCGTTGCGTATAGCTTAGCCGTAGCTGCTGGTCTTTTCTAACACTGCGAGATAAACTTACGCTGGGAATCAAATTGCCGTAATTGTTTGAAAACGAGGCTGTACCATTTAAAAAGTTGGCTTGGATAAATGTATGTTCATAACGCGCTCCCAGATTTATGCCCCAGCGCTTTTTTGGCGTCCGGGTGTACACAACGTAGGCGGATGTCACCTGCTGGGCATAGTCAAAAATATTCGCGAGTTGCGGCATGTCCCTGAAATCGGTCGAGCCGTCGGATGCGCTGGAAATTCGGTAATCGCTCAGGATTTTGCGGAAAATTGTTTTAGAGCCCAACTCCAAGGTGCTGATGCTATCGATCGGGTTAGTGAAATCCAATTGAACGGTCCCTTCTTTGTTGTTGCTGATGTTATAACTTTTTTCGCGGTAATATACTGTTTGCTCGCGGTTCAGGAGGTTGGAAAAATAGTCGCTGTCTTCACCTTCAAAGGAATACATCATGAGCAGCGTTATTTCCTTTTTAGGTTTTTTGAACAAACGCGTGTAATCGAGGTTCACTGTTGCGCCCGCCCAGTCGTAAGTGCGGCTCATATCCCGCTTAAAATATTGCCTGACCGCGCCCAGGCCGCTCTCCGTAAACTCGATATCAAAATTGTTTGTATTTATACCATTGTAATAATTAAGGCCCGCGCCAATCCTGTTCAGCGAATCCACGTCCCAATCGACATTGACCGTTGCATACGAATTCTTACCTTTTCCCGTGATCCGCTGCGGTTGATTTTGGTCGATAAGTGTGTCGCCATTGGTAAATGAGCGTCGCAGTTGCATGAAGCGCTTGTTTTTCCAATCATTGAAACCACCATTTGTCGAAATATTAACGGCCTTCATGCGGTGATTAATGCTCGCATTCTGCCAGTTGTTCCACTGTCCGAAGTTCGGGCTGATCGAACCGTTCGTGCCGCGCAGCGTATTTTTCTTGGTAATGATATTGATAATCCCCGCCGTGCCTTCCGCATCATACTTGGCTGATGGTGAAGTAATTACTTCCACCTGTTTAATGATATCCGCTGGGATTTGCTTTAATGCGTCCGAAACACTGCGCGCCACAATGCTCGACGGCTTGTTGTTGATCAGCACCTTAATGTTGGAACTGCCGCGCAATTGCACATTGCCTTCAATGTCCACCGCCACCGAAGGGATCTTTTTAAGCACATCCGTCGCATCACCACCTTTGATGCTAATGTCTTTTTCAGCATTGTAAACCATGCGGTCCGCCTTTTCCTCAAAAAGCGCTTTCTGCTCGGTAACAGTCACTTCGCTAAGGTTCTGGACAGTTGGGGTCAGCTTAATGATGCCCATCTCAATGTCCTCGTCTCTCGCGATAATTTTTTCAACCGTTTTTGAAACATAACCCATCAGCGAAGCCTGAACAGCATATTCGCCTTTTTCTACTTTCAGAAAAACAAAGCGTCCTTTCGCATCAGCATTCACGCCCTGGACAATTTTGCCATCTTTAAGGAGCGCAACGGTAGCAAATTCAATGGGTTTAGAAGCAGTTGAATCCAGAAGCAATCCGGAGATCTTAATGTGCTGGGCAAATGTGAAGCAGATGCTGGCTGTAAACGCAGCAATAGTCAATAAAACTTTTCTCATGGCTAAGGTTTGGTCTCGTAGTACCGCAATGACGAGCCAACCCGGGAAACGTTGCAGATGTTTGTTTAAATTTTTGCGAGAGTGAACGCTAAACTATCCTCGGATTACTCGGAAGAATCCAGAAAGGAATTTTTGAAATGGAGCTTGATGGAATAGAGGATTCGATGATTTACTTTCCTAATACTCCAATCCCGGAGGGATGTGATATTGGTAGAAAAGTGATGGTCCAGGTAGTTTCCAAATCCCGGAGGGATGTAACAACCTGCATGACGTTACATCCCTCCGGGATTTACACCAATTACGATCATGTTGTTGCTACCGATATGATATCCCTCTGGGATTTGCTTTGTCTTCGATAATGTTATTGCTGCCGAAATTACATCCCTCGGGGATTTACATTAATTGCAATCATGTTGTTGCTACCGATATGATATCCCTCCGGGATTTCCATTGATTGCGATCATGTTATGGCTACCGATGTTACATCCCTCCGGATCTGTTATTGTCCATTCATTTTTATCGTTTGCAGCTGACATTCCGATGGTCTCTGATGTTTTAGGTAATCCATTCTTCTAAGACAACTTCATTATAAAATTCCCAACCAACGCTTTAATCAACCAATGGAATATGTTTCCTTTAATGTGTCATTAATTATTTGTCAAAATGAAAATTAGAAGTTACGAGCTTTTTCAGGTTCCGCCTCGGTGGTTATTTCTTAAAATAGAGACGGATGAAGGCATTATTGGCTGGGGGGAGCCGGTGATCGAAGGGAAAGCGGCAACGGTGAAGGCAGCGGTGATTGAGCTGATGGATACGCTCATCGGAAAAGATCCGATGGACATTGAGGGGCATTGGAATACAATGTACAGAGGTGGTTTTTACCGGGGCGGACCCATATTGATGAGTGCAATCGCGGGTATCGACCAGGCACTTTGGGACATTAAAGGGAAATTCTATAATGCGCCTGTGCACCAGCTGCTTGGCGGGAAATGCAGGGATAAAATCAAGGTGTATTCATGGATCGGCGGCGACCGGCCTTCGGACGTAGCGATTGCGGCAAAGTTGTCACTCGATAGCGGTTTCAAGGCCATTAAAATGAATGCAACCGACGAAATGCAATACATTGATTCTTACGAAAAGATCGACCTCGTTTTGCTTCGCGTTGCATCGATCCGGGAAGCGGTGGGTTACGCTTTGGATATTGGTGTGGACTTTCATGGTCGTCTGCACAAGCCGATGGCAAAGGTTCTCGCCAAAGAATTGGAACAATTCCGGCCGATGTTTATCGAAGAACCTGTGCTCCCGGAGAATAATGAGGCGCTGCGCGAAATTGCGAACCATACCTGCATTCCGATCGCAACCGGCGAGCGCATGTTCAGCCGCTGGCAGTTTAAAGAACTGCTTACGCAGGGTTATGCGGATATTATTCAGCCAGATTTGTCCCACGCTGGGGGCATTACGGAATGTAAAAAAATCCTTTCCATGGCCGAAGCGTTTGACGTTGCCGCTGCGCCGCATTGTCCGCTCGGACCCATCGCGCTGGCTGCCTGTCTGCAAGTGGATGCAACCTGCCATAATGCATTTATCCAGGAACAAAGCCTGGGCATCCATTACAACCAGGGCAATGACCTGATGGATTACCTGGAAGACAAATCCGTTTTTACTTATGAAAATGGCTTCGTAAAAATTCCATCAGGCCCGGGCTTAGGCATTGAGATCAATGAAGAACAGGTGCGGAGAATGGCAGCAGTAGGTCACAACTGGAAAAATCCGCTTTGGACGCATGAGGATGGCAGCGCTGCGGAATGGTAAGAGCTAAAAGTTGCTTTTAACATGTTCCCAAAAGATTATCAGCGTGTCTGCAACATGACAATCTTCCCATCCATCGTAGTCATCAGCACCGTACGCTTGTCCACAGGCGTGATACCGCTGATCAGTGCGTTGGAAATTTTGTGTTTCCAGATCGTTTCGCCGCTGCTCCGGTCAATGGCGCACACCATTCCGGAGTTGCTGGGGACGTACAGGATGTTGTTGGTTTCGACCAATGCGGTGGGGGAGATTTCGTAGGGTAATTTCAATTTCGCTTTCCAGCTCAGTTCCATGGAATCAGCTTTGGTGGAGACGCCGTAAATGTCGCCGTCCATAGTTTTGACAAACACGAGACTGCTGTCTGAGGAAAGCCCGATGGACTCCCTCACGCGAACGGTTGGAATTTGCTTGCGCCAGACTACATTGCCGGTAGCTACATTGAGTGCGGTCATGTAACGGTCGGGGGCGACGATAAAGACGCGGCTACCGGAAGCGACGGGATAAACGGCGGCTGGCGAGAACATTCGGTTAGCAGCACCATTGTTCCACTTCCAAATCAATGCGCCGGTTTTCAGGTCGAGGGCATAGAAATCATTGGCCCAGCAGCCAAAAAAGATCTTTCCCTGATAAATCAACGGCTTGGTAACCACGAATCCTTTTACATCTTTAAAATCCCAGACCAACTCACCGGTTTCCAGGTCTAATGCGCGGAAATGGCCGTCCGAGCCGCCCGTAAACACTTTACCGTCAGCAATCACGGGATTGGCGACGATTGGTTTTTCGGCAGTAAATTTCCATTTCAACTTGCCGTTTTTTACATCGACACAATAGATGTTCTTATCACTGGAAGTCACGACTACACTCGAACCGGACGCGGCAGGCGTGGCGTAAATCTTGCCATTGGTTTTGTATTCCCAAATCTTCTTTCCCTTTTTATTTAAAGCAAACAGCACACCTTTTGTATCAGAACATAAAATGACTTTGTTATGCAAGGTCACACCGGAGCCTATATCGCTGTTGTCCTGGTAATTCCATAGCATTCTGACATTCTTAAACTGATCGTTCACCGCGTAAGTTGGCCTTGGGAATTTTTCAGTGCTTTTTAAAAATTGGTGATCCGTTAATGTTACTTCATTCCATGCTGTCAGACTGTCGGAAAATGGCTTTTTTATTGCAAAAGATGCTTTTCCATTGCTTATGGTCACAATGTTGTAGCCGCCAATATCTTCCTTTGCCCGGAGATTGGAACGGCCCATCACGCCCGGGATCTTTTCAAAATCAAATTCTTTATTACTATGCCCATGGCCGCAGAGGATAAGCTGAACATTATTCTTTTTCAACCTGTCCAAGGCATCGTACCAGTTGTTGAGCGCGGAGTCCTGCGGGTAATGGTTGAGGTAAATAACCGGCATTTTTGGATCGGGCAGCTTGCTTAATGTGCTGTCGAGCCACACCAGATGTTCCCTTGGAACCTGGCCGGGACCCATCCGCATGTTAGGCCCCGACGCTGTTCCAAGAAATGCGTAACCTTTGTGCTGAAAGTAAAAAGACTCAGCACCGAAAATGGTTTTAAAGCTATTACTCCCGCTTTCCGACCAGTTTGAATCGTGATTGCCGGGTATGACATGCCAGGGTTTTTGCAGACTATCCAATATCGCCTTGGCCAATGTCAGCTCGTCATCGGAGCCGAATTCCGTAATGTCTCCGGTTACCACTACGAAATCGAGCGATGGATTGGCATTAATGTCCTTCACCGTGCGCATGAGATCCTCGGCGCCTGTGGAGCCGCCCACGTGTGTATCGCTGACGAAAGCGAATTTGTAATTTTCATTTTGTCCAAAACAAAACGGGGCAATGCAAAGCAACAGGCAAAGTGCGAAGTATCTCATAATGTGATGATTATTCCCAGCCCGGATTCTGTTTCAGTTCAGAACCGGCATCCTGGTAAAGCTTGATCTGATCCAATGGGATAGGGGTCAGGTAAACTTTCGGGCTTTCAAATAAGCGTTGTGATTCGGGTTTAGAAGCGGGGATGATGTAGCCTTCCGCCGCACCGCCTTCGATGATGGCATCCGTGTTGGGATAGTCAGCTTTTTTGATCCATGCACCGCGGTTAATGTCTGCATTAATTTTTGTGTCAGTATATTCCATCTTTTTCCAGCGGGTAAGGTCATTTAATCTGAAACCTTCCATCATCAGTTCCACTCGACGCTCACGACGGATTTCCCATAATAGTGACGAGACTGTTTTGTCCCGTTTCGGGTCGTCATACACCTTTCCGTTAACAGCCGGTGAGCCTCCCAAAACTTGCAATGGGGGCAAAGCAACGCCCGGGCGGGCGCGCAGCAGATTTACCGACTGGTCCAGATCAGCCTGCACCATCGCGCCCAGTTCCGCAGCGGCTTCCGCATAATTTAGCAAAACCTCTCCATAGCGGATCACCGGGCCGTCTGTCTGGTTCAGCGAACCACTTCCTTCGGGCAACTCTTTGGTTTCTTCATTGAGAAATTTCAATGTTGCATAGCCGCTAGACGAAGCGTTAGGCGCATATTTGCTCACGCGCAAGGCATCCACAAATGTTGAGGTAATGCGTGGATCACGATTTGTCATCACATTTTTAATGTTTTTGTCCCCTAAATACAAAGGCGAAACAGCGATAGGCAATCCATCTTTAGACAAATAACTTTCCACGGCACTTTTAGACGCGCCGGATTGCGGTTCTTTGTTGTTATAGCTGTTCAAACTGTGCGTAAGCTGCCCCGTCTCATATTTTCGATACAGGATCATTTCCTTCGAACCCGCCAGCGAAATGGATGTAAACAGGGATCGGTAATTCTCCGAAATGGCATAGCGACCGGATTGAATCACTTCATTAGCAGCCCATTTGGCCGCTTCGAGATACGTTTTTGCCCGAGCCTGATCAATGTTGTGATATTTTAAATAAGTCCCTTCAAACAAGAACACGCGGGACATGAAAGCCAGAACGACCGACTTATTAACCGTCAGACCTTTTTCGCCGTCATCGGCACGAACGTTGGCAGCGGCAAACTGAAAATCTTCCAAAACCTTGTCCATCACTTCGGTACGCGGCTGGCGTTTCTTGTAAAGTCCCGCAGCATCCTTTTCGTCCAGGGCCTTGTCGTAAAATGGCACATCACCGTAAGTCCGCACGAGCTCGTGGTATTCCATCGCCCTGAAAAACCGTACAATCCCCGACCAGTGCGCGATGGCCTCCTGCTCCATGGGAACGATCTGGATGCGGTCCAGGAAAAGATTCGCTTTTCTGACCCAGGTAAAAGTCCAGGTTGTGGAAGTAGCGGGGACGTTTTTGATAAATTGCGTCGGACTCAAAGGGGCAAAATCATCATTTAATGTTTGTCCTGTAAAATATCTGCCGAATGTAAATCCAGAGCCATAAGCAGGAAAATAGTTGGGATAAAAGCCCCAGGCAAAGGTTCTTACATTCTTTTCATTGGTCCAGTAACTGTCATCCGTGAGCGCGTCCTGCGGCTCACGGGTGAGAAAATCCTCCTTACACCCCGTTATAACAAGCAGTGAAATGGAAAGGATGAGCAATATCTTTTTCATAATGACTGTGTTTTTGAATTAGAATGTAAGTTGAAGACCCATTGAAACGCTCCGGCGATAAGGATAAACCCGTCCGAATGTTGCGCGATCGATCGTAGAATTGCGGAAATCCACCTCGGGATCGATCGGGATATTGAGGTTATCAAACTCAAACAGGTTTTCGCCATTCACATAAATGCGCAGGTTTTGCATCTTGATTTTTTGCGTCAGACGCGCGGGCAACCGGTAACCGAAATTCACACTCTTCATTCTCAGGTAGGACATATCCAGCAGATATTTATCCTGGATCAGGAAGTTCTGCGTGTTATTGGACTGTCCGGTGTTGGTAGGTCTTGGATAAAAAGCACCTTGCCGTTCCGGCGTCCAGTAGTTCATCTGATGCGCGTACATGGCATCATTAGGGTTATTTCCTGGAATAAAAATGGAGCCGGAAGCCCAGAGATCGCGCTTACCGACACCTTGCATGAAGACATTCAGGTCGAATCCCTTCCAATCAGCGCCCAAGCGGATTCCGTACTGATAGCGTGGCGTGGAATTGCCGATCACTTTCAAATCACCATGATCGTCGAGGCTGCTGCTGCCGGTGAAAATCGTTCCGTCGCCGTTCAGGTCCTTGTATTTTACGTCACCCGGGCCATAGAAGAATGTGCCAGCTTCGTGCTTGGTCTGGTTGGGGATGCCATCTTTAAGAATGTAGTGACCGGCTGCGTCGGTAATTAATGTGCCGTCGGTATTTTGCTGGAAATCGTCGTTCCGGAAAAAGCGGTCTGTTTCATAACCCCAGATCTCACCCAGAATTTTGCCTCTGTAATTTCCGTTGACCAGATTCCCGTCGAACTTGGTAATTTTTTCTTTGAAATCAGACAATGATAAACCTACGCTGAAATTGAAACCGCTGGCCAGGCTTTGCCGCCAGTCGAGTGCGATTTCCCAGCCGGTTGTCTGCATTTGGCCATAATTTCTTCTCGGCGGCGTTGCCCCGAAGCTGCTGGGGAGCACGATGCCGCCCGTGATCATATCGCTTGTGGTGCGCTGATACCAGTCGTAAGTAACCGCAAGACGATTGTTAAATAGACTTGCATCCAGACCTAAATCCAATGTGCTGATCTTCTCCCAGGTGAGCGAAGGCGGCACAAGCGAAGGCGTTGCCACGGTCACCATATTGCTTGTTCCGATCCACCAGTTGGAAGCGGAAGAGGCCATAGTCGGCCGGAATGTGGTGCTACCCACGTCCGTATTGCCCAGCGATCCCCACGATCCACGGATTTTCAGATTGTCGAGGACAGGTTTGCTGAATGACATAAATGGCTCGGCAGTAAGCACGTAGCCGGCTGAAATAGAGGGGAAAAATGCCCACTGGCTGTTGTTTGGAAAAAATGACGAACCGTCATACCGACCGTTTACTTCCAGCAGAATTTTGTCATTGAATGTATAGTTGACCCGGCCAAAATAACCTTGCGTAGCCCAATGTCCCCTGAAACCATCCACATATTGGTCGCCCGTCGCAAGCGGCAGTTCTCCATGCGTTTGATCCAGTAACCCGCGTCTTTCGGAAGACTGGCCCCATCTTTTGAATAAATCAAGGTCCATACCCGCCAGGAATTTGAGCGAATGCTTTTCTACATCTTTCGAATAAGTTGCAAATGCCTTGAAGGTGTGCATCTCATTCCAGTTGGAATTGTATTTAACACGGTCGTAAGTGGCGCTCGTATAATTTTCATATTTCAAAGGCACACCGTTCCACTGGTTCCAGGCCGTAACGCTTCCTCCGACTTCGCGCACGTGATCGTTGGTGTTGGAATAAGTGTAATTGGCGTCAATAGTCAGGTCTTTTGCCAGCTTAAACTGACCACCTACCGTCGCCCGGATGAAATTGGACGAATAATTAAGCATATTAGCCTGCTGAACCTCCGTAACCACATTCCTGAACGGCTTGCCTTCGTAAGTCCCATACGGGTAGACCGAATGCCACCGATACAGATAGTAAAGCGGGTCATAGGTCGTTCCTCCAAAAGAAAACGGACTTTCCGCAACATTCTTTGAGAGTAATAGCTTGGCATTCAGGCTAAACCATTTGTTCAGATCAGAATTAATGCTGAATGTGCCGCTGTAACGCTTGAAAAGGTCTGTTTTTTCTTTCAAAACACCTTCCTGGCCCATATAACCTAAGCTGACGTTATAGCTGGTTTTGTCATTTCCGCCTGTAAAGCCCAGATTATGATTGCTTTGCGGCGCCCACTTACGCATATACATATCGCCCGCGTCCCACGGCCGGTAAAAGTAAAGGCGACCATCCTTAATGTCGAAATCGCGGCCCAGGACCATTTCATTACCCAAATCCTGACCGCCGTATTGCGCTTCCCAATCCCGGATTTTCTGGATGCTTTCGTCTGTGAAATACATGCCCACCGTCCCGAATGTGGTGGCCGAAGGGTTGTTGCGTTTCGCAGCTAGCAATGCATATTCAGGCCCATCGGCTGCGGGAGCGAGTTTGGGCGTGTTTGTAGGTGTGCTTTGTGAAAAATTGGCGGAGTAGGAGATTTGATTGCGTGTATTTTTCTTTCCGGATTTTGAAGTGATTAAAACTACACCCCAGGCGGCGCGGCTTCCGTAAATAGAAGTCGATGCAGCATCTTTGAGCACAGAAATGGATTGAATGTCGTCGGGGTTAACAAGCAGCAAACTTTGTATCTCAACATTATCCAGCAAAATAAGCGGTTGCGCGCCGTTGCCCGCATTCAGCGAACCAACCATTCCCCGTAGGCGGATCTGCGGGCTGCTGCCCAGATCACCGGTCGTTGTCGTGATCGTCAGGCCCGGAACGGCACCCTGCAAGGCCCGGCCCACGTCTGTTACCGGTCTGGATTGCATGGTTTTATCCACGTCTACAGTGCTCACGGCGCCGGTTAGGTTGGCTTTTTTCTGCGTTCCATATCCCACCACGACGACCTCACTCAGGCTTTTTGTATCTTCTTTTAATGCGATCGTCAGACTTGTGTTATTGCCGACGGGCACTTCCCTGGTTTGAAAACCAATGTAAGAAAAAATCAAAACGTCTGATTCTGAGTCTACACTGATCTTGAAATTACCATTTTCATCCGTCAAAGAACCTTCCGACGTTCCCTTCACGAGCACGCTAACACCAGGCAGCGGACTGTTTTCTGAATCCGTAACCTGACCTTTAATGACAATGTCCTTTTTTATATTTAAAGAAGACGCCTGACCCGTTATAAGTGGACGGTTTGACAGGCTTTCCATTGCTGCCGGCTGGTCTTTGGTTTTGAAAACCACAATGCTTTCATCCGTTTCCCTGAAAGAGTAGGGGGTTTCCGCCAAAACCGATTCCAGCACTTCTTTTACACTGGTTTCCTGGAAGTTACTGCTATGGACTTTTATCTTTCTGGCTTCTTTATTGTTGTAGGAAAAGTCGATCTGACTTGCCTTACTGATTTTTTCAATGGCTTTTTCGAGCGAAACGTCACTGAAACTGACCGTAACCTTCTTGCCCATGAGACGCTGGCTGTAACCATTTTCCGCCAGTAAAGTCCCCGCCGTAGTAATCAACACCCCAAACACGATCAATCCGGCCCTCATGACTCTGATTAGTTTAGTAGTTCTTCTTTTCATAAATTACCTAGGTTTAGTAAACACTTATTAAACACGGCAAAAGCCGGGGAGTGGATCTGTCAAAATCATCCCCCGGAATTGTATTTATTCTTTGCTGGGCCTGTTGGCGCAGGTCCAGCATTTCATGTTACTGACAGCCCTCTCCGCTTACGATCACCTCCTTTCCTTTTATTTCGTAACGGATCCCCTGGATGTCACGCACAAGGTCCATCACACTTTCGAGGCTCTGATGGGTACTAAACCGAATGCTGTTCTCGCATTCTTTAAATTTTTGCCTATCAAAGTGAATGCTCACCTGATAGGCATTTTCCACAGCTAATATCAAATCTTCAAAGCGCACTGACTTTAATATCACATTCCCCGATTTCCAGTCGACCGATTCGGCCGCTTCCACCAGCATTTCTTTTTCATTTCCACTGTTTTTGTCAAAAATTACTTCTTGGTCTTTTTCCAGAAGCGCCAGCGGTTCGGCACCCCGTGAAACGGCCACTTTTCCGCTCACCACAGTTACGATTTCGTGGGATAATTCTTTGTACGCCTTCACCCGGAATGATGTCCCGAGCACCCTTGTGTCGAGGTGGGAGCTGTGAACTGTGAATGGCGCCATTGTGTCCCTTTTAACCTGAAAAAAGCCTTCGCCTTCTTCAAGAAAGACTTCCCGTGTTTTGCCAAAGCTGGCCGGATATCGTAAAACGCTTGCTGCATTCAGCCACACCCGGGAACTGTCAGGCAGGATCACTTCACGGGTTCCGCCGGACGGAGCTGTGATGGTGATCATATCCTCGGACCAAGAATTGTGAACAGTATAATTATAAATGCCTGCTGCTGAAATGATCAGGAAGGCCAGCGACGCCGCAATCGCATACCATTTGCGCCAAAATATATTGCGGGTTTTGTTAAAATTTAATGTCTGGTCAATCCTGGCTTTAATGTGGTCTCCATCGGGTTGATGCTTATTTTCACCATCCGAAGGTCGTTCCAGTCCAAGGCTTTTATAGAGGTCGTCGATATCCATTGAGTACAATTTTTTGATGACCCTTTGATTTGGATCTCAATTGATGCTTACAATGACATGACGAATAGGAAATGCAGTGGTACTATGCCAAAAAGAAAATGTTAAAAAAATTTTTGCGATGTTGCTTTTTGTGCGTCGTTACATCCCTCGAGGGATTTCAAAAATTGCAATCAACCTGATGCTATCTATAAAGATGTCATTCCTCAGGCATTTGCAGTCCTAAGTCGAAGCGCGACGTTACATTGTTAGAAATCATTAGCAGCCGCCATGTTGAAAATGCCGGAGGCATGCAACAACATGCAATCCGCCAAAATTCAGAGATGCAGCTCTTTTAACCGGAGACGCCGGATCGCGTTACTGATCTGATTTTTGACAGTCTGGGGGGATAAGGATAGTTTTTGCGCTATTTCAATCGTAGATAAATGCTCCTGACGGCTTAGCAAAAAGATCTTTTTCATATCTGAAGGCAGGTTTTCCACTTCGGCCATCAACTGCTTTTCAATGTCGTCGGATGCAACGGCATCGAAAAACTGGTTTTCGTTCGCTGAAGTTCGTTCTAAAATGTCTTGCTGCACTTGAAGTTGAAAAGCATTTTTCCGGCTCTGGTCAATGAGCCGGTTTTTCAGCATTGTATGGAAATAGCCTATGAATGTGCTGTGAATGGTAATCTCCTGCCGCTTGTTCCAGATATCTACAAATAAGTCGTGAACAAGGTCTTCTGCAAGTGGGGCATTATGCAGTTTTTTGAAACCAATATCATAAATAACCTTCCAGTAGCGGACATAAAGCTCATTGAAGGCATTCCTGTCATCCCTATCCTTCAACAGATTCATTAACGCTATGTCTGATAAATCCTTCAAGTTATTGTGGCAGATGATGACGAAGTAAGTATTCAGGAAAAGAGGCCTCTAACTTATACAAAATGATTGCATGTTACAAACTGTCTTTTACCGAAAATATGTATTTTTATCGCATTCACTCACCTTCAACATTGGCTGTACGCCTGTTGGTACATTGCCTTGCAAAATCTTAGTTCAAACATTTGCCTGAGCATGGCATAAGCAAGCGTGTCAGAAACATGCCCGTTATCCGTCAATAAGCAGCAACGTTTTTATTCTGGAATTATCAGTTCTTGCAGATATGAAGCGATTTGATCTGCTGCCTGATTGTGTCCATAACAGGTCCAGTGGTGGTCGTAAACGAAAGTCCAGTTGTCCTGTCCGTCGGAGTCGAGGGAGATTGTTTTAAACCCGGCAGCCTTCACCTCATTTTTTATTGCATCGGGAAGTTTGGGATGGAATACTATAATTTTATCTTTCACATCATATTTTTGCTTTACAAATTCAAGAAGTGACTTTATAGAATTGGAGTGATCCGGTTGAACGGTTGGTTTGGCAGGGGCATGTTTTTCTCCGCCAAACTTAATCTGATTTAACGGAAACCGCTGAAACAGATAGTAGGCGAATTTAATGTTGTACAGTATCGTCTTCAACTTCGCTGACTTCATGATGCCTGGAATAACTTTCCTGTTACCAAGATCCACCTGGGTAATATCCGTTTGAACAGCGATATCCCTGATGCTTTCTGTGAAGTCGGCAGCATTTACATATATCAAATGCATTTGGGGGCTTAGCGAGTCCATGCTGGCTGCAATTTCCATGGCCTCAATAAAGGATACACCAGACCGGCCAGCTTCAACGAAATTCATCATAGGGACCCGGGATTTGAGAAGCATATCCTGATGGCAGTCACTGGGATTCATGAAATTCTCAATGAACGAATCCCCGATAATTGTCACAAGGTTATCATAGCTTACTGGTAATGTGCCTGTCCAGCCGAGTTCGTTCGTTGCCCAGCTATGATTTCCTCCTTTCCAACTGCCTTGTTGATCCGGATTATATCGCTGGATACCGTTGTCGTCTAAATATCTTTTAGGCACCTCACTTGTTAAATGGTAAGCCCTGACAATCGCTTCTCCTACGACAAACCCGCCCAGAAGGAAAATAAAAAATTTCAATAGTAATTTACCCATCTAAAACTGGAAATAAATGAATTGTTGCTGTTTTCCTGTGTAAACGAAGAGTGCAATAACCAAGCAATAATAGAATCCCCACTTAACCGTTTTTGGCCAGTTAAAACCGATTCGTGCGATGGCATAAGGATGCTCACGACCTATCCATTCCACGATAATGAATGCTGCGATGAGAAGCAAAAGCTCTTTCCTGAGCAAGTCAGGAACTGTAAAAAGACTTTTGGAGAAGATTTTACCAATGTATTCAGCAGCATGGCGAATGTTCTCTGCCCGGAATAAAATCCACGCAAAGACGGTCAGGGAAAATGTTCCCAGCATACGGAGCAGATCGCTAACTGTGGGAAATAAACGTCCCTTCGCGACGATCTCAATATGCTCCCGATTGCTTTTTGAAATTAACAATGGAAGAAAATAAATGGCATTGAGTGCGCCCCAGGCCAGGAACGTCCAGTTGGCTCCATGCCAGAATCCACTGAGTAAAAATATGATAAAGGTGTTCCTGATCTTCAATAACAAGCTTCCCCGGCTTCCACCCAGAGGAAAATATACATAGTCCCTGAACCAGGAAGAAAGGGATATGTGCCAACGTCGCCAGAATTCTGCAATGTCCCTTGAAAAATAGGGATACGAGAAATTGCGCAGCAGTTCAATGCCCATAATCCGGGCGACGCCCAAAGCAATGTCGGAATACCCTGAGAAATCGCCATAAATCTGCATTGTGAAGAAGAATGCGCCTAAAAGTAATGTGCTTCCGGAGTGGTCTTCATGGTTATTGAAGGCCAGGTTGGCCAGCTCGGCGCAATTGTCGGCTATGACGATCTTTTTGAAAAGGCCCCAGAGAATCTGTCTTAGCCCATCGGTGGCCTGGGCATAGTTAAACACTCTTTTTCGCTGAATTTGGGGCAAAAGGTGGGTCGCCCTTTCTATGGGACCAGCGACAAGAAGCGGAAAGAAACTGACGAAGACGGCATAATCAACGAGGTCTTTTTCCGGCTTGATTTGATTTTTGTAAATATCAATGACATACGACAAACCATGGAAAGTGTAAAAAGAAATGCCGACTGGTAAGACAAGGTTCAAGGTTTGGGGATTGACCGACAGACCCAGCAGAGAAAGTCCGTCTGCAAATGATTCAATGAAGAAGTTGTAATACTTGAGTACGCCTAGCAAAGAAAGGTTTATGCCGATACTAAGCACGAGCCAGAATTTCCGCACACGCGGATCTGTCGCATTCCCCATTTTCAGGCCCGTGAAATAGTCGAGTGCAATGGAGAAAATTAGTAGGAATACGAATCGATAATCCCAGCAAGCATAAAAAAATAAGCTCGAAACTAATAGAATAATGTTCTGCAGTCTTAGACTGTTTCGCGCAAGGATCCAGTAAAAAAATAGAACAACAGGAAAAAAGAGGGCAGAACTCAGAGAGTTAAAAAGCATTGCTCATAAGGGTTATAGTGTGTTTAAAAACAGCGACTTACATGCTGCTATAAACAAAATGAAGTCGGTGTAGGGCGTAAATATAGCTATTCCATGATGAGTTACAACATTCCAATGATTCAGCTCAATTTATTTTTTCACAATCACATAATATTGCCCGTCCAATTTGTCGTTTCCAGCTCAAACCTAAACCTTTGCCCGAACATTCTCCGCTGCTTTTTCTGCGGTCAGTTTCACGCGTTGCTGCCGTGTTTCTGGCCTTTTGGCATCTGAAATCCAGGTTAAAATTAGGCGCTTGGCTGACGAAGGGAAAGCGAGGAAGTTTTTAAGTGCGACCTCATTTTGATCGAGTAATTCCTGCAAATCAGCTGGAATAACGTTGTTTTCCGCGTCCACGAGGGCGTCCCAGGTTCCTGTTTTTTTCGCGAGGTCAATGAGTTCCTGCCCTTTTGGTGTCATCAGCCCGGCTGCTGTTAACCGCTCGACACGTTCCTTGTTCACAGCGCTCCATTTGCCCGCTGCTTTTCGCGGCGTGTACATTTGGTACGTGCTCTCTTTGTCGCGCTTCACGGATTTGGAGTCGATCCAGCCGAAACACAATGCTTCTTCAACAGACTCTGCATAGTATACGCTTGGCGTTTTGCTCGATTTGTGATAAATGATAAGCCAAACGGATTGCGCCGTTTGACCATTTTTTTGCAGCCATTCACGCCACTCCTTTCTGGTAGGTGCGTAGAAGGCTTTGATTTCATTTTTAGTTTCCATGATAGGCAAATGGGCTTGATCAGACATTTTTCTTCTCGTTTAACATTAATTATTATTTCCTTACAAAAATAAGAGCGGCCTGTGACAGCCTTATGTCAGGGGCGTCATGTTATTTCAAGAATTCTGTAAATATTCTTGCGAACAACACGTTCCGATTTTTATTATGATAATCCAATGCCTAAGACGACTAAGTTAATGACTGTCAGCCAAACTTAGCCGTCTTAGTGATCAGGAATTACGAGATTGCCATGCGAATCGCTCTTTCCACAGGACTGTTTCCGCTGGTATGCAGCTCATTTCGGGTCAGTAACGGCGGCTGCGCCATAAACTTCGGGTGCTGACCGCGATGCGGTTGAGCCGCATGGACGATAAATGGATGGCAGAGGTAAACCGTTCCCGCCTTACCCGTTGCCAGCACCTCGTCGCGGACAGGGAATTTATCCAACTCATTTGCCAGATCCATAAACCCAAGGCCTTCTTCGCCTTTTTTGGACAGTAACCGGGCAACATCCATATGCGAACCAACACGGATGCGTGTAGGCGCATCATTCTGACCAACATCTGAATACAGGAAAAGCATCAGCAACGCGCGGCCTCTTGAATTCACATTGACCCGCCATTCGAAAAAGTTAGCCGGATCGCTGCCCGGAAAACTGGCGTCCACGTGCCAACCCGTGTCGCCCGGATCTTCATCGGATGGAAAACGAACCGGAAAAGTGCCCATACTCATGCACGGGAGCCAATTACCGGCACCAACCAATTGATCAAAAGCGCTATGCAACACTGGCGTGTTGGCCGATTGGACAAAGGGCTCCTGCGAATACATGCCAAGCCGCACCACCGGCTTCGTCCAGCTCGCCGGATCCTGCTGGTTAAAGCCCAGATCGGCCCACAAAATATCCCTGGCAGCCTTGGCTAACTCCTCAGAAAATGCATTGTCCATGCGGACAAAGCCTTTATTTATAAAATCATGAATTTGATTATCATCTAATATCTCGCCCATAACATTGTTTAAAAGTGGATCAAAAAGCAGGACAAGCCGCCAGCATTCAGATCGCGTTTTGAAAATTATAAATGCACAATGAAATATTCCCTTCAAAAAAGGGAGCGCGCCGGGGTTGACGCTTGGAGAAATATCAGAGTGTTGGAGTCATCCTCATAGTGACAAATTTAAAAATCTACCCGAAATTTCACAAGAAAAAATTGGTTGAAACTCAGGCATGATTTGTTTGACATTTCTATTAATCGACCAAATTAAATTATTAGAAAGCATTTATGGAAGCTGATACGCAAGGAAAAAAGGCCATTATATTCGGAGCAAGCGGCTTCGTCGGCAATTATATATTGGAAGGACTTTTGAATGATCCCGACTACGACCAGGTAACCGTTGTAGTGCGCAAAAATTTAAATCTGTCCCATCCAAAGCTCGTAACATTGATAGGAGATTATCATTCTCTTCCCAGTCTGAAAGACCAGATCGTTGCAGACGAAGTATTTATTTCGCTCGGAACTACAAAAAAGAATACACCTGACCAGAAAACCTACTATGAGGTCGATCACGATTACCCGGTCCTGGCAACACAGATTGCGAAAGAAAAAGGAGCGAAATCCGTTTTTCTGGTATCAGCTGTCGGGCCGGATGCAGGTTCGAGCATTTTTTACGTCCGGACAAAAGGAGAGACAGAACGTGACGTCGTTGCCCAGGATCTGCTCCATACCCACATCTTCCGCCCGTCCATGATCATGGGAGACCGGCAGGAAAGTCGCCCAATGGAAAAAATATTCATCAAATTATTCTCCGTACTAAACCCCGTCCTCATCGGCCCTGCCCAGAAATACAGAGGAATCAAAGCAAAAGACATCGCCAAAGCAATGCTATCCGCCGCCAAAAAGCCTGCGGGAAAGGTGAAGGTTTATGAATGGAAAGAGATGAATGAATTGCTGTAAGCTTCGCTGATCATTTGCCCTTTCGCTCTTCGGCTAGCTGTTTATAAGCTTCGCCAAGCTCATATCGCAGCTCCTGAATCTCTTTGTCGCGTTTTTCGAGTTCAGCTTTTGACACTAAATCTTTTAGATACATGACTTCATCTGGATCACCTATAAATCCAAAAAGCCATTTAGGATGAATGTCAAACTCCTGTATAAGGGTGCCAACTGCGTTTGCAGGAAGCGTCTGCTCACCTGCCATTACCTTGCTCATTTTTGAATGGGATAACTTAAACATTTTTCCCAGTGCCGTTTGAGATAAACGGTGCGTCCTCAAGATAGTAAGAATACGTTTATTATCAATCATCCATGGTCAAGTTATATATTAAGCTTTGATGATATTATAAGTGAAAATAGTTTCCTATAATTTCATTAATGTTCCAAAAGTTTCTTAATTTTGAAGGTGTTCTATCAATAATTTCATCGGTTGTAAATATAACAACGACATGCACATGAACTTTAAAATCATCACACTTCCAGAAACTGAAACGCAAATTTGTCTACATCGTGACCGTAATGAAGAAGGAGAAGAGATCGTCCGGATAACAGCTTTCGTGACTACTTTGACAGGCAAAGAACCCATGTTGGAAGATGTAGTAAGGTTCACAGATGCCAAATCTGCCTGTTTCTTCGTAAAAGATTTTTCAATTGAATCAGCCAAGGGATTTTTGGATTTATGTTTAGCCGAAGAAAGAATAAATTTGCTAAACTAATCCAGCAGAGCAATATCCCCCGCAACAAAACGGCTATCACCTAGTAGACAAATCCCAGCGGTATAAAATATCGGTAACAAAGCCAACCATCAGGCAAACAAATCCCGGAGGGAATATTGGTAGCAAAGCCAACAAGCGAACAAATCCCGGAGGGATGAAATATTGGTAGTAAGGAATTACGACTCACAATGAATAAATCCCGGAGGGATGCAACGACTTGCAAGACGTTGCATCCCTCCGGGATTTATAAAGGGATACGTATTTTTGCTACCGATATGGTATCCCTCCGGGATTTAACAAGACCTTCTGTTTAACACAAATTGGATTTTGTTCATTAAATTGCCATCAGTTACTCGCCGTTCCGTTGGATGAAATTTGCAAATCATGAAAATCAAACCAATGAACATTACAATCGCAAAAAATGACCTCGCGTTGATGGATCTGGACGGAACGAGAAACTATCTGGATGGAATAAGCTACAACATTCGGGACATTTTCCATGGCACTAAAGGGACTATAAGCGACCAGGAGGGCAAACCCGTGGACATCGCTGAACATTTAATGAATGCGACGGATATCTTTACTTACGCTTTGGAAGAACTTACCCATCTCGAAGTTAGCGAAGAAGATCTGCCGAAAATAAACAGCATTATATCTTCCATCCGGTACGTAGTTGAGAGACTGCGATCGATAAGTATCAATTTAAAGCCCGGCATTTCAAGCGAATACTACGCCCTGTTTTTGGATAAGATCGAAATCCTTGATGAAACAATTGACGACGTTGAACATGTGTTTTTCGAGCTACGCAGCGACAAAGATTTTATCGCCGAAGCCCATCGATTACTCGGCTTATAATGGTCATTTATTGTACTGCACGTTTTAAGTTTGAATATCTCAAACTTATAAAACTGAATGCTTACCGACATTTGGAAGAAGAGTTCATTGAGACTTTTTTCAATAGAACCGATGACTTTGTATTTCATGGAGTGACAATTGTAGGAAATAAATCTCGCAGGGTTATCAAAAAAAGAATAGGTGGAAGAGGAGGGTTTCGTGTTTATTTCTATGCTTATATTTCTGACAGCAAGTTGTATTTGTCCTACATTTATCCAAAGGCTGGTCCTGAGGGTAAGGTTTCTTTAAATAAACAATTCGAAACCCTGATCATTTCGGAGACTGCGGACGCAATCCAGGAAGATGGGATTTTTGTTTTAACTGTTAGTGAAGAAAAAGTGATTTTTGGGTAGACGTTACATCCCTCCGGGATTAATAAAGGTTCTGTATTTTTTGCTACCGATATGGTATCCCTCCGGGATTTTCAGTTAACCAACATCGCATTTCGCCAAGATCATTCAATCCCAGCGGGATAAAATATTGGTAGCATGGCATTTCAACCCACAACGAAAAAATCCCGGAGGGATGCAACGACTTGCAAGTCGTTACATCCCTCCGGGATTAACAAAAGGATTTGTATTCTTTTTTGCTACCAATATGTTATCCCTCCGGGATTAATAACAGGTTCTGTATTTTTTGCTACCGATATGTTATCCCTCCGTGATTAATAACAGGCTTTGTATTTTTTGCTACTGATATGATATCCCTCCGGGGTTTTCAGGTAACCAACATTGCATCTCGCGAGCATCATTTCAGTTCAAGCAATGTTTCGTGGCCGTTGATGGCTACCCAGGTGCCTTTTCTTTTGATGTAGACATCTGAATAGACGTTTTTTCCTTTGAGGATTTTTTCTTTGTCTCTTAGTACGAAGCTGGTGTAAGCGGTGAGGAGGCCTACGTTATTGACGATTTGAAGATCCATGCTGTCGATGGCGACGTTGATGATCTGACGGTCTGGTGTCAGGAGGTCTTTGATAACGTCGTTTTTAGAGAGCTTTTTGCCGGTTTGTGATATCATGATGAAATCGTCGGCTAAAATTTTGCTTACTGCGGCGGTGTCGCGTTTTGGGTATGATTGCAGCCACTGGGTGTTCAGCTGCTTGATGAGCGCGCTGTCGTCGCCCTGCGCAAAAACAGGTGTTGCGGAAAGCAGCGAAAGGCACAGGATGATGTTTATGGATTTTTTCATTGTGATTTTGAGTTGGTTTTATCGAATGTAGCACATCTAAATGTAGTACATCTATCTGTATCTGCGCTGCCAAATTTTATACCAGTTCTTATTCTTGGGATAATGCCGGTGCGCGGCGCGGTTATTGACGAAGAGCGCAACCAGAAGCAAAACCAACACGCCGGTCAAAACGGGACTGAAAACGTATTTATATCCCAGACTCGTAATCTTTTCGGAACCAATGTTTGCGATCAACGCCGTAGCGCCTCCCGGCGGGTGCAGGGTTTTGGTGATCTGCATAAAAACAATGGATAGCGAAACGGCAAATGCAGAGGCGAGCCATATCTGGTCAGGCATGATCTTGTGGACTGTGACGCCAACGATGGCGCAGATTAAATGTCCGCCGATCAGATTGCGCGGCTGTGCCAGCGGACTATTGATAATGCCATAAATTAATACAGAAGATGCGCCGAAAGAACCGATCAGGAACACATTGTCGGCTTGGGTGAACTGGCTGTTGTTGATATAACCAATGAGTGCAATGCCTAAGAACGACCCGACAAATGTCCAGAAATGATCATTGAAATCAATGAGGGTTTCTTTGTAAATCACATATCGCGCCATGCGGACATGCTTTCTGAATCGCTTTCTCAAATTTTACTGATTAATTGCTCCCTTAAAAATGCAAATATAACGCCTGCTTCGCGCATTCGTTTATGCTTTACCTGGTTGTATGCAGTGAATATTTGGTTAAAAAAGCAAAGGGTCCCGAAGCCGGAACCCTTTGAAAGCACTATTTATGTTTAACTATTGAGATTTTATCCTTACTCCGGAATGGAAGTCAATGCTGGAACATTGTTCTGAAAACCAGTGTACCCTTTGTTCTGGTTGATACGTCCCTGGACATTACCATCGATAGCAGACTGAGGCACAGGCCATAGCACGTGATACGGGCTCATCGTGTACTCATCTGCGTGGCGTGTTTTCACCCCTTTGTTGTAAAAATCGCTTTTCTCCATGACGCGGTCATAGTAATAGTTGTTGTCGGAGAAGCTTTCCATGTTGTAGGTCTTGCCGTTCGGTGCGGGTTTCCCGGTCATGGCGAAAATGTAGGCTACGCGGGTCAATTCGGTTTTACGCGGTTCTTCGAAATACAATTCCCTTGCACGCTCATCCAGGATAGTACCAATGTTGATTTTCGCGGGTGCAAGCGGGCTGCAATTGGCACGCGTGCGTACGGCATTCACATCGGCTGCTGCTTTTACCAAATCACCTTTCCAGGCATAGGCTTCTGCCCTTAGCAAGTAAGTTTCGGCCAGACGGAACACATACCAATCGGTGTTTCCGCCCTGGGGCTGAATGCGTTGCGGATCTTCGACGAACAATTTATAATTCGGCCAGTCGAACCAGCAGCGGATCGTGTCAATGGTCAGTACTGCACCAGATGCATTGCGAAATTGCAGGTTTTTGCCATAAAAAGGATCATTAGCCTTGATAGCCGGGTTATTGTAAATGATGTCTTCCATACGCGTCCAGTTTCCCGGCGCGTGGCGCAAATCTTTTTTATCATCCCAAACACCTTCCTGCGAATAATAAGTAGGACGCACACGTCCGATCCCGCGACCAATTGTCGTGATCTGGTCGATTTCGATGCCATACGTGTCAATGGTGCCCCGGTTACCAGCCGGTGTATTAATGTTATTATGCCAAAACGGAACGGTGTTACGCATGATCTGAATGCCATCCGGTACATTTCCATCCATGTTAATGCGGTCAATCACAAGCATTAAGCCTTCGGTATTGGCGCCTAACGCCTTGTTCGCAGGGCGGTGCAAATCCCAGATCACATTGCGGTTTGCTTTGCTCGCGTCCACTCCAAAACGGCTGGTCATCAGCTTGTGCGTGCCCCCGTCGATCACGTTACTAGCGGACTTGATGGCATCGTCAAACAAGCCCAATGCCAGGTTGATCTTGGTCAGCAAATGGCTTACGGAACCTCTGTTAACCGATCCTTTGTCGGTCACGACCGGAACCCATTTTTCGGCAAATTCCAGATCTTCCTTCATTTTTTTCAAAATCACTTCCCGCTTCGTCGACTGGAAGTCGAGCTTGGGGCCAATGACTTCGTCCAGAATCAATGGTACATCACCAAACTGCTGGGTAAGCCGGTAGTAGCGTGCGGCGCGGTGGAAATATGCGGCACCAAGAATCTCATTTTTCTCCTGTTCGTTCTTATAAGTGGGCTGATCAATGCGGGATATGGCCACATTTGCATATTTGATCCCCTTAAAGCCTTCAATCCAGTACCAGCCGATACGGTTGTAGTCAATATGGTTGAGCTGCGCATCGGGGGTGATCAGCAGGTTCAGGTTTTGAGCCGGGCCTGATTTGTCCGTTGTTCCTTCGACGGCAATGTCGGAAAACACAGCTTCGGTCACCATCGGGGGCGCATCGCCATACCATTCCAGGCGCATATTCCGCTCGCAGGCAACCAATGTTGCGCGTAAGCCAGCCGGATCATTAAATGTAATGTCGGGATTGTAAAAAGATAGCGGCTCGGGTGCAAGCCAGTCTTTTTGGCAGGCGACCATTGTCATGCAGCCGGCAATCAGCGCAGGTGCAAATATTTGTTTTGATCTGTTATATATCGTTTTCATTTCGTCAATTTTTGGAAGAGAATATTACAGGGTTATATCCAGACCCAATGTGAAAATGCGCGGACTCGGTACGGAAATGTCCAGGTTCGTGTTCTTGTCGTTATCCGTTCCGTTTTCCGGATCCCAGAAACTCCAGCTCGATAAGTAACCCAGGTTACGCACGTTGCCATAGATGCGCAGGTTCTGAATGTTAACCTTCTGCACAATGTTCTTCGGGATCGTATAAGCCAGTGCTAAGCTTTCAAAACGGAGGAATGATTTGCTGCGGTAAACGGCGTAACCGGTTGCCGATCCTTCGCTTGAATACAGGCGTGCCCATTCGTTATTGCGGTTTTCAGCGGTCCAGTAAGGGAATACATACGAGCTCGAACGGTCAGGAAATCCGGGACGGTTCTTCATTTGGTTAAACTCGCCTTTTTGTCCCAGATACGAATACATCATAAATGAGGCATCGAAGTTTTTGAAGAGTTTGAACTCGTTACGGAATGTAAGCCTTACCCTTGGGGATTTGTAACCCTGGAAAACCTTGTCATCATTGGTATACTTTCCATCATTATTAACATCCAGGATCTTGTGATCGCCGGGTTTAACACCGTATTTGGCCGCCGCATCCGCTTCTTCGGTTTGCCATACACCCAGCACTTTGTAGTTCCAAAGCTCGTCCACCGCGTGGCCGATAAACCATTTGTTAGTGATATCGTCGGCTTCTTTTTGTCCCGTTACATTTCCTGAAGCATCTTTCACATCAACCATATTTCCATACAGCTTGGCGATCTTGTTGCGGTTCATCTGAACATTCAGTGTGGAGCGCCATGAGAAGTTTTCGCGCTTCATATTGTTCGAATTCAAGCTCAGTTCCAATCCTTTATTATCCACTTGCCCTAAGTTGTCCAGTACAAAATCGAAACCCAGCACATTGGGAAGCGCTCTTTTTACGAGCAGATCTTTGGTTGAGGATTTGTAAAGTTCCAGGCTACCGTCAATGATTGTGTTAAACAGCGCAAAATCGAGACCCAAATTGAGTGAGTTGGTGCGCTCCCATTTCAGATTAGGGTTTTGCATCCGGTCTACATAAAGCTGGCTCACCTGAACCACCGTCCCGCCTGAATTTACGTGCAGATATTTGCCTGTAGCCAGGTTGGATAATGCATCGTAACGTCCGATGTCCCTGTTCCCGTTGCTTCCGTAAGAGACACGTAACTTACCATAATTCAACCAGCTTACTTTAAAGAAGGGCTCATCCGTAAACACCCAGCCCAATGCGGCTGAGGAAAAAAGTGCTCTCGGATTTTTTTGTCCAAATGCCGAGTAACCGTCCCTTCTGGTTGAAAGCGTCACCATGTAACGGTCTTTAAACGAATAGAATAAACGCGCCATTAACGCATCCGCAGTGCTCGTTTCATCATTGCTCCACATGATAGGCGCACTACCGCCGCCAATGTTGTGGTAACCCAAAATGTCCGTTGGTGCAAAGCCCTTGTTCGATGTGCTGTCGTCCCACCTTCTGAAACGTTCAGCATTGGCGAGCAGCGTTACATCGATGTTGTGCTTTTCGGCAATGGTCTTGTTCCATTTCAGGATGTTGTCGATTTGCCAGTTAATGGTTTTCGTGTTCCGGCGTGAAGCGCGGCCACCCTCTGCTGCCCATTCCGCGTGCTTGGAAGACTCCGCATTATAGCGGTGATAAAATTCAAATCTCGGTGTAAAATTCGCCTGATAAGTAATGCCGAATGGCAGGCCGACTTTCGCAAAAATTACATTGTTAATGGTCGTAGAACCTTTGTCGCGGTCGGTGAAGCTGGGGGCATAGTAGGGGTGGTTTCCACCGCTGGCCTCCTCATTGGGCCGCCATTTGTAAGTCCCGTCCGGATTAAACTCCGATCCCCACGGTGAAAGGTTGGGAGCGAGGTTATAGTCAACAGGAACCTGGCTTTCGTCCCGGTCTGCAAACTGGGTGTTGATCCCGACGGTCAAAAATTTGTTCACTTTTCCTTCCAGGTTGATCCGGGCGCGGATCGTGCTGTACTTATCACCTACAACAATCCCTTCATTATTAAGGTAACCCAATGACATATAGTATGATACCTTGTCATTTTTACCCGAAAGACTGATCGTATGATCCTGGCGCAAGGCTTTTTGATAGATCTTGTTATACCAGTCCACGCTGCGGCCTTCTTTGTAATTTTTTATTTCAACAGATTGTAAACCAAGTCGTTGCAGCCAAATGGTTTCCGGGTCACCGGCAGATCCGTCAAATGCGAGCCATTGGTCCACTGTTACGCCTGCGGGCAGGTTGTTGGGATTTGTAAAACGGCTTGGCTGAGCGGCAGCATTAATGTTACGCATCACCTCGCCGCGCCAAGTGAGAAAACCGTCCGGACTCAGTACTTCTTGATTTTGAGCAACTTCGGCAAAACCAATGTTGGTGTTTACATTGATGATCGTTTTACCTTCTTTTCCTTTTTTGGTAGTGACGAGAATCACACCACTGGCTGCTTTTGCACCAAAAACAGCAGCCGAGCTGGCGTCCTTTAAAACGTCAACTGTCTCAATGTCATTAGGGTTAATGTCTTCCAGACCACCATAATAGATCGCTCCGTCCAGAACGACGAGTGGTGACGATCCCGCAGTCAGGGAGTTGGCACCACGCACACCCACATTACCACCGCCTTTTGCAGATGCCGAAAACCCTACGTTCATCCCAGGAATATTTCCTCTCAGAACATCCTGTACAGACTGCGGATTTTCGTTTTCAAGCTTCGTGGCGCTGATCTGGGAAACGGCGCCGGTAAGGTCGCGTTTCTTTTGTGTTCCGTAACCAACCACGACCACTTCTTCCAACGTTTTCTGATCAGTTGATAAAGTAATGTCCACCACGCTGGCTGTTCCCACTTCTTTTTCCTGTGTGAGATAACCAACGGCGGAAAACACGAGTACGGAGCTGTTCGCGGGCACATTGATCTGGTACTTGCCGTCAACGTCGGTGGTGGTGCCGTTTGTTGTGCCTTTAACCACAACGGTCACACCCGGGATGGGCGAGTTGTCTTCTTTTGACAAAATCCTTCCGGAAATTGCCTTGTCGATGGTGTGATGGGAACCGACCTTCCGGTTTTTAGGCACATTGTTGGCCATTGCAGGGGGCAGTAGCAGCGCTAGCAGCATACTTCCCGTCATCACAGGTCGAAGGAATACTGTATATCCTTTTCTCATTTGTTTGGGTTAGGAAATGTTTCACATTAGCTCGCATTCAGCTTCGCTATATCAATATTTCCAGACGAAATGCTACATTTCTACCCTTACATCCGAAGTTAACTAAGTATAAAGTAGTTTATTAAAACAAAAACCCCGGCAAGAGACGCGCTCTGGCCGGGGGTTTTAATACTTCATCTAAACTAAATCAGAATCAGTTCATTATCAAATCAGGATCAGTTTTTTGCTTCTTTAACAGCGGTGATCGGGAATTCGCCGTCCTGTGAAACAATGGTGCCTTTAAGCGACTCCCCTTCCTGCATCAGGGTAACATTGAGCAAGCCGCCCTGAAAATCCAGTTTGAATGTTATTTTTCCCTGATCAACCACCAATTCTTTCATTTCCATTTTTTCCGTAGAACCAAGCGTGCCGCTTAGCTTACCATCTTTTTCCTCAAAAGTCATTACGCCGGTTTCATATTCAGGCGGAACATTGGTCACTGTGTATTTCCAGCTTCCCACAAGGTCATTGGCTTTTAAAGTGCCCTGGGCCTGCACTGAAAACATACTGATTGCGAAGATCGCAAGAAAGAAGAACTTTACTTTCAACATAGCATTAGGATTAAGTTGTTTAACATGACTAATATACAGCAAATCTGTACGCGTCAAATTTAGGGAATCAATCCAGATTACTTCTACCCAATGTTCTATTTTTCCGCAAAATATTACTGAACGAGAGGCCTCACCAACAATGTAAACGGCTATTAATACGCAAATGCCTCATTGATCAGCGATTGCATGAGCTGCTCCGCACTTCCCGGTTTTAGCTTAACTGCATTCTGGCCCGACCAAAAAATACTGAGATCCGTTCGTCCCTGCGCCAGCGCTGCTTCCCGCAACGGTCCCATGAAGCGTGACTGCAACGGAAACGGAAGCACTTCGGTTGCGTAGGGAACTTCTTCGGTAACGCGGTTACGGATCATCCGTCCCATGCGGCCCGTGAGCGATTTGGAAAGAACAGTATAACGCGACTCGTCCGAAAGGAGCACGGCCCTATGCGCGGGGGTAGCATTGGATTCGTCGGTTACCAGAAACGCAGTTCCTAGTTGGGCGGCGTCGGCACCCAGGGTCAATGCGGCCCTTATGCCGGCACCGTCTGCAATGCCACCTGCTGCTATAATGGGGGTTTTGATCTTGGCTTTCAAATGCTGAATAAGTGCAAATGTGCCTGTTAATGACTCCGGGGCCGGTTTCAGAAACGAAGGCCTGTGGCCGCCAGCTTCGAAACCGGATGCAACTATGGCATCGACCCCGGCTTGTTCCAGCGCCAAAGCTTCGTCCAGCGTGGTCGCCGCGCCAACGGTTTTAATGCCCATTTTGCGCGCCTCATCGAGTATATCTTTGGACGGAATGCCAAAAATGAAGCTAAAAACCGCAGGCCGCGCTTCGAAAACTGCTTCCACTTGTTTCAGGAATTTGGAAGGAATGTTCGTGTCTAAATCCGGAAGCGGAATACCCAGCGAATCGAAATAGGGCTTAAAAAGCTGCTTTATTTTTTCCAGCTTATCTGCCGGAAAATGGTCCAGGCTTTGATCCACATCCGAAACCCAGAGGTTGATATTGTAAGGCTTGTTGGTCTTCGATTTAATCACCTTATCCACGGCCAAAATCTGCTCGGGAGTAAGCGTGTAAGCACCAAAACTACCCAGCCCGCCTGCATTTGACACTGCCGCTGTAAGTGCGGCATTTGAAAACCCGCCGCCCATCGGCCCTTGTAAAATCGGATATTGAATCCCCAGAAGCTCCGTTATTCTTGTTCGATTTTTCATTTTTTCAGACACTTAATGTTAAACGTTCCTTAACCCAAATGATGTCCCGCAACATGACCGCCATCCAGATTGATGATCTCGCCCGTAACAAAGTTGCTTCCTGCAAGGTAAAGTGCCAGCTCCGCAACATCACTTGTTTCACCAATGCGATCAACCAAGTGCAGCGCAGCAAGGCTGTCTGCGTTGCTAATGCCGTTTTTTGCCTGCAACGGACTCCTTATAATGCCCGGCGCGATGGTGTTTACGCGAATATTATTTTTGCCAAATTCCGTTGCCAGCTGTTTCGTCAGCGCGTGAATTCCAGCTTTGCTCACAACCGGCGCAGTTCCTGGAAACCCGCCAATGGCGTGATCAACCAGCACAGTACCGATGTTAATAATCGAACCTTCTCCTTGTTTCAGCATTTGCCTGATGGCCGCCTGACTTGTGAAGAAAGTGCCTTTCAAATTAATACTCAAAAAACCATCAAGATAGGCTTCATCAACATCCGTAAATGGCTTAGGCTCAAAGATTCCTGCATTATTGATCAACACATCCACCGCACCAAAGCGCGCTACTGCCGTCTCAACAAGCAAGCGACCCGTTTCCGGCTTGCTGATGTCACCCACTACCAATGCCAGCCGGTCGTGACGGCCCAGCTCCTGATATGTTGCGCTCAAATTTACTTCGTTTGCGGCGTTAATGACAACATTATGCCCGCTTTCCAAAAACAATGTGGCGATGGCCTTTCCTATTCCTGTTGACGCGCCTGTTACTATAACTGTTTGTGTTTTCATGATTTCTGAATTTATTTGTTTTGAGTTTTTGTTGAAATAATTCCTTTTTCCCGCAGCACGGAGACTTGTTCGCCGGCATGGCCCCAGTCGTCCAGGTCAATTTCCTGGATCACTACGAAGGTGAGGTTTGGATCTTTGTCCAAAACATCGGAAAGCAGGGTGGTAACCCCGGAGATAAGGGCTTGTTTTTGTTCGCGGGTAACGGCTTCACGGGTCACCTCAATTTTTACGTATGGCATTTTCCTGACTGTTTATGTTATCATTAATTGTTTGATGACACAAAGTAAGTCTGCCGGAAGGCGCCTGTTACGTGACCTAGATCACAAAATGTAAGTTCCTATCTGTGATGGTTGTACAGGCGGCTGAGGGTCTCGCGCGAGACGCCGAGATATGCCGCGATGAGATGCTTGGGGACAAGATTGTAAAGTTGCGGATATAAGGAGAGCAGCTCCTCATAACGTGCTTTTGTATCATTGTTCATGAAGGAAAGCAGTCTTTTTTGCGAGGCTACATAACCTCGGTTTGTGCGCCACCGGAAGAAACGTTCGATTTGGTGCAGTTCGCTGCAAAGTCTCTCGCGGTCATCACTGCAAAGGCAAAGGACTTCCGCGTCGGTAATGCAGTCTACTGTAATGGTGGCATTTGTATGGTTGTACATGGCGGCGTAATCCGATGTCCACCAGGTGGGCATGGCAAATTGCAGAATGTATGT
The DNA here is from genome assembly GCF_021390415.1 of Dyadobacter sp. CY327. NCBI lineage: Bacteria > Pseudomonadati > Bacteroidota > Cytophagia > Cytophagales > Spirosomataceae > Dyadobacter > Dyadobacter sp. CY327. The sequence goes on along the minus strand of NZ_JAJUXJ010000007.1, from coordinate 1,238,966 downwards.
CTTGATGTCGTCGTTGACAAAAAATGCTTTCAGGCAGCCTGAGATCACAAAATATTCATGCACAACCGGTTTTCCGGCCTGAATCAACGCTTCGCCTTTTTTGCAGGACAGGGATTTGAAATGGGAGAAGAAATAGTCGAACTGCTCGTCGGTGAGGCTGGCTGCCTGGGCGATATGTTTCCTTAAAATTTCTTTGGCTTCCATGTTTCCGCTCATAAATTGGTCTTTTTGCAGATCTCCCTTAAATTTAAATCCAAAAGTATTTTATATAATTAAACTGCGTTTTCCAAGCATGCATTTTTTGTTATTTTTAATAGGGCTCGCTTTTATATGCATTTCGTGCGGCGGAGAGCGCGGGCCTTTGAAAAATAAGAAAGAAAAAACCGTTGAGACCATTAATGCGCTGGGGGCATTGCCCAAATACGTCACAGATCCGCCGGGAAACAAATCTACTCCCGAAAAGATACGGTTGGGCAAACTGTTATTTTTTGATCCCATCCTGTCAGGAAATAAAGATGTTTCCTGTGCAACCTGCCACCAGCCTGAGTTCAATTATGCGGAGTTTTTGGAAACATCGATCGGCGTCAATGGCCACGGAACGGGCAGTAAGCGGAAGTTTTTGGAAAAGAATGACATACCATTTGTAAAGAGAAACTCGCAGAGCATAGTTAATACAGCGTTCAACGGCATTAAAAATGGAGAAAGTTATGATGCCGAGTCTGCGCCGATGTTCTGGGATTTGCGGGCGAAGGGTCTGGAAGAGCAGGCGCTTATTCCGGTCCGTACATTGGAAGAAATGCGCGGACATTCCTACCCGGAAGATAAAGTGATCGACCAGATTGTGGCGCGGATCCAAAAAATCCCGGCTTATGAAAGTCTCTTTCGCGAAGCATTCAGGGAGGACGCGAAGCCTGTTAATGTCGTGAATTTGTCCAAAGCCATTGCTTCCTACGAGCGTACCCTTATTGCGAATAACTCGCGGTTTGATCAGTATATGCGCGGAGACAGCAGCGCATTAACAACAGGCGAAAAGGAAGGGCTGAACCTTTTTCTGAAAACGGGCTGTGCCAAATGTCATTCCGGTCCCATGCTGTCGGACTACAAGCTGCATACACTGGGCGTTCCGGATTCGCAAAACAGGAAAGAAACGGACGCAGGCGCTAATAATGACTACGCTTTCCGGACGCCTTCGCTCCGTAACCTGCGTTACACCGGCCCTTATATGCACAGCGGAAAGTTCGCGACGCTTGAACAGGTTTTGCAGTTTTACGAAGACATTGCAGGCGGGAAAATCCCGAACCCGAATGTCAAGCCCAGCCAGATCGATACATTGGCGGCTGATATGGATGTTAATTTCAGGGATATTTCCCGGATCGTGGAGTTTTTGAATGCGCTAAATGACGATAATTTTGATAAATCCGTTCCGGAACACGTCCCCAGCGGTTTGCCGGTGTCGGGGTTATGAGGTAGAACTTCGCCGCCTGGTGCTTTACCATCATGTCAAACCAAAAACTCAGATCCCATGAATTATATTGACAGAAAGACATTTCTGAAAGAGTTATCTCTGCTGGCGGGCGCGTCTGTCGTATACGGGCAAGCGGGCGCGGCGGAGTTCCGGAACAAAGCGAACTTCAAACTTGGATTTGTAACTTATCTGTGGGGAAAAGATTGGGACCTGGCTACATTGATCAAAAACTGCTCGGATACGAAAATAAACGGCGTTGAATTACGCGTCGAACACGCGCATAAAGTAATGCCAGACCTCACTAAGGCAGAACGTGCCGAAGTAAAGAAGAAGTTTGCCGACAGCCCCGTGGAGCTGATAGGGCTCGGTACAAACCAGCAATATGATTATCCGGACCAGGCCAAATTGAAAGCTTCCATAGAACGCACGAAGGAGTTTATCAGGTTGAGTGCTGATGTGGGTGGCTCGGTCGTGAAGGTGAAGCCCAATGCGCTTCATGCTGATGTTCCCGTTGAAAAAACACTGGCACAAATCGGTGCTGCATTGCATGAACTGGCTGCTTACGCGAAGGACTTCGGTCAGCAGATCAGGCTGGAAGTGCATGGCGAAAAAACACAGGAACTGCCAAATATCAAGCAGATTATGGAAGCTGCTGACCATCCCAATGCCAGGATTTGCTGGAACTGCAACAAGGAAGATCTGATCGGAGACGGCTTCCAGCATAATTTCGACCTCGTAAAAAAGTGGTTCGGCGACACCATCCACGTCCGAGAGCTCGACCGCACGGATTATCCTTATAAAGACCTGCTAAGCAATCTTGGAAAAATGAATTACAAAGGCTGGGTCCTGCTCGAATGTCACACGAATCCCGATGACAAAGTGAAAAGCATGATGGAGCAGCGCGCCGTTTTTGACCGGATGGTGAAGGAAGTTTGATCATCAATGGTTTTGCAATAATTATACAAAGCACCGACTGAATTGTGTAAAACTTTACGGAGTGCGCTGTGATACATTTGTAAAAATGAAAACAGCGATGGCTACGATAGTTGAAAACAATATAAAAGAAACCTTTCCCGTGCTGGGCATGTCATGTGCAGCCTGCGCGGTGAGTGTAGAAAGTATGCTCAAATCCGTCGAGGGTGTGCATGATGCAGGTGTGAATTATGCGACGCAGACGGCCTGGGCGGAATACGAGGATACAGTTACGCCCCTGGAACTTCAGAATGCGGTCCGCTCCGTGGGTTATGACCTTGTTGTGAATGTAGAAGACCCGCAGCAAGTGCAGCAGGAAGCACAATTAGCACATTATAATGGTTTAAAAAAGAGGACAATCTGGGCGGCTGTCTTATCGCTTCCTATTGTCGTTATTGGCATGTTCTTCATGGAAGGTTCTGCCAGGGCGTTGCCTTATGGGAACTGGATTATGATGGTGCTGGCAGCGCCCGTTGTGTTTATTTTGGGCCGTAGCTTTTTTGTTAATGCATTCAAGCAAGCCCGTTACAGAAAGGCCAATATGGATACGCTCGTTGCGTTGAGCACGGGTATAGCATTCATTTTCAGCGCATTTAATACGATATATCCGGAGTTCTGGCATGCGCGTGGTTTGCATGCGCATGTGTATTTTGAAGCGGCTGCGGTTGTAATCGCATTTATTTCGCTGGGTAAACTAATGGAAGAAAAGGCCAAGTCCAACACGACTTCGGCCCTGAAAAAACTCATGGGTTTACAGCCTAAAACAGTTACCATCATCAGCGGCGGCACGGAAACGGAAATTCCGGTTGCAGGAGTGAAGGTGGGCGACATCATTGTAATCAAACCTGGTGAAAAGATCCCGGTGGACGGCATCGCGACGGAAGGCAGCTCGTTTGTGGACGAAAGTATGATCAGTGGTGAACCGGTTGCGGTGGAAAAAAAGGCTGGTGAAAAGGTGTTTGCGGGCACAATTAATCAAAAAGGAAGCTTTCTGTTTGAAGCCACAAAAGTTGGTGGCGATACGATTCTGGCGCAGATCATCAAAATGGTGCAGCAAGCGCAGGGAAGTAAGGCACCGGTGCAAAAGCTGGTGGACAAGATCGCCGGGATTTTCGTGCCGGTGGTAATTGGTATCGCTATTCTGACATTCATCGTCTGGATGGTTTTGGGTGGAGAAGATGCATTTACGCATGCATTACTGACGTCGGTGACCGTTCTTGTCATCGCTTGCCCGTGTGCGCTCGGCCTCGCTACGCCTACTGCTATTATGGTTGGGGTAGGGAAGGGTGCGGAAAATAATATACTTATCAAAGACGCCGAAAGCCTGGAACTTGCACACAGGGTGAATGCCATTATCCTGGATAAAACGGGAACGATAACCGAAGGCAAGCCTGCTGTCACGAAACTGGTTTGGAGTGCAGAAGCGCGGAATAAAGCGTTGTCCGAACAAATTTTATTAGCCATGGAATCGCGCTCGGAACACCCGCTGGCCGATGCGGTTGTCAATCATTTGAAGAAGGATCAAATCGAAAAAGTGCCTTTGACATCTTTTGACAGCATTACCGGTCAGGGTGTTCGGGCTGTAAGTGACGGGGTGACGTATTTTATAGGGAACAAAAAGCTGATTTCGGAAAGCGGCGTGGCGATTGGCGATGAGCTGGTAACATTGGCTGAAAAATGGCAGCAGGAAGCGCAAACGGTCATTTATTTTGCTGATAAGACACAGGTTCTGGCAATCATTGCCATTGCTGATAGGGTTAAGGCGACTTCAAAACAAGCCATTGAAAAATTGCAGAAAATGGGCATTGCGGTTTATATGCTCACCGGCGACAACAAGCAAACTGCCGCAGCCGTGGCTGAACAAATTGGTTTACAACATTATAAAGCCGAAGTAATGCCTTCGGACAAAGCAGAATTTGTAAAACAATTACAGGCAGAAGGAAAAATTGTGGCAATGGTGGGTGACGGCATCAATGACAGTCACGCACTCGCGCAGGCGGATGTGAGCATTGCGATGGGAAAAGGCTCGGACATTGCAATGGATGTGGCCAAAATGACATTGATCACCTCCGATCTTAACATGATCCCGAAAGCATTAAATCTGTCCGCCAGAACGGTTAAAACGATCAGACAGAACCTTTTCTGGGCGTTTATCTACAACCTGATTGGCATTCCCATTGCGGCTGGCGTGCTTTATGCCGTGAACGGGTTCCTGCTTGATCCGATGTTGGCAGGTGCCGCCATGGCGTTGAGTTCGGTTTCGGTTGTGGGGAACAGCTTGCGGTTGAAGGCGATGAAATTGTGAGTATAAGTTGCCTGATGGTCGGGACAACAAGAACCAAAACTTGCGGTAACCCGTTGTAAAAATGTGCATTTGCTTCATTGCGGTGCACATTTTGAACGTTCAGTTACTCGCACCTTGATGAATTCATTCCTTAATAAGAAATACGACAAACCGGTTTTAAAGAAAAATCAGCCGGATGATTCCTATAAATTCCAGCCATTGCCGGCACCCACAGGAAACTATCCTTATCACCTTGATTTAGAGTCGGTTCAGGAATTAAATGACCGTAATAAGCTGGCATTTCACATGCTCGGTGACACGGGAAGCATTCGTAATCCGGATTTTCAAAAGCTCGTGGTTGCCGAAATGATCAAGCAATATCAGCAGACTGATGGCACGGGGAAGGAACCCATGTTCCTGTATCATTTGGGCGACATTGTCTATAATTTCGGAGAAGCAAGTCAGTACAAAAGGCAATTTTTTGATCCCTACCAAAAATATCCCGGCCCTATCTTCGCCATCCCGGGAAACCACGACAGTGATGTAAACCCAGACAGCCGAGTTTCCTACCGAAGCCTGGATCCGTTTAAGGCCGTTTTTTGTGATAAGCAACCGCAAACCGTAAGTTTTAGCGGCGGGGCGGAACGAAAAAGCATGACGCAGCCTAACGTTTTCTGGTCGCTCATGACACCGGTTGCGCGCATTATCGGCATGTATGGCAATGTTACCAAGTTCGGCGTAATTACCCCGGACCAGCGTAAGTGGTTACTGGAAGAGCTCAGGAGTGCCGATGCTGATCGTCCTGAAAAGGCCATTATTCTATGTATTCACCACGCGCCCTATTCTGCGGATATTAACCATGGATCGAGCCTTCCGATGATCCAGTTTTTTGATGGGGTTTTCGAGCAGACCGGTGTCCGCCCGGATGTTGTTTTCAGTGGGCATGTTCACAATTACCAGCGGTTCTCAAAGCGATATTTCGATGGCAAAACAGTTCCGTTTATCGTCGCCGGTGGTGGTGGTTATGATGAGCTGCATCCTGTTGCGACCACTTCGGACAGCCGTTTTACAGCCAATAATGCGGCTTTTAATCATGTAACCCTTGAAAATTATTGCGATAACAAGCATGGCTTTTTGAAAGTCTCGCTCGAAAGAACAGAAAAAGGGATCCGCATTACCAGCGAGTTTTACACGCTTCCGCATGAAAAAACGGTCGAGCCAGGAATGAATGCCATCCTGGCCGACCGTTTTGTAATAGAAACCTAGGTTCTTACTGCTTGAAAGTGATCTTGGAAAGTGTCATCAATGGTTCGATGGGCTTCGCCGTTTCGTTTTTAAACAATATATAAATGTCATGTTTGCCGGTGGTTGGCTTAATGTTAACCAGAACCGGCGCGCGGGTAGGGCGACGCGGCGGTTTTACGGTTTCACCCGGCTTTTTCTGGCTTTCCAGTTCAGCCATCAGCTTGGCCATATCCACTTCCGGAGCAATTTCGACATTCTGTTCACCAATGAGCGTTCCGGTAGGTGAATCCAGCCGAACCTCGATCTTGCCGCCCATAGCGCCTTCCCGTTTCTGGGCCGCGGCATTCATTTCAAGTGCCTTTATATCAGTCAGATCAGTTTCTTTGAAAGCCAGAAAGCTGTTTGCAAAAGTCACCACGCTGAAACCAAGCCCTGCTGTTCCCAGTGCTTTCATATCTGCACCTTGCACAATAGGTGCCTCGGCCGCATTCAGTTCGGGGCTTCTCAGGACGATCATTTCTTCCGTTGTCTGGGCAGGGATAGCCTTGTTGCCGCTCATAGAGCGATCCGTAAATGCCGCCCTGATCAGTACGGAGCCTTTTCCATTATCCTGTGCAGGAATTTTCGGTGTAAATTCACCTTTGACAGGCAATGTACTCAATGTCTTGTCTGTGCTGTTGAGAATGTATTTGACAATGGTCTCGGCATCGGCCACAGGCAATGCGGGGTGGGCAGGCATAGCCACTTCGCCCCAAACCCCGGCTCCGCCTTTGAGAATTTTCCCTACCAATGCTTCCGTTACGCCCGGCTTACCTTTGTATTTGTTAGAAATGTCTGCAAATGAGGGTCCTACCGATTTTGCGTCCACCTGATGGCAGACTTTGCAATCGCTCTTGCCGATCAGGACCTGGGCAACGGCAAACTGCGTGCTCGCATCCACACTGCGCTGGCTCTGAATGACTTCGGCATAATCAAAACCCTCAGAGGCGTAGTCGATGCTCACCGCAATTTCCTCAGGTTTGATTTTTCCTTCCAATAAACTGCCGTCTTCCTTGTCGGTGACATCGATGGAGTAGGGAATGGGTTTTCCTGCGAAAAAGAATGTTTTATTTCCGTCCACGTTCACCGAAACCTTTGGCGGCTCGTTACCGGCAATAATTCTCAGAGATTGCGAATTGGAAGCGCCTTTGGCGTCGGTTACCGTCAGGCTGGCTGTGTAAACGCCTGGTTTGTCAAATGTTACAGTTGGCTCAGCTGTGGCAAATGTTTTCGCAGCGCCGCCGTTACCCGTGATTTTCCAGCTGTATTTCAGTTTATCTCCGTCAAAATCTTTTGTTCCGGCCGAAGAAAGCTTCGCCTGAAACGGAACTGTTCCGCCTTTTTTATCCGTAGAAACCTGAACAATCGGCTTGCGGTTGCCACCATTGTATTCAATGCGGATCAACCTCGAATTTTCACTCTTTCTGAACCAGTTGCTGCCGTATTCAAGCACATACAAGTCACCATTCGGGCCGAATTTGATGTCGATAGGCTGCACCGGATGGTAAGCCGGCAACACGCGTTCCATGGACTCATAATCACCATTCGGGCTCATAGAAATGGCCATAATCCAGCCGCGGGAGAAGTCGGCCGCTATCCATTTGTTCTCATAATAAGCCGGCCATGGTCTTTTTGGTGATTTGAAATCCGCACGGTGATAAATGGGTCCGCCTGTTGCGCTCCTTGAACCGGAACCCACGGCCGGGAATTTTTCAGAAATGCCGTAAGGATAGTAAATAAAACTAGGGGCAGTCGGTAAAAGCTCTTTCAAGCCCGTGTTGTTTGGTGAATTGTTGACCAGATTTTTCGGGTCTTTTTTTGCCAAAGGCTTGTTGGCGGCATAATCATACACCGGAAATGCCTGATCATCGCCCACAAACCAGGGCCATCCAAAATTACCCGGCTTTCTGGCCTGGTTCAACTCATCATAACCCCGCGGCCCGATCTCCGAATCTTCGCTGGCATCGGGACCCACTTCACCCCAGTATAAAAAGCCCGTTTTGCTGTCAACCGCAATGCGCCACGGATTCCTGTGGCCCATTGAGTAAATCTCAGGACGCGTTTTTGCCGTTCCTTTGGGATAAAGATTGCCTTCCGGAATGGTGTACGAGCCGTCTGGTTCGGGATGGATTTTTAAGATTTTCCCTCTCAGGTCATTCGTATTTCCCGCATGTCCCTGATCATCCCAGCTGGCGCGTCCCTCGCGCTCGTCGGTTTGAGCGGCTTTCTGGTTTCCGGTGTTGTTACCAACCGTCAGATACAGGTTACCACCTTTATCCCAGGTCATCCCGCCGCCCGTGTGGCAGCACACCTCGCGTTGTGTAACCACCTCGATCACATCCTTTTTTGAGCTTTCTATGAGTTTGTCATCCCGCAATTCGTAACGTGAAAGAATGTGTTTTTTCTCGGTCGGATGCGCGTAATAGAGATAGATCCAATGGTTCTTTTCAAAATTGGGGTCCATAGTAAAACCCATCAGTCCTTCTTCGGCTTCCCGGGAAACACCTTCTGCGCTAACGTATTTGGTGTTAACGGGGATCATTGCGATCAGGTCGGTGGACTGGGTGGACGCATTGTATTTTTTCAAAGCGCCCTTTCTTTCAATAATGTAAGCCGAACCGTCGGGAAGCACTTCAAACACCATGGGTTCGTCCAGATTCTCCGCCACCACAATGGGCGTGAAGCGGCTTTCATCCGGCTTGGGCGGACTATCTTGAATAGTGAATGCTGCAATCAGCAAAAAGGCGGGAATCTGGGCGGTGTTTTTCAGGACACGCGAAATTCGCCGTAAACGCGGGGAAAAGTTTGTCATAGGTAGTAAACAAGAGTTTACTGGAAATATAACAAATTATCGTTAAAAATTCTTATTCCTATTTTCCCATCCAATGTTTAAAATCACCCACTTTTTCACGGCTTACCAGCGCTTCCTTATTATGCGACGGTCGCAGGCTCAGCGCAAGACGGCTTCCGAAATATGGATCGATTTTGTCAACCGCTTTGTGCGTCACCATCATCCCGCGGTTAATGCGGAAAAAACGAGTGGGATCCAGCACGTCGGCGAGCTCATCCAGGGTATAATCCACCAGCAATTTCTGGTTGTTGTCCGTTACAAAGAAGCTGTAACGTTCTTCTGTGAAGAAATAGGCGATCTCGCTTACCTCGATGGACAGCATTTTCTGCCCTTGTTTTACCAAAAATCGTTGCCGGTATTCTTTCTTGCTCGTTTTCTGAAATCCTTCCAGCAATTTCTTAATCCCTTCGAGCGAGTCTTCGGCTGGTAATGCACGCATGTTTTCATATTTCTGCAGGCTCCGCTGCAAATCGTCGCGGTGTACGGGTTTCAGCAGGTAGTCAATGCTGTTGAGTTTGAAAGCCTGTAATGCATATTCATCGTAGGAGGTTGTGAAAATGATGGTGCTGGTCACCTGCACGCGGTTGAATATTTCAAAACTCTGCCCATCCGACAACTCAATGTCAAGAAAAATGAGGTCCGGATCGGCACGGCCTGCCTTCTGGTTGTTTCTCAGCCATTCCACGGTTTCTTCAATGCTGTCGGTCACGCCGCTGATGAGCAGGTCGGGCGCGGTTTCTGTCAATAATTTTCTTAATCTTCTGACAGAGAGGTCTTCGTCTTCTACGATTAGTGCGTCCATAATTTTAATTTTCAGGCTATTAATGGCAGTATTACGGTAAAGAATTCGTGATTACTCTCAACGACAGGCTGTGAAATGTCCTTTTGCTGTTCGTTGAGAAGCTTATATTTGGTAATGATATTGACGAGTCCCACGCCGGTCGATTCCAGGTTTTCGGCGCCGGCGGTCAATGTCTTCGTCTGCAAATTGTTACGCACCATTAAATTCCCGTCCTGCGTGCTTAGTATGAAAATGGTGAGCGGCCGGCTGGCGCGGATCACATTGTGCTTGACTGCATTTTCAACCAGTAATTGCAAAGTTAATGGCGGAATTCTGCGGTTCATCAAATGCTTCTCCACATGTACATACAGCTTCATTCCGTCTCCATAGCGCGTTTTTAGTAAATGTCCGTATGATTCAATGAAGGAAAGTTCTTTCTGCAATGTGGTGAGCTGGCTGAAATCGCTGTCGTCCAGAGAAGCGTGATTGGTTTGCAGCAAGTAACGGTAAACGCGCGCCATTTCATCCACAAACTGCTCGGCCTTCCGTGGGTCTTCGGCAATTAATGTAGACAATGAATTTAATGTATTGAACAAAAAATGCGGGCTGACCTGTGCTTTCAGACTTTCCAGTTGTCCGTTAACATTTTCCTTCATCAACCTTTCGCGGTTCACTTCATGGTGTTTCCATCTGCCGATGGCATTAAAAGATTCCTGAATGCCCATAACCAGCATAATTGCGCCCATATTGATCAGGTAAATGGTGAGGATCTTCTGGACGGTGAGCGTGGACCCGAACAGCGCGAAACCAATGTATAACCAGGCGATCAGCAACAAAAAAACACCGGAAATTGCCGCGTGTGCGGCTATGGATATGAAAATGCGCCTGATGGTCTGGTCCAGTCTGGGATGGCGCTGCGCAATGTTGTCACTGATTTTGGATTGAATAAAAAACGTGACGGTCAGTAGCGAACCATTCAGTAATGTGCTTCCCGCGAATGTTTTCCAATTGCTGTAAAAACCCGGCCCTACCATGAGATAATTGAAGAAAAGCAGGAAAACCGGCATCGTCAGCACGTACGACCAGCGCGTTTTGGGGCTCAATGCACCTGACATTCCTGCTATCAATTTTCCGTTGTTCATTGTGCGCCGGCCCGGGGACTCTGGCCGCGATTTCAGTTTGTTAATGAATTCAAAAGTATACCCGCAGTGCCAAACGCGGGAATGTATGTTGTATCAATTGAATGAACAAATACATGAATTGTAACGTTTCGCATCTGTACATCAAGCGCGCACCCGGGCGGAAAGCAACGGAACGGTGACTGTAAAATGCTCGTCCGTTTCGTCCACGCGCAGCTCGCGGTTACTAAGCGCATGATATTTTACGCGCAAGCCGGACAGCCCGCCCTGCTCGGTCGCCATCGTCCTGACTTTGTTCTGAATGTTGTTCCGGACCATAAGTCGCTGACTAAATGCAATCCCTATTTCGATAGTCAGCGGTTTCGCTTTGCTCATTGTATTAAATTTGATCGCATTATCAATCAAAACCTGCAACACCAGTGGCGGGACGAGCAGTTCGCCCGCATAAGGTTCCGGCTCTATAATGTGCAGGCTCTCGCCGTAGCGCGCACCCAGCAGCCGTGCATAGGTGTGCAGGAAAGTGAATTCAGCCTGGACCGGGACGAGCTCCGTTTTGGAGGCCTGCAAAATGTAGCGGTAAATTTTGGCCAGATCTTCGACAAATTCTTCCGCCTTATCCTGGTCGTCGCCGATCAGTGCGGAAAGTGTATTGAGGCTGTTGAACAAAAAATGCGGGTTAACCTGTCCTTTGAGCGCATCAAACTGGTGTTGCAGCGATTCCCTTTCCAGCTTTTCACTCTCCGTCTGATTTTTTTTCCATTGTTCCAAAGAGTAAAAGAGGCCCAGCATGGAACAAAGAAAAATGTCGAAAAAGCCGCCCAGGATCATGATCGGCCAGATATTCTGCCAGGTAAATTGCACTTCGAGGCCAGGCGTAACGCTGTACGCCCAGACATCAAAAGCAGCAAGTCCCATTGTAAGCGTCCCTACTGCCAGTAACATGGCCAGCAAGCGCGGCCGTGTCTCATCCACATGCGGAAACCTGCTGATGATCCAGCGGACCACAATGGTAAGCATCACGATCGAAAACCAGTAAAGCGCCAGCACAAGCAATGTCGCTTTCACGAAGACCGGAAATTCCCGGAAATAGACAGTGCCTATAAAGTAATAATTGCCGACAGCGCAGAACACAGGCATAATCGCCAGATGATACCACCATTCGTATTTCGAAAAAAAACGCGGCCTCACGATAATTCAGGAAGGGTTTTGCAAGATAAATTCAAAAATAGCGAACCCTAAATAATTACTTATCAGGCCGCCGATGTTTTTTGCGTCCATCGGTTTCTTTTTCAGCGCCAGGCCATGGCGAGCCCCACGCCGGCCTGGGAAGCGATTGGATTGGAAACTAACGGTGGCGTGTATCTGATCTTTAAAATATAAATCCATCGGTCGGTTACCAGGTTAAAACGCAATCCTGCAATTCCCGACGGTGTTAATGCTGGCTGTCCGTTGACTCCCGAATGCAAGCCCCTGTCATAGCGATCGACGAAGAAGGAGGCAATTCCTGCTTCAAGGTAGGTTTCGATGGCATAATGATCGGGATGCGGCGTGCACGAGTTTCGTTTATAGGGATTTAAGATAAAACAATGCGTTAATGCTGCCGAAAATGCAGGGCTGCGAAATTCCGGCTGGCTCACCGCACCAATTCCCGCCTGAACGTCCCAGAACGACCGCTTCGTATATCCAAATGCAGCCTCGGCAACGAAGGCGCCTTTGGGAGCAATGCCAAAAATTTCTGCGCCAAAAGCCCCGCGAATGCGCGTATAGTAAGGCTGCGCGGCAGCGCAGGATGCACAAAGGATGAAGATCAGTAATAGTCTGGCGAACACGGAGTAAGGCTTTGCCTTTCAACGGTTAAATGTGCTCTATAAGTATGTCAGAAGTTACATTTGGAAAGTTACATCTGAAATGTTACCAGGCTTCGCGTCAATGATTCGGCAGGATTTTGGAATTCGATCCTAAGTCCGGTTTTCAGGGATAATTCGTCTACGAGTTTCAATCCCAGACCTGAAAGGCCTTTTCCGGCATCTTTTTGGGCGAGGATACGCTGGTAATCTTCCTCACTGAATGCTTTTCCGCCGTTTTCGATGAAAAAGGTAAGCCGGTTTTCGTTGCCATTGATGCCAAGCCGGATCAAACCGTTTTCGTCAGATGCTTTCACTGCATTTTGAAGCAGGTTACGGATAATGGCCTGTAAGTAGTAAGGATCGGTTTGGACCATTGTCCCGGATGGAACATTGTTTTCGACGCGCAGGTTTTTGGAATCAATGTTCAGTTGCAGCAATTTCAAGCTTTGTGAAGCGATGTGGGAAACGTCAACAGGCTGGATATCAGCTTTAAACTGGTTCATCTGCGTTTTGGACCAAAGCAGCAGATCTTCCATTGTTTCCAGTAAAGATCCTGTGGCGGTCTGGATTTTTTCGCTCAATTCGGCCTTTTGCAGGTCAGAAAGCAGTTTAGGGTTCAGTTGCTGCAGTTTCAAAAACTGGTAAACCTGGCTGATCGGTGAACGCAGGTCGTGGCTGATAATGCTGAAAAGTTTGGCTTTCGTATGATTGGCCTCTTCCAACTCTGCGATCAGCTTGGCGAGTTCTTTGTTTTTTTGATCTAAAATTGCTGCATTTTTTCTTTTATTCCTGTAAATAATGCCTAGCAACACCAATGATAAGGCTAGCAATGCGAGCCCGGAAATAAGCCAGATCCGCTGCTTTTGCGCTTTATCGATCTGAATATTCTTCATCTCGATCTGCTGCTGCTTGTCCTTGTTCTGGTATTGCGCTTCCGCGTCCGCAATGCTTTTCCTGGACGATTCCAGATACAGCGAATCACGGATGGGTGCATATTTATCATAATAGGCATACGCCTGCTGCCACTGACCGGTTGCAGCGTAACATCTGGCCAGTGATTGTAAAAGAAAAGCATGAATTTCAAGGCCGAGGCCCGTGCTGTTCGGTTCGGCTGCCTTTAACAATGGTAGGGCTTTCGCATATTGCTTTTGCGCCATATACAATTCCCCGGTCATATAGTTCACCTGCGACATTAGGAATTCACCTGCCCACTTTGGTGCGAGATCATTGGCACGTTTGATGAATATGGCTGCACTATCCAGCTGTTTGTTAGACATATAATAGTCTGCAAAAGTGAGGTCTGCTGCTATTTTATTGGAGCGTCGGCCCGAATTCTGGTTGTCGGGCGTGATCATTCCGGCGAGGCTGTCGTAGTAAATTTTTGCCATACCCGGTTGTTTCAGCAGAATGTAAACATCCGTCATGTCTTTGTAATGGTGATTGAGATACGGTTTGTAAGCCACAATGTATTTTCGTGCTTCCTTACCATAGTACAGACCTTTTTCACCCTGCGCCATTTGGATATAGATTTCCGAAAGGCTCATCAGATCTACTACCACATCTTCGCGGTCTTTGGTCACACCTTGCTCTATCAGCTTCTTTTTAATGGCGATGCCTTTCAGCAAATACTGTATCTGCGTGTTGTATTGTCCCTTTACAGAATAATAATTCCCAATTGTGGCATACAGGGAGGCTTTGCTGTTCTCATTTTTGGTAGTATCAATACTGGCCAGCATTTCCCGGAGCGCATTGTCGCTTTTGTGGGTGTGCCCCGGCGTATTATAATAGGAAAACAAGAGCCGTTGCAGGACAGTGAGAATGCGGATCGGCAACTTTCCCTTGCGTGCGTCTGCGAGAGATTGCTCGTGGAAGTAAATGGAGCTGTCGGGATCGGCGCTTTCATAGGCGAAGCCCAGATTGTAATGGAATATGGACCGGTAATACCAATCGTTGGCGGGCGCCAGTTTTAATGCGTATTTGGAAACCACTTTTTCACGTTCAACATTCTCGGCGAGGGCCAGTGTATCGCAAAGGTCAGCCAGTGCTTCGAGCTTGTCCTTTGTGGTTTTGTAACCAGACAAGTCGGGGATTGACTGGGCGTAAATGTTTGAAAGTAAGGCGGTTGAAACTAATAGAGTCAGTAGAATTTTTTTCATATTCAAAGTCTGAGCTTTGCAATGGCTGATCGATAAGTCTTTCCAACTGGGATAATGGTGTTGTTGCAGACCACTTCCGAATGCCGCAATTCTTTGATCTGATTTAAAGAAACGGCATAGCTCCGGTGCACGCGCATGAAGCGGTCGGAGGGAAGCTGCTCCATGAAGCACGTGAGCGTGGATAATGTGATGTAGTTTTTTTGCGGTGTGATGATTTTGGTATAATCCTGCATGGCTTCCAGATAAATAATGTCCTTTTGCGACAATTTTACCTGGTTATGGCCTTCTTTGATCATGAGCACATCTTTCTCGAAAAGCACTTCGTAAGCCTCGGAACGGTGCTTCATCAACGCGTATTCCCGGATTCTGCGCGCAGTTGCCTCGAACCGCTCCTGGGTAAGCGGTTTCAGAATGTAGTCCAGGGCGGACAGTTCATACCCGTCAATCGCAAATTCGGGATGTGACGTGATGAAAACGGCCATATCCACCTCGGCCCGGATCTTGCGCAATAATTCAAGCCCGGTGAACCCAGGCATTTCAATGTCCAGAAAAACCAGATCCGGCTTAATGTATTGCTGCGCTTCATAACCTTCCAACGCGCTCGAAAAAGCGCCGCAGTTTTGCAGGAACGGGAATGCTTTCGCGAATTCGGTAATAAAAAGAAGATCCAGTGGATTATCGTCGATTGCAATAAAACGTACATGCGGGACCGTACTGCCGTTCATAAAGGAATGAGTAAATATCGGCTCAATATATGCAAAAGGATCGGCCTGATATATCCACAAAATAAAAAGGCAGGTCAGGTTTTTGCCCGTCATTCATGCCGCAAACTTTTCACAGGGTCGGCGAGAGCTGCTTTCATGCTTTGATAGCTCACAGTAATGATGGCAATGCTGATGGTGCCGAGGCCGCACAGGACGAAAATCCACTCGTTGATGCGCGTGTGGTAGGCGAATTTTTCCAGCCAGAGATTCATCATATACCAGGCCGGGTAGGCAGCCAGGAGCAGGGATAGCAACACAAGTCTGACGAAATCCTTGTTCATTAATACAAAAATTTCCGCGACCGAAGCGCCTGAAACTTTCCGGATGCCGATTTCTTTGGTCCGCCTTTCCGCTGAGAATGATGCAAGGCCAAAAAGTCCGAGGCACGAAATAATGATGGCAATAGCCGAAAACCAATTGGCCAACGTCCCCACCTGTATCTCGCTCTGATACATGCGCTCGTATTCCTGATCCACAAACTGGTAACTGAAAATAGCGCCGGGAAGCAGCGATTCGTATTTTTCTTTAAGCTGTTCCAAAGTGGCAGCTCTGTCATTTTTATTAATCCTGGCAAAGAAAAAGCGGGTTTGGAATGGTCGGAACAAGATTACTGTGGGCTCGATCATCTGGTGAACGGACGCGATATGGAAGTTCTCAACTACGCCCGTAATGGTCATTTCCATTCCGTTTACCTGGATTTGCTTGCCAACCGGGTCTGCCAGGTTCATTCTGCGGGCTGCTTCCTGATTAATGATCACGCCGGCACTGTCCGAAGCCAGCAACGGGGAAAATTCCCGGCCCGAATGGATTTTCATTTTCAGTGTTGATGTCAGATTATGATCCCCGCTGATGACTGCGAACATATTCCTTTCCCGCTGCTGGCCATTCATCCATTCCACATAGTTGCGCCCGAATGTTCCCTGAAAAGTGGCGCTCGCGCTGGAAAATGCTTCCACGCCCGGCACTTCGGATAATGTTGTCCGCGCCTGTCTGTAACGGTTTACTTGGGACAGTTCCCTGGCTTCTATCCGGACCAGATCGCGCTGGTCGTAGCCTGGATTACGGTTTTTGATAAATTCAATTTGCTGATATACAACGCCTGTGCCTACCATCAGAATGCTCGTAATAGTAAACTGCACTATGATAAGCGCCTTGCGCTGCCATGCGGGGCCTGCTGAATTTCCCAGACCAGCGCCTTTCAACACCAGAACCGGCTTGAACGCCGACAGCACGAACGACGGATAAAATCCAGCCAGTAAGCTGGTAAGCAACAGCACGCCGAGCAGGCTCACGGAGTAGGAGGGGTCCAGCCAGTTGATGGTGATTTTTTTGTCCAGAAAATCATTAAAAAATGGCAGTATGGCATATATCAAGCCTATGCTGATTAGCCCGGCCAGGAATGTGAGGATAAAAGACTCACCCAGAAACTGCGCGACCAATGCGGATTTTTTTGCGCCGATTGCTTTGCGTATACCCACTTCTTTGGAACGCCCGGTTGCCCGAGCAATAGATAGGTTTGTAAAATTGATGGCAGAGATAATCAGGACAAAAATGGCCACTACGACAAACAACCGCACGTAACTGATACGCCCGCCGCCTGTGTAAACGCCATTTTCGAAGTGGCTCCGCAAATGCCAATCGTTGAGGCTGTATGGGAAATAGCTCCATCCGGTGACAAATTCAGGCATATGGCGTTTGGTGATGGGTTTCATCTGATCCCGAAGCTTTTTCATGTTCACGCCCGGTTCCAGAAGCGCAAACACATGGGCTTTCACTTCCACCCAGGAGGCCGTGCTCATCGAATCGGGCATCGATCGGATGAAGTCGAATTGAAGCGAAGAGTTGGAAGGCACATTTTCCAGGACGCCTTCGATATAACAATGTTCGGCATTCCCGATCCGGATCACTTTCCCGACAGGATCAGCCTGTCCAAAATATTTTTCAGCAAATTTTTGCGTGATCAAAATGACATTTGGCTCGCTCAGCGCAGTTTCTGCATTGCCTTTTAAAACGGGGAAGTTGAATATTTTCAAAAATGTCCGGTCCGCCATGAGACCGGTTTCTTCATTTGTTTTTTCTCCATATGTGAACACCGCTTTGTTTTGCCAGGAGCAAGTGGCATCTACCACGCCAGGGATTTCCCGTTTCATGGCCTCGGCAACGGGCGGCGCGGTAAGCTCGTAGGTCTGGGTGGTCTGTGATTCGGTCGCAATGTTGAGCATAACCTTCACAATGCGGTCGTAATTGGGATGGAATTTGTTAAAACTCATTTCATCTTTGACCCAAAGCAAAACCAGCAGCGAGGTCGTCAGCCCGATGGCTAGTCCGCCAATGTTTAGAAACGTGTACAGGCGTTGTTTGAGCAAAACCCGGAGGGCGATCTTTAAGTAATTCTTTATCATGGCATTTAGATTTTGGGAATTGGATCAATATGATTTCTCAAATATAGAACTAACTTATACGTTTAAAAACTAAAAGCTTAGTTTTTAAATTTTTGCGTGCATCCTTTTTTGTTCGTTTCTTAGTAAAATATACATCTATCCTCTATGAGACCGCTACTTTACCTGATCACCACGGCGCTGCTGTCCGTTGCGCACATCTCAACCATTTTTGCCCAGTCCGACAAACTTTCGCCCAAGCTTTCGGCCAGGGCTGATTCGCTGTTTTCGGAATGGAACAAGCCGGGCAGTCCCGGGGCGGCAGTGGGCGTGGTTCATCAGGGTAAACTGATATATGCCAAAGGTTTTGGAGAATCGGATGTAGAAACAGGCGCAAAAATCGGACCGCAGACCATATTTCACGTCGCATCTGTGTCTAAACAATTTACAGCTTACGGCATTGTATTGCTGGCCCAGCAGGGTAAAATTTCGCTGGATGACGACATTCGGAAGCACATTCCGGAAGTGCCGGATTTTGGTAAAACCATTACAATTCGTCACCTGATCCACCACACAAGCGGACTGCGCGACCAATGGAACCTCCTGGTTATGGCGGGCTGGCAGCTTGATGATGTCATTACAAAGCAACACGTTTTCAACCTGATCAAAAGGCAAAAAGAGTTGAATTTTGAGCCAGGCTCTACCTTTGCGTATTGCAACACCGGTTATACTTTGCTGGCTGAGGTGGTCAGCCGAGTTGGTAAAAAGCCGTTCGCCGAATGGATGCAGCAAGAGGTTTTCAAGCCGCTCGGAATGAAAAATACATTGTTTTACGATAACCAGGAGCAGATTGTAAAAGGGCGCGCCTATTCCTTCCATAAATCACAGGAAAAAGACGGCGGATTTGAGAAAGCCATTCTGAGCTATGGTAATGTGGGTGCAACGAGCTTGTTTACAACGGTTAATGATCTGTTGTTCTGGATAAACAACTTCCGCACTTCACAACTGGGCGGACCTGCTGTGATGAAACAAATGCTCGAACGCGGCCGTATTACCAAGGGCGATACATTGCCTTACGCTTTCGGCCTGGCCCACGGAACATACAGAGGTTTGGCTTATTATGGCCATAATGGTGCGGATGCCGGTTTCAGGTCGTCTATCACGTATTTCCCGAAAGAAGATTACGGCTTTATTGTGCTGAGTAACCAGGCGGAATTTGCGCCGGAAAAGAAGGCATTTGACGTGGCGGGAATTTATATGGGGTCTTTGTTTAAAGAAGATAAATCGGTGGCGAAAAAATCTGCTGAAAGTCCGAAAAACGAAAACTATAAATTTGACTCAACCCTTTTCGGGCAGTATGCAGGCTCCTATGAGCTCGCGGAAGCACCCGGATTTATATTGAATTTCACGAAAGAGGGCGACCGTTACATGACCCAGGCCACGGGACAGCAAGCGGTTGAAATGTTCGCTTCTTCGGATTCCACTTTTTATCTGAAAGTTGTAGAGGCTTCGATCGTTTTTCAAAAGCCGAAAGAGGGTAAGGTGACCAAAATCACCTTACGGCAAAATGGTGAACATCCGGGTAACCGCGTGGAGCCAAAGCAGGATAAGGATGTCAGCAAAGCGGATTTTGCAGGACAATATTACAGTCCGGAACTTGAAACCCTTTACACCATCAGTTTCAAAGACGACAAGTTAAAGCTCGTCCATGTGCATCACGGCGAGGTGGATCTGAATGTGGTTAATAAGGACCGCCTGAATGCGCCCTGGTGGTTTGTCCAAAATATTGAAATGGTCCGCGGCAAAGCGGGGGAGATTACCGGGCTTCGCATGACAAACGGACGCGTGGCCAATTTATGGTTTAAAAAGCTGCCCGAGAATTTCGCAAAGGAATGATCCTGCGAGCTTCTACTTGCATTTATACTGCATAGCAAGCGCCCGCTGGTTCATGTAAAATCCATCTTTGGGAAATCCGGCGGCATCGTAGTTGAACTTGTAATCGAGCACCGAAACCTTCCCGCTCATGGAATTGGTCGTGGTGACTTTCGTCCTGTTATTGGTAGAAAGTAAATGTTCCTGATCGTCGAAAAACGCCGCCTGGATTTTGTATAGTCTGGCAAATGGGTTCGGATTATTGTCGTATTCGTAAGCGTTGGTCGAAATGAGCTCATTTTTAGTGGAGTATCTTTTCAGTGTCGCCAGATTTCCTTTTGCATCGATTTCCAGTTCAATGTAATCGTGCGCCTTTTCCACATAGCTCTTCGGGTCGTCGGCGGCGCCGGTCCGCTCGAAAAGGCTTCTTTTGACCCGGGCGATCTTGCCGCCGGACCATTCGAGATTTATTCTCTGGCGGGGAATCGTTTTCTTTTCGTACCAGGTTTTTTGAGATAACAGTCCTTCATTATTGTATTCAAATCGAGTGACATTTTCGTTCTCAGAATTGCTGATGGACGACGGCTTGTCCTCATTGTAATAATAGCTGATGGTGCTCTTTATCTTCGTCGTATCCCCAAAATAGCCGGTATAGGCGTATGTAGTTCCCGTTATGAGATTTTGTTTGTCATAATTGATCTCAAATTTTGCCCCGCTGCCGGTTGTATCTGTTACATAGCTCAGAAGCATGCAGGGTTCATTTTCTAAGGATGTTTTGTCAACTTCCTTGTCCTTGCAGGCAATGAATGTGAATGTAAGAATGATCAGGAAGAGCGTTTTCATTTGCGGCAAAGTTGAGCGGATGGAGTTAGCACACAATTAGTTAACAAAGACGTGAACCACATTGATATACCATTCCGCACTTCCGCATTTATGAGCAAGGCCGTTCAAATAGTATAATCCTGCGTTCAAAGCCTTAACACTATTGATAAAATGCATTCAGTAGAGAATCCCAAAGGCATGAAACCACAATTGGCGCAGGTAAGATGGTACCGGATCATTCCCGTTGTTTTCATTACATACAGTCTTGCTTACCTGGACAGGGCCAATTTCGGTTTTGCGGTTGCCGGCGGAATGGCCGACGACCTGAACATTACACCCAACACGTCAACATTACTGAGCTCGCTGTTTTTCCTGGGTTATTTCTTTTTCCAGATTCCCGGGGCTCAATACGCGGCGCATAAGGCGGCTAAGAAGCTGATTTTCTTTTCATTGATACTTTGGGGAGCATTAGCCGCAGCTACGGGGATCGTTAATGATACCACTACACTCATCGTGATCCGTTTTATGCTCGGCGTTGTGGAAAGCGCGGTTATGCCTGCTATGCTGATCCTGTTGAGCCAATGGTTTACCAAAGAAGAGCGCTCCCGCGCAAACACTTTTCTGATCCTCGGAAATCCCGTAACGGTGCTTTGGATGTCCGTACTTTCGGGTTACTTAATCGATTCAGTGGGCTGGCGATGGATGTTTATCATTCAGGGGGTGCCGGGAATTCTGTGGGCTTTTATTTGGTGGAAATTGATTGACGAACGTCCGATGGAAGCGAAGTGGCTTACGGACAGCGAGAAAACGGAACTGGAAAGACGATTGCAGGAAGAACAGGTGGGTATTAAGCCAGTCAAAAACTATGCAGAGGCGTTCCGTTCCAGGAAAGTCATTTTATTATCGCTGCAATATCTTTTGTGGAGCGTGGGCGTTTACGGATTTGTGATGTGGCTGCCCTCTATCATTAAGGCTGCGCCGGATATGAATATGGTTACCACGGGCTGGTTGTCGTCTGTTCCTTATTTGCTGGCGGTGATCGGGATGCTGAGTGCCTCTTATTTTTCTGATAAATCCGGCAACAGAAGTATTTTCATCTGGCCTTTTCTGCTGGTTGCAGCCATTTGTTTATTTGCGACCGTATGGCTCGGACCCGAGAAGTTCTGGCTGTCTTACGTATTGCTGGTGATTGCGGGCGGGGCGTTATACACACCTTACGGGCCTTTTTTCGCGGCTATTGCGGATGTTTTGCCCAAGAATGTAATCGGCGGGGCGATTGGGCTTATCAATAGTCTGGGTGCGCTGGGTTCGTTTGCCGGGTCCTATCTGGTTGGTTATCTGAATAGCGAAACGGGTAATTTCAATGCTTCCTATACATTAATGTCCGGGGCGCTGGTGCTTGCCACGATCATTACATTACTTGTGATTCCAAACCCTAAGAAACTAAGTGTTGCCCCGGCAAAGACTTTTTAAGTAGTTATTTAAATGGTCAATGACTGCGATATAGCATCTCCTTCCCGGACGATGCCGGTTTCCAGTCCTATGACATTTTGCCCGAAAAATATATCCTTTCCCTCTTTTCGGTAACCCATTAGTGCTTTCAGTGTCTCAGGGCTCTTGATCCCTGTGTTGGGATCAATGTTGACCATAACACATCGTTCACAGGGTTTTGCAACCTCAAAGCGTGTATTTCCGATCGTTATGTTTTTCCAAAGATCTTCCTCAAATGGTGCAGTGCCCGAAACAACGAAGTTGGGGCGGAAGCGCTTCATTTCTACGGATTGTGAAAGCCTGCCGTTCAGATCGTCCAGCGAAGCCTGGGATATGAGCAGAAACGGAAAGTCGTCTGCAAAGCTCACCGTACGGTCGGTTTCGGCATAAACCGAGCCCATTTTGCGATGTGTATCAGGCGTCATTTCCACGATCCTGACAGCCTTACCAAGCCTTTCGGATAACCATTCGTCGGCAAGTGTAGAAACTGTTCTTGCTGTAATAATGTCATCCCAGATCTTCACCTCCAAATCCTCGTCGTCTTCACGCAGAAATGGAATAAGCATTTGGTTAACAGGGTCATACCGGTGTGAAATGACCAGGCCTTCGTTTGTTATTGCCACGTCCAGCAGGGCCATTTGGGCGTTGGTGCGTTGGGTGAGAAAAGTGCCTTTTTCGTCGACGATCACCCATCGCCTGTCGTATTTCAATCCCCGTTCTTCAACAAGCGATTCTCTCAAACGGATCCCTCCCAGGGATTTAATGGGATATACCCATATTTCGGATAAATGCATTGACGAAGATCGGATGTATGAGCTGATATGTGATATAATTAAGTAATTCAGGTAAAAAACCATTCCCAGAATGTTACTGGTACAATTGTTTATTACATTGGAAAATAAGAGTCGGATTAATTACACCTAACGTTTTGTAAAGCATTGAAGACGCGTATCGCTATCCTCGGCGGAGGCCCAAGTGCATTGTTTGTTTTTAAAAGATTTGTAGAGGCAGGTCAGAAAGATCTTGAAATACACATTTTTGAAAGTAAAAAACTATTAGGCGCCGGGATGCCTTATAGTTACCAAGGCTCTAACCAAGAGCATGTTACCAATGTATCTGACAACGAAATTCCCGAAATTGTTACTTCCATCCAGGAATGGATCCAGACTGTCCCTGAGGACGAGCTCATCCGTTTTGGGGTTGACAGAGATCGATTTAATGAATATAAAGTGCTTCCCCGTCTGTTGTTCGGGCAATATTTATCAGCTCAATTTGATCTGCTCCTGAAAAAGGCTGAACGCATTGGATTACAGACACATGTCCATAAAGGTTGCCGCGTAATTGACATTATCGACGTACCCGGGGAGAAGAAAGTGGATGTCGATATCGAACGATCGGGCTTGTCACGTTTTAACCGTGTCATTATTTGCACCGGGCATAACTGGCCGGCTAAGCACGAAGGAACAACGCCCGGTTATTATGATTCCCCATATCCGCCTGCAAAGCTCAAACTGGTTCTAAATCATCCCATAGCGATCCGCGGATCATCTTTGACTGCTATTGATGCCATGCGCACATTGGCCCGGAATAATGGGTCATTTCATACGGATGAGGACGGAAAAGTTGTGTTCCAACCATCAGAAGAAAGTCCTGATTTCAGGCTGGTTATGCATTCCAGAAATGGACTTTTGCCTGCCATACGCTTCCATTTGGAAGATCCGCTGCTTTCTGAAGAAGCATTGCTGACCAAGGAAGAAATCGAGCAAAACCGGGAAGCAAACGATGGTTTTCTGGAACTGGACTATATTTTTGAAAAAGCCTTTAAAGACCTGTTCCGCGACAAGGATCCGAAGTTTTACGAGAGGATCCGGGAGATGAACATAGAGCAGTTTGTAGAGTCGATGATGGCTGTGCGGGAAAAAACGGAACCATTCAAGCTTTTCAGGAAAGAATATGCAGAGGCGGAAAAGTCCATCCGGAATGAGGAGTCGATACATTGGAAGGAAATTCTGGCGGTTTTGAGTTATGCAATGAATTATCCTGCCAAATATTTGTCAGCGGAGGACCGTATGCGGCTGCAAAAAGTTCTCATGCCGCTCATATCGATCGTTATCGCATTTGTCCCGCAAAGTTCCGCCAAGGAAATGCTGGCGCTGGACGACGCAGGTAAGCTCGAAATCGTGTCGGTAGGGGATGATAGCAAGGTTGTTCCGGAAAGTAAAGGCGGTATAACTTACCATTATAAGGACGAGTCGGGTGAAGAGAAGGCCATTTATTACAACACCTTTGTGGATTGTATCGGTCAGCCGCATTTGCCTTTTGAAAGTTTTCCGTTCAAAAGCCTCATCGCCGATGGAACGGTGATGCCTGCACATTTAAAATTCAGGTCTTCGACAGAAGGCGGTGCAGCCATTGCAGACGGCAACGAGAATGTGGAGCAAACGGCCAGAGAAGATTTTTACCTGAAAGTGCCGGGGATTGCCATTACAGATCATTTTCAGGTTTTGGAGCGTTCAGGTTCTACGAATCGCCGGATTTATGTGATGGCCGTCCCCTACATTGGAGGTTATAACCCGGATTACTCTGGCCTGGATTTCTGCGAGCAGGCATCTTTGACGATTGTGGAGAGCATTTTAAAAGAGTAGGGTGTTTTACAAAAGTTTCTATGCCAGATATTTTGTGAATAAATAAGTATTTTATCTGAGTGACGCGCTTGTTCTCTAACAATAATCTTAGATCTGAAATGTTCAAACCTACCTTATTTGCTTTGCTTTTGAGTATCGCCTATATAAGCGCGCATTCACAAGCTCTTAACACGCTGTCTGCCACAGAAAAAAAGGACGGCTGGAAACTGTTGTTTGATGGAAAAGACTTCAAAGGCTGGCATGCCTATGGCGGCAAGCAGGTGGGGACAGCCTGGATTATCGAACAAGGTGCGATTAAATTGAATGTGCCTGAACGAGCTGGAAATAAAGCAAAGAATGGCGGAGATATCGTTACGGATGAAGTTGTGAACGGTGATTTTGAATTTAAGGCAGAATGGAAAGTTAGCAAATATGCCAACAGCGGCATTTTCTTTTTTGTAACAGAAGCACCCAAATACCCGAATATGCATACGACCGGCCTGGAATTACAGGTGATCGATGATAAAATTTATGAAGGTGCCAAAGAAAATACACATCGCGCCAGCGACTTTTTCGGCATTGCCAATGCCCGTCTACGCGAAGGAAATCCGGAAGGTGAATGGAATAAAATCCACTTCATAGTGAAGAAAGGAAAGCTTACGGTGTACCAAAACGAATTCATGGTCCAGGAACACGACCTCAACAGCGCCGACTGGAAACAAAAAGTAGCAAACAGCGGACTCAAAGCGGCACCCATCTCCAAAGGATCCTATGACGGACGGATTGGGTTGCAGGACTGGGGAAGCACGGTTTGGTATCGCAACATTAAATTAAGAAAGCTCTGATCAGCAGCATTTAAGCAATGCTGCATTGATCAGAGCTTTATTCAGCAGCAGCAGGCAATGCTCACATTAATCCAAGGGTTTTGTTATAATATTGGACCGTCTGAATTACGGATTGCAGATTGCTCGGCTTTTCCTGGCGGTCGCGTTCGATAATGATGTGGCCGTTGAATCGTTGTCTTTCCAGCTCCTTGAACACCGCCGGAAAATCGATGACGCCGGTTCCTACGACTACATCCACAAGTTTTGGATCATTATAGGCGGCAATGTCTTTTAGGTGGATTGCAATGATATGCCCTTCCAGCTTTTTCAATGCTTCCACCGGTTTAATGCCACTTTTGGGCATGTGTCCAAGATCGGCACATACACCAAAATTCGGATGTCCTTTTAGCGCTGCCAACACAGAATCGGGATGCCAGTAAGCACTTGTTCCTTTCCAATGATTATGAATGGCCAGTTTTACGCCGTAAACGCCGGCAAGGCTGTCGATGCTATCCCACATTTTCACGGGCGGTTCGGCAGTCACATATTTCACATTAAACTGTTTCGCTATCTCAAATTCCTTTTTCCAATCATTTACCGTCGGGCCGCCTACGAGGTAAATGCTTTCCATTTTGAGGTCGGTTTTGCCAAGAATCGTTTTCAGTTTTGCTATGCCGGAAGGCGATAATTTCATCATGGCTGAATCCTTCAATTCCGGACCGGCTTTCGCGAATGTGAAACCTTCCACATATTTTAAGCCGGCACTATCCGCTTTTGCCAATTGGCCTTCAAAGGAATAGGGGTTAAATGTATAAAGTGCCACGCCTAATTTCCAATCCCGCGGAGCCAAACGACTCATAGCCAGAAAAGTGAAACAAGTAACAAGTAATAAGGAAGATTTTAGCAGAACAGATCGTGTCATAGGATTTGATTTTGAGAGAATAAGCACATTATTCGTTCTTTTTACTAGTCGGACTGTGTTTAAGTGAATAATGCCTGATCGAGCATAGGAGCTGTATTTTTGACAATTACATCCATTAATCAGGCATAAAATCAAAAAATGTTTTGCGGTTATAAAAGTTAAATGGTACTTTTGGGATCATAAAATTGTTATCAATAATAACAATTACTCAACTTCCATCATGAACCAGACGACGCCAAAAAGCGATCTTGCCAAGCGGCTGCAAGACGAGATCCTTTCTTTGCAGGGCTTTAAGACCGCATCGGAGGGGGCAAAAAGCTCGTTTGATTATGGGGCATTGGAAAAGGCATTCCCGAACCAGGTTTTCCCGACTGGTGCGGTTCATGAGTTTTTGAGTGGTGCCAGGGAAGACGCAGCGGCAACCACGGGTTTTATGATGGGGCTGCTGGGCAAATTGTTGCAAAAGGGCGGGGCTTGTTTATGGATCAGCATGAACCGCACCCTGTTTCCTCCGGCCATGAAGTTTTTCGGCATTGAGCCGGACAGGGTCATTTTTATAGATCTCCTGAAAGAACAGGACGTGTTATGGGCTGTGGAAGAATCGTTAAAATGTGAAGCGCTCACTGCCGTAGTAGGAGAGCTCAATGAAATCACATTAACCCAATCCCGCCGATTGCAACTTGCTGTGGAGCAAAGCCGTGTGACCGGTTTTTTGCATCGTTGCAATCCTCGGAGCCTGAATACATTAGCTTGCGTTTCGCGCTGGAAAGTGACACCTATTCCTAGTCAGCTGGAAGATGATATGCCTGGTGTAGGCTTTCCCAGCTGGCACGTACAGCTTCTGAAAGTGCGCAACGGGGAACCCGGTGAGTGGAAAATGGAATGGTCGGACGGGCGGTTTAATTATCTGGAACAAGAAGTAAAAATGGCAACTCCTTTCCGCAAATCTAATTCGCCATCTGCCGCTTAAAGAATGCCCAGGTTTCTTCGAAAATGTCGAAATCGGTCAGGAATTCGTGTTTGCCGTTGATGACTTTTAATAAGGTTACTTCGGGTTTTCCCTTCTTCTGGTAGGTGTATTTTTCGACCGTAACATCGTTGGTTTTGTCGCCATCCGGCATCATTGATTTGACAGGCTCACCGCTGTAACCATCCAGTTTTGCCCAATATTGAAATGACTGATCTGTCGCGCGTACAGTGCCTAGCGTTACACCCGCAGTCTTCACTTCACCGCCATTATACGGGTTGGTTTCATCGGCCGTTCCGTTGGTAATCATGACCGGCAGCGGTTTGTTCATAGCCGCACAATCCATATTCTCATCCGTCGGAAGGTTGGCGACAATCGCCGAAATGGCCCGGATCTTATCAGGCATGGTCAGCGCCAGTTTGTACGACATATGCCCGCCACCCGAAAAACCGGTTGCAAAAACGTTTGCTTTGTTAATCTTGTATTTATCGGAAAAGAAGTCGATCATTCCGGAGAAAAATGCTTCTTCATTCAAATTTTCCTTGTTGGCAATTGCTGTTGAGGCTTTTCTGCATTCATTCCAATATCGCTTATAACCAGCCGGATAAACCAGCACAAGATTTTCAGCCTCGGCCCTGGCTTGCAGCTTAGCAGCTCTCGGCGCAAATCCCATCGGTTCACCACCCGAGCCATGCATCAGAAAAACAAGGCTTGCACCCGGCTTGACCTTCACGGATTTATCATAAACAAAAACGCGGTGATGGCCTTCAATGAGCAGGGAATCAGAAACCAACTGCGCATTTGCAGCCATGGAAATTGAAAGCAGCGAAGGAAGAATGAACTTCAACATATTGGAAATAGGGGCTAAAATGTTATGGCGCAAGTTACCTTTTAGCCGATGTTTTCTCTACAAATCCTTGAAATAAACTCAGCAGCCCTGTCTTATGCATTTTCAAGCGCAGCGATATCGAATTTACTCATCTGCATAAAAGCCTCGATCACCCTAGGCGCCTTTTCAGGATCTGACATTAATTTGGACAAAACACTTGGCACAACTTGCCACGACATCCCGAATTTATCATCCAGCCACCCGCACTGATTATATGATCCGCCTTCACCTAATCTCTCCCAGTAATAATCTATTTCCTCCTGCGTATCGCATTCAACCACGAAAGAAGTTGCCGGAGAGAACTGGTAATGGGGACCGCCGTTCAGCCCCATAAATTTGAACCCGTTCAGCTCAAATGTCACCACCATCGGGTTCTCAGAAGTGATCTTGGAACTTTTAAAAATAGAACAATAGTAATCCGCAGCTTCCTTCGCATTTCCATTATACCAAAGGCAAGGATAAAGTGGCTTGATCATGTTGTTGGGTTTTAATTTCAAGTGGTCAGTTTTTACCTTATTAAGCTCAAAATTCCATTTGCTACTGATTTAATGATTATGGATGTGCTCGGAATCATTCGTGCAAGCTCTGTCGATGCTTAGGTGCTAATACTTTGAGGAATAAAGATTTTGAATATCTTTGAATTTTCAGAACACACTATAACTAAAATGAATATTGAAAGTTACACGACCGAGCTAGTCGGTGAAACGGAGTTTAAGTTTTTCAGTGAAGGCAAGAACGGTCGTTTTGAAATGAGAATCCGTTTTGAGCGGATTGGCTTTAATTTTTATAACCTCGCTTTTGGATTATGGAATGCTTCCTTGATGAACATTGAAGATAGCGTTCAACTGCTCAACGGAGATATGGATAAAATACTCGGCACAGTAGCTAATGTTGCAATGGCTTTTCTACAAAATAATCGGAACATTAGCATTGCAGCCAGCGGTATAACATTGCCTGGCGAGCAACCTCTAAGAACTCGAAAATACCAGATGGGGATCAGCAAATATTTGTTTGAACTAAATACAATTTGTAATGTATTTGGCTTTAAAGCCATCAGAAACGAAAACAAGGAAATATCAGGAACATGGCCATACGAATGGGAAGGAGAATGGGAGGAATTTCGAATTGGCTCTAACTATGATGCTTTTTTGATTAACTTAAAATAATGGCTAAATTTGATAAGCACGCAAACTATCTTGTTATGAAAGATTTAATGCTCGAAAAAGAAATTAAGGAAGGGACACAAAAGCCAGCGGATCGAGTGGAGACCAAGGATGATTCATGGGATCAAACCAGGCCACTAAGTAAAAAAGCTCAGGAAATGAAGATCTTCCTGGAGAGAAATCCTGTTCCCAAGGAGTTTTTGAAACAAAAATGACGGTCCGGAATGCGGATGGTCATTTTTGTTTTCAGCTTTGATCTCACCCTTGCACCTTAGCCAGATACGCATCCAACTGGTCGAATGTTCCGTTGAATCCTTGGTGCATGTTGTCCATGATTGAAAAATAGGTTTCTTCCTGGGCGGGTGTTGCGTTGATGGGGTGGCCCTGGATGGTTAAGGTTGTTATGCCGTCATTTTCTTCTAATATAATCTTGTTGAAAATTTCCAAAGGAAAATCCATAGGAAATGGCGAGGTGATAATGTTTCCTTCGGCATCGGCAAATGAGTTGATGAATTCCAGCAGATCGGCACGCTGAATGTTTTTATACTGAAATAATCCCCACATTACGTGGCCGTTTCCTTCCATTTTGTAATGCGTACTCCCGCCTGTCCGGAAGTCAAAACGTTCCACGAATAGATTGCTGCCGGCGGGGCCCCACCATTCGCTAAATGCTTCGGGCGATGCAAATGCGTCGAATACAAGCGTTTTAGGTGCTTTAAATTCCCTGACAATTTTTAATCCTTCTGTCTTTGCTGTTTGCTGGTTCATACTATTGATTGTTTGATTGATTCGTATTTGACTCTTTACCTGACTCGTCATTTGCTTGAATACGGCTTAAATAGCTTCCCAGAGAATCGAGTTTTTCATTCCAGAATTGTTTGTACTGATCTACCCAATCCGATACTTCACTTAGCGAATCGAGCTTTGCCTCGCAAAATCGCTCACGCCCTTCCTGCCTGACAACCACCATTCCGCACTCCGTCAGAATCTTAATGTGCTGGGATACAGCTGGTCTGCTGATCTCAAAATTTTCCGCAATGGCATTAAGATTCATGGATTTATGTGCGATCAGGCTGATAATCTGCCGCCGCGTCGGATCTGCTATGGCTTGAAAAACGTCACGTCTTGCTTCAATGGACATATATGTAAGTGTTTGCTTACACAATATTAAATGTAAGTATTCGCTTACGCAAATTTTTGCAAAAAAATCTGCATAAGATTTTACAGAAAGGATTATTTCAGTTTAATAAGCGGATGGTTAAGCCCGTTAATCTCGTTATTAACGATCTTGTATTTGGGCAGACTTTTTAGCAGTTGCGTTAAAGTCTTGAACCCATAAGTGCGGGAATCGAAGCTTGGGTCAATTTTTCGAAGGGATGATCCTAATTTGGAAATAAGCGCTTCCTCTTCCTCGTTGGTGGATATTTCAAATGCCTTATCAATGACCGTCATATCAATTTTCGGATACTTTATCTTAATTTCCGGTTTTTTAGGATCCTTTTTGATTTTCTCTTGTGGTGTGACGTCGATCTTTTTAATCTCCGCTTCTTCTGATGTCGCATCCAGTTCCGCAATCAGGTTTTCGCTGAAAGTAAAGATCTCGCAGGAATTGACGAATGCAAGCGGGGTGGTTTTTCTGCCAATCCCCATAACGAAAAGCCCTTCCTCTCTGATCCTTTTGGCTAGCCCGGTGTAGTCGCTATCGCTTGAAACGATGCAAAATCCGTCCACACTTTTGCTGTGCAAAATATCCATTGCGTCGATTATGAGCGAGCTGTCAGTGGAATTTTTGCCTGTCGTATAGGAAAATTTTTGAATCGGACTGATTGAATGATTGTTGACAGTTTCTTTCCAGCTATTCATGTGAGAACTCGTCCAGTCGCCATAAATTCTCCTAACCGTAGCTTTCCCATATTTGGAAACCTCTTCCAGCATTTCCTTCATAAACTTTGCCTGTGCATTATCGCCATCGATTAATACCGCAATGTTGAATTTTGTTTCGCTCATTAATTTCGACGGTTTTATGAAATTTGCTGGTCCTGGTATAATGGTTTGTTTGGCCTACAAGTTAAGTTTTTGTAAGTAAATAAATATTGCTGCATAACCATTAAAAATTCTTTCCTGAAAATTTGCGCAACTATAAAGTTGCATATATATTTGCAATCATAACGTTGCATAATTATAAAAAGCGTATGGCAAAAGAGTTTAGAAGAGATGTGTTTCAGGCCATTGCGGACCCAACGCGCCGGGCCATACTGAGCATGGTTGCCGTGCAAGCAATGACGCCTAATGCTATGGCTGAACATTTCAATACCAGCAGACAGGCAGTTTCAAAACATATAAAAATTTTGACCGAATGCCAGCTGATAAGCCAAGAATCATCTGGCAGGGAAATTTATTACCACTTCAATGCAAAGCAGATGAAGGATGTGGATCAGTGGCTGGAACAGTTTAAGAAGCTTTGGGAAGATCGATTTAACCAACTAGATGAAGTATTAAATAACTTAAAACCAAATAATTATGAAAACTGATCTTTTTTTGAACTTCACAGTGGACAAGGAAAATAAAAAAATAAACGTTGAACGGGAATTTGCTGCTCCGGTAGCGAAAGTTTGGGCAGCCTGGACCCAAAAAGAACTTCTGGAACAATGGTGGGCGCCAAAACCCTGGAAGGCAAGGACCAAAGAAATGGATTTCCGTGAGGGCGGGCACTGGTTATATGCCATGGTCGGGCCGGAAGGAGAGGAGCATTGGGCGCGCATGGAATACAAATCGATCACGACACAACAATCCTATTCAGCTTTGGATCATTTCTGTGACGAAAGTGGAAAGCCAAGCAACTTTCTTCCAGGCTCTCAATGGCTTATATCCTTCAATGAAAACAATAGCAATACGATCGTGGATGTTTTAATAACATTCAACGAACTTTCCGATCTGGAAAAACACCTTGAAATGGGTTTCAAAGAAGGCTTCCTGATGGCATTCGAAAACCTCGACGACATGTTGGAACCGCAGCAGTAATTTATTCTATATATCTTTTAAAAGCTCCTCAATCTCCGGCCTGGTTGAGGGGCTTTTTTGTTGGTGTATGTTAAAACAAAGTAAAGAAAATTCTTGCGACTAAACAAGAGATTTGATATCATTGTGACCAAGTTATAGATATCAAAAATATCATTTATATATCAATTAATTAATAATCAAGTGTTTATGTGAAATAGTTATTATTATGCAACAGCGCTTTGCCAACATATGGTTTCGACATTTAATCACAGACTGGGTTGTGACTGAACGTCCTGAGCTTACTAACGAGCAGTTTGTTTTGGCAGCTCCCGAGCGTGGAAGAATGGTCGTAAAAGCGGCCAGTCCGAAAGCGATTGAAAGCGGGATCATGGTAGGAATGGTGGCTGCTGATGCCCGGGCCCTTTTTCCGGCTTTAGAGGTGATAGATGACGACCCCGACAAGGCAGCCGGGTTGCTGAACGAGCTGGCCGAATGGTGCCTACGCTATACGCCCATTGTTGCAGTAGACTTGCCCGACTGTCTGATGCTTGACATCACAGGATGTGCACACCTGTGGGGAGGTGAGCGGGCTTACTTGAAAGACATCGTCATCAAACTCAGGCACAAGGGTTATGAGGTAAGCGTCGCCATAGCGGATACAGTGGGCAGTGCTTGGGCAGTTGCGCATTATGGCCAGGATAAGCGCATTATTCCGCCAAATGGCCTTTCCGGGGCATTGTTGCCTTTGCCACCGGCGGCCTTAAGGCTGGAAGCAACAGTTCTGGAACGCATGCAGAAGCTGGGGTTATATCAGATCCGGGATTTTAGCGATATGCCGCGTTCGGTGCTTCGCAGGCGCTTCGGGCAGCCGCTTTTAGATCGGATTGACCAGGCTTTCGGACATGCCATAGAAATTATTCAATCGGTTAAACCGGCGGTGCCTTACCAGGAAAGGTTACCGTGCATGGAGCCGATTGTGACGGCCGTTGGCATTCAGATCGCTTTAAAACGGCTTTTGGAAATTATCTGCCGTCGCTTGGTGAAGGAAGGGAAAGGGTTGCGGTCGGCCGTTTTCACAGGTTATCGCGTGGATGGAAAAGTGGTGCAGATCGACATTGTAACCAACCGGGGATCATTTCATGTAATGCACCTTTTCAAGCTTTTTGAACTGAAAATATCCACCCTCAGGCCAGGAATGGGTATTGAGCTATTTGTGCTGGAAGCCCCTGTTACAGAAGATGTTACTGAGGTCCAGAAAAAGCTTTGGAATACGCAGGCGGACTCGGGAAATGTAAATCTGATCGAGCTGCTGGACAGGCTTGCTGGCAGGGCAGGCATGGAGACGATCCACCGGTATCTTCCGGATGA
The DNA here is from genome assembly GCF_021390415.1 of Dyadobacter sp. CY327. Lineage (NCBI taxonomy): Bacteria > Pseudomonadati > Bacteroidota > Cytophagia > Cytophagales > Spirosomataceae > Dyadobacter > Dyadobacter sp. CY327. The sequence continues at coordinate 1,205,103 of NZ_JAJUXJ010000007.1, read as the reverse complement.
ACATTATTGGCCGGAAAGGTCTGTGAAAATCGCTGATTCCCTGGTAGAAACGCCTCAAACGGCCTGGCGAATCGACAGGCCCAGGCCGATTATTTTATTGGCAAACCCGCAACTGATCGATGTGGCTGTGCCTGTGCCGGATTATCCGCCGGTGCTGTTCCGTTTTAAAGGAACGGTCCATTATATGAAACGCGCCGACGGCCCGGAGCGAATTGAAAGGGAATGGTGGCTGGAACAAGGCATGCATCGGGATTACTATTGTGTTGAAGATCAGGATGGTGCGCGGTTCTGGATTTTCCGTCTCGGACATTATGATCATAATGATTCCAAATGGTTTATCCACGGTTTTTTTGCTTAAATGAATATGTGCTACACGGAATTACAGGTGACGACTAATTTCAGCTTCCTTCGTGGTGGATCGCACCCGGAGGAATTGGTGCAGCAGGCATTGCTATTTAAATACAAAAAAATCGCAATTACGGACCGGAATAGTCTGGCCGGAATTGTCCGGGCCCATGCGGCTGCAAAAGGAAAGGACATTCGTATCATTCCGGCTTGCCGCCTGGACTTGCTGGATGGGCCCAGTTTGCTGGCTTATCCCACTACGCAACAAGGTTATGCCCAGCTTTCTTCTCTGTTAACCGAAGGCAACCTGAGGACGGAAAAAGGTCAGTGTCATTTATACAAAGCAGATGTTTTTCGCCATGCGGGTGAAATCAAGTTCATAGTGGTTCCTCCTGCTGCTTTGAACAGTCATTTTGATTTTGAACCTGATTTCAAAAAAACATTAAAAGAATATAAGAGGGCTTTTGGCAAGGACATTTACATGGCTGCGGCCCGTTCGTACCAGGGCGATGATACGAAGAAGCTGCACCGGATTTCGCAGCTGGGCCATCAGCTGGACATTCCTATGGTGGCCACTAATGATGTGTATTATCATAATCCGGTGCGAAGGGAATTGCAGGATATTCTTACCTGTATCCGTGAAAAATGCACGATTCACAACGCAGGATTTAAGCTTTATCAGAATGGGGAAAGGTTCCTGAAGCCGATTGATGAAATGCAGCGGCTGTTCAGGCAATATCCGGATGCGATCCAGCGCACGCAGGAGATCGCGGACGCCTGCCAGTTTTCGCTGAATGAACTCAAATATGTTTATCCTGAGGAAATTACGAGCTCCGGAAATTCGGTAATGATAGAGCTGGAAACGCTAACCTGGAAAGGGGCCAGGGAGCGTTTTGGCGATTGCATTCCTCAAAAAGTTGAAGATGCGATTGCATATGAAATGAAATTCGTGGAGGAAATGGATTATGCGCCCTGTTTCCTTACCGTTTATGACATTGTCCGGTTTGCGCGTGAACAAAAGATACTTTGTCAGGGCAGGGGATCAGCGGCTAATTCCACGATCTGCTATTGTCTTGGCATTACGTCGGTGGATCCTTTGGAAATCGATCTGCTTTTCGAGCGGTTTATATCTTCCGCACGCAATGAGCCACCCGACATTGATGTGGATTTTGAGCATGAGCGCAGGGAAGAAGTGATCCAGTATATCTATAAAAAGTACGGTCGTGACAGGGCCGGCATTGTGGCTACGGTAACACAAATGCATCAGCGCGGGGCCATCCGTGATGTTGCTAAGGCAATGGGCATGTCGCTGGACGCTATTAATCGCCTGGCCAATTCAATCTGGGAGTTTACAGATGAGTGGTTTGAAGGCAAACGTGTTGCTGAACAGGGATTTAACCCTAATGATCCGCATTTGCTCAAAATCCTGGACTTGACCAGGCAGTACGTTGGATTTCCCCGTCAGCTAGGGCAGCATACCGGCGGTTTCGTGATTACGCAAGGCAAACTTTCCGACCTGTGCCCGATCATGAATGCGCGTATGGTGGACAGAACCTGCATTGAATGGAATAAGGATGACATTGATACCCTGGGTTTTCTCAAAATCGACGTGCTTGCTTTGGGAATGCTCACCTGCATCCGGAAAGCTTTTGATCTGGCCAAAAAACATTACGACAAAGACTATACGCTGGCCAACATTCCCCAGAATGACGAAGGTGTTTATGATATGATCTGCAAGGCGGATACGATCGGTGTGTTTCAGATCGAAAGTCGTGCACAGCAGTCCATGTTGCCCCGATTGAAACCAAGATGTTTTTATGACCTTGTTATTGAAGTTGCTATTGTACGTCCTGGCCCTATTCAAGGGGATATGGTGCATCCTTATTTACGCCGTAGAAATAAGGAAGAGGAAGTAATTTATCCTTCCAAAGAACTGGAAGACATTCTGGGCAAGACACTCGGCGTGCCGTTATTCCAGGAACAGGCTATGAAAATCGCGATTGTGGCAGCCGGTTTCACACCTTCGGAAGCGGACGAATTGCGGCGGAGCATGGCTACTTTCAAAGTGAAAGGAATGGTCACCCGGTTCGAGAAAAAGCTTGTGGCCGGTATGACGGCACGTGGTTACACCGAAGAATTTGCATTGCGTGTTTTCAGGCAGTTGGAGGGATTCGGGAGCTATGGTTTTCCCGAAAGCCATGCTGCAAGTTTTGCTTTGCTGGTGTATGTTTCCTGTTATCTGAAATGTTATTATCCCGATGTGTTCGCCGCTGCATTATTAAACAGTATGCCGATGGGTTTTTATCAGCCGGCGCAGATTATCATTGATGCCAGAAAGCATGATGTGGAAGTAAGGCCTGTGGATATCAATTCCTCCGATTGGGACAATTTACTGGAAGAGAAAACCGGGACATACTGCCCGATCAGGCTGGGTTTCAGGCAGATTAAGGGAATGCGGGAGGAAGATATTGCGGCGCTGCTAACGGCAAGGCAACGGCCATTTACAAACATTCATGCCCTGCGTGATGCTGGTGTTTCGCAAGCTTCCCTGGAAAAACTGGCCGATGCCGATGCATTCCGGTCCATAGGGCTGGACCGGCGGCAGGCGCTCTGGGAAGTGTCCGCAATGAACGACAGGCCTATCGGATTGTTTGAAGGCCAGCCATCGGAAAGCGCGTCGGAAGCAGCCGTGAATTTGCCTCTCATGAGCGCTTCGGAGCATGTGGTTCAGGATTATGCTTCAACTTCTTTGTCCTTAAAAGCGCACCCGGTCAGTTTTGTGCGGGAAAAATTGGAAATGCTTAATGTTTTTTCAACCAGAAAACTGGATCAGATCGGAAATGCAATGAAGGTAAAAGCCGCAGGACTGGTGCTGGTAAGGCAGCGGCCCGGAACTGCCGGCGGGGTTTGTTTTATTACCATTGAAGACGAAACAGGCTTTGCAAATCTGGTCGTATTTCAAAGTCTTTTTGAAAAATACCGAAAGGAAATCTTGTATGCCAGACTGTTAATGGTTGAAGGGAAATTGCAGCGTGAAGGAGATGTGACGCATGTAATTGTATCAAAATGCTACGACCTTTCTGTTTTACTCAAAAAACTGACAGCCGTTGAGGATGAAAAACCAAACATTCTGACCCTTTCGCGGGCGGATGAAAAGGATGAGTATGCCACAATGGCCGTGAACAAAAGGACACAGGTCCGCAAGGATGTGCAAACAGAGATTTTTCCCAATGGTCGAAATTTTAGATAGCGCTTTTACAACACATTACCGGCCGAACCTCAGACCTGCTAAAACACCCACCCGGTAAGGCTGGTAATAAAACGGGTCGCCTGATCCGGTGAATTTCACCGGACTGAATTCTGCATAGGGGCCAATGTGCAGGGAAGTTTTTCTGTTAATCGGGAATTGCTTGCCGATGCCCGCATTCACCCAGCCAATGCTTTGCTTCCTGATCATTCCATACGAATATTCCAGTCCTGCGGACGCATAATATTTGCCCACCGAAGCATTTCCCCATTGCACCTGCTTGTTGACGCCAATCCCTAAGAGACTAAATTGATTCTCCTGACTAACCCGCGTTCCCTGGCGTATCACGACAAATTTACCCTGATCAACCGTGTGTACAACGTAGTCATTACCAGCTATTTCGTACGAATAGGACTGCTGAAAACGGCTATAATGCAGCATAAACTGAAAACCTTTTTTCTCTGCACCCACACTGACTTTATATCCAAGTGAACGAAGAGAAAATGTAGAAGGGAATTCAAAATTCTGGAAACTCTGGCCACCAGCCGGCACTGTTAGGATCTGGTAAGATTGCAGCACAGCCGCATTCACAAGCCAGTTAAAATGGCCTCTTTGATAACGAACAACGGGTTTAACATCAGCCTTTGGAATATCAATATGCGGTAAGCTGGAATGATCAGCTGAAAATTTATATGGTTGATTATCAAGTATATCAGCGGTAATGTCAATGGCTTCACCAGCAGCCGGTTCCGCACCAGGCTGTGCTTTTTCAGAGTTGACAATAATGTCTGATTCAGCATCATTACTATCGCTTCCATAGAAGCTTGGCATTTCGTGTAGCTGGGATTTTAAAGACTCATTCTTCAACTCACCTCTCGAACCAGCCAAACTGTTTTGATCAACATGATCTGAATTCTTAAACGTTGCCTTTGATAAATGAATAACCTGACTTGCCACAACCGACTTTTTGGAAATTCCCCGTTCCAAGAAAGCGGACTCCTTAACCGATGATTCTGCGGCAGACGCTTCTGCGGCGGGCGATCCCGCGGCGGGCGATTCTGCGGCAGACGATTCTGCGGCAGACGATTCTGCGGCGGGCGATCCCGGACTGGAATTTTTTAGGTTAGCTGCATGCACGGAGGTTAGTTTCTCAGCTCTGTTCTTTAAGAAATGTTGGTCTGTAATGATGCCAGTAACGGCTATGCCTACGAACAACAGGCTGAAAAACAAATATTTCCACTGCGGAATAGGTTTGATATTGGCGCGAATTTTCTCAAATGCAGACGGGTCAGGTGCCTTTTCAAAATTGTCGAATTTGCGTTTAAGGGCTGACCGCAGTGCCTCATTGAGTTTGTTCTCAGAAGTTTTCATGATGCACGATCCCTTTAAGTTCTAATTTTTTTAACAGCAAATTACGCCCCCTCATAAACTGTGACCGCGAAGTCGCGTCGGGAATGGAGAGTAATTCGCCAATTTCAGCATGTGTATAGCCGTCGATCAGGTGCAGGTTTATAATGGTCCTGTATTTGTCGGGCAGCTCGTTGATGATGGCCAGCAAATCTTCCACATTCAACTGGTCGACAATTTTTTCATAATCATCGGATTCCAGCTGAATATCCATATTGTGAATTGAACCATTGAGGTCCTGTTGCTTCGTGGTGCGATGATAATAGTTAATCGCCGTCCTGACGACCGTTACTTTAACCCAGCTGTCCACCGATTCCGGGTCCTTTAATTCCTGAATGTTATTGAAAATCTTAATAAATGCTTCCTGAAAGATATCCTCTGCTTCCATTTTTGTCCTCGCATAACGCTGGCAAACACCCGTCAACCGGCCTTTGTATCGCTCATAGAATGCAGTCTGCGCACCTGGATCCTGCTTTTGACAAGCTTTCACCAAGGAGGTCAGGTTACTGAATTTCTTTGAGAGAAAAAACTTCATAAAGTACGGACCGTGAGCACGTTGTGAGTAAATTTATTACGATATAATCAATTTTATTGATAATAAATAGAGTACATTTTGTTAACCAGTTTCCCATCTTTGCTAAACTGCAAATCACACGAATCGAAAGTGGTGTTATTAAGATATCGGATCCAGTAGCATTTCTCTCCCCGATACTCCGCCATCCACTGCATGCCGGCGATCGGCTGGCTGGAAAATCCAGCTAGTTCTTTCGAAGAGTCCAGATATTGCTGCATTGCCTCAGGCAGTTTATCATAATTGGGCGGCCCATTAAGGTCTTCCGGCTCATTGAATGCCCTGCTAAACCATTGTAAATCACCTGCTTCGTCAAATATAAAAGTTGCATACGTTTTCACCCCCGCCTTATCAAAACTGACCTGCACCTCGTAAGACTTTTTATAGCTCATATCAACTTGCAGTTCCAAACCTTCGAATTTGATCTGTGGATCAGCATTAATGAAGTCTTGTGCTTTTTTGGGCACCGTGCTCATGTCATGATATGAAATCCAGTAGAGCTTTTCCCCAAAAGCCGCACCCGCAACCCTATTATCAACATAGACCCAGTTAAAACTATAGTCACTCCCATGCAGTTTATATATCAGCCTGTTATATTCATTCGGAGGAACTGGTCCGATCATGTCCCTGTTCGCACTAAACGTTCCTCCCCGGAAGGCACTTTTCTCCAACAGCGCCAGCATTTTTGGAGGTGCATTTTCTGCACTAAAACGATACGTCTCCCAAATTTTCGTGCTGTCTGCAAGCGATATATACTTATCTGCGCCTTCATCAAATTTCACCTCCCAAACCAGCTTTTCAACCAACGGTTTAAACACCAGGTTTTCTGCCTTCGGATACCACTGTTTTACTTGTGCAATCACTTTCGAAGGCACCGGCTCCGGTTCAAGTGGCTCCAACTGATTCACTTGGTTACAGGAAACAACGGAAAGCAAACAAATGACGCACATTAAAAAAACTCTCATACCAACTAAAATCTTATGTCTTCAAACCCATAGACACCATATCAAAATCAAAGCGTTGCGTTAAATTGAAATATATTTTTTTAAATAAAATCTCAATAAAAATGCAACGCATTAAAAGATGATTCGTGTCGTTAGAGTGAGCAATAATATTAGTTTTCTTTTCATCTTTATTACTACGTATATATTCATAGGTTAAGCTAAAATAAAGCTTTAACCAATTCCTTTTTTTGTTGCCATTGTGATATGCACGGATGGTAACCATGAAATCTATTGGCCATATATTAATTCCCTTTCGTTATGATCAATTATATCACATCAAAACCAAAAGTTATTTCATTTGTTTCGGGCTATAATTTTATTCTAAAACGGAAGAGAGTTTATAAGCCATCTAATAATGTAGCATCTTCTCATAATTTTAAAATAGTCGACAGGGCTAATTTTATCAATGTTTTGATCGGTCTGTCATTTATTTACCTGACATTACCAGTCATTATTTTTATAAATGGCTATTTAAAATTGGAGCTCGCTATCCCTTTGGATGCACTCATTTGTTTTTCTCTTTATAGATCTTTTTCGACAACAGTTCAATTCAATCAAGTGTTGAAATCTGTCCGTCACGCTTATTACTATGCATTGAATCATCGCATTGCCTTGATTTTCCTGGCAACATTAACTTTTGTATGGCTCCTGTTTTCAAGCATTGGCGGCATCGGTTACCGGAATTTCGACTCAGGAATCAGGAGTTCGTTGCTGTGGCATTTGACTGTGGATCCATGGCCGGTTTGGTTTTCGCCTGCATACATGGGGGAGCGGTTCGGGTATGCTACGGACAAGCCGTACGTTTATTATTTTGCTTATTATATGCCTGCTGCACTTGTAGGGAAGGTTTTTGGATGGAAGGCCGCAAATCTTGCTTTGTTTGCCTTCTCCTATTCCGGCACATTGCTTTCTCTGTTACTCGTCGCATTTTCACAAGTGCAGAAAAGCCTGCTCGGCATGTTTTGCATCTTTATCAGCATTTGTTTCTTCGGTGGCTTCGACTATGTTGTAAACCTGCTTTTTCATGTGACCGAAGACCGGGCTGAGACTTGGCTGACACCATTCTTTTATTTTTCAAATATGTGCAATTTATATTGGTCCCCGCAACATTGTATTCCTGCGTGGATTATAATTGGCATTTTATTAAATCGAAGATACATTAATCCCACTCTCAACAAGATTATGACCATTGCTGTGGTCTCGCTCATTCTTTGGTCGCCATTGTGTCTGCTGGGATTAATGCCTTTTTTTATTCCTCATTTTATCAATCATTGGAAGCAGTATTTTTCTTTTTCGTTGATTAACCTTTCTGCATTTATTTTTTTCTGTGTGCTGATCTTGTTTATATTATCTAATGACTTTTCATTTCCAATTCACTTCTCTATTCTGATTTTTAATGATTTTTGGAAAAGATATCTGCTATTTATTTTGGTAGAGTTTATTTTTATTTTGCCTATCATAATTTACAGAATCAGTCATTTTAGCACTGACGAAACGCAATTTATTTTCACAGCTATATTTTCTTTAATTCTTATTCCGTTTATTATTCTTGGCACCTGGAATGATTGGGCTATTAAAGTTTGCATGCCTTCCATATTTATCCTCAGTATTTTTGTAGGCAAGCAATTTATTTTATTGATAAAATCTAAAAGCAGATTGCTTTACTACGCTGGCTTCTTGTTTTTCCTCGCTTCTTTAACCGCAGCCGAAGAGCTTATTTTCAGTGCGACGCACTACGAGATTAGTTTCAGGTTCCCGCCGGAACTTCGTGATTTCGGGCCCGGATACATTGTGAGTCAGCAGCTGGGGAAGGGGGATAGTTACTTCTTTAAGTATCTTGCAAAAGCCCAGTAAGTCAGCGCTTTATTTTATGCTGTTATGCACCCAGTGCATAGGTTCGTTCAGGCGGAATGGCTGGCTCTTTTTGCGCAAAAGAATGTGCAGCGAATCATTGCCGCCTTTCCCGTAAAGGAGCATGCGCGAGCTATCCGGTTCTTTATAATGCAATGTAAAGTTGCGGGTTGAGTCTCTGTATTGCATTTCAAATGTCTTTTTCGCAGTGTCCGCTTTGTAAGTAAAATACTCCCGTCCGTAGCGCATCAGCGGGCTGTCCGCAGGCTGACGTTTGATGCTGCCGCCATTCCATTTTTCAAAAATCACATTATCCCAGCGGGTTGTGTCCGAAAGAAGCGTTAGTGGCTTTTTGTTAACCTCAAATGCTTCCACATCGAAAAATCCCTCGGTAATAGTCGGTTTGTCCAGAGGCATATAGCCACCTTTCCCGTATGCCGACATATTTTCGTAAAAAGAAATCAGGCAAAACACAGCGATGAATAAGGTTTTCAGCGCTATTCTGGTTGTCCGTTGCCATTTTTTAGTGAGGTTAATCACTGGAATGGATAACCTCACATGTTGATTTTGAATGAAAAATGCCCAAAGCTTTTGCATATGCGGCACCTGGAGGAAGATAGCCATGAGCAGCAGCGCCGTGCTGAAAAGTTTCACCTGAATGTCAAAAAAGAAATTCAGCGCCACCACGTGGCCGATCACACCCACCAGGATCATCGCACCAAAAGCCGTGGTGCGCCGCGAGAGCATGAGCAATCCACCGAGCACTTCGCAAATGCCTGAGAATATCTCGTAGGAGGGAGAGGAGCCAATAAAAAGCCACGCAAAACGCATTGACGTGAATTCGCCAAGCGGCGTGGCAAGCTGACTAATGCTGGGTTCCGGCATCTGCATCGGGAAAATTTTGATAAACCCGTAAGTAAACATGCTAATTGCCAGCTGGTAACGTACAATCACTTGCAGCCACGTGTAAAGTGCATTATACTCCCGTCTTCGTGCATCCACAAGCGACCAAATTGCGGTCCCGATAGAGGAAATGAACAGCATGATCCCATTCCAGGTCCAGTCGTCGACCGTATCGCCGCTGCCGTTGGGCGTAATCTTGATATCAATGTGCAGGATATGTTTTTTCACCAGCTGAATCAGCCAATCCGCCGCGCCCCAGTGCAGGTCGTTGAAGAAACTCAGCAAGTCCCCGGTGAAAGGCATGCTGGAAGGCCAGGTCCACGGAGCAATGTAGAGCATAAAAAATAGGAAGAAAAAGCGAAATGCAACCTTTTCTTCCCATTTCCAGGAGCGTTCTGTGAGTGTAGCGGAGGCGTCCATATAATTGATCAGGCACATTTTGACCAATTAATATAGAAAGAAATTCTATTATCTATCCATTATAGCGCACACCTGTAAAACGAAGCCCTGTAAACCCATCCCAGTTATAGACCCATTCCGTCCAGCTGCGTTCCAGATATCTGGCTTTTAATTTTTGGTGCAACGATTCAGGCTGTTCAACGCCGTTAACGATCAAAAACATGTTATGGAGCTTGTAGGAAAGGTTTTCACGGGTTGTGATGATGCCCTCAGCCAGCAAATCCTCGATAAGGTTTTCCTGCATTTGAACTTCCTGCGCCTTTCTGTTTTGGCGATTTTCTTCGGCCAGCGCTTCTATTTCTTTATGCAATGCATCAATCTCAGCATTTCGTTTTTCTATAATTGCAGAAGAAATGCTCACCACTTGCTCTTGAAAATTAGCAAGCGTCGTGTTTTTCGATAACTGCTCCTTCCTTTTATCAAATGCATCAGCAAGCATTTTGGCTTCTAGCCTTTTGGAGTGAATGTCGCTTTTTTCCTGCCACACTAATAAATAAGCCTTATAATGTATCTGCTCCGCTTTTTTCAGATCCCGGGCCTTGATAGCAGCTCTTAACTCAGCTAATAACGCTGAAATGCTCGATGCTGAATCGTTTTCAAGTTTTTTCGGGTTTGTAATAATCCGCTTGCTTGACATGGTTGGAGCCAAAACTTTTGGTTTGTCTAAGCCGGGAGTCGCTTTTTTAAGAGTAAATGCCTGCTGCCGGATTGCTGCAACCGGCTTTGTATCAATTGTCTTCACAGGTGCAAAAAAGGCTGCTGAAATGAACGCGACGGCGATCAGGCTGCTGGTTATTGAAAATGTCTCCATGGTCGTTAGCTGTTTGTTCTTGTTGAAAATAATCCTTTTGATGCGGTTCAGTAGGTGGTTGCTGGTGCCGACAAACGATAATCCGCTGCTGGATAACCTCAACTCCTGGAATGCTACAAGCGCCTGCACCAATATGCCGCGCTCCTTCATAACCCCGATCACCAGCTCGTCGCAGCAATTTTCCCTTTCCAGGCGGATCAATTTCGATAACCATAGGAAAGCAGGGTTGAAGAAATAGATGTTTTCTGCCAGACTTTGAAGCAGATTCACAAGGTAATCCTGTCGCTTTACGTGCGCTATTTCGTGTAAGAGAATGGCTTCAACCTGTTCGTGGGGTAAACTCGTGAAAAAGCCCAGCGGGACAATGATTACCGGTTTCCAAAATCCTTGCAAAACCGGCACCTTTAGAATCCCGGATTGCAGCAGAAGAATCTTTTCATACACACCCATCCGGGCTGCAAGCTGGCGCATTTGCCATTTCCAGGCATCATCTACCGCCTGTACTTTCGTGTGCCTTATCCTGTGCAGGTGCAGGAGGCCGGTAACTGTCCTTACTGATTTGAATAGAAAGATTGTTAGCCAGACCATTATAATTTGCATCTGGTAATGGTCTGTAAATCTGCTAACTCCGTTTGTAAATGATGTACTGAGTTGCTGCGTTAAGAAGTGATCTCGTGCAAGAGTAATTTCACTACTATTGGCAATGCTGTCCGCAGCAAATGTCACATTCAAATCATTGATTTCATTCTGATGAATAATAAAAAAGGTGAAAGCATTACATACGATAAATGCCAAAAGCAGCCCCGCAAATAAATTATAGCGGAGCGCTGGCCGCGATCTGCCGGAAGTGAGCAAAATTATCCCGGTTAGCATTGCAACAATTAGCCCTTGCCATAGCGAATGGATCAATGTCCAGCACAATGCTTTTGCCAAAGGTTGAAAATCATGTGGATCCAAAAAATTGATAGCCATAGTTATAATGCTGTTGAGACCGCTTTCAAGACTTTTGTTAAAGGTAGGAAATAATTCGTACGAACAAATGTTTATGGATATTTTTTAGAAAAACTTTACTTTGTTAACGGATTATCATTTTTTATTTTACAATCCTACTGAACGAGTCCTATGGTCAAAGGTCAAATGTTGTGGAGCGCAATGTTGATGGGCATTCTTTGCCTTGTAGTGGTCGGTCAAAGTGCCGGTTCAAACCAGGTTTCTGGTAAAGAATTGATTGAAGTCAAAGGGACCGTCAGGGACATTAATGGTGTTGCGGTTTCAAATGCAGCGGTTTTTATCAAAGAATCCATCCTTGGAACCGTTACCAATGTGAAGGGCTATTTTGAGATCGCCGCTGTTCCTGAAAACAGTGTGATGCTGATCAGTCATCCTGATTTTGAGCCGGTTGAAATGCAGGCGAGGAAATCGGGAAAAGAGTATGAAATTGTTTTGAAAGGTAAGCCGGGGTGGGTCAGCCGAGCGGCGAAGGCCGAAGTCACTGCTAAAAAGCCGGTTGATAACCATGAAAATTCGGGAAGTGGGTTAGCATTGGAAAGGTGGCCGCGTTTTCCGGGAGGGACCAAAGAATTGGTTAAATTTCTTGCGCACCACATGCGTTACCCGGCAGAGGCAGTTGCAGCGGGTGTTGAAGGACAGGCTTCGGTTTCATTTTTTTGGACGAAAAAGGGAACATCAGCAGCCCGGTTATCGTGAACGGACCGGGGTGGGGGATTGACGAGGAAGCTGTTCGGCTGGTTGAGCATATGCCGCAGTGGACGCCAGCCAGGCAAAATGGGAAAGCCGTTGCGGTGCGCTACACCATTGTCATCCCGTTTGATCTGGAAGTGGAGAAGCTGCCGATCCATATCCGGGAAAAGTTACCGGATTTTTTCAACCGTAAAAGCCGCCTTACAGTCAACAAGCCTACATTCAAGAGCGGCACCGAATTCAAGGCGTTCTTTGACAAATCACTGAACCTCTCTCAAAAGGAGCCGCCGAAGACGGAGCTGTATCGGTATAATATGATCGCACGGCCAGTTATGATGCCTTTGCCCACCATTGATTTGAAATACAAAAAATAAGCGTGGCCGAAATCAGCCACGCTTATCACAACACATCTATTAGTCACACAAAGTTTCTGGCTTTGTACGATCAAGGGTGAAGTGAACTTTCGAACATTTTGGCCAGTACAACCGGATCGCTGATCTCACTTTCTGGCGAGTTGGCGAACACCGCAACCTGCACACTGCCGAAGTCGATCACCATTGTTTCGCAGTTTTTGCCATTGCCTCTTTTCCAGTAATAAGCGCCCTTGGATCCGTTCAGCTTACCGTCAAATCCGAGGAGCTTGTTTTTCATCGCAGATACGGATTCCATTTTTATCACCTTAAATGTCTTAACTGCATATTGCAGCTTTGCAAATTGGGAAGCGCTGATATAAAGGCCCGTAGCACCACCATTAATCAGATTATCTTCCTTCAACAAGCCGGGTTCTGAGCCGGATCTGGACGGATATCCCTTCGTTGCTTTTTCTGCGCTAAGTGGCCCGGTCGGAGACCAGGCTCGCCATTCTATTTTGTCTGCATGTTCCAGTCCGGCTGCGCCAAAAACATAGGTCCTCACAAAATTTCCATAAATCGAGGTCGCTACATAATAGACACTCGTATTTGTTGGTTGAGAATTTAGTGTATTCAACAGTCCGCTATCGCCTTGTTTGGCTAACTCTTTGGCCTGTACGTACGGTAGGATCAATGCCAGCAGCTCATAATTCGCATCGGAATACTGGTAGGCCTTTTCATTGAAAACGGTTGTGTTTATCGGACCTTCAACTGTTTTTTCCAGGTCATTCAGATTGGCATAATCGATCAATCCAGTGCGGTGTGCAAGTAGCCGTTCGAATGTCAGCGCTTTAAAGCTTGCGCTTGGCACCCAGCCCTTGGGCAGATAATTGTGCACAGTGTGCCCGAGCGTTAAGTTATATTTTTCCAAAACCCGCATGACGGCCACCGCTGTTACATATTGCGTAGTGGCAACAATTTCCTGCCTAGCATTGGCGCCATGAAATTCGAAGTTAGACTCGATCTTCTTTCTGGCGTAGCCGTCCCCACCATTGTTCACGTAAAATACTTTCCCGTCTTTAATGATGGAATAGCCAAATCCCGCAACCTTATCTTCCAGATACGTTTCAATGCGATTTGCAAATGCCACCTCGTCAAATTTGGTAGGCACACCTAGTTTAGCCGACTCGTCCGAACCGTCCAGCTCGACTTTTTCGTTTTCGGACAGGATTTCCTGATCCTTGCAACTTGTTGAGAATAAGACCGCGCCGAGCATTAAGCCACAGCTAACTGTTTTGAGCAAGTGATTTTTCATTGGATTTGAGTAGTTACCTTTTCAAATGGTTGATGTGAATATTTGATGGCAACAAAGGTATCGCAGCAGGGAAAGCCGAACTTTTAAGGGTTCGTTAAAAAGTATAAAAAAATATAAAATAGGTGACACTATCTTTTCCTCGGGACAGGATCCTGGGAACGGTTATTTTACACAGCCGCATTGGAACTGTGTGTGGAACGGATTACACTAAAATGAATAACAGCATATTACTTATCGACGATGATCCGGATGATCATGATATATTTGAATTTGCATTGGAAATGGCTTTCCCAAAAGCCACTTGCGAGCATTCCTTCAACTGTCAGGATGCGGTTAACAAAATAAAGGAAAGGCTTTTTCCATTGCCTGATAATATTTTTCTTGACTTCAACATGCCGAGGATGGAGCTTCCCATGTGCCTGTTTGCAATCAATGAGGCATTGGGCGTAAACCATGTGGATATTGTTATTCTTACCGGTCTGAAAGCGGCTGACCTTCCCAACTATCAGTCTTTTGGTGTAATGAAGGTTATTTCAAAGCCAAGCACCATTGAATTGTTGGCGGGTGAAATCAAAGATGTGATGAGTTACAAGGCCAGCGCGTGACGCTGCCGACAACCCTTTATCTTTTATTTACAAAATATATTTGCAGAGTGATAATTTACATCTAATTTACGTAGAAATAGTTGTAAATTGATTGTGACCCTGCATGCATAAAACCTTTACGCTCCTCTTTTCTCTTCTTTACTTATTTACACCTTCGTTCGCTCAGCATAAGCAGGCAATATTCCGACATTTAACGACCGGAAACGGCTTATCTCAAAACAATGTGACCTGCATTGTGAAAGACAGGCGCGGTTTCATGTGGTTTGGCACCCAGGACGGACTGAATAAGTTTGATGGTTACAAATTCACAGTTTACAGGAATGACCCCCGTAACCCACAGAGCATCAGCCACAATTATATTCATACCATATTCGAGGATAAACAAGGCAGGCTTTGGATCGGGACGGACGACGGAGGTCTGAGCCGGTTTGACAGTGAACAGGAAACTTTCACAAATTATCTGCACAAAGCGGGGAATAACAACACCGTCAGCCACAATAAGGTGCATGCCATTGATCAGGACAAGGCCGGAAATCTCTGGCTGGGCACCATAGGAGGCGGCATCAGTGTCTTTAATCCGGAAAAAAACACATTTCAAAATTATTCAAACAGTCCTCGCGTTGCCGGCAGTTTGAGCCACAATGTGGTGAGCGACATTACGGTAGACCGGAAGGGGGCCGTTTGGATATCCACCAGCGGAGGAGGACTCAACCGTTTTGATGCGGCTGCAAAAAGGTTTGTCATTTATAAAAACGATCCTCAAAGTCCGGCATCCCTGAGCAGCAATGATCTGAATGAGGTTCTGGAAGATTCCCGCGGCAGAATTTGGGTGGCCAGTGAAGGCGGAGGTCTTAATCTTTTGAATGCGGACGAAAAAACGTTCACCATTTTCCGGCACGATGATCAGCAATCGACAGGACTTTCTCATAACGATGTCATCTCTCTGGAAGAAGACAAAAACCACCGACTTTGGGTAGGAACCAGGAACGGGGGCATTAATGTGTTGCAGGAAAACAACCAATTTGCCCATTACACATATGACAAGAACGATGCGAGCGGGCTAAATAATGGATCTATATACAGCATGTTTTGCGATCCACAGGGCACCATGTGGGTCGGCACTTATAGCGGCGGGATTAATGTAATGGACCGGGAACCATTGAAATTTGGCTTGTTAAAAACGAACATTAACGATCCGAAAAGTCTGAATAATGATAACGTACTGACTGTTATTGAAGACAATGAAGGAAAGATCTGGGCCGGGACAGATGGAGGAGGAGTGAACGTGGTGAACCTTGAAACCAACCAGACCACTTATTTTACACACAATCCTAAAAACGAAAGCAGCATTGCCAGTAATTACGCAATCGCTATTTGCGAGGACGCTTACGGAAGCATATGGGTGGGAAATTACAAGGGCGGTTTGAGTTTGTATGATAAGAAAATCAATGCATTTAAGAATTTAAACCAAAGTGAAAATCCGGCTTCTGCAATTTATGCCAATGTTCACGTGATGATCAATGATGAAAGCGAGCATTGCTTGTGGATCGGCACGTCGAGAGGTTTACTCAAATACGATAGGACTTCGGGGAACGTAACGCAATTCCGGGCGGACGCCAATGTTCGGGGCTCTATCAGCAGCGACATGATTCTTTCATTAATGGTGGATTCCGCTGGGAATCTCTGGGTAGGAACCGAGGGAAGCGGGCTGAACCGTTACAATAAGAAAACCAACCAGTTTGCCAAATTCACATCGGATCCTGCACAAATCACAAGCTTGTCCAATAACCAGGTCAATGCCATTTATGAGGATAAAAACGGGCACATTTGGGTTGCGACCAGTGGCGGTCTCAATTTGTTAGACAAAAAAACGAACACTTTTAAGCATTACCAGCAATCGGATGGCTTGCCTAATAATGTCGTTCAGGCAATCACCGAGGACGACAGGGGCTTGCTCTGGATAAGTTCTAATAAAGGCCTTTCCAGGTTTAATCCAAAAACCGGTGAATTCCGCAACTTCGATTTCAGTGATGGCTTGCAGCAAGGTTCTTTTAACCGTCTTTCCCTGTTTAAAAACAAAGAAGGAGTCATATATATCGGAGGGCAATACGGGCTCAATTTTTTCCATCCCGACAGCATTAAGTACAATGCATACGTCCCACCCGTCTTTATCACTGATTTTCAGATTTTCAATCAACCCATCAAAAACCAGGAGGAGGGATCGCCTTTAAAAAATCACATTAGCGCAGCCAAAGAAATTACCGTTTCCTACGCGCAGTCCATGCTTTCCTTTGAATTTACCGCGCTGAATTACACACTGTCTGAAAAGAACCAGTATGCATACCAACTCGTTGGTTTTGACAAGGATTGGATTTACAGCGGGACGAACAGAAAAGCGACTTACACCAATCTCGATCCTGGTAAATATGTTTTCAAAGTAAAAGCTTCTAATAATGACGGAGTTTGGAACGACCAGGGAACAAGCATTGTCCTGCACGTTACGCCGCCATTCTGGAAAACGCTCTGGTTCCGCACATTGGCGGTTTTGTTGGCAGCGGGCCTCATTTACTGGTTCTATCGATGGCGGATCGGCGCTATGAAAAAGCAAAAGGATTTGTTGCAAAAGCAGGTTGAAGAACGCACCGTTGAGGTGATCCGGCAAAAGCAGGAACTTGAACTGCAATCCGCGGACCTGCAAACAATGAATTCCCGTTTGCAGAATCAGAACGAAAGAGAACTGGTGGCAAGGCAGGAAGCGGAAAAAGCGAACATGGCCAAAAGCGTGTTTCTGGCAACGATGAGCCATGAGATCCGCACGCCTATGAATGGGGTGATTGGTATGGCGTTGCTGCTGGCGCAAACGCCTATGAATGAGGAACAAACCGAATATACCGACACCATTATCAAATGTGGCGACAGCCTGCTCATGGTAATCAATGATATCCTGGATTTCTCGAAGATCGAATCGGGAAATATGGAGCTGGAACACATTAGTTTCAATCTTCGCGACTGTATTGAGGCGGTTTTGGATATATTTTCTTCCAAAGCGGCGGTAATTGGTCTGGACCTTGTTTACCAGATCAGTCCGCAGGTTCCTAACCAGATTATCGGCGACAGCCAGCGGTTGCGCCAGATCCTGATCAACCTTGTCGGGAATGCGATCAAGTTTACGCATGAGGGTGAAATTCTGGTGATTGTAAAACTGGTTAAGTATGTCAGTGATGATGAACTGGAAATCAGCTTTCAGGTTCAAGATACGGGCATAGGCATCCCGGCAGATAAGCTGGACCGCCTGTTTGTAGCCTTCTCACAGGTCGATTCGTCTCATACGCGCAAGTACGGAGGCACGGGACTCGGGCTGGTGATCAGTCAGCGCCTGGTGGAACTGATGGGCGGAACAATCAGCGTTGACAGCGAGCCTGGCAAGGGAACCAGCTTCCATTTCTCCATCCAGGCACAGGTCAGTCATGAATCCCAGCGGCAATATGTGCATTTTAACACTTCTGAAAACGACGGCAAAGCAGTCCTGGTCGTTGATGATAATGAGACCAATCTGCGGATTTTCCATGCACAAATGGAGCAATGGAAACTGGTGCCCACGCTTGCGTCATCGGGAAAACAGGCGCTCGAAATTCTGGATAGCGGCATGAAATTCGACCTGATCATTACGGATCAGCAAATGCCTGAAATGGATGGCGTTACGCTGGCCGGGATCATTAAGCGGCGCTTCCCAACATTGCCTCTTTTCCTGCTTAGCTCGGTAGGCGACGAAAAACGGCATACTTTCAAAGATCTATTCGCCGCTATTCTTACCAAACCGGTTAAGCATCAGCAGCTTGGGCAGCTGATCCAGATGGAGCTGAAAAATCAGGGCGACTCGGCCAAGCTGGTTTTACCTGCGGTGCAATCGCCACTCTCGGAGGCATTTGCTATTCAGTATCCACTGCACATTCTGATTGCGGAGGATAATCAGATTAATGAGAAACTATTTGTCAAAATACTGGGAAAACTGGGTTACAGCCCGATCGTTACCCGCGACGGCGCTGAGGTGGTCGCCAAAACCTTTACCAGAAAGTTCGACGTTGTTTTCATGGACGTTCAAATGCCCGAAATCGACGGTTTAGAAGCTACGCGGCTGATCCGCAAGCAGGAGATCGAGCAGCCTTACATCATTGCCATGACCGCCAACGCCATGAAGGAAGACCGCGAAGAATGCCTCGCCGCCGGCATGGATGATTACATTTCCAAACCCCTGCGCTACGACGACATTACATCGTCCTTAAAGAGGGCATATCTGGCTTGCATTTCGGCTGGGTAAAAGTGCTTGCAAGTATTCCGCTACGAACAGGCCGTGATCTTTTCGCAGAGGATTCTCAATGTACCGGCTAAACAAACTCAGCGTTTTCGGGAGCATTGCAAAACCACTGCTGGCGTTGAGGTTAGGATTTTTATTATCTTGCATTGCGTAGTTGCGCTTGCCCGAAATTTTTGAAAATGCTTGAAAATTTGATTGTATTCCTGATTGACGATGACATCGAAGATCAGGAAATTTTTTCTATCATGCTGGAAGACGCACTTCCTGATGCCAAATGCGTTTTTGCCAAAGACGGGATCCAGGCGCTCGAAAAACTGGAACAACCCGCATTCTCCCCAGATGTCATCTTCATAGACATCAATATGCCCAGAATGAATGGTATGGAATTTTTAGCAGAAATGAAAAAAAGGCCGTCGCTCATTCATATCCCTGCTGTTATGTATTCGACTTCCGATGAGAAGGCTATTGTTCAGCAATGCAAGGCACTCGGAGCATCAGGGCTTATTAAGAAACACGCCAACACGGATGAGGTAAAGGAAGAAATTAAAAGAATCGTAACGACCCTTTTCTAGTCATTTCATGGTAGACAATGAGTTAAAAAAGCTGGAATTCCTCGCAGGAGGAGGCGAAATGGGCGAACGCATCCGGCAATTTGATTGGGAAAAAACAAAACTCGGCATCCCCGAACGATGGCCGCAAAGCCTTAAAACCTGCGTGCGGATCATGCTCAGCTCCAAACAACCGATCTGGATCGGCTGGGGGGATGAATTGATTAAATTTTATAATGATGCATATATCGATATCGTTCGCGGGAAGCATCCCGTTGCATTAGGGCAGCCGGCTTCGGTGGTCTGGAAAGATATCTGGAAAGACATTGAACCGCTGCTTTCGCGGGCAATGAAAAAAGATGAAGGCACCTACGTGGAATCCCAGCTGCTGATCATGGAACGAAGCGGCTTTCCGGAAGAAACGTATTATACTTTTTCCTACACACCGGTGCTGGGCGCAGACGGATTTCCATCAGGCATAATTTGTTATAACACAGCTGATACAGACCGGATTATCAACGAGCGGGCATTGAGAACAATGCAGTTGCTCGATACAGTTGCGCAGAAGAAAAACGAACAGGAGGTGTACGCGCAGGCAACAAAAGCGCTTGCAGGGAATCCCCAGGATTTTCCTTTTTCTATGGTCTATAAGGTCAAAATGGATGGCAGCAGCGCCGAGATCGTCGCTTGCTCCGGCTTTGAGGAGGCTCCTGTGAGTGGGTTGATAGACCTGACCAACCCGGAAATAGCCGCTCCCGGCATTACAACGGCCATTCAGGAAAATCATATCGTGGAATCGGTCGTGGATGGTCAGTGGAAAGAGATCCCGAAAGGCGCGTGGGACATTGCGCCGCGGATTTTTGTGGATATTCCTATAAAATCCGCTAACCGCCAGTTTCCACTTGCAGTGCTTACCGTAGGGCTCAATCCATATCGCAAATTCGATGACGCATACCGTAATTTTATTCAACTGATTGCGGACCAGATCGCGCTGGGTGTGAACAATACGCTCGCGTACGAGGAAGAGCGGAAGCGCGCTGAGGCACTGGAAGCATTGGATAAGGCTAAGACGCTATTTTTCACCAACATTAGCCACGAGTTCCGGACGCCACTGATGCTGATCCTTGGACCACTGGAAGAATTGCTGAACAAGCCAGCAGGCAACCTCAATAATGCGGAAAGGCAGAGTATTGAAGTAACACATCGGAATGCTTTGCGACTATTGAAGCTCGTCAATTCGCTGCTGGATTTTAGCCGCATTGAAAGTGGCCGCCATCAGGGAAATTTTGTATCGACAGATCTGGCAACATACACCCGTAACCTGGCGGCGAATTTCAGATCGGTGATAGAAAGCGCTGATCTTCAATATAATGTGGAAGTTGACGACAACCTTCCGCCGGTTTATCTGGACCGACAGATGTGGGAAAAAATTGTCTTCAATCTGTTGTCGAATGCTTTCAAATTTACACTGGAAGGCACCATAACAGTGAGACTTTTTGCCCATGGTGACCATGCCGTGCTTACCGTGACCGACACCGGCGTCGGGATTCCGGAGAACGAGCTGCCGCATATGTTTGAGCGTTTCCACCGGATCCAAAGTACGGCAGGCCGAACATATGAGGGGACGGGGATTGGGTTGTCGCTGATTAAGGAGCTCATTTTGCTGCATAATGGTAACATCGAAGTGGAAAGCGTTGCAGGTGAGGGAAGTTGCTTTACGGTTTCCATTCCGTTTGGCACTAAACATTTATCCCATACCCAGATGCTGGAAGATGACGGCGGCCTGGCGAATGCGGGCTCAAATGTATATGTACAGGAAGCAGCCGCGCTGGTGGACACGCAATCGTTGTTGCCAGATGGTGGCAGCCCAGAGGTTGAGGCAGGATCGGGAGAAACAAATGAACTGGTGCTGATTGTAGACGATAACGCGGATATGCGCCAGCACATTGAGTCATTAGTCTCAACCAGATATGAAACCATTACGGCAACCAACGGCCTGGACGCACTCGATAAAATACAAAAATATAAGCCTACGCTCGTTTTGAGTGACATTATGATGCCGGAAATAGATGGTATCGAGTTGCTCAGGCGCGTAAAAGCCAATCCGGAGACCAGCCAGCTTCCTGTGATCCTCATCACCGCCCGGGCAGGAGAAGAATCCAAAATTGAAGGTTATGAAATCGGCGCGGATGACTATCTGGTAAAGCCATTTTCATCCAATGAAATGCTCGCCAGGATTACATCCCAGATCAAAATTCAACGGGCCCGCAAGCGGATCGAGGAAAGCCAGAAGTTATTTACAGAAGAGTTGGAGCAGCAGGTGCAGCAACGCACCAAGGATCTTTTATTAGCCAATAAGGAACTGGAATCGTTCAACTACATTGCCAGCCACGATTTACAGGAACCGTTACGAAAAATCCAGACATTCATCCATTTAATCCAGAAAAACAAAGCCGACGAGAACGCCGCAGACATGTATTACCGGAAAATTTCATCGTCGGCACAACGCATGAGCGAACTGATACAGTCGGTGCTGACATATAGCCGGCTGGCTAAGACGGGCGACGACCATACTGCGGTGGACCTTAACGAGATTGTAGCGAACATTGAAATCGATTTTGAATTGCTTATTGCTGAGAAACAAGCTGTTATACTTTGCGAGAATCTGCCCGTTATCAGGGCAAATGGTTTTCAGATCAACCAGCTCTTCTCTAATCTGATCAGCAATTCCATCAAATTTTCGACGGAAAAGCCCGTAATAACCATTAAAGCAGAAATCGTTGAAGGGGCAGATGTGGTGGCGTATGCTGCCATTAATCACGATCAGCTATTCCATCACATTACCTTTTCAGACAACGGAATCGGGTTCGAACAGGAGTTTAGCGAGAAGATTTTCAGCCTTTTCCAACGGCTGCACGGCAAGCACGAATATTCGGGAACCGGGATCGGGCTGAGCATTGTGAAGAAAATCGTGGAGCAGCACGGCGGTTACATTTCAGCACATTCAAGCCCGGGTAATGGTGCTGTGTTTAACATCTGGCTTCCTGTTTAGCATTTTTAATTTTAACTATATAAAAAAATCGCCTCCCAGATTAGGAAGGCGATTTTTTTAGCTAATGGATTCTTGATCCGTGTTAATAAGTGAGCTTATACACTTTACTGTTTCCAAGTGAAACGGCATAGTATGTGTTTGTATAAACTTTTTCAATGTCCGTTGGCATGTTCAGTCCGGCCATAACAACAGCACCGTCTTCACTGGTAACTGTTCCTGTATTTTGCTCAAACATGAAAGCGGATGAGAAACTGGCGAAATGTACAGCCAATGGCTTATTGCTGTCTGTTAGTACAACATCCACCAGTGTTGTAAATCCTTTTTTATGATCCGATACATTGCCATGCTGGTCAACAGTTTTAATTTCAGCCAGGCCCTCATTGAAAGGGAAACCTGTTAAAGATGTAACGTAGAACTTGCTGCCGTCCCAAGCGATACCCGTTGGAACAAAATCCACTGTCGGGCCGCCCACAGGTTTTTTAGGATTGTCGAAATCCGGGAAAGTTGCAAATACGCTTTTCGAGCCGTCACTTTTTCTGCGAATGATCATGTTACCCGCTGCGTCTGTGATGAAAAGATCTCCCTCAGGCCCCCATGTCAGGTTGTACAAATTGGATTCCGCAGTTGCCGGATCAGGAAGCTGTGATTTTACAAAACTGCCAAGATCTTCAAAACTAAGCTCACTTGCTTTCAATGGTGCGTCGCCAGGATTCCAGGACGAAACATTTGCTTTGTAAAGCCTGCCTTCCACGCCGTGAAGAATGTACAGCATTCCATCTTTATATAAAAGGTGCGTAAGCCCGCTAGGCATTTTTTCAACGCTGCTTTTAGATAAAAAGCCGGTGATTGCAGGATAAACCGTGCCATCAGGCCCGATCATGGAAACCCGGCCGTCATAAGTGTCGCCCTTGTCGGTAGCGCTGCCTTGTTCGGTTACCCAAAGTCTGTTATTATCGCCCTTGGTAATAGCGATCGGAGCAATTAGCGCA
Organism: Dyadobacter sp. CY327; assembly: GCF_021390415.1. Classification (NCBI taxonomy): domain Bacteria; kingdom Pseudomonadati; phylum Bacteroidota; class Cytophagia; order Cytophagales; family Spirosomataceae; genus Dyadobacter; species Dyadobacter sp. CY327. Next base: position 1,181,630 of record NZ_JAJUXJ010000007.1, on the reverse strand, counting down.
CCTTTTGAAAATTCAGTAGAACTGAATTCAACAGGATCCGGCGCGTGGTCGGTGCAACTGAGGGCAGAAGCAAAAAGGAAAAAGCTCAGGCCAAGTAAACGAATGGTTTTCATAGGAATGAGATTAGAGAATTGTGAGTATAATTAGAAGCGGCAATATTAATAAAACAAGCTGCAAACGGACTATTCCGATATAGAGTTCTTATTTAATGGTAAGGTCACCCAGATGATCAGGCAGTGGGCCATTTGTATGTAGGGTATGAATGATAATGATTCGTCTTAATAATGAAACTTCTTAACTGATAAAATGAAACTCAAAAGAATACTCGTAGCAACTGTTGCCTTTGCATTGGGTGTCAACACGCTTTTTGCCCAAAAAACAAAACCCCTTTTCCCTGACATGCCGGGGATGGTTTCTTACACTTTCCGCAAGAGTCTGGCCAAAGACCCTGCGGCTACGTTGGACACATTGCAGCAGCTTGGCATTAAAGACATGGAATTTTCAAGTTTGTTCGGAAAAACGGCAGCTGAGCTGCGCAAGCTTCTGGATGAGCGGGGGATCAAATGTTCATCCTTTGGTGTGCAATATCCGGACGCATTGAATAAAACGAAAGAAGTGGGAGAGAATGCCAAAGCGCTGGGAGCGAAGTTCGTACGCGTTGCCTGGATTCCGCATAAAGGCCCTTTCACATTGGAGATGGCTCAGCAGACTGTTGCTGATTTTAACAAGATCGGTAAGCAATTGAAAGAGGAATTCGGCCTCACATTTTGCTACCATAATCATGGTTATGAGTTTGAAAAACATGAAGACGGCACTTTGATGGATTATCTGATCCAGAAAACAGACCCGAAATATGTCAGCTTTGAAATCGATCTGTTATGGACTTTTTTCCCAGGCGCCGACCCCGCCGCACTGATCGCAAAGTATCCTAAGCGCTTCAAATTAATGCACATGAAAGATTTGAAAAAGGGAGTGACCGGAAACATGTCCGGCGGAACGCCTGTTGAAAACGACGTGGCATTAGGAACCGGACAACTCGACATTCCAGGCATTCTGAAAGCCGCGAAAAAATCGTCTATTGAACATTACTATATAGAAGACGAGAGCCCGAGTTACGCTACGCAGGTGCCGCAGACCATTGCCTATCTGAAAAGTCTGACTTACTAAATAAAAACGAAACCGGGCCGCTTAGCAGTCCGGTTTCGTTTTTTAATGCCTACGGCAGTGAACTGAGCCGCTCTTTCAACGATGTAAATTCCAGGGGAGGCTCTTTCCCCCAGCTATGAAACTGCTTGTCCTGGTAAGCAACTGCTTTACGGATGTCCCAGCCGCCAGCGGTTTGATAATCTGTTTTCGCACCGTGGTTAAGCAGCAGGTTGCAAATTTCCCATTGTTCCAGGCCAGCCGCCGTGCATAGGGCCGATGAAACGATTACATTCTCATCATATTTAGGAGAAAACGCATTAGGATCGGCACCATATTCCAGAAGCAAACTCACCTTTTCTGTCTTAGCCGTATCATTCACATCCAGAAATAATGCTTGAAAAAGGATGGGATAGTTACGCTCTGCTTCTATTGCATTGGGGTTTGCCCCGTTTTTTAGGAAAAATTCGAGAAAAGCAGGATCATCTGCCAATACAAGAAAGTGCGTTGCCGTGCGCATAGGATCCGGTGTCTCGGTTTTAGCACCATGAGCCAGCAACAATTGAAGAGATTCGAGCACTTGTGCTTTGGGATTTTTCTTTGCCTGCATTGCAGCAAAATCCAGCAGGGTTATATGGTCTTCGCCGCTTGCATTGATGTTGGGAATGGGTTGATCCAATGCGGTTTTCAGTTCCTCAATATTTCCTGCTGCCAGGGCCGCTGCCAGATTTCGCCGTACAGGATCCGGGAAATAATAGGTGCCATTCGCTTTTTCAGTCAGTTCAAGGTCATAGCTTTTTGATTGATAATTTGTAATGACGCGGCCGAGACCGAGATAAAAAATGCCCATAGCCAGCGGATAAATATTGATGGCCAGGGCAATGATCTTGGTTGTTTTGTAAGGCAGGTAATTCAGCAGCGCCAGTATGGCAAGCGGTATGTAAACCATTATGAGCATGCCGCTCGCCATACGGTCCGATTGCGTTTTTTCCAGGAGCAGCGTCCATAGGATGCCCAGCGCGTACACGCTCACAGCCGCCCAGTTAAACAGTGTTATTGTTTTCATGCAAGCAAAATAAGCAATTTCGCACGCGGCAGATTTCCTACTTATTTACAGGCAGGGCAGGGTTAGCAAGCGGTTTAAACTTTATTCTTCCGGATCGGCAATCTCAATCCAGGTAGGTGCATGGTCACTCGATTTTTCCCAGCCGCGAACATCCTTATCCACACCCGCCGCAAGCAGGCGCGCGTCCACATGCGGACTCAGCAAAAAGTGATCGATACGAAGGCCGGCATTGCGGCCGTAAGCATTTCTGAAATAGTCCCAGAATGTGTAAATCGTTTCATCGGGATGCAATTTCCGGATGGCATCCGTCCAGCCCTGGTCCACAACCGTCTTAAAAGCCTCCCGGACCTCGGGACGGAACAGCGCATCGTCTACCCACCGTTCAGGCTTGTAAACGTCCAGCTCAGTGGGCATCACATTGTAGTCGCCCGCCAGGACGACCGGCACATCGTAAGCCAGCAATTCCGCAGCGTGTGCTGTAAAGTGTTCGAACCAGCGCAATTTGTATTCCAACTTCGGCCCGGGCGCCGGGTTGCCATTGGGCAGGTAAAGACAGCCTACGAGCATTCCGTTCACAATGGCCTCAATGTACCGGCTATGCAGATCATCTTCATAGCCGGGAAGCGTTCTGCGCACTTCTTTCAGTTCCAAGCCCCGTGCCAGGATCGCTACGCCATTCCAGCTTTTCTGACCATGCCAAATCGCATTATAACCTGCGTCCAATAGGGCTTTTTCAGGAAATTTCTCCTGCGGCGCTTTCAGTTCCTGCAAACAAACGACATCGGGTTTTGTCATTTCCAGCCAGCGCAGCAGCACTGGCAGCCGGCCATTGACTCCATTGACATTATATGTGGCAATTCTCATAGCAGTCGATCAGTGATTTAAATAAAATATGAATATAAAAATCAGTCCTGATACAAGTGAAGTCTGGCTGTGTGCCAGGAGACATTATAAGCCTGGATTAATCAAAAATCGGCTGCTATCCGCCCTAAGCCGGTAGAATAGGGCTTGGGCAAGCCTTTTTTCAATAACATTTACAGTACACAAGAGATGAAAATCAAGTTCTATGCGCCGCAATGGGGCAACACCCTGCCTTTTGACGCTTTTTGCAGCCATGTGAAATCAGCAGGTTACGACGGCGTTGAGATGGCCCTGCCTTTTGACCGGGAAGAAACGGACGTAATCCTGGAAGCGCTGGCCAAGCATGGTCTCGAACTGATTGGTCAGTATTGGCAGTCATTTGAGCGGGACATTGATGCGCATGCGGCTAGTTATGAAAAATATCTTCGAAACCTGATCGCAGCCAGGCCGGTTTTTATCAACTGCCAGACCGGAAAAGATTACTTTCCTTTTGATCATAACAAGCGGCTTTTTGATCTGGCTGCTTCACTTGCAGCAGAATCCGGCATTCCTATTATTCATGAAACGCATCGTGGAAAAAGTTTATACGCCGCGCACATTACGCACGGATATCTTTCACAAATCCCGGATTTGCGCATCACGCTGGACATTTCGCACTGGTGCAACGTGCACGAATCGCTGTTGGAAGATCAGGTGGAAGCAGTTGCATTGGCAATCGCGCATACGGATCACGTTCACAGCAGGGTAGGGCACGCCGAAGGGCCGCAGGTAAATGACCCCCGCGCACCCGAATGGGCAGAAACGCTTGAAACACATTTGCAATGGTGGGACCAGGTGGTTGCTTCGCATCACGCAAAGCAGTCGCAGCTCACCGTCACCACCGAATTCGGCCCTTCACCTTACATGCCGTCGATACCATACGCACAAACGCCCGTGGCGAGCCAGTGGGACATTAATGTATACATGATGAATCTTTTAAAGGACCGATATCGTCAGGAGACCGCCTCTGCGAGACATTGATTGCTATAACATTCAGGCAAATGCATATTATTTTCAGGAACCAAAATCGAGATGGGGCGCTTGTATAATGTAGCATGGACCAGAAATCTTATCACGTAAAGAAAGGCCAGAGAGTCGTCGGAGTGTTAATTGCCGCCGCATTTACAGGTGTAATATCCGCATTGATCGCAGATACGCTTAAAGTGATCACGGAACATTACGAGGAGAATTTGCTTGAAAAGATCCATGAAAACACCTATCTCATTTTTGTTTTGCCACTGATCGGCATCACAACGATCCATTTGCTCAGGCGATTTCTTTTCCGGAATAAGGCCAATAAAGGCATCAAAGAGGTTTTGGACACGATCAATAAAAATGGAAATACGCTTCCCGCATACAAGGTCCCTTCCCATTATTTTAACGGATTCCTGACAGTCATTTTCGGCGGATCAACTGGCATCGAGGTTTCCACAGTCGTTGCTACGGCGTCGGTAGGCGCATTATCGAGTCGCAAAGTGAGTTATCTCAAAAAATACAGGACCGATCTCGTTTGTTCGGGCCTGGCCGCGGGCGTTACAGCATTGTTCAATGCGCCTATTGCGGGTTTTTTGTTTGCATTTGAAGTTTTTACCAAAAGAAAAAGCAAGCTGCATACAGCCAGCGTTATTACGGCCGTGCTGGTTTCTTACCTGTTAACCCGCTATTTCTTTTTCAAACAAATATTCAGTTTCAATGTCTCCGTTTGGAATGGCTACGCCTTGCCTTACTTTATATTGCTCGGGGTTATCGCTGGATTTAATTCGGTGTATCTGACAAAAAGTGTCCTCTTTTTCAAACGCTTTTTCAGCTCTTTGAACAATGACCTCACTAAAATCCTGGCTGGTTCGTTGCTGATTTCGTTGCTTGTTTTCTTCTTTCCCAGCTTATATGGCGAAGGTTATGCCGGGATCAATAGCCTCTTGAAACTCACACCGGACACTGCAATGTCAACCATTTTACCATTGTTGCTGATCTTGCTTTTGAAACCGCTCGCAACCTCCATAACATTAGGCGCCGGGGGCGATGGCGGGGTTTTCGCACCCAGCTTATTCATTGGCGCGTTCCTTGGATTGATTGTTTGTACGGTCTTAAACCATTTTTTCGGTCTCAATCTGATCGCTGTCAATTTCATGGTCATCGGCATGGCGGCGGTGCTGAGCGGCAGCATTCACGCACCCTTCACTGCAATTTTCCTGGTTTGTGCCATCGCTGACAACTATATGCTTTTTGTCCCTATTGTGGTGGCCAGCCTTATTTCCAAGCTGGTTGCGCATTACATTTTCCCTTACACCGTGTACACATACAAAGCACCTGCTTTGGCGAAAGTCCAGCAGTAATCATTCAGGAGATATCACAATAAGGTAATTTGTTAGCACATATATTTGACTAATTTTATTGATCAAATATATCCTAACCTCATGATCTTACGCAGCGCGCCGTTTTGGCTCTGGCTTTCAGTCAGCAGTCTTTCTTCCTCATATTGTTTTTCCCAAAGTGTAACTGAAATCCGGTCATTTCAGGTAACCGAAGCAAAGCAGGCCGTTGCCGTTGATGCAGATCATTTTTATGTCATAAACAACAGCACCATAACCAAACATACCAAATCTGACGGCAAGCAAGTTGCTGTCTGGGACGGTTCAAAAGAAGGCATCAAACATTTAAACAGCGGCGTGGTCATTAAAGGGAAAATGTATTGCGCCAACACAAATTACCCTGAAATTCCGATGGCCAGCTCCATTGAGATCTTCGATGTGAAGTCAATGCAACACATTGGTAACCATAGCTTTGGCATCGCTCAGCACGGCTCCTTGACATGGATAGATCAGAGAGATGGCCTTTGGTGGTGTGGGTTTGCACATTATTCCGGAAAAGAAGCCAGCGAAGGCAGGGACACCCGCTGGACAGCGGTCGTAAAATTCGATCCCGAATGGCGCCAGCTTGAATCCTGGGTCTTCCCCAAGCATATCATAGCGCTTTTTACGCCAAAAAGTAATTCAGGCGGCGCCTGGGGCGAAGACGGATTGCTCTATTGCACAGGTCACGACGAGCAGGACCTTTACGTCATGCGCCTCCCGAAGTCCGGATTCACGCTCGAACACGTCCGTACGCTCCCCGCACCAATGCACGGTCAAGGCATCGCCATGGACCATTGGATAAAGGGCAAGCAAATCATCTACGGCATCAACCGCGCCGAAAAAAAAGTGATTGCAGCTGAAATCAAGTGAGAGGCTTGCTCCGACGCGGAGCGGATGGTAAGTGTTGGCTGGACTATCCAAGAAGCACCTGTGCAGGAATTCCGAGCTTCTCATGAAATAACTTGGCCAATTTCAAGGTCAAAGGTTTTTTCCGGTTCAGTATGGCCGAAACATAGCTTTTGCTGCCAACCCAATCCACCAGATCTTTACTTTTCAGCCCTTTTTCATCCATCTTAAGCTTGATTGCTTCGATCGGGTCAGGAGAGGGGATTTTGTAATGCACATCTTCATACGCTTTGATCAATAGCAAAGCGATTTGAAGGTTATTTCCTTCCTTGCTTTCAGGATGCGGTTTCTTGTCAAACTGCCCGTCGATCCATTCAAGCATCAGCTCATACTCCGCATCATTTTTTATCAGTTTTAATTCCATTTGTTTAAGGTTTATATTTTATTGATTTCACGTCCACCTTATCATATTCCGAATGGCTTCCAAACCATTTGATCTGGATCGTCTTATATTCAAATACAATTCTGACAACGAGCCGGTAATGATTACCCATTATATTAAAAACGACCCGATCATCTCCAACCAAGCTTGCCTTAGCAAACACCGCTTTTAATTCCTGAAAACTGCTAAATTCCGCGTTGACGATTTCCTCATACCATTCTCTTAATGCATTGGAAGCCTGCGGATACGTGACGCAATATGCTAAAAGCGTTTTGCGTGCGATAATATTAAACATAGGAAAGTTTACTATTAGTGAACAAAATTACATCTTTAATTCTTTATTTCAAATCTTTAGACGTAAGTTTTCACAATGGTCACAGGCAACTAAGAAATTTTCTATTTCCAAATCCCTAAGCTCGCTTCGAGCGCATGGCTTTTACGGTTTTTAGCTTTTCGTCGGAGGAGAGTTTGTTATATTCTTTTGATTCCAGGCCGTATAACGCAACTTTTGCTTCGGCGTTGCTGTGGACGCCCCAGCCGTATCGCTTCGTGAGTGGTGAGGCTCTCAGGCAGGGCTGGCCCTTGGAAAAGAATTTTTCGCGCTCTGCTTCAAGCTCCGCCTCGTCCAGACCCTGGCGAACGGCGTAAGTCTGGAAGATCACGTCGTCGGATGTGTATTGATAGGGATGGGTGCTGATGATTTCAAACTGAATGTTGGCGACAGATTTTTCGGTCCCCTTTGTTGGCGGCACTTCGCCCGCCTTTGCCTGGCTGTCTTCGGCGACTTGGATGAATGTGTCGAAGTAATTAGTTGTATGCATCTTCATTTGTTCGGAATAGGTGTTTTTGATACTAATGTAAACAATATAAAAAGTCAGGAAGTAATTACAAAAAGTTAACTTTGAACAAACAAACTGATATAAAATGAAAGCAACATTTGCACTCTTATTTTTACTGATTTCGGCTCCTTTATGGGCACAACTTCCTGCGACCGATGATCTGTCGACGTCGAAAGGCCCCCTGAAAATACAGCCGCTCAACCACGCCACGATGTCGCTGACCTGGGCCGGAAAGACAATTTATGTGGATCCATATGGCGGCACGAAAACATTCAAAGGCATTGCTGCACCCGATCTTGTCCTGATTTCAGACATTCACGGCGACCATTTCGATCCCAAAACATTGGATTCTCTGGACCTGAGCAAAGCCATCATCGTAGCACCGAAAGCGGTCATTGATATGATGTCGGACAAGCTGAAAGCCAAAGCCGTTGAAGTTAATAACGGTCAGACAATCAGCAAACTGGATATTTCTATCATGGCTATTCCTATGTATAACCTTCCCGAATCAGCGGATGCAAAGCATACCAAAGGCCGCGGCAATGGTTATGTATTGAAATTTGGCGATAAAACGGTCTATATCAGCGGTGACACAGCCGGAATCCCGGAAATGCGCGCGTTAAAGAACATTGACCTGGCATTCGTCTGCATGAACCTTCCCTACACTATGGACGTGCCAGAAGCTGCCTCCGCAGTCCTGGATTTCAAACCAAAAATCGTCTATCCTTACCACTACCGTGGCCAAAACGGCCTAAGCGACACCGAAGCTTTCAAAAAGCTGGTGAACGCTGGTGATAAGAAAATCGATGTGAGGCTTAGGGATTGGTATTCGATAAAGTAAAAGGTTATATCTTCGAAAAAGCCAGGAGTCCTTTACAGAGACTTCTGGCTTTTTTTGTCCTACAATCTTTTCAAAACCGGAATGGATTCGAAATGTGCATCCCTTGTGAATAACGGGATATTATAAAAACTACAAATAGCGGCTATCCAGATGTCATTTTCGGGAATCGGGCAGCCGTTATCCCGCAAATGTTTCTTGATTTTTGAGTATTCGCTTGCAACAGGCTCCTGAGCATCAAGAACTTCACAGTCCGAGATAAATGATTCGTATCGCGGAAGATTATAATGTACGCGGCTTGAATTCCTGGCACCATAGAGCAGTTCTCCACATACCATGACTGGCAGATAGATCAGATCAAACCTTCCCAATGTTGTGATTGTCGAAGAATTACCATTAAGCGCTTCAATTGCGACGTTTGTGTCGATTGCAACCCTGCTTAATGCCATTCCCCATCAATCTTGCCGAATTCTGCATTGATTATTTGGGTAACCTCGTTCGCCGCGGAATCGTCGACTGTTCCGGCATGAGACAAGACGCGCTCTACATTCCTTATCGGTGAAGTCTGGATTTTGAGGCTTTGAAGGAAATCGAGCAGTTTTGCCTGCATGGAGCTGCTCCGGGAAACCCAGGCCACGTCCTTATCTATTTTTTCCTGTATTGTCATAGTGATGTGAAATAGAGTGATAAAGGCAGCAAGTTAACATTTTTCAGTTTATCTGAAAAAATCGATATCCATTTTAACATATTGACAGACTGTTAAATTCCAGCTATGGACTTAAACCAGAATTGTCGCAAAACACCCTGCGATTTGTCGTATAATCCCTGTTGCTTGTGGCGGCTGGGCGGTATTTTTGTTTAGGCACCGACTCTGGTTTGAAAATGGCGACGCGTATCTCTCCCTATCTGACATTCAATGGTAATTGCAAGGAAGCAATGCACTTTTATAAGGAGTGCTTTGGTGGGAAACTCACGCTCGAAACGATCGGCGACACGCCTTACTCCATAGAGTTTCCGGATGACATGCAGCATCAGGTTATGCATGCAATGCTTACGACTGTGGAGTTTACTATCATGGCCACTGATTTCATGGGTGGGCACGTGTTTGTTGCTGATAATGATATTTCTATCGCATTGTTATTTGATGATCAGCAGGAGATCATCCGTTGCTTCTCCAAGCTTGCTGTTGACGGTAAGGTTATTTACGCACTAAATCCTGAACCCACCGACGTGCTTTTCGGTGTGGTCCAGGATCAGTTTGACATCATCTGGATGTTTAATTATAATACCAATTAATATAAAATCCCTTGGTAAGCAATCACGTTAGCCAGACTACTTTTTGACTGGAAGCATGATCTGCGCCGATGACGTCGCTGTACAGTTCTGGACGGCGTGCCATTCTGTAACGGTGACCGCCCGCCTGGGTCAGTTTCTCCGGTGTGCATGTGGCGATCGCGATGTCATCGCCAAGTGTTCTGCATTCTGCTATAATGTCGCCAAATGGGTCCAGGATCATAGAGCAGCCGTTTTTGAGCTGATCGTCGTCCATCCCGATCGGATTTGAGAATATGGCATAAATCCCGTTGTCATAAGCTCTGGCCGGCAGCCATTTCATAAGCCAGGCACGCCCTTTCAAGCCGTCAAATTCCAGCCGGAGCGCGGTCGGATCTTCGTGCCTTTTTTCCCATAAAGCCGGATCGGCAAAGCCAGCGCCGGGGCGGGTGGAGGGTGTCATCATGGTCACGTGCGGCATGAAGATAATGTCCGCGCCAAGCAATGCAGTAGCACGCACATTTTCGACAATGTTATTATCGTAGCAAATCAGTATCCCGCATTTCCAGCCATACAAATCGAACACAACGTATTCGCTGCCCGGCGTAAGGTTGCTGTTGATGAACGGGTGCAGTTTTCTGAATTTGGCGATCAAACCTGTTTTGTCCACGCAAACGTATGCCTTGAAAAGATTTCCCGCTTCGTCTTTCTCAAAAAGTCCGGCCAGTACGGCAATGTTATGTCTGGCAGCAATTTCTATGAGTTTCGTAATGCTGGGCCCGTCGGGAATGGGCTCGGCAAGTTCGGTGAGTTGCTCGCGATCGAGCTTTCTGGCGAATGTGTAGCCAGTCACGGAACATTCGTGAAAAGCGATAACCTGCGCGCCGTCGGCTGCTGCTTTCTCCGCCAGCCTGTCGATAGCGAGCAGATTGTAGGCCTTGTCACCGCTTTTGTTTTCAAACTGGGCCGTAGCAATTTTTAGATTCTGCATACAAATAAGATCTTTTTGTACAAAGCTATATGCTATGAGCATAACTGGAAATAGAAAGCGCCGAGAAGTTGCAACCGAGTTTCTGAACGGTAAATTCCCGGCAGTCTTAATTATTGGATTATTTTATTTAATAATTAGATAAAAAAGTTGCCAGGTAAGGTTTGGTTAATCTTTTATTAATCTTTTCTTAATAAGCCCCGCTTTACTTTGACCCATGGTTTGGCCAACCTGCTACACTTGAATTGCTGTCACCGACTTTAAATGACTTTATGGAAAATCAACTTTTATTAAAACGGGAAGTATTGCGAAGCTTCCAGAAATACCTCTTGCAATGCTGCCTGGCATTCGCTGTCACACTGCTGGCGGGGCACATGGCGCTGGCGCAGGAAACCAACATTTCCGGTGAAATCAGGGATGAAAAAAACAGCGCGATCCCTGGCGCGAGCATTGTTTTGCAAGGCACCGCAAAAGGAACTACAACCGACGCAGATGGCCGTTTTTCATTGAGCGTTCCAAGATCAGGCTCCGTGCTCATCGTGAGCTTTCTGGGTTATAAGCGCCAGGAAATTGTGGTGGGAAGCCAAACGAATTTTCAGATCAGACTGGAACCTAGTACGGACGACTTACAGGAAGTGGTGGTTGTGGGATACGGAACGCAGCGTAAACAAACGCTCACTGGTGCAATCTCCAACATTGTTTCCGAAGACATTAAAACCACCACGCATACGAGTCTTGCGCAGAGCTTGCAGGGAAAAGTGGCTGGTGTGCAGATCCGTCAGAATTCGGGCGAACCTGGCTCATTCAGCACGAGCATTAACATCCGTGGGTTTGGGGAGCCGCTTTATGTGGTGGACGGCGTAGCGCGTGACGGCGGTTACGAATTCCAAAAGATCAATCCGGATGATATCGAAAGCATTTCTGTGTTAAAGGATGCTTCTGCTGCGATTTTCGGGATACGGGCGGGTAATGGTGTCGTAATCGTAACAACCAAGAAAGGCAGTAAGGGCAAGCCTAAGTTCAGCTATAACGCGGTTTACGGACGCCAGAGTCCTACGGATGTTCCGCAAATGACTTCTGCATTACAATGGGCGGAAATGCGGAATGATGCTGCCAGAAACCTGGGCGAAACGCCGGTTTATACGGCAGAAGAAATTGAAAAGTTCAGATCGGGAGCACCTGGTTATGAAGGAACAGACTGGTATAAGACAGTTTTGAACAAATCAGCTTCACAGCAGCAACATTTCTTGTCTGCTTCGGGTGGGGAAGGGGCTGTGACGTATTTTACGAGTTTCGGTTTTCAAAATGAAAATGGTCTTTTGAAAAGCAAGGATATGGGTTACAAAAAGTACACTTTCCGGGCGAATGTGGGCATTGATCTTACCCAAAACCTGAAAGCAGACCTGATCCTTTCCGGGCTATTTGACAAAAGAGATCAGCCTGGGGACAACTTTTTCAATATTTACAAAGGAACAAGGATCGCACTGGCGACAGAGCGGCCTTATGCCAATGACAATCCAAAATATCCTTCGTTGCTGAGCGGTGGCTATAATCCCGTTGCGCTTGCAGACGGCGACCTGACCGGCTACAATGAAGAAGCGAACAAATTTTTCCAGTCGACCTTTGCATTAACGTATTCGGTTCCGTTTGTTCCGGGATTGAAATTGAAGGGATTGGTAGCTTACGACAGCAACAATTACCGGAATAAATCAGTCTCAAAAAGCTATAACCTGTACACTTACGATGCAGCGACGGATAAATACACGGCGCATTTGCAACGGAATCCTTCACGCATTGGCAATAATTTTTCAGATAACAACCGCGTCACATTTCAGGGACAGTTGTTTTACAACACAGTAATCGCCAAGAACCACAATGTAGGGGCAACATTGGTTTACGAACAACAGGAATCCAAAAACCGCTGGGCGGGATTAGGAAGGGAATATGCTTTTTATACCAATGACCAGATTGACCAGGCGGGGCTTAACAACCAGACGACCAGCGGCTCAGAAAGCGAATATGCGAGCCAATCGTTTGTAGGAAGATTGAACTACGATTTTAAAGAAAAATATCTGCTTGAAGTTGCGGCGCGCTGTGACGGTTCTTACCGCTACCACCCGGATCGTCGCTGGGGATTATTCCCGGTAGTTTCAGCAGGCTGGCGGGTTTCCGAAGAACAATTTATGGACAAGATTCCATTGATCTCCAATCTTAAACTGAGAGGTTCTTACGGGCTTGTAGGCGCCGATGCAGGCGCGCCCTTCCAGTATGTGCCCGGCTTCTCGCTCACGGGCGGAGGCGGATATGAGTTTACCAACGGCAACTACACAACCGGAGCCGCTTCACCCGCCATTGTTAACGAACAACTAACCTGGTTCAAATCGAAAATCAAGGACGTCGGCATAGACATCGGGCTTTGGGACAACCGCATCGACCTGACTTTTGATGTTTACCAACGCGACCGCAAAGGCTTGCTGGCCAGAAGGAATGTTTCATTGCCCAACACATTCGGCGGAACATTACCAGACGAAAACCTGAACAGCGACCGGGTGCAAGGCATTGAGTTTTCAGCAGCTTACAATGGTCAGATCCGCGATTTCAAATATGGCATTTCGGGGAATTTCAACTTTGCCCGCACCATGAACCGTTACGTGGAAAGAGGTGATTTCCTGAATAGCATGGATAAATGGAAAACAGGAACAACCAACCGCTGGAACGACGTCGTATGGGCTTATCAGTTAGAAGGCCAGTTCCAGAACAAAGATGAGGTGATTTATGCGCCGATTCAGAATGGCGACCTGGGTAACACACGTGAACTTCCGGGTGATTTTAAATACAAAGATGTGGACGGAAACGGCATGATCGATGGGAATGATGCATTGCCTTTGTTCTTTGGCGGCGATCCGAAAATGTACTACGGTGTGACATTGAATGCTTCCTGGAAAGGTTTTGACTTCAAAGCATTGTTCCAGGGATCGGGAAAATACAGCGTGCGTTTCCGCGAAGTATATGCTGAGGTGTTTGCCTTCCGCGGCAACACGCCAGAATATTTTTATGACAGATGGCATCTGGATGGTGATAATGAATGGATTCCAGGAAAATGGCCTGCTTCGCGTTTCAATTATAATGTCGGAGCGATGTATGCAGAAAGCTCGGCGTGGCGGAAAGATGCTTCTTATCTGCGGTTTAAAAGCGCGCAGCTTGGTTACACTTTCAATCTGGCATGGCTTAAAAAGATCGGTATCGATGACGTGCGGATCTACGGAAATGCGCACAACATTTTCACCTGGGCCGATCCATTCGTGAAGCCATTTGATCCTGAAAAAATTGAAGGGTTGTTTGGCGCGGGGCTTACCTATCCTGTAACCAGAAGCTACAACTTTGGTATTAATGTTACATTCTAACAGCTGAAATAATGAAATTGACCAAACATATATTCATGCTCCTTGTGCTGCTAACGGCCATTAGCTGCGACAATGTGCTCGACAAGCAGCCATTGGATAAATTGCAGGGAGAAAACCTCTTTTCCAATCCGGAAGGGGTCAAATTATACATGGCGAATTTGTATTATCAATTGCCTATCGAGGATTTTACGTTTTTCAGACAGGGTTTCAACTGGAATACAGGCGACCCGAACAATGGTGGATTTGCACCTGCTATGATCACCGACGAAGCGGTTCACACGGAGTTCGGGGATTTTATCGGTAATGATGATTTTCAATGGTGGGACCAGGGTTATAAGCTCATCCGCGACACCAATATCCTGATTGACATTATCCCTACATTGGATGTGAGCGAAGACGAGACCAAAGCACTTGTGGGCGAAAGTGCATTCATTCGTGCATATGCCTATTTTGCATTGGTAAAACGATACGGCGGCGTTCCTTTGATTACGGCGGTTCAGAAATATGAAGGCGATGTGGAAGCGCTGAAAGTGCCGCGCAGCACAGAAAAAGAGACGTGGGATTTTGTCTTAAAAGAATGTGATATAGCCATTGCAAACCTGGCCGATTCATGGCCTGGCGGTGAGAGGCGTGCTACGAAATGGGTTGCTTATGCACTCAAATCCAGGGCTGCATTGCACGCTGCTTCGCTGGCAAAATATGGAGATAGGGCACCAATTTCCGGCACTGCGGTGGATCAGAAACTGGTTGGATTGGAAAAATCGGCTGCTGCGGAGTACTATAAGGCTGCCATCAAAGCTTCTGAGGCGATTATCTCATCGGGTAAATTTGCGCTTTATAAGCCTTCACCTGCCAGTCCTGAAGAAGCGGCTGAAAACTATCGCAAGCTTTTCGAAGATCCGAACATTGCGCCTACGGAAGCTATTTTCATCAAAGGTTACGCACGTCCAGGTTCAGGAACGGGACATAATTACGGCATCTGGTTTCAGCCCAACCAGACCGCTAACGGATGGCCGCACCCAGGCCGCATGAATCCGACGCTGGACCTGATCGATGCTTATGAAAGTTATACAAATCCAGGACAAAGTGCACCGGTTACCACGACCGTTGCGGGCAATGATGTGAGCGATTACAATGGTTTTGATCCTGCCAAGAATTACAAACGTTACGACGATCCTGCTGGAATTTATAAAGATAAGGATGCACGCTTATGGGCAACGGCTATACTGCCGGGAACTGCCTGGAAAGGCCAGAAGATTATCATTCAGGCGGGTTTCATCAAACCGGACGGCAGCGCACAGCTGTTTGGCGGTGAACCAATCAAGGTTGGTAGCGCGACAATTTATCCATACGGTGCAGCCGACAGGACACAATATTCCGGCTTCGATACCTGGGGAGGAAATAACACCCGCACAGGCGTAAGCTTCAAGAAATTTTTGAATGAGGGCGTGAATGTTGCGCCGGGCTGGAATCAGACCGTTTCTGACTGGGCAGACTTCCGTTATGCCGAAATCCTGCTGAATTACGCAGAAGCCATCGTTGAAAGCGGCACCGGAACGGCGACAAAAGGGGCACAGGCATTGAATGACATTCGCCGCCGGGCAGGCCATACCAAAGACATTCCTTTAACGATCGATAATGTGATCCGGGAAAGAAGGGTTGAGCTGGCTTTTGAGAACAAACGTTTCTGGGATTTGATCAGAAGGCGTGAATATCATACGCTATTCAACAACCGGGTACGCCATGCGCTTGTTCCGGTGCTGGATCTGCGTGTTACGCCTGCAAAATACATTTTCATCCGTCAGAACATTGCAAGGCTAAACCCGGCAACATTCGATTACAAGAACTATTACCGCTATGTTCCGGGTATCGGTGCGAATGGATTGGTACAAAATCCGCAGTATTAGGCCGTTCAGCCAGTCATCTGATTATAAATTAAAACATTAAACTAAAATCGCAAAAATTGTGAAATCACAGATATACGTAAGCGCGCTGGCATTAATGCTCTTTGCAGCGGGCTGTAAAATAGACAATTACCCTGCGCCGGATGCGCAGCTTTACGGAACTTTCCTGGATGCGGAAACCAATGAGCCGGTGGAGCAGGACATCATTCGCGGCAGCACGATTGAATACATTGAGCACGGTTATGCTTCTCAGACAAAGCAAGTTATGCTCGTCAAAAATGATGGGACATACCGTAACAACCTGATCTTCGCGAATCAATACACCATTACACCGGTGCGCGGAAACTTCGTTCCTACGGAGCCGCAGGAAGTGACCGTTGCTGGAGAAACCCAGCTTGATTTTAAAGTGCAGCCTTACATTCGATTGAAAGATGCGAAAATCGAAAAGTCTGGATCCAAGGTGATCGCGACGTTCAAAATTCAACAGACCGTAATCAACAATGTGCGGAAAATTGGTCTTTATGCACATCCTGAACCGTCGGTGGGGGAGCCTATGCGGACTGTTTTGTCAGAAACGGAGATCAATGGTGTGACGGATCCGAATAAGGTGTACAAGCTGGAAATTGATATTCCTTCGAACAGCAACAACTTGAAAACAGGTAACCAATATTTTTTCCGGGTCGGAGCGATTATTGATGCCCCGGAATCCAAGTTTAACTATGCGAAGGCGGTGCGGATTGCTTTGTGATGGAGAGATGAGAGCTGTTGGGCTGTGCGAGATGAGCGCTGTTAGGCTGTGCGAGATGAGAGCTGTCAGGATGTGCGGGATGAAAGCTGTCAGGTGTGGTGTCCCTGGATTAAAATCCAGGGTTAGGGTGCCTTTCGAGCCTGACGGCTCTTTTGGGGAGGAACCTGCTTTGGGCAGAAAAGAGCCGTCAGCTCGACCATTTCTTGCGATGGATTTCAATCCATCGGCTTGATGATCTTTAAAGCCCTGGATTAAAATCCAGGGTTAGGGTGTCTTTCGAGCCTGACGGCTCTTATGGGCAGAAACCTGCTTTGGGCAGAAAAGAGCCATCAGGCTCGACCATTTATTTGCGATGGATTTCAATCCATCGGCTTGATGATATTGAATCCATCAGCTTGATAATATTTGAATCCATCGGCTTGATGATTTTTCAATCCATCGGCTTAATAATATTTTAATTCATCCAATACTAAGATTTTAAACTAAACCTTTAACCATGAAGTTTTTTCGATTCCTTTTACTCTTGCCTTTTCTTTCATTCGGATGTAATGGTTCGGATGGTGTTAAGCAACCTGTTGATCCTAAACCAATTGAGGAAGTTAAGTATGATGAAACCGGTGTGCTTTTTAAGAGCTACAAAGGACTGGTAATGGCCGGTTACCAGGGCTGGTTTACTGCCGAAGGTGATGGTGCTGGCCGCGGCTGGCACCATTACCAAAAAGGTGGCAAGTTCGAGCCAGGTTCCACTTCTATCGACTTTTGGCCGGATGTAAGCGACTATCCTAAAACGTATAAGACCGCCTTTAAATACAAAAACGGTGAAACAGCGCCGATTTACAGCCCATACGATGAAGAGAGCGTCGACCTGCATTTCAAGTGGATGAAGGAGCATGGCATTGAAGGCGTTTATATGCAGCGGTTTGTGTCGGAAGTGAAGGGCGAGAGCGGCAAAAAGCATTTTAATAAAGTGCTGGCCAATGCATTGAAAGCTTCCAAAAAATATGGCAGGGCGATCAGCATTATGTACGATCTGAGCGGCTCTACATCTGCGGATATGGATTTTATCGTAAAAGATTGGGAGGAGCTGCAAAGCACATTTAAGCTTTTTGATAACAAAGAAAATCCGCAATATCTGCGCCATAACGGCCGGCCTTTGCTGGCGATCTGGGGCGTGGGATTCAATGACGGGCGCAAGTACACCATTGCAGATATTCAAAAACTCGTTGAAAAAGTAAAAGGGCCGACCAAAAAGGCTTCAATCTTGCTGGGCGTGCCTTATTACTGGAGAAGTCTGGGCAAGGATACGGAAAATTCCACTTTGCTGCATACAGTTGTAAAAAGCGTGGATGTGGTGATGCCCTGGGCAGTTGGGCGCTACAATGCATCCACGTATACGAGCGTTGCGGGACCTAATTTACCGGCCGACATCGCCTGGTGCAAGGCCAACAATGTGGATTACGCGCCGCTCGTTTTTCCTGGTTTTAGCTGGGGTAATTTGAAGAACGACAAATCGCTCTATAACGAGATCCCCCGCGGAAAAGGGGACTTCTTATGGCAACAGATTGCAGGTGCAAAGCTTTCGGGCGCCGAGGCGTTGTACGTGGCAATGTTCGACGAGGTGGATGAAGGAACGGCGATTTTCAAATGCCGGCGTGAAGGTGAATTGCCCGAAAATGCAGGCGGGAAATTCGTAGGGATAGAGGCGGATCTGAAAACGGATCACTATCTGTGGCTCACCGGACAAGGCGCCAAATGGTTTCACGGAGAGCCGGGTTTCAGTGCTAAGAAACCTGAAAGACCGAATTAAGTTTGGAAACGGGCGGTCAGGAATGTAAAACTTCCGGCATGTCCTTTTGAAATTCTTCCCCGTAAATCCGGCTGTATTCTCTGGCGAAATTCTCAAAAGTCGTTTTCGCCAGAGAATGCTTGCCCAAAAGCGCCAGCGCCTTGCATTTGATGGTCATCGCTTCTTCATTAACCGGGTCAAAATAAAAGATATAATTGGCAACTTTAATCATAAATTCCGGATCATCCGTGATTTTTACGGAAGTAACATAACGCAAGTAAGCATCGACGATCTCGTTCGAAATTTCAGATTTAAAGCTGTCCAGCCACTCATATTCCAGGTCGGCGAGAAATGTGCCGCGTTTGCTGATCTGTGACAGGTCTACAATGTCCTGCTTCGAAAGCACGCGCTTATCGGACACCAGCTTCAAATATTCGGCATAATCGACGTGGATCTGCTCATAATCAATGTTGACGCGCCAATAACCGCTTTCCTTGGAAACATGGCACCATTTGAGTTTGTCCAAAATCCCTTTCAGCTTCGCAATGTTAACGGCGCGGTTGTTGCGGGCACTCTCAGACGATTTATCGGACCAAAGCAATTCCTTCAATCTTTCAGAACTAATCCCTTCCCGGCGCACGGAATGTAACAGGATTACCAGGAAAAGCTCCTTCAACAAAGGCGTGAATAACCTTGTAATCTCAGTCCCTTCATCATCAAACAATTGCAGGTTACCAAAGAGCATAATGCTGCTATGAAGCGGAAGGACCTTCGTTTCAATGCTTTTTTCAGGAATGTTAATGACAGGAACGGTTGCAAGGCCAGCCTCCATGTCCGGATGTTTTTCGGCAGGAATAGGAAGAGTTGTTTGAACCGTTTCAACGGGTTTACGCCTTTTGTAAAAATATATCCCTGCAATCACGGCCACCGCCGCTCCGATGATCCAGAACATATTTCCTGGCTTCGCAGAAGCCTGCGCAATAGTGGGAACTTTTGCTAATGGCGGGGAGAAGAGGGAGTAGATCGAGACTTTTGTCTGGTTTTTGTCTGTCCGGAATAGGGTTACTGCGACAAACCTGTCTGTCGATTCATCGAAAAACAGGTCTGCAAATGATTCCGTATCAATGAATTCGAAAGGGATCTTTGAGCCGACGGCCTTGTATTCTGGCTTCGAAAGCGATCCGGTGATGAGCTGTAACTCAGAGTTGAATTTGTCTTTTGGGAAAATCAGCGCATAATATGCGTTTTCTTTTTCCCGGACGATCATGGAGTTGGCAAATACAAAATCCTCCTGAGGAGCTTTCAGCTCATATATTTTTTTAAATGTCCCGGTTTTGGTATTAAAATAAATGAGATCGTACCAGTTTCTCGGGTTCAGAATTTGCCTGCCGGTAATGCTGCCATATCCGCCCATTATGTACGCACCGCCCGTTGCCTCGCCTGCGGCCGCCAGATAACGCGGCGAAAAAACACTGTCTTGCGGGCTCGCTTGCGACCATTGTCCGGTTGCCGGCTTATATTTTTGAATAATGTTTTTGTATTCAAGATGGCCGTAACCGCCTAGTATATAAATCGTTGAATCCGTTTTGGAGTAAAATTTATTGGCATGCAGGAAATGCGTTTTCAATTCGGCCTTTACATTGTTTTTGTCCCATTTGCGGCCGATCGTATCAAAACTGGCGACCTGTTTTTCGTTGATAAAAAGGTTATAGATCCGGTTTTTTGATTTCTCATAAAACACCTGATTGTCCATAAAAAGTGGCTGGTTCTCATGCGGAATGCGCTTTGTCAGGTTGTTAGAAATGTGGTAGGATGTCAATGTATCGGTTCCAGCCACGTAAACGATCCCGGTTGATTGGTCGCAGGTAACGCGGGCCGGGCCTTGCACCAGGAACGTTTGCAATGGCTGCCATTCGTGATGCATCTTTTTGATCCATAAGGGATTCGTAACGAGGCCATCTGTATTTTTTGTCGTTCCAATTGCTTTAACCCCGGCCATTTCATCCAGATTCCACCGGTATTTTTCACTGCCGTTTTCGCTGATGGCCACATTCCGGATTTTCATCGGCGGAACGTCCGTCGTATTGAAGTTTTTGTATTTGTTTGCCCCAAAGAGAATCTTGAAACAGCCATTTTTCTCCAAAGCAACTGCCTGCCTGAATTGTTGCGTCCGGCTGAAAACCGTAAGCGTGCCAGTGCTTTTATCAAACACCAGCCTTATTTTGTTCCAATGCTGGTAAAGCGCGTTTTCGCTGATATCAAAGGCAATCTTGGAAAATTTATCGCCTATAACCACCTTAAAGCGGTCTTTATTCAAAGAAGAGTTGTCATAGAGAATGTCAATGTTCTTCTGGTCGTTTTCGATAAGACGGACAATGTAGCCGAAGTAATTTTTTTTGTGTTTGAGAAAAGAAACCTCAAAGGACAGCTCGAAATTTTTATCAAAACATAATGTCCCGTCCGGCGAAAGATCCAGGCCGGTCCTTTTATCCTGCACCGATTCAAAACTTTCAAAACCAAGTCCGTAAGATTGGGCAAGGCACAAGTTGATCATCCCGTATCCAAACTGGAATGCAAGCAGGATGACAACGACTTTTAAACATTTACACATATTCAAACGACCACGATCTGGCAGGGTACTAATATTGGCTTAATAAGTAAATATTAAGATTTTTTTGTCTCTATTTTACTTTGCTCCCAATTTATTTGTTTCACCAACAATCCAGCCAGGTTGCCGGGAAGCAAAAAAGGCACCGGAATAATATCCCGATGCCTTTTCGATATGCAACTTTAAGATTCTATTTTACCGGTTTCTTGAAAACAGCTGAGTCCACAGGCGTGTTTACGGATACTTTGTTGGTAATGAACGACATTGTGCCCATTTGCGCGTTGGTAATGTCCATGATGTTGGGAAATTTAACGCCTTCCACTTCCTTGTAATCCGAAAGCTCGATCTCGCCGCTCTGCCCATTCATGTCCACTTTTACCTTACTAACCAGGAATGTTTCCGCGTCCAGATATTCGTCCATTGATGTGCCTTCCTTCGAAGTTACTTTCAGGTGATACACATCTTTCTTGTCCAGTTTTTCTTTGCCGACAAGCTCCACTTTGTTGCCCTTTTCCTTATAGTTAACAAGGCCGCCAAACGGATCCAGGGATGCAATCTGTTGTTTCAGCTGATCGGCAGGCATATCCTCAGGCTCGCCCGTTCCGCCCATTTGTGCCGGACGGATCATCCAGCCCTTGGAATCGTCCACAACCTGCACCATTGAATTGCCCATAATAGTCGATTCATTGCGAAGCGATTTGCCCACCACAAGAATCGTTTTCGTTGGGATTTCCATTCCCTGAACAGCCAGTGAACGTTCGGTGATAACCGTGTTAACGGCTTTAATTTTATCCATTCCGCCAAGCGCAGCCACATGCTTATCCACGATTTCATCGACAGTTTGCGCAAAGGTGCTTGCCGAGATCAATGCCGCTGCAACAGCGACGAACAATTTGGTTGTTTTCATATGTAAGTTTATTTGGAGTAAGTAGCTTGTATCTTCTTAAAGTATTGATAGTTAAATTACTACCGGGGTGTTCCGCCACCTGCCGGAGCCGGACCGGATTGCTGTCCGCCGCCTTCGCTTTTCACATCGTCGTTGTTAACCGATTTCGCCTTGCGTTTTGGTGCGTCCATAGTCATTTTCCCGATTTTGTATGTAAATGTCAGCCTGATGCCGCGGTTGTACATGTAAATGTCGTTTACCTGGTTGAATTCCTGCGATTTCAGCTCGGTGTGCATTTTAAAACGTCTGCTCAGGAAGTTTTCGGCTGCAAGTCCAACGCTTGCTTTTTTATCCGCAAATTCTTTTTTCACACCCACGGTATAAAATCCGAAACCGCCCTGGTAACCTTGCAGCTGGACCGTATTTCCCTGCATAAATCCGAATGCTTGTGCGCCCCAGCCGTTCTTAAATGTTGCCTGAGAAAACAACCCTCCGCTCACTACAAAACCTGTATTTTCCAACTTCCGTGTAACACCTTTTTCCAATGTCTGACCAGTCAGCGTGGCATAATACATGTTGGAGAAGATCCCGAAGCTGATCTTGGAAGTGGCAGCCACGTTCGCGAAAATGTTTACACCATAAGCGTGTTGTTTTCCAATATTCTCATAGGTGGTAATAATGGCTCCTTCAAGCGTATCGGATGGCTGGCGCACTTGCGAGATGGCATTGTTGGTGACGCGGCCAAAGAAAGTGGCATTCACAAACGTCTTTTTGATGTTTTTACTAACGCCTAACTCGAAATTGTTTGTCAGCTCGGGTCTCAGTTCGGGGTTACCGATGGTAATGTTCTGCGGGTTGGCCGAGTTGAAGTTCGGGTTCAGCTGCTGTAATCCGGGACGTTGGATCCGGCGGTTATAACCCAGTTTTAATGTTGTTCCTTTGAAAGTTTTGGAAGCATTTACACTCGGCACAAGCACGCCATAATTTCCTACGCCCACAGTTCCTTCATTGGTGCTTGCATCGATAAATGTATGCTCGTAACGCAAACCTCCTTTGAAAGTATAACGCTTTTTGGTTGTATAAGTGTAGGAACTGTAACCAGCCGCAATGTTCTGGTGATAGGTCAAATCTCCCGCGGGCTGATCCAGTTCGGGACGGAAGTCGCCGGTTGGTTCAGCGATCAGGAAGTTGTATGCGCTGGTAACCTCTCTGAAAATAGCTTTTCCACCAAATTCCAGCAACTGGTTTTTCTTGATAGGTGTCTGATAATCAGATTGGAATGTAAACTCCTGGTTGATGCTTTTGTTCAGGTTGCGCTGACGGTTAACCAATTCGCTGCTGCCATTCAGGATATCTGCGTCAAAGTCGTTGGTCAGATCGTTTCGGCTGTAAAGCGTCGAAATGCTCCATTCCTGCTGTGGTTTGAAAGTATGCAGGTAATCAATGTTCGCATCAATCGTTCCCGAAAGATTCTTTGCATCCACATTGCGGGCGGTGTTGAAGTCCATTTCACCCGTTTTCATAATGCGTGTCATCAGGTCCTGCTGGCTGCGGAAATTCCGGACTCCATAGCGCACACCGGCCGTAATGCTTTGATTTTTGGCCAGATCATAATCAAATCCAAGGTTGTAATTTCCAAATAACCCACGGCTTGATCCGTCGCCCGTTTGGCGCGTTACCGTGGAAACGTTGTCGACAATGCTGGTCTGTTCGAGGTTTGTTTTCGTGATCGTATTGTACATCCCACGTCCGAAACCACCGATGGTGAAACCAGCCTTTCCTTTGCGGTAACCACCATTCAGTGAAAGAATAGATCCTCTGTTTCCAATGCCGGAGTCCACATTCAGGTTCAATCCCTGCAAGCTGTTTTTCTTGGTAATAATGTTAATGATCCCGCCTGAACCTTCTGCATCGTATTTGGCCGATGGGCTTGTGATCACTTCCACTGTTTTGATCTGATCGGCAGGAATTTGCTTCAATGCGTCTGCAACGCTGTTGGCAATGATCGTGCTCGGTTTGTTGTTCACCAGCACGCGAATGTTCTGGCTTCCGCGCAAAGACACATTACCGTCCAGGTCGACTGTTAGTAACGGCACTTTTCTCAAAATATCCGTCGCATCGCCGCCTTTTGCCGTAATGTCCTTTTCTGCATTATAAACAAGCCTGTCAACTTTTTCTTCTATCAAAGCAGCTTGTCCGGTAACCGTAACTTCGTTCAAAGTTTTCGTATTGGATGATAGGGTGATTACGCCAAGATACAGTTCCTGGCCTTTCCCGATTGCAATGTTGTCTATTGTTTTATTTACAAATCCAATAAATGAAATCAAGACCTTGTAATCGCCCGCTGCGAGCTTGGATAATGTGAATTTTCCTTTTTCATCGGCTACTGTTCCGTCCACAGCCTGGCCGGTTGCTTTGTTATAAAGTGCAATGCTTGCGAATTCAATGCCTTTTGCGGATGAAGAGTCAACGATTGCGCCGGATAGTTTTGCGTTTCCTTTCGGAGTTTGGTCGCCCGCAGTTCCGGGCAGTGCCTTGGGCTGGGCGGTTCCGCCGGCACCTGGAAATTGTGCAATTGCAGGAGAAACGAAGGTGGCCAGAATGATGATTGAAGCTAGAAAAAGTTTATTCATTTTTATAGGATTGTATTTGCACCATAAAAATGCAACAGAATAAAAAAACCTTATAGTAAATTATGATAAAGGCTTGATTAAACGGGATGGATGAAGCGCTGGGACAGATGGAAGTGTGGGATGATAAGCATGCAGATGCATAGCCTGATTTAGACACTCGTATCGTATATATGGAGATTAGAGAAATAATTAGGATTAAACTTTGAATCCTATTTTTAAAATGACTAAAATCGGTATGACTATCTCGGTTAAAGCCATATTATTTGCGTCATGCGTCTTGGGAATGCTGGCTTGCGGACCTGAGCTGCCTCAGGATGTACAGCTTGCGTATGAGGAACTGCCGGAAAACCTGGATTATAATCAGCATGTGAAACCGGTGCTGTCCGACAAATGCTTCGCCTGTCACGGACCGGATAAAGCCAAACAAAAGGCCGGATTAAGGCTTGATTTACAGGAAGCTGCATATAGTGATCTTCCGGAAAATAAAGGAAAAGTGGCGATTGACCCGGGCAGCCTGAAAAACAGCGAAGTATTCCACCGCATTCTTTCAGGCGATCCTGACTATATGATGCCGACGCCGGCATCGCATTTGAGTTTGAATGCCAGGGAAAAGGCAATTTTGATCAAATGGATCGAAGAAGGCGCTGCTTACAAGCCACATTGGGCCTTTGAGAAGCCTGAAAAAGTGGAAATGCCAGACGTCAAAAATGTTAATTGGGTCAAAAACCAGATCGATCATTTTATCCTGGCTAAGCTGGAAACCGAAAATCTCAAACCTTCCGCCGAAGCAGATAAAGAGCTGTTGTTGCGTCGGTTATCACTCGATTTAACCGGATTGCCTCCATCCATTGCAGAAATGGATGGCTTCTTGAATGACCAGTCGGCCAATGCTTATGAAAAACAGGTTGACCGGCTCATGAACTCACCACATTATGGCGAAAAAATGGCTGTCGACTGGCTGGATCTGGCGCGTTTTGCGGATTCGCATGGCTACACTGTGGATCGTCTCCGTGACATGTCGCCTTACCGCGACTGGGTTATCGGCGCATTCAATCGGAACTTGCCCTATGATCAATTTCTGCACTGGCAGCTTGCCGGCGACTTGATGCCGAAACCTACGAAAGAAATGCTGATCGCTACTGCATTCAACCGGAACCATCAGCAGAATATGGAGGGTGGGATCATTGAGGAAGAGTTTCAAACGGAGTATGTCGTAGACCGCACCAATACATTCGGCGATGCAATGCTTGGATTATCAGTAGGTTGTGCAAAATGTCATGACCATAAATACGATCCGATTTCCCAAAAAAACTACTACGAGCTTTTCAGCTTTTTTAATAATGTAAAAGAAGCGGGACAAATTTCCTGGGACGACGCGCTTCCCACACCAACGCTCATGTTACCGACCGATGCGGAGGAGAAAATGCTGAAATTCCTGAAATCGCAGGAAATGGAACTGGAAAAGGCTGTCGTGCAAATGAAAAACAGTGATCACGCTGGTTTCGAGAAGTGGCTCAGCAGTGCTGGTTTGCGGAAGTTGGCGGGTGAAAGAATTCCGTCTGCGGGCTTACAGGCACATTTTTCGTTTGATAAAGGCGCATTAAGCAGTAAAGGTTTATCCAATGAGGTCAATCAGGCGGAAAAGGCAGTGATGAAACGGGAGGCGGGCCAGCCTGGCGGAAAGCCGGTTTTTGTGACAAATCGAGATGGTTATGCCATGCGATTTGACGGTGATGTATTTTTGGATCTAAATCAAATCGGCGTTTTCAGAAAGTCGGAACCTTTCAGCATCGGTATTTGGGTGAATGTTCCTGAGGAAATGAAGGAGGGGGTGATTTTGCATAAGAGTCAGGCGGAGCGACTTTATAATTACCGCGGCTATCATCTTTATCTGAAAAATAATAAGCTGGAACTGAATATGGCGCATACTTCGCCTTCAAATGCGATTACAAAAGTTTCGAAAGACAATGTGCCGAGAAATAGATGGATCCAGCTGACAATCACTTATGACGGATCGTCGAAAGCCGCGGGCTTTAAGCTGTTTATGGATGGTGCAGAAATGGCGATGGTTACGGAAATGGATCAGCTGACAAAAGATATTCTATTCAATTCTAAAATGCAGCCCGGCCTGCAAATTGGTGCCTGGTGGCGCGGTAATGGTTTTAAGAATGGTCTGGCAGACGATATAGTAGTGTACAACCGGGCGTTAACCCCGTTTGAAATCGGCATTTTGGCAGCAAAAAATGATTGGAAGTTGATTCTTTCCATAGATCAAACCGCATGGACGGACGAGCAGCGAAAGGTGTTGAAAGAATATTATTTATCGGCTGTTTCTCAATCGGTTACCAAAGCGGAAATGGATCTTCAAAAGACCCGGACTGCGCTGGCTGATTCTACGGAGCATATCAAGGAATTAATGGTGATGCAGGAAATGCCAAATCGGAAAAAGGCGCACATTTTGCTGCGCGGAAATTACGATTCTTTCGGGGAAGAGGTTTTTCCTAATACGCCGAAATCAATTTTGGCGTTCCCTGATAATTTACCCAAAAACAGATATGGACTCGCGCAGTGGCTGACGAGTAGGGATAATCCGCTGACGGCCCGGGTGGCGGTGAACCGGTTCTGGCAGAACTTCTTTGGCACCGGGTTGGTGAATACAACGGAAGATTTTGGTAACCAGGGAGAGATGCCCAGCCACCTTCAATTGCTGGATTGGCTGGCGATTCGTTTTCAGGAATCGGGATGGAATGTGAAAGAGCTTAACAAGCTGATTGTCATGTCGTCCACTTACCGGCAGCGCTCGGACGTTTCGAAGGAAGTTCGCGAAAAAGACCCAGAAAACCGGTTGTTTTCGCACAGTCCTGCCAACCGGCTTACCGCCGAAATGATCCGGGATAATGCATTGGCAGCGAGCGGATTGATCAATAAAAAAATAGGCGGAAAGAGCGTCAAGCCTTATCAGCCGGATGGGCTTTGGGAGATTAATAATACAAGTTATCAGCGGGATTCAGGCGACGCAGTCTACCGGCGGAGCTTATATGTGATCACCAAAAGATCCGTCCCAAATCCTACGCTCGCCACATTCGATGCCACGTCGCGTAGTTTTTGCGTGGTAAGGCGTCAAAAAACCAACACCCCACTGCAAGCGCTTGTCACATTGAATGATCCGACATTCAACGAAGCCATGAAAGTGATGGGGCAGCAAATGGCTGCAATGAAGAATACAAATGATGCCATTATAATGAGTTACCGAAGATTGACAGGCAGAAAGCCTTCGCCGATGGAAGTTGTGCTTTTGATGGATCTGCAAAAAAAGCAGGTCGAAAAGTTTAGCAAGGAACCCGGAAAAGCGATGGGCTGGCTGGCGCAAGGGCAGTTTGTTATTGACAAAAAAATGGATTTGACCCAAATCGCGGCTAATGCAGTTGTAGCAAGCACGATATTGAATTCGGATGCATCCCTAACCAAGCGATGAACCATGGAAGACCATCATAAAGAACCGTTCAGGATCAATAGCCCTGAATTTGATATACTAAATAAAAAGCTGGAAAGGCGGAATTTCCTGGTTAAAACCTCGCTGGGACTGGGCGCGCTGGCGATGGGATCGCTATTTGGTTCGCAAAAGCTCTTTGGTTCCAATGCGGCCGCCACCACCGAAGGGGCGGCAGCATTGGAAGAAAAAGTCCTGAAAGCGCTGCCACACATTGCGCCTAAGGCAAAACGGGTGGTTTACCTGTTCATGGCGGGCGGCCCTTCACAGTTTGAAACATTCGATTACAAGCCAAAACTGGTGAATATGGCCGGCCAGAACTTGCCAGATTCAGTCAGGAAAGGGCAGAGGCTTACGGGCATGAGCGCGAACCAGAGTTCTTTGCCAGTGGTCCCGTCGGTTTATGGATTTAACCAGCATGGCAAAAGCGGCACCTGGGTGAGTGAGTTGATGCCGCATACTGCCAAGGTTGTGGATGAGTTGTGTATGATCAAATCCGTTTATTCCGAGGCCATTAACCACGATCCGGCGATCACTTTTTTCCAAACGGGCAATCAGCTCCCGGGCAGGCCGTCTATCGGTTCGTGGGTTAGTTATGGGTTAGGGACCGATAATCAGAATCTGCCATCATTCATTGTTTTGGTTTCAAAAAATGGTGCAAAAGATCAGCCTTTGTACGCCAGGCTCTGGGGAAACGGCTTTTTGCCTTCCAAACACCAGGGCGTTCAGTTCGGGTCGGGGAAAGATCCGGTGCTTTTCCTGAATAATCCCGAAGGCTATGACGGCGCCGACCGGAAGGAAATGCTGGATTATCTGGCAAAGCTGAATCAACTGCAAAATGAGCCCTACGGCGATCCGGAAGTGGACGCGCGCATTGCGCAGTATGAAATGGCTTTCCGGATGCAGACATCCGTGCCGGAAGTGATGGATACTGCCGGTGAACCGGATGAGGTTTTCGATTTGTATGGGCCGGACGGCCGTGATGCAGGGACTTATGCAGCCAATTGCATTCTCGCCCGCAAGCTTTTGGAAAAGGATGTCAAGTTCGTGCAGCTCTATCACCAGGGCTGGGACAACCATGGCGGACTGCCCAAAAGCATTGCCCAACAATGTAAAAACACAGATCAGGCGACGGCTGCATTGATCATGGATCTGAAACGCAGGGGTTTGCTGGACGATACATTGGTTGTTTGGGGTGGAGAGTTCGGGCGCACCGTTTATTCACAAGGCAAACTTACCGCCGATGATTACGGCCGCGACCATCACCCACGCTGCTTTACTATGTGGATGGCCGGGGCGGGAGTGAAGCCGGGAATCAGTTTCGGTGAGACGGACGATTTTAGTTATAATATTGTAAAAGATCCTGTCCATGTGCATGATTTTCAGGCAACATTAATGCACTTAATGGGCGTTGACCACGAACAGTTGACTTATAAATTTCAAGGTAGAAGGTTCCGGCTCACGGATGTGCATGGCCATGTGGTAAAAAGCATCCTTACTTAGGCAATGCGCAGTGCAACCGTTTTAAGGGATTTTGTGTCAAAAGTTATGATGTGCAAAATTTACTTTCTGCTTGTAATGATTATTGGCGTTGCACTAACGGGCTGCAAAACTGCTGAATCGACACTTTCGATCCGGCAGGTCAGAAATTTTGATCCTAATGCGGCAAACCACATTCTTTTCCTGGATTTCAAGATTAGTAAAGGGAAAGGGAAAATGGAAACGGTTGAGCTGGTTAATGCAGTTTCAGGAAATGGGAAGCTGAGAAATTTGACTGCGCCTGTTCATAGTCCGTATCGGATCATTGTAATCCCGCGCTATCCGGTTAATGATATGGAAAACGAATTGGTTTTCGAGCATCCGCTTTACAAGTCCGTAGAGGTTGCCAGCGAGGACGGACGATTGACCAAACAGAATTTAAATGCAAAGGAGGGCATACTTTCTGTTCGCATTCAAAATGAAAATGGCCTAAAAAAGATCGAATTATACAGCATTATGCCTGGAAAAGAAAACATTAAAATCTACACACTTAACTTAGAATAGATGGCCAGATTTTTTACCCTCGTATTATTTTTAATTTCATCTTTTGCCTGCTTCTCTCAAACTTTTGAGGTCGACACTATCTATAAACATGGCTCCATCGATAACAGGGTTAATGTTGTTATTCTGGGAGACGGTTTTACGCAGGCCGAACTTCCGAAGTTTACGGAAGAGGCCAGGAAATTTGCGGATTTCTTTCTCAACTACGCGCCGTACAATGTTTACCGCAACTATTTCAACTTTTTCTCTATTGCAACACCGTCCAGGGAGAGTGGCGTAAGCAATCCGGGCAATGCACCAGACGCGTATCCCGATCAGCCTGTCGGTAAGAAGGAGACTTATTATGGGACGACATTTGGCGAATACATTCATCGGCTCGTTGTTGTCCAAAACTATCAGAATCTCACGAATGTGCTGGCTTTTAACTTTCCGACGGCCGATTTGGTCGTTATGCTGGTTAACACACCATTCTATGGCGGTTCGGGCGGTGGCATTGCGGTCCATACATTGCATTCTGCTGCGAACACCATTGGCGTTCACGAAATCGGACATACTTTTTCTTTTCTGAATGATGAATACTGGGCGGGGCCGCAATATGGCTGGGAGGCTCCTAATATGACAGCCATTACCGATCCGGCAACAATAAAATGGAAGAACTGGCTGGATGAAACGAACATTGGTATATTCCCACACGGCGAAGGCGAGGCCGCCAAATGGTTTAAGCCAACGCACGCCAACTGCCTGATGGAATATCTCGACCGATCATTTTGTGCAGTTTGTAAAGAGGCCACAGCTGAGCGGATTTTGCAATATGTAAGTCCGATTGACCAGGTTTTGCCTGAGCCATCGCAGGGAATCGTGCTTTCGGATCAACCCAAAACATTCAAATTAACCCTGGTCGAGCCCGAGCCCAACAGCTTGAAAGTAACATGGTCGCTGGACGGAAAGTTGATCAGGACCGGAAGCGAAATAAGCTTAAATGTGACTGATATGGAGGAAAATTCGGGCACCTTAGTTGCCTCGGTGTTTGACTCAACATTGCTAAGCAGACGGGATGACAGGGCGAATGAGCGTACTAAAACGGTTCAATGGGCTTTGGTCAAAAGCAATGCGCCGCTTGTCTTTAAGGTAAAAATTTCTGATCCAGGCATTTGTCCGAGTGCGTTTAGCTTGCTCACTGCATCGGGCTGCGCCGGAAATGTTTCCTGGTCCACAGGTGAAGCTGGGTTGTCTATTAATGTAAGCCCAAAGGCAACAACTGACTACACTGTAACATGCAAAACGCTAGGCCAGCCTGATTCAACATTAAAAGCAAAGGTCATCGTCTTTGAACAGCCAAAAGCCACCGCAACCAATACAGGCCCATACTTTGAAAAAGAGACCATTGAACTTTCGGCCAACGGAGGCATCAATTATTCCTGGCAAGGACCGGAAGATTTTAAATCCCAAACCCAGACGGCACGGATCGAAAATGCAACTGTCAAGAATTCGGGCGTTTATGAAGTTCGGGTAGTAGACGGAAATGGCTGTGCAGACACCGCGACAACGGAAGTGAAAGTAGCGCCGATATTAGCTGTTGAAAATCCAGCCAATGCACTTGTACAGGTTTCACCTAATCCGGCAAGAGGTTTTGTGAAAGTCACTACGAAGCTGGCAGGAGCATCACTGTTCACGCTGTTCGATATTCAAGGCAGAAAAGTAATGCAGAAGCAGTTCGAGCAGCAAACCGAACTGAATCTGAATAGAACGACGGGATTGTATTTATACAAATTCAGCAATGGTGGGAAAGAGGTTTCCGGGAAGCTGCTGATTGAGTAGGATGATGAGTTGTTACATCCGCTGTCACACTGAGCGGAGCCGAAGTGCGCTTCTGCTAGCAGTAACGCACTTCGGCTCCGCTCAGTGTGACAGCCTCAGTGTGACAGGGGATGTGATCATCTTACTCACTAACCGACTTTGGCTTGCGGCCTACTTTTGTGCGGTTTCTAATTTTGTCTGGTCTTGGGCGGATCTCTTTGTCCTGAAAATACAGCTTTAAGGATTCAAGAATGATATCTTTTTGCGTTAGGCCTTCCCAGTAACCGTAATCTTTCATGTTTTCCATTAAAATGTAGTCACAATCAAATGTTACTTTCGTAGGCGCTCCGTCTGCAACCTCATTGGTTTTGTTGTTATCAACCTCCTCCTGAATGTCAGCAACCCGCGGAAGCGGCGCAAAATCGAATTTCCTTTCCTTAGCCATCGTGTCAGTTATTAATTCGTTCTAAAATTTCTCGTGTCAGTTTGTAATAATCTTCGGCACCATTGCTATTCGGTGCGTAATCAAATATGGTTGTTCCGTTTGCCTGCGCTTCGGAAAGCGCAATATTGTCCCGGATATAAGATGCCATGAAAACATCGCCCAATTGTTCTTTCGTCGCGTTGATCAGTTCATGGCTGATCTTCTTTCTGATTTTAGGGTTGTATCTTGTCGCAAAAACACCACCGAGATTTGTGTTCGGGCTAATCTTTTTGATCTCCGCAGAATAAACCAGAAAATTCCGAAGACCCTCATAACTCAAAAACTCAGCCTGCAAAGGGACATAGTACTGGTGGCACGAAACCAGGGCCAACCGCGTATTCCCATACAATGCAGGCGGGCAGTCGATGATCACGAAATCGTAACGGTCCTTGATTTTTTCCAATGCAATTTTCAGGTTGAATGGAAATACAGGAGCCGCCTTAATGGTGTCTTCTCGGTGTATCAATTCTGCCGATCCAGGCAACACATCAATATCCACAACCCGCTTTACGATCTCATCAAATTCATATTCGCCTGTGATGAACGAGCCACTGTCTTTTTTAAGTCCTGCATGCTGAATGCCGAAACTTTTGGTAAGACTAGCCTGCGCATCCAGATCAATTACCAGCACCCTTGCATTGGCAAATTTGCTGAGACCGGCAGCAATACTCTGAGCCGAAGTGGTCTTTCCCACACCGCCTTTGTTGTTGACAATACTAATGATTTTCATTTAAAAGTATTATAAGTATAAAAAGATAATAGTTTATTTCCAGTTTGATACGTAAATAAACGTAAAATAATTTTATGCCTAATCTTTATAAATAAAATGTCTCAAAAGTTTTTTGCGTTGTAAATGTATAGATCTTTTTAAAAGAATGATAAGTATTATATGAATTTATTTTTATAGAGAGTGTATCTCGTTGATTTGCAAGAAGTAAGCCTTGTCAGCCTGAGCGGAGTCGAAGGCGCGCTACTGCTAGGTGGACGCGCCTTCGGCTCCGCTCAGGCTGACAGGGGATGTAACATCATTGTTTAAACAGAAGGCTTCACAACACTTTCCGCCGAGCTCGCCAGCAACTTCGCTGTAACATACCGATGAATCCGATACATCAATAACGCGGTCACTACAACAGCAATAACCACCACATTGCCTAATGTTGGGTAATGTTCAATAAATCCGGTGCTGGTTTCTGAAACGATGAACCCTGCGAGGAGGGAGGCGAGGCCGCCTGCGATTTGCTGGATGGATGAGTTGATTCCCATAAATGCACCGCGGTCCTGCGGCTCGGGAACTGCCGTCATCAGCGCCGATGCGGAGATCATTCGGCCGGTTATTCCTACGAATAGGAGCACATTCAAAATGATAATAATCCAAAGTGGTGTCACACTGAGGTTGCAATAAATGAGGGTCATTACACAAGTAATTGCAGAGCCCGCGAGGAAGACTTTGTACTTCCCGATCTTGTCGCTAAGCTTCCCGATGAATGGACTGAAGACCAGCATGCAAAGTCCGGTGATCATATACAAGGTAGGAAGTTGTGCTTCCTGAATGCCGAGGTTGTTGACTCCATAGGCTGTCCCGAACGGCATCAGCATGAAACCTCCGGTGGCTAGTAATGTGGTCGCTGCAAAACCCTGAAGATATTCCGTGCGGGATAATGTTTTTCCCAAATGCTGGAATGCATTGCTTTGCGTCTGGATTTTTAAATGTGCGTTAATCGGTTTCATGTAAGTCACAATAAGGAAACCTACAATCAGGCTCAACCCGACGATCATCAGGAACGGGGCATGCCAGCTAAATTCCTTTGCAAGGTAAAGTCCGATTGGAATACCCAGAACCTGGCTGCTGGCAAAGGCCATTTGCACGAATCCCATGACACGCCCGCGCGCATTAATCGGGAACAAATCTGTGATAATGGCAAAACTGATAGACCCGATGACGCCGCCGAACAGGCCGGTAAAAACGCGCGCCATGAGCAAGAAGTGATAAGTAGGAGCGATGCCGCATAAAAACGTACCGATAATAAAGCCCGTATAGAAGAACAGGAGCATCTTTTTACGATCAAATTTATCAGCAAACCCTGCCGTAAGCAGGCCGGCCGCGCCCGCGCTGAATGCATAGGCCGACACCACGAGCCCGAACTGGCTCGTAGAGATGTCGAGCTTGTCGAGTAAAATATATCCCAATGGCGAAAGCACCATGAAATCCAGTACGATCGTGAATTGTAATGTGGCTAAAATGGCTATAATAAACTTTTCATAGCCCGAAAATGTGCTTGGTTTAGATTCTGTCATAAGGTGTGGTTGGTTTCTAGTCAGTTAATTCTTCGCAGTTGAACCCCGCAGTGGTCACCAGGTGAATGACTGGTTCATGATGCGGATGCGTCGCTTCAATGCGCAGGACATTGTCACAATCCGATAGGTCAATGTTCCATTTGATGATTTCCGAGCAGCCGTTGAGAAGCGGAGTCAGGGACTTAACATGCTTTTTGCGGTTTATGTTGGTGCGGAATACCAATATAAATTCCTGTTTGTTGAGATTATTTTTCATGTGAGCTAATTTAAAGACAGCCAAAACTCGCTGTTTCAAGGTTTTAAAGCTTTGATAACCAGGCCTAGCGTCAGATTTATCTTCTCTTCATTCAAAACAAATAGTGGCCGACCCGGCATACTTGATTTCGCAATGTGAAATTTCACTAATTGATACAGCGGGGCGAAAGCAATTGACCAGTAAATTTCAACCGGCAAAGGAATGATTTCGTTTCTTTCAATAGCCCGATTTACAAACCGGTGCATCGCATTCAGGAACCGCGTGTCAATATTAGAGCGGTCGACCAAGGGCGAATGCTTGACTTGTTCCGTAAAAAACATGCTGTATGGATTCTCGAAACAGTAATTCATCCGATTAAGCCACTGCACTTTCAAGCCGTCGTCGAAATGGGATTCGGGATCAAAATCGCGTAAGGTGGCCTCCACCATTTTTTGCATTTCCTCGGCATACAGCTGCTGGATCAGGTCTTCACGGTCTTTGAAGTAAATGTAAATTGTCGCCACCGAAACGCCTGCCGCTTTCGCCAACTTATGCATGCTTAAGCCTTCAAATCCTTGATCGACGATCATTTCAATCGCCTTTTCCCGAATGACTGTTTCTTTGTTGATGTCTCTGGTTCTCAATTCATAAAGTATCAAATTTCACCACAAATATAAATGAACGTTCGTTTATTTATCGATTTTTTGAGATTAAATAAATTCAATAAAATTCACTGTTTCAAGCTATTCAGGCAAGGTTATTATAAAATTCTCGATGATCTTTTTGTTATAACCTTTATATCCACCCTGGAAATCACGACCAGCTACCTCGATAAATTCGGCCATTCGTGGGGAGTTGAGTTGGGTCAAGAGCGCTTCATAATCGCCATCATATTTTATAAAATATCCCGAATAAACAGTCACGACGGGATTTTCATAAAGCACGAAATTCGGTGCGCGGTTCATCGGCGAAAACACAATTTTTTTACCAAATGTGTTGTCCAATCCCTGCGCACGGCCAAATGCATACCATGCAACTGCATTGACCTTCCCATTATCACGACGATCCAGGGCAGATTTTACTTTAAGAAAATAGGAAAAAGTTTGAGGAAATTGATCTTGAAGGACATTTTCAGGTATAATGCGCTGTTTGCCAGCAGCATCTTTCTGATATGGGAACAAAATATATTCTGTCACCGGATCCGCCGAAGACTTCAACTTAGAAGCCTTAATGATGGGTTTAAGGATGTTTTTTTCCAGGTAAATCTGCATACCGTTCTTGTTTTGGGCATAAACAAGATTTGAGTCCTCCCGAATGATCGTAAACAAGTAATATGCATCAGCTAATGTGGTAAGGCCCACGGAAATCTGACATATGTCGCCTAATCGTTGCCCATTAATGTGCTCAGAACGCTTCATGGACAACTGCCAGGGCTTTGATTCAGGAAGTTCGGAAAAGTGAATATCTCTTTTTCTGCATTGTAAATCAGCGCTTTCACATTGTTCAAATGTGAACTGCGCTTGATCCAAATTTCCAAAGATCACGATCGCCGAATAAGTTGCTGTATTGCCAAAAATGGGAACGGAGCCGTAATTGGTAATCTGCTTCAAATTTCGATTCTGCTGAAAATAGGAGCGAAGCGGTTTCCCTGTTTCGGACGTTAAGAAGCCATTGGGCGTGATAAATCCGCAGGTTCCGCCAGGAGAAAGCAATTTTACGGCTAGCTCGAAAAACGCCATATATGCATCCGTAGAGCCTTTTTTACAGAAGGAATAGAGAGATTGAATAAATGTTCTTTGCGTTATCGGGAGATGCTGGATGCGAATGTAGGGCGGATTCCCAAAGATAAAATCAAACTTCAAACGCTTTCGAAATTGTTTGAGCGCATCGCAAAGTTTTAGATTCCAGTTGATACTAAGACCCAATGGATCGGTCAGCGCATCCAAATTTTTCCTGCAACTTTCCAAAGCATCCGGATCAATGTCCCAGCCATAAATCTGGTTTAGGCGATCAGTAAGTTGGTGCGAAGGAGTCGTCTTGATAATGTGTTCAACGATAGGAACCAGAAATCTTCCATCGCCGCAAGCAGGATCCAGGACTTTTTTGTGGGCCAGATCACCATCATAAAACCCGGAATCTTGAAGGATTTTTTTAACAATATGAAGCGGCGTATAAACCTGGCCGAGGAGTTTTTTCTTTCCGTAAGTGCGTGTTTGAGAAGCCATTAAAAGTCAATGCCGGGCCTCTTTTTCAGAACCTGCGTCAAAAATTTGGACGGAGCAAGCACCTTGATCGTGCTATTATCTGCCGCCGAACTGAAATCTTTGGTGTTTCCTGTCAGAAGGTAGTCGCAACCCGCCATAACCGCAGTATTGTATTGAAAGCCATCTTCCAGATCTTTGAAACTCGATGTCAGACTATCCATTAAACACTTACTATCTGTATGGCAAACATGCAGGAAGCCGAGATAGAGTATCAACCTTTTCTTCAACTCCTCGTTTTTAAGGCCGTTTTTCTGCAAGATATATACAAATGTGTGAAAGCTACCGGGCGAAATGTACATGGGGATTTCATTTTCCAAAGCCCAGGACAGGATAAACTTCGCTTCAAAAGGCTCGCCTGTTGGTCTTGCAAGCGCATGATCAATCAGGACATTTGTATCCAGAAACAGCTTCATAGCCCGTATTTATCCTTGATCATCAAGTCCTTAATTTCTCTGTCTGTCATATAACGGAGAGGACCGTCCTTGGCACATCCGAAAAGTTCGTCAGCAATCGAAGGCTTTTTGGCGATGGTTGTATCGTCTGATTTTGTGTAGCTTAAAAGATATTCTTCAAAGAGATTTGATAAAGATGTGCCACGTGTCGCTGCAAATCTTTTTGCTTGTTCAATGGCCGATTTGCGGACACTAAGCGTTAGTTTAACCTTTGGCTCTTTTACTGTTTTCATTTTACACGTGTGTTCTTGAATAAAACAATTTAAATATACGTATTAAAATCATTATTTCAACGCACATATCCGGAAGCCGGGCAACGTCCTGATGTGGTTTGTTATAACGGGCGGATCGATGTCGCGGAACAAAACTTCATATGTACTTTCATAAAATGTAAACGAAGTTCCGTCAGATCGGATGCGTCTTGTGCCGCTTTTATACAGCGCTCCAATTTCTCCTTTTTCTAATGCAACCTTATTAATGAAACCAAGTAGGGAGGCGACGGTGCCTTCGGTGGGACATTGGTGAAATGAAATGCAGAAGTAATGCGAAGTTTTGGAATTTGCTTTGTGCAGTTGCGACGAAGGAATGTTCAGGACATAGTCGGAGCCTAGCATGCCGGTGCGGCGCTTCATGGATTTGATATCGACGGAAAATGAATGTTCCTCGGATTTGATCAAAAAGTCCTGTCCCCAATCCTGCCCGTCTGTTGCGCCGAAGGATTTGGTCGGCCGCGGTAAATGATAGCAATCTGCAAAAATGATTTCACCCAAGCTTCCGGTAAAACGCATCATTCTGGTTTGGGAAAGTTTGTCGCTGTGCTTAT
The DNA here is from genome assembly GCF_021390415.1 of Dyadobacter sp. CY327. NCBI lineage: Bacteria > Pseudomonadati > Bacteroidota > Cytophagia > Cytophagales > Spirosomataceae > Dyadobacter > Dyadobacter sp. CY327. The sequence goes on along the minus strand of NZ_JAJUXJ010000007.1, from coordinate 1,143,093 downwards.
CCCAAATATTGGCAACGTGGTGGTGGCGCAAAGAATGCTCCACGAGCTCGCGAGCAAAAATCCGCTGATTCTCGCTGATTGAGATTTGAATATACGAGCCCTTGGTCAGAACAATTTGCTCCATGCAAACCTAATCGCTAGTAAAGTGAGGACAAAACCGATCAAAATGGCACTAAACGGAACGTAAGTCCATGCTACTAAGTGGATTCTGTCTACAAACCACATCACACCGATGAGTGCAAAAATCAATGTCAGAAATCCGGAAATTTTGCCAAATCCGGGAATTAACGAAAACGGGATCTTTCTTTTGATCAACATGAGTGTCAAGCCCATTGAAATGATCGGTAGAAACTGCATGATAATGTTTGCCTGCCAAACACTCTGCCTTTCAAAAAGAAAAAGATAAATGTTGAGCGTAACAGCGAAAATACCTGGAATGCAAACTGCATAGACGAGCACGGCATAGATGTAACTCCAAAGTTTAACTTCCTTGCTGCCATCTGCCGCCATTCCAATAAGCCAGGCAAAAATGGGTAGCAACATGAAATAAATGGCCAGCGGCCAGGGATTTTCCGAAATGGAGTTGAAGAGTTGGGATAGTGTCATGTAGTAGATTGCAATAAAAGGGAAAGATAACAAAAGAGGAGGGGAATTTTACATTTGTAAATTTCCCCTCCTCCAAAAAATGAATCAGCTCGTCTCAACTCATAATCCTAATAAGAAGCCGATTGTAAAGTTTGCATCCCAGTCGAATACAAATTGCTGACAGCCAGTTGCATCTGTCACGGCCTTATAGATGTTAACGCCGGCTTTTGATTTGGCATTCGTCAATTTCGAATATGCGAGCGGCGCGCTCAATGTGGTGAAGCGCTCTTTTCCTTTGCGGACTTCTTTGGCCATTTCAAAGGGAACGCCGCCGATGATGAAGCAGGTTTTTCTCAAATCCTCAGGAATCTGTTTAGCCTTCGCGCTTACTTCCTGGTACACTTTGGAATCGTCTGTTCCTTCCTGGAAATATTTGGCCCCGTATGATTCAAGCGCAGAAACTTTTCCATTCTCAATCCATGAGATTTTTGTGTTTCCGGAGCCAATGTCAACCACGAATGCTTTGCCAGCATAGTCAGCTGGTAATACTGATTTCAAAGCCAACTGCCCTTCCTGCTCGGCGGTAACCTGGTTCACCACGTATCCGAGCGATTTCAAAACACGCGTTATTTTTACAGTAACATCTGCTTTCGCAGCACCTGAACTTACTACGAAGTGAATGTCTTTGCTGGCCACGCCGTAATCCAGCATGCCGCCAATGTATTTTTTCAGGCCAATTCTCACGTCTTCGTCAGTTGCCATATTTTCGGTCACAAGGCTGTTTCCGAATTCTGATTTTTCAAGAGACCAGCGTTTTTCTTTGTCAACCTTAATAATGAATGAGTTGAAACCGCTTGCTCCCAGCTCAACAACACCGCGTAATTTGCCATCCACTGGCGCCGGCGGTGTGTAACTGAATGCTGAAACTTCTGTGGAAGTTGCTTCTGAATTTTCCGCAGGCGTCTCGGCCGAAGGCATATCGGGGTCGGTGTTACTCGCTTCCGTTTGCGGACTTTGCGCACGATCTTCGGCCATTTGGTTCAGGGCTTTTTCGCCGCCGAGATATTTATAACCTAAGAATATGGCCCCAATAATGATAGCGGTGATAATCAACCGGCCTGCAACTGTTAGTCTTTTCATTGATATTTTGTGTAAAATGAATAATGTAAATTGAAGTAAGGAAGAATTTTAGTCCAGTAACCCTTTGTAGCTGGAATCTTTCGGAGTTCCTACCGAACGGTTCACCGGCTGCGGATTATCGAGCTGGATAAGTTTGAATTGTCCGGAGTTGTAAGCTTCCAGCATGGCTTGTCCTTTGTCTGAAAGCAGCCCGTTCTGAACGTCCACGCCGTTGATAAAGTCCAGTGACAAGTCCATCGCGCGCTTCATTTCTCCCAGTTTCTGGCTCATATCGTCCTGAATGTATTCCATCGACTCATCGAAATAGAACTTTTTGTCCGGATTTCCTTTGAAAATGCTGATTGCCGTACGCAATGCATTAGAGCTTTCTTTAACAATTCTATATTCCGCTTCTTTCAGTTTGACCTTGATTTCTGTTTCTTTTATAATGTAGTCAGCGCTTTTGTTCACTTTTTCCATAAATTCCAGTACGGTTTTCATGTTTCGCTGCAATGGAAATAGCTTTTCATTCATCTCCTGTAAACCGGCTCCTTCAATGGTTGCCAAAGATGCTGTTTCCTTCATTCCCGGCCGGTCGAGCATGGTGCTTGCTTTGTTAGCTTCCGCAAATTTCTGCTTGATCTGCTCATTATTCTCGTTAATGTTCTTGTTCAATTTCACGAGCTGACCAGCAAGCGTATTGATCTGACCCTGCATTTTCTCCCTTTTCTCTTTCAGGTCATCAATGTAAATTTTCATGATCGCAATCGGATCCAGCTTGATAATCAGGCCGGTAATGTTACGCATGAGTGTTTTAAAAAGGAAGAAAACCGCCGTTCTTACATCTTTGCTAGTAAATAGAAAGATAAGCAGCGCAAGCACAGCCATTAAAAAGCCCAGATAGAGTGTGTTTTTAGTTACTTCTATCAGGAAAGCTGCGATTTTATTCCAAAAATAAAGGGTTATAGCCCCGGCTCCCCCGATAAAAAGGAGTGAAGTTATGCCTTCCGGTTTGCTCCAGTATGATCGCTTTGACGCGTCTTCCTGCGAGCCTCCGATTTGTGTAAAATCTGGTGTAGCCATTGTTGATCGAAATGTTAGGTTATTTAAGATATTGATTGATTTTATTTAAATCCGACTTGATCTGATCTACGAAACTGAGATAGGTGATTTCAAAACTATCCTTGTTTGCGTTGATCTTCGCACTTTGTTCTGCCACTTCTCCTGAGATTTGTCCGAGTCGGTTCTTGTTATCGTCCATCTTTTTTTGCAGATCCACAATCTGCTGGGCAATGGCCTTATTGGAATCTCCCAGCCGCTTTTCTTCATCCTGCAATGCGCCCACGCGATCATTGATCGCCCTTTCGACATCTTTCAAAAACGAAGCCCGGTCCTTATCCAAAATTCCCAGGTATTGATTGGCAGAAGTGTTCAAAACCGTTGTTTCCTTCACACCACCCATCGCCTTGAAACTTGCCCAGGCCGCCTGGAACTGCTTTTCCTCTCCTAATCCCAGGCCTTCCATACTCTGAAGTGCCTGTTTGTATTCGAAATAATCAGGTCCCGGAAGGTTGGCTTTTTCGAGCAGGCTCACGAAATGTTCTGTGAATTTCTTGTCGATGTTGCCCGTGCCCGCAGCATTCGGGGCGGTGTTCGCGATGACTGGTTTGGGAGCTTCCGATGCTGCCTGAGCTGCCGTTGTTGGCGCTGCTGCTGGCCTGATCGGTTCCTCACCCTCCTTGATAAAAAAGCTGAGTATCTTCTTTCCGATACCCGGTTCTGAATCTGCCATATGCGTATAAAGTGTTGATTTTGTTAGATCAATATTACTAAAATTAAAAGGATTTCGTACCGTACGATAATTACCAATGGTGCCCTGAATTGATGAAGCCTCGTAAAATTTGGATAGAATTGAAGGTGATTCTTGAATGCCGCCGTTTTTTTGGTGAAGTTTGCCTCAAAAACTAAATCCTTATGCTTAAACTAGGTTTTAACAGCGCCATTTTGGGCGATTTTGGCTTTGAACACGTGGTTCAGTTCGCGGGTAATCACGGTTTTTCTTGTGTTGAAATGATGTGCTGGCCGTCGGATAATGCGGATAGCAGAAGATACGCCGGCGTCACGCATATTGACGTAAACAACCTCACACCCGAGCGGACTGCGGGGATCAGGCATACATTAAAGGAAGCAAATATTACCATTTCGGCGCTCGGTTATTATCCCAATCCGCTTGATCCGGACGAGGAACGTTCCGGTTATTATATTGAACACATTAAGCAGGTGATCCGTGGAGCAGCGAAGCTTGGTATTCCTGTTGTTACGACATTCATCGGACGTAATCCGGCGAAGAGCATTAAAGAGAATCTGGCCAAATTTGCGGATGTATGGCCGGCAATCGTAAAAGTTGCAGAGGAAAATAACGTCAAGATAGGGATCGAGAACTGCCCGATGTTCTTTACAGACGATGAATGGCCGGGTGGAAAGAACCTGGCTATCAGTCCTGCAGTTTGGGACAGGATGTTTGAGATCATACCAAGCCCGATTTTTGGTTTGAACTATGATCCTTCTCACATGATCTGGCAAATGATGAGTGAGACCAAGCCAATTTATGATTACAAAGATCGCCTGCACCACATTCATTTAAAGGATGCAAAAATCTATAAAGACAAGCTGGATAGGGTAGGCATTATGGCGAATCCGCTGGAATATCATTCCCCCAAATTGCCCGGCTTAGGTGATGTAAACTGGCGCGCCTTCTTCGCGGCTTTAACGGACGTGCATTACCGGGGCCCGGTTGTAATCGAAGTAGAAGATAAAGCTTATGAAGGAAGCATTGCAGATGTCCAAAGCGCAATCCTGACAAGCAGAAATTACCTTCGTCAGTTTTTGGGATAAGAGTAGCTGGCTCTTAAAACAGCCGGAATTTGCAATCTGCCCGAACAACTTTTTAAATAACATCTTGAAACAAAAAAGGATAGCCTCTCGACTATCCTTTTTTGTTTATTCAAATAACCTTAATTATTGGATCAACTTGGCTTTCGTAGACAGGAATGCCGTTAAGGAAGCGAGTATACCAACAATTCCGAATGACATTCGCAAATCGGCAAACTGCGCCACAATCCCGATCAACGGCGGTCCGATAAGGAAACCAATAAAGCTGATCGATGAAACCGCTGCCAAGGCCATTCCGGCCGACATAGTGGTTGATTTTCCTGCTGCGCTGTAAACCAATGGGACAACGGACGACACACCGAACCCTACTAAAAGGAAACCGAATGTTGCCGGAACCAGGAATGGGAAAAACACAGCAATAGCAAGTCCTGATCCCATCAAAGCTCCGCTGATCTGCAACATTTTCTTGCGTCCGATGCGGTTGGCAAGCCAGTCTCCTGCAAAGCGACCGCCAGTCATAGTGCCCATAAAGGCTACATAACCAAGTGTTGTCAATGAGGCAGGCACGTGAACGGCTTCCTGGAAGTAAACACCGCTCCAATCGAACATTGCGCCTTCACAAACCATGGCACAGAATCCGATCAAACCTAGCATTAGCAAATCACGGTCCGGCTTTACAAACATGGGTTGCGCTTCGCCTTCGTTCTTCTCGCCATCGGGCATTGTATGCTTGTAAGCGGTGAAAATAATGATGAATGCCGCCAGCGCGATCACGCTAAAATGAATATGAGGAGGGATACTAACCGAAATAAAGAAAGAGCCAATCATCGCGCTCACAAAGCCAGCCAAACTCCAAAGTCCGTGGAATGAGGCCATGATGGATTTTCCGTAGACCTGTTCCACTGCAACAGCTTGTGTGTTCACTGCAATGTTGGTCAGGTTTCCCCAAAGTCCGAATGCGAACAGCGCAATGACAAGCTGCTCGGTCCTGGTTACAAAACCTATAAAAGACAATGTGACCGCATACAAAATGGCCCCGATCAGCACCATTTTTTTACTTCCGTAATGTGTCACCATCCAGCCTGAGATGGGTAAGCTGGCCATTAAGCCGATGGGGAGTGCCAAAAGAACTGTCCCCAAACCGCCTTCGGTCAGGTGCAGCATGTTCTTGATATCCGGGATCCGGCTCGCCCAGGCCGCAAAACTGAGGCCCTGAACGAAGAAGAAAGCAGCGACGGCCAGGCGCAGATACTTTCGGGAGTCGGAGGGAGCGAAAATTGAATAATTCATAGGAGAGAAAAATTAATGACAGATGTGTACAGCACTATCAATTCGTATTTATTTGTTATGATTTTTTTAAGATGCGAAATTTTTAAGATAGTGAAAAACAAAGATTGCTTTTATTGTGAATCACTCTCCGTTGCAAAAATAACGGATTATCAAACATTTTGATTCACCGTTGTTGTACTTTTTAAATAATATTAAAAAGTATGTGTTGTACAAAAGTAAGAAATAGCGTTTTCTGATTCAGCTTTTTTCAAATAGCGTAATCCATTTTGTAAATTGACCTTTCAGCCATCATAAAAATCATTGGATTAATGAAATTTGCCTTCACATCACTCCTTAATTTTCTGTTATTCATAAGTGCTTTTGGCCAGGAAAACAGCGGCGACCGGGCCGCCAGGATCAAAGCCACATTGCCTGTGATCGAGATGATGTACAATGAATATGCTGAAAAGAACCACTTTCCTGCTGTGGCATTCGGCGTAGTGGCGGACGGCGAGCTTGTAATGTCCGGCGCGACCGGTTTCTCAGAGATCGCCACGGAGACCAAAGCGTCGCCTGGCTCTCTGTTCCGGATTGCCTCCATGTCCAAGAGCGTCACGGCGATGGGCATCCTGGCCCTTCGGAAGGAGGGAAAGTTGAAACTCGATGATCCCGCCTATCTCTACATCCCCGAGTTGAAAGATATGCCGTCGCTGACCAGTGATGCCCCGGCTATCACCATCAGGCACTTGCTAACCCACCAGGCGGGCTTCCCGGAAGATAATCCCTGGGGCGACAGGCAGCTGGACACAAAGGATGAGCAGCTTATTGAATTGATTAAAAAAGGAATTTCATTCTCAAATGTCCCCGGCGTGACTTACGAATATAGCAATCTGGGGTTCGCTATGCTGGGCAAGATCATTAGCAATGTTTCGGGGCAGCCTTATCAGGACTACATTAATGAGGTTGTTTTTAAGAAGTTAGGGATGACTAACACCATTTGGGAGTATACTAAGGCCCCTGCAAACCTGTTAGCACACGGATATCGCTTCGAGGACGAATTGTGGAAGGAAGAAGAATTGGAGCATGACGGCACTTATGGCGCCATGGGCGGTTTGATCACTTCTATCGATGATTTTAGTAAATATGTTTCTTTTCATTTGTCGGCCTGGCCGCCATGCAATGATCCGGAAACGGGCCCGGTTTCGGGAAGTGACGTGAGGGAAATGCAGATGCCGTGGAATTTCAGCTATTTGAATGCACAATATAAATATCCCAATGGTCGTACCTGTGCGATGGCTTCCGCTTATGGTTATGGATTGCGTTGGAGCCGCGATTGCGAAGGACGGACTGGAATCGGGCATACAGGAGGCTTGCCGGGATTCGGGAGCCAGTGGCAAATCCTGCCTGAATACGGGATTGGAATCCTTGCGCATGCCAACCGCACCTACGCAGGCATGGCCAACATTAACACCGCCGTGCTCGACACGATTATTACATTAGCAGGTCTCAAACCGCTTCCTGTGGAAGTTTCTGCCATTTTAAGACAAAGAAAAGATGCCTTACTAAAACTATTGCCGCATTGGGAAGGCGTAGAACAAAGTGGGATATTTGCAGAAAACTTCTTTCCCGACAGATCTGTAAATCACAGAAAGCAGGAGCTGGACGCCATTCTCACGCAAACTGGAAACGTGACCGGCTCAACGGAAATAAAGGCTGAAAACCAGTTAAGAGGAAGTTTTCTTTTAAATTGTTCCAACGGCAATGTGCGCGTTTTCTTCACCTTATCACCCGAAAACCCGGCATTGATACAGCAACTTGATTTTTCACTTGCCAAATAATTTCTTAAAAATTTCATGACTAAATAGGGGAGTCGATTTTCTGGATTGTCTGAGAAGAAACAAAATCAGAAAATGATGAAAAAGATACTCTTATTAGCCATCTGCTTAATCGGTATTTCCGCCACAGACATCCTGGCGCAGGAAAACGAAACAATTTTCAAAAGCTCGGGTGTTCGGCGCTCCGGCGGATATGCGGCGATCTCCAATAAGTTTACAAAAATCAATGGCAGCTATGCCAATATGCCCGGCATTTACGGTGGCTGGTTTATCAATCGCCGCTTCATGCTAGGATTGGGCTTTGCCGCCACAACCAATCACATCCCCGTTCCTTTGCAGGACCAGCAGTTTCCGGCGAGAAAAATGACCTATCAATACGGGCAAGCAGGCTTAATGACGGAATATGTAGTTGCTTCGACCAAATGGGTGCATTTCAATTTCAACTTGTTAACCGGGACCGGATTCACCATGCAATACGATCGCCGGGAAGTGGATGACTGGGATTTCGATTTTGACGATCACGATGGCGAAGATCCTAAGTTTTTCTTCCTCATGGAGCCGGGTGTACAGGTTGAATTCAATGTCTTAAAATGGATGCGTTTCAGCCCGGGAGTGTCGTATCGGCAGGCGTTTGGTGCAAAAGGAAACGGCCTTACCGATTCCGATCTGAGCAACATTACCTATAACCTCACATTGAAATTCGGCAAATTTTGACCGTTTTTAATGGATTTCCGGGATTGGGTAATAATGCTCCATTCAGTCCCCACATTACCCTATGAAAAATTGTCAGGCGTCGTGTAGGACTGTCATATCGCTGATTATCTTTATGGAAGGCAATAGGAACAATAGTTTAGAGTTATATTAGCAACGCACTATTTCGACAGCAAAAAGACATAAAATGAGAGTTTCAGGGTATTTGGTTTTCGGGATGTTATTTCTTTCGGCTTCTATGGTCCGGGCGCAAAATGTATACGACGTGATCGTTGCAGGACGCACCATCGGATCTTTAAAGGTCTTCGATGACCAGGGCAAGGATAATTTGGAGCAGCATCGCATTGAATCGGATTTCAAGGTGATGTTCTACAAGGGTAAGTATTCGACCCAGGCGAATTATTCAGGAGGAAAGCTGGTGTCCGCAACCTGTGCGCATCATGTGAATGGGGATTTGAAGGAAAAAACACTTACAAAAAGTGCAGCAAAGAGTTCTTACGAAGTGTTGTTTTCGGGTGAAGACGGCGAGGATAAGCCAAAGCTATCACTCAATATACCGATTAGCAGCACGATAACTGGCCTCTACTACAAGGAGCCGATCAATATCAATGAAGTTTACTCTGAGCGATATGGGAAAATGTGCAGCGTCAAAAAACTTTCGGAAGGGAAGTATGGCGTAACACTTCCCGATGGCAAACAAGGAATCTATTCTTATAAAGATGGGCTCTGCCGGGAAGTCAAAACGGACCTGGCTGGATTTAAGCTGCGAATAGTCCTTAATGAGAAAAAGCAAGTCAGTAGTTTATAACCCAAAAATAAAGCCGGTCCATTTGGACCGGCTTTATTTTTGGGTTATAAACGCTTAGTCAACAGTAGGATAAGCTGTACTATCCTGTTTGTTGTAGTAATCAGCCACTTGCGTGTTGTTGCTCGTCGTTATGTTCGTTGGCGTTTTGTAATTCCGTGGTGAAATCAATGGGTTAATATCGACTCCTTCCGGCGTATAACGCTTGGTAACTACCAGCGTCACCGGGCGCGGCGCATACTTGGGCGTATTGCTCACATAACGGCTGCGCTGTTGCTTGCTGTAACTTTCAACTGTATTCAAATTATAAACGACAGCATCATTGCCGCGGTTAGCTTTGGCTTTGGCAGCTTTATTTGGGTGTTTATAATTGTGAACAGAAACTCCCGGATCAACAATGGACTGTGCCTGTGCACCGAACGTAACTAATCCTGTAAGCAATAATATAGATACTAAAAAAGATGACTTATTCATGATATTATCCGTTTAATCGAGTAACAAAACCTCCCGTTGTACGGGATTTCCATGAATATAAAAAATTTCTTGCCATCCTACTAGGCGCTAAAATGCGGCCAAAAAGCTCGAATTGCGGATTTTGAGGTAACTTTCGGTAACTGAATTGTCAAATTATTGTTGGTATGACAATCTTAGGTTTTTAAATGAAGGTGATTATTGAAAAACTTTTCAAAAATCACGAAAACAGGATAAAATTCAATTGGTTAAAATTTTTGAAAAAATCATCAATTTTAATCAAACTCTTACAGTTTTCTAATTTCTTCCTAATAATTGTGCCATTCCTGACATTATTGCAGCAACGCACGTGTGGAAGTCTGTATACCATTGCAAATGCGCTCCATAGGCAGATCATTGCTGTCTACACCAAAAGGATCCTCGATCTCTTCGGCAATGACTTCAAGACTGGCAAGAATGTAAAACACAAACATTACGAATGGAACAACCAAAAAGTGTAGACTAAAAACGTAGCCGATTGGGAGAGTCAGGCAGTAAATGAAAATGAATTTTTTGATAAAAGAGCTGTAAGAGAGAGGAATAGGCGTGTTCTTGATCCGCTCACACGCTCCGCAAATGTTAGTAAAAGCTTCCAGTTCGTGATTTAGCAGAATCGTATGCTCGGGTAGCAAAACACCTCTTTTTTGCAGTTCAATCACTTTGCTAAAGATCGCAGCGGCAATCTGGTTGGGAATATGATCGTGCACACGAAGCGTTGTCTTTTTATACAATTCTGAATCCTCAAACTCCTCCGACCTGTAACCGCCCTGCAGATGATTTTTCAGAGCAAAAGCATAATTGGGAATCATCTTCATAAAAAATGCCCGCTCCAATTCATGTTCATTTCCAAGTAATGCATTGATTTTCAGAGCAAGGTTGCGGCTGATGTTCATTAATGAGCCCCACTGTTTTCGTCCTTCCCACCAGCGGTCATAAGCCGTATTGGTCCGGAATACGAGCAGCATCGAAATGACAAATCCTAATAGCGAGTGCATCAGGGATATGTTTTTCAGATCCGTGTTTTCCTTTAATTTGAAATGAATCAATAAAAGATAGGCAATGGCTGTCGAATACACCGCAATGGTAAGAATCAGCGGCATGAGCTTGCGGACCGTGTCTCCTTTTTGGAAATAAAATATGTAGCGAAACCACTCCTTAGGATTGTAATCGATCATTTGAGTGTGAGATTGTCAATTAATTTGAAGAATTCTTTCAGGCACTTAGCGGTCAGTCGGGCGTCTTCCAATGCATTATGGGTTTCTTCTTCCCGCTCAAAACCAAAATAGGTGGCCACTGAACCCAGGCTCAGCGAGCGGGGAACCGTTTTGCCATTCTTTTCTAAAATTTGGAAAAACAAATAAGATACAGTGTGAAGGTCAATCAGCTTATTGGAGAATCCCCACTTCATTTTCTCATTGCGGTATGCATAGCGAAGGAAATTAATGTCGTTAATAACACTTTGACCGCAAATGATGACATTGGTAAGGTTTGGCTTACCGGCATTTAGCTTTTTAAGCCATTTTTCAAATTCCGGCAAGACATCGTAAATCATAGGCGCATCTTCCAGATCGGCCATTGATAGTCCATGCACTTCTTCCGATTTAACAGAAAAAGCCTCTTCATTTTCGGGATAGACGTTTTGTAGGTAAGTGCCCAGCGACCGCCAGTTGTCGTCAAAAAACTCTGCTCCAATTTGTATGATCTCATTCCAGCCCGGCTCGGGGCCCGTCATTTCAATGTCTAATACGAGGAACGCCATGCCGTGGTTTTAATTGGTTACATAAAATTGGGACTCTTTTGAAACTCAAACTTATACTTTTGTGTACAAAAATAGAGAAACCTTACATTTTAGCTGATTCATTCATTATTCATTTATATAAAATGCCCATCGATTACAACGAAATCCCGTCGCCTTGTTTTGTTCTGGACGAAACGCTCTTACGCCAGAACCTGAGCCTGATCGATTCGGTGCAGCAGGCGGCCGGTTGCAAGATCATCCTGGCCTTGAAAGGTTTTTCCATGTTCAGCGCGTTTCCGATCGTGAAAGAATATTTGAGCGGCGCTACGGCAAGTTCGCTGAACGAGGTGAAGCTGATCAATGATTTCATGGGTTACCAGGCGCATACATACATGCCGGCGTATCTGGATAGTGAGTTTGCAGAGATCATGGAGCGCAGCAGCCACATCACATTTAACTCCCTGAGCCAATGGGAGCGGTTCAAAGATAGGGTAGAAGCATTCAAAGCTGCGAACCCAGACCATGAGCTTTCCTGCGGCATCCGCGTAAACCCGCAATATTCGGAAGTAGCGACGGATATGTATAATCCATGCGTGCCTGGCTCGCGCCTGGGCATTACGCGGGACAAAATGCCCGACATCTTACCGGAAGGGATAGACGGCATCCACTTCCATACACTTTGTGAGAATGGTTCGGATACATTGGAGCGGACATTGGAAGCATTAGAATCACGCTTCGGAGATTTGCTGCATCAGGCCAAGTGGTTGAACATGGGAGGCGGTCATTTAATGACAAGAGAAGGATACGATATTGAAAAACTAAAAAAATTAGTTAGTAATATAAGGGCTAAGTATAACCTGGATGTGATATTGGAACCGGGTTCAGCCATAGCCTGGCGGACGGGTGTTCTGGTTACAACCATACTGGATGTGATGGATAGTCAAGGCATCGATGTCGCGATCCTGGACACGTCATTTGCAGCGCATATGCCGGACACATTGGAGATGCCTTATAAGCCTGCAATCACAGGTGGCAGCATGGAAGCAGTTGCAGGAAAGCCAACTTACAGAATGGGCGGTATGACATGCCTGGCAGGCGACTTCATTGGTGATTATTCGTTTGATCAGCCATTGACGTCTGGAGATAAAATCATATTTGAAGACATGATACACTATACTATGGTTAAAACTACCACATTTAACGGTGTTAACTTGCCTTCCATTGGTATGGTGTCAGCTGATGGCGATTTTAGATTGATCAAGTCTTTCGGATACGAGAGTTTCAAAGACCGGTTATCATAGTAAGTGCCTGATTTTAGTTAACATTCTCTCTTAAATCGAAAAGCCTCGTTCGAATAATCGTTATAAAAACGACAGACCGAACGAGGCTTTTGCTATATCTATTCTCGAAGTAATTTGAATCTGTTTAACCCTAATTTCCCTGTGGAAGCATTGGAAACAGTCGCCTGATCTCTTCCGGTGACGGCTGTTTTCCATACTCAGTTATCTCAAAAACTTCCACAAATTTTATCTTCTCAGATTGCTCTTTTCCGTACCATTTTTCAACCGTCAGCTTAATCTCGGGGGTGATAGAAGAACGTTTTTCCGTAGCTGCCAATAGCCACTTTTTCCGCTCGTCAAGACCTTTCGGAACATTAGCAAGATCCTGATTTGTCCAGGGTAACCATTCGTAGAATTGGGAGACATGCGCATCCAGTCCGTCGACTTTTTTAGTAATTGCTGTGGTGATGTCAATAGCAATGTCTGGACGGAAAGGGTTAGGACGCTGAAACCGATCCCGGAAATACAGAAAAACGGGGTTTTTAACCAGTGGAGGCACACTGCTAAGAATATTAGGTACGATTACTAGGTAGGATGCGTCCTGCACAATCACCCCAGTATTGCGATGATCGGGGTGATAATCGTTTGTTCTGGGTGCGATCACCACATCTGCATTCCATTCGCGGATTTTTCGGATCACTGCCAGCCGGTTTTCTAATGTGGGGAAAAGCTCGCCGTCGTGGTTGTCGAGCACGTCATATTCGATGCCTAGCCGCTTCGCCACTTCTTTTGTTTCATTAAGCCGACGTTTAGCCAGTTCTCCGCCGCCAATATCCTGGTGGCCTGCGTCGCCATTGGTAAGGGAAACGAATTTAACCTTATGTCCCATGGAGGAGTAAATGGATGCCACGCCTCCGGCGCCAAGGTCGCAGTCGTCGGGATGTGCGCCAAACACAATGATTTTGAGCGGAGTTTTGGCAGCGTCCAATGCGCTTTGTGAAAATGCGGGGGTCAGCCATATCAGCAGAAGTGGCAGAAATAAAATTTTTCTCATATTGGTTAAAATGATTTAGGTTGGGATTGATGCAAAATAGGAATTAAAATTTGTAGTTTTTTTTATTCAAAATTTTATGCATTTTATGAAGTCACAAACGCACTTAAAACCTGTGCAAAAGCTTGTTTGGAGAAAATGGGGGCAGAAAAATTTACGCCTGCTAACCTTCCAGAGTAACAAGTGTTTAATGATTTTACGGTAATATTTAAAAAGCCCCCGCTTAGATTCTTCTAATATTCCTGTATCTTTGTATCCCGTAATCATAGAAAAAAAGCAACGTCTTATGGCTTCCAAAGCACGAAAGACCGCGAAGTACATTTTCGTTACGGGCGGTGTAACATCTTCACTTGGCAAAGGAATCATTGCCTCTTCATTAGCAAAACTACTGCAAGCCCGAGGGCTTTCTGTTACGATTCAAAAATTCGATCCATATCTTAATATTGACCCGGGAACCATGAATCCTTACGAGCACGGCGAGTGCTATGTAACGGACGATGGCGCCGAAACGGATCTTGATCTGGGCCATTACGAGCGTTTCCTGAATGTTCGCACGTCCCAGGCCAACAATGTTACTACGGGACGCATCTACCACAACGTCATTACAGCCGAGCGTCGGGGGGATTTTCTGGGCAAAACTGTTCAGGTTGTCCCGCACATTACGGATGAGCTGAAAAGGAATATGCTGCTGCTCGGGCAAACCGGCGATTACGATATCGTTATTACGGAAATCGGCGGTTGCGTAGGGGATATTGAGTCACTTCCGTTCCTGGAAGCAGTTCGTCAGGTTAAATTCGAGATGGAAGAACACAATACGCTTGTGATCCATCTGACGCTGATCCCTTACTTGAATTCTGCCGGAGAGCTTAAAACCAAACCGACACAACACTCGGTAAGAATGCTGCAAGAAGCGGGGATCCAGCCCGATATTCTTGTTTGCCGTACGGAACATCCGCTTCCTTACGATATCCGCAAAAAAATCGCGCTTTTCTGCAATGTTCAGGTGAATTCTGTTATCGAGGCCATGGACGCGGATACGATTTACGCCGTTCCTTTGCTGATGCTGAAAGAAAGACTGGATCAGCGCGCGCTCTATATGCTCGATATTTACAACGATAAAGACGTCGATCTGGATTCGTGGAAGACGTTTTTGTCCCGCTATAAAAATCCGGTTGATTCCATCCGCATCGGTCTGGTAGGAAAATATGTTGAGTTGCATGACGCCTACAAATCCATCGTTGAATCATTCATTCACGCCGGAGCAGCCAACGAATGCAAAGTCAACATTGAATGGATCCATTCGGAAAGCCTTACAGCAGAAAATGCCGTTGAAAAATTGGAAAGCCTGGATGGTGTTCTGGTTGCGCCTGGTTTTGGTGAAAGAGGGATCGAAGGAAAAATCGCTGCCATCCAGTATGTGCGTGAAAACAACATTCCTTTCTTCGGAATCTGTTTAGGTATGCAAATGGCGGTTATCGAATATGCAAGAAATGTAATAGGCTGGGATGGAGCACATTCTGTTGAAATGGATGCCAACACCGATCATCCGGTTATCCACCTGATGAAAGATCAGAAAGACGTTTCCAACAAAGGCGGCACCATGCGTCTGGGAGCTTATCCATGCAAGATCAAAAAAGACACGCTGGCGAGCCGGATCTATGGTAAAACGAACATTAGCGAGCGCCACCGCCACCGTTACGAGTTCAACAATAAGTATCTCAAAGACTTCGAGGAAAAAGGACTGGTTGCAACCGGAATCAATCCTGACAACAACCTCGTTGAAATGGTTGAGCTGCCCGGGCATCCGTTCTACATTGGCGTGCAATTCCACCCTGAGCTGAAAAGCACGGTGATGAACCCGCATCCGATTTTTGTGAACTTCGTGAGTGCTGCACTTACTTATTCGCTGCAAAAGAGATCTGTTGAATCGCTTAACACCACAATCCACTGATCACAAAAAAGGCCGATAAGCAAAAAACTTATTACCTTTGCCGTCCCCTCGCGGGTTTACTATTTCAATCATTTCAAGTAAATAATGGATAAAAATTTTATCATCGGCTTAGTATTAATCATGCTAATGCTGATTGGCTACCAGATACTGGTTCCAAAACCTGTGGAACCTGCACCTGTGGAGCAAGTAAAACAAGTTACTACAAAACCCTCTGTTCAATCACCAACAGTTTCGGATTCAACCAACTTATCTGCTCAATCCACTGATTCAAATGCGGTAGCGCAAGTCGCTCCGAAAGACCTGGTTATCGAGACGAACGACACGCGTGTTGTTTTCTCTAACAAAGGAGGGGTCATGAAAGAGGTAATGTTGAAAAAATACAAAACCTACGATCAGAAGCCGCTTTACCTGATTGCGGAAAATCATAACAGTTTTCGGATCAACTTCCCGACCACAACAGGTGACGTGCGCTTGACGGACCTGTTCTTCACTACCGAGGCGCAAGATCAGAAAGTAGGGGAAAAAGACTCAGTAATAGTCACTTACCGCGCTCCGTTGAAAGGCAATCAGTTTGTTGAACAAACGTATGTTGTGCATGGAAGCGGTTATGTGATCGATTACGGCATCAAATCAAATGCTACCGGATCAAGTGACAAACTGGTTCAGCTGGATTGGAACAATGATCTGCTGCAATTGGAAAATGATATGCACAAGAACCGTGAGGTGGTCACGATCAACTATTACACCGATGATCTGCAAAGCCTTGCGACGAGCCCGACAGCAACAGAAGAGGACAAAACGGCCGAACCTGTTAAGTGGTTTACAATCAAACATAAATACTTCCTTGCCGGTCTGATCGCGGATAAACATCCGTTTGGTAATGTGGCTGTAAGGGCTGACGTGAACCCTGCGGATTCGACCATCGTAAAGACAATGCATGTTTCGGCCGGAATCCCGATGTCTGCCATACAGAAAGGGGAGGCCAATTATCAGTTCTTCCTTGGACCAAACGATTATCACCTGGTAGATAAGGTTAAAGCCGAGAATTTCGACCAGAATGTTTATCTAGGATATGCGTTTTTAAAGCCGATCAACAAGTTCTTCCTCGTTCCGCTTTTTAACTTTTTGGAAAAATTTGTGAGCAATTATGGTCTTTTAATCATACTGCTGGTAATTTTTGTAAAAACAATCCTTACACCGCTGACTTACAAGTCATATATCAGCATGGCCAAGATGCGTCTGCTGGCACCCGAGCTGGAACAGATCCGCAGCCAGAACCCGGATGATATGGCAAAGCAGCAGCAAGATCAGATGAAGCTTTATCAGGAAGTAGGCGTAAGCCCGCTGAGCGGCTGTATCCCCGTGCTGGCGACCATGCCAATCTTGTTTTCGCTGTTCTTCCTGTTCCCCAACTTGATTGAGCTGCGGCAGCAACCCTTCCTGTGGGCGAGCGACCTTTCTACTTATGATTCGTTCATCAAGCTGCCCTTTACCATTCCTTTCGGTGTAGGAAACCACATCAGCTTGTTCACGGTGTTAATGACGGCTTCCAGCATTGGTTATGCTTATTATAACAATCAGATCACGCCAACGCAGCCCGGCCCGGTAAACATGAAAGTGTTGGGTTACATTATGCCATTGATGTTCATGTTTGTTCTTAACTCGTTTCCTGCCGGTTTGACATTCTATTATTTTGTATCAAACGTGGTGACGATCGCGCAGCAGCTTTTGATCAAGCGTTTTGTGAATGAAGACAAGATCCGGAACATTCTGGAAGAAAACAGAAAGAAAAACGCGAATGGCGAGAAGAAGCAGACGAAGTTCCAGAAATATCTGGAAAAGTCGCTTCAAGCCGCAGAAGAGGCCAAAAAGAAGCAGGCTGAGCTTGAAAAGCGTTCGAAAAAGAAATAAAAGATTTAATATATCGTAATGTATAGGGCAATGTTTCCAACCGGAAATATTGCCCGTTTTTTTCTCTTAGACCGGATTTTGTAATTTGTCCGCCGTTACTCAATTTTCACCCACTGTTACGATGAAATCAATTATTGTAGTCATCTTCATACTTGCCGGTTTGAGCGATGCAGCATTTGCCCAGAATATTGCACAAACGGAAAGCAGATATAAAGCGGCGCTTGGAGATTATAAACAAGGACGTTATGCCGCAGCAATGGAGAAACTTTCGCCATTGACAAGTGTCAATTCAAAAACCACCTTCTCAGCCTACGCACATTACTATTACGCGCTTTCCGCTTACCAATTAAAGCGTTTCAGGGAGAGCAAGCAAATGTTACTGCAATTGCAAAGCCGCTATCCGGGGTGGAACCGTATTGCCGATGCGCAGTATCTGCTTGGTGCCATTGCGCTGGAAGAGGGCAAAACGGATGAAGGACTGACATATTTGGCCAAAATCAAGGATTCCTCCTTGGCAAAGGATGTATTTTCTTTAAAACAACATTATTTCGGCTCGATCACCGATCTGGCTAAATTGAAAGGACTGCAAAAGCAATATGCGGATGATCGGGACATTGCCTTGACCCTGGTCCACTTTATAGAGACTTCCCCAAGCTCAACACAAACTGACTTCCAGATCGCGGAGCAGCTTCAAAAGCAGTTTAAATTTAGTAAAAAAGAAAAAGTTGCCGTAGCAGAAGAAGCGCCAAAGCGCAGCATTCCAAAATCCGAAGGGCAGTGGACAAAAGGTTACTACGATGTTTCTGTGCTCCTTCCGTTTCGTTTGGATGAATTCAGCACGGGCAGGCGTCGTTCGAACCAGTTTGCTTACGACTATTACCAGGGCCTTATAATGGCCAAAGAACAGCTTGCCGCTGAGGGAATAAGCGTAAACCTATGGGCATATGACGTGGGAGCTGATGCCAAAACGGTCGAGCCGATTGTCGAGAATAAGAATTTTCAGCAATCTGATATGGTGATCGGGCCGTTGTATCCTGCCACATTCGAGGTTACTTCCAGCTATGTTGCCAATGGAAGGGCTATTATGCTTAATCCGCTTTCAACCGATGGCAACCTCTTGAAATCCGGCTCTAATATCTACCTGGCACATCCATCTATCGCTTTTCAAATGCAAAAAGCGGCGCAATGGATGAAAACGCAGGCGATGGGATTGTCCGCGGCGATCTACTACGGTGGAACGTCAAAGGACTCTGCAATGGCATTTTCATATGCCAACGAATGGAAGAGTAAGGGAGGGAAAGTGCTGGAAATGCTTAAAATCCAAACGTCCCGGGAGTGGCTGGAAAACAATCTTTCCACCTTCGAAACCACAAAACCATCTCACATCGCTCTCTTCTCTACCGACGGATCTTCCGGCGCAATGTTGATGGAGGTGTTGAACGGACGTAAACTGACCACAACTCCGGTCCTGAGCACATCCACAAGTTTCAGCGCGCAGCAGTCCAGACTTAACCGGTATGCGTCCCGGCTTTACCTGATTGATACGGATTATGTAGACCGTGAAAAGGAGAATATTCGTGAGTTTCAAAAGAATTACTGGAACAAAACGAACACTTTCCCATCCGTTTACTCTTACCAGGGATTCGACCAGCTATTGTTTTTTATGCGTATGCTTGCCAAGCATAAAGATAGGTTTCAGGACGGCTTGCAATCCGCACGGCCGGCAGGTGATGAATATCTTTTGTCAGGATTTAATTTTACAAAAGCAAACGAGAACCAGATTACACCTGTTTTGAAACATAACGGCTCCAAATGGACGCCAGTAGACAGGTAATCCAAATTAGCATATCCAATGAACATTGCAACGAGTCAGCATCTTTTTGAAAAAGCACAACATTTCATTCCTGGTGGCGTAAATTCTCCCGTCCGCGCGTTTCGTGCAGTGGGCGGTTCGCCCGTTTTTATCAAGTCAGCCAAGGGGCCTTATGTTTACGACGAGGATGACAATGAGTATATAGAATTAATCAATTCCTGGGGCCCAATGATCCTGGGACATGCTAACGAATTGATACAAAAGGCCGTATACGATGCCATTCAGCATTCATTCTCATTCGGTGCGCCAACGCGCCGGGAGGTGGAGATGGCTGAGCTTATCGTAAGTATGGTGCCTTCGATCGAAAAGGTAAGAATGGTAAATTCGGGCACGGAGGCTACAATGTCTGCGATCCGGGTGGCGAGAGGTTTTACAGGAAGAGACAAGATTATCAAATTCGAAGGCTGCTATCATGGCCACGGCGACAGCTTTTTAATAGCTGCGGGCAGCGGTGCCGTCACTTTCGGCACACCGGATAGCCCGGGCGTTACAAAAGGTGTGGCAAATGACACATTAACAGCACCATTTAATGATCTGGAAGCAGTTCAAACGCTTGTTAATGCCAACAAGAATGCAATTGCGGCATTGATCCTTGAACCTGTGGTTGGTAACATGGGCTGCGTCCTTCCGGCCGAAGGTTTTTTGCAGGGTTTGCGTAAAATATGTGATGAGGAAGGAATCGTCCTGATCCTGGACGAAGTAATGACAGGCTTCCGTTTGGCAAAGGGCGGAGCACAGGAAAGATTCGGAATTACGCCCGACCTAACAACGTTAGGAAAAATTATAGGTGGAGGAATGCCCGTAGGTGCATATGGGGGCAGGGCAGACATTATGAACAAGGTTTCGCCAGCCGGCCCGGTTTACCAGGCAGGGACGCTCTCTGGCAACCCGATTGCGATGGCAGCGGGTCTTACCATGCTGAATTATCTGAACGATCATCCGGAGGTTTATACGCAACTGGAAGCATCGGGAGAGAAGCTATCAACTGGTTTCAAAGCGTCTATGCAGAAATTGGGTTTAAACTATACATTAAACCACATCGGCTCCATGTATACGCTTTTCTTCACCGATCAGCCCGTGACAGACTTCCCATCTGCTAAGTCGTCAGACCTTCAATTATTTGGCAGATATTTCCACGCTATGCTAGACCGGGGCATCTACATGGGCCCATCCCAATTCGAAAGCATGTTCCTATCCACTGCATTGGAAGACAAGCATTTAGACAAAATCATAACGGCTAACGAAGAATCACTAAAAGAGATTCTAGATCTATAAAATCGGCGACCATTCATTCATCGCATCCGCGACTGCTCATTCACTCATTCAGTCATTCATTCATTCAAAATTAATTAATGCGCCGATACTCCATCATTATCCCTGTTTACAACCGTCCAGACGAGTTACAGGAATTGCTGGAATGTCTTGTGCACCAGACTATCAAGCATTTTGAGGTGATTATTGTAGAAGATGGCTCAAAAATCAAGGCGGATGCGGTTGTAAAGTCTTTTGCAGACAAGCTGAATATTAAATACTTCTTCAAAGAAAATGGCGGGCAGGGTTTTGCCAGAAATCACGGTTTTGAGCGTGCTTCGGGGGAGTATTTTATTCTGCTGGATTCTGATGCGCTGGTTGAACCAGACTATCTGGCTGTTGTAGAGCAAAAGCTAAATACGGACTACGTCGATCTGTACGGTGGTCCCGACACAGACCATCCTTCTTTTACGCCTATACAAAAAGCGATCAGCTATTCCATGACCTCCGTTTTCACGACGGGTGGGATCAGGGGAAAGAAGAATAATATGGGTGGGACTTTCCACCCAAGAAGCTTTAATATGGGCCTTTCCAGGCAGGTTTGGGAGAAAACGGGAGGCTTTTTAACAAGCCGGATGGGAGAGGACATTCTGTTCAGCATTGCTGCTCTACGGCTCGGATTTCGCTCTGCATTGATCCCGGAAGCATTCATTTACCACAAGCGCCGCACGCAATTCATACCGTTTTTCAGACAACTTAAATTTTTTGGAAGAGCCAGGATCAACATTGCCCGGTTTTACCCGGATGAACTGAAACTCGTGCACACATTCCCGCTGCTTTTTACTTTGGCAGTTTGCAGCATCCCCCTCTGGTTTTTGATCTTCAAGCCATTCTTCTATCTGGGCCTGATTGGATTAGCAACATACATTACACTTCTTTTTATAGATGCATTCAGAAAAACAGGAAGCGCTGAGGTTGCATTTCTGGGTATAGGAGCCGCTTTTGTTCAGCTTTTCGGCTACGGAATCGGCTTTATGGAAGAGGGATGGAAACGGCTTTTCGAAAAAAAATCGCACCGGGAAACCGGCGCGACCATCGAATATCCATCATAACATTGGTGTTCAAATTACCGGGATCCCGGGGTTGAAACCCCGGGCTAGAGTTTTATCATATCTGACGATATTATCTAGGGGCTCTGGGATTGTGATTATTTCATAATTATCCAGATACCATAACCTGGGGTTTCAACCCCAGGACGCTAGCTGACTAGCAGGATGTTCCGCTGCTGTCTGGCCGCATGATCCGCCATCTGTCCAGCCGCATGACCCGCCAGAGACCCGCCAGCTCACCATCACAACGCCTTTTGGCAAAAATATACGATCTCCTCACCAGGCAAAGCATACTTCGTGACCTCTGCTTTTGTTAGCTCATCCATCACAAATCGGTCCTCCTTAACAGTAAAGCCACCTTTCTCCAACTCGCGACCATAATTTCGTCCAAATAATCGCAAATGGTCATTTTGTAAAAAGTACTTTTCCCTTTCCTTGGGATCCGTAATCGTAGCATCTTCATAAGTCACTTCATACTTCATATCCTGTGGCGATTGGATCAACGCCCAGCCGCCAGGTTTCAAAACACGGTGCAGCTCGCTCATGGCCAGAATATAATCGTCCACGTGTTCCATTACGTGATTACAAAAGGCAACGTCAAATGTATTTTCCGGGAACGGAATCGAATGAATATCCATCTTTACCTTCGCCAGTGGTGACTCAATGTCGGCTGTAATATAATCCAGGTTTTTCATCTGCTCAAAGCGATCGATGAAGCAATATTCTGGTGCTACATGCAAGACTTTGAGGTTGGCGGTAAAGAAATTCGTTTTTCTTTTAAGATATAGACCCATCAGCCTGTGTCGCTCTAAGGAAAGGCAACTCGGGCAAAGTGCGTTCTCACGGCTGGAAGTGTTACGGCCGTAAGGCAGGAATTTCCGGTAACGGCTTTCGCAAACAGGACATTCAACCTGATTACCAATGTAAAAAATGCTGAGAAAACGGGCAACCCAATGTCCGACCAGTTGCAGATAGGGCCGGGGAATATACCTTAATACTAAACTAATGATGGATTTCATTAAATCAATTAACTAAAAATTAATAATTTTAGGATCATAATAAGGAAAAAAGTAATAAATGATTCCATCAATAGATCCGAAACCACCTGGCAAAAGGCTAATCAAACGAATGTCAACGCGTACGAAATGGATGATATTGGCTCCATTCGGCCTGTTGATTTTCAGTTTTGGCCTGACCGTCCTGAGCGAGGCAGCACTCCAGCGCCGGACAGGAGTTCCTACGCAGGTTTGGGTTGTATTGGGATTGTATAGTCTTGCGCTTATCAATGGCGGCCTCATCATGTTTGGCGAAGCCCTCCGGTTCCGGATATTACTGGACGTCCGCAGGGAAACCCGGCGCAGCATGCGTCAGCTTGTTCGGAAAATCAACATTAAGTCTGCTAGCAAGCATAAACCCGGTAAAAAAGCAAAAAGCCCTACCAAAACAGATTGACAGGGACTAGTTGAATTCCTTTCCGTAGATGCTAAATTATTTTTTATTAGCTTCAAACTGAGCCTTTATTGCTTCAACATCAACGTTGCGTACTTCTGGCTTGCGTAAAAGATCTTTGATTTTCGCTGTGCGGTTATTAGCTACTGCTTTGTTTCTGCGACTCTTACGTTTTAATTCCGTAACTCCCATTGTAAAATATTGTTTTGTGAAAGAGCCGCAAAATTAATCATTTTCATGTAAATAATGCAGACAATAGTCACAAATATTGCCTAACCTGCCCTAACTTTACGGTTAAATTGGCCTACAAGCCAAATTAATTACAAATACTGACACCAATTGACGTTCGATAGCCGGCAAACTTCACTTGCCGGTTCATCGCTTTCAGGTTCCGGTGCGCAGTACATTTACCGAATGAATTCAATGAGTAAACCATCCCTTGCCCGCGGAACCCGAGACTTCGGTCCCGAACAAATGGCAAAACGTACTTTTATTTTTGACACCATCCGCCGCTCTTTCCAACGATATGGATTTTTGCCTTTGGAAACACCAGCCTTTGAAAATCTTTCGGTTTTAATGGGCAAATATGGTGATGAAGGCGATCAGCTTTTATTCAAAATACTGAACTCCGGAGATTTCAGCGGAAAGCTCACCGACGCCGACTGGCAGGAAGGTTCCAAACCATTAACTTCGAAAATTTCTGAAAAAGGACTGCGTTACGACCTTACGGTGCCCTTCGCCCGATATGTGGTGATGAACCGGGGAACATTGGTAATGCCTTTTAAAAGATATCAGATCCAGCCTGTCTGGCGTGCAGACCGTCCGCAAAAAGGCCGTTACCGCGAATTTTACCAGTGCGATGCAGATGTTGTAGGAACCGATTCGCTGCTTTGCGAAGCGGAAATCGTGTTGCTTCTGCACGAGATTTTGCCTGCATTGGGGATTAATGATTTCACAGTAAAGATCAATAACCGCAAGATCCTCACGGGCATTGCGGACATGATAGGCGCGCACGGGATGGAAGGACCGCTTTGTGTTGCGATTGATAAATTAGATAAAATCGGAAAAGATAAGGTTGTTGAAGAACTCGTTGAGCGCGGGTTTTCGAACGAAAGTGTGACTCAACTGGATCCCGTTTTCAGTCTTTCAGAAGGCGCTGAACCATTCACCGCATTGAAAAACTGGTTAGGAAGCTCTGAAATTGCCATGAAAGGCGTGCAAGAACTGGAAGAAGTTTGGGACTTGGTAAAAACGCTTGGACTGGAAAATCCGAAGATACAATTTGATGTGACCTTAGCGCGCGGCCTTTCCTATTATACAGGGGCTATTTTTGAAGTGAAAGCGAACAATGTTCAAATTGGCAGCATTTCCGGAGGTGGTCGTTATGATAATTTGACGGGCACTTTTGGCGTTCCAGGCATTTCCGGCGTGGGCATTTCGCTCGGCGTCGACCGGATTTATGATGTCATGGAAGAACTCAATCTCTTTCCTGAAAACCAAAAGACGGCAACTAAGGTTATGATTTCAAACTTTGACCAGCCAGCATTCCGTTTTGGGTTATCTATCTTGCCAAAGCTGAGAGCAGCGGGCATTAATGCTGAAATTTACCCGGATTCGGTAAAACTTAAAAAGCAGCTGGATTATGCCGACAGGAAGAACATTCCCTTCGTGATCCTGATAGGGTCGGATGAAATGGAAACGGGTCAGCTGACTTTGAAAAATATGAAAACAGGCGAGCAGCAGAAGCTGAATACCGACGACATCATTTCGTCACTCGCCGAAACCAATAACTAAACTTAACTTACAGACCAAACCGTTGCTTAGCGGAAGCCCACAACACAATGAATGACAACATATTAAGAATTGCAATACAAAAATCCGGAAGGTTGAGTGAAGACTCTTTAAAATTGATCAAAGAGTGTGGGATCAGGTTTGATAATGGTGCCGGAAAGTTGAAAACCGACGCTACAAATTTTCCTGCTCAAATCCTTTTCTTGCGGGACGATGATATTCCTGGATATGTTGAGGACGGCGTGGCGCATTTGGGCATCGTGGGTGAGAATGTTTCTGAGGAGTCAAATCGGGACGTGGATACGGTTCACAAGCTGGGTTTCTCAAAATGCAGATTGTCAATCGGCGTTCTCCGCGAGCACGATTACAACAATGTATCGGACCTGGAAGGAAAAAGCATTGCCACGACTTACCCGCGTTTGTTGGAGAAATATCTGAGTTCGAATAATGTTAAAGCCCAAATCCACGAAATTAGCGGATCGGTTGAAATTGCGCCCAGCATTGGTTTGGCAGACGCTGTTTGTGACATTGTAAGTTCCGGCAGCACACTTTTGAGCAACGGCTTGAAAGAGGTGGAAACCATTTTCCGTTCAGAGGCGGTCATGATTGCAAGCAAGCATCTTTCGGAGGTGCAAAAGGATCTTTTGGATCAATTGCTTTTCCGGATCAAGTCTGTTCAGGTTGCGAAGAATAACAAATATATTTTGCTCAACTGCCCCACCAGCGCTGTTGAGAGCATTACCAAGTTTCTGCCCGGAATGCGTGCCCCAACGATCCTGCCGCTGGCCACAGAAGGCTGGTGTTCCTTGCATTCGGTGATCAATGAAAATGAGTTTTGGGAAAATATCGAGAAAATCAGACAGGCTGGTGCAGAGGGGATTCTGGTTATTCCAATTGAAAAAATGATCTTATAATTGTATGAATATTATTCCATTTCCTGAAAGAGAGCAATGGCCTGCATTACTGGCCCGTCCCGTTCAGGAAGCACAGGATATTGAAGCAATAGTAAATCCAATCCTTGATAAGGTAAGGAAAGAGGGTGATCAGGGCATTAAGGAACTGGCGCTGAAATTCGATAAAACGGTTCTCGACAACATTGCTTTCACCGAAGCAGAACTAACCGGCGCAGGTGATAAGCTGGATGAAGCTTTAAAGCAGGCGATAGGGCAGGCATATCAGAACATTTACAAATTTCACGAAGCCCAGCTCCAACCCGCCGAAAAGATTGAAACCATGCCCGGCGTTACTTGCTGGCGTAAAAGCGTTGGAATCGAGAAAGTAGGCATATACATTCCCGGTGGCTCTGCACCATTGTTCAGCACTGTCCTAATGTTGGGAATTCCAGCAAAAATTGCGGGTTGTAAGGAAGTTGTATTATGCACGCCTTCGGATCATCCGGCAATTTTATATGCAGCGCAATTGGTTGGCGTGACCAAAGCATTTAGGATAGGAGGGGCACAGGCCGTCGCGGCAATGGCCTATGGAACTGAATCTGTGCCGAAGGTTTACAAAATTTTTGGCCCTGGGAATCAATATGTTACAACGGCTAAAATGCTGGTCAGTAAAGAAGGCATTGCTATTGATATGCCTGCCGGACCATCGGAAGTTGCCGTTTATGCGGATGATAGCGCGATTCCTGCATTCGTAGCCGCTGATCTTTTATCCCAGGCCGAGCACGGTCCGGACAGCCAGGTGTTGCTTGTTTCGACCAGCAAAAAGCTCTTATCAGCTGTCAATCTTACATTATCCTCGCAAATGGACAAGCTGCCCAGACGCGATCTGGCTGCTCTATCCATTGCCAACAGCAAAGCCATTCTGCTCGATAACGAGGACGATGCCATTGATCTGCTAAACCAATATGCAGCCGAACATTTAATATTAAGTGTTGAGAATGCAGAAGCGGTTTCAGAACAAATAGTCAATGCAGGCTCCATATTCCTGGGCAATTATACACCTGAATCATGCGGTGATTACGCCTCAGGCACCAATCACACATTACCCACCAATGGCTACGCACGTGCATATAGCGGCGTGTCCGTTGATAGTTTTGTAAAAAAAATCACCATACAGAACATTACTAAGGAAGGAATACGGCAAATTGGTCCCGTTGTGGAAGCCATGGCAGCAGCCGAGTCACTGGATGCACATAAGAAAGCAGTTAGCATCAGGCTGAAAAGTCTTTTGTAAGAAGGAATTTTTAATGCTGGAAATATGTCTTAAATTTGGGGACATTTTTCAACTCAATCAAAAGAGCGATGACAGCATACATGGTTAATGAACGGCTCGGAGGTTATGGCATTCTAAAGCATGCTGTAAAGAACGATTTCGATCTTGCTTACCTTGCAGCAAATGGCGTGCCGAAAGCATCCATTCAGCATCTTGCGGATTCAGTAGGCATGGATGTGAAAGATATCATTGCATTATTGCCTGTAACATCCCGCAACCTGCAACGTTACAATGATGTGGATCTGCTTAGCAATGTTGTTTCAGATCATCTCATTTCGCTTGCAGATCTCTTTTCAATAGGAGTTCGGGTGCTAGGTAAAGAATATTTTCTGGATTGGCTCAACAATGAAATTCCTGCTTTGGGGCAGGAGAAACCCATCAGTTTTCTGCGTACACACGCAGGCATAGAACTGATTAAAACAGAGTTGGGACGAATCGAACACGGTATTTTTGCTTAATGGAGCTATTTAGGATTACACGCACTATTTATAAAGACGATTTGACTGGGATTGGCGCTTTTCACCACGGTGGAAGGTGGAACTCGCCCGGCAGACCAATGCTCTATGCGTCCTCGCACAGGTCGCTTGCTATGCTGGAAGTGCTGGTTCACGCCAGCCGGTCCACGCCGCCTCCGGACTATGTTGTTGCTGTGCTTTTTGTGCCTGATGACATTAAATCGCTCGCTGCATACACCGTAGAAGACTGGAAACAGGATCCGCAATGGAGCAAGTCGGTGGGTGACGATTGGCTGCAAGACAGTAAATCGCTGCTATTGAGAGTTCCGTCGGTGGTGGTGAATTCGGAGTATAATTATTTAATCAATCCGTCGCATCCTGCTGCCAGTGAGGTGAAAGTGGCTCATATTGAGCCATTTGAATTTGACAAACGACTATTCTTCTTTTCAAAAAAGTAAATAACCGCATCCGAGCGATATAAAACGGACCGCATGAAAAATACATTTGACCTTACTAAAATTCTTCGTCAGCATATACTTTCACTGGCGCCCTATTCCTCGGCAAGGGATGAATACACAGGACATTCAGGTATTTTCCTGGATGCGAATGAAAACCCTTACGGCTCGGTGACGGAAGAAAATTACAACCGTTATCCCGATCCTTACCAGTCTGAAATCAAACATAAGCTGGCGCCCATCAAGAACATTAATATCGACCGTATTTTCCTGGGAAATGGAAGCGACGAGCCGATAGATCTGCTTACGAGAGCGACCTGCACACCCGGTCAGGACCACGTGATCATCTTGCCGCCTACTTATGGAATGTATGAAGTAAGTGCTTCCATTCACGACGTCATCATTGATAAAGTGTCATTAACGACAGATTATCAGATTGATGTGGAAGCAGTGCTTAATGCAGTGACGCCTAAAACCAAGATTATTTGGATCTGCTCACCGAACAATCCAACCGGCAACGTTATGCAGGCCGACGCCATTACGACGATTCTGGAAAGTTTCGAAGGGCTGGTGGTCGTGGACGAAGCTTACATTGATTTTACAGACACACCTTCATGGATACAACACCTGGATCAATACCCGAATCTGGTGGTGCTCCAGACATTCTCTAAGGCATGGGGATTAGCCGGGATCCGCGTGGGAATGTGCTTCGCCAGCCCGGAGCTGATCCGCATTTTGAACAAGATCAAACCACCTTATAATATCAGCCTGCCGGCTCAGAAAGCGCTATTAGAAGGTTTGGAAGGAATTGATAAAAAAGATAAAATGATCGCAGAAATTCTCAAAGAAAGGACTTCTCTGTGTAACATGTTAACGGATTTATCGTTGGTGATAAAAGTGCATGCAACTGATGCCAATTTTCTACTGGTGCAATTCGATGAAGCAAAGGCAATCATGGATTATCTGATCAGCGAAGAGATCATTGTCAGGGACAGGTCTCGGGTTCATCTTTGTGACGGTTGTTTGAGAATTACAGTTGGCACGCAGGAAGAAAATGAAGCATTAATAGACTCTTTGAAAAAATATCAATCAAAAAGCGTGACGGTGTAGCACGCTTTTTGATAAGAGCACAAAAATTCAATATCCCCGATAAAAACTCATTATGAAGAAATTAGCCTTAACGTTTGCCTTTATCCTCAGCTTTGGTTTTGCACACGCTCAATATGACAACTGGGCAGTTGGTTTTAAATTGGGCGAGCCAACAGGGATCAATATCCGTAAGTATTTCAACAACATTCATGCGCTGGACGTAACGATAGGGACTTATGGCGGAATCTTGTCCAACGACCGTAAGTACAGAGGTGATGAAGGAATTTACAAAAACGCCGGTGTTTCCCTGCAAGTGCATTACTTATGGCATACGCCGCTTTTCAATTCAGAAGCCGTGCACGTTTATTACGGATTAGGTGGACAGGTAAATAGCCGCAGATCTTACCCAAAACGCTTGAATGGCAATTATGAAAAAGACATTTCACTAGGCGGATCGGTTCTGGGTGGAATTGAATATTACATTCCTGATAACCGCATTTCTGTTTTTCTGGAAGGAGGAACCTATCTTGAACTGCTTCCAAGACCATTTTATTTGAGCCCTAACATTTCAGGAGGCATTCGCTTCAACCTGTAAGGTGTTTAAGGTTTATAGTTCATCGGCAGGGTCGGGGAAGACGTATACGCTTACCAAGGAGTATCTTAAACTTGCCCTGCACTCCAATTCAGATACTTATTTCAGGCATATATTAGCTGTCACATTCACGAATGCGGCAGCTAATGAAATGAAAGACCGCATCCTGCTTATGCTGCGGATCTTTTCAGATTTCTTCAATTCGGATGCTGATCCACATCCCATGCTCCGTGATGTGGTAACGGAAATGTATCCGGATACGCTTCAAGATCAAGAACTTTTCCAAGGTGCGTGCCAGCTGATCGCAGGCCGCGCGCAACTCGTTTTCAGACAGATCCTGCATCGCTACTCCGATTTTTCGGTCATGACGATCGATAAGTTTACACAACGGCTTATCAGCAGTTTTACAGATGAACTTGGGATCCCATTTATCTTCGAAACACAACTCGACAGTGATTTACTGGATGACGCCGTAGACCGCCTGCTCGCGCGTATCGGGCAGGATGGCGAAGAGGTGCTCACAGAGATCGTTGAAAGATATTATCGCGAAAATGCCGAGGAGGGGAAAAGCTGGGGCACATTACCCATGCAGATACGCGGCACTGCTGGCACTTTGCTGAGCGAGCAAAGTTACATGCAGATGAAGCGAGTGGAGGATCTTAAAATGCAGGATTGGATCGCCATACGCAACCAGATGCGCGCATTCGTTCGCGAGCGTGAGGCGCATTTAGCGAAACTTTCGAAGCATGCATTTGAATTGATACAATCAACTTTTCTCACTGAAAAAGATTTTCACCAGAGTGGGAGAGGCATTTATGGTTACTTCCGCGACAGAGCCGAAGGGAAGAAAATTTGGGCGGAACCAAATTCCTACGTTTACAAAACCATCGGAGAAGGGGTTTGGTATGGCGCCAAAGCGCCAGTTTTAATTAAAGACGAAATTGAGAAGGTAAGGACAGACCTGGAAAATTATTTTCACCAGATCGAGAACATCCGGACTTCCGAAACGCAGAAAATTACGCTTTACGGACAGCTGGACAGGCACATTTATAACCTGTCGCTGCTGGGTGAAATTAGGAAGGAATTTGATGCGCTTTTAAAACAAAATAATCAAGTCCACATTTCAGACTTCAATCGAAAGATCGTCGAAATTGTGGCCAGGGAGCCTGTTCCGTTTATTTTCGAGCGGTTAGGAGAGCGCTATAACCATATTTTGGTCGATGAGTTTCAGGACACATCCAAGCTGCAATTTGCCAATTTGCTTCCGCTGATTGAGAATGCATTATCAGGCGGTTTTTTCAATCTGATCGTAGGAGATGCCAAACAATCAATTTACAGGTTCCGGGGCGGTGATATGGACCTTATTTTACATCTCGCCACCAGCCAGGTGATGGCGCTGGCGAATGTGCTGGGGAACAGTTCGTATAATGCCGAGCGGTTACTCAGCCTGGATAATTATCTGGATGTAAATCATTTGAAAGTCAACCGCCGTAGCCGTCGGGAGATTACGGATTTCAACAACAACTTCTTTGCCTTCGTTGCCGAAACGGTCGGCGCGGAGAATGTGCTTATCCAGGATGTCTATGATCAGAATTTCCAGCAGGAAATTCCAGATAATGTGCCGAATGGCGGCCATGTTGAAATTGAGTTTCTCGAACTGCATGAGGAAAACGAGGAGACGGAAGAGATCGGGGCCACCGACAGCATTGTCAAGCGTTCTTTGGAACTGGTGAATGAGTTGAAAATGCAAGGTTACGATTGGCGTGACATGGCTATTTTGTGCAGAAAAAAAAGGGAAGCAACTGCCCTGGCCAGCACGCTCAAAGAAGCAGGATTACCCTTGATATCGGACGATGCGCTTTCCTTAGGCTATTCCAGATCGGTGCATTTTATCATTTCCTTTATGAAAGTGCTGCTTAGCTCCGACCACCGGTTGGCGCGTTACGAGGCGGCTTATCTGTTTCATCACGTTGTCAGAAGAGAGAATCCCGCAGCGAGTGAATACGAGCAGATACGCATTTTGTGCGAAGAGAGTGGTTTGGATACATTTCTGGAATATTTTAAAAAATGGAACATTAACCTGAGCTCATTCAGAATGCGGCAATTGTCCGTGTTCGAATTGAGCGAGCAGCTTATGCAGCGTTTCGGATTGTTTGCAAACCATTTCGAGAACGAATATCTGTTCCGTTTCCTGGATGTGGTGATGGACTTTGGAAACAGAAAAAGCAATCACCTCGGCGATTTCCTTACTTATTGGGAGTCGGCAAGGCATAAGCTTTCTATAACAATCCCAGACGAAACCAATGCCATCCGCATTACCACCATTCATAAATCGAAAGGTTTGGAATATCCCGTAGTCATCGTGCCCTATGCACATTGGAAAGTCACGCCTAATGCCAAGCTCGACCGCCTATGGCTTGATCTGGATGATGTCGATTATGATGAACTTGCATTGGCCAATCAGCCCGAAAAAAAGCTGAGGAGCTCAATGGTCTCAGTCGTGAAAGACCTTGAAAACACAGTCGTTGCCACGCAGTATACAGATGAGCGTACACGCACATTGGTTGAAAATCTGAATTTGTTATATGTCGCTTTCACGCGTCCCGTGCAGCGATTGTATATCCTGGCCAAACGCGAAAGAAAGTGGGAATCAAGGCAGCAGGTTAGCAACTGGCTGCAAAATTATCTGGCGCAGGAGGGTGTTGAGC
Source organism: Dyadobacter sp. CY327 (assembly GCF_021390415.1). Lineage (NCBI taxonomy): Bacteria > Pseudomonadati > Bacteroidota > Cytophagia > Cytophagales > Spirosomataceae > Dyadobacter > Dyadobacter sp. CY327. The sequence continues at coordinate 1,110,438 of NZ_JAJUXJ010000007.1, read as the reverse complement.
CTGCCTGGAATGAAAGTGAGTCCAAATACGTCATTGCTAATGGCCATAGCGAACCCATGCACGCGCACAGGAAGTCCAATGCACAGCCATTTGTACTGAATCATATCCTTAGTAATGACCGTACGGAATCCTTGCGCCTGAGAAGAATGGCAGACAGGATCTTCGATGTGGAAACATTTGAGCCCAAACATGACCGTTTACAAAAAATACGTTACCTCTTAACCCGCCTCAAAACCATTTCCGACCTGCCATTTGCCCTGGACCGGCTGGTAGGCGAGGGGATTTTTACCAAGGCAGAAACAGCAGCGATTGAGGCACAAACTAGGGATTTATTGAGTGATCCCGAACTGTCAGATCTTTATCAGGATACTGGTAAGGTGCAGACAAACAGAGAGTTATTAATACCAGGAGGTAAGTTACTGCACATTGACCGGGTTGTTGAGCAAACGAGCGGCGAGTTCATTTTCATGTCGTTCGTCGGGGGAAGCAATGCCGACGAGCCGCGCAGGCATTTGCGGAAGCTGATCAAAACATACGACGGCGCGGGCAAGAAGTCTCGCGGTGTGCTGATCACGCTGGAAAACGAACTGGTTGAATGGGTTACCGCAAAATCGAGCGAATAGGACAGTTCGAAGTAGAAGTAGTTTATATTTAATATCCGCTGAAATTCTATAAAATAGTTAAGGGAAACGCTTCATATCAAGAGCGGTTTCCGTTTTTTTCCTGATATTTAGCGGAAATTGCTCAGCCAGTCCATTCCGCTATTTGTCGTTTATGCGCCTATCTTTCCAACAACAGATTTTAATTGGTATAATCTTCTCTATTGTTTTAGTTGTTGTAGTAGGGCTTACGTCTTACAATGCGATAAAGATGCAGCAGGAAAATACCGGCTGGGTGAACCATACCCGGGAAGTAATGGCCATTTCAACGAATGTCCGTAACAAGCTGCTTACTGCGGAATCCAATGTCCGGGGATACGCGCTTACCAATAATGTACAGTTTGAAAACAATTACCGGCAGGCCGCCGACAATGTATGGCAGCAATTGGATGCCATGCGGAAATTGGTAAGGGATAATAGAATACAAATAAGCCGGTTGGATTCACTCATGCCGATCATGCAAGTGCGGCTGGACCTGATGGATCAGCAATATGAGCTGCTCAAAGCCGGAAACGTCAAGCCCGACACCATTAAAGCGATCGTCTTAAAAGGGAAAGTCCTTTCTTCACAGATCGATTTTGTTTTTAAACGCATTGAAAACCAGGAAGAAGGCTTGCTTGCAGAGCGTGAGCAACTTGCTGCCGACAGCTCATCCGAGGCGACACAATACATTGTTTTTGGAACGCTCGTGTTCCTATGCGTCGTTTTCCTGCTATACTATTTTATCAGAAGAACCTATAATGCACAGATCGCTTCCGAAAATGAGACGATTAATGCTAACAAGCAGCTCGAAAAGTTGTCGATTGAGGATCAGGAAAAAAATTGGATATTAAACAATGCAGTTAAACTTGCAGAGGCCATTCGCGGAGAGCCCACACATCGCGAACTGGCGCGCAAATTTTTAAATAAGCTCGTAGAGGTCACCGGCTCGCCGGTAGGGACCATGTATCTGGTCAACCGCTCGGGAGATCTTTTACAGCTCGCCAGCACTTATGGAATCGAAAACGCTGGGTCAGTTCCGGATGAAATCAAATTTGGTCAGGGTATGCTGGGGCAAATGGCATCTGACCAGGTAGGACTGAGGAAAGTGGAAGTCCCCGCCGCATATTTTAAAATTGCGAGCACGACGGGAAGTACCAACCCTGCCATGGTTTATATCAAAACTGTCTCATTTGAAGGTGCGGTGACGGCGGTTATAGAAGTGGGTTATCTCAATGATCCCGGCGATAAGGTTTCCAAGTTATTGGAAATGGTTTCGGACAATGTTGCCGTTGCCATCGTGGCTGCACATGCGCGTGAGACCACCAATGAGCTGCTTGAAAAAACCCAGCTACAAGCGGAAGAGCTCGAAAGCCAGCAGGAAGAACTGCGGGTTACGAACGAGGAACTCATGCGCCAGACGCAGCTTTTGCAGGTTTCGGAAGAAGAGTTGCGGGTGCAGCAGGAGGAGTTGAAACAAATCAATACTGAGCTGGAAGAAAAAGCTTTTATGCTGGAAGAGCAAAAAAGCACCATTGAGGAAGCGCGTGATCAGATACAGATCAAAGCCGACGAACTCGAAAAAAGCGGCAGGTTCAAAAGCGAATTCCTTGCCAATATGAGCCATGAGCTCAGGACCCCATTGAACAGTATTCTCATCCTTTCCAGAATCCTGGGCGAAAACAAAGGAGCGAGGCTCAACGAAGAAGAACAGCGCTATGCTTCTGTAATTTTCAATTCTGGCAATGATCTCCTGACATTGATCAATGACATTCTCGATCTTGCAAAAGTAGAATCGGGTAAGATAGAGCTGATGCACGAGCATGTAAGCACAGAGCTTTTGTTATCCGAGGTCAGAAATACATTTCAGAAAATAGCGGAGAACAAAGGATTGGAACTGAAAATTGAAAAAGCTGAGTCATGCCCGGACACGCTGTTTTTGGATCAGGTCAGATTGCTCCAGATCATTCGGAACCTTGTTTCCAATGCTGTAAAATTCACCTCGGCGCCGGGCACAGTTTCGTTGAATATCAGACAAGAAGCGTCACATTTGTTTTTCGAAGTTTCGGACACCGGCATCGGGATCGCGCCTGAAAAACAGCAGTCCATTTTCGAAGCTTTCCAGCAGGCCGACGGCTCTACCAGCCGGAAATATGGCGGAACGGGACTGGGACTTTCTATCAGCCGTGAGCTCGCTAATTTATTCAAAGGCTCCATTTCTCTAAGAAGTGAAGCAGGAGTAGGATCAACATTTACATTAAAAATTCCCGTACAAGATCAGGAGCCGACTTCGGAAGCCGCAGCGATGCCTCTTGAAATGGTTGAAATCCAGAAGCCGGTGGCAAAAGTGCCGGAGGATGACAACGGCAAAGAATACCGGTTGCTATTGGTTGAAGATGATGAGATTTTTGCGGCGGATATGTCGTCCAAAGCACGGGATAGCGGATTTGAAGTAGTAGTAGCCGACACGGGCAGGAAAGCCATGGAGCTGGTGCAGAGTTTCCGGCCCACGGCCATCATTCTGGATATGCATTTGCCCGATATGTCCGGGGATGAAGTTTTGAAAGAACTGAAAGCAGACCCAAAAACAAGTCTCATTCCTGTTCACACGGTTTCTTCGGGTTCCTATCTGGACATGGATATGGTCAAGGAAGGAGCAATCGGATTTATGCAAAAGCCCGTGGACGAGAAATCGGCGGAGCATATATTTACTTTGCTGAAACTGGAATCCGGCAAGACCGAAAAGCAAAAGATCCTGCTCGTTGAAGACGATCAGTATCAGAGCAAGTATCTGGGAGATTTCCTGACGGCGAACAACATTTTTGTGCTATATGCATTTTCAGCAGCCGAAGCATTAGAGATACTTAATACAAAAACGGTCGATGGCATCATTCTGGATATCCGGCTTTCGGACATGAATGGCCTCGATTTGCTGGACGAGATCAAGAAACATTCAGTTTGGAGCGCAGTGCCTGTTGTGATTAACACAGCGGAGGATCTGGACCAGGCGGACCTTACACGTGTAATGAAATACGCGCATCCGGTCGTGATGAAAACCAAGAAGTCGAATGAGCGGTTGTTGGATGAAGTAAAATTATTCCTGAAAAACATTCAGCCCAAAACACTCAAAGGACCTGAGAAACGGGATGCATTCAGCAATCCGGTAGTCCATTCCGAAAATGTTTTTGTAGGTAAAAAAATACTGGTCGCTGACGACGATATGCGCAATATATTCGCTTTGAGCGCGGTGCTTGAAGAGTCGGGTTTCAAGATCGAAATCGCTACGAACGGCCGGGAAGCCATTGAAAAACTGGAAGATACACCCGAAATTGATCTCGTTCTGATGGACGTAATGATGCCGGAAATGGATGGGATAGAGGCGACGAGAAAAATCAGGGAAGTGCCCAGATGGGCCAACCTGCCCATCATTGCGGTAACGGCCAAGGCGATGCAGGGCGATAGGGAACAATGTCTTGCGGCAGGTGCCAATGACTATATTTCCAAACCTGTGGACGTGGATAAGTTGCTGGCATTAATTAAAGTGTGGCTGCATTCAGCCTGACATATGGTTGTTTTAGAATATTCACAGCTCGAAGAATTGATCGTCCGCATCCGAGAGATTTCCGGTTTCGACTTTTCCGGTTATGCGCGACCATCGCTGCTGAGAAGAGCGGGCCGTTACCTGGCTAAATACGGCATGGACCTGGACGAGCTCATACAGCACATCGAGCCTGGGGGAAGCATTGTATACGACCTGATCCAGGAACTGACGGTCAATTATTCTGAAATGTTCCGCGATCCCGAATATTTCAAAAGGGTAAGGACGGAAGTATTTGGTTACCTGGAATCTTACCCGTCATTACGGTTCTGGGTGGCCGGATGTGCATCGGGCGAAGAGGCGTTTTCAATGGCAATCCTGCTAAAAGAGGCTCAACTCATGAGCCGTTCGCTGATCTATGCAACTGATCTGAGCAATAAGGTGCTTACTTCGGCCAGGGAAGGGGTTTTTACTTTGGGAAACGCAAGATCATTTTCTGAAAATTATCTCCTGGCGGGAGGAAATGGCTCATTGTCGGATTATTATCATGTGGCTTACAATAAAGCCGTTATATCCCCGGAATTGCGGAAAAATATTGTTTTTTCATTACATGACCTTACCGGTGACGGGGTTTTCAATGAGTTTCAATTTATAAGCTGTCGCAATGTAATGATCTATTTTACGCTCGAACTTCGGCAGCAGGTTTTCAAGCTTCTTTACGATAGTTTGAGCATGTTAGGGTTTCTTTGTTTGGGAAAACGAGAAACATTGCGTTATTCGGGGCTTGAAGCCCATTTCAAAATAATTGACAGTGCACTGAACATTTATCAGAAAATCAAATGAACAGCGCGAAAGATGAATCGCTGAGTCTTGTACTAATGGGCGGCTCGTCGGGAAGCTTTGTGATCCTGGAAGACATTATTAAACTTTTAAAGGGACCGATCTCGTTTGCCGTTATTTTCGTATTGCATAGGGGAAGATACAGTTCATCGGTGTTGCCTGATTTATTTAAAACAAAAACCGATGTTCACATGAGCGAACCGCATCATCTTGATCCGATTACCTCGAACACGATTTACTTTGCATTGCCGGATTATCATCTTCTGGTCGGAGAGGATCATCGGTTCTACTACGATCACACAGAGCCGGACTTTTTCTCACGACCGTCCATTGACGCGACATTTATGTCGGCGGCAATGTCAGGCATTCCCCTGAAAGCCGCTATGCTGTTTTCAGGGTCAAGCCAGGATGGAGCCGAGGGATTGAAACTCCTGGCCGAAAAGGGCTGTCCGACTTATGTGCAAAGTCCGGCGTTTGCGGAATTTCCGCGTATGCCGGAAGAAGCATTATTAAAATATCAAAAACACAAGCTGTTAGAGGAGAATGGGTTTTACGAAACGATCAGCGATCTACTTTCATAGAATAAATTAAGATGGAAAACACAAAAATTCTGCTGCTCGACGACCGTGAAGAAAACCTCATTTCGTTGAAAGCGATTCTAAGCAGGGATGATATCGAGATTTACTCCACAACTTCTGCCAACGAAGCATTGCGCATCGTATGGGAAAATGAAATTGCGGTGGCACTTGTCGACGTCCAGATGCCTGGTATGGATGGTTTTGAATTTGCAGAAACCTTGCTTTCCAATCCGAAGACCAAAGAAATTCTGATTGTTTTTGTGACCGCCATTTCGAAAGAAACAACCTATGCGGTGCGCGGGCTCAAAACCGGCGCGATCGATTATCTGTACAAACCGCTGGACCCGTATATAACCAATGCAAAAGTCGACTCGCTGATCAGGCTGGCCAGGAGCCAGAAAGAGATCCGTGACAAGAACAAATTACTTGAAAATTACGCAACAATCATTCTCAATTCCCCCGACATTATTGCAACCGTTGAACCGGAAACGGGCAACATTATTTCCATTAACCCATCAGTTGAAAAAATTCTTGGAATATCTCCCAGTCACCTGGTAGGAACCACAATCCTGGATCTGCTGGTAGAACCGGGGAATGCTTCGTTACGTGAAGTTTTGGTCAGGAAGAGCTACGTGGGTGGGGAAACCATCGTTGTGGAAGACCGGTTCTTCGGGCGGTTAAGACAACCTGTCTGGCTCGAATTACGCATTATGTATAAAAACAGGCTCCTGTTTGTAAACCTGCATGATGTAGAAAAAAGGAAAGAGCATGAAAGAGCATTAATCGACGCACAAAGCCTGGCTGAAAAAGCCCGGAAGGCGAAGGAATCGTTTCTTGCCAACATGAGCCACGAAATACGTACACCGCTTAACGGTATCATCGGGCTCGGGAATCTGCTCAGCGCAACACCCCTCGACGCATCGCAGCGCGACCTGATCGATATGCTGCGCCAGTCGTCCGGATCCCTGCTCAACATTCTCAATGACATTCTGGATATATCCAAAATCGACGAAGGGAAATTCTCTATTATCCCGACGTCCACTGACCTCCGTGTGCTGGGAAAAGGGATTATTGACCTGATGCGCTTTAAAGCAGATGAGAAAAAGCTGAACCTCAGCCTGGCTATCGACCAAAATCTTCCGGAATGTGTCATGGCCGACGGAATGCGCCTGAACCAGATTTTGCTGAACCTGGTGGGCAATGCATTAAAGTTCACACAGGAAGGCGGAGTCGTTTGCCGTGTGGATCTGATCTCAGAAACGCAGTTTGGCCACAAGATTAAATTCAGCGTCGACGATACGGGCATAGGCATGTCTGAGGAGCATCTTGCCAATATTTTCTCGGAGTACGGACAAGCTTCTGAAAACACGTCGCATCAATACGGAGGAACGGGCCTTGGGCTGACAATTTCTCAAAAGCTCGTGCGGCTGATGGGCAGCGAGCTGGAAGTGAACAGCAAATCCAATAAGGGAAGCCAGTTCTTCTTTACCTTAATCCTGCCGGATGCCAATGAAAAAAGCGTTGAGCCAAAACCTTCGGTAGCATTCCAGGATTTGCCGCCATTTACGGGGAAGACAGTCCTGGTAGCCGAGGATAATCCGATCAACGCACTGCTTTTGAAAAAATACCTGAAAACCTGGTTATTGGATGCGACCATGGTTTTGAATGGCAGGGAGGCCATTGATGCATTAAGGGAAAAAAAATATGACCTGATCATTATGGATACAAGAATGCCCGAAATGGATGGCTTTCAGGCCGCAAGCTTTGCCCGGAAGCAGCTGATGATTCAAACCCCGATCCTTTCGCTTTCAGCCACGGTGTTGCCTGAGGAAATTCAACAGGCCCTGGCATCGGGTATGAACGATACATTGTCCAAGCCATTTGAGCCGGAAAAACTGCACCGGAAGATTGCTGCCTTGCTGGGAGAGTAATAGCGTTAGCGGACGATCAGCCGGAAACATATTTCCCAAATGTGGAAAGTCTTATTCATCGCAACGATTTCATCGCGACGATTTATTTCAGTTTGCAGTAATGATTGGTTGGAGGATTTCGTTTATTAATTATTCATAATCGTTACGCTTAGTTAAAATGAAAATCATAAAAAACAGTTGGTGCTTATTACTGCTGGCTGCCCTCGCTGGATGTAGTTCCTCAAAAACCATGACATATGAGTCGAAATGGAACGCGCCTTTCTCGTACGTGGATGAAGTTAAACCAGATCAGCAGGATCAGAAATCAAGGCTCAGATACGGAATCATTAATGATGAACATTACGTTTATCTGACCCTGAAAACCAAGGATCCGACCACCATTCAAAACATCCTTTCCAGCGGCCTGAAAATCTCTTTCAGCCCCGACGGACAGAAAAAAGACCAATACTCCCTGCTGTTCCCGGTTGTAATGAAAGAAGACAGGAAAGCGTTAAAACGCGTGGATACTGATCTTCCCAACAGCTTAGGACTCGACCTGCTTCTGGATTCGTATAACAAAGAAGCCGTTTGGAAAGACAAGCAAGGCCAGCATTTCATCAATCTGGTGGCACAGGACGGCAGCATTAAGTCCAAGATCCTGATGGACCAGAATGGAGAGCTTACAGAACAGATTGCAATCCCGTTCAGCCTCATGGGCGTGAACGCCAGAGAAACCGCAATGCTTGGTGTTAACATTAAAGTGGACGGACAATCGTCACAATCCGGATTCAGCCCACGCATTGGCATAGGTTTAGGGGGAGGAATCGGAATGGGAGGCGGAATGGGTGTAGGCATCGGATCGGGCGGCTATAACTCGCGTTATAACGGCAACGACCGTAATGTGGACATCAAGCTTGAAGTTCAGCTTGCCCGTGCTAACTAGCATTGAAAATGAAGTCCGCCGGCGTCCCGGCGCTCCGGCGGACCAAAACGGTAAATTGTGAACAAGAGCAACATTAAGAGAGCATTCGGTTATTTAAAGTTCAGAAGAAATTTCATCAGATACAGCCTCAATAAAGCGCGCAGTTACGAAATCGTGCTTTTCTGGTTGAAAAGTGTGCTCACAAGATCTCAATTTTTGATCCTGTCGGGTATTCTGGTCGGCATCACATGCGGCCTTGCGGGCGTGATCCTCAAATCGCTTGTACATTACATTCACTATGTAATTACCTACAAGGTCTACTTCGAGCAGCAGGTTTTCTTTTATATTTTGTTTCCCTTTCTCGGCATCGTCATCACGACGCTGGTTGTGATTTTTATATTCAAAGGGCAGGACAAAAAAGGCATCCCCGTAATCCTGTATGAGATCGCGCAGAATTCAAGTGTGGTCTCTTCGGTCAAAATGTACTCACAGATCGTTCAAAGTGCGATCACCGTGGGGTTGGGAGGGTCGGCGGGTTTGGAGAGCCCTATCGCAGTTACAGGGGCTGCAATCGGGTCTAATTTCGCTCAGACCTACAAGCTGGATTATCGCGAGCGGACATTGCTGCTCGCAGCAGGCGCAACGGCCGGTATTGCCTCGGCTTTTAACGCGCCTATCGCAGGGATGATGTTCGCCTTTGAGATCCTGCTGGTAGGCGTCGTATTTTCTGATTTTATCCCCTTGGTCGTTGCGGCAGTTTGCGGAAGTCTTATCTCAAAGATCTTGCTGCAGGAAAATGTTTTATTCCAATTCAAGACGCGCAACCCATTCGATTATCACAACATTCCGTTCTATTTAATTCTCGGCGTTCTGTGCGGACTTTACGCCCGGTATTTTGTTTTAATAGCCAAGTACATTGATGAGTTTTTTCACGGGCTGAAACTCACGCGGATCAGAAAAGCCATGCTCGGAGGCGCGATCCTGTCGGTCTTGTGCGTGCTCTATCCGCCGCTGTTTGGCGAAGGTTATGACACCATTAAAGCCATCACCAATGGGCAGATGCAGTCGGTAATTGAGAACAGTTTGTTCCGCTTCATCGGTTACCGCGAATGGGTCGTTGTTGTCTTCGTTGCGCTGATCTGTTTGCTCAAAGCATTCTCCGCTTCGATCACCATTTTCAGTGGCGGGAACGGTGGGAATTTTGCGCCGTCTCTTTTTGCGGGCGGGTCGCTCGGCTACGTGTTTGCGCTCATCTGCGTGCAGGTCGGTGCCACCGATGTGCCCATCAATAATCTTGTGATCGTAGGCATGGCGGGTGTCATGAGCGGCGTACTTTATGCGCCCTTAACCGCGATATTTCTGATCGCCGAATCCACTTCCGGTTATGATCTTTTTATCCCGTTAATGATCGTTTCGGTCATCTCATATTTAATGGCGAAATGGTTTTCGCCCATCTCGCCCGACCTCAGAAAACTCGCAGAGCAAGGCAAGATTTTCACCCGCGAACACGACCGGAATTTACTCTCGCTGCTACACATTCTGGACCTTATCGATAAGGACATTCAGACGGTAAGCCAGCACGCCACGCGCGAGGAGCTGGCTGAGCTGGTGCGTGTAGGAAGGCGCAATATGATCTCGGTCGTGGACGCGGACAAGAAACTGGTCGGTACAATTTCTCTGGACGACATCCGGCCGCTGCTTTTCAATCCGGAGCTGTATGATATGCTCACGATATCCAACCTCATGAAAGTCCCTTCCGTAGTCATCAGCGACTTCGACAGCATTGTAAGTGTTGTCAAAAAGTTCGATGAAACGGGTGCCTGGAACTTGCCCGTAGTGAAAGTGTCCGGGGAGTTTGTAGGGTTCATTTCTAAGTCCGCCATCCTGAACAGTTACCGCCAGTTGCTGCGCGCACATTCGGGGTGAAAATTTACGCATAAGCGCTTCATAAACCGCCTTATTACGCATTGAAATCTAGCGCGTAACAGGGCAGGTTATGCCATTGCTTAACGATCCACGTGAAACATCTCTGAAATCCCGCTCAGAGGCATCAAAAACCTATTTTTTCATTCATAATAATGCAAAGCATTGTTTGACAATGTGTTAAACTTGCTATATATTTGCATAATACTTGAATGCTCAACTATATTTCAACAATAAAACAAATATAACTCAATCATATGTCAACCATCACGCCATCATTAAAATTGTTCCTGAACCTCACCACAGTGCAGGCCTTGATTACCAAGCGATTCGATGCAAAACTGAGCAGTCATGGCATTAGTCTCAGTGAATTTCTGATCTTGTTTCACCTCGGAGAAGCGCCCGAAGAGAAGATGCGCCGCGTTGATCTGGCTGAAAAAATCGGCCTGACAGCCTCAGGAATTACCCGGATGCTATCGCCCCTGGAGAAGCTGGGAATGGTGAAACGTGAAGCTAACAGCCGCGACGCGCGGGTCTCTTATGTGAAACTGGCGAACGCTGGTAAGCGGATCCTTACCGACGCAACTGCAACATCGGAGCTGTTGTCAGAACAGATTCTTGCAACCCTGAGAACAAAAAAACTGGACGACCTTTCAAAAATGCTCGTAGAAATGGGCGGCACAATTGAATAGACGCGGGCCATAATGCATGCATATTGGTACATCAAAAAGAAAACCCGCCGCATTGCTTTTCAGCATCGGCGGGTTTCTGCTTATAGGGCTTTTAAAGGCGGTTTTACTTCGCTTTTCGCACGTAAATATTGCCATTCATATTCTTCATCATAATTTCGCTTCCGCCGCCATTGATCTTGCCTTTCACCCAGTCATCGATCGAAACCTTATACATTCCGTCCTTGCCCGAGCGCGTGGCCTGCGGAGCGCTTTTGTCAACGTCCACATCGAAGTCGCTGAATATTTCGCCCCGGTCGGATTTCAGTTTTACATCGAATTTTGCAGTCGCCGGAATGGTCACATCCACGTTGCCGTTCAATGTCGAGAATGCCATGGGCGAGGTGTTGTCGATGGTCTTAAAGTTAGCTTTCAATGTTCCGTTGATGGTGTTCGCAACGGCCGATCCGGCAATGTTCGTAAGCGTGATATCGCCGTTCACATTCTGGATTTCCATCTCGCCGGACACGTTCTCAATGACGATGTCTCCATTGTTTACAGTACCAACTTTGAGGCCAAATTTCTGGGGCACTTTGATCTCCAGAAGCATCGTTGTGTTCACCATTCTGGTCGTCAATTTGACAACATTATGCTCTTCGGTTGCGGTCAGTTCTAGGCCTCCGTTTCGGGTGATCCGCTTCATGCCACCGGCTGCTTCGTCTTTCGGCTTGTCCGGCTTTTCCGAGCTCTTAACGACCGCGTCAATGACAACCTGGTTGCCCGAATAACCCGTCACTTTAATGGTCCCGTTTATCAGATTGACTTGCAAAGATCCGGGTTTTGTAGGGTCTGTTAGCGGCACCACGAGTTGTTCTTTCGTTCCCGTCTGAGCCTGGGAAGGACTCGTGAAACAGGCTAGCAAAGCGGCAATCGAGAGGGTCAATAATGGGTTGGTTTTCATTTTTGTTATGATTGTTTTTTAATATAAATATTCCCGTTGAATGTTTCAAACTTATAGGTCGGGCCGCCTTTACCAATGCGGATCCTGGTTTCCGTGCTGAGTTTGTAGACCGTTTTATTGGTTTTGTTTTCTTCATTTTTTACCACTTTCACCGGCAGTGATTCGGTGTTTGGAAAGTCTGTATAAAATTCCCCGTTAAAGCTTTTGAACTGGCAGTCGGCGGAAAAATCCGACGGATAGCTGATCTTGATATCACCATTCAGTGTCTTGAAATCCGATTCGCCCGGAGGAAGTGAAACATAGTTGGCGACAACATTCCCGTTAATAGTCCGCGCGATCGCCGCCCCTTTTGCATTCACCAGCGTAATGGCACCATTGACATTGCTGGCGCCTAATTGGCCCGAAACATCCTTCACATCTATGTCGCCACCGTTTACCGTCGACACATGCAGGTTCATGGCATAGGGGACTTTTACAGTGAAATCCAGCTCAAAATCGTACTCGATCCTGGGGCCGTCATTGTTACGCCTGCCGTGGTTGGGGCGCGAGTCAAATGGTTCGGAAATGTAAGCCGTAATGCTGTCCGCTTTCTGATCGAAATTCAGTTTAAACTCCTGCTTTCCCTCATCTACGATGGCGTTGGTTTTGCCCGTAATTTTCTTGTCCACTTCAATCAAAACCTTACTTCCGTTATAGCCCTCCACCTTTATGGAGCCATTAATGTTGTAAATGGCCAGCACATTGGCCGATGCATTCTGAGATAGGGTAAACTCTTTACTCACGCGCTCCTTGAATTCAAGCTTTTGTGCGGGCGACTGGGTACAACAAAGCACCGCTCCCGCTAATAAGGGGATTGCAAAAAATTTCATAGCTAATTGTTGGATTATGGTTGTAATTTAAGATAAGTCCTTGATTGACTGCTCAATCTTGTTCTTCACAAGGTCATTGAGCCCCTCTCTGTCCAGCAGCTTACGCAGTTCTTTCACAGAGCCTTTTTCCTGCAATTTTACCATCACATCGGCCAGCGCAACCTGAACCATTGGTGAATCCTGCACAGCCAGCGATTTCACCAGGCCTTCCCGCACCACCGAATTCGTGGCAAATTGCGTAAGCGCTTCCAGTGCAACCAGGCGCACATTCACATTTGCATCGTTGTTCAATGTTGAAAAAAGTGCGTCGATCACCTTCTCGTCCGCGTGGGTAATGTCGCTTGTATAGCTCACCGCACGCAGCCTTTCTGTTGCCGAAGGGTTGTCGATCAGCGCCAGCATCATGGTGCTTTTCATCTGTTCCACCTGCGTTGCGAGCGTTTCGATTTGTTCCTGATATGCGCTCGCAGACACATTATTTTTGCTTGTTTTATGGCCGATAACCCAGCCTAACCCTACCAGCAGCAAGCTGAATGCGACCTGAACAGACCATTGCGGAAGTACAAAATCCCTGAGTTTTTGGATAAATGTTTGCCAAGAAAACGCCGTGCTGGTTTCCTCCGTGGCTTTGAAATTATCGAGCATGGCGTAAAAGTTAACCCGCATTTCCTCGCTTGGCTCCGGGACTTTCATCTTGCCCAGACTTTCCCAAAGCTGCTTGTCAGACGTAAACGCCTCCTGGCAATGCACACATTCGGCAAGATGCCGCTCCATATTTTGTCTGTCCGCCTTGTCCAGATCGTCGTGAAGCCAGTCTTCCAATTTATCCTTTGCATGTTCGCAACGCATGTCCTTATCGTCTTTCATTTGTAAAAAACTTTTTTTTCAATTCACCCAAAGCTCTGTGCACCCGCACTTTCACCGTCCCTTCGTTAATGTTCAGAACCTTTGCAATCTCATCGTATTTCATTTCCTGGAACCGGCTTAACACGAGCACTTCCCGGTAATCGTCACTCAATCCGGCCATTGCTTTATGGAGGAAATCGGCGTTTTCTTTTTTCTCAAATCCTTCGTCTGCCAATGTGCCTCCACCGATCTTATCAGCCATTTCATTCACATCATAATGATCTTTAGAGCGGTTTTGCCTGGCGGAGTCATTCAGGATATTCCTGGCCAGATGATACATCCATGTCCTGAATTCACCTTCACCCGTAAACGTATGCTTATATTTGAGCATCCGGTAAAACACATTCTGCACGAGATCTTCGCTCATGTCCCTTTTATGCGTCATATGATAGAAAAACGCAAACAAAGGGCGGTTGTACCGTTCAAAAAGCAGGCCCATCTTGTCCAGATCCCCGGCCTTAACCCTCAGCATGAGTGAATTATCTGTCAGCGTATTCAAACGGTTCGTCTTTTGTGGTGATCCTGATGTGGAAACCGGGCGTGAGGGAAAAGGTTACAGGAATTTATAAAAATAAATTTAAAAAATCCGTATCCATCTCTTTACTAGTGTATTATAAACAAACAAGACCGGTTTCCCGGCCTTATTATGATCAGTATCAATGTCTTCTTTCACCCAATGAAGTTTATTCCGACCGAAGCGATTTTACCGGGTTCATTAATGCTGCCCTAACCGATTGAAACGACACCGTAAGCAGTGCAACCGCCACCGAAACCAGGCTTACCAGTGCTAAGGCCCACCATGAAACGTCAATTTTATATTCAAAATCTTCCAGCCAGCGGCTCATCAGCCACCAGGAAGTGGGCAGTGCAATCACGATCGCCACCACAACGAGTTGAAGAAAATCCTTCGACAGCAGCGCAACAATGCCCGCTACCGACGCGCCCAGCACTTTGCGAACGCCAATCTCTTTGGTCCGTTGCTCCGCCGTAAAAATCGCCAGCCCGAACAGTCCCATGCAAGCGACCAGTATGGTTAATCCAGCAAAAATCGCTAATATTTTACCTGTTTTCTGTTCGGTTTTGTAGGTCTCGTTAAATCTTTCATCCAGGAATGAATAGGTGAAAGGCATATCAGGTTTAAAGCCTTCCCACTGGTTTTTCATTTTGGCAAGCAGGCCAGAAACCTCCTTGTTTTTTGTCTTAATGATCATCCATCCGCGGTCCTGGCTCAATGTCATCACCAGCGGTGAAATTTTCTCGTGCAACGATTTGAAATGGAAGTCTTTTACGATGCCGATCACATGGTAAGCGCTGCCTTTACCCTCATTGTTCCGCCGCGAAAGCGTTTTGCCGATTGCATTATGCTGCCATCCCAGCGCTTTTGCGGCTGTTTCGTTCAGGATAACGGCGGTTGAATCCAAGCCATAGGCTTTTGAAAAATTGCGTCCCTGTGCCATTTCCATGCCCAATGTGGCCAGGTAATCGTAGTCCACTTCGTAACGGAGCGTTTTGAGAAGTTGCGAGGGATTGTCTTCCGGCGTGATCATATAATTGTTGTTATCGGAAGGCCCGGCAGGCACAAAGCCCGACAAGCTGACGTTGCTTACACGCGAATCCCGCATCAGCTCATCCTTGAAAACCGGCATATTTTTGCCCAGAGCCCAGGCCGGAACAATCAAAACCTGGTCTTTTTCATAACCCAGTTTTTTGTTTTGGATAAATTTCAATTGCTGATATACAACCGTCGCACCGACCATTAATGTGATAGAAACGAAGAATTGAAAAACCACCAATCCACTTCTCAGGCCAACATTTTTACCGGAAGAATTAAGTTTAACGGCTGCGTTGCCGCCCTTGAGAACGGCAATAGGCTTGAATGACGAAAGGAAAAAAGCAGGATAGCTTCCTGCAAAAATGCCGACAAACAGACCGAAGATCAGCAAAGCGGGAATCAGCGCGGGAAGTGCTTCCAGGCTGAAACCGAGATTTTTACCCGAAAGACTATTCAGCAACGGCAAACCGGCCAGACAAATAAGCCCTCCAAACACCAATGCAATGCCCGTCAGTAAAATGGATTCCATCAAAAACTGGGCGACCAGCTCGATCTTTTCCGATCCCATCACTTTCCGCACACCCACTTCCCGGGCACGCTTGGAAGAACCGGCCGTGGATAAATTCATGAAGTTAATGCATGCAATGAGCAGCATAATCACTGCAATGGCACCAAAAATGTACACATATTTCAAATCCCCATTGGTGCCCAGATCATACTGAAAATCTGAATGCAGGTGAATTTCGGTCAGGGGTTGCAGATAAAGGCCGAGGTTGTTTCCTTTCTTTTTGAATTCAGCAAAGGTAAGGCCGAGGGCTGTTTTGAGCTGGGGGCCCATGTATTTCTCCACGGTTTGCGGGAGTTTCGCATTCAGCTGGTTGTAATCATAGCCCTCAGGCAAAAGGAGATAAGTGTAAAACTCGGAGATCATCCAGGAGGTCGATTTGGCATCTTCCAGGGAAGACATGGATGCCAGCATATCAAATTGAATATGCGAATGTGCAGGCATTTCCTCCATTACGCCGGTTACCTTATAAGGCGTTTTCCAGTCCTTAAATGTGATTATCTGACCGACAGCATCTTGTTTTCCAAAATACTTCTCAGCCAGTTTGGTTGAAATAACAATTGTATTGGGCTGTATGAGCGCCGATTTTACATTCCCTTCTACGAGCGGAAATGTGAAAACTTGCAGGAAATTAGAGTCGACGAATGCAAGCTCATCGTCCGTATAAATTTGTTGGTTGCGTAACACCATCGGAGCGCCTCCTCGCCTTAACCTGGTGGCTTCCAAAACCTCGGGATAATCGGCTTTGAGGGCAGCGGCGGTGGGAGGCATCACATGCGCTTCCTTCATCTCACCGCCTTGCATTACTCCTTTGAAAACCACCCGCACGATCCGGTCGCCGTTCTCATGAAAGCGATCGAAACTGAGCTCGTCCAGCACATAAAGGCTGATCAGCAGGCAGGAAGCCAGCCCAATGGCCAGGCCCGTAATGTTGATAGCAGAAAAGGCGCGGTTGCGGAGCAGGTTGCGCCAGGCGATTTTGAAATAGTTTTTCAACATAACAGCAGGAGAATGAGAGCGGATTGTATATTATTTTTATGGCTAACAGATCGGTACATTGTATAACATAGTTCTTTGTATAAAATATATGCCAATTTACTTAACGGCTCTTAACAAGCCGTTTACAGGCATCTCCATTTTTCAAAATGTCCGCATTCGGACACTTTTCGTACGAATATGATCAGCATAACAAAGGCTCGCGCGGCACGGCGCTTGGCGGTTCGAAGGAGCGTTGTTACATTTGATATAAAGCAAATCACCCATGACAGAACTGGAAAACTATCTGCAATCTTATTTTGAGTTCGAGCCGAGCGATCTGACCACCGTCGCTTCCTTTTTTAAGCCTGAGTTTGTCAAAAAAGGTGATTATTATCTCAAAACCGGGAAAAGTTGCGATAAATTAAGCTTTCTCCAATCGGGCCTGCTGCGGGTTTATGTGGATTTGGAAGATAGGGAGGTAACGCAGTGGATTTCTTCAAAGGGTTATTTCATCACCGATCTTTCCAGCCTTGTTTTCGGCAAACCTTCCCGCTGGAACATTCAGGCGCTTACAGATACGACATTATACACCATCGATAAAGCCGATTATGACCGGATAGGGGACTTCGTTCCAAAATGGCACCAGACCGAAAAGTTGTTCATTGCGCACTGTTTCGTCATGCTGGAAGAACGCGTGTTCTCATTCCTGTCTATGACCGCTGAGCAGCGTTATAATGTCCTGTTCGAAAGCAGCAGAGAGATTTTCAATCAGGTGCCGCTGCAATACATTGCCTCTATGCTAGGCATGACGCCCGAAACCATCAGCCGCATCCGTCGAAAGCAGCTCATTTGATTTCTTGACATAGGTCAAGTGGCGTTGATTGTGCCGACTATACTTTTGTAGAGTCATTAATCAACCAGCCATTTGTATGTTTATAGGTCATTATGGATTAGCATTCGGAGTTAAGAAAGCAGCTCCCCAAATATCGCTTCTGACATTGTTCGTCGCCGTCGAATTTGTCGACATTCTCTGGCCATTCCTGCTGTTGTTTGATGTTGAACAGGTGAAGGTTACGCCGGGCATTACGGTTGTTACGCCATTTGATTTCGTACATTATCCTTACACACACAGTTTGCTGATGGGCATTGTGTGGGGAGCATTGGCAGCATTGGTTTATTGGTTTTTCAAAAAAGATATCAAAAGCGCTGTAATTGTAGGCCTGGCGGTGCTGAGCCACTGGTTCCTGGATGCCGTAGTGCACATTGCCGATTTGCCGCTGACTCCTTTTTCAGATACGAAAGTCGGAATGGGGCTTTGGAATTCCCTGGAAGGGACTCTCGTTGTGGAAAGCATCATTTTTATCATAGGCGTTGCGCTTTATTACAGGGGCACAAGGGCTATTAATAGCAAAGGAAAATGGCTTTTCTGGCTGCTCGTTGCCTTTTTTATCATCATCGACATTTTCAACATGTTTGGACCGGCACCGGAAGATTCGATTCCTGCATTGTTTGTTTCCTTCGCAGTGTTGCAGTTAATCGTCCTTTCATTAGCGCATTTCGTGGATAAGAACCGTGCTTCCATATAACTTGAAGCGACGCATTGCCGCCAACATTGCTTGCTACCAATATTGCATGCCTCCGGCATTTTATGAATCGTGTCCTTCGTTTTTTCCTACCGATATTGCATGCCTCCGGCATTTTATGAACCGCGTCCTTCGTTTCTTTTTCCTACCGATATTGCATGCCTCCGGCATTGCCTTAAAATCGCGGAGCGATGCAATATTGGTAGCAAAAAAAATGAATGTGCGGAAAGCCTGAATGCCGGAGGCATGTAACGACCAGCACTCCGTACCCTGCTATTTCGTTTTGAAAATGTATTCCTTTCGGGCTTCGGTCGGAAAATCAAATGCCAATCTTCCGGCTTTTACAAGGTTTGAGCTTGCTGGCACTGTTTGAATGTTTTTATAAAATGCATTTGAATTTTCGCCTTTTGCAGCCTTTAACGCAACCTTCGAAGCAGCCTTCACAGCCCCCGGAACGCCTATGCGGCAGTTTCCTCCCAGCTTGGAGCGAATGATAAGCTGAGTGATTTTACCATTGGCCCAGGCGATGTCGAGCTCGAAACCGCCTCTGGCTTTTATGCCTTTTACTTCGCCGCTTGTCCAGTTGTCGGGGATGGCAGGAAGGATGTTGATGAGGCCGTCGTGGCTTTGGAGCAGCATTTCGGTGATGCCGGAAGTGCCGCCAAAGTTACCGTCGATCTGAAAGGGTGGGTGCGCGTCCAGCAGGTTAGGGTAGGTTCCGCCGCCTTTTGCGTAGTCGGTTCCTTCAACGCCTGTCAGTTTCAATTGCTCGCGGATCAGCTTGTAAGCGTGATTTCCATCGAGTAACCTCGCCCATACATTGATTTTCCAGCCTTTACTCCATCCTGTACCGCCGTCGCCGCGCAACTCCATGGTTTTTCTGGATGCTTCTGCAAAATTTGGCGTCGTGATAGGTGAGATCTGGCGGCCGGGGAACAAGCCGAATAAATGTGAAATGTGGCGGTGTTCCGGTTCTACATCCTCCCAGTCTTTGTACCATTCCTGCAAATTTCCCTTTTTGCCAATTTGCATGGGGAACAACTTGCTGCGCTTTTCAATAAGCATTTGTCTGTATTCCGCGTCGATTCCTAACCTTTCGGAGGCTTCGATTAAATTCGTGAAAAGGTCCCAGATAATGGCCATGTCCATGGTGGTGGCAACGGAGACCGAACCTTTAAAGCCTTTCTCTGTTAAGAAAATGTTTTCAGGAGTCGTGGATGGTGCGGTTACCAGCTTGCCGTTTTTATCCTCGATCAGCCAATCCAGACAAAACTCTGCGGCTGATTTCATCAAGGGATAGGCTGTTTTGGACAAATATTCTTTATCACCGCTAAACTGGTAATGTTCCCACAAATGCTGGCATAACCAAGCGCCTCCCACCGGCCAGTTGGCCCAGGAAGGGCTTCCGCTGACCGGATTTGTCGTTGCCCAAATGTCCGAATTGTGATGGAGCGTCCAGCCTTTTGCGCCGTAAAAATTTTTGGCTGTTTCCTTTCCGGTCACGGCAATGTCGCCAATCAGGTCTATTAATGGTGTATGCAGCTCCGATAGATTGGCCGTTTCTACCATCCAGTAGTTCATTTGTGTATTAATGTTGGTTGTGAAATTGCTGCTCCATGGCGGGCGCACTTCGCGGTTCCATATGCCTTGCAGGTTGGCAGGAATGCCGCCGGGACGGGAACTTGAAATGAGCAAATAGCGGCCAAACTGAAAATAAAGCGATTCCAAACCCGCATCTTTCGCACCCTCGGCATATGCTTTCAGGCGTTCGTCCATAGGAAGCTCCGTCTTTGGATTGCCATTAATAACAAGGCTTACGCGGTCGAAAAACTTTTGGTAATCGGTGATATGGTCGCTTTTCAGGGCATCGTAGCTCTTCGTTTGTGCTGCTGTCAGATATTTTTCTGCGATCTGCGACTCGTCTTTTCCTTCTTTGTCAGGACATTTATCAAAACCATTGAAGCTGGTTGCTGCCGACAAAATCAGAACAACTTCGGTCGCGCCCGTGATGTGCAATCCCTGCGCATCGGCAACTGTTTTGCCATCCGACTCCTTTACTTTCATACGCAGCTCAAACCGCATTCCCCGGCATTTGGAAGGATCATTATAGATCACCGGCTGCTCCATGGTTTGCATGTAACTGGGATCCGTATGCGCAGGCGCCTGTCCCTTCATCGCCACCTGATCTTGCCCGATCGCTACATTATTATATACAAGCTGGCTTTGTGTGCTTGCAGTGAAGCTCAATGCGCCCTTTTTGCTAGCTTTCAGTTTCACGATCATTACCTGATCCGGCGCTGAAATGAAGATTTCACGCGTGTAATCGACGCCGTTTATCGTAAAAGAAGTGGAAGACAATGCATTGGAAATGTCCAGATCACGCTTGTAGGCGGTAGGCTGGCCTTCAAAGTCGTGCTTAATGATCAGATCACCCAGCGGCTCGTACGATTCCGTGAAAATGCCTTGCAGTTTCTGCGTCAGCTCCTCGGCCAGTTTGTAATCTTCGTTAGCCAGTGCCGTCCGGATTTGCGGGAGATAGTTCTTCGCATTTGGATTGGGATTCGTGTTCACCGGCCCGCCCGACCAGAGCGTTTCCTCGTTCAGCTGGATGATTTCTTCATTAACCCTTCCAAAAACCATCGCACCAATGCGGCCGTTCCCGATGGGCAATGCTTCATTCCAGTTTTTGGCAGGTTGTTTATACCAAAATTTCAGATCGGATTGCGCGAAGGCAATGTTGCAGGTATGAAGGTAAATGAACGTACAAATTGAAAAGCGGAGCACCCTTCCCGCACCGGAAAGTCGGATTTTGATTAATCTCATAAATGGTTTTTAAAGTATTTCAATTGGGACAGGTTAACAAGATTGTGTCGTTTGTATTCTACTATTCTATTTGAATTTTGTAACTTCGCTTCATGGCAAATTCAGAAACACTCGAAGAATTTTATCAGCACAAGTTTAACTGGCTGCCCGATAACCTCCAACAGGACATCGGGCATTTCAATGTATTTCGTTTGGAAGACTGTATGGGTCCGAATTCGGCACCTATCCAGTATAGCCGTAAGGATTTCTACAAAATTACCCTTATCCGTGGAAAGAACATTTACCATTACGCGGATAAAAGCCTCGAAACGGACGGTGCAACATTGATTTTCTTCAATCCGCAGGTTCCATACACGTGGGAAGGCGGCCCTGACAGCATTTCAGGTTACTTCTGCATTTTCACAGAGGGCTTCTTTTCCGGTCGGATCAGGGACGGATTGGGTGATCTGCCGATGTTTACACCTGGTGGAAAACCAGCTTACCTCCTTAATGAAGCTCAGGAAGCACATATGGAAGGGATATTCAAGAAAATGCTGGAAGAAATTGATTCGGATTATCAATATAAATATGATTTGCTGCGCAACTATGTGACCGAAACAGTGCATTACGCAATGAAAATGCAACCCTCCGAGTCGCTGTATCAGCATCCGAATGCGAATTCCAGGATAACAGCCGTATTTACGGAGCTTTTAGAAAGGCAATTTCCCATTGAATCCCCGTCTCAGCGTTTTACATATAGATCGGCCAATGATTTTGCACAGCAATTATCGGTTCATGTGAACCATCTGAACCGTGCCATCCGCGAAACGACGGGAAAAACAACCACTACACACATTGCAGAACGCATTGCCAGTGAGGCCATTGCACTTTTGAAGCATACCAACTGGAATATTGCCGAGATCAGTTATAGTCTGGGATTTGAGGAACCTGCGCATTTCAACAACTTTTTCAAAAAGCAAACCAGTCAGACGCCCACCTCTTACCGCGTTGTTTGAATTTTGCAATCATCTGTTTGAACCGCGCAATGCAGGATTTTATCCGGTGACCTAATTTTGTTTCATCAAATTAAAACAAACAAAAAAATGGAAACTGATAAGATTTGGTTCGTAACAGGTGCTTCAAAAGGATTGGGGCTGACATTGGTTCAAAAACTCCTGGCTAATGGCTACAAAGTGGCTGCTACTTCGCGGAGCCGGGAAGATTTGCAAAAAGCGGTAGGCGATGACAGCCCGCAGTTTCTGGCGCTGGCAACTGATCTGAAAAGCGAGGCGAGCGTGCAGGAATCGATCGAAAAAACCGTTGCGCATTTCGGCCGCATTGATGTGGTTGTGAACAATGCAGGTTATGGTCTGGTAGGAAGCGTGGAAGAGCTTACCGACAGCGAAGTGCGCGATAACTTTGAAATTAATGTATTCGGTGTGTTTACAGTCATTCGTAAAGCGATGCCGTACCTGCGTGCGCAGCGCTCCGGCCATATTCTGAACATTTCATCCATAGGCGGTTTTATGGGCGGTTTCCCTGGGTTCGGTGCTTATTGTGCTACAAAGTTTGCGGTTAATGGCATGTCTGAGTCGCTGGCGGAAGAAGTAAGGTCGTTCGGCGTGCATGTGACGGTTGTGGAGCCGGGCTATTTCAGGACCAACTTCCTGACCGATTCATCCATTGGCGTTCCCAAAATTCAGATTGAGGATTACAAAGAAGTGCGTGATTCTCAAAATGCACATCAAAACGACATTAACGGAAAACAGCCCGGCGATCCGGAAAAAGCAGCTGACGCCATGATCCGCATCGTGGCAGAAGCCAATCCACCTATGAACCTCTTCCTGGGCAGCGACGCATTTGCCATCGCAAACGGGAAAATCGCTGCCGTTCAAAAAGAACTGTCAGACTGGAAAGATCTGACAGTTTCTACGGACTTTTAACATTAGAAGCTGAGGACATATCTTAATAAAGGGCAGACTGCTTTGCGGTCTGCCCTTTTAGAATTATCCCCTCAACATTGAACAGGCAACTGGTGTGAAACGGCTGCCTGATTAGTAAATTGGCAGAAAATAATTACTTTGCTGTTAAATTGGCATTCTTCAAAACGCAAAAAACAGCACCGTAAAACCTGCATGGATTATTTTCTCGTTTCGTTTTTCCTGATCCAGTACGTCCGGTCTTCATTGCAGACAGCCACAAGCCTTCCGGAATGGGACCGCAAATTGCTGATCGGCCGGTACACCAGTATCGCGTTACTTGTTACGTATTATGTGACGGACACGCCGGACTGGTTTTCCTGGCTCTGGCATCTATTTATGATTATAGTCCTGCTCATTCTTTTAACTAAGGATGAGTTTCTGCAGATGAAATCGGTTTCGCAGTCGGTTGTCCCGTTTGTAGTCATTTCTATCATAAATGACGTCGTAGACCTGGTTGCTCCCAAATTCCATGATCAATATCACGACTTTCTGGACATTGCGGTCGCTTTCGCATTCATACTCTGCTTTGTGATCTGGTTCTATGCCCGCAAGCAGCAGAAAGTATTGTTAAAAGAACGGGAGGATCGTTTGCGCGAGGAACTGGCCAGTAAAGCACAAAAGGAATCATTGGAATATCTCGTTGCCGAGCGCACAATGGAGCTTACGGCGCAGAAAGAGGAACTGCAAAAGGCAATTGAAGACCTGAAATCTACACAAAACCAGCTGATACAGAGCGAAAAAATGGCTTCGCTGGGTGAGCTTACTGCAGGGATTGCACACGAGATCCAAAACCCGCTGAATTTCGTCAATAACTTTTCCGAAGTGTCGGTGGAGCTTTGCCAGGAATTGGAAGAAGAAGTGGACAAAACTTCAATTGCGGACGAGGATAAGGATTATATCAAGGGCATCATCGCCGATTTGAGCCAAAACCAACAGAAAATAACGCATCACGGCAAACGCGCCGATTCTATTGTAAAAGGGATGCTGCAACATTCCCGCGCATCGTCCGGGGAGAAAGAAATGGTGGAAATCAATGCGTTGGCTGACGAATATATGCGCCTCGCTTACCACGGTCTGCGCGCCAAGGACAAAGAATTCAATGCAGCGCTGGTTACAGATTTCGACCCTACTATTGGCAAAGTGCTTGTCATGCCGCAGGATCTGGGAAGGGTTTTTCTGAATCTTTTTACCAATGCATTTTACGCCGTTGCGGAGAAAAAACGACTGCTCACAGAGGCCGGTACGCTGGACGATTACAGACCGGAAGTCAAGATTTCCACGAAAATGTTTGCCGGTAAGCTTTATATAAGGGTGTCAGATAACGGCACCGGCATGCCGGATCATGTGAAAGCGAAGATATTCCAGCCTTTTTTCACAACCAAACCAACAGGCCAGGGAACCGGATTGGGCCTTTCGATGAGCTACGATATCATTACCAGTGCGCACAACGGAACGCTGGACGTAGAGACCATTCCAGGGCAAAAGACAGAGTTTAAAATCACAATTCCTGTTGCCTGATTTACGCGACAGTTTCACGCGACAGTTTATAGATTTGATATGAAAATACTTGTAGTGGATGACGAGGAAGACGTAAAGTCCCTTTTTGAACAAAAATTCAGGAAGGAAATCCGCAGCGCGCAGTTTGAATTTTCATTCGCGTTTTCGGGCGAGCAGGCTTTGGCATTTCTCGCCGATCATCCTTCTGAGGTCGTTATGATCTTGTCGGACATTAACATGCCCGGCATGAGCGGCATTGAGTTGTTGAAGACCATCCGGAAAGATTTCCCCGCTGCGCCGCCGCAGGTAATGATGATTACGGCTTATGGCGACAGCAACAACCACGATCAGGCGATGCAGCTCGGAGCCGACGATTTCCTGACGAAGCCGGTCAATTTTGTTGAATTAAAAGAGAAATTGCTTAAATCCTTATGAAAGCCAAGATACTGGTAGTGGATGATGAGGCTGACCTGCAGTTACTGATCAAACAAAAATTCCGTAGACAGATCCGCGAGCAGGAATACGAATTTATCTTCGCCGAAAACGGCTTCAAAGCCCTTGAAGCACTCGTGCTGCATCCGGACACGGACATGGTGTTAAGCGACATCAACATGCCCGAGATGGATGGTTTGACGTTGCTCATCCGGCTTGGCGAAGTGAGCCCGATCCTGAAATCGGTCATCGTGTCGGCTTATGGGGATATGGACAACATTCGTACAGCCATGAACCGCGGCGCGTTTGATTTCCTGACCAAACCCATTGATTTCAAGGATCTTGAAGTCACCATGGAAAAGACGCTCACCTATGTGGCACAACTGCGGGAAACCCTGCGCGCCGTTCGGGAAAATGATATTTTAAGAATGTATGTCGACTCGTCCGTGCTGCAATTTATGACGCAGGACGCATTCGAGAAATCATTAATGACCAGCGAGAACATTGAGGCGACGGTCGTTTTCATGGATATGTGCGGTTTTACCTCCATTTCTGAAAAAGAGCCAGCCGATCTGGTTGTGAAGCTCATTAACAAGTATTTTGATGTGATGGTGAAAGAGATCATCGCGCAGGGTGGTCTGGTCGATAAGTTCATGGGAGACGCGGTGATGGCGGTTTTCCGGGGGGAATATCATTTGGACCGCGCCATTGAATCTTCACTGGCCGTAAGAAACCAGATCAACAATTTTAAAGAAGAAGCAGAAGGGCATACGGGCTATTTTCCTAAGGTTTCGATCGGGATTAATTCGGGAGAAATGGTTTCGGGGAACATTGGTTCCGCGGCGCTGAAACGGCTGGACTACACTGTCATAGGCGATGCCGTTAATGTAGCTCAGCGCCTGCAGAATGCGGCAAAACCCGGCCAGGTTTTACTTCCGGAGTCTGCTTATCTTGCTGTAAAAGAGGCATTTAATTGTAATCTGGTAGGGGAGGTCGTTTTGAAAAATAAGGCAAATCCTGTTAAGATTTACGAAGTTTTGGAATAGCCATGAATGTTCAGGAAGCAGAAATTTACATCGTTGACCAGTTTCGCCGGAAATTACCCGACACATTGTATTATCACGGCCTGCACCACACGCTGGACGTCACCAATGCAGCATTGCACCTCGCCAGGCTTGAAGGCATAACCGATCCCGAAGCACTTGACCTGCTCAGAACAGCTGCTTTGTACCACGATTCAGGATTTATGGTCACCTACCACGGCCATGAGGAGGCCGGATGTGACATTGTGCACCAGTCGCTGACCCGCTTTGGTTACAATGCGGATCAGATCGAAGTCATCTGCGGCATGATCATGGCCACCCGGATCCCGCAGAGCCCGAAAACACATTTAGAAAAGATCATTTGTGACGCGGACCTGGATTATCTCGGCCGTGCAGACTTCGAGCAGATCGCCGAAACATTGTATCGGGAGCTCAAAGTCCGTGATATGGTTTCTGACATTGAATCATGGAATGCTTTACAAAAAACATTCATAAGCGGTCATGCTTACTGGACAGAATCGGCACGGCGCCTGCGGGACATTCCCAAGCAGGAGCGCTTGAAAACCTTTTTATAGCAGCCGCATTTTCTCGTTCTGCACGCGGATCCGCTGGCAAAGGATACGCAGCACGTTTCTCAGGATCTCATCACGCTCTTCCATCAACTCAAAGAAATCTTCCTGATCGATGCGGAAAACGAGTGTGTCCGTTTCAGCAATTGTTGTCGCAGATCTGGGCTCCGTATCGAGCAACGCGAGCTCGCCAAAAATCTCTCCCTTATCAAATAATGCAAGCTGTTTCTTGCCGTCGTAAATCCCGATTTGCCCCGTATATATAATGTACATGGAATCGCCGGGATCTCCTTTTGCAAAAATTTGCTGCCCGTCGCTGTAAGTGATTTCCTTCATGATCGGCGCAATGGAGCTCAGGACATTCTCGGGGGTCTGGGCGAAAAGTTGGGTGTTTTTTAGAACAATCACTCGCTCCATTTCCGAAATTTGCTGTGAAGTTTCTGCGTGTTTCATGGTTGTTGTTGTGAGATTAAGGCCTGTGGCTTGTGTATTCGATACGCCCAATTTCAACCGCGCGGCATCCCTGATGAGCCGGGAAGTGTGGCTGGTGAAGCTTCCGATGAGCGCGATTTCGTTGTCCGTATGGCTCTTGTTAATCGCCAGCGCAATGGTCCATTCGGTAAATAATTTTTCTTTCTGGGTAAGAATGTAAGGCACTAGTGATACGCCCGATTCCTGGTTGCCCATGTACTGGCGCAAAGCTTCCCGTTTCTTTTGAATAGGGATATTTTCAAACAATGCGTGCAGCGATGGATACAGCATGCGCGGCAAAAGGCTCTCGATCATTTCAAGAGAATTGGCCCGCTTCTCGCGGGACGCATGCCGGATTCCCTTCCAGGCATTTTGCACAGCGTCCTTATCGTACTGCATCATGAAAAGGTAAAAAAGACGCTGGCTTGTCAGTTCCAGTTCGTAATCCAGGGTGTTATTCCAGCGTTCATCCGCTTCCTGCTCGTCCATTCCGTTCAGGAGCATGGAGGCGTGAAATAGTTCTTTTTCCACAAATTCAGAAATAATATGCTTATAATCAGCCATTAGGGAATAATTTGTCAATGCTTTCAATGCGTCCCGGTGAATATAAGTGTCTATATTATTAGAATGTATTGAACTTTCTGAGTTAACTAAATTTATATTATGGTAAATATTGTTAATAAGTTTAAAAAGTATTTGAAGTATAAATTCGTGTTTCGTTTTTTCGGCCACCTTAATGAGCGTTTGCATACGCTCGCGGGAAGGATCATTTTGCAGCCATTCCTCTACAATACCAATGCCCGAGTCGCCGGATTTAATAAGCGACGCAACGGTTTGCCGGTTGAGAGAGCCAGTAAGCGATGGCTTCAATTCACGTAAAAGTTGCGGGGAACCCACAGTTGCAGCTACTTCCAAAGCATAGTTCCGAACCTTTTCCGACCCACTCCGCAGGCACATTTTGACATACTCTTCATGTGCTTTCAGACCCGTAATTTTGACACAGTCCAACGCCACCAGTTGTGCCTGCTCATCCTCCGAAAGAAACAGTCGGCGCAATGTGCCATGGATCAGCGGCAATGCTTTTCCGGCCTCCCAGCTTCCCAGGATCGACCCCTTCACAATGTCCAGATCTTCATGCGCCAGGAAGCGCGCCAGCTGCTCTTCGGTAAGCTGCGATTTGGATGCTGCAATCCTGACGGCCAGTGTCTGGCAAGCTGTGTCAGGTTCAGTCTCAATGTATTTTAAAAACGTCTCCGAGAGCTCCGGTTTTTCAAGTCCGGCAAGCGTTTGTAATGTTTTCAGGCGAACAGCAGTAAACGGATTTTTCAATAGGGAATCTACATTCTTACGAAAGACAGATTCCTTGTTCCGGGCAAGCCAGTCAATCGCATTTAGCACTTCCTCTTTCCTGTCGCTCTTTAAGTTTTCAGTAATAATGGGCAATGCTTCCGACGGTGAAGCCATTTCGCCGCTGCGGATGAAACGCTTGCTGATCGCGCTTTTCAACTCCTGAATGTAATGCCCATAAGCTTTGCGGAATATGATCAGCGCCGCCACCGCGAATAGGAGGGAAAGGTCGAATGTGAGGCTGATATTGCTAAGCTTCTGCGTGTAAATGATCCATAGCAATGCGCCGGCAATGAGCATACCCAATGGCTCAAACAGCCCCTTCGCCAATGTATGTCCCTTCAAGCGGGTCTTGGTGGAAAGCGGCTGAAACAACACCAGGAAAACAGGGTCGAAAATGGTTCTTCGCACCAGTTCAAACAACAGGTAAGCGGCACAATAATACACCAGCAGCGAAGGCTCGTCCTTTCTGAAATACGATGATATGAGCAGGCCGAGCGAGATAACAATGGTCGTCAGCGGCAACAGGAACAGCGTAAGCCTCACCCCGAACCGTTCCACCGTTTTGCCTGAGAAAATCAATTTTACAAATGTCGCAATGATATAAGTGGCTGCGAGCAGCGTTCCCACGAACACGATCACATCGTGCTGGCTGTGGAATTTATATTTGACATTCACAAAGAAATGATACTCAATCCAAGTCGCGGCTGCCGCAACGAACACCATACCCAGACAAAGTGACGTAAGGAGCTTATTTCCGCCAAAGTATTTTTCAATGATCTTGGAGTCCGAGGCGGTGATTTGTCTTGGCCTCGCGTGGTGCGGATTCGGGATTTCGGTGAACCGGAAAGTCAGGATCTGGGTGTAAAATGCGAGGGCAAAAAATACGAGCGAAATGACCAGCAGGATCATTAAAACAGACGGAGAATGGATCAGAACGGCCAGAACAGCACCCAGCGCCTTAGCAGGCATATCGCCCGATCCGATGACGCTGAACAGCCTTTTACTTTGGCGTACATCAAAAACCAATGCAGATAGGCCCCAGAATTCCAGGTTAATGAGCAGGTAAATGATCCGGTAACCCACCATAATGGCAATGGCCGTAGCAATGCCATGACCCGCCCAGAGCAGGCCCATCACCACCAGGACCATTAGCAGTGAAGACAGCATCGTACCCAGGCTCAACCTTTTCAGAAGCAAATGGTGCTCAAAATATTCGTACACTTTCCCCGCCGCCATAACCGCAAGTGCTGCTGCCACATAGGCAATGGGCAAGGAATATTCGGGATGATTTTCGAGCAGAAGAACGTTGGCCGAGACGTAGACCAGCGTTGTCCCAACATTGATAAAGAAATTATGAAAGAAGAAAAGGATCGTCTGGGGATTGATGGAACTGAAAATCTTGCTATTCTTAATCTGGGATATCATATGTTCGGAATGCTGTCGTCGCTTATGTAAATTAAACACTTATCCCCGCACGATCAAAACGGATGGGCAGTGCGATAACCAAAGGCTGTGCGACTCAACGGCCTTTTTCCAGCTTTCCAGACTGATGATCATCACGTCTTTTTCAAGCAGGAAATCCTTTTCCAGGACATTCTCGTTATACAGCGTAACCCGGTCGTTACCAAGTCCGTTTATGGCATCCAGCTCAGCCTGGATGTCAGGCGATTGGCTGGCAGCATTGGTGGGATCCATGATGGTAAGCTTCACATTTTCGTGCAACACGAGCTTTCTGACGAATTGGAACAAGACCTTGTCATCCGGTGAGAAGATCGGCACAAATATATTGTCAGCCCTTTCGAGCTTATTTTCGATCAAAATGCCGACCGGAATCCTTACGGACTTGATAATGTGCGTCGTGCGTTCGTCGAAAACACCTGAGTGGAAGAGTTTTTCCTTGCCCGTAATGGTGTCAAAAAGCCTTTCCCTATTGATCATCCTGGAAGTGAAACCCAGGATTTTACCTAAAAATGTGCCTTCGAAAACATTGCGTCCGATTCCGATCATCAGCATGTCATAGTCTCCGCCATTGCCAGTTTCGATAATGTCGCGCTCGATGTCCTGCGATGGTTTCAGCACCGTTGCTAATGTTGCGCCCAGACTGGCTGCTTCTTCGGTAATGGGCCGGAATGTTTCCCGCTGATATTCTTCTGTGTTCACCTGGTTCAGGTAACTGCTCGGTGACAGGTGCAATGCTGTGATGTGGTGTGATTGAAGTTGTTTTTGAATAAAATGATAGGCAATGCGCATCATTTTTCGTCCTCCTTGGGGACTTGCAAATGCGATCAGAATGGAAAATCTGGATTCTTCGATGGCTGTTTCCAATGCCTCTGATTTATTTTCAGGCAGGAAACGGTCGATCAGGTCCAGGGCAGGGCCGGTCATACAAGTGGTTGCGAGGGCCATAATGACCATCATTGCAAAGATTTCAGGAGACAACACGCCGATATCATAGCCAATGTTCAGTACAACAAGCTCCATAAGCCCGCGGGTGTTCATGAGGGAACCGATAATTAAGCTGTCTCGCCAGGATTGGTTTACAAAACGCGCCGCAACAGCACTGCCGATAAACTTTCCGGTTGTCGCCAGGAGGATGATCAATCCGGTGATTTGCCAGAGGTAAGGATCATTCAGCAGGCCGATCTGCGTCCGCAAACCCGTAAAAACGAAGAATAACGGCAACAGCAAAACCATGGAAACGTCCTCCACTTTTTCGATGAACAGATTCCGGAAGCTCTGGTTCGCAGGCATGATCACCCCAGCCATAAATGCTCCGAACAAGGCGTGAATGCCGATGACCTCAGTGCAGTAGGAAGAAAATATCAGGACAAGAAAAAACAAACCGACCACCGGTTTCGTCAATCCTTCGCGGTAGGAGTAATGGTCACCCAAGCGTTTCAGTATAGGTTTCAGCACTTTCAGCATAAAGAGGACATAGGCAGCCGCCAAAAGAATTGTATAGATGGAGCTCACAAAATCACCTGCTTTGACAATAGCGATTACGGCGGCCAGAATGCACCATGCTGTAATGTCGTCGGTGGCAGCGCAAGTGATTACCATCATGCCGAGCTTCGTACGTGAAAGCCCACGCTCCTGAACAATTCTGGCCAGAACCGGAAAGGCCGTGATACTGAGCGCTATACCAATAAAAAGGGAGAAGGACAGGAAGCTGATGCCGTCCGGGGCAAATTGTTGATATAAATAAAATGCAAGCCCTACACCCAGCGCAAACGGCAGGATTATGCTCGCATGACTGATCACGACCGCTTCCTGTGCCTTGCTTTTGAGGACTTTAAGGTCCAGCTCCATGCCAATGATAAACATGAAAAGGATCAGCCCCACCTGGCTCAGGAACTGCAAGTTACCCAGCGATTGCGTAGGAAACAGAAATGTAGAGAACTCGGGAAAATACATGCCGAGCAACGACGGGCCGAGGAAAATACCTGCGGCTATTTCACCAATAACAGTAGGTTGCCCGATGGATTTACAGATCCAGCCAAAAATCCGCGCGACCAGGATGATCGTAATGATCTGCAAAAGCAGGGTAGCGAGCGGGTGTGTCAGGTTATTACTGAAAGTGTCTGTGAACTGGTCCCAGGACGACGCTGTGGAGGCTGGGTTGTTGGCTAGCAGGTCTGCTTTTTCCAGGGTTTGGCCTTGCCGGATAAAGAAGTAAAGCAAAGCGGAAAAGGCACCAATTGTAATTGTGTAGAAAAGTATATTGCGAATGCTCTTCATTGTCAGTAATGAGTGTAAAGCACGCAAAATAGCGAATAAATGCTGAATGCGGGTTTCCAGACCGTTAAGAATGGAAACCCGTATTTAGATTTTCAGCTCCATAAGCGGTCGTGAGAGCGCTTGTCGTTCCAGTCTGGCGTAGGGGCGAAGAAGCTTTTGTCCTTCGGATTTAGGTGTTTTTTAACTTCTTCTTCGTTCAGTTCAATACCGAGTCCGGGCGCTTCCAGCGGTACAGGTGCATAGCCTTTGTCAATCAGTTTGCGACCGTCCGTTGTCTTCACCAGGCTTTCCCACCACGGCACATCCACCGAATGGTGTTCGAGGGCCAGGAAGTTCTGGGTGGCCGCTGCACAATGCACATTGGCCATGAAGCTTACTGGTGTTCCTGCAAAGTGCATGGCCATCGCAATCCCGTTGTCCTCGGCATAGTCTCCGATGCGTTTGGTTTCCAGCAAACCGCCCGACGAAGCCAGGTCCGGGTGCACAATGTCCACGGCCCGTTTTTCGATCAATGCTTTGAAACCCTCTTTCAGGTAAATGTCTTCGCCGGTTAATGTGGGAGTTTCCAAAGCGTCGGAAATGGTTTTCCACTGGTCGGTATATTCCCAGGGCACCATATCTTCCAGCCAGGCGAGGCGATATTTGTCCAGCGCCTTACCCAGCCGAATGCCGTTATTAAGGTCAAAATGGCCATAATGGTCTGTGGAGAGCGGGATTTCGTAACCTACAACGCTACGCACATCTTCCACGACCCTGGCCATTTCGTCCAGGCCTTTCGGCGTGATCTGGATCGCTGTAAATGGGTGTTTCGTGTTGGCATAGGAATGATAGTCGCCAGCCCACTGGGAAAATCCGCCGCCCCATACCTTATTGTTCACAACGCTGTTTTCACTATTCCGCAGCATCCCGATCGAAACATCCATTTTCAGCCAGGTATAGCCCTGATCCTGCGTTCTGAATTTGATCTTTTCTTTGAACTCATTGATGTCATTGGACTCCGGCGTATCTGCATAAAGGCGCACTTTATCGCGATAACGACCGCCCAGAAGCTGCCAGCAGGGCACATTATAAGCCTTTCCGCAAAGATCCCAAAGCGCCATTTCAACGCCACAGACGCCGCCTGCCTGGCGACCATGGTACCCAAACTGCTTGATCGATTTGAAAAGCTGCTCGACATTGCAGGGGTTTTGTCCCAATAAATGGCTTTTCAAAAACAATGCATAACGTTCGTCCGCACCGTCGCGCACTTCTCCCAAACCATAAATTCCCTGATTCGTATCAATGCGGATAATAGGCGTGCGGCCAACATTCTGAACAATGCAGTAGCGCAAATCTGTTATTTTCAGTTCGGATGGTTTCGAAGCGCGATTGACCTTTGAAGTGGCCTGTGCAATGGTGTCTTCGGTTGACATGGACATAAAGCCGCCCAGCGCGATCCCACCGACGGCTGTTTTCCTCAGAAAATTCCGGCGGCTGTCTTTGGTGATGGGATTACTGATCTCGGCAGCTGCGGCGACTTTCTCCGCTTGTTCAACTTTTTTGTTAGAAGCAATAATGTCTGTTAAAATGCTTTTCATAAGTGTTAGTTTAGAAGTTAGCAATTTGGCAATCGCCCTTAGTAATTCCTTTCTTTGAGATAATCGTCCAATTCCTTCTTGGTCATAGGCAGTTTGCCCGGATAGTTGTTGACCCAGTTCAAAAAGTCCTTTTGAATTACGGCAGACCATTTTGTGTCAATTTCACCAGGCGTATATTTTCCTTCTTTGAGCCTTAAATGTCCAAACTCATCACGGAGCGCAGTAACCTCCGAGGTTAGCACGAGCTCTTCCGCCAGGTGGGCTGGAATGAATATCGTCCCATATTTTTTAGCTAATACTACATCGCCAGGCAGTACAATAGCACGACCGATGCGGATGGGCGTATTAATGTTAGTAAGCATCATTTGCTGAATATAAGACGGGTCCTGGCCCTTCATCCAGGCATTGAAGCCTTTAATCTCACTCAATCCTTCCACATCGCGCACCGAGCCATAGAATATGACACCGCGTTTTGATTTGGCATAAATCGAATTCCCAAGATTATCACCGATCAATGTTCCGTCAGCGATTTTGCCATAACCATCCGCTACGTAAACATCACCGTCTTTCAGCACATCAATAGGCCAGGAATTGGTGCCACCCGTTTGTACGCGGCCTTCCTTTTTGCCTGTTTCTTTCACCAAAGCCTCCAAATCGGGTCGGGAGGGGACATATTGGGCGGTTACCACGCGGCCGGTCATGGCGCTGTCGGGATAGATCAGCTGCCATTCGCCTTCGAACTGATTGTGATAACCTTTGTTCCGTAACACGCCCCATGCTTCTTCCATGGAAATGTTTTTCAATCTGGCCAGGATCGCATCGGACACTTTCGGGCGGCCATCCGGGGATCGCTCGCCCTTCCACGCCGACGTGTAGGCATTGATCTGATCAGGAGTGGGTGAGATAGCTTGCGCCGTGGCTGTAAGACCAAACAGCACAAGCGCTCCCGCAAGCAGGTTTTGTTTTAGCATAAGTAAAAAATTAAGGGTTAGTAATTTTATTTGTCCCAAAAAATAGGCGTTCCAAGCTCGTCAGGGCCCATTCTTGCTACTGCTTCTTTGTAGTTAGCTTCATTCACCGAACGTTCGCGCACGGGGTAAACCAGTCTTTTGATAAAGTCCTTTACCGAAGGATCTTTACCTGGGTACATATTGATTGGCAAGACAGGAAAACCGCTTCTGCGGAAATTAGCCCACGCCTCTGAGCCATTCAGGAAAGAGGAAACCCAATATTGCGAATTGATCTGCTCCAAAGCTTTCGCCGGAACGAATGGGTTAGCAGTCAGATACGCGGTCTGGGCTGCCTCGGGAATTGTTGCGGACACATCATAAGTTGCCATTTGCGCCATGTGAGCCTTTACACCAGCCTCATAAAGTGCTTTTACATTTCCCGTTGCCCAGCCACGCTGCACAGCTTCTGCTAATAGAAGCGAAGTTTGGGAATAGGTAATAAAAAACTCAGGTGCGTCGATTTTCCCGACCGTTCTGCGATTAATCTGTGAGTATTTAAATGCGGAGCCAATTTTTCCGGGAAATCCGGCCACGCTAGTAATGGTTGATTCGTTGTAACCGTACGGCATTCCTTCCTGGTTGGCGGGGTTGGTATCTTCTGCGCCAGCCGTGGCGATCGGGTTGCCGGGCGCTTCGTACTTCACGGCGATCACTTTGAGGCGCGGGTCGGCAGTCGTTTTCAGATAATCAATAAATGCTTTGCCCATATACACATTACCACGCTCGGTTCCCTGAAAATAGCCGGCAAGCGGATGATTGAATGTGCTGTTAAATGCGATATAGGCATTATCTGCATTAGAATCTTGCAAGCCTCCGTTGGCCGGATCAACCGCAATGGCAACAAATTGCTTCGCTTTGGCAGGATCCAATTTTGTGTAACGCATGGCAGCACGAAGCAATAGCGAATTGCCAAGTTTTTTCCATTGTGCAATGTTGCCTTTAAAGAACAGGTCTCCGCTTTCGATGGGTTTTGCAGCGTCGAGCGCTTTTGTTCCCTCTGTAAGTTCTTTTAAAATATCTTCGTAAATCAGTTTTTGATCATCATATTTTGGCAAATTGATACCTTCCAGAAATGCTTTTCCCGCTTGGAAATAAGGTACGTCGCCGTATGTATCAACCAAAACCATAAATACATACGCCTTCCAGATTCGTGACATATTGTACAAATTACTCCGGGCCGCATCGTCCTTGGTCTGTGAAATAACCGTCGTCAGCAGGTTTACAGGGCCATTTTGCAGGTATAACGAATTGAAATTGGCATTCGAATTGGGATCCGAAACGACATTATGATTTCCGCCTTCAACAACACCGGTAAAGGGTGTATTGATCTGCTGTACAATTTGCATTTGATAGTTATGCGTTGCAATGGCAGAGGAAAATTCAGCATTGGAGAAAAAGTAGATCGGGTCGAGGCTGGTAGCCTGCACCGGGTTTACATTAACCTCTTCAAAACCCTTGTCGCAGGAAGTTGCCAGGAGGGTGAGGATGATTAGATATTTGGGTAGATGTGTCATAATTTTGAATGAGTGAATGACTGAATGATTGAATGGCGGTTTGTTAGCATTCCTTTACAATTTCAGGTTTAGGTTGAGACCGTAGCTTCTGGTGGTTGGGAGCGTGTGGGTTTCAATGCCTTGCAAATTGTCGGATGAAGACACCTGGGCCTCAGGATCGAGGTTATCAATGTATTTTTTGATCATCAGCACATTGTTGCACATGGCAGAAATCGTCAGTCCTTTTATGAAAGTTTTTTCTTTCACAAATCGCGAAAGATCGTAGCCGATCGTGATAGACCTCCAACGTACAAACGCACCATTGTAAACAAATGGTGATGCCAGGTTGGTACTCCTGTATGCCGTGTAAAACTGCTCGGCTTCCACTTTCGTATCATTCGGAGCACCATCTGCTTTTACGCTTTCAAGTAATACACCGCCTTCACGTCCGGCCAGCGACGATTTGGACAAACCTTCACGCAGGAAGTTAAGGTTGGAGTTGGAAAGGATTTTATTACCCGCCTTGAAATCGATCTGCGTGCCTATCCGTAACCCTTTCACGTTGATTGTGTTCACCCAGGCGCCAACCCACGTCGGTATAGCGCTTCCGAATGTGGTGAGGTTACCTTGCTGGGGCAGGCCGCCTGATGTGATGATTCTGCCTTGTGCGTCCCTTTTGTAGTCAAATCCGCGAAGCGAAGCCAACGGCTTGCCTACTTCGTGCGAAACAATTCCGAAAAATTCGCCGGTTCCTACATCAAATCGCTGCTGACCAGCTGCCAGCTCAATCACTTTGCTAATGTTGTAGCTTCCGTTGAAACCGGTTTCCCAGGTAATAGCATCGGTTTTTACGGGAACAATCGTCAACAAAAATTCAACTCCCTGGTTACGCAGCTTACCCACGTTCACTTTGGTCTGGCTGAACCCGGAAGTATTTGAAATGTCTACATTCAGGATTTCGTCAACCGTGTTTTTTCGGTATAATGAAAGATCAATGTTCAGCCGGTTATCGAAAGTTTTCATTTCAAGACCGACCTCCGTTTCTTTCACTTTTAGTGGTCTCAAATTCGCATTCGGGCTCACCGTCGACGGGAAAGTGCCTAGCGCTGTCCCGTTGAACGGGTTTGCATTAATACCATAATAGAGGTTATTTGAATAGGGATCGGTATCGCCACCTACTTCGGCATAAGCTGCGCGCAACTTACCATAATTCAGCCAGTTAGGCGCATTGGCAAATGCCTGACTGAAAACGAAACTCGCGCTGACCGATGGATATAAGTAACTGTTTGACTCTGGGTTCAACGTTGAAAACCAGTCATTACGTCCTGTTACATTCACGTAGAGGAAGTTTTTGAACGAAAATTCAGCAGCTCCGTAAATGGAGTTTACTTTCTTTTTGCTGTATCCATAATTTGGCGTTTTAACCTGACCATTGGCAATGGTATACAGATCCCGCACGTAGAAGTTGGTTACCGCAGTGGAGATATTGTCGCTCACTTGTAGCATCTGGTTGCCACCGAGGGTGATATCTATACCAAAATCTCCGAAAGTACGGTTTGCGCCGATCAGAACGTCCAGGTTGCGTTCACGGAAAGTGGCTACATCCTGGTAATAATAACCATTGAATCCAGTCGTAACGGCACTGATCGAGCGCGTTCCGGTAGGACGGTTGTAGTTGTATGGACGGGTGTAATAGTCCTGCCCAACGCGTCCCTGCACAAACAGCCAGCTTGTAAAATCATATCTCACGGATGTGTTTCCGAAAATCCGGTCGCGGCGCACATTCTCAAAGCGGTCGTATGCGACCCAGTACGGGTTATTCCGGTTTGTAAAACGCGCCAGAGGCATTTCATTTCCATTTGCATCCTTGCGGTTTTTCAACCAGTCCGAATTAATGCTCGTCGCCATCGTGTAAATGGTCGTATTCGCATTCATATCCTGGATCCCGATCTGGGGCGGGTTCTTGTTATGCTCGTTCGAATAGTTCGCATTCAATTGCGCCGAGAGCTTATCCGAGAATTTGTAATTCAAACCCAGGTTAAAAATCTTTTTATGGTAGTCAGAATTTGGCATAATGGCATTCGCGTCCGTGTTAGCGAAGGATAACCTGAAATTTCCCTTCTCATTCCCACCCGAAAGGGCAACCGAATTCGTGAAGCTGGTTCCGGTGCGGTAAAAGTTTTTGATACGATCTTTATTGGGCGAGTAGGGCTGTGTGCTCCCGTCGAATTGCGGCGTAGGCGCGCCGTCCATTCTTTCTCCGAATGCAAATACGCCTGAGCTTTGTGCCTCTGCGGTTGATGTGGGCCGTTTTCCAAACTCGCCCTGACCATATTCGTATTGGAAATCGGTGTAGTCCAGTGCTTGTTGTGCCTGGAAATTGGAATTCACCTCAACGCCGATGCCCGTTGTTTTGCTTCCGCTTTTGGTTGTAATAATAATGGCTCCGTCCTTTGCACGGAAGCCGTAAAGCGCTGCCGCAGCCGCACCTTTCAAGACGGTCATGGACTCAATGTCGTCCTGGTTAATGCTTTGTAAACCATCGCCACCATCGGATGAGCCTCCCGTTGGGTTACCCGTTCCGTTTCCGTTCGATCCCCCCGCAGAAACGCTGCTATTATTAATGGGAATGCCGTTTACAATGATCAGCGGCGAGTTATTTCCACCAAAAGATGACTGACCACGGATACGGATCTTTGTTGATCCGCCCGGTCCGCTTGCTGGCGGCGTTACATTCAAGCCGGCCACTTTTCCCTGCAAGCTGTTTCCCAGGTTTGTCGTGCGGTTTGTTGTAAGTTCCTCTGTATTAACGGTTGCAGTGGAATAACCCAGCTTTTTTGCATCCCTTTTTATACCCAAAGCCGTAACGACAACCATTTCCAGATTGCGTTCGTCGGGTTTCATGGAGAGGTCATAAGTGGTTTGATTTCCAATGGTCACTTCTTCTGGCGCGTAGCCCACATACGAGAACACCAAAACGCCGCCCGCATCCGGAACGCTTAGTTGATAAGTCCCTTCTGTATTGGTAGCAGTGCCCACTTTCGTTGACTTTACCACAACGCTTACGCCTGGAAGCGGCTGGCCTTTTTCGTCTGACACTTTTCCCGTAATGGTCCGGTCAATGGAAGTACGATTGTCTGTGATGCCTGGAATCACACTGCCAGGTTCCGCATTACCTTTGGTCAGCACAATCTGCTTACCTTCAATCTTATAGGCAATATCAACGGGCTTGAAAAGCTGGTCGAGCACGTCCGCCAGCGTTTTATCAACTACATTGATCGAAACCTTTTGCTGTGAGCGGATTAGCGCCGAATTATACGTAAACCGGACCTGCGTAAGCTTGTTCAACTTGTTAAGCACCATCTTAATCTCCTGGTTGTTCACCTGGATCGTGACCTTCTGGTTCAGCATATCCTGCGCGCCAACAACCCTCGCAAGCGAAAGGTGTGCAAAGATAAAGGCAATTAATAATTGGTAAAGTGACATTCGCATCGCGCTGCAAAACAGCCGGGACAAGAGTCGATGTTTTTTCATACGTGTAATGGTTAGTTTGGTACTTAAAAAATTGGCACTACAAATTCACTGAGGGCGCAGGATGCCACAGGCTATGGCATCAGCAATGTTTGTTTAGTTGCACCCTTTGCTGGTGATGACAACTTTGCCGTTCACCATTTCATAACCAGCGTCAATTGCCTGGCAAATCGCACTGAGTCTCTGTTTAAGGTTTTCATCATTGAACTGGGCACTAATGCTGCAATTCGCAAGTATATCATGGTCATAATCAATCACAATACCGTACATGTCCTGCAATGCTTTAAAGACCTGGTACACAGGCATATCGTCGAAAATCAGCTCCTTCTGGACCGAAAGCTCGGATAGCAGCTGCCGGTTGATTACCATTCCTTTTAGCAGCTTATTATCTTTCCGGTTGAACACAGCCTGTTGATTGGGATCGAGCACAATCATTGAAACCTTCTTATCCGGCTTCTTTTGCAGCGTCTCATATTCTGTTTTTGGGTAAACTGACACCCGGCCGGTCCTGACCAGCACCATTACTGTATTTTCCTGATCCAAAGCCTTCACCCGAAAGCTTGTTCCCAACACTTTCGTAACGGTTTCATTGGTATAAACTAAAAATGGACGATCAGGATTTTTTGCCACATCAAAGAATGCTTCGCCGGTTAAAACGACTTTTCTTTCTCCGTGTGCAAATGTGGCGGGGTAACATATCGTGCTTCCCGGCGACAATGTTGCCACGCTATTATCACTCAGAAAAACCGTCATTTCTGTTTCAGTGGCATTTTTTTGCACGATTACAGAGTCAACCGCGCTGCTTTTCAAGCTTACCAGGACAGGACTATCTGGGCGATTATGCGTTTTATAAAACCACAAACCCACTGCCGATACGAACACAAAAATGGCCGCGACACGCCAGAGTGGTTCTGCGAGTAAGTGATAAATGCTTTTGTGCTTGTGTGTATCTTTTTGAAGCTCGGCCAATCTGCAAATTTCTCCGATTTCATGTTGAAGCATTTCATCGCTCAGGTTATCCTGATACATGTCGGATACAGTCAGCACGAGTTCTTTCGCCATGCCGATTTCTGCGGCCTTATCGGGATTTTCAGCGATCCATTTCAGCCAGAATGCAGTGATTTCCGGAGTAGGGGCTATCACCCATTTCCGGAACCTTTCATCTCTGGCGAAGTCTTCAACCGTATGATGGCGGTAACCCATAAATAAAGCGTAAGGTCTTTAAATATGTATGTCCGTTTTTTGGGTTGATATAACCAAAAAAATGAAAATATTTTTTGAAATAGTGATAAAATAGCTTTCAGAAGCGTGAATGCGCGGTTTAAAGAAGGGATGCTAAAACAAATAAAGCCCATACAAATTGCGCGGGTGCCCATATCTGCCGGATATCTTTCAATGTGCGGTGCAAAAGATTGGAAACGCTTTGACGTCCCAAACCCATAATGTGGGCAATGTCTTCGTTGTCAAGGTTTTGGTAAAAGCGCAGGTAAATGATTTCCTGCTGCCTTTTCGAGAGCAGCGTAATAATGCGTTGCAAGTGACTGGACTGGGAGTGAGCGCTTTCATCCGCAATGATCTGCGACTCGACAGGCGCATCATCCTGCACGATATCAAAATATTCCTGACCCGGTTCCTGAAAGCGTTTCAGACGAATGCCTTCCTTGATCAGCTTGTGTCTCAGTGCTTTGAGCAGATAGGACTTTACAAACGCGGTTTCTGAAAGATGCTCGCGGCGTTCCCATAATTCGAGATATAGTTCCTGGATGGAATCGCGGATGAAGTCTGGATCAGATGAAAATTTGGTGGAGTAGTTGTAAAGGGCGCGGTAATGCACCTGAGCTAGCTGCCCCAAAGCGGCAGAGTCGCCAGCCTTGAAACGCTGCCAGAGCTGGATATTAATGTCAGAAAGGTTTGATATGTTTGCTTCGTTATTCAAAACTTTGGACCATTAACATTGTTTTAAAATTTCAATGAATTATGCTATTGAAAGCGGCACGTGCTTTTATTCTCTATTAATATTTCAGGAAGTGTGATTTTAGTAAAAAATGGGAGGAAGAACTTGCAAAAAAAGATGGCTGTGCTGAACATGAGTCTGTGCAACACAGCCATTTACGCGGGATTTGAATCTTACTTGGTCACTTTCAATTTACCCTGCATTAATGTGTAATGTCCTGGGAATGTGCATACATACTGGTAAGTGCCAGTCTGTTTCGGGGCAACAAAATAGATGCTTTCTGATTTTTCAGGCTCCACAATGTTGCTATGGAACAGAACGTCGCTTGTTCTGGGAACGTAGTTCAATTCCGAGCCTTTCAAGCCCAGATTAAGTCCGGCCTCACCAACCGCGTTGGCAGTTCCAGGCTTGGTAATCACCAAGTTATGGAGCATATCGTCATTGTTATTAAAGACAATTCTAACACGGCTCCCAGCTTTCACTTGAATTTCAGAAATATCGAATTTCAATCCTGGAACGGTGCCGATCGTAATTGTCTGATCCGGGCCGTTGGTCCAGCTGGCAGGCATTTCCACCACACGCTTTGCGGACGGTGCCGAATTAGCCGGTTCTGCGGATGCACTGGCAGCAGTGTGGGCACTGTGGTCAACCGCAGCCGCCTTAACCGTTGTTGTAAATGCCGATGCATTCACCGGATTGCCCGACGCGATTTCATTTAATGTATAATAACC
Organism: Dyadobacter sp. CY327; assembly: GCF_021390415.1. NCBI lineage: Bacteria > Pseudomonadati > Bacteroidota > Cytophagia > Cytophagales > Spirosomataceae > Dyadobacter > Dyadobacter sp. CY327. The sequence goes on along the minus strand of NZ_JAJUXJ010000007.1, from coordinate 1,067,827 downwards.
GGTTGCATGCAGCAATGAATTGCCATCCGCACCTTTCACGCCTTCCGCCTTGATTTCATGAATATAACCCTTGCGAAGCAGGGCCGGATCAAGCACCAGGCGCACTTTCAAGCCATCTTCTGAAACTACAATTCCCTTCAAAGGCACTTCCTGCGTGTTAACGATCGGGCTGCCGTAGGTTTGGTGGTATTTGTAAGTGAAGCTGTTGAGCTTGTAAGCATCCTGGTCCGCAGCCGCTTTTTTGTCGACCGGGCTTGTGAATGTAATTTCAAAACCATCCGGCATAGAACGCACGTTTTTCATTTCAAATGGCATCTTACCCGTCCATACCAGTCGCTGGATGCCGAATTCCTGCTTACCGGTTGCCGACCAGCCACGGCTCGTCTGGCCTACGAACATAGAGCCATCCAATCCCCATTCCATCCGTAAAATTCCAGACATAAACCCTTCACGGAAAGGGAAAACGGTTCCCTGCCATACGCCATTCACTTTTTCCAGATCCACGCGCGTAATAATGCTGTGTCCCTGATCCCCCACGAACATTTGTCCGGCAAAAGGACCGAAAGCGCCGTTGGTAACATCTTCTTTGAAGTCGGAAGTGGAGATTCCCACGAGCGTATGCGGGAACCAGACGGCCGGCGCTTTCAAGCCAGGCAGTTTTTTGGCAACATCATAAAGTGGCTCGCCCGTATTCGGAACGTCGGAAGGAGTCAGTTTTACAGGTGAACCTTCTTCCTTGCTCCAACGCAAGCCAGCCGGGTTTCCTGCAAAATCGCCCTTTTCCAGATGCGTCATACGGCCGGAGCCAACCCAGTCGCCCTGGTTTTCAGTATAAAAAATATCGCCTTTGTACGAACCGAAGCCAGAAGGGGAGCGCAAACCTGTTGCATAGGGGGTCAATTTGCCATCTTCTCCCAATTTTAGCATCCAACCTCTCCATTTAGACTGGCTCGCACCGCGTCCCACCCAGTCGAGGTTCAATGTTACCAGCAGCTCACCATTTGGCATGGGCACAGGGCCGTAGGAATATTGGTGATAATTGCCTGATAATGGCCATTTTGCAAAAGAATCGTAAACGTCGGCGATGCCATCATTGTCCGTATCCACCAGACGTGTAACTTCTCCGCGTTGGGAGATGAGGAAGTCTTTTCCACGATATAAAAGCCCCAACGGCTCATGCAAGCCCGATGCGAAACGGTGGAACGAAGGCTGCCCGTCGCCTTTCAGATAGGGGTTACCGATCATCCAGACTTCACCGCGGCGCGTAGACGTGGCAAGGCGGCCATCGGGAAGCACTTGCATGCCGCCGACTTCCATTTTAATGTTCTCGGGAATTGGAATGGTGATGATCCGGTAGAAATCATCCTCTTTATTTTGCTTGGATTGCGCATACGCCGAGACACATCCCAGTGAAATCAGCGTCGTTAATAGTATATTTTTCATTGATTGAGATCTAAGAATATGGTTACCAGAACATCGTATATGTTGCCGAATCGGACACTGGCAACACCAGCTCCTGATTATCTCCCGCAGGCCTTACCATAGCCTGTGCCTTCTGGTTTACCTGAACATAATAGCGGTTATCGATCTGGAAAAGGCCGTTTTTGAGGTCGGTAATCTGCTTTCCTGAACCCAGCAGTGAGTAAATGGCTCCGTTTGGCTTGCCTTCCACAGTGAATGTGCGGGACATTCCTTTGTCATTGGATATGATCTGATCACTTACGGTTGCAGAACCAATCGCGTAGCGGAACACCGGAAATCCTTCCGCGTTGATTTTATAGCCCAGAAAGTTAATGTTTGAAGAATCCGGCCAGGTCGTTGCTTTATCGGCCAAAACGGCCAGACTGCTTCTGCCTGAAACATGCACAGCTAGTCCAGCAGGAGTCAGCAATTGCGCCTCACCTCTTTCGTACCACATTTCGGTAACATTGGCAAAATTCCCACGCCAAGCCTGCAACATGGCGCCGCGGTTCAAGTCGATCGTGTAGCTCCATCCCTGCGGACTTCCTACTGAAATGCAATGTGTGCGTTTGTATTTCTCGCCATCGATCTGGATAAATGAACGCACCATTTCGGGTTGTTTGTCGGGTGTGACGCTGATATAAGGCTTTGGCTCGGGTTCAGGAAGCGACGAAAGCACATGCAGGTCGTAAGGACGAATGCCCGCCTTCTCCACGCGAAGTCCCAAAGCAGGCTGTCTCCACGGAAAACGTGAATAATGTATTTTAAACTTATGCGCTCCCTGCGTAAGGTTAGCAGAACCCGTATGCGTTTCCTGTGAAGTGCTTTCGCCCAGGCTCATCACACTTTTACCGTCCACCTCGAAATCGAACATCGGTCCTGAGTAAACGCTTGTAAAAATGTATTCGCCAGCTTCCTGCACATCCATATCACCCTCGTAAACAAGGTGAAACTCACGCATCCCGTTCGTTACTTCCTGCGTTAATGCGGGTGACTTGCCTTCATGTGAAAGCTTGCTGTATTCCTTCGCATCCCACTTGTCGGAGTAAACTTTGTAGGCGAGATTGTTCAACGTCAATGTCTTACGGCTTGCCAGCAACTGGTAACCCAGGTTTTTGAAAGCAATCGTTCCTTTGTTTACTTCAAATGAAAGCGGCTTGCCTTCGGCAGTGGCTTGTGAATTCGGGAGGTAAACTGTTTCTAGGACCGTCACGCCATTCAGCGAAAGCAGGTCCAAACGTGCCGAATTGGCAACGCCGGGAACAGCTGCATCATAAACGAGTTCAAGTGTTTGCCAGAGCCCTGGTGCTTTTGAAGCGTTTTGTGTTGGAAATTGTCCGATAAAACCGGAGGTGGATGCATTGGCATCGCGCTGCTGGCTGCTGTCGGAGATTCTTACTTTTTGTCCGCCGGGGAGTACGATGTAACCTTCTGCGCCTGGCGAAACCATGAATTCGGTTGAAAGGCGCATATCGCCCGCTTTCAACTTGGTAGTGAGGGGTTTACCCGGGCTGCCGATCAGGATGCCTTCGCCGGATTTGGTTTTCGGTTTTGCGTTCCCCGTCGGGTGAATTGCCACGTCGCTTTGCACGGACCAGTTGGGGCTGGCGCTTTCAAATGAGCTGAGGTCTTTTAAGGGAAGCAGGGAGTAATTTCCTTTCGCTGTCTGGCCCATAACCATTATGGGACAAGTCAGAAAAAGCATGGAAACTTTCTGAATCAAATGACGCATTGGATATATTAAGTGTATTGTTCACAATTAAAAAGCGAAGTTCGCATTTTGCTACTAATATATCCCGTTAAATTGTAATTAATTTTTAAATAAATAGGGTTTTCTTCATAGGGCTAAAACCTCAGGTTTGCCGTAAATAGCAATGCCAATCACTTCCGTTGCATTTTTATTAAAATAGTTGGTTGGTAACTTGGCTTTCAGCGCATCGAAGTCTTCATTTTTGACTATGAATTCGACGCTTTGTCCGGTCGCAGGATCATTGAGGATCAGCGCCGAGCGCAGGAACAACACTTCATATTTCCCCGACTTTAAATCAGGCGATTTTGCCTTATCCTGCGTAGTAGATTTACGGTTTGCGGGAAAACAAAAAGACCGCTTTTTCAGGGCGGTCTTTTTGTTTACAGGAGTGAAAAGAGGATTATAGTATCATTTGTCCCACCAAACCTTGGTGTTGTAGTTATCGGCGCCTTGTCTTGCTACGGCTTCGGCCAGGCTGGTGGGGTTTAATGTTTGTTCGCTTCTTGGGTAGGCGAAGCGGACGGGGACTTTACCGCTGTTTACGTTGTCGACGCCTGGGGTGATGGTTGGGATGCCGGTCCTTCTCCAATCGAACCAGGCTTCCAGGCCTGTGAAGAAGAGCGCGATCCATTTTTGAGTGCCGATCAATGTTAATGCATCGGTTTCGGAATAGGCCGAGCCGGGAGTTGTGAGGTAATTAGCTGGCATTGTGACATTTGCATAGCCGAATCCAGCTTTAACGCCTTCTTCGTAATGCATCTTTGCCGTCTTCGGCGATTTTACCAAACCTTTCTTGACAGCCTCAGCTAAAATGAATTGCAGTTCCGGATAACCCATAATGTAGCCCTTGGCAACATTCAAGCCTCTTTCTGTGATCGAACCTTTGTAGAATAATGATCCGGCACGCGACACATTGTTGGGGCCGCCGTTGTAGTCCAGGGCTGCCACTTCATTCAGGCCGTTGGGGACGCCTACGTATTTGGGCGCGTTGGCAGCAACGGATGCGTCGGTGGGCTGTGCAAAAATGGCGATGCGCGGATCGGCCAATGCGGTGAGCTTGTCGCCGAGATTTTTACTTAAACGAAATTCATCAAAAGACCCCTGGCGCGCCGTATACAAGGGAAATTGGTTAGGAGCGGATGTAAGATAACGCAAAACTCCGTTGTCTTCGTTCTTGTTGGCATCGCTGAAAACAGGGTTTGCAGTCGGGTTGTCAATGATCGCCTGCATATCCGCTTTCACATCCTTTACATTGGAAATCCGCATCAGGTAACGCAGGCGCAGGCTGTTTGCCAGTTTTTTCCATTTGCTTACATCACCATTATAAATCAGGTCTCCCACAACGACTTCTCCCGGTCCAAGTATTTCGTTGGCGGTTTTCAAATCGGCCAGAATGCCGTTATATACTGCTTCCTGCGTTTCGTATTTGGGTTGTAGAATGCCAGTTACCCCTTTTGTTGCTTCTGAATAAGGAATGTCTCCGTAAGCGTCTGTCAGCAAAGAGAACATCCAGGCGCGCATAATGAGCGAAATTCCTTTGTAATTATTGGCTTTGTTGCGGTCACTGATCTCGATGAGCAGCTGCACATTCCGCAGGTTGTTATACATATTCTCCCAAAGTCCGTCGCGGTCGCCCCAGGTGTAACGGTCTTCTGATACGAACTGTATTTTGGCAGTATGCTGAATCACAATGTTGCCTATGGACCAGCTTTGGTCGACCATCTGGTTCACAGCTGTGCGGATAATGCCCGGCAGCAGCAGATCCGGCGTTACGGCCGTGATGGCGTTGGGATCTGTATTTTTCTCAACAAAATTGTCTGTACAAGCCGGCAGAAAGAAGGCGGCGGCCAGGATCATTAATGTATATTGTCTTATCTTTTTCATATCCTTAAAATGTTTGCCTCAGTTAAAAAGTAAATCCAAGATTGAAGCCCCAGCTGCGTGTGGTAGGCATTCCAACTGATTCAATACCAGGAACAATGGTGCCGCCGCTCAGCGAAGAAGTTTCCGGATCAACGTGTGGCACTTTGCTCCAAACTGCAAGATTTCGTCCCACAACGGAAACATTAAGTCCCTTAATCTTTGCGCGTGACAGATATCTCGCTGGAATAGCATATCCCAAACGAACCTCTCTCAATTTGGCATAGGAAGCGTTGAAAATCCCGCCTTGCGGAATGTCGCGGTTACCCGTGCGTGACTGGTGATATTCCCTTGCAGTGAGTTTCACATCATTCACGCGATAACTTCCGTCCGCATTTTCGATCACACCTTTACCAATTACGCCGTTGCCAGCCTTGGTAATGTCGTAGCCATCGGCACGTCCTTCGAGTGTTTCTTCCAGCTGTCCGGCTTCCAGACCTACTACAAATGTTTCGGAGAAGATCTGACCGCCGTGACGGATGTCAAGCAATCCGCTCAGGCTGACGTTCTTATAGGTGAATGTGTTCCTGATTCCGGCCATCCAGTCGGCGTTGTAGTTTCCTACTTTTACCAGCTTGCTGGTGCCCATGAAACGTCCCGATTCGTTAAAGATCTGCTGTCCGAAGTAAGGGCTGTTCTTGTCTTCCACTTTCTTGAAACCAATGGCATACATATCACCCATGCGCTCACCTACTTGGGCACGAATGGATACGCCATGGCGCTCTGCCATTTGATAATCAGTCACTTCGCCGTCAAATTTGACAACCTTGCTTCTGTTTGCCGACCAGTTTACATTGATATCCCATTTGAAATCCGAAGTCTGGATAGGAGTGCCTGTAAGCATTACTTCATAACCGTAATTCCTGATCTCACCCGCATTGACGATCCTGTCGCGAAAACCGGAGGTAATGGATACCGGAACGGATGGTAGGATCTGGTTTTTTGTATTAATATTATAAAAAGTGAAATCAAGTCCGGCGCGGCCTTTCAGAAAACGCCATTCTGTCCCGATTTCAAATGAGGTGCTGATCTCCGGTTTCAAATTGTAGTTAACAAGCCTGTTGGTAGAGTTGTAAATCGGATAGTCTCCCCATGGATTATCGCGGCTGTAACCGGAGGTAAAGCGATAAGGATCCGTATCATTACCAACCTGTGCCAAACTCGTGCGGACCTTGCCAAACGAAACCCATTCCGGCATCGTAACCACGTCGCTCACCACTGCGCTCAATGATGCCGATGGATAGAAATAGGAATTGATCGTTTGCCCCAGTGAATCGGCTGCCATAGGAAGCGTTAATGCCGTTGACCAGTCGTTACGCGCTGTTACGTCGAGGAAAAGGAAGTTCTTATAACCAAACTGCACCGATCCGTAAACGCTGTTAATGACCTTATTAATGTCGTCAATGGAGCTTACAAGAGGGATCCTCGTGTTATTAAAACTAAAAATACCGGGGATAAGCAACTGGGGAGCAGTTACTTCCAGGTTATTCGTGTTGCTGATCTGGCGGTTAGCGCCAAGGTTTGCACCGAATGTAAAGTCCTCGCTGAACTCCTTATTTGCACTTAATAAAAAGTCAAAATTGGATTCACCGTTCCGAACGCGCTCTTCACGATAGCTTCCGAAAGGGAAACGCTGCGTACTGAATGCCCTGCGACGTTTTCTGAGCTCGTTATTAAAGTCCGTTCCGCCGCGTAATTGCAGGCTCAACCAGCTTGTGAAATCATATTTAAGAGAAATATTTCCGAAGATGCGGTTGGCATTCTGGCTGTTTGTATTCTCGTAAAGGTTGAAATACGGGTTGTCGTGATAGTTATAGTTGAAGTTATATTGCTGTCTGTTTTCCATTCCGGGAATCCAGTAATCCTTCAAACTGTTCAGATCCACGTGCTGACCCATCCAGCAATGCAGAAGATAAATGATGCTTTCTGTTCCATAAGTCAGGTTAGGGCGGTTGTCGCTTTGGCTGTGCACGTAGTTTGCTGAAATACGAACGCTTAATTTAGGGGACAGGTTATAGCCCGAGTTCAATGCAAATGTATTGCGCTTGATGTCGGTGTTGGGAATGATTCCCTTTTGGTCCAAAAGTGTGTAAGAAAGACGGAAATCGCCTTTTTCGTTGGAGCCGGTCACCGAAACGTTGGTGTTGTTGGTAATCCCTGTTTCGTAAAAGTCTTTCAGATTATTTCCCGGCACGAAAGGTGTTGGTGTAATGGTGCCGCGTGCTGCCAGGTCGGCAGGGGAGCCCAAAATGCCGTCATCGACCAGTGAAATGTCGCCGCCGCGGTAACCGTTGGAAGTAGGAGAGTTGGCCTGTGCAATCAGGCGGCCGTCCATTTGCGGTCCCCAGCTTTCGTCCACACCGTCACGGGTCCCACCGCCGCTTCCGTCTACAAACGAAAATTCACCATTATTTCCCTGGCCATATTTACGCTGGAATTTCGGCAGGATCAATGGGTTTTCAAAAGTCACCCCCGCATTCACCGAGACGCCCAGCCCTTTGCTGTTTTTACCGGATTTCGTTGTGATCACGATCACACCGTTTGCACCTCTTGATCCGTAGAGCGCCGATGCATTCGCACCTTTCAGCACAGTCATGGATTCCACATCGTCCGGATTAATCAGCGATGCGCCGTTTCCATAGTCCAGTTCCTGGAAATCGCGGCCGCTGGACCCCGTCAAGGCATTGGTAATAGGCACCCCGTCGATCACGAACAATGGTTGATTTTTATTGATATCAAGTGACTTGTCACCCCTGATGGTTATACGTGCTGATCCGCCGATGCCGCTTGGGCTGCTCATGACCTGCACACCTGCCACTTTTCCGGCCAGTCCGCTGACGAAGTTCGTCTCGCGCGCCTTATCCAGGTCGCCGCCCTTTATTTCCTGGACGGCATAACCCAATCTTTTCGTTTCCTGCTTGATACCTAGGGCCGTAACTACCACTTCGTTCAGGTTTCTGGCGTCGGGTTTCATAAGAATGTCGATAACTGACTCGCTGCCAATTGCCACTTCCTGCGACAAATAGCCCACATAAGAGTAGATCAATGTGGCTGCATTGTCGGGCACAGTAACGGTATAGCGCCCTTCCGAATCGGAGATTGTGCCGGAGGTTGTTCCTTTGAGCACGACGCTTACGCCCGGCAGTCCCAGGCTGTTTTCGTCAGTGATCTTTCCGGTGATGGTTCGGTCGGGTTTGGCTGCATTGGCCATTGGTGCTGCGAAAGTGGCCAGGAAAATGAGCAGCATTGCTAATCCTTGCTGGCAGAGCCGCGGAATTTTCCGGCTTTCAATTAGTGGTAAAAGTTTGTTTCGCATAAAAATGAATTTTAACGGTTGTTGAACTAAAATTCTGCACCCTATATACTGCCATTTGCGTGTGTCGGGCTAGTAAGGTATCAGGTGCGCCATTTCGGGTGCAAAAATCGGGAGATTCGTATCGTGCGTTGTGAAGTATTTGTAAACAAATTGTTATCTGTTAAAACATAAAAAAGCCGTCTGCACCAGGAGTTGTGCAGACGGCTTTTACTACGACTCAGGTCGATTTTAATGTGCTTCGAGCCAGTTGGCGCCGATGCCGATCCCGGTTTCCATTTTTACAGGCAGCGGAATGGCGATGCGCATGAGCTCATCCACTCTTTCTTTCAGCAGATCGATTTCGTCCCGGTGCGCGTCAAAAACCAATTCATCATGCACTTGTAGGATCATGCGTGATTTGAGTTTCTCCTTTGCGATAAAATCATGAATGTTGATCATCGCCACCTTGATCATATCGGCCGCTGAGCCTTGTATAGGCGCATTAATCGCATTTCGTTCGGCATAACCGCGGTTGGTCTGGTTCCTGGAATTAATGTCCGGCACGTAACGGCGCCTGCCCAGGATGGTTTCCACAAATTCCTTTTCCCGCGCATCATTCACCACTTTGTCCATATAACCTTTCACGGCAGGGAATTCTTCAAAATATGCCCGGATGATTTCGCCGGCTTCACCCCGTGGAATAGCCAGTCTTTGAGCGAGCCCGAATGCTGAAATCCCGTAAATGATACCAAAATTGACCATTTTCGATTTCCTGCGCATGTCCGAGGTTACTTCCTCCAATGGCACTTTGAAAACCTTACTGGCCGTAGTAGCGTGAATGTCACGCCCCTGATTGAATGCTTCTATCATACTTTCATCCCCGCTGAATGCCGCCATAATGCGCAGCTCGATTTGGGAATAATCCGCAGAAAGAATCTGAAATTCCTCATTATCAGGCACAAATGCTTTCCTGATCTCACGCCCCCGCGGTGTGCGGATCGGAATGTTTTGAAGGTTGGGATTAGTTGAGCTCAACCGACCGGTTGCCGCAACTGCCTGGTTGTACGATGTATGAATGCGCCCGGTGCGACTACTTACCAGCAAAGGCAATGCGTCCACATAAGTCGATTTCAGCTTTTGCAGTTCCCTGTAATCCAGGATTTTACGTGCAATTTCATGACTGTTTTCGAGCTCCGAGAGAATGTCCTCGCCCGTTGCATACTGCCCGGTTTTGGTTTTTTTCGGCTTCTCAATCAGTTTCATTTTATCGAAAAGGACCTCACCCAGCTGCTTCGGCGAGCTGATATTGAATGATTGCCCTGCTGATGCGTAAATTTCACTTTCTGTTTGCCGAAGATCCAGTTCAAGCACATTGGACATCTCTTTCAAAGCGCCTATGTCAAGCCTTACGCCTTTGCTTTCCATGGAAGCGAGCACTTTCAAAAGTGGCATCTCAACTTGCTCGAACAGTTTGAATGCATTCACCTTCGGCAGCTCGCGCGAGAAGATTGTGTTCAGCTGCAATGTAATATCGGCGTCCTCGCCTGCATATTGCGTGATCTCAGGAATGGAAACATCGCGCATAGTGCCTTGTTTCACCCCTTTTTTGCCAATCAGCGAAGTAATGGAAACCGGTTCGTAATTGAGATAGGAAGCGGCCAGAATGTCCATACCATGGCGCTTGTCCGGTTCCAGCAGGTAATGTGCCAGCATGGTGTCGCTGAGTTTGCCATGGATTTCAATTCCGTAACTTCTCAGCACCAGCAGGTCGTATTTTATATTTTGCCCGATTTTTTCAATGGATTCATTTTCAAATACTTCCCTGAAATTTTCAAGAATTTCAATGGCTTTCTCACGATCGGCAGGGATCGGGATGTAGAACGCTTCTCCGGGCAGATAGGCGAATGAAAGTCCCACAAGTTCAGCATCAATGGTGTCCAGCGATGTGGTTTCCGTATCAAAACAAAACGATTCCTGCAATGAGAGATAGTAAGCCAGGCTTTTCAGCAATTCCGGTGTATCCACAGTATGGTAACGGTGGAATGTGTTGTCGATAGTCGACTTCGTTGTCGGGATATGCAAATCCTCGTATGACTGCTCCGCCGCGTCGTCGTCTGCGATCCCTTCGCTGATGATGGCTGGCTGTTTACCCAGTTCCTCGGTTGGATTTCCAAAAATATCGAGCTGTCCGCCTTTTCCCGGCCCCGGCTTTAAAGCCGGGGTAATTGTTTGAGTTGATGAGCCCAAAATCCTGGTTTTAAGCGTTTTGAATTCCAGCTCGTCAAACAGCTCGATGATTTTATCTGCATTGGCTGCACAAACGGTAAGGTCTTCGGGATCAAACGGGACCGGAACTTTAATGTCGATTGTCGCAAGCTGCTTGCTCAGCACTGCCTTATCAATGTTCTCACGAAGCTTTTCGCCTAATTTGCCTTTTACTTCGTCTGCATGCGTGATAAGGTTTTCAATGGTGTCGTATTCCGCGATCAGTTTCTGGGCCGTCTTTTCACCCACACCCGGCACACCCGGAATGTTGTCCACCGCGTCGCCCATCAATCCCAGAATGTCAATTACCTGATCGATACGCTGGATCTGCCAGCGGTCGAGGATCTGCTGAACACCGAGCACTTCTGCACCTTTGCCCAGGAAAGCGGGCTTATATATGTACACATGCTCTTCCACAAGCTGACCGTAATCTTTGTCCGGCGTCATCATAAAAACTTCAAAACCCGCCGCGGAAGCTTCCTTGGCAATGGTCCCGATAATGTCATCCGCCTCATAACCGTCCAGAACGAGGATCGGGATACACATTGCTTCCAGGAGTCGTTTTACCAGTGGAATGGCCACTGTAATATCCTCCGGCTGGGCTTCGCGCTGCGCCTTATAGGCCTCATATTGTATGTGCCTGAATGTAGGCGCGGATGTGTCGAATGCAACGCCGATGTGTGTAGGTTTTTCCTTTTGCAAAACTTCAAGCAATGTATTGGTAAAGCCAAATACAGCACTTGTATTCAATCCCTTTGACGTGATCCTGGGCGCTTTGATAAATGCAAAATGCGCACGGTAGATCAATGCCATCGCGTCCAGCAGGAAAAGTTTATGAACGGGTTTATCCATGAGGTCTTTTATTTACGAAACTCAAATATAATGTAAGTGTGCCGATGAAATGGATTGCTGACGGTTTTTTGTAGATTTAAGGCAGCCATTGCTGCGTATGGCAGCATGCTTTCCCTTAATGTACATTTTTATATTACAATACTTTTTATATTAATAATAAAAATAAAATGTATAAATATAATTGTACGCTATATACTTTAATAACTTTCTATAAATATTATATTAAACCTAATCAACGTGCCTGATGCGAATCATTTTACCTTTTTTAGCTGTTATCATTTTTTCCTGTAACCAAAGTAAAGACGTGAACGAAGCATATCAATGGCCGGAAGCAACGCCTCCCGTAGCAGAAATGAAAGACCATGAAACCGGAATGCATGGCGACAAACGAAATGATGAGTATTACTGGATGGCCGATTTTTTCAGGAAAGGCCCGGACAGCAACAGCGTTGTGGATTACCTGAAAGCGGAAAATGCTTACACGGACACGATGATGGCGGCCACAAAGAAATTCCAGGAAGATCTTTTCACCGAAATGAAAGGACGTATCAAGGAGAAAGACGAGTCGGTGCCGGTGTTCAGCAATGGATATTGGTATTATACAAGAAGCGAAGAAGGCCAGCAATATTTCAAATACTGCCGCAAAAAAGGATCGCTGGATGCGCCGGAAGAGATGCTTCTGGACGTGGACAAAATGGCGGAAGGACATCCGTATTATTCCGCGGTTGGTTTTAATGTAAGCCCTGACAATAAATTGCTGGCGTATGGCGTGGACACTGTCTCGCGGCGTCAGTATACGATCTATATAAAGAACCTGGAAACGGGCGAATTGTTCAAAGACAAGATCTTCCCGGCAAGCGGCGGATCGGAGTGGGGGAACGATAACAAGACATTGTTTTACACAGCAACCAATCCTAAAACGCTGCTGAGCGAAAAGATCAAGCGGCATACATTAGGGGCAGATAGTAAAAAGGATGCGGTGGTTTATGCGGAAAAGGATAACAGCAATTACATTGGTGTTGGCAAAACCAAATCCGAAAAATACATCATCATCGCATCTTCGGCGACGATGTCATCGGAGTACAGGATCCTGGATGCGGACAAGCCGGAAGGCGATTTTGAGGTTTTTCAGCCAAGAATGAAAAATGTCCTTTACGACATCGATCATCAAAATGACAAATTTCTCATCGTTACCAATAAGGACGCGCTGAATTTCAAGCTGATGGAAACGCCGCTGAATAAGACGGGCGTGGAGAACTGGAAGGAGGTTATCCCGACCAGAAAAGATGTTCTTTTGGAAGGAATCGACGTCTTCAAGGATTTCCTGGTCATTACCGAGCGTAAAAACGGACTGTTACAATTGCGTATCCGCAACATTAAAACCAATGCGGAACATTATGTGGATTTTGGCGAGCCTGCTTACATGGCTTATGCCAGTTCTAATCCTGAGTTTGACAGCAAAAATCTGCGTTATGTTTACACCTCGCTCACAACGCCCAATTCCGTGTATGATTACAATATGGAAACAAAAGGGAAGGAGCTGAAAAAGCGCCAGGAAGTGATTGGCGGATATGATCCGGAGGAATACGTGACGGAGCGCTTGTATGCAGAAGCACGCGACGGCGTAAAGGTTCCGATCTCGCTGGTTTATAAAAAAGGCACCGTTAAGAGCGAAAAGACGCCATTGTTACTATATGCATATGGCTCGTACGGCAACAGCATCGACGCGGCGTTCAGCAGCACCAGGCTCAGCTTGCTCGACAGGGGCTTTATATACGCAATCGCGCACATACGCGGCGGTCAGGAAATGGGGCGGCAGTGGTATGAAGACGGTAAGTTGCTGAAAAAGAAAAACACATTCTACGACTTCATCGACTGCGCGGAATATTTGATCAAGGGCAAATTTACTTCACCTGCACACCTATACGCAGAAGGTGGCAGCGCGGGAGGCTTGTTAATGGGCGCCATTTCCAACCTCCGTCCGGACCTATGGCGAGGCATCATCGCCGACGTGCCATTCGTAGACGTGGTCACAACCATGCTCGACGAAAGCATCCCATTAACCACCAACGAGTTCGACGAATGGGGTAACCCGAAGGATAAGGAATATTATACATTCATGAAAACATATTCCCCTTATGACAATGTCGAGAAAAAAGACTATCCCAACATGCTCGTAACCACCGGCCTGCACGACAGCCAGGTTCAATACTTCGAACCCGCCAAATGGGTCGCAAGGCTCAGAACCCATAAAACCGATAAGAATGTGCTGCTGCTAAAAACAAACATGGAAGCCGGCCACGGAGGAGCGTCGGGGAGGTTTGAATATTTGAAAGAAGTAGCGCTGCAATTTGCGTTTATGTTCGCGTTGGAGGGGATTCGGGAGTAACCTGGCCTGTTAGCCAGCGTGACCAATGATAACAACAACGCCCTGACACCCTGCGCGCAGACAAAGCCGCGTTACCCAGGAGTAGCGCGCCTTCGTCTCCGCTCAGGCTGACAGGGCTTGTTATTACGTCAGTTACAGCCTGATAGGCTGGTCTCATCTCACCTACAACACCCCGAACGCTGCCTCTATATCTGCTATAATGTCATCGATATGCTCAATCCCTACCGAAATCCTTAACTGCGTTGGGTGTACACCGGCTGAAACCTGTTCGATTTCGTTTAGTTGCGAGTGGGTGGTGGAGGCTGGGTGGATGATCAGGGTTTTGGCGTCGCCTACGTTGGCCAGGTTGCTGATCAGTTTCAGGTTGTCTACGAATTTTTCTGCTTGTGACCTGTCCCCTTTGATGGCGAATGATAACACGCCTCCGAAACCTCTTGTAAGATATTTCTTTGCCAGCGCGTGGTATTTGCTGCTTTCGAGGCCGATATAATTTACGCTTTCAACTTGTGGTTGGGCTTCCAGCCATTGCGCCAGTTTCAATGCATTTTCTCCAATCCTTTCGACGCGTAATGAAAGCGTTTCAAGACCTTGGAGGAACAGGAAGCCGTTGAACGGAGAGAGGGCAGGGCCCCAGTCGCGCAGACCTTCCACGCGGGCGCGGATGATGAACTGAATGTTGCCGAATGGTCCGCCGATGCCAAAAACATCGTTCATAACCAGGCCATGGTAACTGGGTGATGGCTCGGTGAACTGCTTGAATTTACCATTACCCCAATTGTACGTTCCCGCGTCTACAATCACGCCGCCGATGGAAGTCCCGTGACCGCCGATCCATTTTGTTGCCGACTGCACCACAATGTGCGCTCCGCGCTTAATAGGCTGAAATATCGCGCCGGCTGCTCCAAATGTATTGTCAACCATTAAAGGCAGGTCATATTTGTTGGCCAACGCTGCAAATGCCTCAAAATCCGGAACGCTGTAGCTCGGGTTGCCGATCGTTTCCAGATAAATGAATTTGGTGTTTTCATCGATCAGCTTTTCAAAGCTGCTTACGTCGTCCCCATCTGCAAAACGCGCTTCGACGCCTATGTTTTTGAAAGAGTTCTTAAACTGGTTGTGCGAACCGCCGTATAGGAACGATGTGGTTACAAAATTGTCGCCAACTGTCGTGATGTTATTGATTGCTATAAATTGGGCTGAATGTCCGGATGCAGTAGCCAGTGCCGCAACGCCGCCTTCCAAAGCAGCCACTCTTTTCTCAAAAACATCATTGGTAGGATTCATGATCCTCGAATAAATGTTTCCGAACTCCTTCAATGCGAACAAGTTGGCTGCATGCTCGGCATTATTGAACACGTAAGATGTGGTCTGATAGATGGGAACAGCACGTGAATTGGTTACGGGGTCTGGCTGTTGTCCGGCGTGGAGTTGTAGGGTCTCAAATTTCATCTTTTTGAACGTTGTTTAAGGTGGATAGAATTCAAATGTATTAAATAAACATATAGTAGATAGAAATTATAGTCTTTTATTTCAGACACAATTTTTATCATTTTACCAATAAAAAAACTTTTTTCATAGCTATCAATGGGTCAGCTTCTCCGAAATCTGAGCCAGCAATGCCCTTACTTTGTCTTTCAGGCTCTCCGGTTCGAGAATGCACGCGCTTGTGGCGAGCATCAGATACCATAGTGCGAAAGCGTCCAGCGAGGCGGACAAAAAGCTCATTTCAATGCCATCGTCGGTCACGGTCTCGGAAACGAAACCGTAATAATACTTTTGATTGCGAATGTAATGTGATTTGTTTTTGTCGATTTTGATCCGGATCAGCCGCAGGTTTTTGGTGTCCCACGACTGCGAAAGAAAATCCTTTAACGGCGCGTGCTTATGCTGGAAATCTTTGTCGGTCAGTTCAATTTTAAGGATACGGTCGGAGCGGAAATTGCGGTAATTGTTGCGTAAATGGCAATAGGCAATGGTGTACCAATAATCATTTTCATGATAAATCCCGACCGGCTCGATAACGCGTTCCGTCAGGTCCTGAAAGCCGAGCGAGTTGTAATTGATTTTGGTAATCTTCCTTTCAGTAATGCTTTTAAGCAGAATGTCCAGCGTATTGCTGTCCTCCCCATAAAACGGCTTGGCCGATTGCCTGACCTCAATATGGTTTTCAAGCGTTTCCACCATTGATTTTTCACTGCTCCGCAACACCGACTTGATTTTGAACATTGCCGACTGATATTGCGATTGCGTCGAAAGGTCCGTGAATTTTTCCATCAGCTTTTCGGCCGTGATGAATGTCCGCGCTTCCTCTTTCGTGAACATGACAGGAGGCAGGCGGTAACCATCCATGATAGAATAGCCCACGCCTGCCTCCCCGATAATAGGCACGCCTGCCTCTGCCAACGAGCTGATATCCCGGTATACGGTCCGTAAACTAATTTCAAACCGCTCTGCGAGATCCTGCGCCTTTACAATTTTGCGCGATTGGAGCTGAATAAGTATGGCAGTAATGCGGTCGAAACGGTTCATTTTGTGGCTGGCTAACGGATTTGCCACAAAAATAAACTTATTGGACCGGTTCTCTCAAATTAAATGCCTCAGAAATTAACTCAAATGACCGTATGCGGTTTTCATTGCTGTCGGCCATGGTGGAAATGATAATTTCATCCACATCAAAGTCGTTGGCAAGCTTGGTAAGCTGCTCTTTGACGTCGTCTTTTGTGCCGGATACAATCCTTCCGCTGTTGTAACGGAGTCGTTCAAGCTCGCCCTCGGTAAACCTGTATTTTTTCACCGTTTCCACATCCGGGAAAGGCCCGAATTTTCCTTTCTCAAATTCGATCAGAATGTAATCCATCATTTTGCGCATTTCAAGCGCCTTTTCCTCTGTTTCGCCGCAAAGGACAAATACAGAAAGCAGGGCATGCGGCTGCGCATATTGATCCGACGGACGGAAGTTTTTGCGATATGTTTCAATCACATCCGGCTTTACGAACCCATTGATAAATTTAGCGACAGCCAATCCCATCCCAAATCGCGCAGCAATGTTGCTGCTGCCCCCGCTGGAACTCAGGATCCATTGCATAGGAATGGTAGGGGACTGTGGGGCTGCATAAATAAAACCACGTTCCGTCCCTGCCGTATCCCGGAAGAAATGCTGTAAATGCTCCAACTGACGCAAATAACTACTTTCACTGAAATCGTTGGAGGGATTCAAGAGTGAGGATGTGATCCTGTCCGTGCCAGGCGCGCGGCCCATTCCCAGGTCGATGCGCCCCGGGAAAAGTGTTTCGAGCATCCGGAAATTCTCGGCCACTTTCAATGCACTGTGATTGGGAAGCATAATGCCTCCTGACCCGATGCGGATATGGTTTGTAGAATCCGCCAGTTTCACCATCAGCACTTCTGGTGTGGATCCTGCTATAAATGTTGAGTTATGATGTTCGGAAACCCAGAAACGGCTGTATCCAAGTTCTTCGGCAAGCTTTGCAGTGGCAATGGTCTCATTGATGGCATCCTGGACCGTAGCGCCCTGTCTCACAACCGATTGGTCCAATATCCCTAATTTTATATGCTTCATACGCGTGATGGCTATTTAGTCGAGAACATCGGGTTTACCTTTTGTATTCCCTCAGAACACATTAGCGACGCTTTCCTTGCGGATAGCAACGCACCTGTGAAGGTTAAATATCCATGCCATTGCTGCTTACAGCACGCGTTCCCAATATGTGGAACGGCCCAGCAGCGGAATTCCTACGTAGCCGCGGATTTCCAGTTTTTCAGTTCTGAGTTTCATCAGGCAGCTGTATGTTTTCCCGCTTTTGGGATCATACATTTTCCCCTCATCCCATATTCCTTCGCTGTATATGAAGTCGTGTAAAAGATCAATATTCAGAACACTTCTCGTCCGGAGTTTTTCATTGGTATTATTGACATCCTTGCGTTGCGTCTGACCGTCAGCTTCCATTAATTTTTGCGCCCAAATGAGTTTCCCGGAGTAAGAATTTCCGTTTTTATAGATCTCAATGCGCGTGTCTTTTTCTTCATTCACCCATTCCCCCAAAATTTTATCACCTGGCGCAGATTGACCAAAAGCAAAAGATACGACAAGCGCAAAAAATATTGTAAAAGTAATTTTATACATTGGAATGCTGATCAGTCTCTAAATGGTTCGTTGATGTCAGAAGTCTTAAAATTATACTAAATGCCTCAAAATTAAATTTTTTGTAACTAAAAGAGGTTTTTTGTTGATAATGCCTTTCCTGGCTTATTTTCGCACATTTCGATTAATGATAATTATTCTAACATTGTTAAATATTTGGCTTAACGCTGTTAGATTTTTATTTCTATTTTCATGACTAGAATAAATCACATTACTCTTTCCCAGAGCCAGGCACAATATACAACACTTCATCCATATGTAAAACTGAATTATTCCAAGACATAACAAACTGGTTTAAGGCTAGGGACTTTGTAGCCGTATCTTATCAGCGGGTTAATTGGGTGATTGCAGGTTATGGATATAAAAGTCGTGTTTGACAGCTTCTGTGTTATGAGCTTAGTATTAATACTAGTCAACTCACGTTTTGTAACTATATTCGAAGCAGTAAACCAGCCTAATATTTATTCATGGAAAATCGACCTCCTGTTCCGGAAAACGAAATGGAAAGGTTATTCAGCCTTTCAGATTTTGACCTTGATTATTCGGATCACCAAGACACATTTAAAGACCTGGCCAAGCTTGCGGCCAAAGTGACGGGAACGTCTATTTCGCTGGTTAACCTCATCGATTCATTGACACAATGGACCATTTCCAACTATGGTTTGGATCTGGATCAGATGCTTCGTGAGGATTCGGTTTGTCAGTATACCATCATGGAAACCGAGCAGTTTGAAGTTGCGGATCTTTCTCAGGACGACCGGTTCAAGGACAAATTTTATGTAACGGGAGGTCCGAGTGTGCGTTATTATTACGGCGTCCCGCTCAAAACCAGCAAAGGACTGCAAATTGGCGCATTATGCGTACTGGATACAGAACGAAGAGCGCTTGATCCAGAAAAAGTTGAACTCATGAAGATCATTGCTGATGAGATCGTGAGCCGGCTGAAAACGCATAAGGTGCTGGAAGACCTTCGTGCAAAGCTCACCGAGGCGAAACAAACCCAGAAAAAAGTCGCACACGACATTCGCGGGCCGCTGGGCGGGATCGTTGGACTGGCTCAGATCATTAAGGACCAGGGTGACGAAAATCAGATGGACGAAGTGCTCGAATTTGTAAATCTGATCCATAAAAGCGGAAATTCGATCCTCGATCTGGCCGAAGAGATCCTGGATTCACATAAAGAGAAGAAGACGGCTGTTCCCGAAGGCGCCGTCCTGGATACCAACCGTTTTAACCTGATTCTTTTTAAAGAAAAGCTTCTCAAATTATATGAGCCCCAGGCTAAACATAAAAAGGTCTTTTTGAATGTTGAAACTAGCAGCCTGACGGAAAATGTAGCATTCTCTAAAAATAAATTGCTGCAAATAACGGGTAACCTGATCTCGAATGCCATCAAATTCACGCCGGTTGGCGGCACCATCACGGTGGATCTGAAACTCGCTATAACATTGGAAATGCCCACTTTGCTCATATCCGTAAGTGATACAGGTGTAGGTATGACCGCTGCCAGCGTGGAGAGTATCATGACCGGCAATGCATCCTCTACGGGCGGCACCAGTGGTGAGCAGGGCTTCGGATTCGGATTAGCATTGGTGAAACATCTCATCGACAGCCTGGAAGGCGAAATGGAGATTCATTCCATCGTCGGAAAAGGCACCACGTTCGATGTTAGATTGCCTCAAAACATCTATTAGTAATATTTGTGAAGTTGGACAGCATTAAACTGATTTTGAAAACTTCTTTTCGAGACTTGACATGACGTGTGTTGCCGTTAATCCGTGCATCGCGACAGAGAGCAACACGATGAATGATACGGTTGACCATAGTTCCTTATCCATTAAAAACGGCTCTTTACTTAACGCGAAAGCAAGATAATAGAAGGAACCAACGCCGCGGATGCCGTAAAATCCTATGCCCATTCGTTCCTTGAAATGCAAATTTGTGCCAATCAACGCTATTAATGATGAAACGGGCCTGATGATCAATAAGAAAAATAAGGATAGCAATGCATATTGCCAGGTCAGATGATCCAAAATTCCGTGTACAAGGCTTCCACCGAAAATGAGCAGCACAATAGCAACCAGGATTCGTTCCGTCTGGTCTGAGAAACTATGAAGGTCTTTGTGGAACTGGTGGTTCAGCTCGTAGTTACGCATCGTTACAGCAGCTACGAAAACGGCAATAAAGCCATACCCGCCCAGCAGCTCGACGATGCCAAATATCGCCAGCGCCGCAGCAACAGCAATAAAGCCATCATTGAGGTCAATTGACTTGCGCTTTTCGGAGAAATTAAAGATTATATAAGCCAGGATCCTGCCGAGCAGTAAGCCTAATCCGGTCCCAACAATGATTTTGAAAGCAAAGTCAACCCTAAACCATTCCCAGGTAAATTCGCGAAAATCACCCGTTGCAGACCCAGCGAGAAAAATAGCCAGCCAGGTGAATGGGAAAGCCATGCCATCATTCATTCCGGCTTCGGCAGTAAGCGAAAAACGCACCTCATCCCTAACTTGCTCCATAGGCGGCCCAACCTGCACATCGGCCGCCAGAACAGGGTCTGTGGGCGCTAAAACCGACCCCAATAGCAATGCGGAAGCAAGATCGAAACGCAGGAAATAGTAGGCAATGAAGGTTACGGAAGCAATGCAAAGCACCATTGTGATGGTAAGCATGCGGAATGGAACGGCCCAGGATTTGAATGAGAAAGGCTTATCGATTTTCAAACCGGTGCCCATAAGCGAGATCACGACGACCATTTCAGTCAAATGAATGGTTTGCACATTGAAAATCACCGGATTAGGGATGGGCAGAACATCCAAAAGCTGATAAACGATTACGCCCAGCACAACATAGACGACGGAATCCGAAATCCCTGTTTGCTTTGTGAAGGAAGGCATCCAAGCCATTCCAAGGACCGCAATCCCTATAACTGTGAGCGTAATGATATAGCTGTCCATAAACAGAAGGGTTTAAAAACCATGCCTTTGCATTCAGATATTGTTTTGTACGCAAGACATTGCCAATTTTACCGCTTCAAACGTGCATTTGTTTAACCCGGATATTTTGAAACTATATAAAGGATTGGTTGCCGCAACGGTCGAAGCCTTGCAGCACATATTTGTTAAAAACCGCCAGGCTGACCGCGTTGTGGAGCAGCTTTTGAAAACAAATAAGAAATGGGGTGCCCGGGACCGTGCTTTTATCGCCGGTAACACCTATGAAATCGTGCGCTGGTGGCGCCTTGTAAAATTTGCAGCGGACATTGAGAAGGTTTCTGAACCCGAGGAGTTCTGGAAAATTGTGGGCGTTTGGCAAATTATAAAACCCCTGCACCTTCACACGGAAGATGACGGCCAATTGCCGGAATGGCCCGAATTTGAGGATATTAATGCTGAAAATGTATTAGTGCGATATGAAGAAGGACTCACCGTACGAAAAATTGCGCAGTCTGTTCCGGACTGGATCGATGCCATTGGCGAAGCGGAACTGGGAGACGACTGGGATGCAGAACTGGCTGCACTGAATCAGCAGGCGCCTGTTGTAATTCGGGTAAATACGCTAAAAAGCAATGTTGCTGCCGTCAAGGAAGTTTTCGGTGAGGACGGAGCGACCGAAATTACAGGCATTCCGGACGCGCTGGTTTTAAAAAAACGCCAGAACATCCTGAATCACGACGCATTTAAGCAAGGGTTTTTTGAAGTCCAGGACGCTGGATCACAATTGATTGCGCCTTATCTGGACATTCATCCAGGCCTTAGCGTTATTGATGCTTGCGCAGGTGCCGGCGGGAAAACGTTGCACATTGCGTCGCTGTTGCAAAATGAAGGTTCTATCCTTGCGATGGACATTGAGCATCATAAGCTGATCGAACTCGAAAAAAGAGCGGGGCGGAATGGTGTCCAAAACCTGCAAACCATGATGATCTCTTCTGACAAGCTGTTTGAGGCGCTTGCGGGAACGGCAGACAGGCTTTTGCTGGACGTTCCTTGCTCCGGCCTGGGTGTATTAAGAAGAAATCCCGACTCAAAATGGAAGCTGAAACCGCAATTTTTGGAAGAAATAAAAAAAGTGCAGTGGCAAATTTTGAACCATTATAGTCAAATGGTAAAGCCTGGTGGCAAGATGGTCTACGCCACCTGCAGCGTGCTTCCTTCGGAGTCCGAAGATCAGGTGAAACGGTTTATGAAAGCCAATAAGCGGGAGTGGAAGTTCATCTCCGCGCACCGCACATCCGTTGCTAAGGACGGAACGGATGGATTTTATATGGCCCTTATGCAAAAGAAGTAAACATCATGCGGTAAGGCACGGTTTTTTGCAATGTCAAAGCAAATTAAACTGATCATTATGAAATCCCAGACAGACAAACGGGAAGAGAAGCTCGACGATGAAACGGTCGATAGACAACCCAGGCAGCAACCGGTGCCCAGTTACGGTGAACCAGGTCAAATGGGCCCTATGAATCCAACACCGGACGTGCCCGGCGCTGATGCCCCCGAGGTAAGCACAGGCAACAGATTTGATACCGACGAGCCCGCCGAGGAAACGGACGAGCGGGAAGTAGGGGAGATCGAATCCGAAAATCCCTGATATCCAGTTCTTTTCGACCAGCTTTTTAATTCCTGCAAGAATGGGGTTTTTACCTTAACCATTGTTGCAGGAATTTGCTTAATGTATAAGCGTTAATTTCCATGCTTTTTGTTCTTCTGCCCCAGCCATAGTATGCTGTTCAGTATCAACTGGTTCTGAATGGGATTGTCAAAAGTAAACGAGAGTTCCTTGTTTGTTTTGTTCTCGTAGTCAATGTCATTGTGCCCCATATTCATATACACCATCTTATATTTTTTATTTGTCCAAACCACTGGATAATAGCCGCTATGCCAGATTTCGTGCTGTTTGGGACCGGTTCCGAGCGGAAAGCTGGCCGGGTCAATTGATAGCAGGATCTGAATGTCCGGGTTCGCTTTCAGCTCTTTTTCCCAACGATACCATTCGTTTGGCGATGCTTTAAATGTCCCAGGCAGCCTGTTTGTGACAGGGCTTTTGGCATCCTCAACTTTTAAAATAGCAGAAGTTGGCCGCCAGGTGTTGCTTTTATACTGTCCGGAACCAAGGAATTCGTTGTGATACCAATCCCAGTTCTGTGGATAAGCCGATGGCGTCAATGCGAATGCCGAGAAGTGAAAACCCAGCCAGCCACCTCCTTTTTCCATATATTTTTGAAATGCTTCCCGCTGTTCGGGCGTCTCCGGCCTTGTGTCTAAAAACAAAACAACCTGGTATTCAGCCAGAAATGATGCATTTAAATTGTTCCAGTTACTGGTTGTATCATAAGTAAAATGATTCTCCCGCGCCATTTCAGGAAAGCGTCTGTTAGCCTCACCAACAAAACTGATGTGCGCCTTATCATTCTTTCCGGTGAAGAATGCGATTACTTTGAAATCAGATTGTGCCTTGGCAAAAAATGGCGCTAATGTAAGGAGCAGCAAAAGTGAGCTGGCGCCATTTCGGCGCAGGAATTCCATGAAAACGGGCATAGGGTAGGAAAGTTAAAGTCACTAAATCTACGAATATCTGCTTTATTTGCGGAAAGAATCTTCGAAAATCGATTTCACAAAAAGCGTATTTCAATCCAATGAATTTCCCCTATATAGCCCAGCAGACGTCCATTTCTGAGAAACAGGTCAAGAATACCATTCAACTTTTTGAAGAAGGGGCGACGTTGCCATTTATTTCGCGTTACCGGAAAGAGGCTACGGGTGGGCTGGATGAGGTGCAGATCGGTGCGATCAAAGATGCCTGGCAAAAGCAGCTGGAAGTTGAAAAACGGCGTGAAGCTATTTTAAAAAGCATCGAGGAGCAGGGAAAACTAACCCCGGAGCTTCGCAAGCAGCTGGCCGGTGTGTTTACAATTGTCGAACTGGAAGACATTTATTTACCCTACAAGCAAAAAAGAAAGACACGGGCGGGCATTGCCATCGAACGTGGTTTGGAACCGCTTGCGCAGCTAATTTTTACGGGTAAAGAGTCGGATCCGGAGCGGAAGGCAGCTTCGTTTCTGAATGACCAGGTGCCGACAGCAGATGATGCCTTGCAGGGCGCCAGGGATATTATAGCGGAATGGATCAATGAAAACCCGGATTCGCGGACCCGCATTCGTAATCTTTTCCAGCGCGGTGGCATCATTACTTCTAAGGTTAAAAAGAAAAAAGAAGAAGAAAGCGTCAAATACCGCGACTATTTCGATTTTTCCGAGCCATTGTCGCGAATTCCTTCGCACAGGTTGCTGGCAATCCGCCGCGGCGAAGAAGAGGGGATTTTGAATGTGACGATCTCGCCGGACGAGGATCAGGCCATTGAAGCGTTGGACCGCCTTTTCCGCAAAGGCCCGCCAGCTGTTTTGACGCAAATGGAGCTGGCGATTTCAGATAGTTACAAGCGACTTTTGAAACCATCCATTGAAACAGAATTCGCCAATCTTTCAAAAGAGAAGGCGGACATTGCTGCTATACAAGTGTTTACCGAAAACCTGCGACAATTGTTGCTGGCGTCACCACTGGGACAAAAAAGCGTTTTGGCGATTGATCCGGGTTACCGTACGGGCTGCAAAGTCGTGGTGCTGGATAGCCAGGGAAATCTGGTTGCAGACCTGGTGATTTATCCTTTTGACAAACCCGCAGATGCAAACGGGAAACTCTCGGACCTGATCCAGAAATGGAAGGTCGAGGCGATTGCAGTCGGCAACGGAACGGCCGGGAGGGAAACGGAGGATTTCGTGCGCAAGCTTTTGACAAATGCAGGCAAGTCGGATGAGGTTGGTTTGTTCATGGTAAGCGAGCAGGGTGCTTCTATTTATTCAGCATCGGATGTGGCACGCGAAGAGTTTCCGGACAAAGATGTAACCGTTCGGGGCTCTGTCTCGATTGGCCGGCGGCTGATGGATCCGCTGGCGGAGTTGGTTAAAATTGATCCTAAATCGATCGGGGTTGGTCAGTATCAGCACGATGTAGACCAGAATTCATTGCGAAATGCTTTGGATACAGTCGTGGAAAGCTGCGTAAATTCCGTAGGCGTAAATCTCAACACGGCAAGTAAGCATCTTTTGCGTTACGTTTCTGGCCTGGGAACGTCCCTGGCGCAGAATATCGTGGATTTTAGGGCTAAAAACGGTGACTTTAAATCGAGACAGCAATTATTGAAGGTGCCGCGCCTCGGAGCAAAAGCATTTGAGCAGGCTGCTGGCTTTCTTAGGATCGAGAATGGTGCTAATCCATTGGATAACAGCGCAGTACACCCCGAACGTTATGACGTTGTGGGCCAAATGGCTAAGGATGTCGGCGCCAATGTGAAGGATCTGATGCAAAAGCCTGAATTAAGGAAGCAGATCAAACCTGAAAAATATATTTCGGATTCAGTAGGGCTGCCGACATTAAAAGACATTCTGCTGGAACTGGAAAAACCATCACGCGATCCGCGCGAGGGCATGAAGCAATTTGAATTTGATAGCTCAGTCCGCAAGCCGGAAGATTTGAAAGTAGGAATGGTCTTACCTGGCATTGTTACCAACATTACTGCGTTCGGCGCATTTGTCGATGTTGGTGTGAAGCAGGACGGGCTTGTTCACGTCTCGCAGATGGCGGATAAATTTATTAAAGATCCTAACGAAGTGGTGAAGTTACAGCAGATTGTGAGTGTGAAGGTAACTGAGGTGGATTTAGCAAGAAAGCGCATTGCTCTCAGCATGAAGTTATAGAAATACTAAGCCAATCCGGTTTGGATCAAGCCGGATTGGCCTTTTGCTAATGCTTTAAAGGACGTGTTTCCGTTCTCCTTCGAGGATTCGTTTAATCTCTCCGACTACTTTCATCCAGTTGCCCTCAGCTGCAACCACTGCTTCTTCGGTTTCCAGATTATCCTGCGTAATGGTAAGCGTCGTTTCGTCGTCGTATTCTGAAATGTGATACGTTACGTGCGCGTAGTTGTCCTCAAAATCATCCGTTCCGGAGAGCGGGCTCCAATATGAGAAGCTCAAAACGCGCTCGGGAATAATTTCCAGAATTGTGCCTTTATCTTCATAAGGTGTGCCGTCCCACACGCCCCGGTAAACGATCGGGCTGCCAACGTGCCAGTCAGAGTACACTTCCGCGCCGTACATATATTGTTTAACAATTTCGGGATCTATTAAAGCCTTCCAAACAGCCGAAGGACTGGCATAGATGGATGTGGATGTAGTTGCAATCTGTTTTCTGTTCATAATTTCGGAATTAGGTCATGCCAAAACACAGAGAAAATCATGCCAACAAACCTTTTTTTGGTCTGATACGCGTATTTTAGCGTATGTAGTTTTGGATAAATTAGATTAGACGTGCAAGAATTATATTTCAAACAAAATCTTCCCATTTCACTCGACGAAGCCTGGTCGTTTTTTTCAAACCCGGCTAACTTGAAAGAGATAACCCCCGCCAAAATGGGCTTTGTCGTAACTTCAAGGCATCACGGCGGCGAAATGTATGCGGGGCAGATCATTCGTTACATTGTAAAGCCCGTGCTTGGTATTCCTTTAAAATGGTGCACAGAGATAACGCATGTGGCTGATAAACAGTACTTTGTGGACGAACAGCGTTTTGGCCCCTATGCATTCTGGCACCATCAGCACCGTTTTACAGCCATTCCCGGCGGTGTAATGATGGAAGATATCCTGAATTACAAGGTTCCTTTTGGTTTCCTGGGAGATTGGGTTAATTCGCTTTTTGTGAGAAATGAAGTCAATCAAATCTTCGAATATCGTCGGAAAGTGCTTACAGAGCGCTTTGGAAGCTAGAAATTATACTGCACCCGGCAGGTGAAAAGATCATCTGAGACATCCGTTTCAAAACCTTTTAACGCAGATTTTTCATTTCTTACAAAATCGTAATAGAAGGTAAATTTAAGCGATTCGTTGGCGGTGTATACATAACCCATCCCAATCGTATCATAGCGGAGATCAGACTTGCTAAAACCCCTGGCGTCTGTTATGTCGGCGCCCGAAACGCGCTTATTAGGGTCATACCAGTCATATTTCATCACAAACTGATGTTCCAGGCTGCCCAGATGCTGTAAAAAGTAAAAGTAAGCGCCGTCAAAATTCCGGGTATAAAGCGGGTCTTTTATTCCGTTCGTTACGGGATAAACGCCGGGCGTTTCGCTGCTGGCAAGTGTGGCCGTCTGATCGCCGCGAATGTATTCCAGCCGAAACTCCGTTTCGCCTTTTCTGTTTGGGAAAGAGATCTGAAAATCGGCGCCAGCATAGTTTCGCGGCGCAACCTTGTAAAGATTCTTGTCTGATGAGTCGCGTACCATCGCGTATTCGCCCGCATTCGCCTTCGTACGATATAATATGGCAGACTGACTGGTAATCCCACCTGCATAGCCGGAAACTGCTCCGGAAACAATCGCGCCGCCCAAGCCGCTCACCTTCGAAGGTTTGACGCTAAGCCGGCCGATGACATCTTTATGGCTGTCGTAATCCACCGGCCCCGACATTCCCTGGCCGTTGAACACGCCCAGGTCAAGTTTGAGTCTCTGCTGCCAGGTCACCGAATTGCGGCTCGTCACGGTCAGCATGGCACCGATGTCCCGCTCCGTCCGCATGAGTATCTGGGACATTCTTCCGCGCTCCGGCGTTTCCCGAGTGGCAGACGAAAGATTCACCTCATAGCCGAATGGCCTGGCGAACATGCCCGTGGTCAGCGCGAATATTTTGAATTTGTTCTCATAAAATCTTCCCCAAAAATCCCGGATCGCCACGCCGCGCTCCGTACCGTCAAACTGGAAAACGAAGTATGAAGTCGGTTCGTTCTTTTTATTCAGGTGCGCATAATCTACCCGAAGCCTGCCCCGCCGAAGCATAAATCGATTATTGGATTGGCCCGAAAAATTACCGCCGCCATAAGTTTCCGCACCCTTTTTTGAGATGAATTGAAACTGCGGCTGAATGTATCCGCTGATCCGCACGCGATTGTAGCGCTCGTAAATGGACAACATTCCTCTTCCCATCTGGTTGGTCGTGTCCACGAGGTCCATCAAGAACCGTTGTGAGTAGGCCTGCGAGTTGCTTAATAGGGCAATAACAAATAGTAAACCGGTAATGCGGTATTTCATTGGAACGAAGTTGGTGTCAGCAAATGGGGTACAAAGAACTTTATTTTCCACTAATATTCTTGCCCAAGTGCCCTAACTTTTCTTCAAAACCAATGCTTGTTCGTTCGCCTTATTGCACGAGAATATGTGAGCTCAATCGCGAAATTTGCGCGCTGGTAAACTGGATATTTTTAAGGCATATTAGGAAAGGAAGCGGAGATGAATGTATTATGAGTTTAGATCTTTCAGAAAGGATGTAATGTATCGGGTAAATAGAAAAGTACGATTGTTATTAGTTTTAATTAAATGTATTAAAAGGTTAGTTTGTTTAATACTTTTAATGTTTGTTAAATTGTATTGAATGTATAGATAGAATTAAATGCTATTTACATAAGGTTAATACGTAACATTTTAAACTATCTATACATTATAATTTGCTAGTATTCAGATTATGAGCTAATAAGCAACTGTAAACCTTTGCTTGATATGCTTCGGCGTTTCGATCTCATCCACAACGGCAACCGACAAATCTTCTACTGAAATGATACTTCTTCTCTTTTCATTGAAGACAGGTGTGTCCAGAGATGTTCTGTATGTGCCTGTTCTTTTGCCCGATGTACCAGGATGCATTTCGATAGCGGGGCTTAGGTAAGTCCAATCTAATTCGTTTTCCGACTTAATCTCACCCTGGTATTTGCGCGCTGCTCCTGCGCCCGCTTTGTATTCTTCCGGGAAATCAGGTGTGTCGATCAATTGCAATCCTGGTGCTACTTCCAGACTTCCTGCACCGCCAATAACCAGAAATCTTTTTACGCCTGCCTGCTTAACGCCGGTCTGAATGGAAGCTGCTCCTTCGAGATATTCCGCATAAATGTTGGGGTTGGTCCAGCCCGGATTGTATGCGCTTATAACGGCGTCAACGCCCGCAACGGCTTGCGATACTGCCTCGGTGTCGAGCACGTCAGCCTGTTTGGGGACGATCAGGTCGCTGTCGGTTGGAATCTTTTCAATGTTTCGGGCAATGGCGACAACTTCATGGCCACGGGAAATCAATTCCTGTAAAAGCGGAGCGCCTACGAATCCTGTTGCGCCGATTAATGCTACTTTCATGCTTGCGTTTGAGTTTAAATGTTAATTGTTTTCGAAAAAAAAGAAGGACGATTTTGGGCAGTGGTAAATGACTAAATGGTCAGCTTTTCATCCTCGAAATTGAGGCAGAAATCTGCCAGTGATTTCTTTGCCAGATTGCTCCTTAATGCGAGCTCAGCTTCGGTGTAAAGTGCGTCCAGATATACATTGATTTGCCGCCCTACATGGCACTCCGGATTGGGCGCATTAATGCTCTTTCCGAGCAGATCATTCTGCCGTATGGCATCATAAATCTCGGATAGAAAAATAGATTCAGCCGGCCTTGCAAGCTTGCTGCCACCTGCCTTACCTTCCTTGCTAACGACGAGCCCATGGGTGCGAAGGTTGCCTAACTCCTTCCGGATAAGCACAGGATTTATATTAACACTGCCTGCCAAATACTCAGAAGAAATCCATTCGTCACCTTCGAAAGCGAGTAAGGAAAGGATATGCACCGAGATACCGAACCGTCCGTTGTTCATTTACTGTAATGTTTGTTGTTACAGTATAAAGGTTGTGAGTTTTAATTTAGAAAGCAAAAAAGATTAGCTTAATCGGCATTAATGTGAACCGTTATCTTGTAATTAGCTGATTGTCAATGATGATAGTATTATACATTTAATTCATTGATTATTTTATAAATGTACAAAAAGTATTAAATGGTATATATTTAGTAATATGAACTAATGTTTGAAATGTCTTTAATTAAATATTAGCTCTTATATATTCCCCATTATTTAATGTATGAAAAGTATAATAATATGGAAACATATAAAAAGTACCAAACTTATTAAATGTTAATAGTGTATAGTTAATATATAATGTAACCAACATTCCTTACTAGTCGATATATCAGAATGTATCAGCCATATCGAATGTTCGTTACTTACAGAATGTTTGTAGCCTCTATTTAAGAATGGTTAGCCCGCCTTTGAAAGACTTTTTTGTATACTGCACGACGTAGTAATAGTAGCCTTGGGAGATGCTGGCAGGGCACCAGTTTTTGCGGATTTTTGAATAATAAACCTGCTTTCCCCAACGGTTAAAAATCGTTACATCTTTGAACTGATTGACACAATTATCGGCAGGTAAATCCTCTAAGACAAAGCAGTCATTTTTGCCGTCATTGTTGGGTGTGATCACGTTTGGAAATTCGGGAACGACGTCCGAAGTGTCATCCTTCACAATGACCCTGACCGTCGTTGTGTCGCTTGCTGCAGCGCAGCTTTTGTCTTGGGTGATGAAGTCGATCATGAAGGCTTTTTCGGACTGCCCATCGAGCATGGAACACTCGGGTGACCAGGCGTAGGGAGAGCTTACTTCTTTGACACCGGTTTTGTTGGCGAACTTCATTCCGGCATCCCCAATGCTGAATCCGCGCCCGGCGGCCGCCAAGCTGATTGTATTGGTGTCGGGATCTGTGGCCAGTACGTCGAAGACTATCTCGCTGCTGCTTCCGATGGTGTAGGTGATCTCTGGTGTTGCCAGCGATGTTTCCACCAGCGGCGGGGTGTTGGGCGATTCATTAACGACAAAATACACCGGCTTCGAAACCGCCAGCGGATTGCCGACACAGCGCATGTCTTCCACCTTGAAATCCACAGCCAGCGTATCACCTTTTTTTGCATTACACGGCGGCGTCCATTTGAATGTTTGCTGAATCTGCGCCTTGCCGCTGATGGCTTTGAAATCCATAGCCACATCGACCATATTGAAATCCTGTCCGCGACCGGAAAGGGCAATGCTGTCCTTGTCGATGTCCGTGCCATACACCGTGAAAACGACCGGCACACCGGCTGTCACGTGCACATACTGGCCGGGCAGGGAAGTGGTCACTTCGGGCGATTTGTTGCTGCTGCTTTCGCGACGGATCAGAATGCTGAGCGTGTCCATCAGCGGAACCGGGCAGCTTTCGTCTTCTGCAATCAGCTCGATCTTGATCGGGCGTTCGTCGTAGGTTACAAAGCATTCATCCAGGCAAACTTCAAATTTGAGCGTGTCGTTGGCAACTTTCGTCTTGAATTCGGCTGGCAGAATGGTGAAATAGTTTTTCGAATTATTAACGGCCCGGCCATTGATACGGATGATCTGGTTGACCGTGGGATCGGTAACCATTACTTCAAAGCAATTCGGATCGCCTTTTTTGACGGTAATAATTTCGTTTTCCCTGTAGTAAGTGTTTTTGCCTTTGGGTTTAAACAACAATTTCGGAGCGTCCATTTTAGGGCAATCCACGACTTTAAGTTGAAAATCCCGTGTAAGGGTCCCGATTTTCACACCGTTCCTGAACTCATCCACCTGCACGGCGAACACATAAAGGCCGACATTGCCCGGCGTCACGGATAACATTCCTGTTCTTGGATTAACAGTCAAAGGTTTTGGCCCGGGAATAATGTTGGCCTCCGATATGCCTGGAAGCCACGTAAGGCGCGGGTAATTGGAGGAACCTCGGGCTTCAACACTAGGATTAGCCTTGTCTGAAAATCCCTGCATAGGGGTGATCAGCTTGTAAGTAAGGCTGTCGCCGTCGGCGTCCTTTCCACCAAAATCAAAGAAAAACGGAGAATTCACGCAGGCATAGTCGCCTTTTATTGCCGGGAAGATGGGGGAGGAGTTCCTGAAATTTGCATTGTTCTTGAAAAGCGGGGGAAATTCAAGATAAAAGAGGCTGCCGGCGTCACCCGGTGCCTGAATGTTCGTGATCGTTCCGTTCCGGCAGCATCGGTCCCAAACCATATAATAACCCTGCGGATCACTGAAATCGTTGGGTTCCAGCCGTAACGACGAGCTGTAAGTGATCATATATGTTTCGAGCGACGATATTCCGCACTGCGGATTAGCATAGGTGACCGATTTTCGTTCTATTTTTGGGGCTTGAAGATAGCCGATGGGCTGGTTGTCGCGTTTTCGGAAGACGTAAATGTTCACAGCCGGGTCCTCAGCACCGGGATTGCCATTCAGCGCATCAAAATACATCGTTAAGCCGATGTTATAGTTGTAATAATTGTCTTTGTTTTCCGTAATAAAGAGCTGGCCGCCAACAATGTGTGTTGCATAGGTTCTGGTAAAGGCAAACAGCATCAGCATGAACAAGATGTACCGTTTTTTCATGGCTTGACAAGGGAGTAGAAATTGTCCTATAGGATTTGGAATTTGAAATTTAAAAAAGAAATATGGTTAAGAATATCAAGTATGAGTACGTTGAAATTACCGATTTTGCAGCAGAAGGCAAATGTATATTTAAATCAGATGACGGCGTAATATTTGTAGAAGGAAATGTGGCTCCCGGTGACATAGTTGATTTGCAAGTAGTAAAAACCAAGAAAAAACTTAAAGAGGCGATCGTTACGAAGATCCATTCAAAGTCGCCTCTCAGGACAGACCCATATTGCCTGCATAACGTTGTATGCGGCGGTTGCAAATGGCAACATATTGCATATGAGCATCAGTTGAAATTTAAAAGACAACAGGTTATAGACCATTTCCAGCGGATCGGGCACATTAAGAATGTAAGCATCAACGAAATTCTGGCTGCTCCAAAAACAGAGTATTATCGCAACAAGCTTGAATTCACTTTCTCCAACTGGCGCTGGCTTACGAAGGAGCAGATGGATTCCGGTGCGACATTTACCAAGCATGCGCTCGGCTTTCACGTTCCCAAGCGTTTTGACAAAATATTTACCGTAGACCATTGTCACCTGCAACCGGACCCGTCCAACACGATCCGCAATTCGTTGCATCATTTCGGCGAGCTGCATAACATTCCTTATTACGACGTCCGCTTCAACAGGGGAACGCTCAGGAACCTGGTGGTGAGAACAGCCAATTCGGGTGATGTAATGGTGATTGTGCAGTTTGGTGAGCAGAATGACGAGGCCATTGAGCAGGTGATGCAGTATTTGCATAAAACACACAGCGAAATTACTTCCCTGAATTACATTGTGAACCTGAAAGGAAATGACTCTTACCAGGATCAGGAAGTGATCCATTATGCTGGCGACACCACGATTCGTGAGACGATGGAAGATCTCACCTTCCTTGTTGGTCCGAAATCTTTTTATCAGACCAATTCGGAACAGGCTTACCAGCTTTTCAGCGTAGCGCGTGAGTTTGCGGGTTTGACGGGCAATGAGTCGGTCTATGACCTTTATACGGGAACCGGGACCATTGCCAATTTCGTAGCGCGCAGGGCAAAAAAGGTTGTGGGTGTTGAATATGTGGAAGCAGCCGTGCAGGACGCGAGAAAAAATTCGGAATTGAACGGCATTACCAACACAGCCTTTTTTGCGGGCGATATGCGGAACATTATGAACGAAAGCTTCCTGCAGGAACACGGCAGGCCGGACGTAATCATCACCGATCCGCCACGCGCGGGAATGGACCAGCCCGTTGTGGAAACGATCCTGAAAGCAGCCCCGGACCGCATTGTGTATGTAAGTTGCAATACAGCTACGCAAGCAAGGGACTTGGCGCTAATGACGGAAGATTATGAGGTGACAAAGGTGCAGCCGGTAGATATGTTCCCGAACACGCACCATGTGGAGAATGTGGCGCTGCTGGTGCGGCGGCCCGGACTTCGGCTCCGCTCAGTCTGACAGTGGCTTTGGGCTTGGACTTCGGCTCCGCTCAGTCTGACAGGGGCTTTGGCTACGCTCGTTGTGGCTTGGACTTCGGCTCCGCTCAGTCTGACAGGGGCTTTGGCAACGCTCGTTGTGGCTTGGACTTCGGC
This sequence comes from Dyadobacter sp. CY327, assembly GCF_021390415.1. Lineage (NCBI taxonomy): Bacteria > Pseudomonadati > Bacteroidota > Cytophagia > Cytophagales > Spirosomataceae > Dyadobacter > Dyadobacter sp. CY327. Next base: position 1,033,760 of record NZ_JAJUXJ010000007.1, on the reverse strand, counting down.
TCGGCTCAGTCTGACAGCGGCTTTGGCTATGCTCGTTTAGACCGGACTTTGGCTGTGCGCAATATGATAATAGCAATACGTTACTGTCAGACTGAGCGGAGCCGAAGTCCTAACTCTACTGTCAGACTGAGCGGAGCCGAAGTCCTAACGTTACTGTCAGACTGAGCGGAGCCGAAGTCAGAACGGCGGTTCGCTATCGGGGCCTTTGTAATCGAAATTACTCAGATCATTTGCTCTGCTCCTGAGCGTTCCGCCTGCGGGGGCGGGCTTGCTTTGGCTTTCGAATGATGCGATGGGGTTTGTGGTTGGGATGGGCCGGTCTACCGAGAATGGTGCCGGGGTGAATTGTGAGTCGAGGTCGGTGAATTTGGTATATTTTCCAATGAATCTTAACTGAACCGTATCCAGTGATCCTGCACGGTTTTTGGCAACGATCACTTCACCGATCCCGGCAACAGAATTTCCTGATTCGTCTTCTGTAATACCATAATATTCAGGACGATATAAGAAAAGAACCATATCGGCATCCTGCTCGATCGATCCTGATTCCCTTAAATCCGAAAGCTGAGGCCTTTTTTCACCGCCACGCGTTTCAACGGCCCGGCTAAGCTGAGAAAGTGCGATTACCGGCACATCAAGCTCTTTCGCCAGGTTTTTGAGCGAACGCGAGATCATAGCAATTTCTTGTTCCCTGTTTCCTGCGCCTTTGCCACCCGTATCTCCCGTCATCAACTGGAGGTAGTCAATCACGATCATTTGAATGTCGTGCTGGGCTTTCAGACGGCGGCATTTTGCACGCAGTTCGAGAATGGAAAGGGCAGGGGTATCGTCAATGTAAATGGGCGCATTGGTAAGCCGGTGAATGCGGTGGTGCAATTGCTCCCATTCGTGCGGCGCAAGGCTTCCTTTCCTGATTTTTTCGCTATCGATCTCTGCCTCAGCCGAAATCAGACGGTTAACCAGCTGAACCGAGGACATTTCGAGTGAGAAAATGGCAACAGGCATATTGAAATCCACGGCAGCGTTACGGAGCGAAGAAACGACGAATGCCGTTTTTCCCATACCCGGACGAGCCGCTAGGATCATTAACTCCGTTTTCTGCCAGCCTGAGGTAAGTCTGTCAAGGGCGCTGAAACCGGATGGCACACCGGTAAGACCATCCTTATTATTCTTTTTCTGATCGAGTTCTGCCAGTGCCTGTCGCATCAGCGCGCCCATATCAGCGTAATTTTTCTTAATGTTTGATTCGGAGATCTGGAAAAGGCTCTGCTCGGTTTTGTCCAAAAGCCTGAAAACGTCTGTGGTGTCTTCAAAAGCCTCGCGCTGGATTTCCGAAGCCACTTTGATCAGCTCGCGCTTGATAAAAGCCTGGGAAATAATGCGCGCATGAAATTCAATGTTGGCGGCGGAGTTCACTTTTGAAGTCAGCTCCATGATATACGGCGCACCGCCTACCAGTTCGAGCTCTCCGGTGCTGCGCAATTTCGAAGTCACCGTCAGCATGTCAATAGGCTCCGAATCAGCGAAAAGCGTGATGATGGCGGTGTAGATCCGGACGTGCGCTTCCTTATAAAAACTGTCTGGGCGGAGAATGTCCGCAACAGCTGTCAGCGCATCCTTTTCAATCATTAATGCACCCAGAACTGCCTCTTCCAAGTCAACCGCCTGAGGAGGTAACTTGCTGAAAGTCTGATCAGTACCGGGCGTTCTGGCGCCCATTGGCTTGCGCCCCTGATTGTTCTGTTTAAAGCCTGATTTCGAGAAATTGCCGGATGCCTTGTCGTTTTCCATGTTACTACAAAGTTAAGGAAAGCATGACCCGTAAGAAAGCAGGAAAGGTTAAGTTCAGGCAAAAATTTTTTTTCAGGAAATGATCCATTTTGTCCGGCTCTGATAATGAAAGAGTTGATTAAAATAAGGTCATTTTTCGTTTTCAAATATCAAATCATAATTGTATTTCTCATGTTTTGTATTACAATTGTTCGTTATTATTACTAAATTTTAGAACAAATAGGAAAACACTAAACTTTAATTCATTTGCTGGAAAAAATCATCACGCTCGAGGACGTTTCAATGGTTGATTTTTTGGGTATTCACAATGCGAATATCAAGGAAGTTGCAGCCGCTTTCCCTGGAAGCAAAATTATTTCACGCGGAAACGAGATCCGCATTCAGGGCACCGCTCCTGAAATAATCCGTATCACTGATGTAATGGATTCATTAATAGCCCATTATCAAAAATACGGCAAGGTTACCAACGACAATGTGAAAGGTTATTTAAATGGCGTTGTTAAATCGCCCGTTGCCAGTGCAGAAGATGATGCGGATGTGATCATTTATGGCAATAAGGGGCTGGTTGTGAAGGCCAAAACGCCAAACCAGAAACTGCTGGTGGAGCAGGCGGAGAAATTCGACCTGGTGTTCGCAGTAGGACCGGCCGGAACGGGAAAAACATACACCGCGGTGGCCATTGCCGTGCGGGCTTTGAAAAATAAGGAAGTCAGAAAAATCATTATAACACGTCCGGCCGTTGAGGCGGGCGAAAACCTGGGTTTTTTGCCGGGTGATTTGAAAGAAAAAATCGATCCTTACCTGCGCCCGATCTACGATGCGCTGGATGATATGATTGCACCGGAAAAGCTGAAATTGTATCTGGAAAGTCGCACCATTGAGATCGCGCCGCTCGCTTACATGCGCGGACGGACATTAAACAATGCATTTATTCTGCTGGACGAAGCACAAAACACGACGCCCATGCAAATGAAAATGTTTCTGACCAGGATGGGCCCCAGTTCCAAAGCCATCATTACCGGTGACAAATCTCAGATTGATTTACCTAAAAACCTGAAATCAGGGTTAATTGATTCATTAGCAGTGCTGAAAGGAATTAAAGGGATCAGTTTTGTTGAGCTGGATGGTTCCGATGTGGTGAGACACCGTTTGGTAAAAGATATCCTTGCAGCTTATGATAAAGCCGAGCAGTAAGCTTCTGCTGACCTTTTTACTGTTGATTATCTCCAAAGCGTTCGTGCTGGCGCAGGACAGCGATTCGTTGCTGAAACGGTGTGCCAGCACAGAACTGGACGCTTTGACCATTTCCAGATTTCCTGCTTTACAGCAACTCAGGATCAAGTCGGAACAAGCCATCCAGAAAAGAATCCAGGCCAACCGCACTTCGCTCAGGACGAATGCGGACGAGATCATAACGATTCCGGTCGTGGTGCATGTGGTTCATAGTGAAGAGGATATGAGCATCGGCGGGGCGAACAATGAAAACATTACAGAAGCCCAGATCCAGAGCCAGATCGACGTTTTGAACGAAGATTATGGCAACGCTTCCGGTTACAAAGGTTTTTACACCGATTCCCTGGGAGTTGATACGCGCATCCGCTTCAAACTGGTAACAGTATTACGGACTTACAATGAAAAGAACCAATTCAGTCCCATTACCGAAGCGGACGATCTGGCTGAAATTTCGCCCGCTTGGGCAACCAGCCGTTATCTCAATATATGGGTCTGCCGCCTGGCTGACCGCTATCTGGGCACTTCCCAATTTCCGGTTGTTACTGAGTTGAATGATCTTACCACAGGACTTTCTACTTCCGAAGATGAGGCAGTCAGGGCATTAACAGACGGCGTCATTATCGATTTCCGCTACTTTGGCAGAAACTCACCAGCCATCACCAGCTCCGTTTACAATCTGGGCCGCACCACCACGCATGAAGTGGGACATTGGCTGGGACTGATCCACATCTGGGGAGACCGGAACTGCGGGACCGACCACTGTGATGATACGCCGACTGCTTTTACCAAAAATGAAACAACCGATATTTCCTGCACACCCGTATTTTCCGAATGTCGGGGTGTCACAACCCGGAATATGATTGAGAATTACATGGATTATTCTCCTGACGGGTGCATGAGTGTATTTACCAATGATCAGAAAGAGCGGATGCATGCCGTCCTCGAACTCAGTCCCAGGAGGGCCAAACTGGTGGAATTTTCAAAAATCAGCGGTGAAGATCTCCTGGTTGAATTGTCTCCAAATCCAGTGAGCGAGACATTAACAGCCAGCGTTTTTACGCCGAATTTTCAACTTTTCACGGTTGAAGTTTTCAATCAGCGGGGCCAGCTTATCACTTCCGGTGCCACTAACCTCAGTTATCTCGACGTTCAAAAATTCCCAAGCGGACTCTATTATTACCGGGTTTCATCCGGCGGACAAACGGTCACCAAACGGTTTGTAGTTCGTTAATATGCTGACACGGTCGCCATTCGTCGGGATTGTACTGTCTTACATTACCGGCATTTTGCTGAGCGAAATCATTCCTCATTTTGCAGGAACACCGGCATTGCTTCTGTCGCTGGCGCTTTTCTTTCTAGCCGTCTGTTTTATTTTCTATATCAAAATCCTGAAAACAGCATTCGGGATTGCATTCGCACTGTTTTTTGTTTCGCTGGGCGCATGGACGATGCAGACTTTCGAGCAACATAATGAAGCGAACATTAAAGTGCTCGCAAATGCTGGATATGATGCTTATGAAGCGGAAATTAAGAGCTTACCAGAGAAACGCACGAAAACACTTCGCTATGAAGCACATATCACGCGCATAAAGGTGCGGGAGAAGTGGAGTAAGGTTGATTTGAAAGCATTGATTAACATCAGCCACGACGCGAGCAACATCCCCGAACCCGGCAACACGATCATAGTCAACGGCACATTAGAACGCCCGATGGAAGCCGGAAATCCAATGCAGTTTGATTACCGGCAATATCTGCGAAACAAAGGAATTGTATGGACCGATTACCTGACGGAGCGTTCGTTTCAAATCATGCCCATTGCTGACCATTCTCTTTTTCTTAACCATTGGAGCAACGGCATTTCGAAATGGGCTGCGCAAACGTTCAGGAAAAATGTGGACGACGACGAAGCCTACGGGTTGATTAAAGCCATGTTATTAGGCAGGAGAGATGATCTCCGCTCTGACCAGATCAGCGACTACACGACATCCGGGACCGTTCACATTCTTTCGGTTTCGGGCATGCATGTTGCGATCATTTTCCTGGTTATCAGTCATTTGTTGGGTTGGATGAAGCGCTGGCGTGTTGGAAAGATGGGTTATTTAGCGCTGATGATCGGGTTGCTAGGCTTTTATGCATTGGTAACAGGCTTGCCGCCGTCGGTGCAGCGGGCAACGCTCATGTGCATTGTGTTTGTTGTTGCGGAGGTTTTTGGCCGGAAACAAAACGCCATGAATACACTTGCATTGTCTGCATTGTTGATCCTGCTCATTGATCCGGCTGCGCTTTACGATGTAGGGTTTCAGCTTTCTTACCTGGCCATGAGCGGAATATTCCTGCTTTATGAGCCTTTAAACGCTATTTTTACGCCGCAGAACAGGATCTTAAAATTTGTGTGGCAGATTTCTGCATTGTCATTCGCGGCACAGTTGGCCACATTCCCGCTCAGCTTGTTTTACTTTCATCAATTTCCGACTTATTTCTGGCTGGTTAATCCATTCGTGATCGCCTTTACAAACGTTCTGTTGCCGGCTGCGCTGATGCTCCTGCTGGTGTCGCCATTGAATGTCCTTTGGCTGCAAGTGGTTATTAATAAAATAGTTTGGCTGTCGGCTTTTCTGACGAACATTGCCGTTTCTGTGCCCAAATCGTTGCCCGGATATTTATTGGAAAACCTTAATCTGGATAAAATTGAGGTAGTTTTGTTATATGCGCTCCTGTTCACAACGTGGTATGCGTATCACATAAGATCTTATCAATATGTAAAAGTTTCCTATCTGCTGGTCATGCTTTTTACAACCTATTCTGTTTCTAAAAGCATTCAGACTCGCGATTCGGACCGAATGGTCGTGCATCAGATTCCCAAGCACGAGGTTGTGAGCATTAAGCAGGGGAAATCGCTTTATATAGTGAGTGACCGGGCTTTTGCAAAGGATTTGGACGCATACAATTTTTACGTTAAAAATTACGCGACCAGTCAGGAAGTGGAAGAGACGGTGTTTATTACTGCGCAGTAATGTCCTATTGAACGGCGTAAACCGCCGAAATCTCGCCAGCTATTTTGCGGTCCCATGCTGCTTGCGCCCCGGCATTGAGGCCGTGCCCGGTTTCACCATCATAACGTTCCTGATCGGTGTTCATTTCGCGAAATGCTTCCAGGAATTGATATTGAATCTCGCTGTCATAATCTTCAATGGTAAGGTCGGCTTTCAGCAGTCGGGCTTTAAATTTCTCAACTACAAGCCTGGTAATGTCAAAATGGATTTGTTCGTGGCGTAATGTGCTTGCATTCCTGGACTCCGGCCGGCCCCATGACATGCTTTTTACCATGAATGTTTTCAGCCCGATTTCCACCACCAGATCATCGTCTTTGGGATAGGAGCGTCCTTCGTAGCCAAAACTGGTAAATACCGCCGCCGCATACCGGCTGCCCGGCTTTGCATTCCGGACTTTGAAATCGTCCCATATCAGCGGCCTTTTCGGAGAATAAAATACCGTATCAGGGTCATTATTACTGATTTCCTTAAAAACCAACTGAATGTTCCTGGCCAGCGCGGGATTTTTTCCGGCATTCAGCGTCATCCATTTTTGAAAGTGCGCAATGGATTGGTCTAGCAGCTGCTTCACGAGCTTTTCATAGACAAAATCCCTTTCCGGTCGGGTATAGTTTGCTGCTGTCTGATAATTTGTGAGCTCCACAGGCTGCATGTTTCGGTACCAGCGGAATTTTACAGAGAGCTTCACTTCGCCGGTCACCTTGTTGGGGCCAACGCGCTTTTCGTTTAGCGAAAGCTCTTTGATGCTGATGTAAAGCGGAAGGTAAGTCTGCTGGTTTTTGGGTGCTGCGAAGGACCAATAATTAAACAGTTCTTTATCCACCTTGCCCGGCAATGCAACAGGCGTTTCCTTTCCCAGCACAATCACTTTTCCCAGTCCAGAACCGGGAATAATGCGCTGATCTTCAACTTCCTGGACAAAAAATTTATAGCTCTTGACTAATGATGCCTGATCCATTGCGAGTTTCAACACAACCTTTTCCTGTTGTGAAAAACCAGGCAGGCATGTGAAAAACAGTGAAAGAATAAGCAAAAAACTTCTGATCATACTTCGAAATCTTATGTTGAATCCCGTTTTCAATTCGATAAGTTTGTATAAAAATTATTGAAGAAACGAATGACATTATCTACAACGAAATTGCGCCCGGAATTTGATGATATCTACATGGAATTAGCAAAAAATCTGGCGTTGCGTTCACATTGTATCAAAGCACAGGTGGGTGCGGTATTAACGAAAGACACCCGCATCATTTCAATCGGTTACAATGGTCCTCCTGCCGGCACGCATAACTGTGATGAAGAATTTCCGGAAGTGGGTTGCCCGAGAGATGCAAAAGGAAGCTGCTCACTCGCATTACATGCAGAACAGAACGCTATCTTATTTGCAGTAAAAAATGGCTCAAATATCGAGGGTTCGACGCTTTTCGTAACATTAGCGCCGTGCATTGCCTGCGCCAGGGTTATTTATACAATGAAAATCAAAAAAGTAATTTTCCTGCATTCGTACGCCGCTTACAAGGGAATCGCAGTGGAGGAAGGGGTGGAGTTTCTGAAGCGTTTCGGCGTGGAGGTGGAGCAGTATTCAATGATTGAATGAGTGAATGACTGAATGTTTTGTATTCACTCATTCACTCATCGCCCGGCGACCCGGTCAAAATTAAATCAATGATGATGCACCCCACCAGCACCATGCACATGCCCGTGGCTGATTTCTTCTGCTGTGGCTGGACGGATTGAAATTATCTGCCCTTTAAAATGCATTTCTTTTCCTGCCAATGGGTGATTGAAGTTCATGACAACGATGTCGTCTTTGATCTCAACAACCTGACCGTGCATTCTTTCGCCGTCTTCGTTGGTCATCGGAATAATGTTACCGATTTGCAATAATTCGTCCTGATTAACGTCTTCCATCTGGAAAACTGCTTTTGGCAATTCGACAATGGCTTCTTCATCAAACTCGCCGTAACCTTCTTCCGGGGCCACCGTGAATTCGAATATATCACCCGCAACAAGTCCCTCGATCTGGTTTTCAAAACCCTCGGGAAGGCCGCTGATGCCTTGTATGAAGTACATTGGATCTTCTTCCGTAACCACTTCAACGACATCTGTTTCGCCGTCTGTGTCAGGAATTCTCAGGCTGTATGTTAACGCTATCACGTTATTTTTTTCGACTTTCATTTGCTAGTTTGATTAAAATAATTGTTGTTGTAAAAAATTGTTCCAAGTAGAGCAGGGAAAACAAACGTACGGCAAATTTGCCAAAATGCCATTTAGATGAATTTTTTAGCACACATTTTGCTATCAGGAAATAAGGAAGGCGTGGTGATGGGCAATTATGTGGGCGATTTCATAAAGGGCCGTCTGACGGACGAAAAGACGGCCGAATGGGACCCGGATTTTGTCACCGGCTTGAAGCTGCACCGGCACATTGATTTTTTCACAGACCAGCACGAAATTGTCCGTGAAGCCACGCACAAGGCTGCATTGTCGCAGGGAAAGCTGGCTGGAATTGTGATGGATATCTATTTTGACTATTTTCTTGCCCAGCATTTCGATCAGTTTCAGGCTGAGCCGCTATTTACCTACACCCGCAATATTTATGCGCTGATCAGGAAGAATGAGCACTTTATTCCCGAGCATATGACGCGTTTGGTGCAGGCCATGATCCGTGAGGACTGGCTTACAAGCTACGCCACCCTGGAAGGCGTGGAGCTTACCTTTCACAGGATGTCCAGGCGGGCTACTTATCTTGCGCCGCTGCGGAATGCGATGCTGGAGCTGCGCGAGAATGAGGAGTTTTACAGGGATAAATTTTTACGCTTCTTTCCGGAACTTCAAAAACAGTCCGAGGAGTTTATATTAACACATTAACATTATTGCCTACCGGCACACCCTATGGCCCAAACACCGGACATTGTCCTGAAAGAGATCAGAAGTAAGAAGTTCAGGCCTATTTATTTTCTGCACGGCGATGAGCCTTACCACATCGATTCCATTGCCGAAGAACTGGAAAAACGTGTTGTTCCTGAATCTGAAAAGGGTTTTAATCAATTCGTTCTGTATGGAAAGGATACGGATGTGGCTGGTGTGCTTAGCTATGCCCGGCGGTTTCCTTTCATGGCCGAAAGGCAGCTGATCCTCGTGAAAGATGCAAATAAGCTGGGCGGGATCGAGCAGAAGGAACAGCAGGCCAGGTTAGAGGATTATGCACTCAATCCGCTGAACAGCACGGTGCTGGTTTTTTGTTTTCATGCCAATGCTGATGAGCGTAAGACATTCATCAAATCAATCAATACGAATGGGGTTGTGGTGCAGTCTAAGAAGATGTACGACAACAAGTTACCCGAATGGGTAGCGTCATTTTGTCAGCATGAGGGCGTCAAAATAAGTCCTAAGGCCGTGCAGATGCTGGTCGATAACATTGGGAACGATCTGAAACGGTTGTCGAACGAGATCCGGAAAATCCTGGTTAACCTCCGCGTAGATGAGGGAATTGATGCCGCAGCCATTGAAAGGTTTGTAGGCATCAGTAAAGAATATAATGTGTTTGAATTCCAAAAGGCATTGATGACGCGTGATGTCATGAAGGCCAACCAGATTGCCACTTATTTTTCCCAAAATTCCAAGGATAATCCGCTGGCTCCGATCCTGATCATTTTATTTGGTTTTTACACAAAAGTGCTGCTTGCACACGCCAGCAAAGATAAATCAGAGAAAGGGCTTGCTACCGAATTGGGTGTCAACCCTTATTTTGTAAAAGATTACCTGCTGGCTATCCGCAATTATCCGCTTCCCAAAGTGGCCAACATTATACATTATCTTCGCGAATGTGATGCACGGCTGAAAGGGCTCGACGGCGTGAGCATTCCGGAAGGTGAACTGCTTAAAGAATTGGTTTTCAAAATTGTACATTAAGGTCATCATGCAGCAAGAAACAGGTTTTGGCTTGTTTGCAGTTGCGGTATATTTGGTAAATGAATAGTGAGCATAAGGTCTTAATCCCCGTTCCGGCGCTTTTTAGTTTTGAAGAATGTTTGTGGTTTCTTAACAGGAATTACGATGATTGCCTGCATATCATTAAAGGCGATACCATCTTTAAGGCACTGGAAGTGGGAGCGGAAATGCTGCTGGTGTCCATCCGCGAGCATTCGGGTTTCCTGGAATTGGAAATTCTCAAGGGAGAAGCAACGCAGGAAAATAAATCTTATCTCATTGGTTATGTGCGTGAATGGTTTGATATGGATACGAACATTCAGCCGTTTTACGACTTGCTGAAAGCTGATGGACGCATTGCCTACATGGCCGAAGATTATAAAGGCCTGCGGGTGATTGGCATTTCCAATCTTTTCGAAGCCATTTGCTGGTGCATTATCGGTCAGCAGATTAATTTGTCCTTTGCCTATAAAGTGAAGCGGCGGCTGGTGGAACATTATGGCAAGCGAATCGACCATGAAAATGAATCTTACTACGTTTTTCCCGAGCCCGAAGTGCTGGCAGCAGCTGATCCGGACCTTTTAAAGGAAATGCAGTTTTCGAAGCAAAAATCGGATTACGTGATTGGCATTGCCAGGGCGTTTGCAAACGGGAGCTTGGATAAAGAAGCAATTCGCGCATTACCCGACTTTGCAGCACGTAAAAAAGCATTGACGGATCATAAGGGAATCGGTGTATGGACGGCTAATTATGTTTTAATGAAGTCGTTGCAGGAACCTGGCGGCATTCCGCATGGTGATATCGGTCTGTTGAATGCACTCTCCAATCACAACATTATCCATGATAGAAGTGAAACAGGCAAGATCGATGCACTTTTTCAGCAGTTTGCAGGCTGGGAGAGTTACCTGGTCTTTTATCTCTGGCGGAGCCTCACTTTCAAGATTTTAGCGTAATGTGCCGTTTTGGTTTCCACTTTAAATAAGCTTCCCGCATACAATGTCCGCATGGTCGGAAACCTTGCGACATTGCCTCTTTCTCTGAATTGAAAAACACCCGGTTTTTCATTTTCATGCGCTTTCCCGAATTACATTGCAATGTTCCGAAAATTTTGAGACGAGCATTTCCGCCATAACAGATTACGTGATCGTCAATTAGTTTCTTCAACCTTCTGCTCGTTTGAAACGACGGAGGTCCGAGGTCCGAGTGCCTGATCATGGCTTTCAGCTTAGTGCGTCGTGGAAAATGATTCCCAGCGTGAAGCGGTTCCCGGAAGTCACTTCGGAAACGCCATGCTTCATATTGACGCGATAGTAACCTTTGGTTCCCTTCACGGGTTTGAAATTGGTTGTGAAGACCAGTATGTCTCCTTTCCTGGGTTTCAAAACGATGGCTTTCGACTGAGCGCGCGGTGTTTGTTGGGTCAACACAAATTCTCCTCCTGTATAATCATTTTCAGGGTCGCTAAGGAAAATAACCAGCTGAATAGGAAAGAACAGATCTCCGTACAAGTCCTGATGCAACGTATTATGCCCGCCTTCGCCGTATTTCAGGATCAGCACGGTAGGCTTTGTTTGTTGCTTTTCGTGACACTTCGTCTGAAAGTCCTGGAAATCAGCAGGGTAATGTTGGTCAATGTTGAGGACTTGCATCCATTTATTAGCGACCGGGGCAAGTTTTGAATAAAAGCTCTGTCGTAAATGCTGGATCAGGTCTGGCAGGGGATATTCGAATTATTTATATTCTCCTAACCCAAACCGGTAACGCTCCATCACGATCGTCTTCCGATAATGTGCTGGTTCATTGTAAGATGCAATCAGCTCATCACATTCCGAAGGCGAAAGGACCTGTTCTATTAATGCGTATCCTTTTCTGTGCAGATCGTCCGTCATGCAACTCCAATCCAATGTTTCAATGTTTTTCATTCGTCTTATTTCTGTTTGATCCAATCTAGTATTGACAGGACAAAAATAGGCGCCGAAGGACCGCTGAAAAACCTGAATCTTGCTAGCTTTTGGTTATTGTATACATTAGGAAGAAAGGACCGACTCGTCCTTGCGCTCACCGATCTGCTGGCGCCACATGGCATAATACAAGCCTTTTTCGTCAAGCAAAGCATGATGGCTTCCCGTTTCCACTACATGCCCTTTTTCCAGGACATAAATCCGGTCTGCATGCATAATGGTAGACAGCCTGTGCGCAATCATTACCGTAATATGCTGACGCTGATCGGTAATGTTGCGGATTGTGTTGGAAATCTCTTCTTCTGTCAGCGAATCCAATGCAGAGGTTGCCTCATCGAAAATCAGCAAATGCGGCTCACGCAGCAGCGCACGGGCAATGGATAAACGCTGCCGCTCACCACCCGAAAGTTTCAACCCGCCTTCGCCGATCACCGTATCAATCCCGCTTTCAGCTCTCGACAGCAAGTTATAACAAGCCGCTTTCAGCAACACATCATTAATCATTTCATCCGTTGCACCGGGGTTTACAAAAAGCAGGTTTTCTTTTATTGTGCCTGAAAAAAGTTGCGTATCCTGCGTTACAAAGCCGATTTTATTCCTGATTTCATCAAAATCAATGTTATTACCATCTATGCCATTGTAATATACAGCTCCCGAAATGGGATGATAAAGGCCCACAAGAAGCTTGACCAATGTCGTCTTTCCCGAGCCGGACGGTCCTACGAACGCAATGGTCTCGCCCCGTTTTACGTCAAAAGAAATATCTTCCAAAGCGGGCCGGTTAGCAGATTGATGCTGGAACCTGACCTGTTCAAATCGCAGTTCTTCGATGTCTGTAATCACCTCGGGATTTGCGGGCTTGCGTTCGACGGGCCTGGCCAGCAATGTTTGCAGATTGTTCAGCGACGCTTCGGCCTCGCGATAGGAGAGAATCACATTGCCCAGTTCCTGCAAAGGCCCGAAAATGAAGAACGAATAAAACTGCATCATCATCATTTGCCCTACGGTAATCCGGTCCCGGAAGACGAAGAACAACAAGGCGAACATGATACATTGTTGAAGGAAATTAACGAATGTGCCCTGAATAAAGCTTATTGAGCGGATGCTTTTTACCTTTCTGAGTTCAAGTTTAAGGATTTTGAATGTGGTTGTGTTCAGACGGGTTATTTCCTGATTCGTCAGGCCGAGGCTTTTGACCAGTTCAATGTTCCGCAGCGATTCGGTCGTGGACCCAGCCAGCGCCGTAGTTTCTTTGACAATGTTCTTCTGGATTGACTTGATTTTTTTGCTCAAAACACTCGTCAGAACTGCCAGTATCACCGAGCCAACCAGGTAAATAAGCGGCAATGAAGGACTGAGCTTAAAGGCAACGACAACCACGAACACAATTCCTACCAATGTGGCAAAGAGCACGTTAACGAAGCTGGTAATGAATTTTTCACAATCCGCCCTAACCTTTTGCAGCACCGAGAGTGTTTCACCGCTGCGCTGGTCTTCAAAATCCTGGAATGGGAGGCGTAATGCATGGCGTAACCCATCTGTGTAAAGGTTTGCGCCAAACTTCTGGATCACAACATTGACGACATAATCCTGAAATGCTTTGGCAATCCGCGAAACCATGGCAACACCGATGATCATCAGCAGGCCGATAAGGATGCCCTTGAAAAAAGCGTCATCAAGGCCATTATCGCGGTAATATTGTGCTTTGTTGGCGTAAGGGTCGATGAGGTAATTACCGAGAATGTAGGGGTTCAGGAGCGAAAAGACCTGATTGATGGCTGCGAGTACAAGCGCCAGTAAAATGAGGGCTTTGTACCGGCTAAGGTATTGTATTAATAATTTCATGGTGAATGAGAGGCGAACCAGCGTTAGACTATTATGGGAAACCGAAAATCCGGTAATTTAATTCTCGCAGAACGCAGAAGAATGCAGATAGGGCAATAAAAAAGACATCCGTCCGGGATGTCTGATCTTTGGTAGCGGGGAGCAGAATCGAACTGCCGACCTTAGGGTTATGAATCCTACGCTCTAACCATCTGAGCTACCCCGCCGTGTTATTGTGGTGCAAAAGTATGTTAAAAAAAATTAAAGTCCAATGCGTTTTTTCAATTTTCGCCCTAAATTTTCGTTTGGATAAAAGAGCAAAAATTAACTTTGATGACATTTATTGTTGAATTATGCTATATTACAGCTTTTAAAATCAGCATATAAGGCGGTACTGTTGTGGTTAACCCTTTTTAATTTTAGTTCATATGGAAAAATATAAATTTGTTACTGAATTTGAATTGCGATCCTCTCCAAAAGTACTCTTTCCATATATATCGACGCCCTCGGGACTGGAACAATGGTTTGCTGAAAAAGTCACTGTATTGCCCGATCACCGGTTTGACTTCCAGTGGGACGGTGACAGCCACATTGCCAGACAGACCGGTTTGCGTATCAATAAAGCAGTAAGATTTGATTTTGAAAATACAAGCGATGATAATCTGGACAACAATCACGTGGAACTAAAACTTGAAGTTAGCGAGTTAACCCAGACAACATTCCTGCGCGTGACCGACTATTCGTCCAACCGCGATGAGCGGGAGATGGCTTCGCTTTGGGATGGCTTTATTGATAATTTGAAAGATATCGTTGGTAGTTGATGAAAAAGCTTGATAAGCTTATATTAATGTCCTTTTGGGGGCCTTTTGTGATAACAATGTCTGTCGTGGTTTTCGTCTTTCTGATGCGAATCATGATTTTTTACATAGATGATTTCGTTTCCAAAGACCTTGGGATAACGGATTACGCGCAATTATTCTTCTTTTTCAGCTTGATAACGGTTCCTACCGCGCTTCCGCTGGCCATGCTGCTGTCATCGCTGATGGCATTCGGTAACCTGGGTGAATTTTTCGAGCTGACGGCCATAAAAAGTGCAGGCATATCGGTTGTGCGTGCTATGGCGCCGCTTTTCATTGTCGCAGTTTCCGTCAGTGCCTTCTCATTTTATTTCAATGACCGAATTTCTCCGTGGGCCAATTTGAAGGGTTACAGCCTTTTATATGATATTAAGACCACGAAAGCCACTTTGAAGATAAAGGAAGGGATTTTTTATAATGATCTCCCTGGGTTTAGCATTAAAGTGGATAAGAAGGAAGAGAATGGTAAGTTAAAGGGAATGGTGATCTATAAGCATAGCAACCGTTCGTATGAAGTGGGAAACACCGAAATCATTCTTGCTGACTCGGGCCGGATGTATTCCATCAATGATAACCGTTACCTGGTGATCGAGCTTTATAACGGAACGCGTTACACGGATGAGGTGAGTTCCGGCACCGCGCGGCCTGCGTATATATCCTCACCGATAGGTGGCGGCAGCATGCCGAATTACTCCAATTTCAGTCGCAATTCGTTCAAGCACTTCCGTTTGACGGAAAGCCTTTCTTCGTTTGGTATGAAGCGCACGGATGAAGGGCAGTTCAAATACCACGAGTTTATGAAGAACATCAGCGACCTGACTTCAACGGCCGATTCGCTCCGTAACTCCTATAATGAGACGCGGAAAAATCTCGTGGCCGGCAGCCAGCAATATTATTCCTACAATTACCGCGAAGGAACCGATAAAACGCTGAAAAAAGGCCCCTGGATTGATTCTTTGCTGAATAAACCTGTTTCGGACAGCTTGAAAAAGGAGATTTTAATGAATACAAAAAGCGCGGCGAACAGTATGCTGAGCTACACCAAATCTCAGAAGGATTACTTGCAGACGAAGCTGAAAGATGCAACCAAGTATGAATTGGAAAAACACCATAAATATACCAATGCATTATCCTGCCTGATCATGTTCCTGATTGGCGCGCCGCTGGGTGCCATCATTAAAAAAGGCGGTTTTGGGGTGCCTGTCCTGGTATCCATTATTTTCTTTATCCTGCTTTATGTCCTGACTAACCAGGGCGACAAATGGGTAAGGGAAGGCATGCTCGCTGTGCCCGTAGGCGCGTGGATGGCTAATACAGTGCTCCTTTTAACCGGATTATACTTCATCGACCGGGCCCGTAGTGACTCGCGGTTGTTTGAAAAAGATGTCTATTTGATGTTTGTCAAAAGAATAAAAGAAAGATGGGCAAGTAGATTTGGCAAAAGCGCGCTTATTCAATCATAGTAAAATTATATTTTTATTTCAGGCCGAAAATCGTAATTTTGCGTCCTTATTTACAGCAGGGTGCTGTGAAAAGTCCAAAAATAATTAATCTGTTGTTACAATTATGTATTTAACCGCGGAAAAGAAGACCGAGATCTTCGAATCAAAAGGTTTCAAGAAAGAAGGCGGAGACACTGGATCTGCTGAATCACAAATTGCTTTATTTACGTATCGTATCAATTATTTGAACGAGCACTTAAAAACGCACAAAAAAGATAACGATACAAGACTTGGTCTACTTAAAATGGTAGGTAAGCGCCGTAGATTGTTGGATTATCTGTACAAAAAGGACATTAACCGCTACCGTGCGATTATTGCCGAACTGAACATACGTAAGTAATTTAGAATCAGGGAACTTCATCTACATGAAAGTTCCCTGATTTTTTGCGGAATTAACAAATTTGGAACGTCAGGATGGCGTTTCGCAGCTACAAAAAACAATATTTTATGCTCTTTAATATAGTTACCAAGACTATACCCTTGCCAGACGGAAGGGAAATCACCATTGAAACAGGGAAATTAGCAAAGCAGGCCGACGGTTCGGTTGTAGTTCGTTTGGGCAACACCATGTTGCTGGCGACAGTTGTAGCTAATAAAGATATTAAAGAAGGTCTTGACTTCTTGCCATTATCAGTTGACTATCAAGAAAAATTCGCATCTGCGGGACGTATTCCCGGAAGCTTCCAGCGTCGTGAAGGCAAGTTGTCTGATCCGGAGGTTTTGACAAGCCGCCTGGTGGACCGCGTTTTGCGTCCGTTGTTCCCGGATGATTACCACGCAGAAGTTCAGGTTAACCTTATGCTGATGTCGGCTGATGCAACTGCATTGCCTGATGCATTGGCAGCTTTGGCAGCTTCTGCTGCACTTGCCGCTTCCGATATTCCTTTCGGCGGACCGGTTTCAGAAGTTCGCGTTGCGAAAATTGATGGCCAGTACGTTGTTAACCCGGGCTCAGTGGAGCTGGAACGTGCAACATTGGAGCTGATGGTAGGCGCAACCTACAATGACATCGCGATGGTAGAAGGCGAAATGAGCGAAGTGTCGGAGGAAGAGGTTGTGGAAGCATTGAAAGTAGCTCATGAGGTTATCAAGCAGCAATGTCTTGCTTTGAAAGAGTTCGAAGCGGCAGTTGGCAAAACAGAAAAGAGAGAATATGTAGGCGATGCAGCAGACGAAGCGCTTGAAGCTCGTTTGAGAACATTTGCATACGATAAAATATACAAGGTAACCCAGCTGGGCTCAACCAATAAAACTGTTAGAAAAGAAGGTTTCAAAGCAGTTTGGGAAGAGTTCATTGCTTCGGTTCCCGAGGATGAAGAAGGTTTTGACAAATCCCTTGCAAAACGTTATTTCAATGACCTGGTGTGGGAAGCATCACGTCGCCTGGTTTTGGATGAAAGGATCCGTCTTGACGGCCGTAAACTGGATGAAGTTCGTCCTATCGCTTCTGAAATCGACTTCTTGCCAAATGCTCACGGTTCTGCCTTGTTTACAAGAGGAGAAACGCAGTCATTGACAACGGTAACATTGGGTACGAAAAATGATGAGCAGATTGTTGATACGCCGATGAAATACGGTTACAGCAAGTTCATGCTGCATTACAACTTCCCTGGATTTTCAACGGGTGAAGTAAAACCAAACCGTGGTCCTGGCCGTCGTGAGGTAGGTCATGGTAACCTGGCTTTGCGTGCATTGAAAAAAGTATTGCCCGTTGCTGAGGACAATCCATACACAATCCGTATCGTATCCGATATTCTTGAATCAAATGGTTCGTCTTCGATGGCGACTGTTTGCGCTGGTTCTCTTGCGTTGATGGATTCAGGTTTGAAGATCAAAGCACCGGTTTCAGGAATTGCTATGGGTCTTATTTCCGATGAAAAAACAGGCAAATATGCGGTTCTTTCGGACATTTTAGGTGACGAAGATCACCTGGGCGATATGGACTTCAAGGTAACCGGAACTGAAAAAGGAATCACGGCTTGCCAGATGGATATGAAAGTAAACGGACTTTCGTATGAAGTTTTGACAGAGGCGCTGATGCAGGCAAAAGCAGGCAGATTGCACATTCTGGGTGAAATGAACAAGACGATGACTGAAAGCCGTGCTGATCTGAAACCACATACACCACGTGCTGTCGTGATCAAGATCGACCGTGAAATGATTGGTGCCGTAATCGGGCCTGGCGGTAAGGTTGTTCAGGATATCCAGAAAGAATCCGGCGCTACGGTTTCTATCGAGGAAAAAGATGGAGCAGGATTTGTAAGTATATTCTCTGCCGATAAGACTTCGATGGATAAGGCGGTTGCCCGTATCAAAGGAATTATCCTGGTGCCAGAAATCGGAGAGATTTATTCTGGTAAAGTGAAATCAATCATGCCGTTTGGTGCGTTTGTTGAATTCTTGCCAGGAAAAGACGGCTTGCTTCACATATCCGAAATCAAATGGGAACGTCTTGAAAAAATGGACGGTGTTCTTGAGGTAGGAGAGGAAGTTCAGGTTAAATTGGTAGAAATCGATAAGAAAACTGGTAAGTATCGTCTGTCACGGAAAGTATTGCTGCCGAAGCCAGAGAACAAAAATGATTAAAATAGTGTTTTTGGAAACAGGGGCAATATTTAATGTCGTTATATATAAAAATAATAAAAGATAGATGAGACAGCTAAAGATCAGTAAGCAAATTACCAACCGTGAGAGTCAGTCGTTAGACAAGTATTTGCAAGAAATCGGGAAGGTGGATTTGTTGACGCCGGACGAGGAAGTGACGTTAGCTCAGAAAATTAGGGATGGTGATCAGCTTGCATTGGAAAGACTTACCAAGGCGAATCTTCGCTTTGTAGTGTCTGTGGCCAAGCAATATCAAAATCAGGGCTTGTCATTGGGCGACTTGATTAATGAAGGAAACTTGGGTTTGATTAAAGCTGCTCAGCGTTTTGACGAAACAAGAGGTTTTAAATTCATTTCTTATGCAGTTTGGTGGATTCGCCAATCTATTCTGCAAGCGCTTGCTGAGCAGTCCAGGATTGTACGTTTACCCCTCAACCGTGTAGGTTCTTTAAATAAAATATCAAAGACTTTTTCAGAACTAGAGCAGCGTTTCGAGCGTGAGCCTTCTCCTGAGGAATTGGCAGAAGTGCTTGAAATTTCTTCTTCCGAGGTTGTTGATACGATGAAGATCTCTGGTCGTCACGTATCCATGGATGCTCCATTCGTTCAAGGTGAAGAAAACAGCCTTCTGGATGTGTTGGAGAATGATCTGGAAGACAAGCCTGATTCCGGTTTGGTGAATGAATCATTGCGTAAGGAAGTGCAGCGTGCACTTTGCACATTGACACAGCGTGAGGCGGACGTTATCGCATTGTATTTCGGTTTGAATGGCGAGCATGCCATGACGCTGGAAGAGATCGGTGAGAAGTTTAACCTTACCCGTGAACGCGTTCGTCAGATCAAAGAAAAAGCGATCAGAAGATTACGCCACGTATCGAGAAGCAAAGCATTGAAAACATACCTGGGTTAATCTCAGCAGATGATGTTGCAATTAACCAGTGATTTGATACAGTATTAATTAAATAGCCTCTTAACGAGGCTATTTTTATTTACAGATATGGCCATTTTACAACCTTTGGTGGATCTCGCCGCCATTTGCTATGCACAGGGAGTCCGGCACGTCGTGGTCTCTCCCGGCTCACGCAGCGCTGCGCTTACGCTCGCATTTACACGCTTCGGGCGCTTCACATTACACGTGTGCATGGATGAGCGCTCGGCGGGCTTCATAGGGCTGGGAATAGCGCAGCAAACAGGCGTTCCAGTGGTATTAATATGCACATCCGGCAGTGCAGTGTACAACTTTGCGCCGGCTGTCTCTGAGGCGTTTTTTCAGCAAATTCCGCTGGTTGTTATTTCCGCCGACCGGCCGAAGGAATGGTTGCATCAATATGATGGGCAGACGATCTATCAAAGCGAAATATTTGGTAAGCACATCAAGCGTTCATTCGAATTGTCGGCTGATTATGCGCACGCAGATGTGCAATGGGCCATTAACAGGATGTCGAACGAAGCAGTAACGCTGGCAGCAACGGTTCCGGCAGGTCCGGTGCACATCAATGTTCCGATCAGAGAGCCATTCTATCCTGCGCCAGGTGATGAAATGATTCCGTCTCCGAATTTGAGGATTATCCAGCGCCAATCGGCGGAGAAAATCCTTGCTCAGGAGGAATGGAATGCATTGCTGGATGAGTTTGAAGACTGCCCGAAAATACTGATCGCTGCCGGTCAGCAAATGCCCGATCAGGCGCTGAGCGATGTGCTGAATAAGATCACGGAAGAGTGGGACATCCCGGTCCTGGCCGATCATATTGCAAACATTTCCGGAGCGAAGATTATCCGCAACCACGATCTGTTTCTAGGAGGAAGTGATGTCGAACAACTGGTGCCGGATTTGCTCATTACGTTCGGTTTGTCATTCATTTCAAAAGATTTCAAACAATTTATCAGGAAAAATCCGCCCAAGCTGCATTGGCACATCGGCGAAGACACATTTCTGGCCGATCCAACGCAATCTTTGACAAGAACGATTCCTGTTTCTCCTCAATATTTCTTTAAAAATCTGTTCGAAAAGCTTGATTACGAGCTGTTTGTGCAGAATTCAGACCCTGAAACGGACTCAGCCTACCTTAGGCATTTTGCAAGTACCGATGCATCAGCAGCTAGTACGAGAGATGATTATCTAGGAAATCTATCTTTGATATCTGATTTAACGTCGTTAGATATTCTTTTTAGATATATCAATAGTAAGATTCAGTTACATGTTGCGAACAGCATGTCTATCCGTTACGTCAATTTGCTCGACCTCGGCAGTAGTATCAATGGCGTATTCTGCAATCGGGGAACGAGCGGAATTGACGGTTGTGTGAGCACTGCTATTGGTGCTGCGATGGTCAACGGGCAGGACACATTATTAATTGTGGGAGACGTTGCGTTCATGTACGATCGCAACGGTTTGCTCATCAACTCACTTCCGCAGAATCTTAAAATCGTGGTCATCAATAATGCCGGTGGAAATATCTTCCGTATGATCGACGGGCCTTCCGGCTTGCCCGAGATTGAAACTTACTTCGAAACCAGACATGCATTTTCGGCTCGGCGCACTTGTGAAGATTCAAGCGTTGCCTATTTTAGTTGTAATGAAATTGAAACATTAGAGACAGCTATCAATGCGTTCTTAGAGAACAAAGGCATCAGCTTGTTGGAGATTTTTACTGATCCTTACGAGAATGAAAGGGTTTGGAAGGCATTGAAGAAGTTGGGTAAGGAATAATAGGTTAGAAGTATTCCACACATAAGATTAGCGACAGTTTTTTGCTGCTTCCGCCATTGAAATGGAGTCCTTCAAAACGACGCCTTGCTTCCAGATCCTGCAAGCTTCCGTAAGGTTCTTTTGCTGGAAGTAAGCCTGGCCCGCAAGTCCGTAAAGCATATCGACCGGCTCGGCAATATCGATGGCTTTTGTGAATGCTTCAATCGCCTTGTCGTGCGCGCCTGCCTGCTGATAATAGATGCCGAGATTGCGAAAGGCGTATCCGTTTTTAGGGAGTCTGTCGAGCGATTTTTCGATGAGTTCCTTCGCTTGCTCAGCCGAACCTGTCTGCAACAGAACATAGCCTTTGTTGTTGAGCGAATAAGGATCGTTTGGCGTTGCTGCCAGAACCTTATCAAAGTAGGAGAGGGCCGTTTTCCAATTCCTTTCTTTTGTCGCAATTAATCCCAGATTGTTGAGTGCTTCGGGTTGAACCGGATTCAAAGCCAGGGCATTTTCAAAATCTTCCTTGGCTGCTTTCCAATTTTTAAGGCCGTAGTATATAGCTCCCCGGTTGACATAAGCTTCAACATTCAGCTTCTGTAATTGGATCGAGCGATCGTAGTCGGCAAGTGCAAGGGATGCATTGCCTTCCGCACCCAGCAGATTTCCACGCACGAGGAAAAACCGCGATGAATCCTTATAATCTTTTTCAATTTGCTGCAAGTCCTCCTTTGCTTCGCGCAAACGCCCTAAATCAAGCCCTGATTCTGCCCTGACGAGATTTGCCTGTGTGAGTGTAGGGTCGATTTTAATCGCTTCTGTCAAAATCTCATGGGCATCTTCCGGCCTGCCCATTTTCAATAAAGTTATCCCTTTATTGAGGTAGGCGTCCGAAAAATCTGCATTTTTGGCAATTGCTTCGTCATATAGGCGTAATGCTTCGGCATAGTTCTTTTGACTAAGAGCCTTGTTTCCTTTCAGAAAGAAGTCAGCGGCATCTTTCTTATCCTGACCAGAACAAGCGGAAAGAATTAGTACTAATAATATTAGTATTCTATTTAGTTTAATACTGATAATCATAGAGTTGCAACAATTTATAAAATGAGATATATTAAGGATATACCCAACGACAAATTTAAGATCGGCCTTTATCAATGGAACAATAAATACATTGTCAAAATTGAATCTGGCATGTATGAGCAAACTTACAAAATCGATGACTATGAAATTGAAAGTCCGGCAGAAATAGAACGTTGCATGGACGAATCATTTATTGCTGCAATTACCTCCCGTTTTGATGCAATGCATGATGATTTTTCGGAGTCCTTACGGCGTAATGAAGTGATCTTCTGAGGTTAAAAATGCCTTTCCTATCAACGTATACGGTTTTAGTACACTTTTCGTTAGATAGCAAACAATTTTAAGAGGTAAGAGCGCACCAAAATACTCTTTAAAAAGATATGGTTAATGACATTAATTCAAATCAAAAATTTACCAACTCAGTCTCTATGGTTTTTAAACACGGCGCCTCCACTTTCGGAATGCTTTTATATGTTGGCGCATCTTCGGTTTTTGCTCAGAATACATTAAGCGTAACCGAACCCGAAGCCCATTTTCGAAATGGCCTGGAATATTATGAAAAGTCCAACTACGTGGCAGCCAGGCAGGAATTCAACGAGTTTTTAGGTACGGATGATAAGTTGCTGAGCACCACGGACTATAACAAGGTTACGGCGGAATACTATGTGGCAGTTACAGGCTTGTATCTGAACTATCCCGAAGCGGAAGTACAAGTGGACCGTTTTGTGAAAAACCATTCAGAACATCCGAAAGCACAGCAGATTTATGGAGATCTCGGCCGGTATTACTACGAATCCGGACAATATGAAAAGGCCATTACTTATCTGGATAAAGCTGTTAATGTAGGAGGAAGCGGCGCGAATAAGCTGGAAAGCACTTATCAGCTGGCTATGTCTTATTACAACACCCAGCAACTGGATGCGGCGCTGCCGTTGTTTAACCAAGTTAAAACGGAGACTTCTTTTGCCAATGCGGGCGATGCTTCGTTTTATGCAGGTGTGATTAATTACCAGAAGAACAAATTCGAAGAAGCTTATCAGGATTTTCAGCGGATCGAGGATCATCCTTACTATAAGAACGAGGCACCAAACTGGATTATCTCATCTTTATATCAATTAACGCGTTACGATGAGCTGCTAGCTTACGGCGAGAAGATCTTGAAATCGCAGAGAGGCAATACTAAACTGGATGACGTTGCTTTGTATGTAGCAGAAGTATATTACGAGAAAGGCGATTATGCTGCCGCTGTAACTTCATACGAGCGTTACAAGCGAATGAAACCAGGCGTTGTGCCTCCGACGGTGGCATTACATTATGGTCATGCGCTGTTCAGAAGCGGTAACTATGAAGGTGCAATAACAAACTTGAAACCCGTCGGGCCGGGCAAAGATTCTGTTTCGCAGTACGCCTCATATATCCTGGGAATCAGCTACTTAAAGACTTCTAAGTTAACTTATGCTTTAACAGCATTTGACAATGCCGCTAAGCTTGACTTTAACCCTGTTGTTAAAGAAGAAGCCGCTTACAACCATGCAAAGGTTCAATTGGAGTCTGGAAACAACAATGAGGCCGTAAAGGAGTTTAATGACTTCATGGCAAGATATCCTGAAAGCAAACATACAGAGGAAGCAACCGAATTAGTAGCAGAAGGATATGCCAGCGCAAGCAACTCGGTTGGGGCAATAAAGTACATTGAGGGCCTTTCCAAGCGGAATGCTAAAATAAATGGCACCTATCAGAGGCTTACTTATAACCAGGGAGTCCTCGATTTCAATGCGCAGAAGTTTGATAACGCTATTGTGATGTTTGATAAGTCCATCAAGTTTCCTATTGATGAGCAACTTTTCATTTCTGCAACATACTATAAGGCGGAGTCTACATATGGTTTGAACAAAGTAGATGAAGCTGCCAACCTGTACTCGCAGATCTCAAAAAATCCGAAAGCAGGCATTTATGCAAGAAAGAGCTTATATGCTCTGGGATACATTTACTATAACCAGAAAAAATACGCTCAGGCTTTAACTTACTTTAAGGAGTTTACGAACAACATTGAAGGCATCGAGCCGGCAATGATCGAAGATGGCTTTTCCCGGCTGGCGGATTGCTACCTGGCTGCCAAGAATTATAATGAGGCGATCAAGACCTACGAGCAGGTTTCGTCCAAAGGTAAAGTGGATAAGGATTACGCATTATTCCAGAAGGCACGTGCTTATGTATACATGAACCGGGAGCAGGAAGCGCGCAGACAGTTTGATCTGCTGATCAGCCAATATCCGCAGTCGAGATATCTGGATGATGCCTATTTCCAGTTGGCCGACATTGATTTCCAAAAACAGAGCTATTCTGCTGCTGTGAAAGGTTTCACGAGAATGATCAACGAGAAACCGAAGAGCAACGCAATCCCCGCAGCATTGCTTCGTCGCGCGCAGTCATACTATAACTTGCAGGTGTACGAACAAGCGATCGTCGATTTCCGTAAGATCTTAACTGAATATGCAGACTCTCCATCCGCAAACAGCGCTTTGGAAGGGATTCAGGAAGCCTATACAGCAGTTGGACGTCCGGAGGAGTTTACGCAGGTGCTTGGCGTTGTAAGGAAAAACAATCCGGGTAACGAGAAGCTCGAAGAAGTGGAGTTCGATAATGTGCGTAACCTTTATTATGCAGAAAAATATGAGAACGCGATCAATGCATTGCAGGGCTTCATTCAGAGTTACCCGGCGAGCAAGCATCAGTATGATGCAAACTATTTCATTGCTTCTTCTTACGACAAGAGCGGCAAGGTGAACGAGGCATTGCAATATTTCAGTAAAGTGGTTCAGCAGAATAAATCAACGTTTGTTGCGGCAGCTGCACAACGCTCCGCAGAACTGGAAATCGCCCGTGGCAATTACAACAATGCGGTTTCAAACTTCCGGGTGCTGCTCCGCAATTCGGAAAGCAAGAAAGAACAGGCGCAGGCCTGGGTTGGCTTGATGGACACTTATTATACATTGAAAAGCTACGACTCCACATTATATTATGCCAAAGAAGTCATCAATAGTGGCAACCTGATCCCGGGTGCAGTGGGAAAAGCCCAGCTATATGCGGGTAAAGTGCCCTACGACCGCGGGGATCTGACAAAGGCAGCCGAAGAGTTTAAAAAGATCGCTGCAACGTCAAAAGACGAATACGGCGCCGAGGCCAGTTACTGGGCAGCAACGATTCTTTTCAAAAACAAGAAATTCAAAGAGGCTGAGACGGCGATCATTGAGATGGGCAAGAATTTCGAGGGATATGATTACTGGCGTGTAAGGTCTTTTATACTGCTTGCTGAGGTGTACGTAGGTTTGAACGAAATGGGACAGGCTAAGGCTACATTAACCTCCATTATCGATAATTCCGACGATAAAGAAGCAGTTGAGCTTGCTAAGGAAAAATTGGCTCAGATCAGTAAATAAAAAGATTCATTCCTGCGGGACTAACAGAAAATATTAAGACTCATGACGAAATCCACCGCGATACGTTCTTCCTTATTTCTATTGACACTTGGCTTTTCTTCCCAGTTCGCTATGGCGCAACGGGGCGAGATTGAGAGCCAGACTTACGAGATTGTAAAAGAAAAAAGCATTGAATTCGCACCTGCAAACCGGGTTTATGATAAAGTTGATCCGATAAAAGGTGAAACGGGCAAGAAAAAAGTTGACTACCAGATCATTGATCCGCAAATCGACCTTTCGTCGCCGAAGCTGACGCCGAGCGTAGCAGCATCATCGGACGAACAGAAACGCAAGGACGAACCGGATGTGCTGAATAATTACGTTAAGCTTGGTGCTGGTAACTACGGCCGTTTTCTGGGTGAAGCATTCGTAGGCGGCCGTCCTTCCGAAGATCTGGTTTTTACCACGCAGTTGAAACATTTATCCGCCGCCAATGGTCCGGTTGATAATAAGAACTCGGCTAATGCGTCAACCAATTTCAGGATAGGCGGTAAATACATTCGGAGCAAGTACAAGGTTGAGGCAGCGCTGGACTATGATCGTAAGAACTACTATTTCTACGGTTATCAGCCACAGCCCGAAACTGTTCAGGTGAACCGGGACAGCATCCGCCAGACGATTAATAGATTTGGTGTAGCATTGGGTTTTGAAAATACAGATGCTTCTGTGCTTGTCGATTATTCCGTGAAAACGAGCCTGCACACATTGCGCGACCGTTATGAAGCTTCCGAATTGGATTGGGGAACCAAGTTAATGGCGTCCGTGCCGCTATCGGAATCGTTTCATGCATTATTGGAAGCAGACGCCTTCGTGACCCAACGTGTAGACCGCTTCACTTATAACAGGAATCTGTTCCGGGTAAAACCAACATTCAAATACACATCCGACCTGTTCTCGGTAACCGCGGGGATTAATGTGGCCAACGAAACAGACAGCGAATTGGAGATCAACAGAACGAAAGCATTCCCGGTTCTGAACATTGACGTTGCACCTTTTGACGGGCTGCACGTATTCGCTGGCTGGAATGGAGATATGGTGAGAAATACGCTGAAAAGTATGCTGGGCGAGAACATGTGGCTGGGTCCCAATGTTCAAATACTTAACACTGATAAGGACTCTGAAATCAGTGCAGGCGTAAAAGGTGAGGGACTTGCTGGTTTCAATTATGAAGGTAAAGTTGCTTACACGCAATACAGAAATTTTTATTATTTCAACAATTCCCTGGCCGACACATCGCAGTTCTCGATCATTTATGATCCGGGCAAGACAAAAGTGCTGAGCATTTCCGGTCAGGCGGGTTACAACTTTAATGATCTGTTCAAAACGTCTGTTAAAGTAAACTTCTTTGATTACTCAGTTGCAGACCTTGAAGAACCCTGGCACCGTCCTGATCTTACGTTAAACTGGTTTAATGCGCTTGCAATCAGTAAAAAATTGTTCGTAACAGCGGATTTTTATATGCTGAGAGGAATAAAAGCAAAAATTTTCCAGAGCGGCGAAGTGACCAAACTGCCTGTTATTGCGGACCTGAATTTCAAGATTGATTATCTGTTAACCAGGAACTTCTCTGCATTTGTGGCCCTCAACAATGTGTTGGGCAAGCAGTATCAGCGTTACCAGTATTACCCGCAGCAAGGACTAAACTTTATTGGAGGATTATCGTTTTCTTTTTAACTTCGCTGAGTTAACTGAAAAAACATTCATGATAGCAGTCGAAACAGTCATCCGAAAACTTGTAGGTGAATATGAATTTGTAATCATTCCAGGATTCGGAGCATTGCTTTCGCACCAGATCCCCGCTGCTTATGATTCGATGTCGCAGACTTTTTCTCCTCCTGCTAAGAAACTGGCATTCAATGAGTTTCTTAAACTGGACGATGGACTCTTAGCCAATTACATTTCGCGTCATGAAAGCTTGTCGCATCTGGAAGCGGTTGAATATGTAAAAGGTTATACGGATGAACTTCGCCATAACCTCGAACAACACGGCCGGGCGCAGATCATGGGGATTGGGGATTTCAGCAAGAATATCGAGGGTAAGCTGGTTTTCGAGCCTAACACTGAGAAATATTTCAAGGATGAATGGTATGGTTTTGAGAAGATCAGGGCCAAGCAGGTTGATAAAAAGATAGTTCCGATCGCAGTTGGAGACAATTACATTGCTGAGGAACAGGTTGAAGTTATTGAATTAGAAGAGGATAGAACAGGCACATTCAAGTGGGTAAGATGGGCCGCTGCGGCAGCCATAGCCACATTGATCTGCAGTTTGAGTGTGTTTTTGGTCAATTCAAGAAACGGCGACATTCAAAGCACATTGAACCCATTCACCGAGTTGTTTGCCAAAGCAGAAGCAACGAATGAGGAAAAATCGGAAACGACCGTTGTTGAACCGGAAACTGTTAAACCAACCGCACAACCAGTCTTAATCACTGATTCTGTTGCTGTAACCAATTTGTCAGTTGAAACTGCGAAACCTTTAAAGGATGATTCAGTTAAGGCAAAAATGGCAATCCCGGCGGTTAAGCCAGAGCCGGCTGCAACCATCGAGCCAGCATCGTCTTCTAAGTTCTATGTGATCGCAGGAACATTTAAAGGGATCAAGCAAGCAAAAGTGCTCCTGGCCCAGTTAAAGGAAAAAGGATTTGAGGACGCCAGCATTTTGCCTCCTGACCGGTTTGGTAAGAAGGTGAAGGTGGCAACGAACGGATACGGCACCGAGACCGATGCTTACCGCGCCTCTAATAAGCTGAAAGGAGTGATCGGAGAAGCGGGCTGGGTTTACAAGAAAAAATAATCTAAAAAAGCATAGAGAAGGAAGCATTAAAGTGCTTCCTTTTTTCGTAACACACGATTTTTTTTAAATTTACGTTGTTGAAACAGAAAAATAATAGCAAATACAATGATTGTATTACAAGCCGAAGATCGTCAGAGAATTGCAGTGTCCTGGGCTATGTCCATAGGGATCACCATCGCAATGCTTGGCATATTCTTCTTTATCAGGCTGAACAGCTCAATACCCAAAGTGGCTCCTATGGAGCTTTTTGTGGAAGTGAACTACGGAACTGACAAGGTCGGCCGCGGCGACGTGCAGACGTTTAACAAGCCTAATGACAGCAAGGTCGCTGAAAATATGCGTGCAGATGCGGATGAGGTGAAAAAGGTTAAGTCTGTTGCGACACCCAAACCAACACCGCCGACTCCTCCGAAGATTGAGCCGGTGAAACCCACAAAAACGGTTGCTGAGAAGCCTGTAATTACATCCAAGGCTGAGAGCCCGGTGGAAGCGCCTGAGAAGAATGAGAGCAAGAAATCGACCGGTTCCGAAGCTTCATCGGCCCCGGCTGCCAAGCCGACCCCTGAAAAGGCAGTTAATAAGGATGCATTGTTCACAAAATCATCCGGAAGCAAGTCGGGAAGCAATGGCACAAACGGCACAAAAAGCGGCGTGGGTGGCAATAACAATGGCGATGATGCAGACGGCGTAGGTGACAAGGGTTCTAAAACTGGAAGCTTGTTTGCCAAGACATATAAAGGTGAAGGCGGCGGTGGCGGAACGGCAGTAGGGTTGAGCCTATCCGGTTGGAGCTGGTCGAGAAGGCCGGTTGTGGATGATAATTCGGATGCTACGGGCGATATTACATTCAAAATTACCGTAGATAAGAATGGCCGTGTGAAGAGCATTATCACGCAAAACACAACAGTTACGGATTATTCAGTTGTTAATAAATACAAAAGCGCAGTGCGCGATTTGACCTTTATCCCAAAGTCATCAAACGTGCCAGACGAATCGGTAGGAACGATCACATTTAAAATCCGTTCCCAATAGTCCTCAGAATGAATTACCAGGAAACATTGGATTATCTGTATAGCCGCCTGCCGGTTTTTCAGAACATTGGGGCCCGTGCTTTTAAGCCGGGCCTTCATACTACCCGGGAGCTTTGTAACTTTCTCGGTGATCCCCAGAATCATTACCCGACCATCCATATTGGCGGAACCAACGGCAAAGGGAGCACATCTCATATGCTTGCTGCTGTGTTGCAGCGAGCCGGTTATAAGGTCGGGCTTTACACATCACCCCATTTAAAGGATTTTCGGGAGAGAATCCGGGTTAATGGCCAATTTGTAACAGAAGAGTTCATTATCGACTTTATCAGCGAAAATAAATCTAACATCGAAAGATTGTCGCCTTCATTCTTCGAAGCGACTGTTGCCATGGCATTTTCGTATTTCTCGAAAATGGAAGTGGATGTTGCGGTAATCGAGGTTGGGATGGGCGGAAGGCTGGATTCGACTAACATTATAACACCAGAACTGTCCATAATTACCAACATCAGCCTGGATCACACGCAATATTTAGGCGAGACGCTGGAAGAAATAGCCGCTGAAAAGGCTGGCATAATTAAACCGAACATTCCAGTCGTAGTCAGTGAAAAGCAGTCCGATTCTATCAGCGGTTTGCTTTCGAATGCAGCTCTGAATGCGGATGCACCGATTATCTATGCTTCCGACCACTATAACGTGCAGAAGAAAAGTCTTAGGGATGGCTTGTTGGAAGTAGATGTAGTTGAAAAAGAAACGCTTACGAGCATCTTTAAAGGGTTGCGTTTAGACCTTACCGGTGCTTATCAGTTAAAGAACATTGCAGGCGTTGTAGCAGCGATTCAGACATTAAGAAAAAAGGGTTGGATGCTTCCTGACTCGCAAGTAAGGGAGGCTCTCTCGGCTGTCACTAAAATCACAGGCTTAAAAGGACGCTGGCAAAAACTCAGTGAAAAGCCGGATGTTTATTGCGATACCGGCCATAACACCGCCGGATTAGCGTCCGCGTTAGAGCAATTTGAAAGCGTCGCGACCGGCGCACAGCGATTTGTTGTTGGCTTTGTCGGCGATAAAGACATCACTTCCATGCTGCAATTATTTCCCTCTGATGGGGTATTTTATTTTTGTCAGCCCTCCAATTTGCGCGCACTGGATGCCAGGGAGCTGACACAGTTGGCCGCGTCGTTTGGCTTAATTGGAAGAGCCTTTTTGAATGTAAATGATGCATTGAATGCTGCAATCGGTGATTCCAATCCACAGGACACTATTTACGTGGGCGGAAGCACTTTTGTAGTGGCCGACATTGAAGATTTGTAATAGATTATTGAATAGAATGACCAGAAGAAAGTTAGAACACTACAAGTTTAGCGCCGACGCCGCGAATGTTATTGAAGCAGGAAAACCCTTATACACCCAAATCAAAGGCCATTGGAATAGTTTATACTTTGAAAATGATTATCCGGTTGTCGTTGAGCTTGCCTGTGGGAAGGGTGAATACACCATTGGATTAGGCAAGCAGTTCCCTGAAAAGAACTTTATTGGGATGGATATCAAAGGAGACCGCATCGCAAGGGGCAGTCTGATCGCGACTGAGAACAAACTTAATAATGTTGCCTTTTTGCGGGCAGGCATACAGTATGCAGATGAATTTTTTGAAGACAATGAGCTCAGTGAGATCTGGCTTATTCATCCGGATCCGCAGGTTAGGGACCGGGACGAGAACAAAAGGCTGACTAATCCTCAATTCCTCGCGCGCTATGCGAGATACTTAAAGCCGGGAGGCATGTTTTACCTGAAAACTGACAGCACCTTCCTATACGAGTACAGTCTTGAAAAACTGAGCGAATCGGAAAGCTTTACGATCATCGAGCATACGGCTGATCTTTACGAGTCGCATCTGCACGACGAGCATTATGGGGTCAAGACACATTATGAAAGCATATTTGTATCAAAAGGATATACGATCAAATACATTAAAGCAGTTGTCTCTTAAACAAAACGGCCTTTTTATCGATTGATAAGAAGGCCGTTTTCGTTATACTTATCTGTTTATTACTTGCCGATCAGGCTGGCAAAGTAGTAAACTGTTCTTACTAATTGAGATACGTAAGACATTTCATTGTCGTACCAAGCCACAGTTCTAACGATCTGTGTATCACCAACTTTCTGAACTCTTGTTTGCGTAGCGTCGAAAAGCGATCCGTAGTTGATACCGATGATGTCGCTGCTAACGATTTCGTCTTCCGTGTAACCGAAGCTTTCGTTAGATGCATCTTTCATAGCAGCATTGATCTCTTCAACCGAAGTTTCTTTTCCAAGAATAACAGTTAATTCAGTCAATGAACCAGTCAATGTTGGTACACGTTGTGCAGAACCGTCCAGTTTTCCTTTCAATGCAGGAAGAACAAGTCCGATTGCTTTAGCAGCACCTGTGCTGTTAGGAACGATATTCTGTGCAGCTGCACGAGCTCTTCTCAAATCACCTTTTGGATGCGGTGCATCTTGTGTGTTCTGATCATTTGTATATGCGTGGATGGTGGTCATCAAACCGTTCACGATGCCGAATTTCTCTTCCAACACCTGAGCCATTGGCGCAAGGCAGTTGGTTGTACAAGAAGCACCGCTGATGATAGTTTCAGAACCGTCCAGAATGTCATGGTTAACATTGAAAACGATTGTTTTCAAGTCGCCGGTAGCGGGAGCGGAGATAACCACTTTTTTCGCGCCAGCTTTAATGTGCGCACTTGCAGACTCCTGGCTTGTAAAGAAACCTGTACATTCCAGAACAACGTCTACTTCATGTGATGCCCAGGGAATTTGAGCAGGGTCACGTTGTGCATATATTGCGATATTTTCTCCATTGACAACAACTGAATTGTCAGTAGATTTCACATCAGCATCAAAACGGCCATGGGCAGTGTCATATTTAAGCAGGTGGGCCAGTACTTTTGGGCTGGTAAGGTCATTGATAGCAACTATATCGATGCCTTCCATATTATAAATCTGACGGTAAACCAGACGGCCGATCCGGCCAAATCCATTGATAGCAACTTTTACTTTAGACATGTCTTTCTAGTGATTGTTTATTACTGACGCGAAATTAACAAAAATGTGCCCTTATTTAAAGGATTTGCATAAAAAAGTCGATCGAAGATCAATTCTCTTACTACTAATTATATTAGTAAAATTGCGATAATACTATTAGTTTTAGTAATTTCGGGTTTTTACTAAATATGTTAGTATATATTTCTGTTGAATTTATTTATTCCGTTTGATTTATGTCTTTATATTTGTCTGGGAGGGTAGGGTAGCTGGCTTCACTACGTCGATACACCTCCCTAGCAGATTTTGAAGTGAAATATTGTCTATTTTAAAGATTTGGCGATAACTCGGTTTTTAAGGGTTTAATTTTACAACATCTCATAACTAACTATAATACAGTACTTTAAAACAATTTAACTAATCCATTACTTGAACATGTTTGTTGCAGAAAAGATTGAGTCTTATTGGTCAGGCCGGGAATTATTAAAGGATCCTGCTGCCATAAATTACATCAAAGAAGTTATTGAAGAGGTCGATAAAGGCAGACTGCGGGTGGCCGAACCGCAGGAAGACGGATCATGGAGGGTAAATGAAGCGCTGAAAAAAGCCATCATTCTATATTTTCCTATTCAGCAGATGTCTGTTAGCGAGGTTGGCATCTTCGAATATCATGATAAAATGAAATTGAAGACAGGTTATGACAAGCTAGGCGTTCGGGTTGTACCACCAGCCGTTGCGCGCTACGGTGCATACATATCAAAAGGTGTTGTATTGATGCCGTCGTACGTTAACATTGGCGCATACATTGACGAAGGCACAATGGTCGACACCTGGGCAACTGTCGGCAGCTGCGCGCAGATCGGCAAGAACGTTCACCTGAGCGGTGGCGTAGGGATTGGCGGCGTGCTGGAACCTGTACAAGCTGCGCCTGTTATTATAGAAGACGGTGCGTTCATTGGTTCACGCTGCATTGTAGTGGAAGGTGCGCACATTGGTAAAAGGGCGGTTTTGGGAGCAGGCGTAACAATCACCGGGAGCTCGAAGATCATAGATGTAACAGGCTCTGAGCCCGTAGAATACAAAGGTTTTGTTCCGGCAGACTCAGTGGTTATCCCCGGCACGCTTCCAAAGGAATTTGCCGCCGGAACCTATCATGTTCCCTGTGCATTGATCATCGGAAAACGCAAAGCCAGCACTGATCTTAAAACATCCTTAAATGATGCATTGCGTGAAAACAATGTGACAGTTTAAGTTGATAAATTATGTTAATGAAGAGCGTTATCCTGCATAGCGCTCTTTTTTTGTGTCTCAGATGTTTGAATGCTCACAAGAAGCTATAAATGAAGCCATTTATTAATGTAAATGGGTTGTTGTTTACATTAATAAATAGCTACCTGAAATAATGTTACATTATTAAACTTAACATTTGTAAATATAAATTGCGTTTAATAACTTGCATGTAACATTGTAAACTGAGCATTACGTGGATTTAAATGATAAAATCAAACAAATTTTGGCTGACAAAAATATGTCGCCGTCCATATTTGCTGATGAGATCGGCATCCAGCGATCCAGCATGTCCCACATTCTTGCAGGACGTAACAAACCAAGCCTGGATATCGTACAGAAGATTGTCAAGCGCTTCCCTGAACTGGGAACGAATTGGATATTAGATGGTGAAGAGCTTCCAAACAGCTCTCCTGAATTTTTATCGGACGGTCAATCTAACCATTTAGAAACCCCTGCAACAGACAAAAGTCCGGCTGCACGGGATGTAAACCTTCCTCTAAAACCAGGCGCAGGCAATAAGAATTTTAATAGAACAATACCGGTCTCAACAAACAACCCTTCCGATATCCGCCGGATCGAAAAAATTCTAATATTCTACTCAGATGGGACGTTTGAGGAAGTAAGATAGAAGCATCTAACAATGTTAGATTTTCTGCCACCAGTATTACAGATTCTATTTAAGAAGGAGAATAGTCCCGGTAAGGCTCGTTTCGGCGGTTTTTATCGTATACGGATAGCTTCCTGCCGGGACTGGCGTGTTGTCTTTGTATTTTCCGTTCCATGGATCCTGATATCCCTGAGAGGCATAAATTACCTGGCCCCATCGATTATAAATTCGCATTTCAAGGATCTGATCTTTGGCATTGAATATCTCAAAACGATCATTATGGCCATCGTCGTTTGGTGTAAACGAAGTAGGGATATGCATTTTAGCTATCACATAAACTTCCGTAGATGCTTCCGCCTTACATCCGTTTTCAGATTCTACAACAATAGTATAAGGGGTATCAACAAGCGGGCCAACCACAGCATCACGTTCGTCATTTGCTGACACCAGGCCATCCGGTGGTGACCACAAATACTTATATGTGGTCGGTTCGGAAGGTTCAACCTTGGGCTGCAATGTCACTTTGGACCCTTCCACTACGCCCTTTCTTGCAGGGAGCGTTACGGAAACAGATTCTTTTGCT
Source organism: Dyadobacter sp. CY327 (assembly GCF_021390415.1). Taxonomy (NCBI): domain Bacteria; kingdom Pseudomonadati; phylum Bacteroidota; class Cytophagia; order Cytophagales; family Spirosomataceae; genus Dyadobacter; species Dyadobacter sp. CY327. The sequence goes on along the minus strand of NZ_JAJUXJ010000007.1, from coordinate 998,410 downwards.
ACCAATATCGTGTCCGAGCCGGTGCATCCGGTTACTTCATCTGAAATTAAGAGAGAGTAAGATCCGGAATCTTTCGCTTCCAGTGTACTCTGCTTCTCATTCAAGACCGCGTTGTCTCTGCTCCATGAAAGTGCCAGTCCATTCTTTACATTTCCTCCGTTCGCAACCAATTTTGCTACCTCACCCTCACAAATGATATTTTTATCCGCCGAAATAATCGCCTCAATAGGCGGCGCAAGGGTAACATTGACCATTAGTGACGATGTATCCCGCGAACATTTCTGAGTGTAGCTTTTTATCACCGAGTAAACACCCGTGTCACTCACGGCGATGGCCGCTTCCGTTGCACCTGGAATGTTCGAGCCGTTGCGCTGCCATTGATATGACCAGTCGGCTGAACTTTCCGTTTGTAATGTAACGGGCCGTTCAGGGCAAAAGGAAACCTCAGTAACAGGAGCAGCATTCAACATAATCACCGGCTGCTCCGGCTGATCATCATTGCAATCGATCACAAGCAGCTGAAAGTCTCTACGGATCACACCGATTTTCTTGCCATTTCTATACTCTTCAACCTCCACTGCGAATACATACAAGCCCAGCCGGTTTGCGGTCACTGTAAGTTTCCCCGTCTTGTCGATAGCCAGCGGACGCGGGCCAGGAATAATATTGGATAAAGAAATGCCATTTTCCCAATCTACAAGCGGGTAGTCTGATTTTGGCGCGCTATTGCCATTAATCATATTAGGCGTTGTGTAACCCCGGTAAGGCGTTACCAATGCGTATCGAAGTTCGTCACCATCCGGGTCGGACGCTGACATGTTCATTGAAAAGGCCCGGTTACTACATATATATTGACCATTAGGAGCTGAAAACGTCGGAGAAGTGTTTCGGGTACTAACTGGTGGGAATTCAAGATAAAACACCATTCCCATCTCCCCGGGATACTTGATATTATTGACGTCCTTGTTACGGCAACATCTTTCCCACACAATGTAATAACCTCCCGGATCATTGTAGTCCTGCTCGGGCAATGCTACTGTTCCTTTATATGTGCCAATCACGGTGCTCAACGACCGGGCACTTGCGCATGCTTTGTTTTGATATTGAATGGTTTCGGAAGACAGGTAGCGCACGCGGACCTGCTGCATAAAATTGTTATCACGCTTCCGATAGATGTAAACATCCGCTGCTGCGTCCCTGTTTCCGTTCCCGTCGGGGGATGGTTCGACCAGATTATTCTTGTCCCAGAACTGGATCAGCGTAATTTCAAAATTGCCAGCATTTGCAAGCGGACGCATCAAAAGCTCGCCTCCGACGATATGATCGGCATTTACTTGCAATGAAAGGAAAACTAACAGTGGTAGAAACCACAAAATCCTTCGTAAATATCTTGTCATCAACCCAGCTGTTAAGTCCCCTACGTTCGCATAAAATTAATGATTGCCAAGCAAACGATATAATAGACAGCCAAAAATTTTGATAACGGGAATTTCAAATAAAATATTTCTCACGTCCAATTTTAATGCATTACCGGACAGTGCAGGACAGTATGAAATCGAATTACACATACTATTGCGATTAATACAATTCGAATCATTTATTGCATTTATTATATAAAAGGATCATGTTCAGCAGCAGATCAACCAACCCTCCAATCAAGATTTCATAAGTCGTCTCATCTTTTCAATCCTTAAACACCTTAGCGTATGAATGAAATTCGACAATCAAGACTGGGCGTTTGTCTACGGCTATTTGGGAAAATCGCACTGAGCCAAATGCTGGTTGGCGCGACCCTAACCGGCAGCTCAGAGGCAGGAACGTCCTCGAACCACTTAAATGGGCGCTTTGCTATGTTAGCAGACCGCTCTATTAAAGGAAAAGTGGCCGATGACAAGGGACTGGGCCTGCCCGGAGTAAGTGTCATTCTCAAAGGTTCCAGTACCGGAACCGTAACCGATTCGGAGGGGAGTTATAGTCTGAACATTCCGGAGACCGGGGAAAATGTTTTGGTCTTTTCCTTCGTCGGGTACGTTCCAAAAGAGGTGACAGTGGGAAATCAATCTGCCGTCGATGTGGAATTGCTGGTTGATACCAAGGCATTGGAAGAAGTGGTCGTGGTTGGCTATGGTACGCAACGCAAGCGCGACATTACTTCGGCGGTGTCAGTGATCAGTATGGAGGATATTGGCGAAGTGCCTAAGTCCAATGTTACGCGTATGCTGCAAGGACAAGCTCCGGGTGTTATTATTAAGCAGAAAAGTGGAACGCCGGGGCAGCAATTTGAAGTGAAAGTACGCGGGATCAGCTCATTAGGAGCAGGAAGTGACCCGTTGTATGTGATTGACGGATTTCCCGTCGGCATATCAGCCGGGCAGAACCTGAACCCCAACGACATTGAAACCATATCGATCCTGAAAGATGCAGCTGCAACCGCCATTTACGGCGCACGCGGTTCCAATGGCGTGGTTTTGATCACAACTAAATCTGCCAAGGATGGAAAGACAAATCTCAACATATCAGTAGATTATGGCATCCAGAATGTTCCTGAAAGCCGCAAAACCAAAGTGTTGAACGGACAAGACTTTGCGCAGTTTAAGCGGGAAGTTTTCATAGGGCGATATGTATTGGCTAATAAAAAACAACCTGAAGAATCGGAGATTCCCATTGATTTCAGAAATCCCGCAGATACCAAATATTCGACCAACTGGTTTGACCTGATTTTGCATAATAATGCACCTTACAAAGACATTAACCTGACATTATCGTCCGGAAAAGGTCCGATCAAATCTGTTGTTTCTGCCGGTTACTACAAGGAAGATGGTGCTCTGCAGTACACAGGATATGACCGCGCATCGTTACGCACCAATCTCGCGGGTGAAGTGAACAAGTTCATTACCATCGGGATGAACGTTGCCGGAAGTTACTCCCGCTCCAGTTTGTCCAGCACCGACGGCCGTAATGCGCAGGTTGGCTTAACATTGATTGCCGATCCACGCTATCCTGCCTATAATGAAAAGGGTGACCTGATTCCCTATTACAATGGCGTCGGTGACATTTTCGGTTTTCCCAATCCACTGTATATGCTCAAAAACATCAACCGGAACAGGAACATTGCGGATGTGCTGGCAAGCGGTTACGTAGAACTCAACATTGCCAAAGGACTGAAATTCAGGTCTTCTGTGAATGCCAAGATCAACTACAACACCTACAAGGAATACATTCCTTCGACAATCGGCTTGCCCGTGCAGACCGGAACAAATGGTGCGCCTCCGCGTCTCGCGACCGAACGGGACGACTCGGAAGAGTTGAAGAACTACGCTACTGACCAGGTTTTGACCTACACACCAACCCTTGGTAAAGATCACAGTCTGGAAGCAACAGTGGTCTATTCGGCTCAGCAGGAAGTGGTTAAGGGCTTATATGGATCTGGAAATACATTCCCGGACGACCTGACGCCGTTTTTGGGTAGTGCCACCATTCGTTCTTCCAATTCTATGGAGCGCAAATGGACGATGCTGGCCTACATTGCGCGCTTAAACTATGCATTCAGGGACAAGTATCTGTTTTCCGCCACATTCCGGCGCGAAGGCAGTTCCAGGTTTAGCGAAGGACATAAATTTGGCAATTTCCCGGCCGCTTCTGTGGGATGGAGAATTTCGGAAGAATCATTTATCCCTAAAACACCCTGGCTCACAGACCTGAAACTGCGCGCGAGCTGGGGTATGACAGGAAATAATACGTATCGCGTGAGCGCGAACAACAATTTTGGTGTCGGTCAGAATGCAGGTGATGACGGGAATTATGAAAGTTTGTCATTCCTCGGCGTGAACAACTACATTCTCGGCAACACTTTGGCCTCCGGCAAAACAGTGACGCGCTTCGCTAACCCCGAGCTTACCTGGGAAACATCCAACCAGCTGGACATCGGTTTGGATCTCGCAACATTCGATAACAAGCTGGTTTTCACTATTGAATATTATAAAAAGATCACAGATGATATGCTTCTCGGATACAGCATTCCAGCTGTTTCCGGATTCACGTCAACACTGAAAAATCTGGGTAAAGTGGAAAACCAGGGCATTGAAGTGGCTGCTAATTACCGCATTAAGGTAGGTCAGGTCAATCTGAGGACAAACGCGAACATTACATTCAACCGCAACAAAGTGCTGGCCATCCGCGGACAAAATGATTTTATCCTGCAAGGAAGCCAATATGGCGGTTACAACATTCAGCAGGTAGGCCGTCCGATCGGGATGATCTTTGGTTATCGTAAACTGGGCATCTTTAATACACAGGCTGAAATTGATGCGGCACCATTGCAGGAAGGTGCGGTGCCGGGCGCTATGATCTTTGCGGATCTGCATGGCGCAGCCGACGGCGGACCCGATGGCATTGTGTCGTATGATACTAAGGACATGACCGAAATTGGTAACCCAAACCCAAAATTTAACTGGGCCTGGACCGTCGGTGCTGACTACAAGCGTTTTGACGTGAGCGTTTTATTGATGGGCGCCTATAAATATGACATTTACAGAAATATCGAGGCGTCTACCATGAATATGGATGGTGTTTTCAATGTTTTGGAAAAAGCCAAAGACAGATGGAGATCTCCTGAAAACCCCGGCTCAAATCCGGGCGCCAAAAACTCCCAGGGCGGAACGGACTATTTTAAATGGTCTCGCGAGAGCAGCGAGCGCTATGTGTATGACGGAACGCATATGTGGATCAAAAACGTAACGATCGGCTACACACTTCCAAAGTTGAACGGCATTCTTTCTGATGCACGGATATTCGTAAATGCGGCCAACTTGTTTTTGATAACCAAATATCCCGGCAACAACCCTGACGCGGGCGTAAGAGGCGGAACGGAGCTCAACAATGACGATGAGTCTTATCCCGTTCCCAGAACATTCTCCGCAGGCCTGAAAGTCAACTTCTAAATCCCATGAAAATGAAAAAAATTACAGCAATAGGTTTGGTCGTACTTCCGCTGCTTCTGGCTTCATGCGGCGAAGATTTCCTTAACCAGACGGACCCGACGAAGGTGAATGTAGACTTGTTCTATAAAAATGAGGCGCAGGCTAAGCAAGCATTAAATGGTGTTTACGCACAGTTGCAATCTATAACCAACACCGCTTATCTGGCGGGTGAATTTCAAACGGACAACACAACCATTGACCTCAACCCGTCCGATCGCGGCGGCGCAGGCGGTTGGGAAGCATTTGAGTTTTCAACCGTCAATTCGGGCAATGGCGAGATTGCGGCCATCTGGAACAATTACTACGCTACCTTATACAATGCGAACCTGACATTGGAGCGAATCGCAGATGCGGACATTCCGGAGACACCCAAAAAGGAAATTGAAGGCCAGTTGAAATTCCTGAGAGCTTATCTGTATTTCAATCTGGTCCAGTATTTCGGTGATGTGGTGATTGTAACAAGCACATTTGCGGTTCCTGAGCCTACTTTTGACCTCACCCGGTCACCACAGGCAGATGTGTGGGCGCAGATAGAAAAAGATCTGAAAGAGGCAGTCGCTTTGCTGCCGGAGAAGTATGCCTCATCCGGCGACAAAGGTCGGGCAACCAAGGGCGCAGCTTTGTCGCTCCTCGGCAAAGCATATCTGACTACTAAAAAATATCCAGACGCCATAACCACGCTCAAAGAAGTCACTAAGCTTGGTTATACATTAAATGCTAACTATGCCGATAACTTTGATCCTGCGCCTGCCAAGAAAAACGGCCCGGAGTCGATATTTGAGATACAGTATCAGGGAGACAACGACCTGGGCGAACAGAGCAACTTTCAGTATGTGTTCGCGCCCAGGGTTTCCAAAGGGGCGGTTACAGGTTTTTCAGCGGGTGCAAACGGAGGTCGGAATTCACCCACCAATGATATGATTGCGGCATATGAAGCGGGCGATCTGCGCAAGGACCTTTCGCTTAAAACCAGTTTCACACTGGATGGCAAGGTGTATCCCGTTCCTTATGTCAGTAAATACAACTATCCCCACACAATTGTGCAACGGACCAATACAAACTGGCCGGTTCTGCGTTATTCGGATGTGTTACTAATGCTCGCAGAGTCCATTAACGAACAAACCGGGCCCACAGCCGAAGCAGCGGATTATCTGAACCAGGTCAGAAAGCGTGCCGGATTAGCTGCATCAAAAGCCACCGGCAAGGCAGATTTCCGGGCCGCGGTGCTGAAAGAAAGGAGAGTTGAGCTTGCATTTGAAAATCACCGCTGGTTTGATTTGAAAAGAACAAAAACACCTGGTGAATGGGCCGCATTCATGAATGCGCATGGAGCAGCCGAAAGGGCAAAGCCAACCGTCGACAGGGGCAATGTGCCTTTCAATTCCACTGATTATGTTTTCACGGAAAATGAATACCTGCTGCCGGTCCCTGCACCTCAGATCCTCATCAATGCTAAGTTGACGCAGAACCCCGGATACTAAGGTGGCTTATAACACTCTTACTAAATCAATAGGGAAAAACGCTGATGACGAGCGGCTTCTCCTTATTGATTTAGCAAGAAAATCATTCATTTTTTCGTTGAGTAATAGGCGTCCAAGTTTCCGGCTATTGGAATTTTTCTAAAAAACCCCGGTAATTAAATATTTAAGCAAGACAGAACAGGATAGTCTGACAACCGATTCGTTCTAGTATTGTATAACATTACAGGCCGATGCCTGTATCATATTCCTGATCCACTAATCTTCCGCATTGTGTTACTTGAAGCAACCGAAACTTTCTGGCTTTGGCAATTTTTAGGACGATTGCATCCCATGATGGTCCATTTTCCCATTGGATTGCTATTCGTCGCATTGATTCTGGAATTAATAGACTGGAAACGAAAGTCAGCACGCCTGCGCGACGCGGTCAACATTATGACATGGATCGGCGTTGCAAGCGCCGCTTTGTCCGTCACATTCGGTTTGTTACTGTCGGACGCAGAACAATCGCAGGGCGAGACATTTGAAATTCACCGCTGGGCCGGCTTCATTACATTGGGGCTGGCTATCCTGGCGACGATTTCGCTACGCAATGCCAACAGGAGCATTTACCGCTCGCTGCTATTCGTGACCGTTTTTGGCGTTTCCCTGGCGGGCCACTATGGTGCCATGATCACGCATGGCGACGATTACCTTACCAGCGTCATGCCATCATCTGTGGAGCCTGAGCAGGAACAATCCAATGAAGATCCAGCCGACTTTGTGCTTACGAACAATGGTGCGCTTAACCCGCAGCAGGTTCAGGACCTGAATGTGGAAGTCAGGACGATTTTGGCTCACAACTGTTACAGCTGCCACGGCGAAGCAAAATCCAAAGGCGATTTGCGGCTGGACAGCAAGGATGCTATCATGAAAGGGGGAGAGAATGGCGTTGTCGTTGTTCCTAACCACCCTGATAAAAGCGAAATAATCAGGCGCATTTCCCTTCCAAAAGGCGATAAGGAAGCCATGCCGACCAAGGGCAAGCGGCTTACTGAAAGAGAAATCAAAGTGCTTAAATACTGGGTTGAGAAAGGCGCATTATGGCCGGATGGCAAGCAAAAAAGCATCTACCGCGTTGCTGCCCTCGAACCGCGGATGCCCGTCCTTCCGGCTGCAAGCGGCGACATCGTACTTCCAGTAGACCGTTTGGTTAATGCATATTTTCAAAAAAACAAAATTGCCTGGAAACCGGCGGTCAATGATCGCATTTACATTCGCAGGGTTTACCTGGACATTATCGGTTTATTGCCGCCGCCTGAAAAGGTGGAAGCATTCGTTGCGGACGAACGGCCCGATAAAAGAGAACTGCTGGCAAAAGAACTCCTGAACCGTTCAGATGACTATGCTCAGCATTGGATGTCGTTCTGGAATGATGCCCTTCGGAACGACTATTCCGGAACGGGATACATTACGGGCGGCAGGTTTGACATCACCAAATGGCTCTACTCATCTTTGCAGGTTAATAAGCCATACAATTGGTTTGTGAAAGAGCTGATCAGCCCGGTCAAAGGTTCGGAAGGTTTTATTAAGGGAATCAAATGGCGCGGGACTATCAATTCCAGTCAGCGCACCGAAATGCAGGCCGCGCAGAATGTGTCGCAGATTTTCCTGGGACTTAACCTCAAATGTGCGTCGTGCCACGACAGCTTCATCAGCGACTGGAAGCTCGCCGACTCTTACGCATTCGCAAACATCTTCGCCGATACATTACTTGAAATTAACCGCTGCGACAAACCGACCGGAACAATTGCCGGAACAAAAATGCTCTTCCCGGAACTGGGCGAAATCAGCGTAAATGCAAGCACCGAAAAAAGATTGCGCGAACTCGCCGACTTTCTGGTACAACCCAAAGACGGCCGGCTTTACCGCACCGCCGTTAACCGGGTCTGGGCGCAGCTACTCGGCCGCGGCATTGTCGAACCTGTGGACATGATGGACAACATGCCATGGAGTGAAGACCTGCTCGACTGGCTTTCCTCGGATTTCGTTGCCAATGGTTATGATATGAAAAAATTGATCTACACCATTGTCACATCAAGGACATATCAGCTTCCTTCCTCATCCGTTAAGGAGGCAGCCGACATTATGGCCAACGACTACAAGTTCACCGGCATGGTGAGAAGAAGGCTCACCGCCGAGCAGTTCTCCGACGCCATCAGCACGGCATTCAATCCCATGTATGCCGATTCGGCAATCGTGTATAAACTGCTTCCAAAAGATATCAAGAAACGCCTGCCATTTGCCCGCGCTGCCTTCGTGAAAAACGACCCGTTCCAGACTTCACTCGGTCGTCCGAACCGGGAAACAGTGAGCACTTCACGGACTTCGCAAGCCAATTTATTGCAGGCATTGGAGCTAACAAATGGAAGCAAATTCACGAACACATTGAAGGAAGGCTCGAAGATATGGAAGGAGAAATATCCAACTTCTGATTCACTCGTCACGGCACTTTATCAGAATGCACTAGGACGGACACCACTCGCAAAAGAGCTGGCGGCAGCAAAACGAATCCTGGGTCCGGCACCAAATGAGGAAAGTATCCAGGATCTGGTTTGGGCGATAGCACTCGTTCCCGAGTTTCAGTTGATTTATTAAGGTTTAAATGTTAAGTATTTTTCAAAAGCATAAATCAATTAGTACTTAGCATACATAGTATAATACATTACTTTATTTATTTTTAATACATAACATAAATACAGAAAGTATTATTAATATGTGATGTAAAAATTGATAATGCTTTAATAGTGAGCTTATAAAAAAATCATTAGAGATGAACACTACCTGGAATAGGAGAGAATTTTTGCAGAGAGCGAGTGCCGCCACAATGGCAGCGCTGGCTGCGGGAGCACCTGTATCAAACATTCTTTCATCCTGCAAAGGCATATCCGGTCCAGAATCTTCGGCCGACACCGTCATTTTATTATGGATGGCTGGCGGCATGGCGCACACAGAAACCTTCGATCCGAAGCTTTATACGCCGTTCGAAAAAGACATGGAAGGCAACCGCGTGCTCAGCACTTTCAAGTCAGTTCCTACTGTTTTGGATGGCATCCATTTTTCCGACGGATTACAGTCTATTGGAAAAGTGATGGATAAGGGCACGTTGATCCGCTCATATGTGGCGGCTGATATGGGACACATTTTACATTCCCGGCATCAGTATCATTGGCACACTTGCTACGAGCCACCGCAAACAGTGGCAGCTCCGCATATGGGTTCCTGGATAGCCAAAGAACTGGGTCCAAAAAATCCGGTGATCCCCGCGTTCGTGGACATTGGACAGCGGTTCACTGTCGGAGAAGCAGAAGAATTAAAGGCCTTTCATACGGCAGGATTTCTGGGCAACGAGTTCGGTCCGTTCTTTATCCCTGACCCAAGCCAGGGCCTCGAAAGCGTGCGGCCGCCGGTGGGTATGGACGCAAAACGGTTTGAGCGCCGGAACCAGCTTTATAATGAGCTTATTAATAACAGCCCGGTAGGGGAATTCGGCAGCGATTACCAGCGCGAATCGTTGAAAAGGTCAATGGAGCAGGCATATGCATTGCTGAACTCACCCGAATCCAAAGCATTTGACCTAAGTACCGAACCAAAAGAAAGCTATAACATTTACAACACAGGCAAATTTGGCCTGGGATGCTTACTGGCACGTCGTCTCACAGAGCAAGGAGCAAGGTTCATCAGCGTAACAACTGAATATGAGCCATTTAAAGGATGGGATACGCATGAGAACGGCCATACGAGATTGCAGGAGATGAAAAAACAAATCGACGGGCCGATTGCGCAATTGATCAAAGACCTCGATAAACAGGGCTTGCTTGACCGGACAATGGTGGTACTGGCCAGTGAATTCAGCCGTGATATGATGGTGGAAGGCAAGCCAGACGCCAAAGTATTGGAACAGGTGCAGCAGCCCGACATTCTTTCAGACCTGAAATTCTACGGAATGCACCGTCATTTTACAGACGGCGGCTCCATGTTAATGTTCGGCGGCGGGATCAAGAAAGGGTTTGTTTATGGAAAGACCGCAGACGAACGTCCATGCAAAACCATCGAAAATCCGATCAAGATAGACGGCGTCCACCAGACCATTTATCACGCCCTCGGCATTGCGGAAGACACGCAGTATGAAGTAGAAAAACGACCGTTTTACACTACACCCGACGGGAAAGGAAAAGCAGTGATGGAGTTATTGTCATAATAGTTAAACTGAGTCAAAATCGCCGGGTGGTATCTCCTGGCGATTTTTTTATGAGTTATATCCAAAAAAGTCCTGCTAATTAAATATTAATTAAAACCAGACAGAGCAGGATAGTCCGTTGTATCAATCCTCCTAGTATTGCAATATATTACTATAAGAATTAATTATTGTCCTATACAAATATGACAATCCGGTTCTTTCAATCCGCCTTACCAATTCCTAAACCCTTACAAGCTATTCACCTAACCCATATTCATATGAAAACATGAACAAAGCTCCACGCCGTCAACAAAGAGAGAACGGTCCAGCCCCTGCTAGTCACTAAACCTAAAATTTCTTTTTATGAATCAATCTCGACAATCATCCTATTGTGCCCGGTTGAATTCCCTGATTAAGCTTTCACTGAGTCAAGTGCTCATTGGGACTGCTTGCGGAATTTCGGCTGTTGCAACTCCGCTTTTTACGCCTAATCCTGTATTTAATAACAAAAACATTTCCGTTGACAAAACCATTAAAGGTAAGGTTAGCGATGAAGCCGGCGAAAAAGTCCCTGGCGTAAGCATTGTACTCAAAGGATCTACGACCGGTACTGTTACCGACGCCGAAGGATCCTACACCATTAATGTGCCTGATGCAGGTGGAACTTTAATTTTTTCTTCGGTAGGCTTTCTGTCTCAGGAAGTTGCGATTGGTTCCGGTGCAACTATCGACGTAACGCTTGCAACAGACTCCAAAGCACTCACCGAAGTGGTTGTTGTAGGTTATGGTAGCCAGTTAAAGAGAGAAATTACAGGAGCTGTTCAGACAGTTAGCGCGGCAGACATTAAGGACGTGCCCGTTTCCCAGATCACGCAAAAACTGCAAGGACGTCTTGCAGGTGTGCAGATCAACCAAACCACTGGTAAGCCAGGTCAGGGAATGTCGGTCCGTGTTCGTGGCCAGGTTTCGGTTTCCGCGGGCAGCGATCCGTTATATGTCATCGACGGTTTCCCTATTACTGGTAACATTGGTGCTTTGAACCCGGATGAGATTGAAGATATTTCTGTATTGAAAGACGCAGCCTCGACCTCTCTTTACGGTTCGCGTGCAGCCAACGGCGTTGTGCTTATCACAACCAAACGTGGCAAGCCAGGTGAAACCAATGTAGGATTTACCGCTTATTACGGTATCCAGAATGTACCTAAAAAAGGCCGCGTGGAAATGCTGACAGCTCAGGAATTCGCCCAGTTCAAAAAGGAGCTTTTCGAAGACGAGAACAAAGCCGTTCCGGAAGCATTTAAGAACCCAGAGCAATATGCTAACAAAAATAACGACTGGTATGATGCAGTTTTGCGCAATGCACCGATCCAGAGTTACAACCTTACAATCACTTCCAATAAGGACAAATTGAAAACGTCGTTGGTAGCGGGGATATTCAATCAAAAAGGTGTCGTTGTAAATAACGATTACAAACGATATTCACTACGGATGAATTCTGAGTACGACGTTTCAGATAAGATACAGATCGGCTTCAACATTGCTCCTCAGTATATTTTTGATAACACCCCGAGAACCGATGGCGACCGCGGTACAGGTATCCTTTTCAATGCATTGCATACATGGCCGGTCATGCCGATTCGTGATGAAAATGGTCAACTAACTAAGGTAAACACCTTTCCAGAGGGGACCGGAAACATTTTCCAGTATCCAAACTGGGTGCGGGCAGCAGAAGAGTTAACTAATGAGAACAAGAACACCAAATTACTTGGTAACACTTATCTTGTTTACAGTCCGATTAAGGGTCTGAAATTGAGGGCCACATTGAATATTGAATACGAAAACAACAAATTTTTCTTTTTCAACCCTTCAACGGCAACCAGTAATATTAACGTAGCAATCCCGACAACGGCTGTTTCTATCCGCCAAAGTCTGGAAAATGTAGGCTGGCTGAATGAGAACACGGCTGTTTACAACCGCAGCTTCGGAGATCACAACTTTGAATTACTGGCGGGATATACCCAGCAGCGTTACCGTCAGGATTTTACGCGTATCCAGGCTGATACTTACACGGATGACAGACTTCCAACTGTTCAGGGAGCGATCAACATCAACCGCGGCGGAACACAAACCGGTGCAAACGAGTGGGCATTGACGTCTTATCTATCCCGTCTTTCCTATAATTACAAAGGAAAATATTTATTTACTGCGGCTGTGCGTGCGGACGGTTCGTCGCGTTTCGGATCAGATAACCTTTGGGGAACATTCCCGTCTGCATCTGCGGGTTGGGTCGTATCTGACGAAGAATTTCTTAAAAATGTAAGACAAGTTTCCTTTGCAAAAGTACGTGGTAGCTTTGGTGTGATTGGTAACAACAACATCGGTAACTACACACAATATGCGCTTGTGAACAACACTACCAATGCTGTTTTCGGCGGAAATGTGGCTACTGGTGCTGTTGTATCATCTTTGGCAAACAGAAACCTGGGCTGGGAAACAACCAAGCAATTTGACATTGGACTTGATTTAGGTTTATTCAACGACCGGATTCAGTTCATTTATGACTTCTACACGAAGCGGACTACCAATTTGCTTTATGCTGTACAGGTTCCGCAGGAATCGGGTTTCCCATTCTACAATGACAACATTGGTGAGATCAAATTCTGGGGCCATGAATTTTCTTTGACAACCAGAAACCTGGATGGAAAGCTGAAATGGACAACCAATGCAAACATTTCTTTCAATAGAAATAAGGTAATGGAACTTGCACCAGGCATCGATCGTGTTTACGGATCATTCCACATCACACAGGTTGGTCAACCGTTTGGTCAGTTTTACGGAATGGTGAAAGAAGGGTTTTACAGGAGCGCAGAAGATTTGGCTAACTCGCCGATCATTCCCGGACGTTCAGCAATCGGAACAATCAAACTAAAAGATGTGAATGGCGATGGCACCATTACATACGGCGGCGACGCAGATGACCGTACCATTATCGGTAACCCATTTCCTAAATTTACTTACGGAATCGTTAACGATCTGAAATATGGCAACTGGGATTTCTCTATTGCAGGATCGGGCTCGTATGGCAACGAACTTTGGGTGCGTCACCTTTACAGCACGGCCAACCTCGACGGTGTATTCAACATGGTGGCGGGCGTAAAAGATCGTTTCCGTGTTAAAAACACAACAGTTAATGGAATCGGTGTTGCGACTACGGTGATCAGCGAGGGTAATGGAATGTACGGAGCAACTAACAATGGCGGTAACTACACGGGTATCGAGAGAGACTGGAACAGCTCGCACTTTGTAGCGGACGCTTCTTATTTCACGATCAAGAACATTACAATCGGCTACAACATTGGTAAGGTGAATAAGTTTTTCAAGAATGCCCGTGTTTACGGTTCAATCCAGCAGGTTTATGTTTTCACCAAATACTGGGGCGGACCTAACCCTGAAACCAGTGCACAAGGTGATGGTAATGGTGACGGTGGTAACCTGAGCCAAGGTGTGGATTTCTCGAATTATCCGGTTCCACGTACATGGACATTGGGTGTGAACATGAATTTCTAAGCCAGCCAACATTCAATTCAATATTAATTATCAGAAGATGAAAAAAAGATATATAGCGACCTGGTTCCTGACATTTGCGTTAGCAGGATGCCGCGAAGAATTCCTGACTGTTATCCCGGAAACGGCATTGAGCTACGGAATATTTTTCAAAACGGAATCGGATTTTCAACAGGCTGTCAATGCTGCCTATGTTCCGTTCCGCCAGATGTACAACGAACGTGCCTGGGTGTTGGAGGAAATGCATTCGGATAATACGTATTATGCAAGAAACACCCTCTACGGTGCGGTGGACGCAACTGAAAACGTTGCCGACTTCGCGGTTCCAACTGCGGGAGGTGTTACTGCAAATGACAACGTACTGGTTCAGTATCGTCTTAATTATCAGATTATTGCAAGAGCGAACCAAATTCTCGCACTGATTGACGGTGTGGATTTCGCAGAAGATCGCAAGAAAAACCTGAAAGGTCAGGCGTTGTTCCTAAGGGCATTTGCATACTTTGACCTTGTGCGGCTGTTCGGAAAAGTGCCGCTTCACCTTGTGCCTGTTGTTGGACGTGAAGATGCTGCATCGCCGCTGGCCAGCACCGAAGAGATTTATGCACAAATAGAAAATGACGCAAAAGAAGCGGGTGGCCTGTTGCTGAATAAAGCAAAACAAGAGGCAGGGCGTGCCACTTCGGGTGCTGCGAAAACATTGTTGGCCAACCTTTACATTACCCAGAAAAAATGGGCTTTGGCTGAACCGGTGTTAAAGGATGTGATCACAAACGACGGCTATTCGCTGATGCCGGATTATACCAATGCATTCTCGACAACGACTGCAAACAAGAACAATGCAGAATCGGTGTTTGAGATCCAGTATATGGAAGGATCGGCCGGGTACAATGGTAATCAGATCTACCGTTTTATCCCTTCGCCAATTTCCGCCACTGAAATCGCTCCGCTTACGGGCACGTCAAACCCTCAGGCCACTTCGCAGGAAAGTAACAACATTCCTACGCCGGATCTGATCGCAGCTTATGAAACAGGTGACAAGCGGAAAGACATTTCCATTGGTTATGTGACTTTGAGCGGAAGTCTTGCAGAAAATAAGACTTATCCGTACATCAAAAAATATGCTAAGCCGCACTCACTGCATAACAACACTGGTCAGAACTGGCCCGTTTACCGTTATTCAGAGGTGTTGCTCTTCATGGCAGAAACGCTTAACGAATTAGGAAAACCAGCCGAAGCAGCCACTTACCTCAACCAGGTTCGTACCCGCGCAGGCCTTGCCGCAACAAAAGCGACATCGCAAGCAACCATGCGTGAAGCGATCTTCAAGGAAAGACGTGTTGAGCTTGCATTCGAAAACAAGCGCTGGTTCGACCTCACCCGCACCGGCCGTGTGAAGGAGATCATCGGCGCTTATGGGGCAAAAGTAAAAGCCAATCCACAAGCTTACTACTTCCCCAAAGGAGCCGTTCCTCCGCCAAACGCATTCACAGTCCTGGACGACTATTACGGTCTGCCGGCAGTAGAAGCAGCGTTGACGCCGCATTTTTAATGATTGAATGTTGAATGATTGAATGATTGAATGAATGAATGAGCGGGCGCCGCTGCGCTGAATGTTGAATGAGTGAATGAGTGAATGTTGAATATGGATTCAATGTTTCAATCATTCACTCATTTTTTTATTTACTCATTCAGCGCAGTGGCCCCGTGCATTCATTCATTCTGTCATTCAATCATTCAACATTGACTTTCCCCGACACAACAGGATAGTCAAAATAGCGTTTCGTCTTAATATTGTATCTATCAGATTATTTGAAGTTTAAATTTGCTTTATTAAAGAATGTAGAATTCCAGTTTCACCCTGAACGAATGCTTTTTTCATATTTACTTAACTCTTAGCTGTAAAATGTACACTAAAAAACAATGGTCTAAACTTCCTATGACACTCGCCGTGCTGCTTGCAGTAGGCGTTTTCTGCGGGGTTATGCTCAGTAACCGAACTGCCAAACACCGTCCGCCGGGTTCAAAGGTGGATAAAATCAAACTGCCCGAAGGCTTTAAAGCAGAACATTTATATAGTCCTTCCGAGGAAAAAAATGGTTCGTGGGTTTCCATGACATTTGATGACAAAGGACGGATGATCACATCTGATCAGTATGGCGGTTTGTTCCGGCTTGTATTGCCTCCAATCGGCTCTACTGAAAAACCAAAGGTGGAAGCTTTGAAAGTGGAAGGCGATACTGCGAAGGTGGCAATGGGTTATGCGCATGGTCTGTTATATGCGTTTAACAGCCTTTATGTAATGATCAACAACCGCGAAAGCACCAAATTTCCGAAAGGAAGCGGTTTTTACCGGTTGCAGGATACAGACGGTAATGATCAATATGACAAGATCACATTGATTAAGCCATTGAAAGGCGAAGGAGAGCACGGACCGCACAGCATTGTGCTTTCACCAGACAAAAAATCGCTTTATGTGGTTGCCGGTAACTTCACCGATCTTCCGAAAATGGACAGCTATCGGCTGATGCCTAATTGGAAAAATGACAATCTTTTCCCATTCATCAAAGACCCTCGCGGACACGCAGCTGATAGACATGCGCCAGGCGGCTGGATCGCGAAAACGGATCCGGAAGGAAAATCCTGGGAACTTGTAAGTGCAGGTTACCGTAACTCGTATGACATTGCTTTCAATGAAGCAGGTGATCTTTTCATCTATGATTCGGATATGGAATGGGATTTCGGTACACCATGGTATCGCCCAACCCGCGTTTGTCACGCAACCAGCGGTGGTGATTATGGATGGAGAACAGGCTCAGCCAACACGTCGCCAGCATTCGCGGACTTCCTTTCACCGATCATGAACATTGGCCAGGGATCGCCTACAAACCTCATTTACCTGAACGAGGCAAGGTTCCCGGCGAAATACAAAAACACGCTCCTGGCATTTGACTGGAGTTTTGGTATCGTTCACGGTTTGCATTTGAAACCAAACGGTTCAACATACTCGGCAGATCACGAAGAGTTTCTGTCAGGAGCACCACTTCCTCTTACAGACGGAGCAATCGGTCCGGATGGCGCATTGTATTTCCTAACCGGTGGCCGCCGCCTGGAATCTGACCTTTACCGGGTGTATTATGGAGACTACAAAAATATCCCGGCTGGTGCAAATACAGTAAAGCCTGTGCTTACGGCAGAACACAAGCAACGCACAGATCTGGAAAAATTCCATGCAGTAAAAGATCCAAAAGCAGTAGAAACTTCATGGCCATATTTGAAAAGTCCTGATCGTTTCCTGCGCTTTGCAGCACGCTTAGCAATTGAACATCAGCCTGTTGCAGAATGGGAACAAAAAGTTTATGCTGAAAAAGACCCGCAAACATTGATTTATGCATCCATAGCGTTGGCGCGCGAAGGAGATTCTACAAAAGTAGGAGGGCCTATTTTAAACGGACTTACCAAGATCGACTATGCGAAGCTGAATGATCTTCAAAAACAAGCACTGCTTCGCGCTGTCGAAGTGACGCTTTACCGCACAGGACAGCCGGATGCGGCAACAAAGCAAGCAGTAATCGCTTACTTGAATCCAAAATATCCATCTCCGAGTGCTTTGCAGAACCGTTTTTTAAGCAAAATCCTGATCACTCTCGAAGCGCCGAAAGCCGTTGAAAAAACGCTTGCGCTGATCCAGAAGAATGAGAAATTTGATGATAAGGACAATGAAATGGTGACAGCTTCTGCCGACCTTATTTTGAGAAACCCTCAATATGGTCTTGATTTGGCTGGTCTTCTGGAAAAAATGCCGCCACAACAGCAGATGTTCTACGCAATCATGTTGAGCAGCGCCAAAACAGGCTGGACGCCACAATTGAGTGAACAATATTTCAAATGGTTCGCCAAGGCATTCAGCTATCAGGGTGGTCGCAGCTACATTGGATTTATAGACAAGGCGCGACAACTGGCATTGAAAAACGTTCCGAAGGATAAGGTTGCTTATTATAACAAACTGTCTGGTGCTGAGTTACTTACCGGCACCGGTAACGATCTGGTAAAAATGTACTCGCCAAAAGGACCCGGACGTGCCTGGAAGCTGGATGAAGCCGTTGCGCTTGTTCAGGACAGCCTTGCTAACCGCGATTTCGATAAAGGCAAGATGATTTTTTCGGCTGTACTTTGCAACCGTTGCCACGTAATTCAGGGCGAAGGCAATGATGTAGGACCAGATTTGACACAACTCGGAACACGTTTCTCGGCCAAAGACATGCTGGAATCAATTATTGATCCGAACAAAACGATTTCGGACCAGTTTGGATCAGTCGCTTATACAATGAAATCGGGAGAGTCAATTGTAGGTCGTCAGATCAATGAAGATGCTAACGCTTATTACATTGCCCAGAACCCGTTTGATTCTAAAACGATCCGCAAGATCAGCAAAAAAGAGGTTGCATCTACTAAAATGTCAACCGTTTCTGTCATGCTTCCAGGCTTGATCAACGGTTTGAATCCGAATGAATTAAGAGATCTGGTTGCTTACCTGATGTCAGGAGGCAATAAAAATAACCCGATTTATACCGAAGCTTCGGCTCCGAAAGGCGGGAAATAGATCATTGATTTTTTGAGTAGATTATGTTTTATTAAGCTTAATATAGTGGTGCAGGGAATCCCTTGCACCACTACTTTTTTATCCAGTTCCACAATTT
Source organism: Dyadobacter sp. CY327 (assembly GCF_021390415.1). Classification (NCBI taxonomy): domain Bacteria; kingdom Pseudomonadati; phylum Bacteroidota; class Cytophagia; order Cytophagales; family Spirosomataceae; genus Dyadobacter; species Dyadobacter sp. CY327. The sequence goes on along the minus strand of NZ_JAJUXJ010000007.1, from coordinate 979,473 downwards.
TCTGCATGCAAATGAAACGTATCGAAAGACGTTCTGTTTTAAAAAATATTGCCACCAGCGCGGGATTAATGACTTTACCGGTTTCTTTGGCAGAAGCATTTGCCGCATCGGAAAAAGCATTAGGTCCGAAACTCAATGGCAAGATCAATCACTCCGTTTGTAAATGGTGCTATGGGAAGATCCCTCTGGAAACTTTCGCACAGGACTGCAAGAAAATCGGCATAACTTCCATAGAGCTTCTGGGGCCTGCCGAATGGCCGATCATTAAAAAGCACGGACTAACCTGCGCGTTGCCATGGGGCGAGGGCCTGACCAGAAATATTGAAAAAGGCTTTAACGATCCAGCTAACCATGAGGAGCTAATCAAAGGTTTTGAAGATGTGATCCCAAAAGTTCGGGCGGCAGGTTATGACAAAATTATTTGCTTTTCGGGAAACCGCCGCGGCATGTCTGACACAGACGGCATGCGTAATTGCGCGGTCGGACTAAAAAAACTAATCCCAACTGCGGAAAAGCACAATGTAACTTTGGTAATGGAATTGCTCAACAGCAAGGTGAACCACCGGGATTACCAGTGCGACCGGACAGAGTGGGGGGCAGCCCTTTGCGAAATGGTTGGCTCTGAGAAATTCAAGCTTCTTTACGACATTTATCACATGCAAATTCAGGAAGGTGACGTGATTGCGACAATCAAAAAATATCACAAATACATTGCCCATTATCACACAGGCGGCGTTCCCGGACGGAATGAAATTGATGAAACGCAGGAATTGTATTACCCTACGATCATGAAAGCAATCGTCGAAACCGGTTACAAAGGCTTTGTAGGTCAGGAATTTATTCCAAGCCGTAAAGATGACATCGCATCTTTGAAACAGGGTGTAACCATTTGTGACATCGCCTGATATTTATTTTAAAATACTTACTTATATGTCTACGAGACGATCTGTATTAAAGAGTTTAGCCGCGGGCACCGGCGTGCTTTCACTGTCCGAAGTTTTTGCTGCAAATGAAAAAGCCTTAGGTTCAAAACTAAATGGCAAGATCAATCATTCGGTTTGTAAATGGTGTTATGGCAAAATTCCGCTGGACATTTTTGCAAAAGAATGTAAGGAAATGGGCATAACGTCCATCGAACTATTAGGTCCGGAAGATTGGCCAACACTTAAAAAATATGGCCTGACCTGTGCATTGCCAAACGGCGCCGGGATGGGAATTGAAAAAGGCTTTAATGATCTTGCATTACATGACGAGCTTGTAAAAAGCTACGAAGATCTTTTTCCCAAATTAAAGGAAGCGGGATATTCAACAGTCATTTGTTTTTCGGGCAACCGACGTGGCATGTCCGACATTGACGGTATGCGTAACTGTGCAATCGGATTAAGAAGGTTAATGCCGTCTGCTGAAAAGCATGGAATTACTATGATCATGGAATTGCTGAACAGCAAGGTGAACCACAAAGATTACATGTGCGATCATACTTCATGGGGTGCAGGCTTGTGCGAAATGGTTGGCTCTGAAAACTTTAAGTTGCTCTACGACATTTATCACATGTCCATTATGGAGGGCGATGTCATAGCAACGATCAAAAAATATCACAAATACATCGGACATTATCACACCGGGGGAGTTCCTGGCAGAAATGAAATTGACGAAGGGCAAGAGTTATATTACCCGGCTATCATGAAGGCCATTGTCGACACCGGCTATAAAGGTTTTGTCGCGCAGGAATTTATTCCAAAACGTGAACCGCTGGCTTCCCTGAAACAATGTGTACAGATTTGTGACATTGCCTGATTCAAAACTTAATGAAATCGAGAACGTCATTTAAATCCGATCTCGATTTCATTTCAATATTCTTTACCAAAAGGCCCGTTTCTGGACTTTTAGCAGCATAAATCGAAATGACGATTGTCATTTTACCGAGCTCAAAATGCCTCTATTAATGCTCAATATCAGCCAAATAAGCTTCAAATAGCCGAAATTGATCACCCTTAGAATTGAATAGAACAGCCCATCCCGCACCTTAGACTGATATAACGAATTCTAATTGACATAAGCTGAACTTAAATTCAGGATACATTTGTTGTATAATTTATATTATGTTAAATAGACTTCCCTAAATGAAACAAGCGCCTATTCAGCGCTTGTTTCATTTATTATATCAATAAATTTCTTACTCTTCAACGCAAGCAACTTGTTTTGCAGCGAACTGTTCAAGAACTCCGTTTACAGTAGTCAAGTTATCTTTTGCCTCAGCTTCGTCTTTCGCTTGGATAGCTTTTTCAAAATATGGCTTAGCCTTTTTGAACTTACCACAAACACGACCTTCGATCTCTTTGCCGCGTTGCTGATACTCAGTCATGTTCATATTGTCAACTTCGCCTTTCAATTGTACAGCTTCGTTGAAATAGAAAACACCAAGGTTATACAAAGCGTCATAATTTGCACCGTCGATCTCCAATGCTTTCTTGTAGTTCGCAATAGCTTTCTCGCTTGCGTCTTTCTGCTTCGCTTTCAGGTCTGCCAATTGTTTTTCAGATCCTGACGATGCGCTGCTTTGTGCAGCTTCCGTCGCAGATTTCACTTCGCCTTCCATTGTTGCAATGGTTGCGATCGTTTCTTTTTTCTTAGCATTTACATCTGCAAGCTGACGTTTCAGATCCGCATTTTTTGGTTGCTTCTTAATCAACGCACCAATACGTTTCACTTCGCCGTCATAAACTTCAATCTTGCTTTTTTCTGCTTCCAGGTTTTTAGTCAGACTTGCAGCTGATTTACTTCCTGAACCCATTTTAGCACTCAACTGCTTCACGCTGTCCGCAGCTGTGCGCTGCATGTTATCGTAAAGAATTGCAAGGTTTACCACGTTCTGAATATTTTTAGGATCAGCTTGTGCCAATGCTTCCAGTTCGCTGATCGCCTTAGACTCGTTACCTGATGCCAAAAGAATGTTAACAACTTCCGCTTTCAGGTCTTTGTTGTTTGGCGACTGCGCTAATCCTTTGTTCAAAGCTTCAATCGCTTTGTCAAAGTTTTTCTCTTCACGATATAGCTGTGCCAATCCGTAGAATACGCTTGGATCTTTACCGCCATTTGCAGCATATTTTTCGAATTGCTCTCTTGCAACGTCTTTCTTATCAAGCTGTTGCGCAGCAATCCCGCCGTAAAGCGAAGCCAGCGTATCTTTCTTATTGATTTCCTGAGCAGCTGTGAACATTTCAAGAGCACCGTTCAGGTTTTTCGCCTGGTATTTTTCAGCACCCTGCTTTACAAATGCATTGAAAAGTTGAGATCCCTCTCCGCCTGCGAGCACATTTTCCGCTTCCTTCGCAGATTTACCAGGTTCGCCTTTTTTCGTTTTGTCAAGCTCCACAACCTTTTTGTAAGCTTCCAAAGACGTTTTGGCTGCACTTGAATCTACTTCTGATCCCTGCAAAGCAATGTTTTCATACAATTTTGCTCTTTCCATCCAGAATGAAGCCTTTGCACTAGCCTTTGCATCAGTCAGGTCTTTATCGCTTTTCTCTTTATCCTTACGAAACTGGTCTACAACAGCCTTGTTTACAGCATCGTCCTGCGCAAACGCTGACATACTGAAAAGGCTAAGTGCAGACACAAAAAACAATTTTTTCATAAATATTAAACTTTGGTTGTGATTGATTGTTCGAATTCTAAATATAGATCAGTTAAAATAATTTTTACAAAAATCATGCCTCTGGCTCGTCAGAAGGATCATTTTCATCTTCTTCGTCGTCTTCATCTTCAATCACATCTTCTTCATCATCCAACTCTTCTGCCTGCTCATCCGCCGAGACGATGATCATGTCCGAAGTTCCTTCTATCGCTGCCGACGGGATTACGTTTCCGTTCTCATCCAGTTCTTCCGCTTTTTCGTCCGGATCTTTCAGGATTCGTGTAACCGAAGTAATTTCATCCGAATTGTTCAGACGGATCAACTTAACCCCCTGCGTGTTACGGCCGGCCAGACGAATGTCCAGTACGCTCATTCTGATTGCAATCCCATTTCTGGTAATGATCATCAGATCATCCTGCTCAGTAACCTCACGGATTGCTACTAATTTACCCACTTTGTCGGTGGCATTCATGGTCGAAACCCCTTTCCCACCACGCTTGGTAATGCGGTAACTGTCTATTGCAGAACGTTTTCCAAAACCATTTTCTGAAACAACAAGCAGCTGGGCATCTTCGCGGTTGATACAAACCATTCCGATTACTTTGTTATCCGCATCGTTCAGATTGATACCACGAACACCTGCGGCAGTTCTGCCCATCGGTCGAACTCCTTTTTCATTGAAACGAACAGCACGTCCTGCACTCGATGCGATAACAATGTCGTTGTCGCCATTGGTAAGCGCAACATTCAACAGTCTGTCGCCTTCATTAATTGAGATTGCAATAATTCCGTTTGTTCTCGGACGAGAGTATGCTTCCAGCAAAGTTTTCTTGATTGTGCCCTGCTGCGTACACATAATGAGGTAATTATTGTTGATATAATCCGCATCTGACAATGTGCGAACGTTGATCACTGAACGAATGGAATCTCCATTTTCCAGGCTGATCAAATTCTGGATCGGGCGGCCTTTGGATTGCTTGCTTCCTTCCGGAACTTCGTAAACCTTCATCCAGAACAGCTTACCATATTCCGTAAAGATCAGCAGGTAATTCAGCATCGTTGCCGAGAACAAATGTTCGGTAAAATCTGTATCCTTGGTTTTTACTCCGCGGGACCCTACTCCACCCCTTGTCTGCGTGCGATACTCTGCTAATGGTGTTCTTTTGATATAACCTTCATTCGAAATCGTTATCAGCATTTCATCATCCGGGATCATATCCTCGTCGCTGAATTCTTCTGCTGAAAACTCGATCTTAGTACGGCGTTCGTCGCCGTAACGGTCTTTAATCTCGCCTAATTCCGTTCTGATAATGTCATACTTGCGTGATTCGTTTGCAAGAATGTCTTTCAAATCCGTAATCAAAACCATGATCTCCTCGTATTCCTTCACGATCTTGTCTCTTTCAAGACCTGTTAACCGTTGCAGACGAAGTTCAAGAATCGCTTTGGCCTGAATCTCGCTCAGTTCAAACGACTCCATCAAACCTGTTTTCGCGATTTCCGGATCACGTGCGTTACGGATCAATGTAATAACGGCATCCAGGTTATCCAGCGCAATCAGCAAACCTTGCAAAATATGCGCTCTTTTCTCTGCTTCGCGAAGTTCGTACTCGGTACGACGTGTGATAACCACAATCCGGTGATCGACATAATGTTTGATCAGGTCTTTCAGATTGAGCGTTACCGGACGTCCTTTGACCAACGCCACATTGTTCACACCAAAGCTCGATTGCAGCGGCGTGTATTTGAACAAGTGGTTCAATACAATATTAGGGACTGCATCTTTTTTCAAATCAAAAACGATGCGCATCCCGTCCCGGTCAGATTCATCGCGGATGTCCGAAATGCCGTCCAGCTTTTTATCATTAATAAGGCCTGCAATGCGTTCGATCATCGCGGCTTTATTGGTCATGTAAGGAATCTCAGTAATGATGATTTGCTCCCTACCTGTTTTTGAAACCTCAAATGACGCCTTGGAACGCATAATAATGCTTCCGCGGCCAGTTTCAAAAGCAGACCTAACGCCTTGGTAACCATATATAATCCCTCCCGTTGGAAAATCAGGCGCCTTCACGTGCTCCATCAATTCGGGAATGGTAATCTCGTTATTGTCAATGTAAGCTAAAACGCCATCGATCACCTCAGAAAGGTTGTGCGGCGCCATATTCGTGGCCATACCCACCGCAATACCGGATGAACCGTTAACCAGCAAGTTTGGGAATTTAGCAGGAAGAACCGATGGCTCAGAAAGCGAATCGTCAAAGTTTGGCTGAAAATCAACCGTATCTTTTCCGAGGTCGTTCAACAATTCGTCAGCCAGTCTTTTCAGTCTTGCTTCGGTGTAACGCATTGCCGCCGGATTATCTCCATCCACCGAACCGAAGTTACCCTGGCCGTCAACCAGCGGGTAGCGCAGCGACCACGGCTGGGCCATACGCACCATTGTATTATAAACAGACGAGTCACCATGCGGGTGATACTTACCCAAAACCTCCCCTACTATACGAGCCGACTTTTTATGCGAGCGATTGTAATTCACACCCAAATCCGACATCCCGTATAACACACGCCTGTGAACCGGTTTCAAACCATCGCGAACGTCGGGCAAAGCGCGGGAAATAATAACTGACATCGAGTAATCGATGTATGCTCCACGCATTTCATCCTCAATATTAATGGGGATAATGTTTTCACCAGAAGATTCTGCCATAAAGAATTAGAAAAGAATCGAAAATTTAAACGAGCAGCTGAAAAGTCCAACTACCCAATGAATTAATACTATAATGTAAGTTCTAAAAAGTCAAATTTCGCTATTTTAAAGCATTCTAACAAACTATCTTTTGTGCTATTTCAGCATTCCTTTCGTATATCGGTGATCCTTCGGATTTTAAGGAAAGAATGTGCTTTCAAAACTTAATTGGCTTCTATCATTAAATTTTAGTTTCTTCCAGCTTATTACCTAAATGCTTACTTTTCTCCCAATTCCATTATGCCTTTATTACTGACATTTATTGCCATACTCGCCCTCATTGCCCTCATTGCCTGGCTCAAAATCGACACTTTCATCTCCTTCCTGCTCGTCTCCATCGGACTTGGCCTGGCTAGCGGTCTGGATGTGGAAACGGTTAGCAAAGCCATCCAAAAAGGCGTTGGCGGAACATTGGGCGACCTCGTTCTTATTGTTGGTTTCGGTGCAATGTTGGGGAAAATGGTTGCGGACAGCGGAGCGGCGCAAAGGATCACAGATGCGCTGATCGGGCTTTTCGGGAAAAGATACATTCAATGGGGCATGGCGCTGGCCGGTTTTGTGATCGGGATTCCCTTGTTCTACAATGCTGGTTTTGTGATCGTCATTCCTTTGATATTCATGATCAGTGCCACTGCGCGCCTTCCTTTATTATATGTGGGTGTTCCAATGCTTTCCGCTTTGTCGGTTGCGCACGGCTATCTTCCGCCCCACCCCTCGCCTGCCGCAATAGCCAGCCAGCTTAATGCGGATCTTGGACAAACATTATTATACGGGATCATGGTCTCCATTCCTGCGATCGCCGTAGCCGGGCCGCTCTTCGGCAGCACGCTGAAACGCTTCCAGCCAAAACCAGACGAAGATCTTTTCAATGTAAAACCACGGCCAACAGCCGAATTACCCGGATTGGGAATCAGCGTGGTAACCGCTCTGTTACCTGTATTTTTGCTGACGAGTATGTCGGGCGTAAAACGCATTTATCCTGACAATAAGATCATTGGCCTGCTTGCGGAACCCTATTTCGGAATGTTGATTTCCGTATTGTTTGCTGCTTATGTGCTTGGGATCCGTCGCGGAATGAATATGAAGCATGTCAGCAAATCCATGGAAGAAGCATTCAAAGGCGTATCCGTAATCCTGCTGATCATTGCGGGAGCTGGGGTTTTCAAAGAAATCATGACAGCGAGCGGCGTAAGCACTTATATAGCCGAAAGCCTGAAGGGCGTCGACATTTCGCCGTTGGTATTAAGCTGGGGAATTGCTGCGATCATCCGCATTTGCGTAGGGTCAGCAACCGTTGCCGGACTCACCACGGTGGGCATACTTTCACCGTTGCTGGTAACCTCAGATGTTTCCCCCGAACTGCTCGTATTGTCCATTGGTTCAGGTAGTTTAATGTTCTCCCACCTGAACGATGGCGGCTTCTGGCTGTTCAAAGAATATTTCAATTTAAGCATCAAAGACACGTTGCTCACTTGGTCGGTTATGGAAACAATTGTGTCTGTAATGGGATTGCTGGGCGTTTTAGTACTAAATTTGTTTGTTAGGAGTTAATTTTGAATGACTGAATGAGTGAATGAGTGAATGTTTTTTATGTTGAATGAATGATCATACGCATAAAGACGTTGTCACAAATCATTTCCTAAGCTTATCCAACATTCAATCATATCACCGACTACGAATTCAATCATTCAAAACTCACTCATTCACTCATTACAAAATGAACACGACCCCTGAATCCAACTTCGCTGCCCTTGGCCTTAATCTTCCTCCCGCTCCAAAGCCACTTGGCGTTTACAAGCCGCTTCTGATCGTCGACAAACGCTGGGTTTATGTTTCTGGACACGGAACGGTGCAGGATGACGGAACATTAATCAAAGGACGGATCGGTAAGGATATGGACGCGGACGCAGGAAAGCTGGCAGCGCGCCAGGTTGGATTGACGATCCTGTCGACATTGAAAGCAAACCTGGGAAGCCTGAACCGGATCAAGCGCGTAATCAAAGTTTTAGGCATGGTCAATTGCACACCCGACTTTGAAAAACACCCCTTCATCATCAACGGATGCAGCGAACTTTTTGCTAAAATCTGGGGCGAAGAAAACGGAATCGGCGTTAGAAGCGCGGTGGGAATGGGAAGCCTTCCTGATAACATTCCGGTGGAGATTGAGGTGATGTTTGAGCTTGAAGAGAAATAATTTTAACCGGGTCGCCGGGCGATGACTGAATGATTGAATGACTGAATGTTTTGTATGGTCATTCAATCATTCAGTCATTCAATCATTCAAAATTCCTATATATGTGGTTTCAGCTAAATAACCCGGAAAACGTCATTTCTCCTTCACTCCTTTTTTATAAGGATCGGATCGAAAACAATATCCGTGGCATGGTAAGCATTGCCGGCGATGCCGACAGGCTTATTCCCCACGTAAAGACGCATAAATCCAGCGAAATCGTAAAAATGCAGCTGGAACAGGGCATCAATAAGTTCAAATGCGCCACGATCGCAGAAGCCGAAATGCTTGCCGATGCCGGTGCAAAATGGATTTTGCTTGCTTACCAGATGGTTGGCCCGAACATTACCAGACTGTCGGCTCTGCGCGAGAAATTCCAGGATGTGAGTTTCGCTTCCCTTGTCGATAACGAGAAATCGGCGGACGACCTGAATGACCTGGGCATTGCCAATGATGTTATTTTCAATGTATATATTGATGTAAATAATGGCATGAACCGCTCGGGACACGTTACCGACGTCACATTGCTTTCCTTATATCGTTACATTTCCGGACTGTCCAACGTTTCCTTCGGCGGCGTTCATGTGTATGACGGTCATCTGCGTGATCCGGAATTCACCGATCGTAAACTGGCTGTGGATGAAGCATTCGAAACTGTCCTTCCACTCTTTGACCTGATCAAAAACCATACGGGCAATGCGCCCATGATCATCGCCGGGGGCTCTCCTTCATTTACCGTACACGCCATGCGCCCGGATGTGTATCTGAGCCCGGGCACAAATGTGCTTTGGGACTGGGGTTATGGCGACCGGTTTGATGGTCAGCCATTTCAGCACGCAGCACTGGTCCTGACCCGTGTTGTGTCCAAACCCACGGCTGGCATTGTCACCATTGATCTGGGTCATAAAGCCATTGCGCCAGAAAGTCCGATTGAAAACAGGTTTAAATTGCTCAACCTGCCGAGCTATACATTGATCGGACAGAGCGAGGAACATGGCGTTTTGCAGGTTACGCGAGACGTTTGGGATGCTACGGAGATCGGCGATGTGCTCTATGCCCTGCCCTACCACGTCTGCCCGACGGTTGCATTGCATGACTTTGCCTCCATCATTGAAAACGGAGCAGTGACCGACGAGTGGAAAATCGTGGCCCGTAACAGACGCCTGACCATTTAATTCAATTCCTAAACAAAATAAAATGTTTCTTTTCGATGCCCATCTCGACCTTTCCATGAATGCTGTGGAATGGAACCGGGACCTTACCCAGGATTTAAATGCAATCCGACAACGTGAAGCAAACCTGACCGATAAACCAGACCGCGGCAAAGGCGTTGTCAGTTTTCCGGAAATGCGTAAAGGCAACATTGGCATGTGCGTAGCAACACAGATCGCCCGTTTTGTGAAACCCGACAGCAAAATCCCAGGCTGGCATTCGCAGGCACAGGCATGGGCGCAAACGCAAGCGCAAATCGCGTGGTACAAAGCAATGGAAGAAACCGGTGAAATGGTGCAGATTGTAGATCTTCCCGGCTTACATCAACATTTAGATCTTTGGAAAAATGCAGCGTCTACCGAAAACCTGCCGATTGGCTATATCCTGAGTCTCGAAGGGGCCGATTCCTTTATCAGCCTCAAAAACCTGGAAATCGCCTATCAATACGGTTTGCGCGCGATCGGACCGGCACATTATGGCCCGGGCGTGTATGCTTACGGGACAGATTCCGACCAGCCATTATCCCAGAAAGGGAAAGATCTGCTGCGTGAAATGGAAAAGCTGAATATCATTCTGGACGCGACACACTTGTGCGATACGGCGTTCTGGGAGGCGCTGGATATTTTCAAGGGTCCTGTGTGGGCCAGTCATAACCTGGTCCGGAAGATTACGCCGCATAACAGGCAGTTTTCGGACGAAATGATCAGGGAGCTGCTCGAAAGAAAAGCAGTTATCGGCATGGCGTTCGATGCGTGGATGATGATCCCGGGCTGGGTCCGCGGGAAATCGACCCCGGAAAATATGGGTTTGAAGATCGAGCATGTGGCCGAACATATCGACCATATCTGCCAGCTTGCAGGAAATGCATTGCACGTCGGGATCGGCTCCGATCTGGATGGTGCATATGGAAAAGAGCAGTCGCCTATGGACCTGGATTCCATTGCCGACCTGCAATCGATAACCGGGATTTTATCTGCAAGAGGTTACTCTGCCGCGGATATTGAACAAATCATGTGGCGCAACTGGGTTGATTTTCTGGATCGTAGCTGGAAATGATCTACTTCGGAAAAATCTAATAAAATCTTAATATTCCAATAATACTATTTAGGGAAAAGCTTTGCAACTTGCATAAGAGTTGTAAAGCTTTTTTTTGTAATGCATTTTAAGATAAATTAACATTTACTTATTTGTAATTATTATAAATAAGCGCCATCTTTGATAAACGTTAGTAGGCCAATATTCCAATGCTTGACCAGGTTTCATTCCGGACTATCCCTTCATAAATTTCGAGTAACATGCGTAATACATATAAAATATCATTTCGAACCAAAATAAAGAACAACAAATCCTTCCAGCGATTGCACGACTGCCTTAAACAACTGAATGTGAAGCACTGGGCTTACGATTTTCAGGATTTGTTATTGACCCTAACCTCAGAGTTATCTGATTTTTCAAAGATCCAGGCTGTCTTACGTTCAGCGGGATACGTTTGTCATTTTGTAAAGCTGGAAAATCTGAGCGAACCGAAAGGACTGTCGCTAACCTAGCCGTTTTTTGCTGCTTTCGCGCTCATCAAATTCCGTTTTGCCTGTTGCATATGCCGCTCATTGTGGGCAATCAGAAACTGAAACACATCTCCAAGCCGAAGCTTAATCAGCTTGGAGATGGATATGGGAATTTTAATTTTACCAAGATCCTTGTTACGGGCTTTCCTGATATAGTCCATTAATGCTTCCTGTTGCCGCAGAAATTCCCCCACAACTTTCGCGCCGCTCAGATCTGAGGGAGGAATATGACCTTTCATTGCCTTATATTTCTTTTTACCAGTTTCCGGGTCCATCATTTTTGTGAAATACGCACCAAACCAGGAGCTTTTAAACTCAGAAGTATGGGCATCAGCTGAATTTAACAAACCTTTTTTAATGTGTGGCAAATAAAAGTCTCCGTAACTATTGAGATGGTCCAGACATTGTGCTATGCTCCAGCCACCAGTTGGGGACGGCTTGTTAAGTTCGGCATTGCTGAGGTTCTGAAAGAGGGCAATGGCTTCGGAAATGTGCTCCTCTACCCTATCTTCCAGGTTTCGTAGCAGTTCGGCTTTGTTTACAGGTTTCATTTTGCTATTGTTTTATAATGCAAAAATGAGAACCGCGGCGGGATAATTTTTTGGTAAAAACCAACATTTCAAATCCTGACCTTATTTATCAACTTACTAAAATTCGTTGCGTCTATGCCCAGGTAATTGGCCAGATACTTGTGTGGCACTAGCTGTAATATGTGCGGGCTGCGGCGAAGCAAGTTCCGGAATTTATCTTCAGAAGAAAAGCACTGCACTTCCACCAGTCTTTCCAGGATGCCGGAAAGCGTTTGGGTAACGCCAAGCCGGACCATATCGGCAATTGCCACGTGCTTAGCCATCATTGCTTGCAAGTCGTTGACGGGAGCTCGCAGAAATTCTGATGGGGTAAGTGTTTCATAATAATACCTGGAAGGCTGGCCCAGGAGCAGTGAATCCACAACGCCACCGAACGAAGGCGGATACATAAAAGCCAGCGTTGCCTCGCGGTGCTGATCGTCCAGATAATAAACCCGCTGAATGCCTTTGACGACGAAATACAAATAATTTTCGGTTTGGCCAGCCGTCGTAACTACTTCCTTACGACCGGCTGTATACGGTTTCCATATTCCCGAAAATGCATCCCAGTCTTCGTCATTCAGCGGCCTGACTGATTCTATAAGTTTTCGCAGCAGCCGAAGCTCTTCTTGCATGTCTTTTTATTCCGCGATGGATGAAACCATAAAGTTAAGGAAATGAAAAACTTCTTCCTGGCTTTTAATGTGGTTTCTGGCTGCGGACAAATCGTCGCCGATCTTGATCGTGAAAGCAGTTTCGGGAAGTGCTTCGAACATATCCTCGTCCGTAGTGTCATCACCGATGGCCAGTACAAAGTCATAGTTACCATTTTCAACAAAAGCCCGGGATGCGGTTCCTTTGTTAAATGCGGTCTTTTTAACTTCGACAACTTTGCTACCATCGATAACCTGCAAATTCAGCTCCGGTTGGATGTAGTTTTTGAGTTGCCAAAGCAGCTCCTGCGCACGTCTCTGGGCGTATTCTTTATCGTCGGCTGTCCTATAATGCCATGCTAGCGAAGTTTCTTTTTCCTCAACAAATGCACCCGGGCACCGCTTGGCATAAATATCCATAATCGGACGGATGCTCTCTTTCCAGTTTTCTTCATAATTCTCATTCAAAACCCACTGATCACTTCCTTTGGTGCGTATTAGTGCCCCATGTTCGGCAATGATATGAACAGGAAGGTCTTTAAAGAGATTATCCAGAAAATGACGATCACGTCCGCTAATGATAATGACCGTATCCCTCTTCGCAATTTCCAGGATCAGTTTCTTAACATCCTCCGATACAATGGCTTTGGAAGGATCCGGCACGATGGGCGCCAAGGTGCCGTCGTAGTCAAAGAAAAGGATACGATTGGTTGCAGATGTATAGGCATGACGAATGGCGTCGATGCCTTTATTGGTAAGAAAAACCTGTCTCAGGCGCTCGTGCTCTTGTTCTAACATGGTCATTTGGGTAAAAAAGTCTTCTGTCCAGGCAAACACGTCGTACGCTTTGATACGTTCACGCATAGCATCCATCCGCTTTGTCTGCTCCTCTTCGGGCATTTCAAAAGCTATTTTAATAGCATCCGCAATGTCCTGGACATCAAGTGGATTAATAATTAACGCCTCTCCGAGTTCAGCAGCCGCACCGGCCATTTCACTCAGGATAAGCACACCTTTCCGGTCCTTGCGGCTTGCCACATATTCCTTGCAAACAAGGTTCATTCCATCGCGGACAGGTGTGATCAATGCAACATCGCTCGCCGTGTACATGCCTACCAGTTCATGGTAAGGCATTGAGCGATACTGGTATATGATCGGCTGCCAGTAAATGTTTCCATAATCCGCATTAATGCGGCCCACCGTCTGGTCGATCTCCGATTTCATCTGCTGATACTGCTCGATGGTGTCCCTTGAGGGAACCACGACCATAACGAACGAAACTTTTTCGTGCCACTGCGGATATCTTTCCAAAAAACGCTGAAAACCGCGCAACCGGTGAATAATGCCTTTGGAATAATCCAGCCTGTCCACCGAAAATATGATCTTCTGATTCAGAGATTGCCTTACTTCGTTGCGCGCCTCTGCAACCATAGGTTCGTCGTACGCATCATTGAATTTCTCAAAGTCTACGCTGATAGGGAATGAATCAACTTTCACGATCCGGTTGCTCATGTTAATGTAATGCAGCTTGTTTCCATAGCCCGACACAAGCCGCGCTGCTTTCAGGAAATATTCAACATAGTCATTTGTATGAAAACCAACCACGTCTGCTCCCAAAATTCCATTCACAATGGCCTTACGCCAGGTAACGGGCAGCAAGCGGAACAGTTCGAACGACGGGAAAGGAATATGGAAAAAGAATCCTATCTTATTATCAGGAAATTTACTGCGGATCATTTCGGGCAGCAGCATCAGCTGATAATCCTGTACCCAAATCACATCACCCGGTTGTATGATTTCCTGAATTTTATCAAAAAACAGTTTATTAGCAATTTGATAAGCCTCAAAATATTCATCATTGAACCGCGCGAGGGAAGGAAAATAATGGCATAGCGGCCAGATCAGATTATTGCAGAAACCTTCGTAGTAATTTTCATTCACATCATCCGGAATAAAAACCGGGTGCGCCTGAAAGTCATCATTGGTAAGCGATTGGCCTTCCAGTTCTTCCCTGGTATTCTCCGAGAAACCGACCCACTGGATCTTATCACCCTCGTTGAATACGGGCCCATTTTTATCTTTAACCAGGGAGAGTACAGCCGAAACAAGGCCTCCTGAATTTTGGAATAATTGCACCTGATCGTTTTCCCTGACGATTTTAAATGGCAATCGATAGGCTACAATGATTAATCTTCCTTCGTTTTTCTGTTGTTTTAAATTTTCCATAGAACTCTAATAAAATTATAAAACTTATGCCAAGTCTCATTTTAGCACCTGAAATGAAAAATTTGATGTGGTCGGGATTTGTATTAGCTTAGCACCTGCAACCTCTTTCATCATTTTATCGGAACCGATTTATCGTGGCACCAGCTGTTTACAGTTGAGTTGCAAGCAATTAATTTTGCTGTTTTCCATAAATTAAAGTGATGGCTGAACACAAATACAGGTTTCAAAACCTAAGATTAGTCAAGGACTACAATTGTGTAACCGCAGATTAATACTGTGCCACTCTTTTGTTGTGGGTTGCGGGCGGTCAGAAATGGCCGCCATTTTTTAACACATTTGCCTTCGGTGGCAATCAGGCTCAACAACCCAAACCTAACCCTCCCGAACATTAATGAAACGCATTTTTAGTAAATGTTTCATTTTAATATGCCTTCTATTTTCAGCATTTGTTGCTGATGCTCAATTCGATAACATTGTAAATAAGCCCCCCACCGAGCGCTACACGGCCCTCCGGCGATTTATTGACCTTCATATCAATAGCGGTGACAGAGCATCCGGTTACAAATCACTGGAAACGCTCAAACAAGTCGCTGCGAAGAACAACGATGACGATTTGGTCCTGGAAGCAGAATTTATGAAGATCATGCTGAATCGGGAAGTTGATAAAAAAGCTTCCAAGCGGCATATCCTGGATCTTAAAGCCTTAATAGCAAAATCTTACGATGCCGAGAACATGCAGATCCATCTCCGGGCGAGAAGGTTCCTGGCGCATTTGTATTGGTATGATACCAAAATTATGAGCGCGCATTTGAGGAATATTTGACCATACACCCGCTGTTGACAAAGATCTCAGATAAGCATTTTCCAGAAAAAGCTTACTTCCTTACCCAGATCGGCGAAGCTTACTATTATTTCGGCGATTACAAAAATGCCATCAGTTTTTCACGGGAAGCGTTGACGGCCAATGTGATTCAGGAACATCGTGGCGTGCATAACACCGCATTGAACACCATCGGCCTGAGCTACATTAAAACCGGATTTATGGAATCTGCTGATTATTATTTCAAACGGATCCTGCAAAATGTGGGCATTGACGACTACAATGTCTGGAAAGGCATAGCACTTGGAGACCTGGGCCATACAGCTTATCTGCGTGGAAAATACGTTGAAGCGATCCCACTTTTGGAAGCAAATGTCGATCAGGCTGTGCTTATTTCGGATTACAGTCAGGTTGCCAGATCACGCGCAATGCTTGCCGACATTCACTTTCGGCAGAACAATATTGCGAAAGCTGAAAAAGAGATGCACCTGGCGCGGGAGGCTGTGGCACGTTGCGGGAATGATAAGCCGCTCGAACTGCTTTACCAGGTTTACGGCAAAGTCCACGCCGCAAGAGGCCACTTCGCCTTAACCAATGTTTATCTCGACTCTGCGGCGCGCATCAGGAACATTTTTGAACAGGATTTCAATTCGATTCAAATGCTCCGGGCCGGAGAAAAGGCACAGATACAGGCACACCGGTCCGCTATGGAGCGAATCGCCACTGAAAAGCAGATCAAAACATTGGAGCGGAATATCCTGCTCATTCTGGTGCTGCTGCTGGTTGTAGTCGCATTGTATTTTTATAAAACCCACTATTACAAAAACCGTGAAAAACAGCGTGCTATCAACGATCAGCTAGCCAAAGCGGAACAGGAACTAAACTTTGCTTCCATCCAGCTGGAAGAGTTTACGCGAAGCATTTCGGAAAAAACCCAGCTCGTAGAAGAGCTCAGCGCGCGGTACGGCATGAACGAGAGCGAAGAAACCGTTCAGGAATTGCAGAACATTACGATCCTGACCGACGAACAATGGGAATATTTCAGAAGTCTGTTTGAAAAAATACACGTAGGTTACCTCTCACGGTTAAGGGAAAAGCTTCCCGGTCTTACGCCTGCCGAAACCCGGTTCATGGCGCTTGCCAAACTGAACCTTACCTATAAAGAAATGGCCAGCACGCTCGGAATTTCCGTGCAAAGTGTGCGCGTAATCCGCCACAGGATCCGCAAAAAACTGAACCTCCCGGAAGAATCGGATTTGAGGGATGTGGTTACTACAATCTGAGGGAGTAATTGAAAACTGAATCGAAAAGATAACCCGCAAGCTATCAGTGCATTTCAAATTGGAATGTTTTTGGAATGCTCCAATTTCAGGTCTGCAAGGGGTTATTCCTACATTTGAAGTGTTAGACATCTTCTCAGTGAAATCCATGCGACTGGTCAAGTACAAGTATTTCTTTCTGCAATCCTTCCTGCTTATTCTCTTATTAATTCTCTCGGTCTGCCGATGGCACAGCGGACAAGTGGGGAACGCACAAAAGAAGACTCGGATGCACCAGGAAATGTCTGACCAACTTAGTGCACGTTAATCCCTCCTCGTCATATGTTATTACCGGCACCAGCAATAGAACCGCGTTACTCTTGCTGGTGCCGTTTTTTGGATTCTACCAATGACCTGTGCCGACAATTTTAAAACTGAGGTTCCAGCATCGCTTCTTCCTTAGCCACATGCTCGATCGACGGCGGAAGAAGTTTGTACATCACCGGCGTAACAAGCCGCGAAAGCAATGTAGAGCTGATCAATCCGCCGATTAACACCAGCGCCAGGGGCGAATAAAGCGCGCTGTATTCGAACACAAGCGGCAGCAAACCACCTATCGCGGTCATCGAAGTAAGCAGGATCGGCACAAACCGGATTTCCCCGGCTTCAATAATGGCTTCTTCAATCCCCATTCCCTGTGCACGTAGCTGATTGGTAAAGTCCACAACCAGCAGTGAGTTTTTCACCTCAATGCCTACTAATGCTATAAAACCGATCGTTGCCGTGAAAGAAAGCGTCTCACCGGTCAGGAAAAGCATTGCCAGGCCGCCTACTATGCCCAAAGGAATCACGGAAAGCACGATCAGAATGCTCTTGAATGTCTTGAATTCCAAAATTAATACACCCAAAAAACCGAATATGGTAACCAGAATGATCAAGCCTAAACCGCCGAAGCTTTCTTGCTGGCTTTCCTTTTCACCTGCCACAGTAAAGGTCTGGCCATCTGCAAATTTGAACTGCCCAAGCTTGGCTGTAATGTCCTCGTTGATGCGCTGCACATTGTAACCCGGCTTCACAAAGGACGAAACCGTCACATAGCGGTCCTTATCATAATGCCGGATCTGGTTCGGTGAGCTTTCGAATTCAATGTTGGCCACATTCTTTAAGGGAATGTTCGCGCCGGATGCGGACGTGACATATAATTTGTCAAAAACACTATAATCCTGGATGGTCGCATTCCGGGAAACAGACACATTCACATTATAATTATCTGCTTTTCCAACATCCTCGCGATACGTGGCTACATTCAGTCCCGCCGTGCCGAGCCGCACGGTACGGTCAATGTCGGCCGATGAAATGCCCAGCGTCCCTGCTTTCTCCTTATTAATGTTCACTTTCAAGTCTGTGGG
The DNA here is from genome assembly GCF_021390415.1 of Dyadobacter sp. CY327. NCBI lineage: Bacteria > Pseudomonadati > Bacteroidota > Cytophagia > Cytophagales > Spirosomataceae > Dyadobacter > Dyadobacter sp. CY327. The sequence continues at coordinate 961,144 of NZ_JAJUXJ010000007.1, read as the reverse complement.
CTGCACTTGCAGGGGATTGTTCACATAGATCGTCCCTTCCACCTTGCTCAGCATATCAGCCACGCGGAATGCGGTTTTTCGCAGATCGTCAAGATTCTCGCCATAAATGCGGTAAGCAAGCGGCGCCTCAATCAGCGGACCTTGTTCAAAATCCTTCACCTTGATTTCCGCACCCGGGTAACGTTCCAGCTTTTTCCTTAACCGCTCGATAACCTCCACTTTTTCCTCGGTTTCGAGTCCTTCAACCTGCACAAAAATCTCGGCAAAATTCTCACTTTCATTTCGCTGGATAACATTGTAATAGACTCTTGGATTTCCTTTTCCCACATTGGTTGCAAACGAAGTGATCTGGGGTTCCTGTTTTAAAATCCCTTCGACATAGCGTGTCACCTGGTTCGTCTTTTTCAAATTGGTGCCCTGCGGTGTTTCAATGTCGATGAGGAACATTGGTTTTTCTGATTTTGGAAACAAACTATTCCCGATCAGCGGGACCAGCGCGAGTGACCCTGCGAAGATCAATCCGGCCAGCACCAATGTAACAGCAGGCCATTTCAATGCTTTGTCCAAAAGACTTCCGTAAGTTTTGTGAATGCCTTTCTTCATGCCACGCAGCAATAAGTTACCTTCCGCGCTCGCATGCTTTTTCAAAATAATGCTGGACAAAAACGGAACGATCGTAAGCGACACCAGCATGGATGCGAAAACCGTGGTAATTACAGAAAGCGGCAGACTTCTGATAAAATCGCCTGCGCCTTCCGGCAGGAAAACAAGTGGTAAGAAGGCAAAAATCAATAAAATCGTACAACCCACAACCGCCATACCGATCTGCGAGGACGCTTTCACGGCGGCCTCGACGCGGCCATAACCCATCCGCAAATAACGCTCAATGTTCTCGACCACCACTATGCTGTCGTCCACCAGGATCCCTAAGGCCACAATCATCCCTACAATGCTCAGCTGGTTGATATTGTAGCCCAGCAAGTTCATCATTGTAAGCCCGATACTGAGTGAAAGCGGAATGGAAATCATCACCACCACCGACGCCCGAGAGCCCAGCGGCAGCAAAGTCAGCAACACAAGCAGGATGGCAATGCCAAAATCCCTTGCGAAATGAGATAAACGAATGTCAACGCTTTTGGCCTGATCAAAAACTTTAACCAGATCAATGTTCGACGGGAGCTCCTTTTCAAAGCTCGCAACAATGGGTGCAACCTGGTCCTGGACTGCTATAATGTTCTCACCTTCTTTCTGGCTTACATTCACGAAGCTGCACCGGAAACCGTTCAAGCGTGTAATGTGCGTTTCGTCTTCATATCCCAGCTTCACATCCGCAACGTCTTTCAGGTAAACGATCTTCCCGCCGGACGTAGATACAACTGTGTTTGCGACCTCATCCAGCGTCCGGTAATTTCCGCTGGTCTTAATGTTCAGCTTTTTGGTCGCCATACTGATGCTGCCCCCCGGAATGTTCACATTCTCGCTTTGTAAAGCACTGATGATCTGGTTCTGCGTCAGCTTTTGCTGGGCGATTTTTTCCAAATTGAGGCTAACCTTCACCTGGCGTTCCGGAAAGCCGGCATACTCGACCTTTTTCAGCGATTTGACCTTTTCAAGTCGCTCCTTAAATTCTTTGGAATACTTTTTCAGCTGCGCATAGGAAGCATTTTCGCTGATCAATGCATATTGGTAAATGCTCACGTCCGACGGGATCTGCTTGTTGATCCGAATGTCGTTAATGTCCGCAGGCAAGCTGTTTCTCAGACTATTGATCTCCCGAACCAGCTCCTGGTATTTGTCATCAGGATCGGAACTGTATTTGTACTGCACCTGCATCACGGCCAGCCCGTCGTTGATGTCCGTAATAACGTGCTTCATATCGTCCAGCTCGTTGATCTTTTTTTCCATCGGGTCCACCACCAGCTGCTCCATATCTTTCGGACTGGCACCGGGGTAAACAATGACTACGGTGAACTGAGGCGGATGAATGTCGGGATCTTCGCTGCGCGGCATCGTAAAGAGCGAATAAACGCCCAGCGCCAGCACGGCCAGGAAAATCACCAATGTAAACTGGTAATTCTTAACGGCAAATTCAGGTAATTTCATGACGTAGGGGTTTGAATGTTACTGAACTATTTTGATTGCCGAGCCATCTGCCAGATAAGCTGAACCTTCCCGGATGATCTGCGCACCGGCATCAATCCCTGAAAGAATAAATGCCTTCTCCCCTTCCAGAAACGCTACTTTAACCTGCTTTTTCAATGCTTTCCCATTCGCTGCCACAAACACAAAAGCGCTGTCGCTGTCGCCCTCTATCAAGGCATCCACCGGGACGGATATCATCTCTGTCTTTTGTTTCGGATAAATGCTAACCTTAGCAAAAAGACCGTTTGCGAGCTTGGCGGGCTGCTTATCCAGCCGGATTTCGGCCTGATATAAACCTGAACCCGCATCGCTGCCTTGTGAGAGTGTTGCAATGCTTCCTGAAAAAGTTTGCGGATAAGCGTCAAAGACGATTTCTGCTTTTTCGCCGCCTTTCAAGCGCGTCCAATCCTTATCCGTTAAGCCGCACTTGATCACCCAATCCTTGTTATTTGTGCTGCTGATATACAACACCGGCGAACCGCCCGCCACTTGCTCGCCGGGATTCTTCAACTTTTGAATCACCACGCCGTCCGTTGTCGCGTAAATTTTAGCCTGCGAGAGGTTGAAGCGGACAATGTCCAGTTGCTTTTCGGCCACATGCAAGGTGGTAAGGCTGTTTTCCAGCTGTTCTTTTGTATTTACGCTGTCGCGAAACAGGTTCTGGGTGCGTTGGGCGTCACGCTTGGCTTTCATAAAATTCTCCTCTGCCTGTGCCATTTGCGCTGCAAATTCTGTGGCATTAAGTGTTGCCAAAAGCTGTCCTTTACGCACTTTGTCGCCTTCTTTTACCAGGATAGTATTAATAATTCCGCCCACTTTAAAGGACAGGTTTGCCTCATTTTCAGTCCCAAGCAACCCAGAAGTCTGCACGGGTTGCGACTGGGTTAATGCTGCCGAACTGATGATTTTTACGGGAATAGTCGGGTCCGTTTCTTCCACTTTCTTTTCTTCCTTGCACGCAAGCAGAGTGGCCGAAAGGATGAGCATCATCATGCCCGTCTTGATCGTATTTTTCATGGCATATTTAAAGTTTAGAATGAATAACTGGCTTGCGCACGCTCCAACTCTGCGGAACGTGTCTGCATGATCATATAGGAAATACTTTGCTGCAACTGGTCACTGATGAGCCTGTTTTGCGCATCAAGTAGCTCAATGTAAAGCAATTGGCCTTCGCGGTAAAGCTTCTGCTGATCCTGGTAATATTGCTGGGAAAGTGCCGTTTGGCTTTTGGATGCCTGGTATATTTTGATGGCTGCATTCAGTTTGTTAGCAGCCGTCTGCGCTTCCAGTTCCAGCTGCTGCTCCGCCTGACTGATGCGCTCGCCCGTCACTTTACCATCCAGTAGTGCCTGCTTGGTTCGGTATTGCGTGCGATTACCCGCAAACACGCGCCAGTCGAGCGTAAGCCCGAACAGATAATAACGCGTATCATTGTTAAAATTGAGGAAATCACCTTGCGAACCCAGGTCTATAAACGTTGCTAACCTCGGCAGGGCAGACGCTTTTTCCAGCTGGGCGGAAAGCGTGTTGATCCTGCCGAGCGATTCCAGTTTCAACAATTCCTCGCGTTTGGCCAATGTGCCTGGTCCCGGCGCCAGCTCGGTCTGGATGTTGTCGCCAGTTTCTATTTTAGAGTCCAGGGGCGTGTTCAGCAGGAAGTTGAAATAAGCCGCTGCGCTTTTGGATTGATACCTGGCTTCTTCCGATTTTGCTTCCAACCCGATCAGTTCATTCTCCGAGCGGCTCACAACTGTCCTTATTGCCTTATCATTACTCACGAGCACGCGATTGAAGCGCAGGTTTTCCCGGGCCAGCGTTACGGCGCTTTCCAGGATGCGGATCGCTTCTTCGGATTGCAGGTAAGCATAGTAACCAAGCTTGATTTCCTTGACCAATTCGCGCTTATACACTTCATAATCAGCCAGTTGGAACTGGATTTGTTCCTTCCGAATCTTGGTATTAACCCCTATTTCCGGATTGTAGAGCGGCAGCGAGGTGCGGAATTTGGCGTCATAGTAATTGTTGGGATTAAATGTCTGGTTTACATTCTCGACCTGCGGAAATGCCGACGAGCTCGTAAGCTGGTTCAAAGATGTGTAAACCGGATTCAGCAGATCACCGATCGGAATGCTGATCTTCCTTCCTCCGCGTGAATCCAGATAGGATGTGTTGAAATTGACTTCCGGCAGGAAATAACTTTTGGCTTCTTTCAGTGCATACAGGCTCTTTTGCAGCAAAAAATCCTGTTGTTTCAATCCCTGGTTGTTCTTCAATCCCTGGCTTATGTAAGCATCCAGCACGCGGTTTTGCGCAAAAAGCGTTTGGGTAATAAAAGTCATTACTGCGAAAAGTAGCAGTTTTCGACGTAGACGGTCAGGCCATTTACTGGGATGTAAATGACGTTTATTTAGTGAACACTGTTTACTCATGGCTAAATTTTTTTACACTCTCAGGTTTTCTAAAAAAAAGTTGACGGAGCTTTCCATCATGTGAAGCATTACGTCGTTAGGCATATCCATAATGGACAATCTTTCACGCACATACAGGGAGACCAACCCGTGCCCAAAGGACCACACGGATATCGCAAGGACATATTTGTCCATCGGTTTGATAAGATTCGCTTCCAGGCAGGCGGCGATCGTATCCACCACATATTCAAATGCACATTCACCGGCATCCCATTTTTCCTCAGATTTGATCTGCGAGAGCGGTGCGCGCATGATAAACATCAGATCGTAGTAATCGGGGTTGTCCATCGCGAACTTGACATAAGTCTTGCAAACAGCGATCAATCGGTCAAAAGGGTTTTCGATTCCATCGTGCTTGCGGAACTGCTTGTCCAGTAATGCGAATGCATTTTCGTGGATGACGTAAAAAATTTCATCCTTGTCTTTAAAATATAAATAAATGGTAGCCGGGCTGTATTCAATGTCCTCCGCAATGGTCCGGATGGAGGTTTTGTCATAACCTTGCTTTAAAAACAGCTGCGTGGCGGAATCAATGATCAGATTGCGCATATCCTGCCTCTCCCGCTCTTTTCTCTCTTTGATCGCCATGTTTCAGTGTTTTCGTCGTAAATATAATAAACAGTGTTTAGTAAAATCATTTTAGCCAAAAAAAATATTTTTCACACTCAAAAACCTGCTGACATACTGCTGTCATAAGGCCATGTTTCCTTTGTATTGTTCAAACAAAAAATCACTAAAAACCTTTGACAATGGAAACCAACAACACCTTCACCAATGAAACCGCTGTTTCACCAGCACTACTCACAACCGAAGCACTGCTCAATCACTGGCAGGGACACCGCGCGCTGACGCGCAGGGTAATCGAAGCATTTCCTGAGGATGCGTTTTACAATTTCTCCATCGGCGGCATGCGTCCATTCTCTTTGCTGACGATGGAAATGATCGGCCTGGCAGCACCCGGAATCCGCGGCATTGCATTCGGTGACTGGACTTTTGGTGATCCCGTTCTGGATCACTCAACGCCTCCACCGCCGACAAAACAGGAAGTGCTGAACCTTTGGGACCTGGTAACTGAATACATTAACACGCTCTGGCCGCAGATCCGTGCTGAGCGATTTGAGGAAAGTGAAGCTGCGTTCGGAATGTATGAGAACACAATCCTGAACACAATCATTTATCTGATCGATAACGAGATCCATCACCGCGGACAGGGATATGTGTATCTGCGCGCACTGGGTGTTGAGCCGCCTGCTTTCTGGGATCGGTAGAACAACATTCAGCCACATCATCAGCATCTATTAGCCATGAATTGAACCGGAACAGCCTGCGTTTTGATAGCGCAGTGCTGTTTTCGTTGGAATGGTTTTGGTAAGATTGTGAATAGGATTACATTTATCATTCAATCTATCCAACACTATATGAAGATTCTGACCGTAACATTATTTTCTGCAATGGTTTTAGCAGAAGCATTTTTTGTTGAATCACACGCACAAAAAATCGGGTCCCGGCCCGCTCCTACCGGCAAAATTCCAAGCTCAGGCCCGGGACAGCCCGCCAGGCCATACAGCGAATATCAGCCAAAACCGACTGGACAAATTCAGGGGGCGACGCAAGCTGCGGATCCAAGCGTCGTTTCAGATCCGGTCCCTGTGGTGCAGCAAGGACAGGTTCCTAAGGTAAATACATCGCAGGATCCGGCCACAATGCCTGAAAGATACATGCCTGCAACGACACAGCCTGTTGAGCAAGTAACTGAGATTGAGCAAACTACAACTGCAACACCACAAACAGGATCTAACGGGCAAACCCAGACGAATGTGCAGACACAGAATGGCACCACAACCACACAAACAACGCCCGGTGTAATGCAACCTGCGACATCAACAACCACAACGACGACCAACAGAACAACGACCGTTCCGGCAACCAGACAGCATGTTCAGCAAACGCAGCCCGCCCGGCAGTCACAGCCGGTGCAGCAAGCCCAACCTGTACAGCAAACGCAGCCTGTGCAGCAGACGGTACCCGTTCGCAGCGTTCCCTGATGAAAGTTACCACAAACGGCATGCGGAGAATGGCACAATTCCACCCTGAAATTGTCTTATAACACCTCTCTGCATGATGGCTTGATGTAGTAATTTTGTAATGTCGGAATTGGATCCATTTCAGCACGACACATCTACTTACTATTAGCCATGAAAACGTTTTATTCCATTTTAGCTAATTCCCTGGCCGCGACCCTGACGAACACCTTCGTCTGGTTCGCGGTTACTTTTTGGGTATATCTGGAAACCAAATCCGTCATTGCCACCTCGGTCATGGCAGGGATTTACTTCGCAACCGTTGCACTATCCGGCTTTTTCCTGGGCTCCATCGTGGACCGTTATAAGAAAAAAACCTCGATGACCATTTCAGGCATTGCAACATTGATCCTATATATTCTGGCGTTGCTCACCTATGTTTTAACACCTGAAGCCGATTTCAAGAATCCAGGCAGCATCGGACTCTGGGTTTTGATTGTCCTTTGCCTACTGGGCGCATTGGTCGGCAATATCCGGGCCATCGCCATTTCAACTGTTGTTACCATTCTGATCGAGGAAGACGAACGTGACAAGGCAAATGGTCTGGTTGGGACCGTTAATGGTGTTTCCTTTTTAGTAGCATCTATTTTCAGTGGTCTTGTAATCGGGTTTCTGGGCATGACTTGGATGCTGGCACTGGCCGTTGGGTTAACCATCGCAGTGCTGCTGCATTTATTCACAATCCATATTCCTGAAAAGGAGATCGTTCAGACGGGTTCGCACCTGGAAAGCATTGATATCAAGGGTACTATCGCCGTTGTAGGATTAGTACCGGGCCTCTTCGGGCTGATTTTCTTCAATACATTCAATAATTTTCTCGGCGGCGTGTTCATGTCGCTCATGGACGCTTACGGCCTTTCGCTGGTTTCGGTTCAGGTCTGGGGAATATTGTGGGGTGTGTTAAGCCTTGGATTTATTGTCGGCGGGCTCGTTGTTGCCAAAAAAGGCCTGGGAAAGAAGCCGTTGCGTACATTGTTTGTTGCCAACATTATCATGTGGACGGTCTGTATATTCTTCACAATTCAGGCATCCATCATATTGCTGGGCATTGGCATGTTCATTTATCTCTGCCTGATCCCCGTTGTGGAAGCAACGGAACAAACGATCCTGCAAAAAGTAATTCCGCATGAGAGACAGGGACGCGTTTTTGGTTTTGCACAAAGCATTGAGCAAGCCGCATCTCCTATCACTGCCTTCATGATAGGACCCATCGCCAAATTTGTCTTCATACCATTCATGACAACCGGCGCCGGTGTGGACCTTATCGGCTCGTGGTTCGGGACAGGCACTGCACGTGGGCTGGCACTTTTATTTACTGTAACCGGCATTCTGGGACTTATTGTAACATTAATTGCAATGCGATCGAAGGCGTATCATCAGTTATCTCAGATCTATAAGAAACCGGAACCTGCATTTACAGAAGCCGACGCAATTCAAGCAGAGGGAGAAATCTAGTCATCAATAAAATTTGAAAATCATGTTTAGAGAAACAAAAGCATTCAGTGGATTTTCCGTGGACGATCTGCAAAAAGCAAAGGCTTTTTACGGAAATGTCCTGAGCATTGACCTCTCCGAAGTGGAAGAAATGGGCTTGCTGCAACTGCACATTGCGGGAAGCAGCGACGTGATCCTGTATGAAAAACCAAATCATACGCCTGCCACATTCACGGTTCTCAACTTCCCGGTCGACGACATTGACACAGCTGTAAAAGACCTGAAAGCACTGGGTGTAACATTTGAAAGCTACGATTTTCCAGGGCTAAAAACGGACGACAACAACATTAGCCGCGGAAAACCTTCCGTAGCCTGGTTCAAGGATCCTGCAGGAAATATCCTGTCGGTTTTACAAGGGTAAGCTTCGAAACCCGTGCTAGCTGCCTGCTGAGCGGGAAAGAAATCAGGTAATTTATGCATGATTTAAAAGTGTTATCTTGAAGCGTTGTCGGGTTAGCCCGAAATCTCCCTGATAACATTTTTTTTTCATGAAAACAGCCCCTGGCAGACTGAGAAATTTGCTGATTTTGATTGGCTTTTGCTCCATTTTCTTTCTTGAATGCTCGAAAACTGATCGTAATGCGCAGAATCTGCAAAGTGTGGTCAGCGATACGGAGAACATTCGGGGCAAAAGTATTTATCTCAATACGCCTTACATTACTGCGGGCGATCGCGTTTACATGGTGGGCCATCAAAATGGGACATTTCCGGATATTGGCTGGCATGTTACAGGCGAAATGGGCGGCATCTGGGATCATCTGATCAAGCTGATGGATGGCTTTGCAGCTTCCGTGACGGTTGATAATCAGTCTGCTTGTCTCACAAAGGCAGATACATTCGTTAATTTCCCTTTTGCAAATAAACACGTTTTCACAACCGGGCTTCCAGGGTTGAAAGTAGAGCGTTTCCAGTTCGTGCCAGATGGCAAAGAGGCTGTGGTGGTGGAATACACTTTTATCAATGAAGGAAAAGACAAGCTCAACATTCAGTTTGATTTCAATGGTTATACCGATCTCCGCCCGGTTTGGCTGGGTGAAAGAACCAATATGGTTGATGGCCCGGATGTGACTACATGGGACGAGGCGTCGCACAGCTGGATCGCTAAGGATAGTTTGAATGATTGGTATGTAATGTTTGGCGCTGCCATGTCGCCCAAATCTCATCAGCAGAAGGCCATCACTTGCGATTACAAACCCCAGGGAAAGGGTGTTTCCGCTTCGCTGCAATATGAGCTTGCTATTGAGGGAAACAGTGCCATAAGCCTTTCTATAACCATTTCCGGTTCCTACAAATCAAAAGAAGACGCCCGAAAAACATTTACAGAAACACAGGCGAATGCCGCTAAATTACTGCTCGCAAAGAAAGAGCGATATAAATCCATTGATTCTAAAACCAAACTGACAATTCCCGACAAAAACCTGGAACAAGCCTTTCGCTGGACCAAGTACAACACCGACTGGCTCATCCGCGATGTGCCTGAAATTGGCCGCGGATTGTCTGCCGGCGCTCCGGATTATCCCTGGTGGTTTGGTGCGGACAGCGAATATGCGCTCAAAGGGCTCATTGCCACAGGTCAGCCTGAGTTGGTAAAAAATGCAGTTGAAGTGGTTCACAAACTCTCGGAAAAAATGAATGGAAATGGCCGCATTATGCATGAAACCTCCACGAACGGCGCTGTTTACAATCCTGGCAACATTAACGAAACGCCGCAATTCACCTCGCTGGTGGCGCAGGTTTATCGCTGGACCGGTGACAAGGAATTTCTTAAAAAATATTTTCCTACCCTTAAAAAAGGATTGAACTGGCTGCTCAAAGAGAATGACAAAGATGGTAACCTGCTGCCTGATGGATTTGGCATGATGGAAATCCACGGCATGAACAGCGAAATGACCGACGTTGCTGCGTACACCCAAAAAGCCTTCGCCGACGCCGCCGAACTTGCCACGGAAATGGGGGACAAAAAGTTGGCTCAACATTATTCCAGCATTGCGGAAAAGCTTCGCATCAAGATCAATCGGGAGTTCTGGGTTCCTGAAAGCAACTCCTATGCAGATTTTATCGGCACACCAAAGCAGGCGATCAGCCTCATTGATGATGCCATCATCCGTGCAGACACGTTAAAAAAGCCCTGGGCAGTGGAAGAGCTGAAAGCAGCGAAAGCCAAAATAACGAGCTCGAAATCAATCAATAAGCGCGGATTTGTAGTGCACCACAATTGGGTTGTGAACACGCCCATGGAAACCGGCATTGCCGATACTGCAAAAGCGCTGTCCGCGTTGCAGACAGCCTCCAAGTTTGTAAACCCCTTCGGCGCCTTCGTGACCGGCATCGACCGGGATGAGTCGGCCGGGAAAGATGAGCGTTCGGTTGCTGGCAACAACAAAGTTTTTACTTACACAGGCGCAGTAATGACACTTCCCACGGGCGTACTGGCCATTTCCGAAAATAATTACGGACGTCCGGATGCTGCATTGGGTTATTTGAAAAGAATGACAAAATCATTCAGCTTCGCGCTTCCTGGTTCTATTTATGAGGTTTCACCGGATTACGGCATGATGGCGCAGGCCTGGAATGTATACAGTTACGCTTACCCGATCGTTCAGCAATTCTTTGGCATACAACCATTTGCATCTAAAAAATTGATCCGCATTCAACCGCAGATGCCATCGTCCTGGAATGATGCAAGTCTGGAAAATGTGATCATAGGCGACAATGCGCTGGATTATACATTTAAAAGGAATGGAAAAAGCATCCGCCTGAACCTTTCACAGTCGCAGGAAAGCTGGAAGCTGGAAATCGCGCTGCCGACTGCGAAATTCAAAAATTATCAGGTCAATGGGAAAGCAGTGGCTACGAAGTCCAATGGCACATTTGACACGATAGAAGTAAATGGTAAAATCAATGTGGTCAGCGCTGAATTGAAATAAGCGATCAGGCGCTGATCTGGCTTTTGTTGTATTTGTTTCTGTATTCAACCGGGGATAGGCCAGTGATTTTCCTGAATGTACTGCGGAAGGCTTTGGTGTCGGTATAACCCACTTCGTACATCAGTTCGGTCACATTTTTTCGGCTCACTTCAAAGCTTTTCTTGGCCGCCTCGATCTTCACACGCTGAATGTATTCCACAATCGAATTGGAAGTGGCTTTCTTGAATCTGCGTTCAAAACTCCGGCGGCCGATTGCGAACATTTCGGAAAGCTGATCCACTGTAATTTTATCCTGAAAACTCCTTTCTATAAATTCCTGCGCCTTTCTGACTTCGACATCTTCGTGCTCTTTCTGGCCCGTGAACATAATGAAAGGCGACTGCGTATTGCGGTCAATTTCGATCATGAAAAATTTGGTCGTGTAAATCGCCATCTGCCGGTCCACGTATTTTTCGACGAGATAAACGAGCAGATTCCAGAACGTATTTGCGCCGCCGCTGGTATACACGCCGTTTTCGTCGGTGATAATGCGGTTGTCCATCAGGTTCACCTCGGGAAACATATTTTTGAAATCCGAAGCTGACATCCAGTGTGTTGTGCAGCTTTTACCGTTCAACATGCCGGTGGCCGCGAGCAGAAACGCGCCTACACAAAGGCTGGCCACTTCCGCACCGTTCTCATGCTGCTCAATGATCCACGGAAAAAAGGCCTTATTCATCTCGATCACACTTTCACGATCACCATTAACAGCAGGAATGATGACCAGATCAGTTTTTTTCAGATCATGAATCGTCACATCCGGAACCACTGTAAAAACGCCGCTATACTTTTGAGGATCAGCGGTCATGCCCACCAGCTGAACATCAAAAGCCGGCTCGCGGCCCATAGCAGCCAGGAAGTCGTTTACGAAATTAAAAAACTTGAAAGGCCCCTCAATGGTCCCGAGCGCAGCATCGCCCTGTGGAACAAGAACTGATATATGCTTCATATTTTCAAAAATAACAAAATACGCTGTCGCATTCAATAGGTATGCGGCTTCCCGTCAGTAGTCTAAGGATGAAAGCAACTTATGGTGATAACTTAACCATTCAATCCAATCTTCATGCCGACTATTATTTACGACGAAAAACAAAAAAAAGCGATCAACCTCGATAATGTTGACACCTTCAAGCTAGACCGCAGCGGCGCCGAGTTCCACATCGTATTCCAAAAACAAATCACCGTAAAAGACAGCTACATGTCCACCACCCTCGACAGATGGATCTACACGAGCGAACACGAGCGGGATAGTGTGTTCAGGACGATCGTGGATAGCTACGGGTATCGGGTTTGAGGAAGCCATTCAATCGGATTCCTTCATTAGCAAAATGAAATTGTAGATATACTGGATATTAAACGGTGCCTTGTAATTTCCAACAATTACGAGTCATAATCTTTGTCGCGTTCGGCCCCTGCATTTGACATATTCACCCCCCGGGGGATTGGGAAAAGACTTGTAGGTTTGTTACATCTTATTGCTGACCTGAACTTTAACCTATTACCCGATGAAGATTATCCTAACAATTCTTGCAGTGATCGTTGGCCTCGTTGTCCTGCTGCTGGTGGTGGCATTATTTGTTAAAAATGAATACGAGGTGCGGCGGGAGATATCGATTAACAGACCGAAGGGCCGGGTTTATGATTATATCAAATTCTTGAAAAACCAGGACAATTACAGCAAGTGGGTGATGGCGGATCCGGGTATGAAGAAGACTTACGCCGGCGTCGACGGGACGGTCGGCTTTAAATATGCGTGGGACAGTAAGGATAAGAATGTCGGTGCCGGTGAACAGGAAATTATGAAGCTTGCGGAAGGTGAGCTTGTGAATATTGAAGTCCGCTTTGTACGGCCATTCGAGGGAGTCGGGCTGGCGACGATGACGACCACGCCGGTTGCTGATGATCAAACCCGAGTTAGCTGGGGCATGACCGGGAAAAGTAAATATCCCATGAACATTACCAACCTTTTTATCGATGGAATCCTTGGCAAAGACCTGGAATCCAGTTTGAAAAACCTGAAAACTATCCTTGAAAAATAGTCTGTAAAGCAACATCATTCAACAAATAAACTCAGGAACCATGGAAACTATGCTCATCAAGAAGTCGATTGAAGTGAATGCGCCGAAGGAAAGCGTTTGGGAAACCATTATTTCAAATAATAAAAACAAGATCTGGTTCAACGCATTCAGCGATGGAACGCAGGCCCAAACGGATTGGCAGACTGGCAGTAAAGTCATTTTTGCGGATGCGTCCAAAAATGGAATTATAGGCTTGATTAAGGTTAATAAGCCTGCCGAAGAGCTGGTTATCGAATACAATGGCGTTCTCAACGACGGCGTGGAAAATTATGAGACCGAAGAGGCACAAGGCATGAACGGCTTTCAGGAAATTTATCGTCTCAAAGAAGAAAATGGCCTCACACGCATGGATATGCAATGTGATATGGGCGCCGATTATTTTGAAATGATGTCCGATGCTTGGGACCATGCGCTGGTCATTATCAAGGAATTGTCAGAAACTGGCACAAGCGCAACTGCCCTGCTGGATGATTTAGATAGGACAACTAAAAAATTCAGGGACGCCATCGAATCATTCGACGAGGAAGAAATTAATGAAGTGCCTTTTGAAGGAAGCTGGACGGCCGGGCAGGTTGTAGAGCACATTCTAAAATCAGAAAGCGGCTTGCCTGGTGTATTATTGGGCGATATAACCGATACCAACAGACCGGTCGATGCTAATATTCCGGAAATTGAAAACATCTTTCTGGACTTTTCAACGAAGCTTAAAGCACCGGACTTTAATGTTCCCTCGGACGGACCGCATAACAAGGCGGAGCTGATCGAAGCATTTACAAAAGAGCGGGATGAAATCAGGAAAGTGGCTGCAGAACAGGATCTCCGGCTTACAGCCAGTGCATTTGAGTTCCCGGGAATTGGCACATTCACCCGCTGGGAATGGCTGAATTTTGTGGTTTGTCATTCGAAAAGACATATTCATCAGCTGACAAATATTCGCAAAAAACTTAGCGAAAAGGTAGCGGGATAAAACAGCAAACATTAATAACTTGCGGATTCTTCATTCAAAAAGAATTCAGTTTTATGTTCCGGAAAATAATTCCCGTCATTCTCTTCGTTTTTGCGAGCAGTTTCGCTTTTTCACAGTCTGTCCTGGCCGATAAGAAGATCGCGCCTTTTCAGATAAAATTAACCAACGGGCAGCAGTATACTGCATCGCAGCTTGCCGCGGGCCCGGTGGTTTTGATCTACTTTTCACCTGATTGCGAACATTGCCAGGATTTTACGAAAGACATGCTTAAAAATTACAGCGTGTTTGCCAACAAGCAGGTTGTGATGGTCACTTTCCAGTCGATGGAAATGCTGAAACCTTTTGTGGCGCAGCATAAGTTGGGCACCTATCCTAACATTAAGGTTGGCACGGAGGGATATTCGTACACGGTTCAGCGCTATTACCAGATCAAGTCGTTCCCTTACATTGCTATCTATAACAAAGCAGGTAAGCTTGTGCAGACATTTGAAGGTGAGCAGCCGCATCAGAACATCTTCAATGCATTAAAAAAAATCTGATTTCATTGCACTGACCGGGTAATCTTGCAGAATCGCCGTCTTTATTCAGGATAGCAGCACAACGTTGCAGGCGAAACACTTTCAGCATGAAACAAGATTACCTAAGATACTGGCCCGGTGCTTGTTACCGGGCCGCCATATTGCTTCTGCTTGCAGCTCCGGGCACATTTGCACAGCAGGCCAATGTGAACCTGGACTGGAATCCCCAAAAGAACACCCAGCAACTGAATCCGTACGGTGGAAATGTGATTTCGCCCGATGTTGCAGACGATCACACCATAACATTCCGGGTAAAAGCGCCTGATGCGCATAAGGTTGAACTGACAGGCGGCCCTATTCTCCTTGCACTGAAAGCAAAAGGCCCTGTGCCGTTCATAAAAGGCAGCGACAGCACCTGGACACTGAAAGTCGGGCCGGTTAAGCCTGATATTTATGTTTACAGGTTACTTATCGATGGCGTTCCGGTTGCTGATCCGAACAATACATTCACAGGAACTTCCAACCAGCCCGGTTACAGCAATGTGATCGTTCACGACAACAAGCCCGCCTATTACGATGCCAAAAACGTCCCTCATGGCAATATTACGCGGCATATTTACCATTCCGATGTACTGAACGGAGAACGTGAAATGTATGTGTACACGCCGCCGGGATACGATTCCGGAAAGAAATATCCGGTGCTCTATCTCATGGGCGGCAGCGGCGAGCTGGCATCCGGCTGGATGTTTGACGGCCGTGCCAATTTCATCGCCGATAACCTGCTGGCGGAAGGCAAAATTGTGCCGATGATCATTGCCATGCCCAACAACCAGGTCCTTCACCGAAGCGACCCAAAGCACCTCGAAAAAACTTATGTGCTCTTTGAAGAAGAATTAAGGAAGCATATCGTTCCGTATGTGGACAAAGCATACAGCACCATAGCCGACCGGAAATCACGTGCAATCTCGGGCTTATCCATGGGTGGGCGTCACACGCAGGCAGTGGGTTTCAAGGCATTGGACTTGTTCAGTTCATTTGGCATTATGAGCGCTGGTGACTTGGAGCCGGAGAAGTTGAACCCGGCATTTTTCAGTGATCCTAAAATAAAAGATAAGGTGGATTACTTGCTGGTAGGCCTGGGAAGCGGTGAGTTGGATTTTGTTGGAAAACGCTCGGAAGCAACGCATAAGGCTCTGGAAAAAGCAGGCATTCAGCACGACTATTACATTGGCGGCAACGGCGCGCACGACTGGGGAACCTGGCGAATGCTGTTGAATGACAAATTACTGCCAAATCTATGGCGCAAATCTTCGCCTAAGACCAAATAAAAAGCATTCAGATATTTTACGAATATGTCAAATTTAAATATCGATTCGGTTAAGCAACGGACCTTCGATGCCATTGTGGTGGGAACGGGGATTAGTGGCGGATGGGCTGCTAAGGAGCTTACGGAGAAAGGCTTAAAGACATTGATCCTCGATCGCGGGAAGGATGTAAAACACATTGTGGACTACCCTACTGCCAACATGCAGCCCTGGGAATTCGAGCACCGCGGCCAGCCGTCCCTCGCGATCAGGCAGGCAAACCCGATGGCCAGCAAGCATTATATATTTAAGGAAGACGCCATGCATTTCGTGGTGAAAGACGCGGAACATCCTTACGTGCAGGACAAACCCTTCGACTGGATGCGCGGATATCAAGTGGGCGGCAGGTCACTTTTGTGGGCGAGGCAAACGCAGCGCTGGTCTGACTTCGATTTTGAAGGACCGGCAAGGGACGGTTTCGGTGTTGACTGGCCGATCCGCTATGCGGACATTGCACCCTGGTATAGTTACGTTGAGAAGTTTGCAGGGATTTCCGGCAACAAAGATAATTTACCCCAATTGCCTGACGGTGAATTTCTTAAACCCCATGAAATGTCTTGTGTGGAAAAACATTTCAGCGATCAGACAGCCAAAAATTACAACAATACGCGTCCCATCATTATCGGTCGCGTGGCGCATATCAGCGATCCGCAGCCCATTCACACCGAGCAGGGCCGTGCCAAATGTCAGCACAGGACCATGTGCCAGCGCGGATGTCCGTTCGGCGGGTATTTCAGTTCGAATTCTTCCACCTTGCCATGGGCTGAAAAGACGGGAAACTTTACATTGCAACCACATTCCGTTGTGCATTCCATTATCTATGATGAAAAGAAGAAGCGGGCGACAGGCGTGCGTGTAGTGGATGCATTGACCAAAGAAATGACGGAGTATTATGCCAAAATCATTTTCGTAAATGCATCAGCGATCAACTCGAACCTGATCCTGCTTAATTCTATCTCCAATCGTTTCCCAAATGGATTTGGCAATGACAATGGTCTGCTGGGAAAATTCATCGGTTTCCACAATTACAGAGGCCGCGTGAGCGCAGAATTTGACGGTTACCACGACCGAACAGTGGACGGACGTCGACCTAATGGTGCTTATATCCCGCGTTTCCGGAATGTTTTCAAACAGGAAACGGATTTCCTCCGCGGTTACGCCACCTCTTTTTCTGCTTCCAAAATGGGCGCAAAATCCAGTGAGCTGGGTGAATCATTAAAAGAAAGCCTCTTCAAGCCGGACGACAGCGGATGGAGCCTGGGTGCGCAAATGATGGGAGAAACGCTGCCTAAGGAGACGAATTTTGTAAGTCTCCATAAATCTTTGAAGGACGATTGGGGCATTCCACAGCTTAGAATGCATGTCGAATTCGATGATAATGACATGAAAATGGTCAAAGATTTTTACAACGAGCTCAGCGAAATGCTTGAAAAATCTGGTTTTTCAAATATTAAGACTTCCGATACAAATCGAAATCCAGGCAGTGAAAACCACGAAATGGGTGGCGTAAGGATGGGTAATGATCCTAAAACTTCCATGCTTAATAAATGGAACCAGATGCACGCATGCCCTAATGTGATCGTCACCGACGGAGCGTGTATGACGTCCACATCCACTCAAAATCCTTCACTGACTTATATGGCATTAACGGCAAGGGCGGTAGACCACGCGGTGAGCGAAATGAAAAAAGGGAACATTTGATGCATTATATTTGCCCCTTGAACATAAAGTAAACGATGGCGGTACAAAAATTTTTTGATGGCACACGTGTCAAAATCAAGGGCAGTAAGGACATTTGGGTGATCATCAACCACGAGTCGATACAGAAAGGTGCGACGGTGAAAATAACCGGTAAAGTGAAGTGCAGAAATGAAAAAACGGGAGAAGTGAAGTTTTGCAATGAGAAGAATTGCGAGATCCCGTGACATTGGCACACTGAGTGTATACGTTAATTATCAGTCATTTACCTTTTCAAATTCATAATTGTTTTTGATATGATTATTTAAAAATGTCCCTTTGGATCCTGAGTTCTTCATAGCCTGGTACACTTCCAAAGGAACATTTTTATAATCATACACCATCCCCGAAACATACACAATCCGCAACGTTTCGGTATCTCCGTCGTATATCATTTTTGCGACAACAGAAGATGGCATAGCAAATCAATTTTAGTTTAAATCGTCAAGCTTGTCTTTCAGGTCCGCAACCGGTTTTGAAGAGATTCTGGATGACGTGAAAATCGTGTTGGCGCTGTCCGTATTTCCGTAAAAAGTATTGTTTGCCTTGGCATCCACAGACAGTGCTGCGCCATTGATCGTCACACCTGCGAACAATCCCTTGCTTCTCGAATAAGAATAAACTTCTGCTTCCAGCTTGTAATCCGTACTCGCCGAAGAACTTCTTCCCATCGGACCGGCAGCAACAGAAAGGTCGCCGCCTAATGTAAAGCTTCCCTTGCCGATCTCCGTTAATGTTTTGCTGTTCTTGAAAATCAGGACAAGGTCAACAGCCTGAACGCCGATCTGCGCGCCTACACTGCCGCCTGTGATGGTGACAAATACCGGGTCACTCCATTCGCCTTTTGCATTTTTTACCATTGCAACGCCCTTCCCATGCTTACCGCCCACCATCAGGCCGGCATTGATCAGTTTCGGGACGATAATGATCCCTTTTGAAATGTCCAGCAATTGCGCCGGAATGCTTTCCTCCATGCTGCTGAAATCATCCAGCACGGTAACTGCCGCCCTGATCTTGTCCTCTTCCTTTCCCTGTGCCTGAACGCTTGAAATACTTCCTGACAATGTGAAAACCAGGGCCAGAACGCTGAGCAATTTGAAATTTTTCGTAATCATATTTGTAATTAAATTGTGGACTATAAAACGGAGATGCCCGTCTGACGCGTATTGAACGAGCAACTTTCAACTATCGTGCCTGCAAGTGAAAAAAACACCGAAATTGGCCACCCTTCCCCATTTTTTAAACATAAACCTTCTTTTACGTATATATATGAAACTAAATGATGTTGGTATGGTTTTGTTATAAATCAGAATCAACATTAATCCAAAAAAATCATGAATGCCGAAGCGATAAGCCTGAATGAGAAAGAAGTAAAACCTGTGGTAGACCTTCTGAACGATTACCTGGCCAATTACCACATTCACTATCAGAAATTGAGAGGGTGCCACTGGAATATCAAAGGCCAGAACTTCTTCACCCTTCACGTAAAATTCGAAGAACTTTATACCAACGCACAGCTGACCATCGACGAGATCGCCGAGCGCGTGCTCACATTAGGCAAGCCGCCACACAGCCGTTTTGCCGATTACATTAAAGAATCTTCGATCCAGGAGATCGACACCATCGGCATGTCTGACCTGGATATGGTTGAAGCATTGCTGGACGATATGGCAAAGCTGATCGAATTGGAGCGCTACTTACTGATTGCCAGCGATGAAGCGGGCGACGACGGGACCAATGATATGGTGAATCGTTTTATGCAGTTCAAAGAAAAAAACACCTGGATGCTGCGCTCTTTCGCGGGCAAAAAGTAAGCACGACCAGCTGTTTCAAGCGAATGTTACGAAACCATCCTCAATAAGGATGGTTTTTTTATGCCTTAATGACTTATTTGCATAAATTCTCTTTTGATTCCAGCCATGCGTAACATTCCCGTTTACAAGCTTGGAAGGCTGGGCATTATGGCCCCTTTCAAATTTGCCAAAAACCCTTTGCATTTCCTCCACCAGGGATTCGACGCCTGTGGCGATACATTTAAGATGAAGCTGTTCCGCGAATTTGTCGTGACCCGTGACCCGGGCTTTTTCAGGCACGTTTTGCAGCAGCATAACCGTAATTTCAAAAAGGGAAGTTCTTCAAAAATGTTACGTCCGGTGCTGGGAAACGGGCTGGTTACGAGTGATGGCGATTTTTGGTTAAGGCAAAGAAGGCTTGTTCAACCTGCATTCCATCGCGAAAGATTGCAGGAGTTGTTCCTTGCTATGGGCACTCTTACGGCTTCTTTTCTGGATGAAATGGAAGCTGTTCGCGGGAAAGATGCCGTAGACATTGATGCCAAAATGATGGGCATAACGTCCGATATCGCGCTCAAAACGCTTTTTGGAAATATGACCACGGAGGACAAAGCGCGGATTTACCAGCAGGTCAACCGGACACAAAAATACCTCGTAACCAGGGTCCGCAAGCCATACCGCGTGCCCATTATGGCTATTAATGGTGAAAACCGCCGCTTTGAAACCGATCTGTCTTATTTCAATAAACTGGTTTTTGAATTCATACACCAACGGCGCATTTCGGGCGAAAGGCCGAATGACCTGCTCCAACTTTTATTGGACAGCATTGACGAAGAAACCGGCGAGCAGATGAATGATCAGCAGATACGGGACGAGGCAATCACCATGTTTGCGGCCGGCCATGAAACGTCCGCAACGGGGTTAAGCTGGCTGTTGCTCGAATTAGCAAAGCAACCTGAAATTGTGGCGAAGATCAGGCTCGAAAGTGTCATTTTTGATAATGTGCCCACTTTTAACCAGCTCATGCAAATGCCTTATACCAGGCAGGTTGTGGAGGAAGGCTTGCGACTTTACCCGCCCGCCTGGACCATGACGCGTGAAGCAACGGTGGATCAGGAAATTGAAGGTTTTGATGTGAAATCCGGCACTTCCGTTTTCCTGTCGGTCTTCGAGCTCCACCGGAATCCGAACCTCTGGAAAGATCCGTTGACATTCGACCCAGACAACTTTAACGCCGACAATGTGAAGGACAGGCCGAAATTCAATTACCTACCTTTCGGAGCCGGGCCGAGGATCTGTATCGGGCAGCAGTTTGCCATGATGGAAATGCAGCTCATCCTTGCTTCCTTGCTCAAACGATTTGATTTTGAGGCTGATCCATCCCACCCGGTCGGTATGCATCCGCAGATTGTTTTGAAGTCTACCAACGGAATCAAATTATTCGTAAGATAAAAGGACTGATCATCTCACTGGTGGTGATCCTGACCCGACTTCATATGCAATAGATGTGCGGCTGCTCATACAAGTCCATGCCCATGCACCGGATAAACGGCCGAAACCATTTTCTTACTTTTCGATTCCCTGTCAAAATAATAGTCCAGGCGCCCGAGGTTAATGCCCGCAAAGCCGACCTGATTAATGGTCGTAACCTTGCCGTCCAGGTTCATTACATCTTCGGGAAGTTTCATGAATGTGTGCGTGTGTCCGCCAATGATGAGGTCAATGTTCCGGGTGGACTTGGCCAGGATCTTGTCGGAAACTTTGTTGTCCTTGTATTTATAACCCAGGTGCGAAAGGCATATGACCAGGTCGCAATCCTTGTCGTTTTTCAGCAATGACGCCGTTTCATTGGCTTTGCTGATTGGATCCAGATATTGGGTATCGCCGTAGTTTTTCTTATTTACCAAACCATTTAACTCAATCCCTAACCCGAAAACCCCGATTTTCAAACCTTGTTTCTCAAATATTTTGTAAGGCTGCGTTTTGCCTTGGAGCTCTGTATTGTCAAAATTATAATTGCTGACCAGGATAGGGAATTTGGCATGCGGAAGTTGTTTTACAAAGCCAGCAATGCCATTATCGAAATCATGGTTTCCCATAGTGGCGGCATCATAACCCATATCGCTCATGATCTGCAATTCAAGCTCGCCTCCATACAAATTAAAATAAGGTGTGCCCTGAAAAATGTCGCCAGCATCGAGTAAAAGGACATTTCCCTGCTCCTGCCGGATCTTTTTCACCAAAGCAGCCCGGCGTGCAACACCTCCTAGCCCCTGGTTCCGCGAGCCGTCCATTGGAAATGGTTCTATGCGGCTATGTACATCGTTGGTATGCAAAATAGTAAGTCGCACCGCAGCATCGCGGGCGAAAGATTCAAACGGATTTCCCAGCGCAAATAGAGCCGCTGTGCCTGCACTTTTTTTCAGGAAATCCCTGCGGCTATTCTTTGATAATGACAATTCTTCCATCGAGCTGAGCGGTTATTTTCTTCCCCTGACGGGTCAGGTCATTGATGTTATCCAAAAGTGCTTCACGCACTTTCTTGTTGATTTCCTTTCTTTCAATCGGGTGACGCAAACATTCCAGTTCATCGCCGCCGTCTGCCAGATAATCGTAGGTGAGCAGGTTATAGGTTTTGGTTTTATCAAAAGGCTCCCCGCCAATAGTCACGTCGTAAGCCACGCCATTCCTGATCTTCATCCGCATTCCGGAAATCGGCTCGCCTTCCTTTTTTACAATAAAGTCAATGACTTGCTGCACATTTTCTCCGGACAATTTCAGGGTAACCATTTCATTTTCAAACGGCATCAGTTCAAATACATTCGAAACCGTAATATCGCCTTCCGGAAAAGTGGTCCTTAATCCGCCCTTGGTAGATAGTGTGAATTGAATGGTCGGATCTTTTTTTAATCCCTCGGTAAGCATCGCATCGGCAAAATAGTTGCCCATGAGGGTTTCCGGATCAGACGGTTTGGTAAGCGCTTGAGCTGTCTGGCCGATGACTTTGCTCATTTCCGCCTGCATTTTAGCCTTATAAGGAAGATAATATTTTACAACGGAAGAATCCTCTGCTGTCTGATTATCAACCGCGTATTGCTTGTATTCATTTTTGGTAACAGCTAAATGTTGCTGGCAGGACGAGAAGAAGGCAAAGGCAATGGTCCAGGCCAGGGATGTAATGTGTCGCGGAGACAGGGTCATAATGCTATTTGTTGCGTTTACAAAAATAGCGAGGAAATTACGAAAAGAGACTTCCCGGCGAACCAGAAAGTCTCTTAAATTTAGTTGGCCTTGTGAAATCTTACCAGCCGTCGTTCTGTCTCAAATTCGGATTCGCATCAATTTGCGACTGCGGAATCGGATACAATTCAAGTCTTGGCGAATACGGAATCAGCACATTATCCACGATTTGATCTTCTGACATTGCCGCAATTTCTTGCTGCAATGTGCCCCACCTGCGAATGTCAAAAACGGTTGTCATTTCGCCAGTAAGCTCCAACCGGCGTTCGGTCCGGATAGCAGTGCGAAGAGCCGCAGCCGCAGTTGCTTTCGAAGGCGTAGCCTTAGCGCGGGCGCGAACACGGTTCAGGATCGGCAATGCCTGTGCCGTTTTGCCTGTTTCGAGCAATGCTTCTGCATAGCACAGCAACACATCCGAAAAACGCAACTCGATCAGGTCAGCGCTGTATCCCTGCACCGCGGCCCCGGCAGGTCGGGCAACCCTTGCCAGCTTGCCATAGGCTATGCCATATTTGAAGTCATCATGTGCCAGAGAAGCTTTGGTGCGCTTGTTCACATAGTTGCCGATCTCAGGATTATAGATAATGCTATCCCCCTCTTCCGCCCCTGCCCTGGCGCCGCCTTTGAAAACATATCTGTCCACAAGCGTGAATGGCCTGCGCGTATCTGTTTTTTCAAATAATTTATAAAAATCATAGGTCAAACCGTAGTTCGTCTGCTCGTCACCATTAACCAGCCCTGAGGGGAAAAGATTGAAAGGAAGAATGTTCCCGTTTGGATTCGACGAATTAACAAAATAGCCGAAAGAAAGCACGATCTCCCGGTTGCGTTCATTGTCCAGCGAAAACACCTCAGCAAAATCCGGAATGAGTTCGAAATCAAACTTCTCCTCATTCGCCGGACCTACTATCTCGCTGAACTTGTCAACCGCCTTCTGGTAATTTTCCGTCTTATTCAGCGGTTTCCCCGCCATTGTCAGATACACTTTGCCTAACATGGCCTTAGCAGTTCCCGCAGACACGCGTCCGAGCTCGGCACCACCACGCGAATCGGGCAGGTTTGCTTCCGCAAAGGTCAAATCAGCTATAATGGCTTCGTAGACAGCCACATCCGTTTCTTTCGGAGCAAAAATCAAATCTTCATCTGATAAAGAATTGATTTCTTTCAACAGCAAAGGCACACCGCCAAACAGCCTTACCAGGTTAAAATAAGCGTAAGCCCTCAGAAAACGCGCCTCGGCAATGTACGGATCGGCTTCCTCTTCTTCACCCGGAACAGCCCTGGCCGCATTGTCGATAACCGTATTTGCCCTGAAAATAATCTTATAAAACCGTGACCAAACTGCCTCGAAAGCACCGGAAGTCGAAACATGCCCGAACCGATAATAAGGGTCTGAACCAGAGCCCAAAATGCCAGCAGTAGCATAGCGATGCCCCGATTCTGTGAGGATAAACCGGCTCGATATATCTGAAAAATCGGGCGCCGTCCAGGCTTGGTACACCCCTATGGTTGCCTGATTGAGGCCGTCTTCGTCTTTAAATACAACCTCTTTGGTTAACGACGAATATGGAGATTCTTCCAGGTTGTCTTTGCAGGAAACAATGCCCAGCGCAAGGACAAGCATTGCCGTAATTTTAATATGGTATTTCATATTGATAGTGCTTTGATCTGAATTAGAAATTGCAGGAAATGCCAATGGTGTACGAACGTTGTGACGGATAAGCGCCATAGTCAATGCCCTGTTGTAGCAGCGACTGCGCGTAGGAACTCACCTCAGGATCAAAACCTGTATATTTTGTTGCCGTCCAGATATTGGTCCCAGTCACAAACAAGCGCGGATTTTGAACGGGCCCTAACCTTGGGATGGTGTACGAAAGGCTGAGCATTTTTAATCTGATAAAACTGCCGTCTTCCAGCATGGTAGAGTTAATGTCCCCCGAAGCAATCCCGCGCTGAATACCAGGATATTTTACATTGTTATGCGGGTTTGATTCGGTATAGCGGTTGTTGTACCAATCCTCAGACTGATTAAATCCTACACCGCCGTAATCGACCACACCATTATTAATGTAAAAATTGGTAAGATTCAGGACATCATTCCCAACAGAACCCGTAAAGAGTGCATTTACTGAGAAATTGCGCCAGGTCAGATCATTGCTCCAACCGAACGTAAAGTCGGGCGTTGATTTGCCCAACACGATCCGGTCATCGGCAGTGATAATGTTATCGCCGTTTATATCTTCGTAAATCCAGGCACCGTAAAGCGGTGTGCCTTTTGAACCCGCAGGACGCGGTCCTTCAAATGTCGGGAAAGTAGGATTTCCGTTGCTGTCGAAGGAGGAAGTCTGCGTCAAACCCGACACGCGGAAGCCGAAAAAGCGCCCTACTTCCTCACCCGGCGTGAGTATACCCGAAACGCCTCCAAGCAAGTTTCCATTGATGCTCACATAATCAGGCTGTGTACGTTCTCCCAGGTCGACCAATGTGTTTATATTGCGCGAAAGATTCAAACGGGAAGAGAATGTTATATTTTTCTTCTGGATAATGTTTGCCTGAATGCTAAGCTCCACCCCGCGGTTACGCATTGTCCCGTAGTTATCGATAATTGTCCCCACACCCGATTGCGTAGGCACTTTCCTGGGTTGCAGCAGATCTGACGTTACTTTATTGTAATAATCAAAACTGAAAACCAATCTGTCGCGCGCTGCATTAAAATCTGCTCCGATGTTAAACTGGCGAGTACGTTCCCAGGTTAGGTTTGGATTGGCGATGGAGTTCGGATAAATGCCCGTATTGATTACGCTGCCGTCGCCGCCAGGTCCCATTTCATAAAATCCGCTGGTGTATTGGGATAATGAAGAATAAGGGCCGATGGCCTGGCTTCCCGTCTCACCGAAAGAAGCCCGAAGCTTTGTGTTGGACACAAATGTTACGCTCTTCATAAACTCCTCCTGTTCCAGGTTCCACGCAAGCGCTACGGATGGAAACACGCCATATTTATTGTTGGCGGCAAAAGCCGAAGCACCATCGATCCTTACGGAAGTGTTTAACACATACTTTCCTTTGTAAGTATAATTGGCGCGAAGAAAGCCTGACTGTAATATCCGCTGCTCTTTAAAGGAACCGATGCCCTGGGATTGCGCACTTCCAATGTTGTCGACACCGAAAAACGGAACATCAAAACCGGAATAGTTAGTGCTGACGAATTCAACAGTCTGGTCGTTATATTCCACACCCAATGTCGAATTCAGATAGTGATCTTTCTTGAATGTCTTTTCGTACTGGAAGTACGCATTGACGTTATAACTATACGTATTGGATGTGTTGTTGCTACCGCGACCTTTAACCTGGTTTCCATCGGCTGTGCTGGGCGGCAGAAATACATTTCTGCGCGTCAGATTCTGGTTACCGCCCAGGCTGACCACAAGCTGCAAACCATCAGCGAGCTTGAAATAATTCTCAATGTTAAGCACCGAATAATCGTTCTGCGTAACATCGTGCTTGGCCATTAGCTCATTTACAGGATTGGCAAAATAGTAACCCTGATAGTTCGGGATTCCCAGGCTGTTGTTTCCCAGATAGTCCACCGCAAGTGTTGGAGCGGCACGAAGGCCGTCCATTAAACCACCCGAGTTGGGCCATGCGCGCGAGGCTGTCACGGCGCGGTTAGACTTCTGCCTGGTGAAAGCAACCTGGCCTTTTACATTATACCAATCGTTGATCTCATTATTGAGGTTAACCCTCAAACTGGCCCTGTTGTTATTGGAATTAATGATCGTTCCTTTTTCTCTCAGATAATTTCCGGATATGTAATAGGAAGATTTCGGGCTGCCGCCGGAAAGGCTTAGCGTAATATCTTCGCGGAAGCTGGGCTGCGTTACTGCCTCTACCCAATCGGTGTTTGTAAGCGCGCTATCCAGATTTTCAAATGGTGCCTGGCGTCCGGAAATGATATAGCTTTCATTGATGGTTTCTGCATATTGCCGCGAATTCATCATTTTGATCGGATTAGCGATCGTCCCGAAAGAGGTTTTATTCACCAGTTCCACACGACCTTCGCCACGCTTACCCGATTTTGTAGTGATCAAAACAACCCCGTTAGCACCTCTGGAACCGTAAATGGCCGTTGCCGATGCATCTTTCAGGATCTCCATGCTCTCAATGTCATTGGGATTAATGCCATACAATCCATTTTGAGAATAAGCGCCCGTAAAGTTTGCGCCCGCTTCCCGGTAAGGAGGCATAGGAAAGCCATCGATCACATATAACGGCTCGTTATTGCCGCTCAATGAATTATTTCCCCGGATCCTCACCACAGTGGACGCTCCCGGTTCACCAGAAGATTCGACCACCGAAACTCCCGTGGTGCGACCTTGCAATGCCTGATCCACTGTATTCACGACAGCCGATTTATATTCCTGGGACGAAACCCGGGAAGTCGAACTCGCCAGATCGCGCTTGCTTTGGGCTCCATAACCTACCACAACCACTTCATTCAAGGCTTTGGCTTCGGGAACCAGCTGCACATTAAACTTTGCCTGGTTTCCTACCGGGACTTCTTTCGTTGCAAAACCAATAAAAGTAAAGACAAGAATGGCTCCCTTAGCAGGCACCTTCATCTCAAACGTCCCTTCCGGACTCGTTTCGGAAACGATTTCCGTTCCTTTTACGAGGACCCTGACACCGGGCAATCCAAGGCCTTTCTCATCAACAACTTTCCCTGAAACGGGCTTGGCATCTGCGCCTAACTGCGGCCCGGCCTGTGGATTACCATTCAGGTTCAACGAATCCGGCTGAGTTGAGACTGGTTGTCCGACGGGGGGGTGCGCGGTGGTTGGCTGCGCAGCTGCGGGTTGTGCCGGCTGCGTTGCCGATTGCTGTGCAGGAACATTGCCAACCGGCGTCTGCTGTTTCGTACTGTCGGGCTTTGCAGCTCCTGCGGCTGGCGTAGCTTGTGGTTGTGCCGCACCCGGCTGGGCCGCACCCGGCCGAGCCGCACCCGGCCGAGCCGTAGAATCCGGCTTCGCTGCTGGTTTTACCAGGGGGTCAAAATTCTGGGTTGGCTTTACGAGCGGGGCTGCGGAACTTGTATCAGTAGATGTTTTTGTCTTTGGGAGGGTATCGGTTGCGGGTTTTGTCGGCGCTGCCGGTGTTGCTTGTGCTGGTGCCGCGGGAGTGGCGGCTGGCGATTGCGCCGGAATGGGTTGTGCTGCGGGCTTGGGCAGGGAATCTTTTTTAGCGGAATCGGGTGTTACCTGCTGCGCGTAGGTGCTTGTAACTGCGAGCAGGCAAAACAAAAGCAAGACCCTACCCCTCTGAAAAATGAGATTGCCCGTGCCAGGCTCTACCTCACCTAATCGTTGAGTTGTTTGCATATATTTATCGTTTGGCTAAGTGATAGGACTGAGTCCTGAAATGAATACGTATAGTGCACGACAAAAATCATACCGCTATGTTTCCAGCGGTGATAACAGCGATTCGCACGTGCTAACCTTCACAAGTATATGTCAGCAGCGGTTACAAAAAACGACGCAGATTTCCGGCTAGAATAATTTTTTTATTTCCAAATTAATTCGCGATCGGAAGCGATTATTTTTGGAAACATGCACGTTAAGATTACATTTGTCAAAATGCCCATAACTCCTGGGATTGAGATTTGCTTTATAAAAAGGAGTGCAAGAAACTAAATACAACCATGAGCCAGGAACAACTGCTGACCGCCGATTATATTGATTCTCAGATAGGAAATGTAATCGAATATTATATCCGCTGGGATTTTGAAGAAGATCCTTTTTTCGGGAAAGCAAGGATAAAAGGCTTGGTAGATGATGACTTTGGCAAGTTGAAAATAATCTGTGACGTGATCGAAGGAAGCGATCTGGAACTGGCCTACGAGGAAGAAGAAGTGTTCATGTTTTCCGACAACCACCCGATCTATGCCGGAACATTGCCCGAAATATATTCTGCCAACTGGGTAAGTACTGATGGCAAGAAGAAAAAGCAGATCTTCATTTCCCCGCCCAACGAGAATGCAAAAGAGTTTGCTATCGCGCAGACAAACAGCAAAGTTGTTGTAAAAAGGATTTATTAATTATTTAAAATGAAAATCGGCTTAACCTGTCTGTAACAAGCGGTTAAGCCGATTTTTTATGCCTTTGAATGTAAATTTCAATGACCCGTTTCTAGTTTTTGACAATCTTCTTCGTGAGCACGCGATCTGTAAATTCTGCTTTGACAATGTACAAACCACTCGCATAATTCGTCAGGTCGAAGTCGTACACATTGCTGCTTACTTCCCCGGCTATCTGCTGTTCAGCAATTTTTTGTCCCGAAACATTATAAATGGAAACAGACCTTAATCCTTCGGGCCGCGGATAAAACTGTACTGAGACTTTTCCACTCGTCGGGTTTGGCGTTACAAGGAACCCGGCTTCTTTCAGATTCGGATTAATGGTCACCGTCCGGATATTGATATCATCCAGGAATATATCATTCTCATTTCCATTGGAGTTTACAAATGCAATAAGCACTTCTCCCTGGTTGATGAAACTGGTAATGTTGATCTCTTCACTGCGCCATTCATTAGCAGTGGGCCTGAATGCAGTTCGCGTGGCGGCAGTCCTTGTCACCAGCGAAGGTCCCCATTTCTTATAAACGCTGGTGTAAGTCTGCCCGCAATCGGTGCTGACCATTACTTGCAATGTATCCCAGACATTGCCTTCCACCGTTGAATTCGTATAGGTCGCCGCCGCCAGCTGGAACGACACATAAGCTGAATCTGTGCCCGCAATGTTGACGGTTGGAGATCTCAGGTAATCGCGCTCACCAATGGCCTCGTTACCAAAGTTGGAGATCTTTACAGATGCAGCGCCGGTTTTGGCAGCGGTTGTGGTTTTCTCCCAAGTCGTGCCTGCGTCTTCATTCACAATATCCCAGCCTTGTGGCGGGAATAAGCTTTCGAAGCTTTCCACAACCGGTGCAGCGAACGGTTCATAATATATAAAGGTCAGACTTTGCTCGTCATTGGCCGTATTCTCATCCGCAGCGCCGTTCGGGTTGGAAGTGGTGATGGTAAGGATATGGTTTCCTTCCACGGTGGAAAGTGCACCCAGATTTACAGTTGTTTCTTCAAATGTCGCTAATGAACCCGTCCACCTGAAAGTCTGCACGGTGCCGTTGTCAATCACTGCATTAATGTTCACAGAAGTAAGTGTTTCTTTTCCCCGATTTTCCAGCACAACCTGAGGTGTTAGTGAATTGGCGCAGATCCGCTGGTCAGGCCGTGTGATGGCCTTAAGGGAAGCGTCTTTGTTTTTCAGGTTCAAGGGCGTGCAGGCATCCGAGCTTGCCAGGGACAACCGGGAAAGGTTAAATGATTCATCCATCCGCACTACTTGCCCTTTGGTAAACATTATCAGGCAGTTGTCGGAAGTATAGTCCATGTAATTCTGATACATGATGCCCGGCGCGGTCTGGGTACAATTGTCTGTCTGGATGCCTGTTGGACATGTGCCTGTGCTATTGCCTTGGTTTGGCGTGTCGTCCACCTGGTCTGTTCCGTTGCAGCCGCCATTGTCGTCGCCCCAGATGTGATACAGATTGAAAAAGTGTCCCAGTTCGTGTGTCAGGGTTTTTCCGGCATTATAACCGGCCACATTTCCGCCTGGCAAGCTGCCAAAGTCAATCACCACGCCTTGCTCATCGGGCACGCCGTCATCCGGGAATGTCGCATATCCCAATGTCCCGCCCGATAGGTCGCAGATCCAGATATTCAGGTAACGATCTGTGTCCCAAGCAGTAGCGCCGCCCGTTTCAGCATGTTTTACCAAATTCGTAGTATAGTCAAAATTTGCGCGGGAAGTTGGGTACCGCTCGATCCCGGTTGTAGGTGTTTCATTGGGTGTACGCTGGGCCAGACAAAACTGGATTCCCGACTGCCCGAACAGTGCCCTGAAATGCGACGGAACGCGGCTCGCGCTTCCGTTAATACCCGCATAGTCTGCATTAATCGTGTCAAGCTGCGCCAGGATCTGTTCATCGGTTATGAGCGACTGCCTGTTTGATACAACATGAAAAACCACAGGAATAGTAACATTCGCTGTGGTTTTTAATGACTTTCCTATCACATTCCGCTGCCGGATCGCTTGTTTGAGGCGCAGCTCCCGCTGGTCAAACATGATTTTGAGTGCCGGCTGCCGCGTGAAGCGCATATTAAGTAAATCCATAGTGCTGCATCTATCCTGCGCGCGTACGTGAGCGCTTTGGGTCAGTAAAAATGCAATCAGCAGGCTGGTGACAATGTATTTTAATCGCAGTAAAAAGTATCGCATCGGGAAAATTCCGGGAATCAGATTGATATAAAAAAACTGGTTTGTAATTAAAGCGGCACCGGTTCATAAATACTTACGTAAAAAAACCAGCAAGTGATGCGAATTCTTAGTTATTTAATTTGTTTTACCTAAAATCATACCCGCTAATCTGATCATGTCAGAACCTGCTTTTTTACCGGTGCGCAAGATAATCCATATTGATATGGATGCCTTTTACGCGTCCGTTGAGCAGCGCGATTTTCCGGAATACCGGGGTAAGCCGCTGGCCGTCGGAGGCTCGCCTACCGGCCGCGGCGTGGTGGCCACAGCCAGTTATGAGGCGCGGAAATTCGGAGTAAGGTCGGCTATGTCCTCGCGCAAGGCCATCCAGCTGTGTCCCGGCATAATCTTCGTTCGGCCGCGTTTTGAGGTTTACAAGGCCGTTTCCACGCATATCAGGGAGATTTTCTCGCGCTACACCGATCTGATCGAACCACTTTCGCTTGATGAGGCATTTCTGGACGTTACAGAGGACAAGCTGGGCATCGGCTCAGCCCTGGATATTGCGGAACAGATCAAAACAGCGATTAAAACGGAGCTCAACCTGACTGCTTCTGCCGGGATCTCGGTCAATAAATTCGTGGCAAAAATCGCGTCGGACATTAATAAGCCTGACGGTCTGACATTCATAGGGCCTTCCAAAGTAGAAGCATTTATCAATGCGCAGCCGGTCGAAAAATTTTTCGGAGTAGGCAAAGTCACAGCCGATAAGATGAAGCGGATGCAGCTTTTTACAGGCGGAGACCTCAAAAAATTACCTGAAAACGAGCTGGTCCGTCATTTCGGAAAAACAGGACATTTCTTTTACAAGATCGTGCGGGGAATTGATAACCGGGAAGTGCAAACAGAACGGGAAACCAAGTCGTTGGGTGCGGAAGATACATTCATGTACGACCTCTCCACCATTGACGAAATGCATAAGGAGCTGGATAAGATCGGTGTTACGGTTTTCAACCGGCTGCACAAAAAACAGCTCAAAGGCCGCACCATTACATTAAAAATAAAGTATAGCGACTTCACCCAGATCACCCGGAACCATTCATTCGGCTCGCCCGTGGACGACCTGGACATTATCCTTGAAACAGCGAAAGATCTTCTGGCGAAAGTAGACCTGGAAGAAAAATCCGTGCGCCTGCTGGGCATTTCGCTGTCCAACTTCGGGGAGCTGGAAGTCCGGTCGAGAAGATCAAAAGACTCAGGCCAGCTCGAATTGTTCGGCTGACCTGAATTGTATTATAGCAGCAATGCGTCGACCCGGTGCGCCTGCACTTTTCCTTCACAGGGAGCCCAGGAAAAAATCGTAAAGCGTCCGTCCTGCGACGCAACGAGCGCAATAGCATCGCGCTGATCGTACACAAATTGTGCTGCCGACAAGTGCCTTGTGCCTCCATGCTGCACCGGGTGCATAACCTGGCCCACGTTCCCTATAACGGGCTCCGTTACCAGCATTTCCTCCACCGGCCGACCTTCCGCAGTCCGCCCGATCTTGGCCCCGAAAGCCAGCAATTCATATTTATCATTGATGATCGTTGCGCCGTCCACGGCGGTCAACCCGGCCAGGCCGTTAATAGCCGAGCTCAATTGTGATTGCCAGCCGATCGGGTTGGGATCTTCTATGTATTTTCTGTTCAGTTCTGCCAGTTCGGAAAATGAAGGTTGAACGTGATAGGTAATCGGGTGAATGATAGACTTTCTCCAATCGTCCTTTCCGTTGGGCACAACCAATAAGATGCCTCCCCGCTCGTGGGCGCGCATGGAAACCGCCAGCTGAACCAGCAGGTTAAGCGAATCGCTCCACAATGTCGAAGAAGTAAATCCGATCATGGAATTAATAACCGAAGGGCAATCACGCGCCCTGCCGCTATTCTCGTCCACAATTTTCACCTGATCTCCCTTCAGAACAGCGACATTGACAAACTTTCCGAAGCCATCCACCCGCCTGTGCTTGATCACGAGCATCCCCGGCTCCACCACTTCGAGCACAAAACACAGCCCGGGAATAACCCTTGTGGTTCCCCAGATGCACAGCTCATTGCCTTCCATCCAGACACCCAGATGTATCCCAGAACGTTCCACAGCAGGAGCAAGCTTGGTAAGCGTATTTGCTGATAATGTGAGCCTTTCACTGAAAATCAGGGGGCTTTCGGCATCTTCGGGCGGCAGGAATGCTATAGAAACTTTGGGAGAACGCCCCTCTTCCCTCCGCAGGCTCGCCCAGAAAGTTGTATCAATAATGGTTTCAATGGTCCGGGCGTCGGGCTTAGGCGCCAGTTCCTGATCGTAATGGCTCCTTACAGATACGTGGTGGCGCTCGAAATGGCTTTCGACCAGACTGGCCACGCCCCGTGCCGGCTTATACGTTGTGGCGGGAACAGGATCGCCTGCAATCATGTTAGTTCCAGGGTTATTCATCTTCATGCACGGTCACTTAAAATTTTTTGCTGCTGCCAGCGTTCTCATGGCAGTTGCTTCCTGGCAACAGAACGCACAGTTAAGATAGCAACAAAGAGAAGTGATAAAAAGTTGGATGCTCAATAAGTGCGTATTTTTTTTCACATACTAATAATTTTTTTTCGCCAAAATGCGGCATAGTTAGAGGTGAGTATGAGGCTCTTTCGGCCGCTTAATAATTAGCGATTATGTTTTTTTGACAAATTCTTGCAATTCGATTCCAACCATTTTTAAACTTCTTACGTCGTATAAAACGAAGCTTGAAAGGTAGAAAACGATATTTCGGCTATGAAAATAAAAACAATGGAATCGATGAATGATCTTGGAAAAAACATATCTTGCCTGCATCAAATTAACCAAAATACGTGTATAGATACACGAAATGATAATAATCACATTAACTCTAAGCATAATGCCTGGAAAAGCTAAGTAAAAGACATTTATTTCCACCAGCATCTGCAGTTACTATTCCCTCTTCACCCTTATAAAATTCGGAAACAAAGAACACAGGACCCGGAGTCCTCTAATGACTCTGTGCGCTTGCCAAAAAAGCCGGATCGTTTTCCGGCGGCCAATGCAGGTTCCTGAAAGTAAGTAAGTGGTTCAATAATTGATGATTGATGCCAGTAAATCTGAAACTAAGGATTTTAATTAAACAGACAACTATCGGGTAAACCATATACTCTACACTTAAATTGTAAGATTGATGAAAAGCATCTCGGTAGTAATTCCGAATTACAACGGAAAGCATTTATTCGAAAAATATTTCGAGAATAATTACAAAATTCTCAATACCCTGGGCACAAAGGTCCAAATCATAATCGTTGATGACGCTTCCAGTGACGATTCAGTAGCATATCTGGAAGAACATTACGGGAATAACATTACCATTATCCGGAAGGAAAAGAACTCGGGATTTTCCCACACCTGCAACCTGGGCATTCAAAAGGCCACCAACGATCTCATTTTCCTGCTTAATACAGACGTTACGCTCGAAGAAGGTTATTTTGAAAAACTTTATAAATACTTCGAACTGGAAGACACTTTCGGTGTAATGGGACGCATTATTGGTATGGAAGACGATAACATCCTGGATGCTGCACGTTCGCCGAAGATCCTGGGAAGGAAGATCAAACCAAGCAACTTCTTTTATCTGAAAGATTCAGATACGCTGACACCGACATTCTATCTCTCCGGCGCCATTGCTTTAATGGACACCAGGAAGCTGAAAGCGATCAATGGTTTCAATGAAATGTTCAACCCTTATTACGGCGAAGACCAGGAAATGTCGATCCGTGCGTGGAGACTGGGCTGGAAATGCTATTATGAGCACAATGCAGTTTGCCGCCACGAGGTTTCTGCGAGCACCAAGGGCCATAAGGACAATTATTCTGTCAAAAGGATCTATTTCAGGAACCGTTACTACATGCATCACCTGCATTTGCACGGCATTGACCTGAATCTGTATCATATGCAGGTCATTCTCAGCGACGTGCTCCCCAGCATCATTACACTTCAATTCTATAAAGCACAAGCCTATCTTGACTTCCTGCGTAATATGAACGAACTTTCGGTGAAGAAAACCGCGTTCAAAACCCAGATGAAACATCATAAATCCAACATCGGGATCAATGACGTCATTGAAAACATTAAAATGATGCTTAAATACAAGCAGGTCGTAAAATTATAGTTATTGTCAGCGATTTAAAGCGATAAGCATTAATTTGCACCCTCAACCGGAAATTCTAGGATTTTCGGCTGTTTTACTTTCAGGCGTATGCTAAATATGCCATTTCCACATAATGAAAACATACTTCCGATTACTATCATTTGCCCAGCCCATTGCCAAATTTGCAGTCCCCTATATCTTTTTCACAGTCCTCGGGGTCATTTTCAATACGCTTAACCTCGCACTGCTTGCTCCATTGATGAGCACCCTGTTCAATAACAATAAGGACGGGGCCGAAGTGATACCAAAACCCGATGCCTGGGATGTTACGGGCATGCTAAACTATTACGCACAACAAGCCAACGACGCTTACGGTCCGCATGGCGCATTGCAACTGGTCTGCGCAGTGATCGTTACCTCTATCTTACTTTCCAATATTTTCAAATATTTCTCGCAGCGGGTCATGGAAAATCTCCGGATCCACACCTTGCTTAATTTGCGAAAAACCGTTTTTAATAATGTAATGAACCTGCACGCGGGCTATTTCAGCAATCAGCGTAAAGGGGACATTATTTCAAAGATCGCGTCCGATGTGCAGGTTGTCCAGTTTTCGGTGACGGGAACATTGCAGGTTGTTTTTAAGGAGCCCTTGCAGTTGCTGGCTTACATATTCATGCTTTTTGCAACATCCGCCAAGCTTACATTCTTCGCCATCCTCGTTATCCCGATCTCCGCTTTTATCATTTCAAAAATTGTAAAAAGGCTGAAAGAGCAGGCGAAGGAAGCACAGCACTTGTTCGGTTTAATGATCAGCTATCTGGATGAAGCGCTTTCGGGGATCAAGATCATCAAAGCATTCAATGCGACAGAGGACATTAAGGATAAATTTCACAAAGAAAACATTCGCTATTCCGACCTGGGACGCAAGATGGCGCGCCGGCAGCAGTTGAGCGGGCCCGTTTCTGAATTTTTGGGCGTTACAATGGTGGCGATCATCGTGCTTTATGGCGGCTCGCTCATTCTGGATAACCAGTCCGACCTGAGCGTGTCCAAATTCGTCGCCTATATCGCATTGTTTTCTCAGGTAATGCGTCCTGCCAAGGCGTTAACGGATTCTTTCAGCACCATTCATGCGGGTATAGCAGCCGGCGAAAGGGTTCTGGACCTGATCGATGAAAAACCAGAGATCCAGGACGCGCCTGACGCCGTCGACCTGAAAGAATTTAATCATGCACTCACATTAAAGAACGTTTCCTTTGCTTATCAGGCAAAACCGGTTCTCAAATCCGTTAACCTGACCATTCCGAAGGGAAAAACCATTGCACTGGTAGGGCCCTCCGGCGGCGGCAAATCCACACTCATGGACCTGCTCCCGCGCTTTATTGACGCGCAGGAAGGCAGTGTTTCCATCGACGACTGGAATGTAAAACAAGTAAAAATGGAATCGCTATGGGCACTTTTCGGGGTTGTAAACCAGGAATCGATGCTTTTTAATGATACGATCTATAATAACATTGCCTTTGGAAATCCCAATGCTACGCCAGAAAAAGTGACGGCTGCGGCGAAGGTGGCCAATGCCCACGATTTCATCATGGAGACCGAAGATGGATATGATAGTAACATCGGCGACCGTGGGATGAAGTTGTCTGGCGGACAGAAACAACGTATCTGCATTGCCAGGGCTGTTTTGAAGAACCCGCCGATCATGTTGCTGGATGAAGCAACTTCTGCATTGGATACGGAATCGGAAAAACTTGTGCAGCAAGCATTGAATAATCTGATGCAAAACAGGACTTCGCTGGTGATCGCGCACAGGTTGAGCACCATTCAGAAAGCAGATTCGATTGTGGTTTTGGAGGATGGTCAGATTGTAGAGCAGGGCAATCATTCGGAGCTCATCGCACGTGAGGGGCTTTACAAGCGACTGATTGATATGCAGCAATTCAGCGATATTTGATGGAAAACAAGCCGCTCATTTCGATAGCATTGTGCACCTACAATGGCAGTGATTTCCTGTCAGAACAGTTGGACTCCATCCTTTCCCAAAGCCTTCAAGACTGGGAGCTGGTAATCGTAGACGACTTTTCGCAAGACGAAACATTGACTATACTAAGCAGCTATGCAGCGCGCGACAACCGTTTTAAGATCCATCGCAATCACCAGAACCTGGGATACAACAAGAATTTCGAAAAGGCACTGCAACTTTGCGAAGGCGACTTTATCGCCATCTGCGACCAAGACGATATCTGGCATGCTGATAAGCTGAAATTACAACTCGAAGCGATCCAAAACAATCTGCTGGTTTATCACGATTCGGAATTTATCGATGAATCAGGAAAGTCTATGGACGCCAGGATATCCGACAAATTTGCCTTTTACCGCGGCGACCGGCCCGAGGTTTTTTTGTACTTCAATTGCGTTTCCGGCCACAGTATCTTCATGAAAAGATCGCTGCTTGCCTATGCGCTTCCATTTCCTGAGGGCTTTCATTATGATCAATGGCTTGCATACATTGCCACCAGCAACGGGTCTATTGATTTTGTAGATAAATGCCTGGTCCGTTACCGGCAGCACAAGAAAAATAATACAGACATACTTGCCTTGCGCACGACTTCAAGGTCCACCGGGCAAAAGATTACTGAACTCAAAAGAGAAAGTGAGTGGCTTAAAATTTGCGCAGCGAAAGCTGCCGACAAGTCTGCTCACCTGATTACCAGATTATACAAGCTAAGTCTAGACCGGAATGCTTCCTTTATGAGCATTGCTTACGGCCAGGCTATATGGAAAGACAGGAATTATTTACTGAGGCTTTTGAAAAAAAACAGTTCGAGTAAATTTTTCTTTACCCTAAGAAAAATCTGGGGGCCATTAGCAAAAACGTTCCTTTAATGCATATGACATTCAATTCACCTCCTCATCGGGGCAGTACATCTCCACTCGTATCCATCGCGCTTTGCGTTTATAATGGAGAGAAGTTCCTGAAGGAGCAACTCGATACCCTGGTTAATCAGCGATATCCGAATCTCGAAATCATAGCCGTGGACGATTGCAGCAGCGATGCTTCGCGGGCGATTTTAAAGGATTACCAGCAGCGATATCCTTTTTTAAAGGTTTATGAAAATGAGGTGAATCTGGGATATGTAAAGAATTTCGAGAAAGCCATCACGCTCTGCAACGGAGAATTTATTGCGTTATCGGATCAGGACGACACCTGGAATCTCGACAAGATCCAGATTATGCTGGACAATATAGGAACGCATAAGCTGGTTTACCACGATTCCCGGTTTATGGAAGACGGCGGAAAGCTGCTGGACCTGAAAATGTCGAGCATTATCAATTTGTATAGCGGCGATCAACCCGAAGTGTTTTATTTTTTCAACTGCGTTTCCGGTCACAGCTTATTTTTTAAGCGCGAGCTCGTCGCTGATATCCTTCCCTTCGACGCGGATCACTTTCATGACCATTGGATCGCATATGTCGCTGTTAATCTGGGTACAATCCAGTATGTCGACATTCCGCTTGTGAATTACCGGCAGCACCCGAAAACCTCGACCGATATCCTTAACAAACGGAAAAAGATCAGGAAAAAATACCACGAGAACCGCGATATCAAGAAATTGAGACGCGATTTGAAATGGATCAAATACTGCGCAACATTTAAAAAGAACAGAAACCCGGAATTCCTCAACCGACTGGTCGAATTGTTTGAAAGACGGCTTGACACCTGGATATCATTCGGTTACGCGCGACTCATCGGCAGGCATTTCGACATTTTATACTACATTCAAAAATACCGCAAAGCCAGCAAGCGTGCGTTTGTTTACCGCCAGATCTGGGGATTGAAAGCGAAATTGTTCTGGGCCAGATATTTCAGCTTTTTTGGGAAAGAGGACGAAGACCCAGCTTCAACCTAAGCAAATGCTGATAGGATTTAAAAAAAAGCTTTTTCCGTATACGCGACTTTCTCATACTCATCAGCATTTTATGGATCTGATAAAAAGAATAGTCCCAGTGGATCATCTTTTCAATCACCGTTTCAAAGCACCGTCTCTCCGTGAGATAAAGCTCTCTGTCGCTAATGTTAGCCGTGGTAAGCGGCAGGATTTTTGACCATTTCCGGTGTAATTTAAGGATTTGATCAAACCATTTTTTATCAAAATTCCCCTCAGAAGCGTGTTTCATTAAGATTTCAAACGTGACCAGCACTTTGTATTCGGGATACACGCTGAGACAAAAATCCAGATCATATCCATGAAACCCCGGCAAGAGCTTAGCGTCGAAGGGAAAGCGCAATGCAATGTCTTTACGCGTGCAAAACCACAAACCATCCACACAAACGACCTGGCTTAATTTCTCCTGCCCTGGATTGTGATATGCATGAATTTCTTCTTTGCTGTTGAATTTAAATCCCTGCAAAACATTCTGAAATGCGCGCTCCTCATAGTGAAAATCCACCTGATACCAGCCCGAAGGAGCCAGCGACTTATAGCCGCCACCAGCCACACCAAGAACGCCCGCTTCGGGATCATTGGAGAAAATATCAATCACCGTTTGCCCCCACCCGTGCGTCCTGATCTCCACATCTTCATGCATATAGCAAATGATGTCATATCTGGCCTGCTGCGTGCCCCAATTGTAAACTTCGCAAATGCCTTTTTTCTCAAAACGATTATCAAAAGCAATGATCTCATGCGCAATGCCGACTGTTTGCGCGATGTTTTCTTTCACAATGGACAGATCCTCCGCGTTGGCTGAACAGATAACGATGGATAACATGTATTAAATTCTAAATAAGTTGTGGCTAACATCCATGCAATGCAGGAACAATGCATCTGTAAAGTTAGGGCTTTAAGTAGAAAGTGCACCCCGGAGGTGTTTTAAAGGGGTTACAAACTTTTTCGAACATTGATGAAACACATTTTCCTTTTTCTTTTCCTGCTGCTGAACACGTCCGTTTTTGCGCAGGTGAAATTCGCCCGTCTGTTTTCTGATCACGTTGTTTTACAAAGACAAAAGCCCATTCCGGTCTGGGGCTGGGCGAAGCCGGGAGAAAAGGTAAAAGTGACGCTGGCGCAGCAGACATTGCAAGGCAAAGCGGACGCATCCGGCAAATGGATGGTTAAATTTGATCCTATGGAAGCTGGCGGGCCACATAAGCTCAATGTGTCAGCGAAATCGGGACAAGCGGCTGTTAATGATATACTTATCGGTGAAGTGTGGCTTTTGTCCGGGCAATCGAATATAGAATGGCCTGTGTCTGCTGCAAAGGATTTTGAGATTGAAAAACAGAACGCCGATTTCCCGCAAATCCGTCATTTCCGGGTCGAACACAACGTAACATTGCAACCTGAAACCGATCTGACTTCCGGTGAATGGAAAATCTCATCTTCTGAAACCGTCGGTGGATTTTCGGCGATCGGATTTTTCTTTGCGAGGGAAATATATCAAAAACTCAACATTCCTATTGGTCTGCTGCATTCTTCCTGGGGCGGCTCGCAAGTGGAGGGCTGGATCAGTAAGGAAGGCATGCTCGGCGAAGATGAGCTGAAAACTTACGCGCAGAATCTGCCCAAAACATGGCAGGAAGCAGACCTGATGATGGATGCCAAGCTCAGAAAAACGCTTTTCAAAAGTGATTCATTTACGCCGAGTGCAGCAGATGAGCAAAAATACACCAGCGGAAATGCAGACTTTTCAATCTGGATGAAAACGGCCGATCCGGTGGGACAATGGGACTGGAAAGGCGTGATGGGTTATCGTGGAAAGGCCTACATGGGCAAAGAAGTAACGATGACCGCTGATATGATTGGGAAAGAAACCACATTATCCCTGGCGGAGAACGACAGTCCGAACAAGATCTATATCAATGGAAAATTGGTGGGTCAAACCCAATCCAAAGGTGTACGCAAAATCAATGTCCCTGCCAATACATGGAAAGAAGGCAAAAATCAGCTCGTTATTGCCCATGGAAGCATGGTGGGAACGCCCTGGTTCGGGCCGGGTATGATGGGCAAAGCGACGGATATTTTTGTCGAAGACGGGACGAACAAGATACCGCTAGCCAAAGATTGGTTTTTAATGCCTTCTTTCGCTGAAAAACACGAGTATGCGCATT
Source organism: Dyadobacter sp. CY327 (assembly GCF_021390415.1). Lineage (NCBI taxonomy): Bacteria > Pseudomonadati > Bacteroidota > Cytophagia > Cytophagales > Spirosomataceae > Dyadobacter > Dyadobacter sp. CY327. The sequence goes on along the minus strand of NZ_JAJUXJ010000007.1, from coordinate 919,692 downwards.
TGATGAACAATGTCGGCACGAGCATCTACAATGCAATGATCGTCCCGCTGATCCCTTTTGCCATCCGCGGCTCGCTTTGGTATCAGGGCGAGGCAAACACAATGCGCGCTTACCAATATCGTAAATCGTTCCCTTTGCTGATCAACGACTGGCGTAAACTTTGGAATGATGATTTTTCATTTTACTGGGTGCAGCTTTCAAGCTTTGGAAAGGATGAAGACAGCAATAAGGGAAGTTACTGGGCCGAATTGCGCGAGGCACAAAATATGACATTAAGCCTGCCAAAAACAGGAATGGCCGTGAGTACCGACGTTGGAAATCCAAACGACATTCACCCTACTAATAAGCAGGATGTCGCACACAGGCTTGCAACACAAGCATTGAAAAACGATTATGGACAAAACATCCCCTACGCTTCCCCGCTTTACGACAAAGTACAATTCTCTGATGGTAAAGCAGTTGTAACATTCAAGCATGCGGAAAACGGGCTGATGGTTAAAGACCGGTATGGTTATCTCAAAGGATTCGAAATCGCTGGAGACGACAAGGTTTTCTATTATGCCAAAGCGGAGATCAAAGGAAATACAGTGGAAATTTCCCATCCAAAAGTCCCCCGGCCGGCTTCTGTGAGATATGCCTGGTCGGACGCCCCCGAAGAAGCAAACTTATTCAGCACCGATGGATTTCCAGCCAGCAGTTTCCGGACAGATGACTGGACGGGCCGCTCGGTAAATGGCAAATTTCAATAGTCAGCACCTCATTAAGCCCTTATATGTTAAAGCCACTTTCAATTTGCATCGCTGCGTCGGCACTGTTCCTGGTTGCCACGCAGCAGCAAAAATTTGAAACAAAACCCGCGCAAAGCACCGAATGGCCCGAATACCTGGGCGGCCCGGACCGTAACCATTACTCGCCGCTCACGCAGATCAACCGCCAGAATGTTTCAAAATTGAAAGTAGCCTGGACTTACGCCATGCCCGATTCGGGACAAACGCAGGTGAATCCGATCATTGTCGACGGCGTTTTATACGGGGTTACCAACATGGTCCAGGCGTTTGCTCTGGACGCAGCTACCGGGAAGCAGATCTGGATTTTTGGGGATAAATCAAAAAATGGCTCCAACACAAGCCGCGGGCTTACTTATTGGAGCGACGGTGAGGACAAGCGCATAATGCACGCCATGGGCCCGTTCCTGTACGCGCTGGATGCGAAAACGGGAAAGCCGGTCGAAAGTTTTGGCGACAAAGGAAAAATAGACCTGCGCGCAGGCTTACCCGACATTGCAAAAGACAAATACATGGTTTCCAACACCCCTGGGACTATTTTTGAAGACCTGATCGTCATGCCGGTCCGTCTTTCCGAGGATTCGGATGCAGCACCTGGCGACTTGCGAGCATTCAATGTGCGGACGGGCAAGCTTGTGTGGACGTTTCACACGATCCCTTACCCGGGAGAATTCGGCTACGAAACATTCCCGCCGGATGCTTACAAAAATACATTCACAGGAGCCGCCAACAACTGGGCCGGAACGGCCATTGACCGGGATCGCGGGATATTGTATGTGCCCACCGGTTCAGCGGGATACGATTTTTATGGTGGTAAAAGAAAAGGTGCAAACCTGTTCGCAAACTGCCTTATCGCACTCGACGCAAGGACCGGGAAGCGCTTATGGCACTACCAGACCATGCACCACGATATTTGGGACCGCGACCTGCCTGCGCCTCCTAACCTGATCACCGTCACAAAGAAAGGCCCGGACGGACAACCCATGAAAATCGACGCCGTCGCACAGGTCAGCAAGCAAGGATATGTTTTCATTTTTGACCGTGTGACAGGAAAACCATTGTTTCCGATACGCGAAGTAACCGCACCCAAAGACGCATTACCGGGCGAATTCCCATGGCCGACCCAGCCCGTTCCTACCAAACCAGCCTCCTATGCAAGGCAAGCTTACACATTGACAGAGAAGGACATAAGCCCCTACGCGCCGGATCGGGATTCTTTGGTTATCAAATTTAAAAGTTATAAAAAAGCATTGTTTGCCGCACCCAGCAAGGAAGGGACCATCATTCTCCCAGGCTTTGACGGCGGCGCGGAATGGGGCGGTGCGGCAGCTGATCCCGAAGATGGCATCATGTATGTCAACAGCAACGAAATGGCCTGGATACTCACCATGAAAGATACGCCGAAAGCGAGCGAAATGACCAATCTGAGTCCCGGAGAGAAAGTTTACACCACCAATTGTGTAACCTGCCACGGGCCGCAGCGCAAAGGCAACGCCAAAAGCGGTTACCCCTCGCTGGTCAACATCGGCGCCCGCCGCGACCGAGGATTCGTAAGCCAGATCATTACATCCGGGAAGGGAATGATGCCGGGTTTTACAACGCTTTCTGCTGATGAAAAACAGGCACTTGTTGCCTTTTTATTCGACGAAGAGAAAGTGGAAGCCACTTCTGTTACGACAGCTTCCAATAAAGTGTATCTGCCTTACCAAAGCACGGGTTATAACAAATTCCTCGATGCCAACGGCCTTCCTGCGATTTCGCCGCCCTGGGGAACATTGAATGCCATTAATCTCAACACCGGGGAATTCCTGTGGCGCATTCCTTTCGGCGAAGTGGAATCGCTGAAAAAGCAGGGATATCCCACAACCGGAACAGAAAATTACGGCGGACCGGTCGTGACAGCGAGCGGCTTATTGTTCATAGCAGCGACAAAAGACGGGAAATTTAGGGTGTTTGATAAGAAAAACGGCAAGCTGCTTTGGGAAACACTCCTTCCGGCAGCCGGCTTCGCAACGCCTTCCACTTACGCAGTCAATGGCAGGCAGTTCGTAGTAATCGCCTGCGGCGGAACCAAGCTGGGAACCAGGAAGGGCAATCAATATGTAGCTTTTGCATTGGAATGATAAAAATTTCCACTTCCGGTTTCGGAAGCTTAATGTTTGAAATTATCCGGTTCACCGCATTGCCTGTCCGCGTTTTGACCTAAAATTGAAACCTTAGTGCTTGTTAACAACACCTTTCTATTAAACTGAATGTATACCGCCCGAGAAATTAAACTGGGGATCGTTATGTCCTTCGCATGGAGGCCGATCCTGATCTTTTTTGCTTACGCCACATTACTCTGCACGTTGAGTTATATTTCCGGCATTACGCTCGGCATCTCCTTCGTTCCGATCGGGTTGATTGGTACGGCTGTGGCATTTTATGTGGGTTTTAAAAACAACTCTTCTTATGAAAGGCTTTGGGAAGCGAGGCGCATCTGGGGTGCCATTGTCAACGCCAGCCGGAGCTGGGGAACATTTTCAGCCACTTACATTCAGCCCTTACCCGATGATCCTGAGCATAATGTGAAGGAAATAAGCACTACGCTCATTCACAGGCACATTGCTTATATCAATGCAGTACGGTTGCAGTTGCGCGCAAAAAGTGTTTGGGATGATAAACATTCCATCGCGCACCACGTGGTGGCCGACCAGCGCGATCCGGATGAATTTCCACTTTTGCATACATTAAACGGCCTTTTGCCCGGCGATGAAGTAGCGTATTATTTATCCAAAAAAAATCCCGCAACGCATATCCTTAAAGCACAGGCGAAGCAGCTTGATGCTGTTTTCCGTAAAGGCGCGATCAATGAGCTGTTTTACTTTCATATGATGAATGTGATTCAGGAATTTTACAACCAGCAGGGCGCTGCCGAAAGGATCAAAAACTTCCCTTTTCCACGCCAGTATGCCTTTTTCTCCAAAGTTTTTGTCTGGCTTTTTCTCGCCATTTTACCTTTCGGACTCATCGGCGAATTCGCTAAACTGGGCGAAAATCTGGTATGGCTTGCGATCCCGAGCTATATCATCATCGGCTGGGTGTTTTACACCATGGAAGTCGTGGGTGACACGAGCGAAAACCCATTCGAGAATGCGATCAACGATGTTCCAATGACAGCGATTTGCCGCACCATTGAAATTGATCTCCGCGAAATGCTGAATGAGGAAAACATTCCGGCGCCCATCAAGGCTGTTAATAACATATTAATGTAGAAGGAATGAGCTGGAAACGCGCCTGGCTATTGCCTACGCGCTGTTTCGTTCATCTACCTGATGCTTCACGCCTTCAAGATCCATCACTGGCTTTTCATTCCCCATCAGGAAAGCCAGTGATTTGGTATGAGGCAAATATTGAAATGCGACCCGCAAAATCCCTGTGATCGGAATGGCGATTATAGCTCCCGCAACGCCCCATAGCACACCGAAAGCAACAACCGAAGTAATGGTCATGAACGGATTAAGATCCACTTCTTTACCTACGACATAAGGCTGGGTGATGTAATTATCGATCATCTGGGCAGCAAACATGACTATGACCACAACCAAAACGCTCGACGGACCGCCTGAAACCAAGGCTAACAAAGCTGCCAATCCACCGCCTATCGCATTTCCCACGTAAGGAATAAATGAGAAAACCGCCGCAATCAGCGCCAGCAAAAATGCATACTTAACGCCTCCGATCATAAAACCGGTTCCGTAAAGGATGGCGAGGATGATCATTGCCTTTAACATTCCGTAGAAATAGCCGCCGGATGTTTTGCGAATATCTTTCAAGGCTTTACGCACGCGCACATGGTCCTGTTTAGGGAAATTAATCAAGATAAATTCCTTAAAACGCTCCCGCTGCGAAAGCAACAGCACTACATATACGATAATGAGGATAACATTGGCAATGGCCCCTCCTACCGAACCAATGGCCGCCGGACTGCCGCTTCCCAGCTTGGATACCATTGTTTTCGCCTGAGCAAGCTGCTCGTCGGGATCCAGCCCGGTTTTGTCTTCTATAAATTTTTGTCCGTCTTCCAGATACTGCACTGACTTTTTCTCAATTTCCGGCCAGTCTTTGGATATCATTTTAACCTGAATGGTAATCAGCGATCCCAGAAAAACCAGGAACAGCAGCAATGTTACCGTGCTTCCGGCAACTGCCCAGCCCTTGGCAAGGCCTTTTGACATCAGCCAGTCCATTATCGGAATGAGCATCATGGAAAGAACTGCGCCGATAGCAAGTGGCGCGAGAAAGGTTTTGCCGAAATACAAACCGGCTGGAATGGCAATCAGTAATAATACCCAAACGAGGATCTTGGAGACGTTTTCCTTCATAGAGAATAAGTTTTCACGGAAACCTAAAAAATCATTCCAAGCCTCCGATCCACATTATACGTCTCAAAAATCGCTCAAATTCAAGGTTATTCGAGACTGCTGGCAAATTCCAGCACTTTTTTCAGATCCGCTTCTTTCTCGAAACTGGTCTCGTTCTCACGGAGATATTCGTTAAGCTTCCTTTTGTTTTTGGGATAAATTTTGAGAAGATTGGGCCGCGTGGCAAACACAACGCGCTCATTTTTATCTATTAAAAAGAAAATGGATCTTCGCTTTAAGATCACTTTGACATTACTCTCTAAATTTTGCAAGTTGCCATTTTGATTTACAAATGAGGAATAACTGGAAATTGCAGAAGTAGCCGAATATTGCTCATAGGAAGCATATTTCTCATTGCCCATCCGCACCAGAAACTGCTTTTTACCCAATCTCACACCACTATAATCCCGGATTGCATGCACGTGGCCATGGCCTTTGGCGTAAAAATAAAGATTATCCCCTACGAAGATTTTGTTGATAAATGAATTATCGTTGAACATCAGCGTATCTTTTTTGGCGTCTACAAACAACACCTCGCCATGAACCAGACTGTAATTCATTTGCGCTTTGGAGGTTTTTCCATTGCGAAACAGCACGTGTCCGTCCTGAAACTTTTCAAACTGGTAACGTTCTGTGAAAGGGATAACCTTCGTGACGTCAGAGCCGTTCTTGACCCGATAAATATCGTTGATCTGCCCGTGTACTAGATTTCCAGAAAACAGCAGTACGAAAAGCAGAGACCAGGTTTTCATGAAGATCCGGGGAAAGGTTTTATTTCAATATTTCATTATAAATTTAGACAATTCCGACAAATTTTTCTTTGTTTGTTCAATTTAAACCTACTCTTCCCAGCCGGAGAGATATGAACCTTCCTCTGTTTTCACAGAATTCTCCACAGCAGCGTTAATCGTCTGCAATTCCTCAGCCGTCAGGTTTCGCCATTTCCCGGTGGGCAAATCATCCAGTGTAACATTCATGATCCTGACCCGTTTCAGTTTCGTCACGCGATAGCCCAGATATTCGCACATGCGCCGGATCTGTCGGTTCAGGCCCTGGGTCAGGATAATGGTGAAAACATGACTGCCTTCCTTTTTGACGTAACACTTTTTGGTAATCGTGCCGAGGACGGGAACGCCGGCCGACATTTTAGCGACAAATTCTGGCGTGATCTGTTTATCGACGGTTACTACATATTCCTTTTCGTGGTTGTTTCCGGCCCTTAATATCTTGTTCACAATGTCGCCATCGCTGGTCAGGAAAATGAGGCCTTCGGAAGGTTTGTCCAGTCTGCCGATCGGGAAAATGCGTTCGGGGTGCCGGATGTAATCAATGATGTTTCCCTTCACATCGCGCTCCGTTGTGCAGGTTATGCCCACAGGTTTGTTAAATGCAATATAAACCGATGCTTTCCTGACTTTCAGCGGCTTACCATCAATTTTTACTTCATCCTCGGCCGAAGCCTTATCACCCAGAACAGCCGTTCTGCCGTTCAGCGAAACGCGGCCTTGTTCCACCAGCTTATCCGCTTCCCGCCTTGAACAAAAACCTGTTTCGCTGATGTATTTATTAATCCTGATCAAAATCTGCTTTTTAAAATATTACTGATCCAGCCCCGAAGGCCGTAATTAAAGAGAAGCAAATTACTGCAATTCGCAAAAATTATCCTGTTTTTATTAAAGATTCCGGCAGCGTGTCACTTTTACGTTACAAGCTGAAATCATTTTAACTTAATTGACGAAATCTGTCCACTTATGAAAAATCGTTTTTTACCATTGGCCGCGCTTTTCTGGCTCTCATTATTAACCGCTATCGCACAGCCCGCAAGGCGCCCTGTGGAAGTGATCGTTACCATGGACCGAGATGACTGGACTTACAGAACCGGCGACAAAGTGCAATTCCTGGTGACTGTGATGAGAAATGGAAATATGGTAAAAAATGCTTCTGTCCGCTACGAGATCGGTTTGGAAAAATTGGATCCAACCATTAAGGAAACCAAAACAGCCGCTGACGGCAAACTGACCATTGACGGCGGAACACTCAAGACGCCTGGCTTCCTGAGATGCATTGCATGGGTTACCGTGGACGGAAACGAATATCGCGGCCTGGCCACAGCTGGTTTTGACCCTCAAAAAATTGAACCTACCGTTGCCAACCCACAGGATTTCGACACATTCTGGGCGACGGCTAAACAAGAACTTGCCGCTGTTCCTATGGACGCAAAAATGACGCTCCTGCCCGAACGTTGCACTGAAAAGGTGAATGTGTATCACCTTAACCTGCAAAACAACCGGAAAGGCGTCCGCGTTTATGGTATTCTGAGCATTCCAAAAAAAGAAGGAAAATATCCTGCATTACTGAGGGTTCCCGGCGCAGGCGTGAGAGCTTACTATGGCGATGTAGCCACTGCCGAGAACAACATTATTACACTGGAAATCGGCATTCACGGCATTCCCGTGACAATGGATCCTTCGGTGTATTTGGATATGGGCCAGGGACTTTTGAATGGTTATCCTGCTTATAATATGGATGACCGCGATAAGTTTTATTATAAAAGGGTTTACCTCGGCTGCGTGCGTGCCAACGATTTCCTGACCAGCCTGCCGCAATATGACGGTACCAACCTGGCAGTAACCGGCGGAAGCCAGGGAGGTGCATTATCCATCATCACAGCCGGGCTCGATCCGCGCGTGAAATGGCTGGGCGCATTTTACCCTGCATTGAGCGATGTAACAGGTTACCTGCACGGACGCGCGGGCGGATGGCCGCATTATTTTGATAAGAACGGCGTGAAATGGAATAATACGAAAGAAAAAGTGGCGACGGTGGCTTACTATGATGTGGTGAATTTCGCCAGAAGGGTTAAAGTGCCGGGATTTTATATCTGGGGATATAATGATGAAACCTGCCCTCCTACTTCCATGTACGCGGCCTATAATGTTACCACTGCGCCAAAAGAGCTGAAACTTTTCCTGGACACCGGGCACTGGACCTACCAGGAAGAAAAGGATATCATGAACAACTGGCTGATTGAAAGACTCACAAAGAAATAGTTTAAGAACATTAAAATGGATCGTAGAAACTTTATAGAGAAGTCGGCCCTTGCGGGTGCAGCACTATCCAGTGTGGCACTATCCAGTGCGGCCTTTTCATCGCTGCCACTCCTGAGCGCCATTAGCCGCGCCGCGCCTTACCGCACGGCGCTGATCGGAACGGGATGGTGGGGAACCAATATCCTGCGCTGCGCGCTGCAATCGGGAGAAAACAAACTGGTTGCGCTTTGTGATGTGGATGATAACCAGCTCAAAGTCTGCGCTGCGGAAATGTCCAAGCTAACGCCGGACAAACCAAAAATATATAAGGATTACCGCGAACTGCTGGCGAACGAAAAGCCGGAAGTGGTGATCGTTGCGACGCCGGATCACTGGCATGCGTTGTGCTGTATTGCAGCCATCGAGTCGGGTGCGCACGTGTATGTGGAGAAGCCCATTTCGCATACGATCAAGGAAGGACGGGCAATGGTGAATGCGACGCGTAAGCATGGGAAAATCGTCCAGGTAGGAACGCACAGGCGTGTTTCGCCTCACAATGTTTCCGGCATGGAGTTCCTGAAATCAGGTAAAGCAGGAAAAATAGGCATGGCGCGGGCGTTTGTACATTATGGCGGCGGCCCGGGACAGAAAACGCCTGATTCGGAACCGCCGCAGGGACTCGACTGGGATTTTTACTGCGGTCCGGCGCAATTACAGCCCTATAACAAAACCATGCACCCGCGCGGGTTCCGGAACTATCTCAATTTTGCCAACGGAACATTAGGCGACTGGGGCATTCACTGGCTCGACCAGGTTTTGTGGTGGTCCGAACAAAAATATCCGAAGAAAATCTATTCAACTGGCGGGCGGGCCATCCGCCAGGACAGTACGGATGCACCCGACCATCAGGTGGCGGTTTATGATTTTGATGGTTTTACGCTGGAATGGGAACACCGGAATTTTGCCGCAAACAATGCTGAGAAAACACATCCGCAGCAAGCCGTAGGCGTTTATTTCTACGGAACGGAAGGCACATTTCATATGGGTTGGCTGGATGGGTGGACATTTTACCCGACAGATCCAAAGAAACCTATCATTCACGAGGATGCCAGGCTTAACAAACCGGACGACCAGAATATTAAGGAACTTTGGGCCAATTTCATCGAATCCATCAAGACGAATAAGCCGCCAATTTGTGAAATTGAGATCGGGCAGCGTTCAACCAATGTGGCGCTGCTGGGCATGCTCTCGCTAAAACTAGGCAGAAGCATCGTCTGGGACGGAGAAAAAGAGACGATTGAAGGTGATCCCGAAGCGAATAAGCTTTTGAGCAGGGAATACCGGGGAGAATGGAAATATCCGCAGGCATAGAAACGAAAAAGGGATTGTTGAAGCTAACAATCCCTTTTTTATTTTAATCGATCTTCACAACTTCCGCCGGAATGTTGTACTGATCTATGATTTCGCGTGTGAACCTGACATGCCCTCTTGGCGCCATCAGATATAATTTAGCACCTTTCATGCCTGCAAGCTCGCTGAGCAGTTTCCATTTCGAGATACTTCCCCGAAGCTGGTCTGTTTTCATTGAGACTTCCAGATAGTGCCTGTTGAACATATTTACGCCTGTAACATCCGGGGTAAATTTGGCATTATCGGCGGCCCGTTCGTAGGACTTCGGTGTTTCAAATCCTTCCATATTGGCCTGGATATCCTTGAACCCATGCGCCTGTGCCCACTTTACCACAAGTGGAATAAATAATTCCTTTTCCATAATATTAAATGAATAATTTTTTCTATCCCGTAAATCAAGGGAACTCCTTAAAAATCAAACTAAACTGAGCAGAGGAAGTAATTACCGAAAGCAGTCTGGATTGTAGTACTCTTACTAATCATGAAAGGTACGGCATTTTACGTCAATGAGCAAATTTTTGCTGCAATCAGTTAGTCGTCCATTTCGTCCAGAAAGTTGTTATAAGCCCTTACAAGCTCCTGGTGTGCCTTGGTATTTTTTTGTAAAAGCGCCAGGGCCACCCCTTTGCGATAAATTTCCTCAGCCTTTTCCACATCTTCATTATCAGCAAAAAATGAACCAGCGTGATAGTATGTGGCCAGGTAATCGGGATGCTCATTTAGAAGGATATCAAAGAAATGCGCAGCTTTCGCCGGATCAAACTTGGCATACTCGATGGCAAGTGCATAAACATTGAACGGATCGGCGGGATCCTCCTCATAAAAGCTGATCAGATTGTTGAGTAAAGCGGTGTTCATTATGGATTATTATGCTTGCATACTATTTAAGATTTCCCTTTATTTGCCCGGACAAAGTTATATTCATACCAGGCAATAATTCTAAATAAAAGCTCATGAAAATACTCGTTTGTATATCCAATGTGCCCGATACAACCGCTAAGATAACATTTACGGACAACGACACCAGACTTAATAAAAACGGGATCCAATACATTATCGGCCCGTACGACGATTACGCGCTGGCCAGGGGCGTTGAATTAAAAGAACAATCCGGAGGAACATTAACCGTGCTGCACGTAGGCGAAGCCGACGCCGACCCACAGATCCGCAAAGCACTCGCAATCGGCGCCGACGATGCGATCCGGGTGAATGCCGATCCCCTCGACTCTTACTTCGTGGCCGTTCAGATTGCCGATGTTGCTAAGCAAAACAACTATGACCTGATCCTGATGGGTCGTGAATCGATTGACTATAACAGTGGTGTAGTGCATGGCTTGGTGGGCGAAATGCTGGGAATCGCTTCCTACTCCCCCGTTATGAAACTGGACATTGCAGACGGTTCGGCTACGATAAGCCGCGAAATCGATGGTGGAAAAGAAATCCTGAAAGCGCCTCTGCCGCTCGTCCTCGGCTGTCAGGAACCGATTGCAGAATGGAAAATCCCGAATATGCGTGGCATTATGACGGCGCGTACCAAGCCGCTAACCGTGGTTGAACCTGTGTCCGTGGACGAAATGACCGTGCCGGAAAAATACTTCCTGCCTGCCCCGAAAGGTGCATGCAAAATGATCCCGGCCAGCGAGGCCGGAACATTGATCCGCCTATTGCAGACAGAAGCAAAGGTGTTGTGATCTTTTGAAACAATCATTAATTAAAACAGAAAGAAATGTCAGTCCTTATATATGTAGAACTGGACAATGGTTCTATCAAAAAAACATCGCTGGAAGCTGTGGCTTACGGCGCAAAAGTGGCGAAAAAAACGGGTGATAAGGCGGTAGTGCTGGCCATTGGCAAAGCGGATGCGTCTGCACTGGAAATTGCTGGAAACTATGGCGCCGTCAAAGTCCTGCATGCCTCGGATCAAAAACTATCGCACGAAAACAGCCTTGCCTATGCCGATGCATTGGCGCAGGCGGCCGGGCAGGAAGGCAGCAAAATTATCATTCTTTCCAAATCCGGCTTAGGTGATGCCATGGCGGCCCGTGCTGCGGCCAAGTTGAAAGCGGGAGTCGTCTCCGGCGTTACAGCTTTGCCTGAAATTAATGCTTCATTTAAAGTAACACGCGGGATTTTTACCGGAAAAGCCTTTGCTACAACCGAATTGAAATCAGATGTAAAAATCCTCGTAATCAAGAAGAATGTCATCGAGATCAATGAGGATGATGTTGCTTCCGCAAATGCGGTTGTGGAGACATTCTCCCCGCAATTGCGTGATGCTGACTTCAAGGCGTCCGTTGTGAATGTTGAGAAAGCGAATTCTGAACTATCTCTTACCGAAGCGCAGATTATCGTTTCCGGCGGTCGCGGTATGAAAGGGCCTGAGCATTGGCAGCCGCTGGTTGATCTCGCTCATGCACTGGGTGCAGCAACGGGGTGTTCAAAGCCCGTTTCGGACCTCGACTGGCGTCCGCATCATGAGCACATAGGCCAAACGGGGATTAAAGTTGCGCCGAACCTTTACATTGCCTGCGGGATTTCCGGTGCCATCCAGCATCTGGCCGGCGTGAACGGTTCCAAATGCATTGTGGTCATTAATAAGGATCCCGAAGCGCCCTTCTTCAAGGCAGCTGACTATGGAATCGTCGGCGATGTTTTCGAAATTCTGCCAAAACTGACAGAAGCTGCGAAAAATCTCTAAAAATGCGATTTCTGCGCATATTGAAATTAATTGTAATAAATACTGACTGGCCGCATTTGAAAAAATAGCTTAAAAATCAGATAATTAAGCCGCTTTATTTCCATCCGGCTGTCAATGAGCACATTCTTAACCCGTACTTCATTTTTTTATGCAGTACGGGTTAATTATTTTTGCAACTTCGAATACATTTTCAGGCATATTCACCACAACTGTTAACCAAACTTGCGCATTTAGTTTAAACGTGAAAAAAATCAAGTTAGAAATACTCGGGCTGTCTCCAAGCCAATCACAGGCAGGTTCCTTCGCACTGGTTCTGGGCGAAGAGCTGGGTAACCGTCGCCTGCCCATCATTATTGGTGTGTTCGAAGCACAGGCCATTGCCGTTCAGATAGAAAATATTGTCCCAAACCGTCCGATGACGCACGATCTCTTTAAATCGTTTGCGGATGGAATGAATTATACATTAAAGGAAATCGTCATTTCGGACCTGAAAGAGGGCATTTTCTATGCCAAGATCGTCTGCACGGATAATCTTCGGGAAGTGGAAATCGACGCGCGTCCTTCCGACGCGATCGCCATCGGCTTACGGTTCGACATTCCTATTTTCACTTACGAGGCCATTCTTTCCGAAGCAGGCATTGTGTCGAGCTCGTTAACAGAGGATGAAGAAGATGAGGAAGATGGTGTGAAAGAAACGTTGGGAACAACGGGATCATCCAAAGACCAGCTGCGTGACCTTACATTCGACGAGTTACAACGCATGCTCGACGACGCACTTTCCAAAGAGGATTACGAAAAAGCTGCCAGCATCCGCGACGAAATGGGCCGGAGAAACTAGCCTGCGCCGTTTTGTTAAAGTTAAAAATAGTTAACAAACCGGCTGTTTCTGTCCATATGCCATTATAATGCTTATTTTTGCCATCGTTCATTCCTGAGTCTGAACCAACTGCTAAGCGAAACCTTACGCTCTTATGCCTAAAAAAAAGAAGATTGGAAGTTACCCCAATGCAATGATTGTAATGAGCCTCACGGCTGCATTGTTCCTGATCGGTTTTTGCGGGCTGCTGGTGATCCAATCCAAAAAACTGGTTTCCATTATCCGTGAAAACATTGAGGTCCGCGTATTCCTGAATAAAGAAGAAACCCAGGCGGGCCAGGATTCCATATTAAAAGTAATTCAGGCGAAACCATTTGTCCTTGCGTCATCGGAAGTAAAGCCGATCACCTTTGTTTCCAAAGAAGAAGCTGCCAAAGAATTTATTGAAGGGACGAAGGAAGATTTTGTTACTTTCTTGGGCGAAAACCCTTTGCGTGACAGTTACCGTGTAAAAATCCAGGAAGATTATTTCGAAGAAGCCAAATTGCAGGCGATCAAGAAAGAGCTGGAAAAGATCAAAGGCGTTTACGAGGTCGTTTATCAGGAAGATCTGGCAGATAACATTAACCGTAACGTCACCAAAATTTACGTGGTCCTGGCCAGCTTTGCATTGATCATGCTGATTATCATCGTGTTGCTCGTCAACAACACCATCCGCCTTGCCATCTATTCCCAGCGTTTCCTGATCCGTAGTATGCAGCTTGTAGGAGCCACCAATGGCTTTATCCAGCGTCCTTACGTAATGCGTGGCGCCATTCAGGGACTGATCGGCGGCGTTCTGGCCGGTGCATTGCTGGTTGGTTTGCAACAGCTTGCAGTTCGGAATGTGGAAGGTTTGGGCATGTTGCAGGAGTATGACAAGATCATTATCCTGGTTGGAACAGTCCTTATTCTTGGCATTTTAATCGGCATAGCCAGCACTTACCAATCGCTTACGCGCTATCTGAGAATGGCCCTGGATGACCTTTACTGAGGCATTCTTTTCAAAAAACATTACCGTTCAGATCATAGTAAATCGCAAACTGATGAACAACACAAAAAACGAACTTCCATTTTCGACATCGAACTACACGACGATGTTAATCGGCATTGCATTGATCCTTGCCGGATTCCTGATCATGACATTCGACAGCACGGAATTCGGTTTCGGCTTTCTGGGATTGACATTGGGCCCGCTGGTGACCATTAGCGGCTTTATCATCGAGTTTTGGGCGATTCTACGTAAACCTCGTAATTCATGAGCATTTGGCAAGCCATTATTTTAGCAATTGTTGAAGGGATTACCGAATTTTTGCCCGTTTCCTCTACCGGCCATATGATCATCGCCTCTTCTTTCATGGGGATCAGTCATTTGGAATTCACTAAAATGTTCACGGTTAATATCCAGTTTGGTGCGATATTATCCGTTCTGGTGCTTTACTGGAAGCGATTTTTCCAGACCACAGATTTCTATTTCAAATTATTTGTAGCGTTTCTTCCGGCCGCTGTCATCGGGTTTTTGCTCAATGATTTTATTGATGCGATGCTGGAAAACGTTGTGGTGGTTGCCGTTTCACTGCTTGTAGGCGGTATCATTTTGATCTTCATCGACCGCATTGCCAACGATAACACCCGCGAAAGAGAGATTTCTTACTTTGATGCGCTCAAAATCGGTTTTTTTCAATGCATAGCCATGATTCCGGGCGTTTCGAGATCAGCTTCCACCATTATCGGCGGAATGTTGCAGGGGCTTTCGCGCAAGCAGGCAGCAGAATTCAGCTTTTTTCTGGCAGTGCCAACCATGGCAGCAGCAGGCGGCTATAAGTTGCTGAAAACCTACGATACCATTCAAGCGGAAGACATTAAAGTGCTTTTGATCGGGAATGCAGTTGCATTTGTGGTGGCTATGCTGGCTATCAAGTTCTTTATCAGCTTTCTGACCAAATATGGTTTTAAAGTTTTCGGTTATTACCGCATCATTCTCGGGCTGATCCTTTTAGGGCTGCTTGCCTCAGGCTACAAGCTGGACGTTGTCTAAGCGCTTCATTTAATACGCATTCCAAAATTTGAATAACGAAAATAACATACCGGACGAAGGCGAAGTCATTCTCATTGACAAGCCTTTGACCTGGACTTCATTTGACGTGGCCAATAAGCTCAAAAGAGCTTGCAAATTCAAGAAAATCGGTCATGCCGGCACATTGGATCCGCTGGCTACGGGCTTGCTTATATTGTGCACCGGCAAGAAAACAAAGCAGATCGACACCTATCAGGCGCAGGAAAAGGAATACACAGGGACATTGGTTCTGGGCAAAACAACGCCTTCGATCGACCTGGAAACCGAATTCGATGCCGAATATCCAACAGATCACATTACCGCAGAAATTCTGGAAAGTGCCCGGCTGGCATTAACAGGCAGCATTGCGCAAACACCCCCGATTTACTCTGCATTGCGTGTCGATGGCGAACGGCTTTACAAGAAGGCGCGGCGCGGCGAAGAAATCGAGATTAAGAAACGCAATGTTGAAATTTCGCTTTTTGAAATTGATTCCACGCATTTTCCCTCGGTTGATTTTAGGATCATTTGTTCAAAAGGTACTTATATTCGCAGTATGGTTCGCGATTTCGGTCAGCTGGCGGGCAGTGGCGCTTATATGAGCGCTTTATGCAGGACCCGGATCGGAGCGTTTGAATTGAAGGATGCGTGGAATCTTACCGATTTCATTCAGCAAAAAAGACTTGAATTGAAGTTAGAAGTGGACGAATGAATATTTATCACAGCCTGGATTCCTTTGAAAAACTGGAATATGGCGTCGTAACAAGTGGCACATTCGACGGTGTGCATCTTGGACATAAAAAAATACTTTCCCGGCTTCGGGAAATCAGTGAACAGTCTGGCGGAGAAACCGTTGTGCTTACTTTCTGGCCGCACCCGCGTATGGTTGTTTCAGATGACAGCCAGGGTTTGCAACTCCTTTCGACCATTGATGAAAAAATTGAGCTGTTCTCTGAATTGGGCATTCACCATTTGCTGATCGTCCCTTTTACCCGGGCTTTCTCAGAGCTGTCATGCCACGAGTATATTAAGGAAATCCTTGTTGAAAAGATCGGGACCAAAAAATTGGTAATTGGCTACGACCATCGTTTCGGACGCAACCGCGAGGGAAGCTTTGAGTTTTTGCAGGAAAATTGTGCTTCCTATGGTTTCGAGGTGGAAGAGATTCCGCGCGAAGACATTGAGGATCTTGCCATCAGTTCTTCCAGGATTCGTAAAGCCTTGGTTACCGGGCATATAGGCGAAGCGAATGGCTTATTAGGCAGACCCTACACGCTTTCGGGCACTGTGGTCAAAGGCAAGCAACTGGGCCGCACCATCGGCTTCCCGACAGCGAATGTGCATTTGCACGAGTCGTATAAGCTGATCCCGATGAACGGCGTTTACGTCATTCAAGCAACTTACGACGGCGAAAAATTCAAGGGCATGCTGAACATTGGCGTACGGCCGACCGTGGACGGAACCATGCGGACGATCGAAGCGAACTTATTCGAATTTGATAAAGAAATTTACGGCGAAGATCTAAAACTGGAACTGCTGCATTACCTGCGTCCGGAGCAAAAATTCGAAAGCCTGGATATGCTGGTTCGACAGATCAATATTGACAAGGAAAATTCCCGGGCTTACTTTTCTTAAAATCTGACGGAATATATTGCAAAAGGCGTGTCCCGACGGCACGCTTTTGTTGTTATTTGGTGTAATTGCATTTTTCAAATCTTACATCCCATTAACACACCGCCTCTATGCAACATTACGATGCCATAGTAATCGGTTCCGGACAAGCCGGAACGCCCCTTTCCAGAAAATTAGCCGAGTCTGGCTTAAAAACAGCATTAATAGAAAAAAGATGGGTCGGCGGGACTTGCGTGAACGATGGGTGCTCCCCTACCAAAGCAATGATCGCTTCTGCAAAAGCAGCCTGGTCTGTCTATCACAATAAAAGCTTAGGCGTAATTACCGATCATTTTTATGTCGATTTTTCAGCTATCATAAAGCGTAAGGACGACATTGTGCACCGCATGCGCAGCAGTTCCGAGAAAAGCATTCAGGAAACAAAAAACCTGGACCTGTTTTATGGAACCGCAACATTTTCAGGCAATAAGGAGATCACTGTCACATTGAATGATGGCGGAACAGCTGTTTTTACTGCGGATGAATT
This sequence comes from Dyadobacter sp. CY327, assembly GCF_021390415.1. Taxonomy (NCBI): domain Bacteria; kingdom Pseudomonadati; phylum Bacteroidota; class Cytophagia; order Cytophagales; family Spirosomataceae; genus Dyadobacter; species Dyadobacter sp. CY327. Next base: position 902,297 of record NZ_JAJUXJ010000007.1, on the reverse strand, counting down.
CTTCATCAATACAGGAGAAAAACCTTCTGTTCCAAAGATCGATGGCATTGAAAGTGTTGATTACCTGACTTCCACCAGCATCATGGAACTCGACAGCATTCCCGAACATTTACTCGTGCTCGGCAGCGGCTATATCGGACTGGAATTCGGACAAATGTTCAAGCTATTCGGAAGCAAAGTGACCATCATAGAGCCATCAGGGCGGATCCTTAAAAAGGAAGATGCAGACATTGCGGAGGAAGTTACCAAGGTTTTGAAAGAGGAAGACATTCAGGTTCTTACAAACACCAAAGCGAAATCAATTACTAAAAATGGAGATCATATTGCCGTGACGGTGGATGAAAACGGCAAGGAAACCGTGATGGAATCCTCGCATATCCTTGTTGCAACGGGCAGAAGGCCGCAAACAAAAGAGCTTGGCCTCGACAAAACCGGTGTGGACGTCGACGAAAAGGGTTATATAAAAGTGAATGATAAGCTGGAAACGTCTGCGGCAGGCATTTATGCATTGGGAGACGTGAAAGGTGGCCCGGCATTTACGCACATTTCATACGACGACTACCGCATTATCAGCGAGAATGTTATCAGCAATGGAAATGCATCCACAAAAGACAGGCTCGTCCCCTACTGCATGTTTATTGATCCGCAGTTAGGCCGCGTGGGTATTACCGAACAGGAAGCGCGCGAGCAAGGGCTCGACATACTTGTAGCCACGATGAAAAATGACAGCGTTGCACGCTCCATTGAAACCGGCGACGAACGCGGGATGATGAAAGCGGTGATCGACGCCAAAACGAAACAGATCCTGGGCGCCTCAGTCCTGGCCGAACAAGGCGGAGAGATCGTTACCATTCTGCAAATGGCCATGATGGGAAATGTTACGTACGACCGCCTGATGAACGGCGTTTTTGCGCACCCGACATACGCGGAATCGCTGAACAATCTTTTCATGACGCTGGAACAGTAAACTCATGATCATTGCCGAACGCATTAGCAAAGTTTTTAATGATATCCGGGCAGTTGATGACATTTCTTTTGAAGTAAAAGAAGGTGAAACCATGGTTTTGCTGGGCACCAGCGGATGTGGAAAGACCACAACATTGAAGATGCTTAACCGCCTGATCGATGCGTCGGGCGGTTTTATTTCCATCAATGGCCAGAATATTTTTGATCAGCAACCGGAATTGCTCAGACGTACAATCGGTTACGTTTCCCAGAGCAATGGTCTTTTCCCGCATTATTCTGTTGAGGAAAATGTATCGGTTGTTCCTAAATTATTGAAATGGGATAAGGCCAAAACCCGCAAAAGAGCGCAGGAGTTACTGAACCAGTTGAAGCTTCCGCTGGAAACGTTCGGCCACAAATATCCGGATGAACTGAGCGGCGGCCAGCAGCAGCGTGTCGCCATTGCGCGTGCGCTCATTTCTGACCCGCCCGTTTTATTAATGGACGAACCTTTCGGCGCGCTGGACCCGATTACGCGCGCTGGGGTGCGGAAGGAGTTTCTGGAATTGCCTGAATTGAAACAAAAAACCATTGTGCTCGTAACGCACGATGTACAGGAAGCATTTGAGCTCGGAGACAGCATTTGTTTAATGGACAAAGGCAAAATCGTCCAGACCGGAACCGCAAAAGAGCTGATCCTGAAACCCGCGAATACATTTGCCCGAACATTCTTTGATCACCAGCGCTTGTTTCTCGAACTGAGCGCGATCACCTTTGAGGACATTTGGGATGTGGTTACTACTACCGATTTTGCTTCGCATAACAGCGTGCATAATACGCCTAATGCCGAGGTGAATGCTGGCATGAGCTTATGGTCGGGGATGGAGCTCCTTTCAAAATCCGGAAATGAAGCATTGGCTGTTCGTAATCAGGCTGCCAATACATTAAAGTTGTTCACGACTTCCAACATTCAGGAAGCTTACCAAAAGTTAAAACAGCAGATTTAATGGAAGTGCAGCAAAGTTTGTGGGAATTCATGGCGCAGCAATCCGATAAACTTTGGAGCCAGACGCTTGCGCACGTTGGGTTGACATGTATTTCCTTGCTGATCGCCGTCGTGATAGGACTCCCGCTGGGAATCTGGATCGCGCAGCGAAATAAGGCGGCATGGCTCGTCCTGGGCATTGCGGGCGTGTTGCAGACCATTCCAAGCATCGCATTGCTTGGCTTTATGATCCCGCTGCTGGGCATCGGCGCGCTTCCGGCGATTACTGCGTTGTTTTTGTATGCGTTGCTCCCCATCATCAGGAACACTTATACGGGAATTCGCGGCGTGAATCCGGCCGTAACGGAAGCCGCCCGTGGGATGGGCATGAGCAGCTGGCAGGTTTTGTTTAATGTGGAACTTCCGCTTGCTATGCCAGTGATCCTCGCTGGGATTCGCACGGCGACGGTCATTAATGTGGGCGTTGCGACACTTGCAGCATACATTGCAGCGGGCGGTTTGGGCGAATTTATTTTCGGAGGCATTGCATTGAACAATTCCAACATGATCCTGGCCGGCGCCATCCCGGCCGCGTTGCTCGCCATATTTTTTGATCTGCTGCTGTCTTTGGTTCAAAGAGCGAATGTCAGGAAGATGCGTAAAGTGTCCGTTATTCTGCCTGTTTTACTGCTTTTACTTTCCTCATTTTACATATTTCCTTATGCCGATGCGAAAATTCTGGGTGGCTTTACACCGGAGTTCATGGGGCGTGAAGATGGTTATCTGGGTTTAAAATCAAAATACAAATTGAATATGCCGACCGTTGTAATCAGCGATGCGGTAATGTACAAGGCGGCATATGAGAAGAAAATCGATGTCATCAGCGGTTATAGCACGGACGGAAGGCTTAAAGCATACAACCTTATTACACTCGAAGACGATAAACGCATTTTTCCGCCCTATTACGCCTCTCCACTGGTTAGAAAAGAGGTTTTGCTTCAATATCCTGAATTGGAAAGTGCATTGAATCTCTTGTCCGGAAAGATCAACGATTCGATTATGACCGATCTGAATTACCGGGTTGATTATCTGAAACAAAGTCCCGAAAAAGTGGCTCACGACTTTATTTTGGCCAATAACCTATACAAGAAGCCCCGAAACGGAAACAAAGGTACGATCCGGCTGGGCTCCAAAATCTTTGCCGAACAATACATTCTGATCAACATATACAAAGCGCTCATTGAAGGGAATACGGATTTAAAAGTTGAAACAAAAACGGGACTTGGCGGAACGAAGATCTGTTTTGATGCATTAACCAATAACGAGATCGATATATATCCTGAATACACAGGAACGGGGCTTTTGGTAATCCTGAAACCTTCGAAAAACGACTTGGCAGCACTTGCAGGCAGTCGTGAGAAGGTTTTTAGTTACGTTCAAAAAGGCTTTGACGAGCAGTATAACCTGCAATGGCTCAAACCGATCGGTTTCAATAATGCCTATGCTTTGATGATGCGCAAAGAACAGGCACAATCATTGAATATAAGAACTATTACAGATTTAAAAGAATATGTATCCGCTGACAACCACCGCCATAAGTGAAGCATACAATCGTGTTAGGCAACATTCGGAAACGATTTGTGAGCCTCTTGAAACCGAAGACTATGTCCCGCAGCCTGTTCCGTTTGTAAGTCCGCCGAAGTGGCACCTGGCGCATTCAACATGGTTTTTTGAAACATTCATTCTCAAACCTTTCCATCCAGGATACCAGGTTTTTGATAACGACTACAACTATCTTTTCAACAGTTATTATAACAATGTAGGCGAACGCACCCTGCGCACCGACAGGGGAAATGTTACACGCCCGACGACCAAAAATGTGTATGCTTACCGGCAACATGTGGATCGCCATATGTCGGAGCTGCTTGAAACATTAACAGATCCCGAAGCATTAACGCTGGTAGAACTCGGCCTGCACCACGAGCAGCAACATCAGGAACTGCTCGTTACCGACATTAAATATATCCTTGGTCATAATCCCTTGTTTCCGGTTTACAAATCGGGCCACAATCTGGTGAATGACGCTAATGAAGAATCCGGATTTGCACAGATTTCGGAAGGCGTTTACGAGATAGGGTTCAATGGTTCCGGCTTTTGCTTTGATAATGAACTGGGCAGGCATAAAGTGTATCTGCACGATTTTGACATTTCCAAAGCACTGGTTACCAATGCTGAATACATTGAATTTATGGAAGCGGGCGGTTATCAGGATTTTAATTTGTGGCTGGATGCAGGCTGGTCGTGGGTCAACGACCATGCGATCAATGCTCCCATGTATTGGCACAAAATAAAAGGAGCCTGGCATTACTATACGCTGGACGGATTACAGCCAGTGAACCCGGAAGCGATCCTGAGCCACATTAACCTATACGAGGCTTCGGCCTACGCGCAATGGAGAGGCATGCGGTTACCAACAGAAGCAGAGTGGGAAATTGCATCGGATCAGTTCCAATGGGGCAAGCGCTGGGAATGGACAAATAGCGCCTACTTGCCTTATCCTGGCTTTTCGAAGGCTCCGGGTGCCGTGGGCGAATACAACGGAAAATTTATGATTAACCAAATGGTGCTCCGTGGAGCATCTGTTGCTACCTCACCTGAGCATAGCCGCAAAACTTACCGAAACTTTTTTCAAGCACACGAACGCTGGCAATACACGGGCATCAGGCTGGTGAAGTAATTGAATCAACACAACATTATGTCGGACAATACATTCGCAAAAGATATACACAAAGGCCTTTCGGCGCCATTGAAGCACATTTCTTCCAAATATTTTTATGATGATATAGGCAGCGTCATTTTTCAGGATATCATGAAAATGCCTGAATACTACCCTACGGCCTGTGAATTTGAAATCTTGTCTTTGCAGGGAAATCAGATCATCGAAAAGCTAAACTTTGATCAGCCTTTTAACATTGTGGAGTTCGGGGCTGGTGATGGCATCAAGACGCGCCAATTGCTTAAAACGCTAGTTGAGAACGGGGTGCAATTTTCTTATGTGCCAATTGATATTTCCGCAAAAGCCATAGAAGAGCTCGAAGCCAATATGCTCGAGCATCTGCCTGATTTACAGATCAAACCGATGATCGGGAATTACTTTTCAATGATTGAGGAGCTGGCTTCTTCCGAAACGCCCAGCTTGTTTCTTTTTCTGGGAGGCAACATCGGGAATTATGAAAAAGATGAGGTGAACGATCTGCTCACCAGCTTCAACCAAAGCATGAAGCCAGGAGACAAATTGCTGACAGGCTTCGATTTACAGAAGAACCCGGCTACAATCCGCAACGCTTATGATGATCCGCAAGGCATTACCAAAGCATTCAATATGAATCTCCTCACGCGGATCAATCGCGAACTGGGCGGGAACATCAAAACCAACCAATTTGACTTCTATTCCCATTATAACCCTATCAACGGCGAAGTGAGGAGTTATCTGGTAAGTCTGGCAGCGCAGAAAATACATTTGCAACGCATCGACAAATGTTACGACTTCGCGCAGAACGAGCTGATTCGTACAGAATTGTCTAAAAAATATACATTAAAAGAAATCGAAGAAACCGCAGAAAATAATGGCTTCAAAGTGATCGAACACTTCCTGGATTGCAAACACTATTTCACGGACAGCCTTTGGGTGACATAGTGCCCTGGCATTGAATGCTGCTTGCGCTATACGTAATTATTCGGGTGCAGGCAGCTTTGCCAATATTCGAAAATGATCCTGATCCGTTTTTTCAGATCTTCAAAACTATTCTCTTTTTTGAAAAATCCCTGGATTGTGGCTTCGTAGGCTACGGATATAATGTGGGGATTGTCGGCGGTGCTCAAAAACACGAATGGGATCGACTTTTTCTTTAAATACTCATTCTGCTCAATGCGCTGGCGGAGTTCCAGCCCGTTCATAACCGGCATGTTAATATCACAGAAAATGATGAACGGCTGCTCTGTGGTCGTTTCCAGGAAAAGCAATGCTTCCAGACCATTTGAAAAGAAAATAATCGGGTTTGGTATCTGCAATTCCTCCACGATGCTTTTAAGCAGAAACTGGTCATCGGAATCGTCTTCAATCAATATTATAGGCCCTTTTACTGACATTACAGGGGATTTAGTTCTGGTTCCTCCCTGTAAATATCACATTTATTCAAACGAATACCTATTCCAAGATCAATTACGGATAATTCGTCTTGCGTAGGTTTTACTCCGTTTTGCGTAGGCGCTTCCCTGCGTGCACGCCTTAGTTTTGCATCATAAATCAAAGCCATGATCAAGCAAGCAAAACAAAAACAACAATGAAAAAGCAACTTTTTAGTCTATTAGCCTCAATTTCAATTGCATTCGGTTGCGCAGATCACGATGTGCAATCCACAAACTTCAAACTCGATGAATCCGTCTCCGTTGCAGAATGGAAGGGATATCTCAGAAATGAGTATTTCAATGAAGGTTCCATTGCCATCAAAAGTGAAAGCCTGGTCATTCGTGAAGGACAGGTCAAGAGCGGTTCTTTCACCATTCCGATAGCCTCTATCGTCAACTTTAACCTGCCGACAGAGGAATTAAAGCATGCGCTGGTGCACCATTTACAAAGCCCGGACTTCTTTAATATGGCGCTTCACCCGGAAGTAAAGTTCAACATTACGGGCGTCGCGTCTTACAACGGAAGTGGTGAGAATGTAATTGCAGGCGCGAATCACCTGGTGACCGGAAATTTAACGATGCTGGGAATCACGCATTCCATCTCATTTCCTGCGAAAATTGACTTGAACGGAGATAATCTCAAAGTAGAAGCTAAATTAAAAATAGACAGGACCAAATGGGGTATCACTTACGCCACCGATCCTGCCTTGCCAGACGATGCAGTCATCAAGAATGATATTGACCTGCATTTGAAACTAGCCGGTAAGAAGATTTAACATCAAAGGTTCATCCCACCCGAGGCCTCGATCCGCTGGGCATTGATCCAGCGGGCGCCTTCGGTGCAAAGGAACGCAACCACCGCGCCAATGTCCTGCGGCTCTCCTACCCGGCCCAATGCAGTGATGGAATTAATCTGCGCTTCCAATCCCTCGTGCGCCTTGAATGCTCGTTCAGTGAAGTCGGTGTGAATGATCCCGGGTGCCACGATATTCACGGTAATGCCTCTGTGGCCCAGTTCTTTCGCCAAATATTTGGTCAACACTTCAATAGCGCCTTTCATAGATGCATATGCTGCATAACCCGGTGTTGCAAAACGGGTTAGCCCAGTGGAAAGGTTGATAATACGGCCATTGTCTGCAATGTAAGGCAATGCTTTCTGGGTCAGAAAGTAAACGCCTTTGAAATGCACGTTCATTAAAGCGTCGAAATCCTCCTCTGTTGTATCAGTGAATTTAGAATTGGCATCGATGCCGGCATTATTGATCAGAAAATCGAAAGTTTTCCGGTTCCAGGTAGTTTCCAGAACGGATTGAAGATCCGTAAAAAATGTATCAAAACGCTTTGTGTTCGCCGTATCAAGCGGCATAGCGACGGCTTTTCTGCCCATAGCCTCGATCGTCTTCACAACTTCAAGCGCTTCCTGTTCCTTGCTGCGATATATGACAATAATGTCGGTTCCTTGCTGAGCGAGATTGAGCGCCATATTTTTCCCCAATCCTCTGCTGGCGCCTGTTACCAGCGCTATTTTATTTCCTTGTTCCATCTTTTTGTTAGTTTGATTTTTTGATGGAACAAAGTTATGCCATGCAGCAAAGGGAAGCTTGCCGGTTTCAAATCAAAACTTACAAAAATCAAATCTCACATGCGAAATGCACGCGGACTTAATGTTGTGTGTTTTTTGAAGAGGTTATTAAAGTGTGAAGGTTCCTCGAATCCGAGGCTGTACGCGATCTCGGAAATGTTCCAGTCTGTGTGTTTCAGCAAGATCTTGGATTCTTTGATAATGCGCTCAATGATGAGTTCCGTCGTGGTTTTGCCCGTTACCAGCTTTAAAACCTTATTGAGATAATTGACATGGATCGCCAGCTGATCCGCATAATCCTTTGCCGAACGGAACATGAGTTTCTGGTGCGGGGGCTCGATGGGAAACTGGCGTTCGAGCAGCTCAATAAAAAGGGAAGAAACGCGCTTATGCGCATTGGTTTCATTAAACAGACCTGTTGCCGGCTGCAACTTCTGCCCGCTATGGATCAGTTCAAGCACATAATTACGCAGCAGATCATATTTGAATGCATAATCGGAAGAAACCTCTTTGAACATTTTAATGAAAATGTGCTTAACGTCCGCAAGCTGCTCATCATTGAGAAAGAAAATGGGCACATTACCCGGCTTGAAAACAGGCAGATCCTTTAACAAGATCCCGCTGTTGTTTTGGGTAAGAAAATCTTCCGAGAAAATACAGAACATTCCTGACTGCTTATCGTCCAGGGGCTGCCAGTTATAAGGAATTTGCGGCGTAGCAAAAAATAATGCATTATGCTCAATATCAATGACTTTATCCGCGTACTCAGCCCGGTTCCTGCCCAGGATGAGGCTGATCTTATAGTAAGCCCGCCGGTTGTAAGGAACTGCTTTGGGCTTGGAATCTCTGAAAAGATCCTCCGTCCGGAAAATGTTAAAATGGCCGATCTCCTTCTGGACTGGCTCCGGGATCAGCTGTGAAGTGTCTTTATAAAACTCCGGGATTGAAGTCGGTTTTTCCATAAATGAAGTTACAAAATTCAATCCCGAAATTTCAATGCTTAATTGTATTCGACAAATGATTCATCCTTGTAACACCAAAGCCATTGTTCGCCGGGCTCCGCCGAGCTGGCAACTGGGTGGCCGGTTTGGTGATAATGCTGCGTCATGTGTTTGGCCGGCGAGCTGTCACAGCATAATGTTGCGCCGCAGGTCTGGCAGGTCCGCAGGTGCAGCCATCTGCCGTCCACTTTCACGCATTCCTCGCATACGTGAGCAGCCTCTTTTTTGATTTCGGTGATTTCCTTAATGTGTTGACAAACCTGATCCATTATACTTCACTTAAATATTGGTGAACAAAACTAATCGACATAGAACCTTCTCCGACTGCCGAGGTGACACGGTTCATGGCACCGGCACGTACGTCGCCTGCGGCAAAAATGCCGGGAGAGCTGGTTTCGAGCAAATAAGGGTCGCGCTGCATTTTCCAGACCTGCCTGAAATTCTCGTGACTCTTCATATCGCGGCCGGTCTCTATAAATCCTTTGTTGTTTTTAATGATTTGTAAACCAACCCAATCCGTATAAGGTCTCGCCCCGATGAAGATGAACAGCGCATCGGCCGGAACCTCACGCTCTTCCGAGGAATTGAGGTCAACCAATCTTAAAGCTTCCAAATGCTCGTCCCCTTTTGCTTCCACAATTTCAGTACAACCAAGGATCGAGACATTATCTGTGTTTTTGATCTGGTCGATAAGATAGGACGACATTGAAGAAGTGAGATCGTTCTTACGGACGATAATGTAAACGTTTTTGGCGAATTTGGATAAATACATGGCTGCCTGGCCCGCCGAGTTACCTCCGCCGAGGACGTAAACATCCTTGTTACCGCAGGAACTGGCTTCTGTGCTGGCAGCGCCATAGTATATGCCCTTGCCCGTAAACTCCGCTATTCCTTTGGTTTCCAGCTTGCGATAATCAACACCGGTTGTAATTACGACTGCTCTCGCATTGATTTCTGTATCGTCTTCCAGCACAATGGTTTTGTACTGATCCTTCAATTTGATCTCCTTCACCGACTGTGGCGAAAGGAATTCTGTTCCAAAACGTGTGGCTTGCGTAATGGCCCTCCTGGTCAATTCCGACCCGCTCAAACCGGCTGGAAAACCAAGGTAATTTTCAATCCTTGAACTTGTACCAGCCTGGCCACCAGGCGCTTTGCGCTCGATCAATAAAGTACTTAAACCTTCCGATGCGCCGTATACGGATGCCGCCAACCCTGCCGGGCCCGCACCGATAATGACCACATCATAAACTTGCAGCTTCACCTTTGCATTCAATCCGATATGCGAAGCAACATCCAGCAAAGACGGCGTTCTCAGAAGTGTCCCATCTTCGAAAATTACTGTTGGAAAGTCCGTTGGGCAAAGTCCGTTGGTTTTGATGATCTGCTTGCCTATATCACTTGAACTGGCATCCATCCATTGATACGGAACAAGATTACCTGCAAGAAAGTCCTTGATTTCATGTGACTTAGGAGAAAACTGATAACCTATCACTTTAATGCCTGTAAAGTCAGGACGGTAATTAGCCTGCCAGTCGTGCAGTAATTCGTCGATAGCGGGATACAGCTTTTCTTCGGGCGGATCCCAGGGTTTCATCAGGTAATAATCCAGCTGTACGTCATTGATCGCCTTAATGGCCGCATCTGTATCTGAGTAAGCGGTCAGTAAAACCCTTTTGGCGAACGGAAAAATAGCCATTGCTTTTTCCAGAAAATCAACGCCCTGCATCTCCGGCATGCGCTGATCTGAAACAAATATGGCCACTTCCTCGCCTTTATTCTGAAGTTCGACCAGGCTTTCCATGGCTTCGCTAACGGAAGAAGTGCTCAGTACGCGGTATTTGTCCCTATATTGGGCTTTCAGGTCGCGGCTGATGGCCCGCAAAACCTGTGGATCGTCGTCAATTGAAAATATAATGGGCAAACCCATAGTAGACTGCTGTTAAAGGGTAAAAAGAAATCTAAATTAATTATTGATAGGAAAACAAACTAAAAATTCCGTCTTACCCGGCGCACTGTGCAATGTTACCGAGCCGTGGTGCTGCTTTATAATGCGGATGACCACGTCCAGCCCCAATCCCGTCCCTTTTCCAACTGATTTTGTTGTAAAAAACGGATCGAAGATTTTGTTCTTAATCTCAGCCGGAACGCCGGGACCATTGTCACAAATGGAGACTTTTACAAACTCCTTATCGCGGTGTGTAATGATCCGCAGTTCGGGATTAGGCTGGTTTTCCAGCGCATCTATTGCATTGTCAATCAGGTTTGTCCAGACCTGATTGAGCTCGCCTACCATCACCTTAACATGCGGCAGGCTGAGATCAAACTCTTCTGTAACTTTAATATTAGCTTTTTTCAACTTATAATTCAGCATCGTGAGCGTATTTTTGATGCCGACGTGAATGTCAATCACTTCTTTTTCCCCGCCCCTGTCCATGTGCGTGAATGTCTTCACCGATCCCACGAGATCAGCGATCCTTTTGGAGGCTTCCTGAATGTCGGCCACCATCCGCTCGGTGGTCAGGTTGTTGTTGATCCAAAGCAGGATCGGGGAAAAATCATCTTTGTTGATTTTGCTTTTGAGCTCTTCCAGATCATCCTCGGTGATGCCAAATTCTACAATATTTTCGGCAATGTCGTCGCATTCCCCAATACTGTTCATGTCAAGCCAATCCAGGATCTGGTCCTCACGCTCGGAACGCTGCATCATGCTCATCACCGGCCTGTCCTTCGTCGCCATGATTTGAAGCATTTTCTCATTGATGAGCTCAATTTCTTCGGGAGAAAGGTGGATAGAGATCAGCTTTTTAAATGCTCCCGGCTGCAACAAAAGGTGTTTTTTCAAAGAAACAGAACCTCTTACAATCGCCGCAGCGGGATTATTAAGCTCATGGGCGAGGCCAGCTGACAATTTCCCAAGCGCCATCATTTTCTCATTCTGCTGCTCCAACTCCGTGAATTCGCGCACGCGTGACGTCATGACGATCACCAGCGCCTGGGTAAGCTCATAATGCGAAATGATCAATTCGCGCATCAGCTCAACCGGGAATGTCATGATCTGCGTCAATTCTGTACATTGCCCATAAGCCACGCCTACTTTTCCTCTCGAAAACGGAAGGGACCCGGTTATAGTGCCGGGAAGCAGCTCTGCAATGAATAGTTTTGCATTGTTTTGAATGCGGTATAACTCAATCCGGCCGGAAAAAATTACATGGGTGCCGGTCAGCGGTTCGCCTGGCGATGTCATAAATTCGCCTTCCGGCAATTCGTAATGCTTGCTTCTGTCGATCATCCATTGCAGCTGATCGTCAGGCACATCCTGAAAAACCTTGATGGCTTTCAGATCTCCAACGGTGATATCCTTCATAAAATAACGGCTTGGCGTAACTCAATGTCCCAATTTCGAAATAATTGAGGATTTGACGGACATTTTTTTACGCAAACCTGCCGAATTCGGCTGTGAAGCTATGCTGCCCCTCCTGAAACAACGCGGTTATAAAGTTTGTATTCAGGAAACCCGCTTATATGCTCAGCAAGACTGATCTCAACCCAATCGCGGTTTGCCTGATGCACAAAAACACCATTGCAAGCGGGGAATAACGCTTTCAGAATCTCCATTGACGCTTCTTCCATATTTACTTCCTCATGGCCCAACTCACCGGAATGGTAATAACCCCTGCACAGTCCCATGGAAGTTTCAAATTCTATTTTAACCAAACTCCCTGAAAGCTCCTCTTGCAAACTTTCGACAATGATCTCTTCACGAAGGTCTTCCGCAGTTCCCAATGTTTCCTCCTGTTCGCCCAGAATATCAATAACGCTCATCATAAATTGATTTGGTAAGCAACCAACAACGAAAAAACCATTCCTGCCAGCGCTCAGGGTCAAGTCGGTATGATTATTTTATTCAATCGTTCCCACATCATCACGTTATGAAAGCAACGGATCGCATACATATTGGGACTTCCGGGTGGAGCTATAAGCATTGGAAAGGGATCTTTTATCCAAATGAAATGAAGCCGACCGATTACATTTCTTTTTATGCAAACCACTTTTCCGTTTCCGAGCTGAATGGTAGCTTTTACAAACTGCCTACCCAGGAAACAGTCCTGAAATGGATCACAATGGTGCCTGATGATTTTGTGTTTTGTCCTAAAATGAGCCGTTATCTGAGTCATATGAAGAAGCTCCATGACCCGGAAGAACCCTTGCAGCGCTTTTTCAATATTTTTGAACCCGTCAAACAACACCTGGGCCCTGTGCTCATCCAGCTGCCTGATAATGTAAAGTTTAACGACGTGGTTGTCAGGCCATTTTATGAATTACTTCAAAGCGGTTACAGCGATTACCGCTTTGCTATGGAAGTAAGGGACGAATCGTGGTTCTCCGATGAGAGCCTCAAACTGATGAAAAAACATAAGGTAACCCTCGTTTTCGCGCAATCGGAGAAGTTTCCTTATTATGAAGAAATCACTGCCAAAGACATATTTATCCGCTTTCACGGCCCGGAATCGCTATATAGCTCTTCTTATTCCGATGAGACCTTGCAAGAATATGCACTGAAATTCAGCGAGTGGGTTAAGCAGGGCCACGAGGTTTGGGCCTTTTTTAACAACGACGTCGGCGGTCATGCACTCCGAAACGGTGCGAAACTAAAAGAGCTTGTCGCCGAGCTGACAGACTAACGTTCCATTAAACCATTAAAATCATGAGCCTGACCAAATACAACGAGAAACGTTCATTTGAGAAAACACCTGAACCAAAAGGCGGTAAAGCTGATTCGGAAGAACTCATTTTTGTCATCCAGAAACATCATGCGTCCAGGCTCCATTATGATTTCAGGCTGGAAATGGATGGTGTGCTGAAAAGCTGGGCGGTCCCCAAAGGCCCTTCGCTGGACCCCGCAACGAAGCGGCTGGCGATGATGGTGGAGGATCATCCTTATGATTATAAAGATTTTGAAGGCATAATCCCGAAAGGCAACTACGGCGCAGGAACTGTAATGGTTTGGGATGAAGGCACTTATGAGCCATTGGAAGAGGCAAAGACAAAGAAAGAGAAAGAAAAAATACTACTCAAAGAACTTGCCTCCGGCTCCGTGAAGATCAGAATGAAAGGCAAGAAACTGAAAGGTGAATTTGCATTGGTCAAAACAAAAGGCATGTCAGAGAACTCCTGGCTGCTCATTAAGCACAGGGATAAATTTGCCTCAGACGCGGACATTACGAAAAAAGACAAATCGGTTATCTCAAACAAAACACTGGAAGGAATAAAAGCGACCACAGACAACGTTTACGGAGAATCGAAAGCGGACAAAAAGAAGGCTGACAAAGCCGAAAAAAAGAAAGATAAGGAAGACGAAGCCGCTCCGATAGACGAATATATAGCAAATGAAAAGGATGATAAATCTGACGAAAAAAGTGCCGCAGCGCTTCTGAAGAAAGGTAAAAAAGCGGCATTCCCTGAAGACATTGTGCCCATGCTCGCTACGCTAGTGGATGGGCCTTTCGATGATCCCGGTTGGGAATACGAGGTCAAATGGGATGGTTACCGTGCCATTGCCTACATGAATAAAGGCGTTACAGAGCTGAAATCACGCAATAAAAAATCTTTCAATGACAAGTTCTATCCTATCCATGAAGGCCTTTGCGATTGGAAAATCAATGCTGTGCTGGATGGTGAGGTTGTTGTGATCAATGAAAAAGGCCATTCGGATTTTGGCGCTCTGCAAAACTGGCGGAGCGAGGCGGACGGAGAATTGATTTACTATGTGTTCGATATTCTTTGGTATGAAGGCAAAAGCCTGATGCATTTGCCTCTGACCGAGCGGAAAGCCATTCTGCAAAGCATTGTTACAGAGGACAGTCCGGTCCGGATTGGTTACAGCATTGCTTCGGAGGGAACTGGTTTTTTTGAGGCAGCACGGGAAATGGGCCTGGAAGGCATTATCGCTAAACGATCCGACAGCCCTTATCTTGCCGGGCTGCGGACGAATGACTGGCTTAAAATCAAGGTTAACAAACGGCAGGAAGTGATCATTGCGGGCTATACCCGTAATGCAGGCACGTCGAAGCATTTCAGTGCGCTGCTTCTTGCTGCGTATGACCAGGGCGTTCTGCAGTATGTGGGAAAGGTGGGGACTGGTTTTAAGGATAAGCAGCAAAAGGAAATGCTGGAACTCTTCAAACCGCTGGAAACAGAGAACAGCCCATTCAAGGAAACGCCGGATTATAACAAACCTTCCCGTTTCCGGCCCAATCCGCCGAAGGCAAATGCAACCTGGCTTAAACCGGAGCTTGTTTGTGAAGTAAGTTTTACAGAAGTGACTTCGGACGGCGTATTCAGGCATCCGTCATTTGAGGGAATGCGGGAAGATAAAAAGGCGAAAGACGTGGTCCGTGAGATCGAGCAGCCTACCGAGCAAGTGGTTGACGAGGAGAAGAAACCGGAAGCTAAGTCTGCCAAAAAGTCGGAGAAAAAAGATGAAATTATTCCAAAGCCTGCAAAATCGAAACGTAAAACGCTGCTTAATCCAACCGACGAGACGCAGGTTAGGAAAATCAATGGTAATGAGGTGAAGTTTTCAAACCTGAGCAAGATTTTCTGGCATCAGGAAAAAATCACCAAGCGGGATCTCATCAACTACTACTATCAGATAGCCCCTTTCATATTGCCCTACCTGGAAAAAAGACCGTTGTCTTTGAACCGCTATCCGAACGGGATCGACGGCAAAAGTTTTTATCAAAAGGATGTTACAGGTAAAGTGCCGGCCTGGGTAGAAACATTTCCTTACACCTCCAATGACGAAGAACAGGAAAAGAATTTCATGATATGCAATGATGAAGCTGCATTGCTCTATATGGCTAATTTGGGTTGCATTGATATGAACCCCTGGAACAGCCGCACCAACAAACCCGACAACCCCGACTGGTGCCTGCTCGACCTCGATCCCGACACAACCAACACATTCGAACAAGTGATAGAAACGGCACTCGTTATCAAGCAGTTGCTGGACTCGCTGGATATCAAAAGTTATTGCAAAACCTCCGGCTCCACAGGCCTGCACATTTATATTCCGCTGGGCGCAAAATATTCGTACGATCAATGCCAGCTCTTTGCGCAATGGGTCGCCAGCCAGGTGCAACAGGAATTGCCAAGTTTCACCAGCATCGAGCGGATGACTAAAAACCGGAAGGGGAAATTATACATCGATTATCTCCAGAACAGGCCCAAGGCAACACTTGCCGCTCCCTATTCCGTGCGGCCCAAGCCAGGCGCAACGGTGTCGATGCCGCTGCATTGGGAAGAGGTAAAAATTGGTTTGCAACTGCGCCATTTTACGATTCTGAATGCCATGGACCGGTTGGAAAATGAAGGAGATCTGTTTAAACCCGTGCTCGGCGAAGGCATTGACCTGGAAGCGGCGATAGGAAAAATTGAGGCGGAAAAATAAAAATTGACACGGGTATTTTTTGCCCGTGTTAACGATCACACCTCCCGAACCGGAGATATCTGTTAAAAATCAGTTCACCGAAAGCATGATTTATTGATTTTTTGAATATATATTGTGATTATACTCTGCTTTTACCTCCACGATGTGCCCGAATAACAAAATTCAGAAATATGGATTTGAGCTTGGTTAATGGAAAGGTCCTTGACAAGACCTGGAATGCTACGAAACCTGCTGCACGTGTTGGAAATTGGGAGGACCGGTTCGAGTCCCTGGTGCAGACCGTCGATGGAATTGTTTGGGAAGCCGATGTAGCAACATTGGAATTCTCCTTTGTAAGCGACCAGGCAGTCCGCATTCTTGGCTACGCACCGGAAGTTTGGATAAACACGAAAAATTTCTGGCAGGACCGCATTCATCCCGACGACCGTGAGCAGGCGATCGGCTATTGCCACCGCCAGCTCCGGGAGGGGAAAAATCATATTTTTGATTACCGGATGATTTCCGCAACCGGCGACATTGTGTGGCTGAAAGACATTGTCTCAGTCATCAAAACCAATGGTGTGCCTACCCTTTTGCGCGGTGTAATGGTGGACGTTACGGAAAACAAGCGCTTTGAAATCCTTGAACAATTAGAAAAAAAGATCCTCGATTTAAATTCCGATAGAGAAATTTCGCTTCAAAAAGTGCTTTCTGAGTATCTCTTGGGCATTGAGCAGATTTATCCGCGGATGAAGTGCTCCATAACGGGCATTGTGGATGGTAAACTGGACAACTGGTCATCCCCAAGTTTGCCGGTCGCTTATATTCAAGCATTGAACGGGCTTGATATCGGGAATAATCACGGGTCATGCGGGACTGCGGCTTACCTGAAAGAAAAGGTGATTTCCAGTGATATCGCGAATGACGCGCGCTGGGAAAATTACAGGCAGCTAGCCCTTCCCCATCAACTGCTTTCGTGCTGGTCGCACCCTATTCTGGATTCTGAGGGCAATGTTGCCGCAACTTTTGCCATTTATTACGACCACATTAAAACACCGGATGAAGATGAGCTGAATGTGATAGACCGGGCCGTTGCGATTTTAAAAATGATCCTTGAAAACAGGAAGAATTCCGAAATAATCACGTCAAGCAAGTCGCGGCTCAGGAATTATGTGGAAGAAATCGCCTTCCTGCAATCGCACGTGGTGCGCGCTCCGCTGGCTCGGCTCATGGGCATTGTGGACCTCATCAAAAACTATGAGCATACCGACATTGAAAAACAGGAACTTCTGGACCATCTGCTGATGTCGGCCAAGGAACTGGATGATGTGATCCGCGACATTGCCCGAAAAGCAGATGAGAAAAGTGTTTAAAAACCAAATCTCACGCCAAGTGCCAGGTTCACAATGTCCGACGGACGCAGGTAACCCGTGTTCTGGACATAACTGATCAGTAACAAGTCGTAGGTCCCCAGCTCATAATACACTTCCACTGACCGCTGGCGATTCTTGATCGACACATCCTTTCCTATTTTTCCGCCGATATATGCGCCCGGCCGGAATGATGTTGCCCACCAGTAATAACCAACGGGATAATGTTCCGGAAGTTTCGTATTAAACTGTGTCCCGAAGGTGTAGCTCAGATAAAAACCAAGTGAAAACGGTTTGATATAATAGTCGCTTTTCAGTGGAATACTCCATGGCGAGTAAGTGGTTTTGAGCGTAGTGCTTACCAGACCGTCGCCCCCAAACTTCTGGGGCAGAAAACCAAACAGCAAGTCGGTTTCCAATGTTTTGTTCCTGGAAATATAACCTGGGCCGCCGGATAAAAAACCAATGTTCCCGGCGAATTGCAATTTGATATGGTCCGGCATAAACCACTTCCGTTTCGCATCCACATCATCACGGATTTGTGCAGAGCTTGTTAGTGGCGTAAGGAAGATAAGTAGTAAAATTATTTTTTTCATGGCATTCAGTATTCAATTCTTTCTGCCTTATAACCACCTTTCCAGGTTGTCAAAAGCCAATATCCACGTTCTCCCATGGCGGTTGTGAGGTAATAATGCACACCGTCGTTGTAAAACGTTCCGTCCTTGAAAGTGTGCTGGTGACCGTAGAGTGTAAACTTTACATTCTTGTCATTCGCAAGCAGGCCGGAGTAATCATCCGCCAATGCCGGGTCAAAATCTCCGTCGAAAGGTGGGATATGCGCCACGACGATCGCATTCTTATTGTCCGGATTATCGGCCAGTTGGGATTGCAGCCAGTTAATGTCGGGAACCGAGCCGTTGAAAATGTATTCCCTTGAATTTGTGTTAATAAAAATAAACTTGTTGTGCCCGTACTCGAACGAGTAATTCATAGGGCCGTAGATTTTCTTGTAGGCCGCGGGACCATTGGCAACAAGATCGTGATTACCGATAACGGTCAGGTAAGGGCAATTAAGCTTGACCAAAATTTTATTCACCCATTTGAATTCCTGCGAAAGCCCGAAGTCCGAAATGTCACCGGCATGCACGACAAAGGCAACGTCCTTTTGACTGTTGGCACTTTTCACAAAATCATCTGTCTCATCATACCAGCGTTGTGTGTCACCCATTAGGATAAACCGCAGCGTGTCCTTTACAGGAATGGCCTGGATGCGGTCAATGTTTTTTTGATTTAAATTGGTCTCGTTTTCCTTAAAAATGACCTGATTGGGATTGTACTGAAATACGCCTTCGCAAGCTGTTAAAGTCATTCCCCAAATGAGCAGCAGAGCTTTTGGAAAATTTTTCAAAGTATGGCTAGTAATAATAGAGTTGAAAAAACAGGCCGTTAAGCCTGTTAGGTAACCGAGAACAACCGCTTATAATTCCACAAAAAGCCGCTATTCCAATCCTGTCAGGCATTTATTTGCGGCACGATTATTGCAATTCTGTTTTGACCTTACAATATACCAATATGAAAATCAAGACCATCCAGACACTAGCGCTGCTAGGACTCCTCTCTGTTGCCATGCCCCTGACCGCACAAGTTGTGTCACGGGATTCCCTCAATACATTAAAAGAACAAAAAGAGAGTATTGAGCTGAATAAAAAATTGAATGAGCGCAAAACCGAGCTCGCAAAACTTGAAAATGAACTGGACGGCGCCACCCGGGATGTTGAAAAAACAGCGGAACAAGCGCAGCGATCGGCCGATGATAATCAGAAAAATGCCGAGCGACTGGGCGGTGACCCACAGGACAAGAAGCTGGCACGCCGTGCAGGAAACAGTGCAAGCGGCGCCAGAAAAGATGCTAAGCGCGCCAGAAAAGCGTCGGATCATCTGGATGATCTAAGAAAAGACATTGAATCATTGAAGAGAAAGATAGCTGATGACGAAGCTAAATTAGCCAACATGCCTGGCGGATCTTCTTCAAGGTAATCACATGATCCTCTTCTTTTTAGCGGGTGCATCCAATATTTTGGATGCACCCTTTTTTGTTAAGTCTGCGGCATGCTTTTTTAATAAGACGCGTATATCAACAAACAATAATCATGGCTACTACAACAGCAAAATCTGATACTAAAAAGGCGGCAACAAAAACCGCAACAAAGGCAGCTCCAAAAGCTGCCGCCAAATCAGAACCGAAAAAATCGACGACTTCGGCTGCCAAGTCCACAGCAGATAATGCGACAACGAAAACGGCTGCTAAGAGCGATTCAAAAAAGTCGGCAACTTCGGCCTCTAAAAGTTCCGCAGACAAAGGTGAAACAAAGGCCGCATCCAAGACGGGCTCAAAAACAGCGTCTAAAACGGCTTCCAAGAGCAGCGCGAAGAAGGACAGCGACTCAGATTCCAAGTCCAACACCACAACCGATCATGAAGAGATTCGTGCCTGGGTGGAACAGCGGGGCGGAAAACCAGCAATGGTGAAAGGTACGAATAAGAAAAAATCAGAAGCAGGCATACTGAGAATTGACTTCCCTGGCTACACCGGAAAAGACACGCTTGAAGAAATTGGCTGGGACGAATTCTTTGAAAAGTTCGACGAGGGAGATCTGCAGTTCCTATATCAGAGCGAAACTGCCGATGGAAAAGAGAGCAGATTCAATAAGTTTATTTCAAAGTAAGGTTATATTACTTTGAAAGAGGGAATTATATTACAATTGTCCGCTATACGAAGCAATGAGGCTATGAATATTCATGGCCTCTTTTTTTGTTCTTACTATTAATACTATTTGTAATTAGCATACATTATATTAATATTAAAAGTAATTTACATTAGCTATAATCGGCTGTAAAAAGATGGTTATCTGAATGCCATTAATTCGGTGGAAACATTATTTTTGATGCGACAACTTTGCCAACCGTTATTTTTGAATGACTTCGGAATTTCTTCAAAAGCACAAACCAACCATTCTTTACGGGATATCGCTGGCTATGCTGCTGTTCCTTTTGAAGTGGCTTGAACTGCGGTTTATCATCATCAATCATATCTTCGAAATCTATGCAGGCGCCATCGCCTTGCTTTTCACAGGCCTGGGCATCTGGATCGCGATGAAACTGACTAAGCCCAAAGTTGAGACGGTTGTGATAGAGAAGGAGGTTTTTATTGAAAGCAAAAGTTTTCAGTTCAATGAGCAGCAACAGGCATTACTGGGACTGAGCAAAAGAGAGCTCGAAGTGCTTAATCTCATCGCTGAAGGACTGAGTAATCAGGAAATTGCCGGGCAGCTTTTTGTTTCCCTTAACACTGTTAAAACGCATTCCTCTAAATTATTCGAAAAAATGGAAGTCAAGAGCCGCACCCAGGCTGTAGAAAAAGCCAAACGCCTGAATCTCATCCCCTAGGAGCCAATCATACTTTGGTATGAAAAAGTCCCTTCAAAGGTAAAATCACCCAAAAGTATGAGTTAATTTAGCGATCGACTTGCCATTTTTGCTGCCTAACCAAACCAAACAATCGCGTTATGAGAAAAATAATCGTTGTCTGCGGCATCATTGCCGGGATCATTGTGTCGGTGTTCATGGTGTCGTCCATCGCCGTCTGTTATTCCAGCAATAATTTTGAGGGGAACATGCTGCTGGGCTATGCGGCCATGCTCCTCTCCTTTTCATTAATTTTCGTAGGTGTCCGGAATTTCAGGGATAAATACAATGGCGGTTTTGTTTCATTCGGCAAGGCATTTCAGATAGGTCTTTATATTTCTTTAATTGCCTCGACCATTTACGTGATTGTCTGGCTGGTAGATTACTATTTGTTCGTTCCGGAATTTATGGAACGTTACGCCACGCACGTTATGCGGGAATTACAGCAGGAAGGAGCAAGCGCGCAGGAGTTGCAAGCCGAATCTGTCAAAATGGATGGATACCGCGAAATGTATAAAAATCCTTTGATGGTCATTTTATTTACCTACTTTGAAATATTGCCCGTAGGCCTTATCGTATCCTTGATTTGTGCACTGATACTGAAAAGAAAACCCACGCAATCGCTTCCCACTGCCTAATTTCAAATTCTAAACCTTAAAAATTCACGCAAATGAAAATCATTGTAACCAGCGTAATGGTCAACGACCAGGAAAAAGCAAAACAATTTTATACCGAAAAACTGGGGTTTGTTGTAAAAAATGAGATTCCCATTGGAGAGCATAAATGGCTGACCGTTGTATCACCGGAAGACGATCACCAGGTGGAACTGCTGCTGGAACCGATTGCTTTCGGGCCTGCGAAGGTGTATCAGAAAGAATTGTTTGATGCGCATATCCCAGCCACCATGTTTGGTGTCGATGATATCAGAGAAAGTTACGAAAAGCTGGTGAAACTGGGGGTAATGTTCACCGGAGAGCCCAAAACGATGGGTAATGTTACGATTGCAGTGTTCGATGACACTTGCGGAAACCTGATCCAGATTGCTGAGCAACATTAGATCAATTGCTTCCGGCGTTGCGACTGATTGGGATAGCCTGTATGTTTTTGTATCCCAAAATAAAATATAGTGTGCGTATAGGTTAAAGCATAGTGTGTGTATCAGAACTTTATTAAGCCGTCACAAATAAACGTTAATAGCGTTTTGTTCTCAAAGCCGTTGATTGACTGGTGAGGTTGAGTTAGTAATCGGTAAATTGAGGGTCAAATGTCCAGCACTGGTGTTTGGAACAGATAGTAAAACTTCGGCAGCAACGCCTTTACAGAAGAAGTTAGGAAACTCACTTAACGTTTAAACTTTCCTCTTTTTTGTAAAACAATCATTACTATGAAAATTATTATTATCGGGGCTACCGGTACTATTGGTAAGCACGTCGTAAAAGCATTGGAAAACGGCAATGAGATTATTCAGGTCGGTTCAAAAAGCGGCGATTTCCAGGTGGACATCGCGGATGCAGCTTCTATCAAAGCCCTGTTCGAAAAAGTAGGCCCGTTCGACGCGGTGGTAAGCACTGCCGGATACGGCCATTTCGGCCCGCTCGCCGACATGACTGAAAACGAGTTCCGCGCCGGAGTCGACAGCAAGCTAATGGGTCAGGTGAACCTCGTGCTGATCGGCCAGAAGTACATTAATCCAAACGGCTCTTTCACATTAACATCGGGAACCATGGGAGACGACCCGATTATTCTGGGCGCTGCTGTGAGTGCAATAAATGGTGCAATTGACGCTTTTGTGAGGGCCGCTGCTATCGAGCTCAAAAATGGTGTTCGGATCAATGCAGTCGGACCGGATGTGGTGGAAGAATCGCCTGGATATTTCCCATTTTTCCCTGGCCACGTGCCTGTTTCAATGCATCGCGTGGCGCAAGCTTATGTCAAAAGCGTGGCAGGCGGTCAAACCGGGCAAAATTATAAGGTTTTGTAAAACAACTTGGTCAAAGAAATGGCCGTAGGTTATGAATAAGAAAAGAGGTTGCGTGTTCGCAACCTCTTTTTGCTAGTATGCCTTTATCTGCTTAAAACCCAGTTGAAGGGCCGCCTTGATTTCATCAAGCCGCAGCGGTTTAGACAAATAATGATCCATTCCTGCCTGCAAACAAGCTTCCTTGTCCTCACGCATGAAAAATGTCAAAGTTGGTCGAAATGGCTTCCTGATAAGCCTCAGCTCCATTGCGGCTGATGGTAGTACTGTAAAGTACAGCCAAATTATAACATTGCGGTAGGAATCATGAATTGAGCTCAGACCAACTACATACTATGCCGCTTTCTTAGCCAGTTGCCCATAAGGATCCAGCACCTGGGGAAGGTTAGTATCTATTTGATTGCTGTAAACTCCATCGATGACCCGATATGCTGAGAGTTTATCTTCCGGATACTGAAAATAAGTTAGATCCATAATCTCGTTTTCAATCAGGCTGGGTATCATCCAGGACAGTGCGGCGTCTCCCTTCAATATCAGCGGCTGTCGCTTACCATCATTATGTATCGCACCGATCATGGGACTCGCCTCCTGGGTGACAATGGAAAACGTGTTCGTTCCCTTCCATGTAGAATAGATCGCGCCCATTGCGAAAAACTTTTTTTCCCGAGGCTTAATGTACCAGGATTCATAATTCTTTTTGTTATTCAGATCCGGGTAATGATGCTCAAAAAATCCCGAGCATAGCACCAGGCATCGGTTATGCTTCGCATACTTCGACCACATTTTGTCCCGGTTAAACAAGTCATAGTTGGTTGCATTCAATGTATTGAACCTGAAAGTTGTTTCATCGTCAATATTAGGCGGAACCAGCCGCCACCTGAACAAGTCGAGCGATTTCGGAGAAGTCATTACGGGCAAAAACGGCTTTTCAAAACCATTGAAGTCGTATCGTTTTTTGAATTGTTCAAGTTTGTCAACAGGGAGTTTGAATTCTGCTTTCAAAGTTTCAACATCACTTTCATTCGACACATGATAGCACATAACCTCAATATTTAAATCAGAAACGTTGGTTGAGTCACTTTACAAGATAAAGATTTCCCAGAGATAACAAAAATGGAATAAATCCACAACAATGGAATATTTCCATTAAACCGCTTGTTTTCTTCCTTTGCCTTTGTAATCTTTGCAAAGAGCAAAAGGAGATGGAGGAGATTTTTGGCGGTCAGTCATTAAGCATTTATTGGCAGCTGTCCAGCAATATCTGGCTTACGGCAGTAATCCCTTCCATTAGTGCCGGTTTTTCATCTCCTGCCGCCGACTTCGTTGACCTGGAAATTGATTTGCAAAAAGAGATTGTAAAAAATCCGGCAAGTACATTTTATGGGCGGGTGAAAGGCACGAGTATGAGCAATGTCACGCAAACACTTTCCGCCCTGCCCAGCCGCAATATAATAAATCGATTACCATAGACCTTCCTTTCCCTACCCATTCGGCTGTCGAACTTGCCCAATTTGCACTAAATGCATTGAAAAAAGTATTTAAGGAAGGTTATAGATACAAAAAAGCAGGCATAATTGTAATGGATCTGACTCCGGCAGATGCCAGGTAGCAGCAGATTTTTGACAACACCGATCCTCGTCATGGAAATTTAATGGTGATCATGGACAAGCTTAATAAAACCATGGGGCAAAACAAGGTGCTGCTAGCAAGTCATGATTTGAATGTGCACTGGAAAATGAAACAGGACAAACTGTCGCCGCCCTACAGCGCCCGGATGCAAGAGATCATAACAGTTCATGCAAAATAAACCCGAAGAACAACATTTCGGAGAGTTTTTCGGCAAATCGTAAGTGTCACCTAGTCCAGCGCATCATTGGGGCGGGTCTTGTCGGATTGACAATGGCCCGCCTTTCGCTTGGTGAACCCGCGAACTAAGCCAGAATTACCGTTTAATAAGTTGTAAAGAAACCCTAACAATATTGTTCTAATTTAGACGGACACTTCTAATACTAAACTGAAATCTCAGCGTATTCAGTTTTACTACTCAACGCGACATAATATCCCGAAAATTCTCAGGTGATATAGTCATTTTATTGCAATCAATTATTCGTTCATATAACTCAACACATGATGAAAATAGTCAAGATCTGTAAATCAAAAATATGCTTTTCAATTCAATTCACTTTGCTCTGTTTTTACCCATTGTATTCTTCGTACATTGGTTTCTAGCGAAACAAAATCTCAAACTCCAAAACATTGTATTGCTATTTTCCAGCTACTTTTTCTACTCATGTTGGGACTGGCGATTCATGCTGCTACTGGTATTCTCTACCCTGCTGGATTATATTACCGGAATTAAGATACATGAAAGCGCTAACCATAGAAGTAAAAAGTTCTGGCTATGGTTAAGCATTGGTATCAATCTCGGGTTTCTTGGTATTTTTAAATATTACAACTTCTTTGCCGATTCGTTTGCCAGTGGATTAGCGTTATTGGGATTTCAAGCCAATCTTCAAACATTGCAGGTTATATTACCAATAGGCATATCCTTCTACACCTTTCACGGACTGTCCTATGTTATTGATATTTACAAGGGAAGACTTCAACCGGAACGAGACTTCATTTCCTACTCGCTGTTTGTTAGCTTTTTCCCTTTGCTCGTAGCTGGGCCTATTGAGAGAGGAACGCATCTGCTACCTCAGTTGGTTAAGGTAAGGACATTCAATTCGTCAAAAGCCATTGACGGGCTTCGGCAAATTTTATGGGGTTTGTTCAAGAAAATAGTTATAGCCGACAATTCTGCTGAATATGCAAATACGATTTTCAATAATTCTGACGCAAATTCAGGAAGCACGCTTGTAATAGGCGCCCTATTCTTTACGTTTCAGATTTACTGCGACTTTTCAGGATACTCGGATATCGCACTAGGCACAGCCAGATTGTTTGGTATTGAGCTTCTGAGAAATTTCGCCTACCCTTACTTCTCACGGGATATCGCCGAATTCTGGCGACGTTGGCACATTTCACTCTCATCCTGGTTTAAGGATTATCTATACATTCCTTTGGGAGGCAGCAAAGGAGGTGTATGGATGAAAATACGCAATACATTTATCATCTTTATAGTAAGTGGCTTTTGGCATGGGGCAAATTGGACATTTATAATTTGGGGAGTCTTAAATGCCGTATATATACTACCGTCAATTATTTCCAATACGAACAGAAACAATCTTGAAATTGTAGCAAAAGGAAGGTTGTTTCCAACAGTAAGCGATTTTTTTGCAATTATATCGACATTCGGATTAACGGTATTCGCCTGGATCTTCTTTCGAGCCAACAATGTATCGCATGCCTTTAATTTTATAGCTGAAATATTTTCAGCTTCATTATTCACAATTCCCAGTTTCGAAGGAGATACAAAATCTTTGGTGACGGCTATTCTTATCGGGCTGTTTGTTTTAATCGAGTGGCTTGGGAGGGAAGATAAATATGCCATCGAGAAATTGGGAATGAGCTGGAACAAGCCTGTTCGCTGGGGTTTTTACTATTCGGTGGTTATATTAATCTTCTTATTTACAGGCGAAAATCAAACATTTATTTATTTTCAGTTTTAATATAAATGAAAAATTTTCTAAATAACATCACTGGTTTTACTACATTGTTGGTAATTCTATTCTCCATTTTTATTGTTGGCAGCATCGTCAGTAATGAATCACTTAGAGCGAAAACCCAATATAAAGTAAGTGCCAATATTGATAAAATTCTTATTGGTCATTCGCACCCGGAATGCGCATATAATGATACAATAATAAAAAATTGCAAAAATATGGCGTCTTCAGGAACCTCCTATTTTTACAACTATTATACCTTGAAACCTTTATTAAATAGCAATAAAAACATAAAATCTGTTTTTATTGAACTTACAAACAATCAGGTTGATTCGATCATGACAGGCTGGATTTGGGGTAACGAATATTTACCGTTTAAGTATCAACTCTACGGCCCATTTATAGATTCAGATGGGGTAAGTTTATTATTTGACAAAAACCCGATGGGCCTTGTCAACGGCATTAAAAAGAGTTTACGTCAAAACATCAAACTGATAGTTACTTCCAATTGTTCATTTGTAGAAAACAGAGGAGCATACCGGTACTTAGTTAAAAGCAACGTGGAAAATGAAATTAAAAAGTTAGAAACGAATAAAATCAAGGCTACTAACGCAATGCATACATCTGAATACAATTTAGGTTATTTAGAAAAAATAATTAACTATTGTCAATCCAGGAATATAAGTGTGTATTTAATGCGAAGCCCTATTCACAAAAAGCATCCAATGGTATCTAATGAGAAGCTATTTCAAAAAGTAGTTAAAACGAGATTTGCCCATGTCGACTTTTTAGATTTCAAAGACTTTCCGATAGAAAATTCAGAATTTGGTGACCTTGGACACCTAAATTTTCTGGGAGCAAAACGATTTTCTCACTGGTTTAACGGCCTTATAGACAACGGCTTGTTACTTCAACCAAACAAACAGAAATTCATTAATGATAATATGAACATTTAGCTTCTCCCTAAAAAAGTTCTCAACAGCAACTATCACCACCACAATTGCTAAAGTCTGACAAATTCGACGCGGCGGTTATTTGCCTTTGCTATGGTCGTATCATTCGAATCTGCTGGCTGCGATTCTCCTTTGCCTTCTGTTTCAATCCGTGAGGCGTCCACTTTGAAAACTGTAATAAGAGATTCTTTAATAGCAGCGGCACGGCGCTTCGACAAGTCGAGATTTGCATCATCATTTCCATCGGAATCTGTATGCCCAACGATTTGAACGCGCATAGAAGCATTTTCCTGTAAAACCTGCGCAATGTCTTTGAGGCTTCCATAGGATTCGTAGGCTTCCCATTTTTAGAGGAGCTGTGATTTAGACTTGGTTGTTGATTTCAATGGTTAACTCTTCTTTTTTCATGGCGCTTTCTTTTAGCAGTGTGCGCTTTTGATTTGGGGTTAATCCTTTCATTGACCTGTGCGGATGTTTACTGTTGTAATTATCAAGCCATTTGTCTGACAAAATGCGCAGCTGTTCCAAAGAATCAAAGAAGTAAGCATCCAGGACGTCTTCCCTGTAGGTTCTGTTTAATCTTTCATTGTAACCATTCTGCATTGGCTTTCCCGGCTGGATGAATTTTTGCTCAATCTGCTTTTCTTCGCACCAATTTAGCCAGTTTCTTGCTGATGAACTCCGGGCCATTGTCAGTTCTTATTGATAATGGCAACCCTCGTTCCAACTCTAACTGCTGCAAAACATGTATCACTTTACCGGCACAAATGGAATAGTCCGCATGTGCTGCAAGCACCTCTCTGCTGGCATCATCCATGACTATTAATGTTCGCACACGTCTGCCCGAGCTAAGAGCATCACTTACAAAATCCATACTCCAGGTTTCATTCAAAGCCTTTGCCTTGATTAAAGGCTGTTTCGGCCTTTTTAGAATACGTCTTTTTTTCGCTTACGCCTTAATTTGAGATCCATACTTCGATAAATTCGAAGCACCCGTTTGCGATTCCATTGTAGGCCTCTGTTCCTCAAATTACCGTAATACCAATCAAAACCCCTTGTCGGATGTTCTTCTGCCAACTCATTAAGCATATCTATAACAGGCAGGTCGTTCTTGACAGTTTTGTAATAAAAGACACCGGTACTTAAATGCAAAACTCTACACGCCCGCTCAATGCTAAACCCAGTGTCCTGAGAAATATTGGAAACAATTAGCCGTTTCTGAGCAGGCTTTAAAGCTTTTTTTCGATGATCTCTTTTGCAAGTCTGTGATCAAGAGCTAATTCCGCATACATGTGTTTCAGACGGCGGTTCTCCTCCTTGAGTGCCTTCAATTCAGAAAGTTCCGAAGCACCCATACCGCTGTACTTCTTACGCTAATTGTACAATGTCGCCTTAGAGACGCCATTTTCCCGAGCGACGTCAATTGCCTGTTTGCCAGAATCCAGGTCTTTGAGGATTTTGACGATCTGAGTTTCTGCGGACGCCGCGCGGTGAATGTGTTTCGTTTCATAGCAGATTAAAATTAGAAAATTTGTCTAATTCATCACCACTCTGTTCTTAGGGAAGCTTACACGCTCATAATAATATTTTTTTGATGGTTATCACCTTTGTAAATCGGAAATGTAGAAATAAGAGTCGCTAATACTGTAATTATACCGATAGCAATCAAGATATAGTCCAACATTAAAAATATCCCCCAATGCATTATATGGTCTTCAGAAATTAGCTATAACATTTCTATCGGTGTTATTTCTTACTCTGGAAGCTCTGGCACTGTTGGCGGATCAGGAACTAAAAACAGACTCGCTAAATGGGATATCCTAGGCACCGGCTTACTAGATAGCAGAATATACGACGAAAGAAATACGAATATCTAAATAATTACAAGACTAGCTAGGAACTGTGACCAGTCAACGCCACAGTTTTCAACAATTTTCCGCGCATCTTCCACCAAAGCATAGTGTCTGCCTATCATTGCTGGCGTCCTAAGTGCTGAGAGTGCCTCTCTAATAAGGACGAGTGACGCATCATTGTTCATAATTTTGACTTGGTAAAATTTAGCAACGTCAACTGCCATACGCAGAAAATGGCCGGTCTGTTCGCTACTTACGGAAATATAACGTCGTTGGATATCTAAGCCCTCATGGTACCGGATCTGAGCCTGGGGTAAATCTCCAATGAAGGCACGAATGTCTCCCAATCTTAGTAAAGACCTCGCCAGAAGCGGCTCATAGATAGTAGGAGACTTTTTAGCTAATTCACGCCTTATGTGTATACTTTCGAGCACATTTTCTCTGCGTCTAGGTAATTTTCTTCTAGTAAATAAACACCTGCCAAATTATGCTTGATAAGTGCAATAGTATTTTCGAAATGCGGCAGTTTGTCAATATTATAGCCCTCAATTATTGCTAGACATTCAAGATAATTCTCTTTTGCATTGCCAAACAATTCCAAATCCGTTTTGACATTTGCAACGTTAACTAATGATTCAATCAATGATCGCCAATATGCATCCGGATTCACTGCACTTATCTCACGCCTAATTTTTAAGGCCTCTGAGAAGGCTCTTTCTGCGTTTGGCAGATTACCAGAGTTTAAGTAAAGAACTCCAAGATTATTTCGTAAATTGCCTAAGAGTACCCGTGCAGAAACTGTGTGGAAAGAGGGATCCTCAGTTAACTCTAGCGCTAAGTCGTAGAACTTTTTTGAATCGTCAGAGGAACCGAGCCGTCGATATAACACTCCCATCTCGTTATATAGCCCGGCAAGACTAACCAGGTAATGCTTAGATGAACTTACCAGACTTAGATATAACTGCAGTGATTGATCGTACAGGGGTATAGCTTGCTCATATCGATTGTTATCTACATAATGCTTCGCCATTTTTTTCAGTGAGTCAGCCAGCCCAGAAAGATAATTTTGCGGATGCCTACTTACTAAGTCTCGTTGAATTTCAAGCGATTTCATTAATAAATCTTCTGCCTTTTTCTCCTCGTTGTCCGACTTTTCAAGTTCCGCAAATGACGAATATAACTGGCATATTCTATCCAAAGTTTCATCGTCCCTACCAGAAGTAATTTCAATTGCCTTCTCAAGCGTCTCCTTTGCAACACCAAAATGGCTTAATCGTAATGCCAACATACCCTTATAGTATAAAATTTGGCTTAAATCGTTGTTGTCGCTACTGATTAATAATGCTTCCGCAATTAGTTCATTACACTTGTCGAATTTTTCGGCGATATAAGAGAGATTAATCGCATTAATAAAATTAGGCAGCGTAGGACAAACCTTGACAGCTTTCAAAGCATTATCTAAGGCAGCGTCAAAATCATTTTCAATTATTAACAGTTGCGACTTGAAAAATAACGCTTCACAAATTTTCCTTTTCTTGTCGGCCAGTTGAGTTTCACTATCTTCGATCTCGGCAAGTGCGCTATCCATTGTCAAGTCGTTAAGTGCATTAATTGCACCTTTTACGTTTCCTTGAATAAGAAGATTAATAGATTCCTTATGAGCATCGCTTAACTTCGAAAAGTCCTTATTACTCAACGTTCTAAGTAGATCTTCAACCTTTTTAGTCAGCGCCTCTTTTTCGTATCTCTCTTTTGCTAACTCCTCGCCTAGTTCATTGATCTCCCGTTTGTTATAATTATTAATTTCGGTTTTATCAATTATCGCGGACTCAAGGTCAGATATTCGCTTTGTATGCGACTCGGTTAGTCTTTCAATTAACTCAGAAATAGGGTGAACTAATTCTTCCCCTGTTGCACATTGGATCACAAGATTATTTGACCCGTTAATATAGATGTTACTAATTTGATGTTTGTTGAACATTCACTCCTGGGTTAAATCATTATTTTTACCATCAACATCTGACTTGTTTTCGCTAGATATCTCATCAGAATGTGATTTTCCTTGACGGACACGATTACTTTCACCGCGAACAACTGCGTTATTCTTCCTATATCGATTGTCGGTCTTGATCGCCAGACTTCCCGAACTGATGTTTGACCTTACAGTAGCAATTGCGACGGCTGCAAAAACAACTACAATCACAATTACAACCCAATGTTGAATTTCCATAATTTTTTTTAGCTAAATAAGTAAAATTTGTAAGACACCTAGACGTCCGCATCAAGTGTTTATATATATAACATCTAATAACACAGCGATCTGAGCCCGGCCATCCTTAATACCTGCTTGTATGGATTGTTGATAAGAATAACCATTCTCATCTACGAAAGTTAACACAAGTTCAGCAGTAGCGCTAACAGACTTTATTGGATCCAGATCCATAAAGTCGTAATCATATGCAAATGTGACACTCTCGCCGACCGGAGCATGATCTATATACCAATATTTAAACTCCTGATGATTCGGTTTATAAAAGAAAAATTTTTGATTCGGAGCAGGAACCATTTTCAGTTGAGAGGCATCTCGATTTCCTATGCTTAACGCAATTATTCCAGTTACGTTTTCAAAATTTTTATAAGCTTCTGGATCCGGATCTATAATTTGTACTCTTGGGCGCACAGAATTTCGCAAACTCGCAATTTGCTAATCAATGTTTTTATTTGCTTGCTTAAAAGACTGGACTATAAAGTATATACCGAAACAAGCTGCCACTGCTTGCACAATAGACATTGAGGCTTGTACCCAATCAGCTATTGAGGACTCGGCTAAATGAAAGTGAAGATTAAACACAGCTAAATATTTTTATAATGCGTGATATGTAAGTTAAACTCTTCCGGCATACTCGCGTGATTGTTAATAGAATAGCACATATCAAAGTGGTCAAACAGAGTATGAGATGTTTTATATTTGCGAACTAACAAATCCACAGACAATATGAGAAATTTTTGCTTTATTTTTCTTTGCATACTCACTGTGCCCTCAATTGCCCAGAAATTCAAAGTAGAATCTGAGACGCCCATAAAAAAGAACAATGTCGTTCTAGTGAGGACTGGTTTACCCGACCAAGAAGTTTTCTAATTAGCCGGGCGGACAATGCAGGCCGAAGGTTATAGTATTGCTTCCTCGAATGCGAACTTTTTCAATATAACTAGTACGCCAGGAAAGCGGCCTGATTATTCTTTTATTATGATGCTGAAAGTTGCGATCATAGATGGTACTACCGTAATACGCACAATCTACAAGCGGTAGATTCTCGTTTACGCCATCCTATGGAAATGCAAAATACGGCTCAGTTGACGTGCTAACATTCTTAGAAATGGAGAAATACGCAAAAGCACTAGCCGGTAAAATTGAAGGGGCAAAAGTTATTTATGCGACGGAATAGGATCAGAAACCAGTAAAGACAAGAGCCTGTTTAATAGCAGGCTTTTTTTATGCCGCGTCGAATCAATGTTATTTTCAATGTTAGTAAAAGCAAAAAGCACTTAGCAATCATGCTAAGTGCTTGATTTTCGAGAGCCCCCAGTCGGGACCGAACCAACGACCTACTGATTACAAGTCACGTAAAAATAGCATTTTTATTGTCTTTTTATTTTTTGACATTTTGATAACTATCTGAAAAACAAGTTATTGATATCTTTTTCATCATTTATATTTTTTGTTATTTTTGGATGTTTTTTAAATTTGTATTGCAAGTTTATTGTAACCACTATCAAATGACAAAAAATCATGGGTGCTATAACAGTCAATTTATTCCTTGATAAACGTACATTAAATGAGGGTGCAGGTATTGTAAAATGGTTGGTTTACTTCGAGGGGAAACAACGACTTTTTACCACCGGGATCAAAGTGCATGATGAGGATTGGACATTTCTGAAAAACACAAAAATGGAATTCCGGGACAAGTCAAGAATGACTACCGTCGAAAATTGTGGAAGATGTTTTACGGGAGTTACTTTGAAGAAGATCAGACCGGAAAGGAAGTGGAAAGTTACCTGTCCCGAGCTAAGACTATTATCTCGAAGCTTCAAGGGGATTTTAGCTTTGAGTTGTTTGCACATGAGATCAGCATGTACGGCCGTGACCAGAAAATCTTAGAAAACCGCAAGGACGAAAATAACGTTATCGCTGCACTCAAATCAAAAGCCGAATTCATGACACAGCAAGGCAGGATCGGTAATGCAACCAGTTATCTGTCAGCCGCTGCTTCCCTGGGCCGTTTCGTAAGTTCGCTGACGGTTGAGCAGCGGTATGAATACCTAAATTACATTGCGCCCAAAGGAAAGGCTGTTGCAGCTGAGGACCTCGTCATAAAATTTGAACACCTGACACCGCAGATGCTCGCCCTATATGAAAGATGGATGCTCAAATACGGTAAAGCCGCAAAAAGTAAAAAATGAAAAGCTACTGCCACTTCGCTGACGACAGTTGGTATTTATGGCCGCCACATCCGGTCAGTGTTTAATGATGCTATTGAAAATGGCATTGTCAACCGCGATTTGTACCCATTCTCCAAAAATCGTTACACTATTCCAGCTGGAAGCAATACCAAAAAGGCCCTGACGAAAGCCGAAGTATTAAAGATCATGGAATACCAGTGTGCACCTGGCCTGGAGCAACGAAGCCGAGACCTATGGGTATTTTCCTATTTATGCAATGGGATGAATATCAATGATATCTGCCGATTAAAATGTGAGGATATTCAGTCTGATAAGTTGACCTTTGTTAGGCAGAAGACAGCCAGGAGCAGAAAAAGTAACCCAACCCATATTAAGGTTACGCTGTTCCCGGAAACGCTGGCAATCATAGAAAGGTGGGCAGGCAAGGACCGACACCCCAAAAAACACATTTTCCCATTCCTTGAAAACGATATGCTGCTGTTAAGAGAGCGGATCATCATCAGCCAGGTCATTAAGATTACTAACCAATATATGAGAGGTATTGCCAAAGAGCTTGAAATCGAAAGTGACGTTAATACATACAGCGCCAGGCACTCCTTCACGACGATCCTGCTGCAATCAGAAGCACCACTCGCATTCATCAGCCAGTCGCTTGGCCATACCTCGATTTCGACCACAGAAAGTTATTTAGGTAGTTTTGATGATGAAAAAACAAAAAAATATCTTAGCGCGCTGTTGTAGTTTTTGACCGTAAGCATCGTTTGAAAGCCATTACTAGATTCTTTTAAGCATGGAGCATTTCAAGGAATATTTCACCTTCTTACAAAAATTTGACCTTGACAATCTGAAATTAGGGACAAACGTGAACCTGCGGAACTCGGCCCAGTCTTCAAATCGGGATATGATATTACCCATCAGACCTCACATTTTTCATTGCAGTTTGCAAAGCATCTGCAGATCTTAAAGAACTTGGCTGTCATCGACATTATTGGCGCAGATCCTGGGAGACGAAAAGCATATTTGGATCAGGCGAAGAAGCTTTTATCCCTATTCAACAGGTTTTGGGAAAATTACTTCCGTCATTACCCTGTAAATGGAGAAAACATGCAGGACAACTTTCTGCTTGTGATTGAATTTGCAGAAATTTTCTAAACTGATCTTTTAGAGCCCAATAATACG
The DNA here is from genome assembly GCF_021390415.1 of Dyadobacter sp. CY327. Classification (NCBI taxonomy): domain Bacteria; kingdom Pseudomonadati; phylum Bacteroidota; class Cytophagia; order Cytophagales; family Spirosomataceae; genus Dyadobacter; species Dyadobacter sp. CY327. The sequence continues at coordinate 867,300 of NZ_JAJUXJ010000007.1, read as the reverse complement.
GGAGCAATCGTCACGCCAGAATTTGTGGAAGACCTTTGCGACTCAATCCGGGAAAGGGAGGAGAGTTTGGCGGGTTTTATTGCAGAAGTCATTGCGCTCGAAAAAGCAGGGGATCAAGCTTCCGAGATTGAAAAGGCAATTGATGCCGGACAAAGGCTAATACGAATTCGCCGCTACCCGGTATTTATTGAAGGCATAGCCGATCAATTTTTTAAAATCTTCAAGGAGTATTTTGAAGAAAGAGACCAGTAGCCATTGTTGTCGCTTCTGACCGATAACATTTCACCCAGGCAGAAACTGCTTTTTAATAGCAATGGCAATCAGCTTGCTGATGCATTTAAGCAGTTGATCGAAGCCAATCTGATCGTTTCTTGCAGTAAGGCTGAGCTTGAAAGTTGGATCATTACGCATTTTCAATATGTGTCAAATGCCCGGGCCAAGCCGTTCACAACTGGATATCTGAATGGAATCATTTCGTCGGACACCAAAATTTGCAAGTCGCCAATTCTTGATGTCATTAGTAGCAGCCCGGGCAGTTTTTCCCTGGCTGCTGTGGCCAGAAGCAAGAAAGGGCGCGACAACTAAATAATAATCAAAAAATATCGGTAGCCAATTGTAGGGTAACACGGCTTCCTCCTTGTAACCCACCAAAACAAGCACATAACATTGCGGTATCAAACCAAAAAACGCAATCTTATGGAGCAATACTCATTTGACCAGCTGCCCCGCGCAGTTTCAGAGCTTCACCAGAAGCTTGACAGTATCCAAGACCTTCTTTTGGAATCCCGCCAGCTCATTCCGCCTGCCATCGAACTGATGACAATTGCACAGGCTGCTGAATTTCTGAACCTGTCCGTGCAGACGCTTTATGGAAAAGTCTGCCACCGTGAGATACCTGTCAGCAAGAAGGGCAAACGGCTTTACTTCTATAAGTCTGAGCTGGAAGAGTGGATCAAATCTGGCAAGAAGAAAACAATGGCTGAACTCCGAGAGCAACTTCCTTCTCTGGTGATTGGGCGCAAAGCAAGACGTCACTAAGCGGTTTACTTGATGATGTCAGCCAATAATTATCCGTTGAACCTGCCAGGCAGCTATATACGGGTGCAGACCGGCTATTACAAAAAGTGTATGCAGCCCACTGTCAGCAAGGAATTTATGGAGATGTGGATACCGTGGTCAGCCGAGATGCTCAGGCAAGACCTGGAACCCAGTCAGATAAAGAAGATCAGAAAGTTTGATGTCTTCTGCTGCGTTCCCGACCATCTGGATTACAAAGAGATTGTCGGACACTTTTACAACCTCTACCACCGGTTGGAAGCGAACCCTGAGCCAGGAGATCCGTCTATCACTCTCGGGTTTATACGCCACATTTTCGGCGAACAGTTTGAGCTTGGTCTGGACTATCTAAGCCTTCTTTACCAAAGACCGACTCAAAAGCTTCCGGTGCTGTGCCTGGTTTCCAAAGAGCGCAAAACAGGAAAGACCACTTTTCTGAACTTTCTGAAAATGATCTTTGGAAAGAACATGACCTTCAATGGCAACAGCGATTTCCGCTCGCAGTTCAATTCCGACTGGATGAACACTTTGATCATTGCCGTCGATGAAGTGCTGCTCGACCGCAGGGAAGATTCTGAAAAGATCGAGAACCTGAGCACCGCCCGAAATTCCAAGGTCGAAGCCAAAGGCAAGGACCGGAAGGAAACAGAGTTTTTTGGCAAATTTGTATTGTGCTCCAATAATGAAGAAAACTTCATTGTCATTGACCCGGCCGAAACCCGTTACTGGATACGGAAAGTACCAGTGCTTCCATCCGAAAACATCCATCTGTTGGACTTAATGGCTAGCGAGCTTCCAGCCTTTCTAAATTACCCGCTCTCTCTGAACCTCTCAGTCCCCATACCTCAAACCAGGATGTGGTTTTCGGAAAGGCAGATCCGTACCGAAGCACTCATGCGCGTCATCCGCAATAACCGCAATCGGCTGGAAATGGAAATGTTATTTATCCTGAGGGAGATATTTGAGAATATGGGCAACAACAAGCTTGAATTCACCAACAAGGACATGCTTGACCATTTGAAACGGAATATGCCAAGGCTGACTCGCCAGCAAGTATCCAATGTGCTGCAAAATGATTGGGGATTGAAGCCCGTAGCCAACAGTTTAAACTACCAGACCTATTTGTACAACAGCTGCAATGACCTTGCTGCTGTGCATTCGACTGGCAGATATTACACAATTTCGAAGGATTCGATTAGCCAAAAGTTTGATAAGGGGCTGTAAAATAGGCTGCAACTTGCTAATTATCAGCATATAACATGCTCATCAAAGTATCTCAATTCATGATGAGGTTTGATGAGTACGATGAGAAAACTCATCATGGCGAATATGCTTGATGAGGCTTTGATGAGCCTATAACTTATATCATTATCAATTATTTATATCCATTTCTCATCATCCCATCATAAAAACGGCTTCTACCAGCCTGCTTAAATCAGGTGTTTGCTTATCAAAAAGTAAAGCTATGAATATCAAGCAATTAAACAAGCTACCGATCACTGATTTTCTAAGTAAAATCGGTATCCAGCCCAGCTATAAAAGAAGCGAAAGTCAATGGTAAGTCTCGCCTATCCGTAAGCCCGAGCATTCCCCATCGTTTAAAGTCAATACAATTATTAATCGATGGTATGACTACGCCCTTATGCAAGGCGGAAAGTTATTTGACCTGGCAGAAAAACTGTATCCTACTCAGGATGTAAGTAGCCTAATTGAAAAGTTAAACGGCCTTTTTCTCTTTGAACAGCAAATGCTTAATCCCGCATTGTCTGCTAAACATATACGGCCAAGCGTTACCCAGAGACTAGTCTCTGCTGCTGCTATCACTATCAACGAGGTGAAGCCCCTAGGAAACAATCCGGCAATAACCAGCTACCTGGAAAGCCGCGGCATTTCGTTTGAGATTGCAAAGCCCTATTGCCGTGAAGTGTACTACCAGCTGGAAGACAAACAGTACTTCGCCGCAGGATTTGAAAACAGGTCCGGCGGTTATGAGCTTAGAAATGCTTACTTCAAAGGATCAACTTCTCCCAAGGATATTACCCACATCGAAAAAGGGGCAAAGTCCATTTGCGTCGTTGAAGGGTTCATGGATTTTCTTTCCTTGCTCACCCTGCAAAAAAACATCCATCCGATCCAAAGCGATTTTCTGGTGCTCAACTCGGTGGGCCTGGTAGACAGGAGCCTGGATATTTTAGAAGTTTATCGCAGTATTTTCCTCTATCTGGACCATGACAATGCTGGAAGAAAGACGCAGGAAAAATACGAGTCGGCAGGGCTTAAAACAGTTGACGCCTCGATCATTTACAAGCAGTACAAGGATGTCAATGACTACTTAGTCAGTCAGAAATCAATCCCAAAAGAGCTGAAAAAGCAGCAGGCTATTGAAAAGTCTGGGGGGCTGCATTTGTGAAAGTCTTCAGAGAGCAAGTTTGTGTTTTCGCTTCGCAAAAACCGCAGAGCCAGCTGATGGTTAGGCTGACTGAAACCGAGCGCTTTCTGATCGAAGAAAAGGCCAGGGATGCAGGCATGAAGCCAAGCGCTTGGCTGCGGCAGTCGGCTAAGAAGGCGAAAGTTTTAGCCAGGTTAAAACCGGATGACCTCAGGCATCTGAGGACGCTGACGGGTGTGGCCAACAACCTGAATCAGCTCACGCACCTCGCACATAAGGAAGGTTTGACATTCATCCGGCAATCCTGTAAAGAGCTCATTTCACAAATCGATGTGATCTTAAAAAAGCTTGGCAGTGATGATCGGTAAGGTAACAATTGGAAGCAATTTCGGTGGTGTGATCCGGTATGTGATGCAAAAGCAGGAAGCGAGCTTGCTATTGTCGGAGGGTGTGAGAACGGGCAAAGTCCAGGCTATGATCGAAGATTTCAACATGCAAAGGAAATTAAATCTTGAGCTGACAAAGTCAGTTGGGCATATTTCGCTGAGTTGGAGCAAGCAGGACCAAGCCCGGCTTTCGCCTGAGACTATGACGCAACGTGCATTAGAGTACATGGAGAAGATGAAGATCACTGCTACGCAGTTTATCCTGGTTGAGCACCGGGACAAAAACCATCCGCATTTGCACATCATCTATAACCGGGTGGATAATCAAGGAAAGACGATCTCAGACCAGTTTCAGAAAGAAAGGAACCATAAGGTATGCAAAGAGATTACGCTCGAATATGGTTATCATTTGGGCAAGGGAAAACAGCAGGTTAACCGGCAGCAGTTTAAAGGCGCTGACAAACTCAGATATGAATTGTTTGATGCGATCAAAGCAGCAAGTGCTACCGCTGGCAGCTGGAATGAGCTGCGCGCCAAGCTGGAAACGCATGGCATCCAAACCATCTTTAAATACAAATCGGGCACGAGTGAAATCCAAGGGGTCAGCTTTGCCAAAGATAATTTGCAATTCAAAGGATCAAAGATCGATCGGAGCCTGAGCTTTGGCAAGCTGGATGCAATAATCCACCAGAATCAGAAACTGGCCATGTTGCAGCCGTTTCGGATGCAGCCAGAATACCTGCCTGACAGCCAACAAGAAAGATTTCGGCCCACAACTTTCTCCCAGCATATCCCGGACGATCGAATACTGGACAACTTGCTCCGACCTATACAGCAATATGACCACCAGAGCACGAAGTCATCAAAAAAGAAGAAACGTAGAAAATACTTAGGAAAAAGCTTATGAAAAAAATAGAAGAACAACTCGAATCAATTGAAGAAGTGCTTTCACTTGTGATCAGAAAAAATGCATCTATTGAGAACCTGATCCAAACTGTGACTGACACTCAAAACAAGACGCTGGCCGATGCCTTGATTGAGTTAAAAACGGATTTAATACAGGAGCTGTCAGCTCAACAGTTGGAGACTTACTTTTCCCAGATAAAGCAAGCAATTGTAAATGTTCAAAAAACGTTAGAAGTCAGGCATCACCATCACTTCGACCTTCAATCGAAAGGCTTCATTATCTCGGCAGCAGTGCTAGTGCTTTCAACGGCTATAAGCGTCGCCGTGGCCATAAGCAACTACAATGAAAGCAGCAGACTGCATGAAAGCAATCTCAAATTCCGCATTGCCAGGCAGCTTAGTCCGGCGCTTACAGCGAGAGTTGATAGTATTTACTATGAAGACCCCGAACGAGCAGAACTTGAAACGCAAAAGCAAGAGGCACTTAATCTGTCCGTAAAAGAGGTAGAAGAGCTTTTGAAAAACAAGCAAAAAGAAACAAGAGAAGCGGCTGAGTAATTAAAAAGCTTTAAAAGACAATGAGCTTCTGTTGGGGGTTGCTGAGTAGTAAAAACAACCCATAATCATGCAGACTCCTACTTGCCTTAACATATTGAAAGTTATACAACAAACGGAATTGCCTAGAATAGCTTGATATTAATTTGCAATTGTCTGGATTACAGCATCTTATGTAAAGTATCGAATAAGCCAAAAAACGGGTTTTGGTCAAACAACACTTTGTTGAGTTTCTTTCTATGATTGTTTTGTTCCGAACAAAAAATCTCGGTTCCATTAAGCTGTAACGTGCGCGGCATCAATTTCATAAAGATTCGATCCAATTCTCTGTTCCGGGTGGGCGAGCGCTCTTCCATCCAGTTGTCGAGTTGATAAGGATTATGCAAATCTCTGATTACCAATCTCTAAGCAACGTTTTCTCGTAACTTTTGTTAATTATATATCAGTTAACGAATTATAATCTTTCATCAACTAAAACACTGTTGCAACTGTTATGGGCCACTTTACAATTGAAATGTCAGCAAACGATAATGGAATTACCAAGATCAAATCATTTTGTTTCTATACTAACTGTCAACTATTTGAAGATGATTTTGTAAGAGATTTTGAATTATTTAACCCAACTTTTACCGACGTCCGAGTCATATCTTATTTAGAAACCACCCCGCCAGTAGCCGCCTAAATTAGCGATCAGGTGGCGCTATTTTCGGGGTATGTACTGGTGCCTAATTCACCTGGTAAAAACCTAAATGTTCATACTTTGCATTGTAGATTCTGATATCATTCCTTGATCAGCAATAAATACTAGCAATAACAGTAATTGGATAATCGGACATAAGGAAAAGTATGTTTTAAATCTGTTAAACAATGGCAATACTTCAAATCAGAAACATGGTAAGCCGGAGATGCCAGCTTGTTGTCCAGGCAGAGTTTCAGGTGTTGGGCATACGGCATGGTCACATTTCCCTGGGAGAAGTCGAAGTTGACAAAGAACTGCCCACTGATCAACGAGACCGTTTAAACTCAGCCTTAAAAAGGTGGGGATTAGAATTGATGGACGATAAAAAGGCACAGCTTATTGAAAATATTAAAATAGCTATCATTGAAATGGTCGCGCGGTCGAGTGAGAAACCAAAATTAAAAAACTCGAAGTACCTGTGTGAAAGATTGGGTCAAACGTATCCAAGGCTAGCCAATACCTTCTCTGAGGTTACGGGCGACACTATTGAGAATTTTATTATTACCAGTAGAATAGAACAGGTAAAAGAACTCATAATATCTGACGAACTAAGCCTAACTGAAATTTCTTACTTGCTAAAATATAGCAGTGTCGCCCATTTGTCCACTCAATTTAAACGGGTCACGGGATTAACTCCTACCTTTTTTAAAGGTCAGAATCGCAGCAAGGCGCACTAATGAAAAATATGAATGGCTGGGAGCATTAACTATTTGATCGACAACATTATCATAAGATCAATAAAAGCCTATCGCGCATGTAGATGCTTACTGCTGATCGGTCAGAAACCTAACCCGAACAAGTGTGCCACGCCCAGGTTCACTTTCAATATCCATACTGGCTTTCATAAGCTCGCACAACTTCTTTACAATAAACAAACCGAGCCCTTCACTTTCTTTCATTTGAATCGGATGTTGTTTGATTGCCTCCGTTGAGGGCGCATGATCCAGAGGATATTCATCTTTTCCACCAGTTTGATGGCTGCTGCTAGGTTCTCTTAAAGGCTTTAATTGTTCAGCTAGCAGACTGGCTGGGCTGCCTGCCGAAAAGCCTGGGCCCGAGTCCTGGATACTCAGGATCCATCTCGTCTCATTTTCTTGCGCCCAGGAAATATAAATGCCGCCCTTTGTAGTGTATTTAAGTGCATTCAACATCAAATTTTGCGTGATCCTTTGGATCTTCACTGGGTCGCTGGTTACTTTAAGCTCGCTTGGCCCCTCTCCTTGTAAGACAAGATTGCGGCTCTGGGCAAGCGGCTGGGCACTTGCAATCAAGTTGTTAAGCAACTCTGCCGCATCGAACGCTTTAACTTCCAAAGTTTCTTGTCCGGCTTCAATACGTGAGAAGTCACTCAACTGTAAGAGCATATCCCTAACTAAGCCAAGATTTCTATTTAGCATTTCAAACAGGGTAACGCGTTCTTTCTCGGTATCAGGCATTTTTAACATTTGTGAGGCGCCCATCAATACACCAAAGCTTGACCTGAGATCGTGCGTGCTCTCACGCAATTGCTTGCTTCTGCTCTTGCTTAGCTGTTCAAGTTGACTAAGTGCCTGCACTGTTATGCTGGCCTGTTCAGCAGCATTCGTTTGCCTGAGCTCATCAAAGTAAAGGACACTGCCCCGGTTGGCTTCTTGTGAAATATCCAAAACATTTGCATGTAATTCCAGCATCACATCGGCTGAAAGTTTTTTTGTATTTTGATGATAGTCGCTGATAAGGCCTACGACAACCCGAAAAAGATGCTCGAGTTCGACCAGCAGCTCAGGGAGCGAGTAGCCACGTTGCCAGCGGTGCAACCCATGAGCCTGTGCGATGGAGACAACATCGGACTCTTGCGGTAACTTTGCGAGGCGCTGGTTGAGTATGTTCAAGATTATCGGAGCCTGGTCATTGAATTTTTCACGGGAGAAGCTGGTCTTACTGACCATAACCAGATCTTGGGCGCAAACAGTCCGCCACTTATTTAAGATGGTTTCTCGCTGGATCGTTAAATGGTTAACAAGATCTTCCATCTGTTTATCCGTTTTAAGGGGCGTTTTTGCCATGGTTTAGGATTATGCACATATTGGCAGGATGACGGCCCAATATGCATTGGTGAAAGTATTAATGATTGCCAGAAGGCACTTGTTTATTTAACAAGAGGAAATTTAACTTAAATCCCGGACGCTAGTTGTTGCATTTTGAAATATTCTCACGCCTACCTTTAAACTAATGAAAGTGGACTGGTAATCCTTATTACTAACGGTCGCCCTGTCAAAATGGTTTGGTCCGTTGATGGGAAATGAAAAGCAAATGGTTTTATATGGCCACCCGGTAAAACTACTGGTACGAGAATAAGGGTTTATTCTTTTTTGCGACTGGTTGTTTTTGATCAGTTTCCGTGCATACACCAGCTAATAGCTATCGCCGAAACTAAAAATGGGGAATCAGGTTTGTGGTGCGGACAAGGCCAGATAAGCCTTAACGAGACAATCATAGATGGTAGCTTTGTCTAACCTATGCTGATCCCTCAGGTGGAATTCAAAGAGCCTGTCAGTGCATTCATCATAGACAAAGGATTTTAACGGGTCTTTGCTAGTATAAATCTTATGGGGCTTGTCTCCAATCCATCCCATACATGGCGTAAAGTCGTCAAGTTTGAATTTTTCGACCTCTCTAATAAATTGATAATCTGTCATGCCGTGTGAACTTTCCGCCTATTTACCATGTCCCTAATCAAATTGCTAAAAGAGTTAGCCTCCGGTGGGACTGATTTAATTAACGGCAGTTTTTGCTGCTCAGCTGACGAATTGTTTGCTTATCTCAACTGATAGGTGAACACCTCTGGTAAAAATAAACCACTCCTTTATAGATTCGTAAAACGTTCCAGTAAGTACAACCGTGCCTACCTAACGTTTTCGATCAAAGACGGTTTGGAAATAATGGCCCAGCGACGACCTAGTCTATGACTTTCCGGATCACCTTATATTCATCCGCCGCCAGTACATCAATCTTGCCATCAGTAGCCATATGGATTTGGTCACGAAACCGTTTCACGCGCGGAAGCATGGGCTCAATGATAGTGTTGCTGTGGCCTACAAAATCATACAAGTCCTGCTGGCTTGCAGGCAGCTTGTATCCACGCGAGCTGCTGGCAATCAGCACACCGGCGTCCCGTAGCGGGGCGATCACCTTGGTTTGAAAATAATGAAGCGAAACATTCTTACCCCTTCTGGCCCTGATGTGCTCCATGAGCTCAAAGCTGGTGATGTAACGAGTGGGATTGATATGCCGAAAATGAAAAAGCAGGTAGCTTAAACTGCTTACCTGGTCAATGGCCTGCGGGGCCTTGTCAGCTGATTTACGATGAAGAAAATCATTGGCTAGGTTAACGCTCAGTTGGGACAAAAGCGGATCGAAGCTTGGTCCCGGCTGAGGCTGGCTGATCAGGTTGTGCGCAAGGGCATCCGGCCAAAACCTGATTGTCAAAACCTTGCGTTTAAGGATTTCTATAAACTCCCCTCTTTGATCAGTGATGACCGTTTCATCATAACAGCGCGCTAGCGTTCCTGCAACGAAATTGGCCGTTTGGACAACCGGGCTATCCTGCGATGCGACAAATCCAAAGGATGATTCATTAAAAAGGTTGGCGATATGGTTCTGCTGCACATAAGTAATGAACCCATTCATAAAGGTATCATCCCCGACCTGGCCAGTGACAATTTCAAGGTCCGGAAAGATCCGGAACAGCTCCCGATCGGCGAGTCCATGCAGGAACTTGAAAAAAGAGCCTTTGTAGCGCAGCCCCTCCCCTATTACCTGACGTTTATCGACGATAATTGAGAAAACCTGGAAGGGCAACTCTTCCAGGTCTTCCAAAACTTCCTTTCTTTTCACATGGTCATTACTGATCCTTTCCGAGTCAATCAGTCCGCCATCGAAGTGCCGCTTGCTGACCGCTTCATGTATTGCCAACACTGTCGCCAGATCTGCCTTATCCATGATAAGGGCAGTAACAATGAAATGGGTTGTTGGCAAGATGCCAGTTGGCGCCTTTTTGGAGAAGTCGAGTGCGTTGTTGCCCCACTCGCTTAAAAAGGCAGTATGATGATTCATAAAGGCTAGACCGGAAACCGGCAAAAGTGGTTAACGTTTAGTGGCTACCGGCAAAAACACTTTTGATCATTCTGAGGGCTGATCTGCGGCTTGCTGGCTGTCTTTGGGCCTGCGTCCCCGAGGTTTGCCCATGTAAGGTACTTTTTCAGGTGCCTGCTCGGGTGATATCTCTAATGCGTACCCAACTGAACCTTCATGCTGAAAGATTGAAGCAGTGAACACATATTTCTGATTGCTATAATCAATGCCTCCTTTACTTAGGATCAATTCCAGGGGTAATGAGTAGCCACGGCCGGAGCGGGTAATAGAGAAAGCGCTATCCTGATCTGTCGGTACCAGGTAAAGGTTTTTGATCTTGCGTTTACCATCGTCGGTTCCCACCAGGAATTTGGTTGTATCTGGCTCTATACCCAGCTCTTCGACGGCCGGTGACGGGAACACGATTTTGCCAGCAGGGGAAATATAGCCTTTGGGAAGTGATTTTGCCTTCGCTTTCTTTTCGGCCTTTGGCTCATTTTCATCTGGTGAAAAGAAGCGGATATTTTTAGCTTTCATTAGTGGGTCTTGATTGGTGAATAACAGAATCTGCAATATATAAACCAGATCCCATACATAATATGATTTCGCCAAAGTGGTTTTAGCCTAAGCTTACAGAGCCAGATATGTATTTAGAAAATCCCGGTTCGGTTTTAACCACAGCGGTTTAATTTTGTAGACGATAACCAGAAACCAACGCTAAGTCAAGTGGAAGCACAAAAAAATGCATGCCTTTGTTAAATGGTTGGTTTCCTTTAAAGGCTGCAAGTAAACTAAATGGGAAAAGAATAATTGTATAACTTAGGTATTTGGCCCGGGTTATGTCTACAAGCGGCTGCCAATATCACTTTATGTGGATTTCAACTGTCAAGTGATCCTTGACAGATCAGCCTACAAATCTGCAAGCTCTTGCAATAAGCCCACGTGTATAAACCGGGAAGTGTTGCCCATAATTACACCTTCTTCTCCCATCATTAAAGACACACTACGCTCGCCAAAATTAATAAGCAAAGGTGTTTTTCCATTTTCAAACCCTCAGTGAGCGATTCAATGGTAATAAGCGGGTAAAGAGCAAAGTTTCGTTTCTTCAAAACCAGGGATAGATATTCATATAGCGCTTCTACTGATTCCAAGCTTAACGGATCAATCAGTGAGGCAGGATCCTCGTTTTTTATCAAACCAATTAATATCATCGGATTTTTTGGAGTAATTAAGTCAGGCCTAAACTACTCAAAATCTATCATCCATAACCTTTCTAGTTCTTATTTTATAGATTTCAATTGATCAGATCTGCACATAATAATGTCAGATAAGAAGCTAGATATTATTTTATAAGACTCTTGGTGAGGTTAACCTACATTAATCGGTTTTGGGTATCTGTCTTAATCGGTTATAATCCTGCTCTGAAAGGTATTGTATCATATACTGATCAAGGCCAAGATCTTTTCGCTCGGCAGCGTGCCGTCTTAAAGGTAAAGACAATCGGTGGCGTTCAAACCCTTCCGCCCGCAGTCTCTTTGCCATTTCGGGATCCAGGCCATCGAGCCACTCAGCAAAATCTTCCTGACATGGCTCAGCATCCTGTTCGGTATAGTAATAATCGCTAACATTTGTCGTACGAAATATAAAGGCCATGAAATCTCGCTGATCCTCCGGCAATGCCGCAAGTGCCGCTGCTTGCCTTGCGCGTAATACCGGGTCCCAGTGAATAATCTTGTCTTGTATCATTTCCGATTATTTATTGCCAAATGTGAAACGGCCGCCCAGGCAAAACCATGCACGGTATACCTTTTGAAATTGCTATATGGTATCTGCTCGCAAACAATTTCTGAGATTAAGCAATTATTAGTAAAACTGGATACTTTTGTTAGTAAAGCTTGGTCCGTATGCTACTGGAATAGGTTGTCGGAAATACTACATCAAAGTTCCAGGTCTGCTGCTAAGGTAAACGTAGTATTCATAATCCTCTGCTACTCTACTCCCATCAAGTACAAAGGTTATCTCCGGGTCGAATGCATTTTAGTGAACATAAGGCCTATTATATAACAAAATATTATTTGGTCTGTGAAGGAATTTAAATCACAGTTTTGAAACCGTACAATGGTATCCCAATTTCGAAATGAAACCCGCAAGTGCCTTACTTGCTGTAAGAGGTTAATGGGATAATCAAGTAATAATTTTCTAATCTGGGTTACTTATTGGTGTCGAAATGTTATAAATCAATAAAAAATAAACTTTTTCCAGTATGTTTAGGGCACTAACTCAAATCAATGAAATCGGTCGCCTGCATATTTCTGCTTGTACTACTGCTTTGCAACATGCTGAGCCTTTCATTGACCGTATTGTTATTCGATAGTGGCTATAAAACTGCCTCCATCAGAATTCATGTCGCGCAAACGCAAAGCATTAAAATTCCACTGCCCTCCATCCCATATGCAGCACCGTTAGAATTAGGCGATGTTGAAAATCATTTGCTTCGTATTGCGGACGGGTTTTATAATGTAACACAGTATGCACATGAAAACGACACATTGTATGTGACCCTTACACCTGACGTGTCCGCTCACCAACGTTTTGCAGAACTCTCGCATATGGTTCAGCAGGTACACGAATTTCCCACCGGAACATCTGACTCGCCACGCAGCAAGACCATCAAATTACTGAATGATCTGATCAAAATTTATCTGCCGGCAAATGCTGAACCGGCTGACAGTAACGCATACTTTGCAGAGCTAATCGCTAGTAATCAGTATCCTGCGCTGAGCTTTAAACTCCTTTCTTCGCTTCTTACACCTCCGTTTTCTCCTCCGGAAGCTGCTTAAAAACTTCATTGATTGGATGATGTAACCCGGCTATTAAGCCGGGGTTATGTCTGTATTTATTTATCAAAAATCAAAAAAGTAATGAGCACCATAGCCACAGAGCCTATTGGCAGCATTCCGCGCCCGGCATACTTACAGCAAGCCATGCAGGCGTTCGGTAAAGGAGACATTCAGGCAGATGAAATGTCGAGATTGTTTGAAAGAGCAACGAAAGAAACGATTGAAGCGCTGGAAGCCAGCGGTTCACCGGTGATTTCAGATGGCGAACAATCCAAACCCAGCTTCGCAACTTATCCGGTTCACGGACTCACAAACTTGTCTGGTGACGGCGTGATCATTCCGTTCGCTGATGGTCATACCAGGCAACTACCTAAGCTAACATCCGGACCTTTCCGTTATCAAAACTTTGCCAACGAATATCTTAAAACTGCTAAAAAATTCACAAAATTACCTATTAAACAAGCAGTTATCTCTGCATTTGCAATCAGCTTATTATATCCGCAAGAAGGAATCGAAGGTTATCCGCACGAACAGTTTATTGCTGATCTGATCAATGAGGCTGAGGCAGACATACGGCGTTGCCTGGACGGCGGCGCATACAATGTGCAAATCGACTTCACCGAAGCAAGGCTTGCATTAAAGCTTGATCCAAGCAAAGGTTTGCTTTCTTCTTTCATTGATCTCAATAATCAGGTACTTGCCCGGTTTACTGCTGAGCAAAGAAGTCGCATAGGCGTACATACCTGCCCAGGAGGCGATCATGATTCGACCCACAGCGCAGATGTTCCATACAGCGAATTGCTCCCACTTTTTTTTAAACTCAACGCTGGGAATTTTTATCTGGAATATGCAGCTGAAAAAGACAAGAAATCGGTTCTGCAATCTATAAGAGAGCATATAAATCCAAATCAACGTGTATTCCTCGGAGTAACCGATGTGCTGACCTCGCGCATTGAAACACCACAGGAAATTAGCGATCTGCTGGTGGAGGCCTCAGAATACATTCCTGTTGCTCAACTCGGTTCTACCGATGACTGCGGCTTCTCACCCTTTGCCGATGACGTTTCCACTGCCCGCGAAATTGCATTTGCAAAGGTTAAAGCGCGGGTTGACGGAACCAGACAGGCTGGACAGAGAATCTGAGCTGTAATGTTGACAATTGGACTTATTCAAAATCTTTAAGACAAGCTATGATGAATATCAGACTCAAAATTATATTATTAACGACGGTTGGGGTTGGCGCTATTGCCATGAGTTTTTGCAGAAAGCCTTCATCCGAAGAAAAAATGTTGCAGCTTTTGCGCGAAAGCAAGGCCACTGTTTCTAATCCCCAAAATAATTTCAGCCCGGAAGCGCAGCTGGTGTATCTGGATTCCTGTATTAAAAGAGTCCCTGCAACAGAAGAGGGTGAATTATTTAAGCTTAATCACTTCAAAGCCAATGTTTTAGTGCAGCTAGGAAGAGCGAAAGAAGGAGTTAGCATCCTAAAAAAACTTGTACGGGATCCAAATCCAATATACGAGCGGTTCGGCATTACCAGGCGGGTGAAAGACGATCTGGCAGTGGCCTATCTTCGGCTCGGCGAGCAAGCCAACTGCATTACCAACCATTCCATCGATGCCTGCATATTGCCCATCAAAAATGGCGGCATCCACCGCGACGTGAGCGGCTCCAAAGGCACTGTGGGCATTTACAAAAGTTTGCTTTCAGAACAACCTGACGATCTGGAAGCGCTTTGGCTAGTGAATGTTGCGTATATGACCCTGGGTAAGTATCCTGGGAGTGTCCCAAAGAAAATGCTGATCCCGAACCTGGACAAGGCGGATGAAACCAGTATCACTGCATTTGAAGACATTGCCCCCGGCTTAGGACTGGATGTCAAAAATATGGCGGGCGGAACAATTATCGAAGATTTCGACAACGATGGTTATCTTGATCTGATCATGTCCAGTTGGGACCTGGGTGAATCCATGCATTATTTCAGGAATAACGGCAATGGTTCGTTCGAGGACAAATCGGCGGTTTCTGGACTCGACAGATTTACCGGCGGCTTGCACATTATGCAAACAGACTTTGACAATGATGGTTTCAAGGATGTGTTTGTCATGCGTGGGGCATGGCTCAGTAATAAATTCGGTGAACAGCCCAACTCACTTTTGAAAAACAATGGCGACGGCACATTCACGGATGTAACCATTGACAGTGGTTTGCTCTCTTTCCATCCAACACAAACCGCAACCTGGAACGACTTCAATAACGACGGCTGGGTAGATGTTTTTATTGGTAACGAAACTAGCACTGAGGTCAACAGGCATCCGTGTGAACTTTACCTGAACAATAAAAATGGCACTTTTACAGAATCTGCCAAGCTTGCTCATGCCGGTGTGGAAGCTTTTGTAAAAGGCGTTACTTCCGGAGATTATGACAATGACGGTTGGAATGACATCTTTTTGTCTACCATGAGTGGAAAGCGAATTTTGTTGAAAAACAAAGGCTTAACTGGTTCCAAATCCGCCAATGTTCTCTTTGAAGACGTATCTCAAAAAGCTGGGCTGAATCTGGATCAAAACAGGAGTTTCACAACCTGGTTTTTTGATTACGACAATGATGGTTGGCTGGATATTCTGTGCGGCGATTACACCATGGAACACAATCTTGGCTATTATGCGGCTGCTGAACGACTAGGCACTTCGCCCCAGTTTCACGGTCAGCCAGTTCTTTACAAAAACAATCATGACGGCACATTCAGCAATGTGACCAAGGCATTGGGTTTGGATAAAACGGCTTTTGGAATGGGTGGAAGCTATGGCGACATTGACAATGATGGCTTCCTGGATATTTTCCTTGGGACTGGAAATCCGAGTTACAAATCGTTGATACCCAATAAAATGTTTAAAAACATGGGTGGAAAATCATTCGCTGATGTAACCGCATCGGCGAAGGTAGGAAGCTTGCAAAAGGGTCATGGAGTTGGTTTCGGGGATATGGACAACGATGGCGACCAGGACATTTACATAGAGATGGGCGGCGCGTATTTTGGCGATGCCTACCAGAATTCCTTTTTCCTTAACCCAAGACAAGGCGATAACAACTGGGTTTCCATTGATCTGGAAGGAATGACCGCCAATAAAGCAGCCATAGGAAGTAGAATAAAAATTACAATTCGTGAAAATGGCGTTACCAGGCACATTTATCGGGATGTGAATTCGGGTGGCAGTTTCGGATCCGCTCCTTTCAAAAGGGAGATCGGGCTGGGTAAGGCTACGCAAATTGATGAAATCGAAATCAAATGGAATGGAAGTGACCATATTCAGAAAATTCATCATGTTGCTGTAAACCAATTCATTAAGGTGAAAGAAGGTATTAATAAAGTTGAGCGGGTGTCGCTTAAAAAGCTATCTTTCAAAGATAAACCCCACCACGCAATTCCAATTTGCGCACCAGTTGCTAAGGCGTCTATTTAGCATGGAATGTAATATCACAACTTTGGATGCATTTATGTATCCAAAGTTGTGATATTACATTTAACGTTCCGCATTACTTTTGCCTCGATTTAGATTACATTATCAGTAAAGAAAACGGAGGTTTTCTTTACTGATGAATAGACAGCGCCTTACGAGCTGCACAAGCACTTTGAAGTGGGAAGTGACTTGGTAAAGAAATCAAAGTAAAAGTATTTAGAGGGAAATCGGTGATCTTACCTCTCATAGCTAGTCGCCCAGATTAGTTACTTAGCAAATGATAGGAGATTTCCATATAAGAATCTCGTCGTCACCTTTTCCGAGATACCCAATTCTAAGAGAGTCATGAGTATCTGTATGAATCCGGCATGCTGATAAACTATAACCTAGAACAGGTTCATCTCGCCTTGAACATAGACGGTGTACAACACCAGGTATCAAATGACCATCAAATGAGAAAAATGCATTTTGCTGGCTTAAAAGCCTATTTTGTATCAAATAAGATAAAAACCGAGCATAGTCAACAAATAAGAGTACAGTGCTTCAGAAGGTTTCGATTGAAGTATAATTATCCTTATTCAAATTCAATTGTGCAACAAGTTGTTGCACAATTATAAATACTTCATTATCTGCTCTTTACAATTTATCAGACATACCTCGCAACTCTTTCTCGAGTTCCTGTATCGTCGGCAATTTTCCTTTCAAATTTGCAGGGATAGACTCGGTGATTCGATATTCAGACACGCCTATCGGCTTATTAATATCCTTTAGTGCATACTCTGCAATCACTTTGTCCTTATCACGGCAGATCAGCAATCCTATTGAGGGCTGATCGTCACTACTCTTTAACACGTCATCGACGACTGAAAGGTAGAAATTCAATTTACCTGCATATTCTGGTATAAACTTGCCTTTTTTAAGCTCAATAACGACATAGCACCGCAACTTCAAATGATAGAACAGCAGGTCGATATAAAAGTCAGACTCTCCGACCTCAATATGATACTGCCTGCCAACAAAGGCAAAGCCCGCTCCCAGCTCTAACAAAAATTTCGTAATATGTCCCGTCAACGCGTCTTCCAGGTCTTTCTCATGATACGGATCACTCAGCGACAGATGTACGGATCCTTAATTATTTCTTGAGCAAGGTCAGATTGTACTTCTGGGAGTTGATTTTTAAAATTGATGACTGCCTTTCCTGATCGGTGGAAATTTCCAGACTTTATCTGGATTGCAAGGATATTCCTTGACCATCCATTTTCTACCGCCTTTCGTACATAAAAATTCCGCTCTTCAGGATCCTTTACCTTATCCATTAGTATGACATGATGCGACCATGACAATTGCGCAACCGGTTGTTGCGTAATTGTCGTTTCAGAATAGTCCGAAGCAAATTTGCGCATGTACATAAGATTTCTAACCGAAAGACCTTCCATATCCGGAAATTCTGATTTCAGGTCTTTTGACAACTGCTCAATAACCCTACTACCCCACCCTAATTTCTCTTGCTCAGTCAAAATGATGTGCCCAATATTCCAATAAAGCTCAAGCAAGTGTGTATTGACAGTAACAACTGCTCGGAGCCTGGTTTCTCGGATTGAAGCCCGCAATCCTGCAAGCAAATCTGAATAGTTCGTTGGTAATGATTCCATAGAGGCAAATTACATACAATAGGTAACTTTTCAACGTGTGCCGCCGCAGAGCAGTTTACTAGTAGTTACCACGATTTCAATATGTATAAGATTACTGAGCTCTAACCAATATCAGGACTTTACCTTCAATTCCGCAGACACTGTCTGCGGAATTGAAGCCTGATGGTGACAGTTTCGGAAATTACAGCTCATGCCTTACCTAATTGCGGCGCAGCCGTCAACCCTACCAATAAGGGACAGACGCAACTTTTGCTGGGCACAATGCACTTGCCTTATTGAAAAGAATAGTCCGGATAGGCCAAAAGTCAAATGTTACGACACTGCTGCAATATTTCACTCTCTGATTAAGCTAGTCAATATGGCATTTTAAGAACGTCCGTTTGTAGAACGCCATATTTATTTCGATGATAGCCCTGTCGGATACTTGAAAATTAGTTAACTATAACTATATTATTGCTAATCTGCAATACCTTAAAATTTACAATAACGCAGATAGCTAATTTCAATACCATTACGCTACATATGATTGTCAGGAATTTTACTGTTAAATATCGTTTAAATTTTTCTTATTAGATACTATATATGTTGACGAAGAAAAAACGAGCGGGTGCCCAAGACTTGATACTAACACATTTGAAAATGGAAGGTGGTAGTGATCATACATTCGATATGCGTAAGAGACTTAGCCTTGATGAAATTGTATTATTATGCTTATGTGAAGAACTTCATGACCTGGGACTGGTTGCTCTACAACAGGCGAACTCCATCGATGAACCTCTAGATCACTATTGGGTGACCATTACCTCTAGAGGGCTTTTTTTATTGGATATGAAGGAGGCTTTGTGGGTAGGTTTGCAGATGTGCAACGAAAGCGATGGTTAGAATTATTAAAAACTATATTGATTGCTATGCAGTCCGTTGCTATCCTTATAGCAACACTATTACCACTTGTCTATCAATATAATAAGGATAAAAATAAAAAAAAGAAAATTATTAAGTTGCATTTAACGTAAAGTAATTTGAATAGGCTGAAAGATGTGATCCAAGCAGGCCGTGCTAAGAGTTCAAACAAAGGGATATTGATCTTTAGAGACTCTCTTAACATCCACAAGAATATCATAAAAGAGTAACAAGCAAAAAACATGTGTGTAACCGAACGATGGCGTAAGGGGAATTATTAGATAAACGTGATGAAGCACTGGCAATTAAATTACGTAACATTCCAAATTCCTGTACAGCTGTGTTTCCGTAAACTTAATAACAGTCACGGATGTTGCGCAACGTTACTGGGAGCAATCTTCCAGTATCAGGAAATTGGCATTGTATTTCTAACTAATATTTTCAATCATTTCAATTAAGTCATCACTCTCACGGGATGATTGCTTTTGCGTTGTAATTATGAAAGCACCCTTTTGGATTGTTAGAGGCATTTCCATTTCGCAAAATATAGTATTTCCTTCTTCCCCTTTCGTGACATTGATTTATCCAAGGTTTTTTACTAAAAGGGTAAGTATATCAACTAATTTCTCTAAGTGCATCTCTTGGACTAAGCTAACTTTGTGCTCAACTTTCATAATTTTACTTCTGTGAATGGTTCCTTGGGCTTGTTAAAAGACATATTACTTACAATTGTACCTTATGCCGAACGCGTTGGCGATTTCATAAAGATTTATCTGTAGGCAGATTGTTAAATCTGTACGAGTGTATTATTGTTTCTTATTAAATGTACCGTTACGAACCCATCCAACAATTTCTATCCCTTCATGTCGAAGGTAGTTGTAAAGTGTCGCTTTACTTCCGATCTTCAGTTGTTCGCAAATTTGCGTAGTCGTATATTTTTTACTTTGATACAGTGTAGCAGCTAAACTTGCTAAGTTCTTAGACTTTTGAGTCAATCCTTTCGGGCGGCCTCCCACCCGTCCACGTGCCCTTGCAGCTTCCATTCCTGCTAATGTTCGCTCCATCAAAATTTCCCTCTCATTTTCAGCGAAGACAGAACTAAGCATATACCAGAGTCGACCCATTTTTGTACAAGTGTCGATCCCCTCTGATATACTTCGAAAGTCCACTCCCATTTCTTTCCATTCAACCATGAGTTTGATCAGTTCATAAGTTGTCCGACCCAAGCGGTCAATTCTCCATACAACAATGACATCGCCTGCACGAAGTTCCGAAATCATCCTTATATATTCCGGCCTTTGTATTGAGCACCAGAAATCTTTTCATGATATATTTTCTCGCAACCTGCTTTTTTGAGGGAGTCAAATTGTAGATCCTGATTCTGCTCAGTCTTCGAAACCCTTATGTATCCAATCACCATTTGAAATAGTACAGTTTAACGTGCCGGTCTGCAATATACAGTAATTTGTTTTGGTGTACCACTAATCTGTAATTTGAAATATCGGAAAAGGGCTCTTTTCAGAACTAGAAGGGAAGAAAAGTTAGAAGAGCTGAGAGTACGGAAAAACCACCGAATAATTTTACTGCTATTGATCATAGATACAATCTGTACTTGCTTTCATTCGATTGTCGTCATGTTCGCAATAATATGGTTAATCAGTGTGGCTTATACGAAGATGCTCGCTATAAAAAGAATAGCCCAACTTAAAAATTTCACTTACGCTCACTTAAATGGTGAAGTAATATGTAGAAGAAGCAGTCACATAGTGAACGAGACATCTTTGGAATAATATTGCCTGAAAATTAGTTATAGTGGGATTAAATCACTCATTACTGGCCTATTTTTTCGAGTGCATCTATATCTCTGGAATTAATCAGAAACAGATATTCGGTAATTTTTTGAGCACTCCAATTCCACCAGGCAATTCTGTTAAGCCGTTCAACTGCGTCCTGATCATATCGCATGCGAATAATCTGTGCCGGGTTACCGCCGACAACTGCATAATCAGGAACGTCTTTGGTGACAACGGCTTTTGTGGCGATGATGGCCCCATTACCGACTTTTATACCTGGCATGATGGTGGCGTCATACCCGATCCACACATCATGGCCAATTACAATACCTCCTTTATAAGGGTATTTAACACTTGAACCTACGCCTTCATTGATTTTCTCCCAGCCGTTTGAAAATATCCCAAAAGGATAAGTTGACATGGGTGCGATTTCATGGTTGCCCCCATTCATGATAAATTTAACATCTGAGGCAATTGCACAAAAATTACCGATGATTAGTTTATCGCCAATAAAATCGAAGTGAAGTGAAAAAGCACGTTCTTTTCAAAATTGGCTGCATCTGCAAAACCAGCGTAGTAAGTATAATCCCCAACAATGATGTTGGGGTTGGTAACCTGGTTCTTTAAAAACAAGGTTAGTATCGGGTCCTAATGGATAGAGCTTGCCTGAGTCTGGTCCGAAAAACATAGTAGCTGTATATATCAAAATGAACCTTGAAACTGCGAAATACTAATGGTTGATATGAGGTGAACATAGAAGTTAAGATATGTGCAAATGAAAAAAAATGTTATCAACCGCCATCAATGGAAATTCAGCAGGCAAACTTTCCCTGGTAATTGGTTGGAAGCTCATCTTGCTATAAAATTTTATTGCTGCCTTTAAACTGTCGATGGTTCCCAAATACAGATCTGCAATAGATTGCTGGCGACAATATTCTATTAAATGCCTTAATAAATGTGTTGCAACTTGCCATTCTTTGCCCCGGTACTCTTTAACTACAAACATTTTGCGAATTGCACCTCGCTCCTGCCCCGCCGAAAGTAACCCAATCGTTCCAACAATTTTGCCTTCTACTTCTGCTCCCCAAAACTTAACATAATATTTTTCTATGTCTTCCAAATCAGGCTGTTGCGAAATTGTTATTGGAAGATTAAACTCGTTTTGCTGAATTGGCAGTATAAGTCCAAGGATTTCATTACAATACCGATTATCAAGCTGGATAATCTTGATCCTGGATGAAAAATCAGGATCATTGACTGTCTTACCAGGAAAATGGATCATAGATTTATTTTATAAGTTGTTTACAATTTAGTTTATCGCAACTGCGTAGGAATGTAGTGATAATCAAGAAGAACATCTCTATTCACCTCTGACCCTGAATATCGCTGCGACTCCTGTAAAACAAATCCCTGATTGTCGTATATAAATTTGTTTTTCTGAACTGAAAGCACCGATTGCGTTTTTAAATCCCGAACAGTAATTTTACCAGGGTTGTTTTTTTGAATCACTGTTCCTTTCACAAAAGGATAGAAGACAAATGAAGGGTCTGAATTAATTTTATCATCATAGTCGTCATACTGCACTTGCAGCGTACTGGTAAACGGCTTGTTCTCATTCTGCCGGGTAAGTGTGGTTATCATGCGGACATTGCCATGCTGGTCATATTCATAAACATGCTTGGTCAAACCCGCACCGTCCTGATTATTGCCAGCATGTACCATGTCCAATATTTGTGAAAGTCTTCCATTATTCGTGAAAAAATATTGGTGGCTAACCACAAGGCGATTTTTATAATCGTATTCTTCTGTCTTATCCAAAGTATTGCCTCGGTAGGTAAATCTAACCTGCATTTTACCATTATTTCTGATTTTCTCGATCCTGTTAGATGAATCATATTCCACTGTGGCGATCAAATTACCTATTGTGCCGGGTGAATCTGGATAAACCCAATGCACTGTTACCGCAGAAACCAGCCCGCGATCATTATACTTAAAAAGCTGAACATTTTCATTCCCCGATGTGATCTTTTCCAATCGGGTACTTTGCCCGGGTTCTATCACAGGCAAGCTGTCATCTCTTTTGCAAGAAAACGCCAGCAAGCTCAGGACTGTGATGAGAGAAAACAATAAGATTTTATTTTTCATGGCATATTGTAGTTAACTTCAAAAATTAAGCGTATCTATATATACGTATTTCCTTGACCTTCAAATGCTTTATTTCGGTGGCGATTGAGTAATACCTCTTTAAGCTTTCGGGTATCAAGTTTCCCATTAGTCCTGACCATTTGGTCGACAACCAGGCCAAATGGTTTAACAAGCTCTGATGTAAATAAAAATGATGATGGTGGGTATGCGACTGATATATAAACAGGAACTAGCAATTGCTGAACAATTTTTGTCAGGCAGATCAAGTAATCCGGGTCTGTTTCTCTTCCAAGTACCTGACCAGGTAACCAGGCAGCAGGTCTCAACAAAATCATGTCTGCTCCTTCCGATACCGCTTTCTTGCATTCATTGATACATCCCTGGCCGTTAACCTCAATAACCTGCAAAAGTTTTACCCCCGGCAGCAACTGACGTAAATGCCTGTAGGTCAAACTGCTTACCGGTTTGTCTAGTTGGATTCCAGCAGATTTTATAAAGTTGTAACGTCTTGCGATGTCCTCGAAGACAGTTTCACCGGTCATCATATAGGTAGGTACGGACGGAGGTACCATGGCAGAGATCCGTGCAGTCAATTCCAATGCAGCAGAATGACCAACTTCTATTTTTGGACATATAATTCCCAGGGCGTCCGCTCCAAATTGGATGGCAAGGCTAGCTTCCTGTACACTGCTAATACTGTCTATTTTGATTTTCACACTCATTTCATTTCTGGTGGCCACAGAATATTCTAAAAAATACTAATAAGGGCTGGCTGTCTTGAACCGGGCGGATACAGACCCGGTTTCGAGTTTATTTTCGTTATTATCGTAATAGTATACAGTGCCTGCCATACTACCCGCAACGAGCTTTCGGGTTTTATCGTATTCGCTGATGACCACCTTTAAAGGGCCATAAACTTGTCTGCCATCTGACGTATAATATCTTTCGCTCCAGGGCTTGCCAAGATGATCCTTGCAGCTCACTTTGAAATTTATCGTCTGATCTACCTCATAGGTTCCTACGCCTGAAAAGTGGAGAACACTTAAATTGACAATATTTTGTTTCTGCTGATCAGATCTGCCTTCAAACAAACCAATCTGAAGAAGTTCGTTGTCAACAACTACGGCGGAATTAATCCTTGCGTTTTTAACATTGTAACCGTTTAGCTTGAACTCGTTTTCTGACCGGATGACAAACGTGGAAATCAGGATCAGCTTGGCCTTTGTTTTTAGTATCACTTCGGTACTCACTGTAATTGTATCATTTTGAGGCGAGAGCGCAGGTGCTGTATAGGTAGCAGACGCTGCATCCTTTATAATAGTCATCCCACCCAAAACCTGGTCAAACCGGTCCACCAGGTTGTGTCCATTAACAAGCCAGTTTTTTACCTCATGATTTTTTAGAAGAACATGTGGAGTTAACGCTTCGAGCATATCATCCTCGGTTGGGTCCTGTCTTCCTTTTTGGTAGAAGACGTCCAGGCGGACAGTTTCCGAGGAAGAAAGCGTTGCTGTTTGTGGCTTTAAGTAAAACTGTTCGTAAAATGCAAAGCTCTCTGCTTTTTCCAATACGAATGAGGCCATATGAGAAGATTTATCAAGAATTATTTTATGATATCCCTTCCAGCTGTTATCTGATTGCTGGAAAGCAACACCAAGGGCATCGGGCGATGATCCCGCGATATCCTTATCAGTATAATTCCATCTTATGGATATTGGTTTTTTAAATTTCAAATCCCTGGGCATGAGTGTGTACCCTAAACCAGCTGCACTAAAGCACTTGTTTTCAACAGGCTGAATTCTTATGAGTCGCTCCTGAGCAACAGCACCAGACGGTATTTCAAGTGTCATGACACCGTTTACAACAATCTTTCCCCCCGAAGGCCCGATACGTTGTTCAATAGCATCGCCGATAGGCATCCCGACCGGAGTTGGTGTCCCTTCCTGAGGAATTTCATCAGCCGTTTCGTCTTTGCACCCGATTAACAAGACGCCGAACATAATCAGCACCATTATTAAAATTGTATTCTTCATAGTTGCCACAGCACGTTGTTTGAAGTCAAAAAGAAAAGCGGTACCCGATATGTAGTGCTGCAATAAATTTGACCTTCGCGGTTTTAAACTCGACATCACCAATCTGGTTTCGCTTGTCAAGGTTGACTTCTTTACCAGCGTTTACCCACGGTGTAACATAGAGGCCAATCTTTTTGATGGGGAACAAAGTATATCCAACCCTGAAATTTGGATAGATTGTCTGAAAACATGTGCTTTTGGTTGCATCGTCATGCTGAACAGTATTGTTATACAGAAAAACAGATGGTCCAAAGAGCAGCCCCTTCCCATTTTTTCGCAGTGCGTAATCTACAAATAACGCATAGCTGTTCTTGAATTTTAAATTTCGAAATCCCTGGTCCCGATTTTCTGTTTTCATCATTTTATTCGGAAAACTGGATTTATAAACAGAACCCATTACGCTCCAATGTGACAATGTTTTTGGGCTATACCGGAGACTAAACGAATAGCCCTTTAATACGAACGGAGCGGGATCTATCTCAATGGACAGCGTGCTTTTGGGTATTTGTCCGGTATTCTGAGCCTGGGCTGATAAGCTCAACGAAGCTGTTGTTAAAGAAGTAAAAACCAGTAGCGCATAAACCTTGCTGCTGGCAATAATTGAAGTCATTGGTTTTTTCATTTTGTATCTATTTTATTTTTCGATACAAAACTAGCCTTTGGTTAAAACGCTTCCATTATCATTTGTTAAGAAACGAAGTCGCTATTAGCCAATTCGTTACGCAACCTGCTGAATGATACCGGGGTGATCCCCAGATACGATGCAATTACTGAGTGTGCGACCCTGTTTTCAATATTTGGGTAGTCAGATCTTAGCGCTATCAACCTTTCTTTTGCATTCAGGCTACGAAAGGAAATCTCATGTGCTATGCTTCTGAACAGCTCCGCTTCTACAACTTTCTGACCGAAAAATCTTATGTCGGCATCCGAGAAGCGCAGGGAGTCCAAAGTATTTACCGGTATTTTTGCCAGGGTGCAATCTGTAAGTGCTTGCAGGTTAAAAATATGCATGCCATTATCAGTTCTGGCATAATGAGGGGTTAATGCAGATCCTGGCATATAGAACCCAATGGTAACACACTGGTCTTTGCTATCAAACTTGCTTCTCTGGATAATGCCGTCGATAAGAAAGTATTCATGGGCATCACTACGTTGTTGACGGACAAGGTATTCATCCTTTTTCAAGGATTTGACGGTGCAGTTCTCCACTATTGCGTTCAGTGAAGCATGTGTAAGTAGCGCGTAGCCCGATATGATTTGGCGAAGGTTTTCGTCGAAACAGCTGTTCATATCCCAAATTAATCATTATAATCGGCATACCATATTAGCGCCTTTTGTTCAATTTCCGCGATTAAAACACCTTTTGCAGCACTATACTCCTGACTGTCATTCCACTCCCGGCAACTCAACTCCAACTTAAACTTTTCGTAACGACAACGTTCAATCTCATTGTGCCCTAAATATTCTTTAAATGCAATATGACGTGTCCAGTGATCAGAGCCGTATTCGAGCATATGTATATGAGCTGTTGCGGAGATGTTCGTATCATGTTTGGATATTTTTCGGTGTGAAGGAATGATGAAACCATTGCCGGACCGTACAAAGAAGCGCCTATATGGCATTATAATTTTCAATATATATATATCCAGCTTTAATAAAGGGCTCGATAGCACAATTCAACAGAGCTTCATATTTTATCCCAACAAGTATGTCGATAATTGGCTTTGCAGCCATGCCAAAAACAGAAGTACTACCTATGTGCGCTATTCTTACCTCGAAATTGGCCAATAGATTCTGAATCTCATTTTCTAGCAAGGCATATTCCCGTTGCCAGTCACTGCTGTATTTTTCAAGATGGATTTTCATACCTCGAATTGAAAAATCGTTGTTTAAGGCGTTTGATAATTTCAACAATGGATTCGATGATCCGTTAAGCCAACACTTTTTGCATTCTGTAATTAATAATTTTCACCCCGCGAATAAAATTCTGGTTTTCTCTAATCAATTCGAAACCATGCTTTTCAAAGAAAGCTCGTGCTGTTGCACTGACATCCGCGGTCAATTCCTTGGTTTAGATTTTCTGCCGCCTCTCTCTCCAATTGCAGATATATTTGAGCGGCAACCCCTTTCCGGAGGTGGTCCTTGTGGGTAAATAGAAAATCCACATGTGCCTGCTCTTTCAAAGACCCAAATCCCAAGATCCCGGAACGGTTCTCGGCAACCAAAAAGTACTGGCTTTCTATTGCCTGCTCCCACCGCTCGATATTTTCAATTCCCTGTTTCCAAACATTCCTTTGCAGCTGATCGTAATCGTTTTTGCACGCATATTCAATTGTTTGCACATACAGGGAATGGATGGCCGTAAGGTCGCTGAGCCCTGCCTGTCTCAGATTCCAGGATAAAGCGTTTGATGGTTGATTTTTCATTTAGGTGTTGGCAGAGAGCCTGATTTTCGTAATACCCCATTTTACAGGTAAACTGGATTTGAGCCGGTATCAATTAACGGCTTCTTTCATTTGGGTAAGATGATGCTGAAGATGTGAAATGTATCCTTCGGCGATCTCATAAATCGTTTTAAATTCTGGTGCAGACTGACCGATATCCAGTCGTTTTGATAAAAAACCATCAGGATAATTCATCCAGATCCTGATCATTTGTTTGTTCAGTGCAAGAAACAACCCGGTCAGTTCTGCTGCGCTTACTTGGTTGTAATGTTGATGTCGCACCCACTGATCCTGGTTGTAGATAATTTTGAAATCGCTGTCATGTGTCGCGCGCACAAAGCGCTGAATGTTGTTCGCAGCGCTATCTATCAAGTGTCCCAGGATCTCCAGATTGGACCATTTGCCACCCGGGCGCCTGGTGTCCCAGTCAGAAATGGTTGTAAAAATACTTAGTCCTTCATTTATAGCCTCTTGAAGCACTCCACTCAATTCATTCATACATGTTATTAAATTAGTCATGTTCGGACTGTCACAGCTTTCAATTGAATTCTTCAATAAGTCATTTTTGCAGTTAATTGCGTGTTTTGTTCTCAACACACATGCCCGCAAAGCTGAACTTTAAGTGCCAGCTCCGCAAGGATCAGATATTTGAATTGTTAAAAACCTGCATTTAAACCTACGTTTTCCAAGTATAGTGTATTAAAGAAAATTCTCTGCCGGTTCGTAAAAACTTGCGTATCTATAACATGTCAGCGGCTTTCGATACTCATACGCTTTTCTCCCACGCTGATATCAGATTTAATCAAACGTCTGTCTTTCTTGGATATGTAATAGGTAGACCTGGCATGGGGAGCAATCTCATCTATAACTTCAACGACAAAACAAGGAATGGCTTCCTGACTGTCTATAGCTGCCCCGCCATCTGTCACGCGCGTAATTGTTGCAAATAGAAGCCCATGTTTTTTCGGGTTAAAATCGTAAATAGGTATTCTGGCCTGATACCCGGCTTTTAAAGGTAAAAACCGGATCAAATGCGGATAAAAATTGGAATCATGAAAACGGGCTCTTACCGTATCTTCAATATTCATTATTTGATTATCTGCCAACGTTTTGTAGTAGCCTGTAATTTCCCGTCCTGCAAAATTTAAAACCATTTCACGCTGGCTATTAAATGATGAATGATATATTGGTGAGAGTGTAATCCTATCCACCACCGTCGTATCGCACCAAACCTTCGGCGATCCATTCATTTTAACCTGCTGAACCACAAGCATTCTGGTATTCTCATAATCAGGATTTATCGTCGTTTCAATATCCGCAATAGCCGATTTCTGAGAATCCTTGTGTAAGTACCAGACCATTTCTTCCTTTTGATACTTTACAAGCTCTGCGGAGACCAGCGAATCAGAGGGAAACAATATCGTCTGTGCGCAAAGAGATTGACTGTACAGGAAAGACACCAGAAAAGTACCTAGGCCAGTTTTAAAATTCATATTTTTAGAATTGAAGTTAAATTAAGAATTTGCCCATCTTCACAAGAGAGACCTAAAAGCTGCTTATCAATTTCGCTCCTGATTCGACGTACTTTTTGAGCATCTTGCCGAGCTTGCGATCTGTTTTTGCAGCAATTGCATCAACTGCAACTTCAGTAAAGAACCCATAGTGTTGAGCCCCTTTTAACGTTGCCCATATACAGCCTTCCGCAAATACTCCGGTTAATACTACTGTGTGAATTCCTTGTGCTTTCAAGAACGAGAGCAGATCAGGGTTGGAAAATGCGTCATCTTTACTTTTTGAAAAGTAATATGGAGATACTATTTCAAGTCTCTTGTCGAGTGCTGCGCCCGGTGTGTCCCGGATTGCGGCAAAACGGTGAAAAATATTAAGTAAATCGTACTTATTAAACTCATTGCCAATATAGATAACTGTGAAATTGAGATCACGCGCTAATTCAACTATTAAGTTAATGTTAGTGATCATCTTTTTTCCTTGGACAACATTTACCGGCAGCCGAGCTTGGGGGCCGGTAAAATCCTCTTGAACATCAATGACTAGCAGCGCTTTTCTTTCCATTTTGT
Source organism: Dyadobacter sp. CY327 (assembly GCF_021390415.1). Taxonomy (NCBI): domain Bacteria; kingdom Pseudomonadati; phylum Bacteroidota; class Cytophagia; order Cytophagales; family Spirosomataceae; genus Dyadobacter; species Dyadobacter sp. CY327. Next base: position 837,771 of record NZ_JAJUXJ010000007.1, on the reverse strand, counting down.
AGTTGTTAAAAAACCATGAGACTTGAAAAGCTGTAGTAATCTGACCACCAGTTAATACAGCTTACACTTATAAAATTGACAAGAGTGTTTTCAAATCCTTGCAAAATTAGCTTTGACATGATCAACCCTAATTATCATTTGATAAGAAATCCAATTGAGAAAATAATTGGGTTTGATCACAGTCAACGGCTAAAAAAAGGTAACTAATCGGTTATTTAATCTTAAATATGAGGATCGATTTTATTCAAAGTAAGTGAAGAGATGATCAGCAAATCGAAGCTATGCTAGTAAACGCTAAACCGAAGATGTTGTTGGGCTAATTAACGGCCCGTGATTACGCTTAATTCAACTAACAGGAGATGATATTTGTAAATTTGTGATTATGAAGAAGCAAAAGTACGTTTTAACGTCCACTACAACCCTTTAACCGTACTATATTAGTGCTCCCTGATGCTAGTAATGCATAAAAACTGGAAATTTACATATTTCATTTTAACCCACCGATTAAATTTTCATATGTTTCGTATAACTAAAGGTTATTGTGGCCAATCAGCAGATCACCACTCAGGGCAAAATCTTATGTAGCAGGAGGAGCATCTATCTCATTAACTCAGCTACATTCTGAAAATTAGACATTGATTCGTTAGACGACAATTCGAGATTGTTTCTTTAAGTTGGATTCAGTCTTTTTGATCGTCCGCCCGCACCTACCAAAACAGAGGCTACCTACGACAGATCGGATAGAGCCAGTAAGTAATCTGGTGCTGCAACTATTTGATCAAAAACCGTTTCTTAACAAAAACCATTAAACCAGATATTATGAAAGTCTGATGCTACTGTTTTTGTGTCAGCTTGTGCGGGATTTTGATATGCGGAATTTTGATATTGTTGAGGTGCCCATGTAACGCATGTAAATCTTTTTTCAGCCACACAGCCCAGGTAGTCTAGTGACCATGACCCCGGGACCTGTAATTCAGATCTGCTTGTGATGATCAAGTCCATATTGATTGCTGGCAATCTTTCTAGCCAACAGCAGAACTGCCTCAAGGATTTTTATAATGTTGCGGCTCTGGACGACGGGGAGAAGCGTTGGCTGGTCCCATCTTATGCGCAACCTATCGGGATTTTCCTCATTTGGTCACATACAAGTTGTAACCTGCTCCTTATGTAGCCAATTTTGAGCATGAAATATTAAACAAATATCACTCTGATGAAAAATATTGTGAACCTGCAAATCGTGGATGTTTCTCCCAACCCGTTTCAGGTAGAGACCAATAGTTTGGCACCAGTCTATTGCCAGGAAATGATAGAGATCAGTGCCCGCTTGGGCTCGTTTGGAATGTCATTACCGATATCAACGGCTGGTGCAAATGGAACCCAGACATCACTCACAGCAAGCTAGAAGGAGATCTTGCACCGGAAAACCATTTCGAATGGAAAAGTGGCGGCAGTGCCATCCTTTCAAGGTTACATACGGTAGCAGCAAAAAGCCAGTTTGGCTGGTCAGGTAAAACGCTTGGAATTTGTGCGGTTCATAATTGGACCTTATTTGAGCAAAGTGGGTTGGTTACCGTCATATCCGAAGAAAGCATGGAAGGGATTTTAGCTAGATTACTCAAGGGGTTTTTGAAAAAGAAAACTTCGTCAAGCCTAAAGACCTGGCTTCAAAGACTTAAAGAGGTCTCTGAGGACCCATACCGTAACCGCCATTCATAAATTGCACCGTGGATAATTCATTTTCCGAGATAAAAAACTCAAAAACAGGACAGCTTATCCGGTTTGTGAGCCGTCTGAAAGATACCGAAGAGCGACTGGGGATGGTTGCCTCTTATCCACCCTTCTGTAAAGAGCCGCCAGAACACTACCATCCACATCAAACCGAATATATTACCATTCTCAAAGGAGAAATAGCGGTTCGGATTAATGGGAAGGTATGTATTTACAAAGAAGGGGAAAGTATAATTACTTTGCCCAATGACCGGCACGCCATGTGGAACGATACGAGCCAGACAGTAATTGTAGACTGGCAGGTCTTTCCCCAGCTTGAAACTGAAACGTTTCTGCGTAAGATGACTCAGCTTGCCAATTTACCCGAAACAGGCCCGGGCCGCATCGTGAGATTGTTTAAAGGCATGTATTTGCTATTGGTATTTTCAGATACTATAAAGCTTACCGGGTTACCGGGCGTTGCTATCAATTGGCTGACCATTCTTTTGAGCCCATTTTTACGTTTAAAGCGGAACTACAATCAAATCTGACACTGCGTCAAATCTTTGTATGCCTACTGTGGTCTAGAACGTCTTATCCCATTTGCTTGTAGAAAAATTTAACAGGCAGTTATTACACAATATTTGATCAAATCAGATGGCTGTTAGATGAAACTATCCAAATACATATTCAGTGAATATCAGCTGATGCTGGGTATTTTGGTTCCATATATGCTGTGCTGCTGAACTTCTTTATCTTTTAAAAGTTTATTTCCTTAACCTAGCTTTGTTTCCATCAAAGTCATTGCCTGGCAGCTGCATACACTGATTGCGATGCTTTTGTCCGGGCATATCCAGGAACGGGGACACGGTGAAGCGCATTTTTATTTTTATTCTGCTTTTTCCCGCTGAACTCATTGGAATACGCTTAGTTTTTGGATATACGGGCAAATGGGCCTGACAATTTCCGGATTGGCTCACCGAAGACGTTTGGGCGCTGGTGTCTGGTATAGGGCTGAATCTGCTGTCGACCTTTTTACATGAAGGTGTTTCGAATTTTGAAAAATGGAAGGCGGCGCTCACTGAAACCGAGCCGCTGAAAACGGCTTACGCCAAAAGCCGCCTGGAAGGCCTGAAAACGCAGGTGAACATAGATCATAGTTACAATCTATATTCGCTCTGATTCGATAGGCGTCAAAAGTTCGGTATACGTTTAAGGGCTATGTAATAACAGTTGCTGACTCAGTTCGGCTATCTTTTATCCCAATTGATCTGAATAAGATTGCTCCCCATGCATTGTTGCCGAATCTTTGCTTTAAAAAAAGCTATGATCGTTAAAAACACTCACATTTTCGATGGAAGTCAGATAAGCAGAACTTCGGACATCCGTATTTCAGATGAAGGAATGATACTTCAAATTGATGAAAATCTCGACGCAATAGATAGCGAAATTGTCATTGACGGCGCCGGCATGATTGCGCTTCCGGGGCTAACAGATGCGCATCGCCATGTATGGCAAGCCCCTTTTAAAGGTATGGCCGCTGATATGATGCTCATGGAGTATCTCAACAGGATTGTTGGAGGTATTGGCACACAGATCAGCGCGGAAGAATTGTATCTGATCAATTTGTACGGCTATATCCAATGTGCCCAGGCAGGGATTACCAATGTTTTTGACTGGTCGCACATCATGAATTCTCCCGAACACGCCGACGCAGCTATCCAGGCAGCGGCAGATTCAGGGCTGAATGTACTGTTTTTCCATTCTACGTCAGCGCACGAGCGCGACAAATACTGGAATCACAGCTCGGCCTGCCATGATCAGGATATCGAGCGCTTGGCAGCCATTTACAAAAACCGTTTTGCAAATGTTCGCCTCGGTATGGGCATTAGGGGGCCCGAATTTGCAACAATGGAGGTAAATAAAATGGATATCCAGCAAGCAAAAGCGCTTGGTATCCCTGCATCTATGCACATCGGCAGCTCCATTTTGGGCAAGATTACCAAACCGGTCATGCAGCTTGCTGCAAAACAACTATTGAGCAGTGACCTAAATCTGGTGCATTGTTGCACGCTATCCAAAGATGAATTCAAGCTGATCGGTGAGGCTGGATGCCTTGTAACGATGACACCGGAAGCAGAAATGCAGACTGGATTGGGCAAGCCCGCAGTCGGCTTCATTGCAGACATACCTAACCTGAAGTGGTCGGTGGGGATTGACATTCCGACATCTTCTACGGACAGCCTTATGTTCCAACAGCGGCTATTGCTGCAAAGTTACCGCGCGATCGTCAACAATCGTCTGATTGAAAAAATGGAGTTCCCAATGCAGATGCCATACGACACGAACCAATTCTTTTACGATTCCATGGAAAAGGCAAACGAATTTAGCGGCATGAATGTCTCTGCCCGCATTCAGGTTGGGTCAAAGGCTTGTTTTTCATTGATTAAATGGGATAACCTGCACAACGATGCGTTCGCTTCAAAACCTGCCTTTTACTATTTGAATGAAAGCAACATCGACTCGATTATTCTCAATGGAAAGCTCGCAAAAAGCAAAGGACAGTGGCTGCTGCATGATCTGGATGATCTTACAAATAAGGTTAATGTCATTGTGGCCAGGACGATGAAGGGTTTTTAAACTCTATTGCGTATACGACCGATCGTTATTATTAACCAGAATATTCGGAAAAATATGAAGCTGGAAAATCCCTTGGATTTCGGATGGAAAATGAAAACACTGAAATCCGCACAGACTGACTTTTCGATCACCGAAAATGGCGTCCTGCACCTGTGCATTAAGCACGAGACCTTGAAAGGAATTACGCCCAGCATGCTCGAATGGTGGTTTAGAAATATTGGAGGAGACATGGAGTATAAAGGCAAGACTTACCCAAAATATCGCGTATGGCACCCGCTAGATCACATTCATTGGGAATTAAACAAAAATGTGCACAAGGACAGAAGTGTTGGCGTAGGGTCCTATTTCCGCATCGTGGAAGCGTTTGGCAGAAACCCGGATTTTGCCGTGGATAGCGTTGAAATGGTCACTAAGCTCGACGACACCGGCATTAGGCTTGTAAAAAGGATATTTGGGTTGGAGATATTTAGCCTTGAACATTGGTTTGAGCCCGCAGGTGATTGCCACTGTGCTTACCGCTCGTTGATGATCGTTGGATATGAGAGCTGGTTTGGGAGATTTATCATTAACCCTATCATACGTTCATGGATCTTTACGGATGACATGGGGTTTGCCTGGCTGAAACACAATATTGAGGAAGTAGGTAATTTCGAGTTTTTCCTGCCAGATCTATATCGAAGCCATATCGGCGACCGCATGTTGAAGGTAAAGTAATCTTCCTAAATGTTGGCTTAATAATTTATCCACAAACAGGCGTTATGATTAACATTGCGCCTGTTTTTTTAGTTATATCAAGCAATCCTTATGCTAGTTTGCTAGTAATATTCAAGCAGCATAACCACAAAGAAAGGGAAGAACGAAGCTGCTCTACCCTTTACTGGACTACAATGAAATATCAGTGCTTAATGATGCGATAGGTGAATTCAATACTATCCATTTCAGAAATGACCACATAAGTGCCCGGATTAAGACCAGACACATCGACCGGCTCCCCCCTTATAACTGTTGCAGTTTTGACTAACAGACCTATGAGGTTGTAAATGCTGATTTTTGTTTTGCCGTTGTTATGGGCAAGATAAAGTTTGTCAATTACAGGATTAGGATACAGTGTTACAGCTTCCTTTTCTGCACCTATGTTCACAATCCGACTGTAACTGAACGTTCCATCCTGATCAACTTGCTTCAACCTGTAATAGGCGGTCTGTCTAGGTCCGTAATCCGTGTATTTGTAGCTACGGAGCTGGTTACTGTTTTCCGAAGCTTGAATAGTATCAATCTGTTCAAACCCTAAAACTGGGCTGAGCGAACGCTCTACAACAAAGTATGCTGAATTTGTTTCCTGGCTGGTAGCCCATTCAAGAGCATTCCCTTCTGCGGATTTTACTCCTTTAAAATACAGCCAGGTAACCGGCAATGCTCCGGGCATAATAAAGCTGAACGTGGCCGCCGGTCGAAGATAGGCAGGTTGCAGGTTGCCATTATACTCATATGCGCTGATTACATATGTGATGCCCGGAACCAGATTGCCAACTGTAAACTCATTGCCAGTTCCCGCCGCGTATACCGCAAAATTACCTGGGCCAATCTGCGAAGATCCAAAGTTACTATTGGGACTTAGTCTGATAAAATCCTCAGGATCCATAGCGGCGGTAGAATCCTGACGCATTACAAACAGCCGCTTCTCACCGTTACCCTTTTGAAAGTTAAAAGTTGCGCTTCGCAACTCAGCCTTTTTCAAGTTGATATCCGAAGTTTGTACGGTTGGATATGGAATGGTCGACACAAAGCCCGACAAATAGGACGACGTCCGATAATCAGGTTTGTCACCGGGCAGGTTGTATTCCAAAATGGCAAGATGGTATACTGAAAGCGCTTCCAGTCCTTTAAGATTAAACCCTTGCTCCTGGCCATCATACACAACAAACTGCCCATCTTCCAAGGCTTGTCCTTGCCCAAATGTAGCATTGGCCTGATACACCTGGCCATCTGCGGGCATAGCGCTTACCGGAGCGTCCTTTCGGGCCACTACAAGGCGCCGTGCGCCGCTACCTTGTTTCCAAACCGCACGCAGGCTTGTACCTTCCACCTGCTGAACGCCAAGCTCAGATGCTGGCTTGTCTGGTTCAAGCGGAATCTGAATTTTAGCTACCTCGCCGGGCGCGTGATAAACCGGCGCGTAATAGCCGTTAAAATCAGAGATTTGCGCATAATAAGTCATTCCGGCTTTTAGATTGGTGACTGTAAAAGCGTTTCCATTCGTGGAGCCTGCAATGATATAATTGCCCGCCCCAAGTTGACTGCCCTTTCCAAAATCTTTGTTCCCACCAGTATAGCGCACAAAATCGGTGGGCTGCACAGTTACTGGTCCGTCCTGGCGCATGAGGATAATCCGGTTTTTACCTCCCAGATTATTGAAAACAAATGTGGCCGATGATCCGGTAACATCAGTGAGTGTTACCTGCGAATTTTGCGCAGGTCTTTCGACCGTATTCACCTGGCCTGCAAAATATTGATCTTTCAAATAATAGGCATAACCTGCTGCGTCCACATCATAAGAATAGATCCGGAAGTAATAGGCCGTGCCTGGTTCCAGGTTAGTCAGGGGCGCGGTATTCTCACCCGAATCATGCACCACAAATTCTCCCTGGGCAATTTCAAAACCGGAGCCGAACCGTCCATCTGCACGATAAAGCTTGCCATTTTCGGGCACAGCCCCCGGAGCATTTCCTTTTTTGAGAATGATTAGCTTTCGGCTGCCATCGCCGCCATTGGATATGATTTTGAGACTGTTACCCTCCACATCAGCAGGAACCACATTGGTTACCGGCAGGGTCGGACCCGCTTTTGTCTTTACACTCGCAGTTGTTGCGGTTTGAATGTAAACGGGCGAGGAAGTATTATTAAACTCAAATGATGCGAAATGATAAACTGTGTAGGGTTCCAGATTGGTAATGGTAACATTCAGGTTGGAGCCGCTATAAACCGCATAGTTTTGGCCATTAAGCGGAGCTCCACTTCCGAAAACTGTTTTCGCCGAATACGTCTTTCCGTTTTCGGGGCTTGCATCCACTGCACTGGCCTTTCTGGCCAGGACAATCCTGCTGGCACCACCGCCCGCCTGCAATTCGATCTTCACCGAGGTGCCGGTTACATTGGATAAAACAAGCGATCTGGTCGGTTCCGTTGGCACCTGGGCGCATAGCGTATTATGAATGCCCAGGATCATAAGCATTGTCAGTTGTAGTATTTTTGTCATGGTTTAAGTTAAAATTAATGTCGATTATTGAGCTTTTGGAAACCAAAAAGCACCAGCAGACAACAAATGAGAAGCCCGGTTATTGCAGGGACAATAATTGAAGTCCCAGCATTTCCTGCGCCGTCAACAGCCCAGATTATTTTACCTGTTGCCATCAAGACCAGTACTGAAAGCCCGGAGTAAAGACTTCTTTTCCAAAAGGCCAATGCTAAAAGCATGAATGATAAAGGCACCAGAGAGGCAAGAAAAACTTTCGCGAAACCCCAGTTCCCATGCAACCAGTCTTTTTCAAATTGCAGGAACTCTTTAATATTATCCGGGACTTCACTTGGAGCGGCGAACCAAAACATGCTGGTCAATAGCAAGAAAATAGTCCCCGTAATCCCTGCCAAGCTGTGCATGTAAGCAAAATAGCAGAACGGGACCAGAAAAAGAGGCCTGATGAACCAGCTTGCTTGGTTCTGGTGCCGTTCATATACCCACAGAAAGAAAGGGTTGCTGTTGAAAGCAAGGGCAACGAAAATAATAATGAGAAGGGCAAAGCCAGCAGCCACTTGACTGTCCCTAACTTTGTTTATCATATCAGAACGTCACATTGTAGAGTTTTTCAAACTGCTTTTCCCTGGACGATGCGGGGCTCATGCGCAAAAGTGCATTGCGCAGTTTGGCCAGCAGCAGGTTATCAGTCTGCGCAATTTTTCCGATCATGCGCGATTGGCGGATCACATATTGCGTCCTTTCCATGCGCTTGCTTTCAAATTCTGCAAACACTTTTTCAAGTGGCTGGTCTTTCCTTAATTCTGTTAGCAATGTCGCCGCATCTTCCATCGCCTGGCAGGCACCCTGTCCCATATTGGGTGTAGTCGCGTGCGCTGCGTCACCCACGAGCAAAATGTTGCTATGTGCATAATGAGCAAGCGGCGCAAGGTCATATATATCATTGTGTATCAATGCATAATGAGATGCCTTGCTTAGTATTTCGGGAATGGGATGATGAAATTTCCTAAACCATTTTGCAAGGTCCTGCGCACCGAATGCATTGAATACCGGATTATTAGCAATCGACCTTACGCATGCAAACCAGTAGATCTTCCCATCATTGAGCGGAACGATACCAAACCTGCCCGACGTATCCCAGGTCTCGGAAGCGCCGTGGGCCAGTGAGCCTGCATCCTCCACAACGCCACGCCAGCAAGTATACCCAGCGTATCGTTTGACATCATCCGCAGCGATTTTACTTCGTAACAACGAATTGATACCATCGGCCACAATCAGATAATCGGCCTGGTAAGTAGTACTATCGGCGAAATCCAATGTGATCTTTTTCCCAACGCGCTCTATGCCGATGGCCTTTTTGCCTTTGATGATTGAAGCCGGATCAATGTGGGCAAGCAATGCTTCATGAAGCGTGTGACGGTGAATGCTGAAATTGTCCAGGCCGAATTTCTCACTGATCATTTTACTGTCATTTTCAGAAATAATCTGCCCTGTTCGATCCAAAATCCTGAAATACGGAAGCTTGCGGCCCAGCGGGATGATGCCATCAGCGATACCAAGTACATCCAATGCTTTTATCGCATTAGGCGCAAGCCCCAGCCCGGCCCCGACCGGTTTGAGGTGCGGGGCCGCTTCAAAAATCGTGGTTTCGTAACCTGCCTTTTGAAAAGCAATGGCTGCGGTCAGGCCTGCAATCCCTGCTCCTGAAATCGCTATTTTCATGATTGTTGCCTGTAAATGAATTCTGATAATTCAACCTGGTAACCACCGGGGATCTTGGTCACACTCATTTTGGTTGGGTAATAACCAGTCCGGGCATATTTGGCCGGTTGCGGAATGCTACGCTCAAACTTCCCTGTAAGCGCCTTCAGGTATTCACCAGTAACCATCGGTTCATAAAAATTCACTTTACCATTATAGGTGCCGTAAATGAAGGTTTGTGTAAACGGGGCCGGATTTTGCGGGTTAAGCTCCGGCGAGGTGATATCCGCCCAATGCACACCCATTTTTGGAACACCGCCTGGGATGGGGATATAATTCTTGGGCAAATAATCCGGCGCAGGATATGTCTTGTGCCCTATCGAATCCACCTCAAATGGCGGTATTTTATTTAGCTCAGCCTCGGACTCCATGTAGAAATGAAAATCGAAATGCGCTTTGGTATACACGTTTTCCGGAGGATGTCCGTGTGGGTTCCAGTCCATGGTGACGTGATCAAAGACAGTGGCGCTTTTGTTTTCCGGCAAACGTAATGTGTAAATGATACTCTCGGGTGCATCGCCGTGGCCGCCGTGTTTCACCCGCCCGCCCGTGTGCATCTCAGGGATGGCAGCTTCCGTAAGTACAATTCCAGCCTTTAGGGGCTTATTGTCAAAACTAGTTTCGATGTAAGTCCAGGCCTCCCCATCTGCTACCTTTACTTTTTCGCCTTTTAGCAGAACCGGATCTTGATTGATATCGTGATCATTTTCACTACACGAAGACAAAGCAATAACTGCCGCTGCCATGGCAGCGATGATTGTTTTTTTCATTTGATTTTATTTTTATGGCTTATTTGATTAAAAAATTTCAGCTGATGTTAACCAGCAACTGTATTAGTAAGCATTTGAACCCGTCAGCGAAAGGGAATAAAGCAACTTTTCAAATCGCAGAGCCGGCAGCTCTTGCTCAGCAATAGCAATCAGCGATTGAAACAGATAGTCAGGTGCCGAATGCCTTACACCTAGCAGCCACTCACGAATCTCGAAATTATTAAGCGACCGGAATATCCACCTTGTTTCAAATTCAAGTATGTCCTGTGGTACGCTGGCGATTATCTGCTGCTCAACGGCCATAATTTCTACATCACGATAATTATTCCACAATATTTCATTCATAATGTGCTCTTCCTTATTGAAAAGCGTGAGATTAAAAGCAAGAACTGTTTCAAAGGCTTCCGACACCGATTTTCCTATTTTGATCCTATTCTCCTGATTGGTTGCATATTTGAGATCGTCGACAGCCGATCTCACACGCTGCGCCAGGAACTTGCTTTCGATATGTTGTTCGCGGAAACGACGGTCAATATCAATGTTATATTTCTCGACCAGCGGGTGAATGTATCCGCCTTCGTGCTCAATGTGCAGGTCTAGCAACGCCAGTGTTTGGTCGAGATTTTCAATGGCACTTTTGGTTTCCGGCTCGTCCAAAAAGTTGGTCTGCTGGATGTCGAGTGCGGTGTCGTAGGAAATGGCTCTGAGGGCCTTGTGAATGGAATTAAAGATGTTGTATCTCATGACTTTTTTGAATTTAAATGAAGCCCGTTTTTAGACGGGCCTTTATACCTATTTTTTGGGGATACTTTCAGTTTTAACTACATGATTTTCAATTGATTTTATGGTGCTTAAGTAGGTAAAAATGGCCTCAATGTCGTTTTCTTCCATGCCCGCATACATCGTCCAGGGCATCGGTGTGTTCAGATCACCGGCACTTAACTTTGGCGACACATAGTTACTATCTGCATAGGCTTTAAACCGGCTTACGAACATTTCTTTGGTCCAGTTCCCGATGCCTGTCTCCTTGTGCAGCGTAATATTGGGCGAACGCAGAATGCCATTGGGGCTACTGAATTTCATTCCCCCGCCAAATTCGGTCCCCGGGATTACACTGCCTTTATCCGTCTTGCTGTGGCAATCCACGCAGCCAGTCGCGTTGACCAGATATTTGCCATAAGCCACCTGGTCTTTCTGGGCGGGAAGCTTGGTGAAGGCGGCCTCATGCGGCATGGTATTAATGATAAAATTGACCGGAAAATCGGGCTCAGACTTTGGGATGTCCTTTTTAACCGATGGCAACTCGCGGATATAGGCGATGATCGAGTACACATCTTCCTTGTCCATTTGACCAAAACGGTGGTAGGCCATCACCGGAAACAGCGCTTTTCCATGTTTGTTTACACCGGTTGTAATAGCCCGGAAAATCTCTCCGTCGGTCCAGCTGCCGAGTGCATACGGCGTGATGTTGGGCGCAAAAAATTTGCCTGGAAAACCCATCTCCCTGGTAAACGCCTCGCCGCCAGCACCAAAGCCGCCAGCCGCCATCGGACCGGCATATCTGGACCAATCACGTGTGCTGTGGCAGTCCATACAAACCGTTACATGGTTGGCCAGATACTTTCCGCGCTCGATCCTGGTGGATGATCGCTCGATTTTAATGTCTGGTGCCAGGCCCGTATCGGGTAATGCAGTTTTCACATATACCATGGCCAGGCCAATAAGGACCATTAAGCCGGCAAGGATTTTGCCGGTCATTTTCAGTGCTTTCACTTTTGCTTTTGTTTTATTTATAGATATGCCACCCTTGTCGATATGCTCGTCAACATCAGAAGGCTAGAAGTTTTTAATTAACCCGAACCCCTATTTTCCCAGCCAGTTTTTAAAATCGGTTACTTTCTCTCTACTCACAATCACTTCCTTATCGTGGTCGGGCTTTAATTTGAGCGCGAGCCGGTGACCGAAGTAGTCGCTGATTTGTTCAAGCGAGTCCGGTGCCACAAAAAACGATCTGCTGATCCGGTAGAAATCCTGTGGTTTCAGCATTGTTTCAAGCTCATCCATGGTATAATCAACAACATACCGCTTATTGCTATACGTCTTGAAAAAATTCAGTTTATCGTCAGAATAGAAGTAGGCGATTTCGTCGACATTGACCGAGACTAGTTTTTGCACACTTTTGACTAAAAACCGTTTCCGGTAATCTTTCACATGAAGCCGCTCCTGCAATTGCGCAGCCAGGTTCTCCACATTAACTACAATAGGATCGATGGTCTGAGAAGTCCTGGGTTTCTCGATCCAATTGGAAAATTTGTTCAATGCAACTTCCAGTTCCTCTTTCTGCACGGGCTTTAAAAGGTAGTCTACGCTGTTCACCTTGAAAGCCTTTAATGCATATTCGTCATAGGAAGTGGTGAAGATGACTGTGCTCGTTACTTCTGTCCGGTTGAATATTTCGAAACTCTGTCCATCTACAAGTTCAATGTCGGCCAGAATAATATCTGGCGCCGGATTACTTTCAAGCCATGCCACAGAAGATTCCACGCTGTCAGTGACACCTACAATTTCGATATCTTTTTTAATACTCAAAAGAGAGCGTTTCAATTTAGCCACTGCCAGATCTTCGTCTTCGATGATGAGCACTTTCATATGCACATATTGGGTTAATGGGTTGTTAATCAGTTGTCAGGCTGGCTAGTAATTCCTGGTTTTCTGCCCAACCGGAACCGTCCAGCAGGGTTAGCCGCACACGGAAAAAATGTTCGTCTTTCTCAATCACCAATCCAGGCTGGCTGAGCATTTTATATTTAACAGCAATGTTGGACAGCCCGACTTTGTTTGACGAAATAATGCCCGGCTTCTTTTGTAAGTTATTTTCAACCACCAATCGTTGCTGGCTGTCGACCGAAATCGAAATAATGAGCGGCTGCCCTTTTCTTGCCATATTGTGTTTAACCGCATTTTCAATCAGCAATTGCAATGACAACGAAGGCAAAAGCCGGTCGACAAAGGGCCCGAGCTCAGCAACTTGCAGGATTACTGCCTCGTTATAACGAATATTGAGCAACGCCATATAGGATTGTATAAATTGCATTTCCCGTCCTAATGTGGACAAAGCCTCTTGATTATTGCGCATCAGATACCGGTATACTTTGCTTAACTCATCAAGAAAATACTCCGCCTTTTCAGGGTCTGTCGTGATCAGCGATGACAATGCATTTAAATTATTGAACAAAAAATGCGGGTTGATCTGCCGGATCAAGTTTTCGAACTCTTGTTCGTGGAATTGCATTTCGGCTATTTCCTTCAATGCCAGGCTCTCTTTCCATCTTTTGAAAATATAGTCTGTCTCGCAAAGTGTAATCCCGATTACTGTTACGATGATCCCTATAATGGAGCAAAACACGAAATGGTCCTGGTTGAACTGGTAGCCGAAAATCCCTAATGCATCAAAACCATAAAAGACCATCGCCATGTTCACTTTTACTACCACAATGTCCAGCAAAATAAGTGATATAACGCGTTTCCAGATATCACTTAATGTCGTAAAATAGCCGGCCAGCCGCTGGATCATACTGAAGTACAAATACCAGAAAGAAATTGAAATCGCGCCAATAATCAGCGTTGAAACCGTATACACTTCTATTTCAGAAAAATACCGTCGTGCGTACAATTGATAACCTGCCGTTGTAATGATGATGGGAAACATCACCAGCAACGTGAGCCATTCAAGAAAGGAAGGTTTGTAACCGGCCATCTGCTGTTTTTATGTAATGCTAATTTATCTAAAAGTTGGCTCAATCGTAAGCATGCTCAAAGTTGGAATATTCTAAACCGGGTGACAACCTGAATCCGATCAAATGGGAAAAATGCGGATGGGTTGCCCGAAAGTCCCGATCAAAAATCAGCTTGCCAGGGCGAGTGCCGCATCGCTGGAAGCGCATGGCTTGATGGACTGTATCATTTCCCAATGATCAACAATTTTATTCTCTTGCATTCGTAGGTAGCGGTATCCAAGGACAACACTTTTCTCATCCTGGTGTGAGGTCCTGCGAGATGAAAGCAGGCTGAAACGGATTACCACCAGCTCTCCTTCGCAGGTAATTTCTTCCATCGAAGTATGGTGTTTAAGCTCTCTTCCCAAAGCTTTTAAATAGAGAATCAACCCGTATCTGTTTTGACAAAAATCTGGAAGAGAGTGGTCGCAGAAGTCTGCATGTAGATAATTGCCTAACTTTTCAAACCTGCCCATATTCCAGATGTCTTCGATAAAACCGATGGCACACTGTTGGTTTAAATTTTCCATGTTCTATTGTTAAAAATGCATTCAACTAAGTGGTATTTCAATGATTTGGAATTCTGCGCTATTGATAATATTAACCGGCTCAAGATCAAGCAATCTGAATTTGTTGATCACATTATCAAGGCTGGTTTCGCCCTGGACTTGCTGATAGTCGATCTTTAACGCGACAGTATTATGTATTTGCAGAGATTCCGTTCCGGCAGATATCACACTGATATGGAGTGGTTTATGTTTGCTGATCTTATTGCGCCCCAAAATATGTTCCACCAAAAGCTGCACTGTAAGCGGCGGAATACGCTTTTCCATTGCATCGCTGGTAACCTGTATGTCAAAACGGATCGCAGAACCATATCGGACTTTGAGAATATAGAACCATGACCGGATAAATTGAATTTCAGTCCTTAATGGCACAAAAGCTTCCTTGTCACCCTTAAGCAGGTAACGGTACACCTTACACATTTCATCCAGGAAAGTCTCAGCCTTTTCAGGGTCTTCGGTAATCAGGCTCGACAACGTATTGATGCTGTTGAAAAGAAAATGCGGGTTCACCTGCGTTTTTAATCCGTCCAGACGGCTTTTGGCATAAGCAGTTTTCAACTGTTGGGTTTCAGTCAGTGTAGCTTTCCATTTTTCAAAATTGGAAACACCTTCATGTAAAAAAGTCGATAACAGATTCAAACCCAAGCCCGACACCAAGGCCCAAATGTAGTTTGCTGAACCAATTTCAGATACAGCCAGATCCAGTTGACCATAAACCCAGAAAATGAAAGTATTAACCAGCGCAGTGAGGGGAAAGAAGCAGAGCAATGAAATGAAAATCCGCTTCATTGTCTCACCGTCTTTCGGGAAATGTTTGGACAAAACCATGGCTACCAGTGTGTGCAACTGCCAGGCCACCACTTTTATGGACAGCGTCAGGCAGGTAGCCCCGAAAAACAAGGGCAAATGGGTGAAATAAGTATTTGAGAAAATAAAGAAGTTCAGCAATACCGAATACGGAGCTAAAATGCCGAGCATAAGCTGATATTCATTAGCGATGTACTTCGGCATTTTCATGGTCTCTATTTTTTTACAAAAATAGCAGCAAAACTCCCACGCTAAAACCACTTTACGACAGGTTGGGAGAAGAAGCGAATGAATTGGGATTCTATAACCCGCTTTCGTGCCGGCAGCGGAACCAACTCCCGTATTAATCATCAAATGTCCCAATTAATTACCTGAATGTCCCATTCTATCGGGATTTGCTGCTTTCAGATATTTCACAGCTCCATATTTGCCCTCTTACTAACTTAATATAGCTATGAAAATAATGCGATTGAAACTTCGAGAAATTAGTGCGCCAATCCTATTTACCTTCACTTCGCTAGCGATAGCAGCCTGCGACGACAGATCGCGGCAAACAGCCCCGATTCCAAGAGATCCCCTTGAGCAGGACAGCACCAAGCTGCCCGAACCGCCTGCCACCCAGCCTGGCCAGGATACGGTTACCCTTCCCAACATGCCTGTTGAATTATATGGCCGATTCCGGATGCAATGGGCTCCGACGGACTACCGGGAAGTATTTTATGAGGCGAAAGGATTGCCGGTGCGTATAATTCAGGAAAACCAGTATGTTCAGGGCTCGGATATTACGCGCAAAACAACCTATGATTTCGTCTATGATGCCCAGGCGAGGCTAATCCAGCTGAAACTAGATAATGGGGCCTATGTGAAGTATTATTATGAAGGTAGCAAGCTCATTGAAACCAGAGAACATGCAAAAGACAACCTTCTGCTGATTACCAGCACATACGCGTATGCGGGTGACAAGATCACGCAGATATACCGGGTTAACAGCTTTAAAAAAGTGGAAACACAGTTCCGCTTGCTTTATGACCAGCGTGGCAACCTGATTGAATACCGGGAGTATGCCAAAAACAAGAACAATGGCCTTTTTGACACATATTCGAGCACCAAATATTCAGGTTATGATAACAAGCGGAATGTTGAAAATTTGTGGATGGTCTATCCGTTTTTACCGGGTTATTCTTTTGCCAGCAACAATGCAGGGGTGATCAGGTTTTATTTTTTCGATGGAAATGTGGAGAAGGAAGTGCGGGGCCGCAAAACGATTACTTATGAGTATCTGGAAAACGGATATCCATCCCGTAAAGCAGAACGAGGATCGAGCGGAAGTCTGGAAACAACTTACAGTTATAAGGGTTTATAAATGCTAGAAATAATGCCCGACATGGAAAAGCCTTCGGGTCGTTCAATCCGAAGGCTTTTTACATTTAGATGAAGTACCACCTATTTTTTATTGAGCTTGATTATGGTCTTGACCAATGAATTTTTGCTGTGATCGGGAAGAAGATTAAACTTGATCCAAAGCCTGTTATCCGTCTGGAAAACAACTTCCCATTCATCAGTCTTCTTGTTTGTAAGGGGATCTCTGATGATAATAGCCTGATCTTTTTTATCAAAATCCCAGTTGTAAGTGTGAATTTCACCGGGCTGATCATCCTCACAAAGATCCAGGCCAGTATCTTCCAGCACCTTGCCGTTTTTGGTAAATGTAATCAGGTTATCTTCGTCACAAGTTTTCAAAAGATCCATCAGATCAGTTTCTGCCCGACCATCATCGTCAATATCCAAGGGCGTTTCAAGGTCCCATGCGTCTATTTCCCATTGCTTGTCACTAAAATTCTCCTTGCGGGTTGGAAGGCTCAAATCGGCCTCTTCACAAGAAAACGCTGCCAGAATCAGCATTGCTATGCATGCGGCTTTAATAAAAGAATTGTTTTTCATGGCTTATAAATATTTAAGTAATTGACTATTTGATTGTTAAATACTAAAAGGGAGCTGATTACCTATTTTCAGTTGGTATGTGCCCTGGTGTTATACGCGGCTTAAAACATTTTGTAAATCGTAAATGTTTGTAATCTGCACTTTTAGATCTTAGTCATGTTGCAAAGTTGTAATCTTCGCCAGGGTCATAGAAAACGGAATCTGACGAAGTGAGACGATTATAGAATCAACTGGCGAATCTAGCGACAGAAGCTTCTAGCTTTAAAAGCCATTCTCGGCAGGGTTACTAAAAATCGCTAGTTTAATTTGCCCCGCCAGTCTCTCATTCCATCCTACTTGAATCTCAATTGATCTCGAAACAAGAAATCCGTAATGTACATTTCGCTATTTTTGTGACTGCCTGGAGGAAATGATTGTTTAGGCAATTCAGTCTTTAATAGTTCGTAAGGACAGCGTGATATGAAGAGCTAAATTTATCCGTCCATCGGGTCTGATCACAATGACGCTGCCCTCCCCCAGTATTTTCTCGCGAACCTGCTCTAAGACGAAAACCAGCAATGTTAATGAGGTAAGTAAGACTTTTGACAGAGATAAACGGTTTGAAACTGCCGTTTAACCCACTACTCTCCACGAAAGAATCCATCAACCACGTTGGTACTGCAGCGAATACGTTCCGGATCCCCGATGCTTGGACTACCCTATTTTTCCGGAAACTGGGTGTTGGAAATGAAGTGAAGTTTGATAAACAACATATAGTTCAAAAACGAATAAAATTATGCTTAGGCCAAGAGTTAAGATTTGTTGTATAAGCAGCATTGATGAAGCAATGATTGCGATTGAACACGGAGCTTCGGCACTGGGTCTGGTTGGGCACATGCCAAGTGGGCCAGGTGTAATTGATGATACGTTAATCAACCAGATTGCAAAGGCAGCCCCACCATCCATTTCAACTTTCTTACTAACAAGTGAAACCAAACCACAAGCGATCATCTCCCATTATAAACGGGCAAACACCACTACCATTCAAATTGTGGACCAATTGGAAAAACGTAAATATGAAACACTTCGCAACGAATTGCCAAATGTAAAATTGGTGCAAGTCATTCACGTTATTGATGGATTCTCAAAGAAAGAAGCTATTGAGGTTTCGAAATATGTGGATGCAATCTTGCTAGATAGTGGAAACCCAAATTTAAAGATAAAAGAATTGGGTGGGACGGGTCGAATCCACAATTGGGATTTAAGCAGGCAAATCAGAGAGTCGATTGACGTTCCTTTGTTTCTTGCGGGTGGAATCAACAAAAACAACGTAAAGCAAGCCATTGAAACAGTTCAACCGTTTGGACTTGATCTTTGTAGCGGCGTTCGCACGAACGGAAGACTTGACCCTGAAAAGCTGAAAGACTTCTTTGAAGCAATTGATGCCGAAAAATTGAACTGATTAAGTAAATCCTTTAACATCGGAATGGAATATGTTAGCCATTTTATCTTTTAGGCAAAAAGCCATGCTATCAAAAGCTTGTTCCTTACCGCACTATGCCTACTATAAGCCGCAGTCTAATCTTGCAGATGCTGTGATTGGCGTAGGCTAGCTTCGAAACAGCCGCTGGAATGTGATTAGCAGTGCCATGCAACAAGCGCATGTTATTTGGCCGATGTCATTTTGTAATAGATATAATCTGTCAATGTCGGTTCAATACCAACGTTTCGCAGTTCAGTCGCAATTTGCCCTCTATGGTATGAAGAATGTGTGATGATTTGATAGAGGATTTCTTGTACAGAATTGACGATCGTAGCACCTGACTTAGTTTGATATTCAATAGCTTGACCAATAATTGAATGTTCAAGGATTTCCAAAGTCGATTTTGTATTCAAACGATCGAATTCGGGCATTAGTACCAACGGGTGAACGTCCCAAGACTCATAAGTGCCCAGTGTCGGTTTAATCTTTCCATTCCATATCTGGTGGACATTCAGAATATGACTAATGAGTTCGGCGCACCTGTCGGATACCTTAGCCGGGTTCGCCGATAAAATAGCAATGATCTGCTGGTTTGCCCAACTATTATACCTAATTAAGTCTTCATTAAATATATCCATATCAATTTTTAATAGCCATGAATCTCCGAACAAAATAACGCTTTTGCCTCATTTTATTACCTTAATTGCCCTAGGAACCAGATGTAGAAAAGCAAGGATAACGAACGTGTTCCACAAAATACTGATCCAATTAAAATTGACAACAAAGAATACCGACCGTTGCAATGGATAATTAGGTCTGGACGACGCTTAACAACTGTCAAATTACAGTTTAACGTGTGCCATTTCTATTTATTGAATCTGAAAACCTTGTTCAAGTGATGGGAACGAAGCTTTCGCGCGATCGACTAAATTACTCTTTAACCACCGTAATTTTGGACGAATTCCTGCTTGCAAACATCTCTAACATGTCTCATTAGCTCGGTCAAGGTTGACTGCAAGCAACATTGAATTTGAGATGGGCATTTAAGACAAATTTTGTACAACTAAGAATATAGTAGTTGACCCATTGTCTAGTTGTGATAAAGGGACGCTTTTTGAGATGACATCGAGGCGGGCACAATTTGTATTTGAGTAATATACACTCTTCTTTAATTCTCTTATATTTACAAAATACTCTGCGTAAGACAGTTAAAATAAGATGACAGATAGGCCAAAGCCGAATGAGACTTTTTTATTATTGTCAATTAACATATTCCATTTCTTGATAGTGTTCATGAACTTTTAGTGTAAAGCCTTTCCTATGAATAGAAATCTTCTCTATAGTTTAGCTGCTATGCTATTGTTGCAAATTGCGATCCCTTATCCTACATACTCTCAAAAGGTCAAAAAATGGAACTATGGTGCATTGGCAGGATTAACATCTGAGCGATTTAAAGTCACCCAAATTTCGAAGTATCAAAATGAAATACTATCAACTTACACCTATGCAGCAACTTCGTGGGTAAATTTTGGTGGAGCGTTATGGGCGGAAAGAAAGCTATTCTCAACATGGGCATTGGTCCCGTCAGTCGGTTATGAGTTTGTTCATGTCCAAGACAATATCCTTACAGGAGGAATACAGAAATCGGGCAGTAAATCTGATTTTAAGGAAACCCATCATTATCTTTCCCTTGCGATTCATTTAAGAAAGTATTTCTCAAATAATTCAAGCGTAAAACTGTTTGTTGATGGTGGACTAAAAGCAGACAGGCTAATTCGATTCAAAAATGAATATTGGCGCTATAAAAATGAAACGTGGAAACCAACTATTCTTAATAACATAAACCCCGCCCTCGTAGTCGCAGCCGGTGTAAAGCAGGGAAGATGGGCAGTATCAGCAGAATATCAGTATTTTTTGGGAACACCACTTGTTAAAAGGTATCGAGGCGATTTAATGCCCAATGGTGTGAAGACAAATTTAGAAAGGCAAAATGTGTCAATAAGAGCAGCATTTACCGTATGTAAATGACTTTATCTCCCTTGATTATCTCAATATATCGACCGCAGAAAGCTGGAAAGTGATGCAGAGCAATATGCTCACGGGCTCTCAATCAACTCAACTGGTGTAGCCGTGGCTCCGGAACGCAATGGGAAAAGTCCCTTCTCCTTGTACATCCCTAGAACTTCGCCAAAAAGCCAAAGACCCTCCTGTTCTGTGTCTTCTTATTAACATAAAATCTGTCACACGAAATGGAGGTTATTTACGACAATTGCAAGAGAATTAGTAAGTAAATCTCTGTGCTGCAACTATTTGATTAAAAACTGCTTCTTTACAAAAACCATTAAACCAGATGTTATGAAAACCATTGTATTTCTGACAATTTGTTGCCTAATGCTGGCCTGCAATAACGAAGAACCAAGAAGCGAATGGAAAACATTTGATTTCGACACATTCACACTTGAAGCACCTTCAAAATGGAAAGAATTCAGCGCCCAGGGCTACGATTCTAAGGTGGGAGGTGTTACCGATGGCAAGGATACTCTGACATACGATTATGGTATGTACTCTTATAGATTTACTGCTGAAACAGCAAAAACGCATATTATTACAGAAAGTAATCGGGATGGTTACCCAACAAAGATGGTGAAGCCAAGAAAACCTGGCGAAGGCTTGATCGGGATCTATTATAATTTAGGGGTAATCAAATTGACACTTTTGGGCAGAAGCCGTAATGAAAATACATTCATGCAGATTATAGAATCGGTTAAAATTAAGTAAAGCTTACATTACGAGACGCTTCACTTGTACCATCTGCTCCGGAACGCAATGGGCAAAGCCCCGTGTTCTTGCACTATTCAAAGAACTTTCCCAAAACGCCTGTCACCCAATTGTTCTGTGTTTTGTTGTTTAACATAAAAAGTGTTATAAAACTCAAAGGCGCCTTTCTGGGTTTTGTTATGGTAATTGCGTCATAAACAAGTGCAGAGAGATTGTAGTTTTCAATTAACCTCTTTCTTTTTCATTCAAATTGCTTGTCAATTCGCTCCCTATCATAGCCAAGTATCAAGTCATTATGTCCTTTATATATGGGCCTTAACGTTTCTTTGTCTGTTGCAACAATATCAAGCCCTCTATCATCATACATATGAAAAATAAGTTTTTTCTCAATGTTTATAAAGTAAACTTCCTTGCTTGTTAAAAAGCCACTATTGTCGAGCCTTGGCTGTCTTGGAGGGAAGTCTGAGTGTCCAATTGCAGTTAAGATATTCTCGTAATTTATTCTGTCTGCAGTTAATTTAATAATAGCAACATCGAAGTTGCCATCTGGTTGATAAAGTCCTTTTTCTTTTGAGTATAAAACTTCGGTTTTCTTAAGATTACTAACCTGCTTAAATATATAGTTTCTAAACCTTATTTTTCTTCGTCTACATTGGTAGTCCATAAATACTAGAAATATGGTATCAGACTTGTCAAATGCAGTTTTGAAAATTATTGAGGCTCTTCTTGTAACTTCTCTAAAATATTCATCAGTGCTTGTCTCGTCGACTTGCAAGTCAAACCGAAGGCCAAATTCCCAATTATAAAATAATGGCTGCCTAAGTCTTAATCCATTGAAATTGCAATTCAGAAATAGCCTATATTCTTGTTTCGTTGTCTGCACGTTGCCCTCTTTTAAATGCTCTGCAACTCTAAAATATGCGAAACTTATAGTATTTCCCGTATAGTCTAGCGTCTAATGTTTCAAGATCCATCCGATCAGTTGCTGGTTGGAATTATTTTCACATACCAAACCCGAAAACACGCATTTTTTTGCTGTTCTTGTCGGCGCTTAATTTCCGGCTGCTGCACCAGCTCCTTCTTTTCCCTTTTGTTCTGCTCGACAGCCTGGCTCTGCTCTTTGGCTTGTTTACCCTAATGGCTTGGCTCGCCACAATCATATCGGCGCGCTCCACTACTATTCCGTTCAGCATTACTTTCCTGTAGGGGAAGGTTTCAGTTAGCACACGTCAAGCCAAACGTTCGGTCAAAAGGTTTCTCGCAGCGCTCCGTAAAATCGAGCCGGTCAAACTGCCCGAATTTCAGGCTTTGCCCGGCATGCTTCCTTGGTAAAACTAGTGTAAATTTATTATCAAATAAACGTTCATATAAATGGTAAGGATAATTTAGTGAAAAGGGTGTGGTATTACATTGCTATCATTATAAAATAAGTACTTGAATCAGGTTTTCATCTAATCGCTCAGAAATAAACCGAAATTGCTCATAATTACGTGAGTTTACACTGGACCAAGATCTTGAAAAGAACAAAGCCGACATACTACACCTGGACAACGAGAATAATTTAGAAAAGTCCAGTTCGTTAAGTTGAGGGTCTCCGGAAGAGTTTCCTGCCGCGACCATAAGATTGATCTGATCCTTGACGAGCTCGCAAACGGAGATGTCATTCTATTGAGTGAATTTTCTAGGGTCATAAAAAGAGACAGCCACTATATCAATTATCAACAGCATGCGTACAACTGACCGGTCGACACAGCTTCTCCTTGAAAAAACTATTGCAACTTTTATTGCAAGTAAAGCAAAAAGCACTTAGCAAATTAATGCTAAGTGCTTCGGAGCGGCGAACCGCATTTTCAAGAGCCCCCAGTCGGGATCGAACCAACGACCTACTGATTACAAGTCAGCGAAAAGTGGTAAATGGCGGTAAATGCCTATAAGTTAAAGTGCCCATACGGGCTAATTTCGATGTTTTTTATTTTTTAGTTTACTACTGTTTACCTATATTTATTGAAATTGTTTGCAAATTGTTTGCAAATTTTTGACGGTAAGATCTTGCAGTATGGTAGCATCAGCCCCGAAATTGGCACTCATCCTGGATAAAAGGTTTGCAAAAAAAGAAGGATTGTTTCCGGTAAAACTTCGAATCACGTACCGCCGTGAATCCAAGTACTACCCAACGGGTCAGGACATGACTGAGGAAGATTTTGTAAGGCAGCGTGATTGTGAGCTTCTGCGGGCAAAAAAATACATTGGGACAAAGGAGTACGCGCAGCTTTTAGCAGTCAGCAAGAGTCTGAATAAGCACGTCAATGACGCCAATCAAATCATCGCCCAGATGAAGGTTTTTAGCTGCGATCTTTTTGAGGACCGGGCTGCCCACCGGCCTTCTACTGATTCGGACGATGTTTTCGAAGCGATCGAAGAAAAGATCGCTTCGTTGAAATCCGAAGACAGAATAGGGACCGCGATCACCTACGAAAATGCCCTAACAAGTTTTAAGAAGTTTCACGCAAAAAAGAAGCTTCCATTAGGAAGCATCAATGTCCGTTTTCTGCGGGCCTACGAGAAGTGGATGGTTGACAATGGGGCCACGTTGACTACGGTGGGATTTTATTTGCGGAACCTACGTGCTGTGGTCAATATTATGATCGATAGCGACAAGCGAAAAATGGAGGAGTATCCATTTGGCCCTCGCCGCTATGTAATCCCTACCAAGAAGAATTCTAAACGCGCTTTATCTAATGAAGATCTGCGTAAAATCATCAATTATGAACCTGACCAGTTCGAACAACGGTACCTGGCATACTGGCTCTTCATGTACATGGGGAACGGAATGAACCCAACCGATATGGCAAGGCTCAAATATGCCAATCTTAGGTCTGATCGTGTCGTTTTTGTGCGTGAAAAAACAAAAAGAACCAACCGCGAGAGTACGCTGATAGAAGTGCACTTGTTGCCTAGAATGAAACAGATTATAGAGGAATGGGGCAATGCACCTATTGATGAAAATTATATTTTCCCCGTGCTGGACGAAAGTATGGATTCATTAAAAGTGAAAAGGGCGGTGCAGCAGCTCGTTAAGCAAATCAACAAATACATGCGGCGCATTGGTGAGAAGCTTAAAATTGAAAAAGAGATAACGACCTACGTGGCGCGCCATAGCTTTGTAACTAAACTGATCTCGGAAGGTGGTACACTCATGGAGATCAAATCGATGACCGGCCACAAAAGTATCACCACCACAGAGGGCTACGTAGGAAGTATTGAAGACGAACGTCTAAAAACGATCACTAGCCGCCTTTTGAATTTTTAACGATGGATATTGTTCCCGAAAGATTGGCTCTACTGGAAAGCAATGGGTTTTTCCGGTTTTTCAATGAGGATGATCCCAGCATTACCGAGTTTGCAACAAGCGAATGCACAATTCTTCAAAATTGGGGCATCGAGCTGGAAGCCGTTATCAAACAACTTGGCGAGCTGCTAGTGGAATGGGCCGCATTAATTCATCTCCGGTCAGAAAACATTGGCGATTTCACTACTTCCAGGGAAAGCGAACTTGCTGTGTTCTCCGAGCGCATTTCCGGAATTACTTTTTTCGGAAAGGATGATCCTGATTTTAACAGGACAGAACTTCGGGAAGTCCTGTATTATGTCATTTATGGTCACCCCGCTTCGTTTAATAATGTCTCACTATTTGATTATTGGATCGAATCCTGGCAGCTGATACTGGATAAGCTTGGTCCCAAGCAAGTCGTTGAACATCTTATTAAGCTCCGCACAGCCGAAAGCAAATTCTATCCTGTTGATGGGTATAGCAAGTACCCACGAATGGGACTTAGGTTTTGGCAACGGGCCATCGATCTTGCTCAACATACAGCCCAGCTCCAAAACATCCCGGCGACAACTTCCGCCCCTGCTGCTCCCGTATATCGGCCTATTAAAAGTCCTGCAGGCGACATGTACAGTTACCTGAAAGGCGTGGACGTAGAAAGCTTCAAAGGGCAGCTCTGCCAGCGCGGCATCTTAAACAGCCCGTCTCATTTCGTCCCCAGGAAAAACACATTTAATAAACTCACCCACATCCTTGCATTACCCTACATTTTAAAGCACCTCGGTGTGATTAGCGAGCGGTTCTTCGATTGCACCCAACTGGAACGGGTTGATATCTATACTGCCAGCTTTTCAATCCGGTTTGGGCGCAACATCCTATCTGATCTGGCAGTCACAGATTTTATAACCCAGCTTGAAAACAAAGACAGAAACGACGTTGCCTGGGCTTTCTACAATGAAGTGACCGCCTCGGTAGATGCTTCCAGGTTGCCCGACTAATCCATTATTTACTTCTGTTTATCAATGTCGGGTCTCTTGTCATGTCAGATGACCAATTTTAAGGCTTTTACGAATTTCATTTGCAATTGTTTTTCAACCACTATTAACAATTGCCAAAATGAAAACTTACCCATCAAACATTACCAAAAGCACCTACCGGGAGGAAGAGACGACATTTGACGGCCTTGTCCAGAGACTTGTCGAGAAAGCACTGCTCAATGTATCCGAGCCGCTGATTGAGACAGTCGTAGAGCGCGTGATCACTAGAAAGATAGCCGACGATACCGAACACCCCATGGAGATCGAGGAAGCCGCATTGCTGGTGAAAAAATCAAAGCAGACGGTCTATGCCTACTGCTCACAAGGCAAGATCCCCTTTCACAAAAGTGGCAGCCGAAATATTTTCTTCCGCAAAGAGCTGATCGAATGGCTCCGGTCAAACCGATAAACCCTCCTTGTCATGAAAGCCAAACACGAGCAAGATATTGCAACTGCAATAACAAGGACCGGATACGTCCGAATTGGGACCAGCTATTACAAACTCGTTGACCGTCCAAATCTGGACGGGTCATTTGAAAGTAAATTGTCCCTTTGGTCAGTCGAATGCATCAAAGCCGATTATGGGAGGGATTTCGTTTCAGAGATTCCCAAGCTGCACGGTTTCTGCCTGTTCCCCGATCATTTCGGTTTCCAACAGGTTGTCGGTAAGTTTTATAACCTTTACCACCCCTTTGAGCATGAGGCTAAGGCAGGAAAATGTGAAACATGTCAAGAATTCATGAGGCATATCTTTGGGGACCAGTACGAACTTGGGCTGGACTACCTGACGTTGCTTTTGAAAAATCCCCTTCAGAAGCTGCCCATCCTTTGTCTGGTCAGCAGGGAACGGAGCACGGGAAAAACCACCTTTCTTAATTTCCTTAAATCGATTTTCGGCCGGAATATGACCGTTAACACCAATGAAGAATTCAGCTCGAACTTCAATGATGACTGGGTATCGGCATTGATCATTGCAATCGACGAGACGTTCCTGGAACGAAAGCAGGATAGTGAAAGGATCAAAAACCTGAGTACGGCGCTTAAATATAAGTCCGAGGCTAAGGGCAAGGACCGCAACGAAGTGGAGTTCTTTGGTAAGTTCGTGCTTTGTTCCAATAATGAGGACAGTTTCGTCTTCATCGAGCCAGGTGAGACCCGGTACTGGGTCAGAAAAATCCAGCCTTTTGCAAAAGAAAACATCCGCTTGCTCGCCGAGTTGCAGTCAGAGATCCCGGCATTTCTTGATTTCTTGCTCAATCGCCCGCTTTGGAGCAACAACCAGTCCAGGATGTGGTTTGATGTCAGACAGATCCAAACACCTGCGCTCAAAAAGCTGATCAAACGCAACCGCAGCAGGGTCGAACTTGAATTAATAGAGGCACTTCAATACGTGATGGATGCCCGAGATCTTTCGAAGTTATGTTTTTGCACAGCTGACGCATTGAACTGGCTTGCCACGCGCGGAATGCGCGGTATTGATTCTACACAGATCAAGCGCGTATTGCAGACCGAGTGGGGCTTAAAGCCCAGCCCTAATTCGAATGCCTATACCAGGTACACCCTACTTTCAGACAGCAGTGTCTTTGAAAGCCAGCACCGTGGGCGCTACTATCAAATTGACCAGGGCCAGCTTGACAAACTGATGATTTGATGAAAATAGAATATAAGTAACTGGTTGTGAATACACTATCATTCATCAAATGTTCATCAAAGCTTCATCAAAATGCAAATACGATGAAGGTTTGCGGTTGAAAGGACAAAAAGTTGATGAAAATGATGAAGTCCTGATGAGCTATAACCAACTTGTTTTCAATTGCTTAAATACAATTTTCATCAAATCATCAAAAAACAAGGTGCATTAACCCCGTAGAAACCGCGGTTTTTGAGATCCATTCATTCAGCATCAAAACGATCACTATGACTTGTGAACAAGCCAGGGAGATTTCCATTGTCGAACTCCTGCAAAACTGTAAGATCCATCCCCAATACGTCCGCGGCCAGGACTATTGGTATCTCTCGCCTTTGCGCTATGAGAAGACGCCATCATTCAAGGTCAATGCGAAATTGAACCTTTACTATGACCACGGCACCGGCCAGGGAGGCGATATCATTGACTTGGGCCGCCACCTTTTCCAATGCGATACAAAAGCATTGCTGCAAAAACTTGAATCTGAACATTTGTTATTTCACCCGCAACTGTTCGCTGCAAGGGCTGCGCATATACAGAGTAGCGTTACCCCTGACACTATCCAAACGGCGATCCAGATAACTGCTACAAAGGATTTGGGAAGTAACGTTGCTATCAGCCAATACTTGCAAAAGCGCGGCATTGACCTTTCAATTGCCGGGCCTTACTGCAAGGAGGTTTACTACCAGGTTGGAGACAAGAGCTACTATGCCGCCGGCTTCGAAAACCGCTCAGGAGGCTATGAGCTCAGAAGCTCACACTTCAAGGGCTCGTCATCCCCAAAGGACATTACCCATATCAATAGCGGGCACAAGTCAGTGTGTGTATTGGAAGGCTTCATGGATTTCCTTTCTCTTTTAACACTGCGAAAACACACGCCGGTCCACAGCGATTTTCTCGTGCTTAATTCTGTCAGTCTGGCAGACCGGAGCCTGGATATTCTCAAAGATTACCGGACCGCTTTCATCTATCCAGACCGGGACGAAGCGGGGAAAAAGCTATTGGAAAAATATCAGGATGCAGGACTAAAGTGCGTGGACGCCTCGGGCATTTATCAAAACCACAAGGATCTAAATGAGCTTCTAATGTCAAGCAAATCGTACGAAAAACAGATCAAAAAGCAGCAGACTTTCAAAAAGTCTGGCGGGCTGCATTTGTAAGAGTCTTCAGAGAGCAAGTTTGTGTTTTCGCTTCGCAAAAACCCGTCCCGCTCCCGCGTGACTGGAACTTGCCTTTTTCTCCCGGTGGTCGCAAAAGGTTTAAAACAGATAATGGAATGTGAGATGGAAAAGACAGAAATCAAAGGCCCAAAGCCCTACAATCCCAAAGGCGGCAGGCCACCAAAAAAAATAAAACGGCAGAGCCAGCTTATGGTTAGGCTGACCGAAACCGAGCGTTTCTTGATCGAAGAAAAAGCCAAGGATGCAGGCATGAAACCAAGCGCCTGGTTCAGACAAGCTGCTAAGAAAGCAAAAGTAATCGCCAGGCTCAAACCCGATGACCTCAGGTATCTGCGGACACTAACCGGTATGGCCAACAACCTGAACCAGCTTACGCACCTTGCCCATAAGGAAGGTTTGACATTCATTAGGCAATGTTGCAAGGAGCTGCTTTTAGAAATCGATCTAACCTTAAAACAGCTTAGTATCGATGATCGGTAAGGTAACGATTGGAAGCAATTTCGGTGGTTTAGTCCGGTATGTGATAGAAAAGTAGGAGGCCACTCTGTTAATGGCCGAAGGTGTAAGAACAGGTGAAGTCCGAGCTATGATCCAGGATTTCAACATGCAAAGGAAAGTCAATCCGGACTTGACAAAAGCTGTCGGGCATATCTCGCTGAGTTGGAGTAAGGAAGATGCCGCTAGACTATCGCCTGACATTATCAAGCAGCGTGCTTTGGAGTACATGGAAAAGATGAAGATAATGAGCACGCAGTTTATTCTTGTGGAGCACCAGGACAAAAACCATCCGCATCTACATATCATCTACAACCGGGTGAATAACGAAGGGAAGACCATCTCAGACCGGTTTCAGAAAGATAGGAACCACAAGGTCTGCAAAGAGATCACGCTCAGATACGGATATCATTTGGGTAAGGAAAAACAGCAGGTCAACCGGCAGCAGCTTAAAGGTGCAGACAAAATCAGATATGAATTGTATGATGCTATCAAATCAGCAAGCGCAACCGCTGCAAGCTGGAATGAACTGCGCGCCAGGTTGGAAAGGCAAGGCATCGAGACCATTTTCAAGTATAAATCTGGCACTAGTGAGATCCAAGGCGTCAGCTTTGCCAAAGGCGATCTGCAATTCAAAGGATCAAAGATCGATCGGAGTTTAAGCTTTGGCAGGCTAGATGCGTTGATCCGGCACAACCAGACACTGGCGATAGCGCAGCCGTTTCAGATGCAGCTACAATATCAGTCCTCCCGCCCGCAAGAAACATTCCGGCTCGCAACCCTCTCACAGCAGATCCCCGACGATCGAATACTGGATGACTTGCTCCGACCTGTCCAGCAATTTGACCAGCAGGGTACAAACCCATCAAAAAAGAAGAAACGTAAAAAATACTTAGGACAAAGCTTATGAAAAAGATAGAAGAACAACTCGAATCCATTGAAGAAGTGCTTTCACTTGTGATCAGGAAAAACGCATCGATTGAAAACCTAATCCAAACGGCCAGTGAGACTCAAAACAAGGCTCTGGCCGATAGGCTGATGGCACTAAAAAGGTATTTAGAGCACCATACTTCAAGTCAACAGTTGGAGCCTTACTTTTCCCAGATTAAGCAGGCAATTGTAAGCGTCCCAAAGGCATCAGAAGTCAGGCACCACCATCATTTCGACCTTCGGTCGAAAGGCTTTATAATCTCGGCAGCTGTGCTGTTGCTATCAACAGCTATAAGCATTGCAGTGGCCATCAGCAATTACCACGAAAGCAGCAGGCTGAAAGAAACTGATCTCAAATTCCGGATTGCCAGGCAGCTCAGCCCGGAACTTACGGCGAGAGTTGATAGTATTTATTACAAAGACCCTGACCGGGCAGAGCTTGAAACGCAGAAGCGTGAGGCACATGAGCTAACCGTAAAGGAAGCAGAAGAAGTTTTCAGTAGGCGACGAGAGGAGGCTGAGGAGGCGCAAAAACAACTAAAAAGACTTAGAAGTGAACATAAACTTTAACTTTCACTCTAATCAAGAGGGAAGGCTTAACTGCGCCATTATTTGCTTCAAATTCAAATTACTTTGTATTAGAATATTCAGCAGGTGTTACCGGCTGTAACCACTTCACCCTTCCGTTAGCATGATTAGGTGTCACGGCCATTTGAACAAAGCCGGTTTCGGGAGAAGCGCCGTGCCAATGCGGCGTGTTGGGCGGGCATTTCACAGCATCACCTTTTCGAAGGACTTGAATGGGTTTGCCTTTTTCCTGATAATAGCCTTCACCGTCGATAGCGATAATACCCTGGCCGCCTCCATGTGAATGCCAGTATGTCCTGGCACCTGGCTCAAAGGTCACAGAAGACACTGGAATATTGAAAGCACTATCAGCTTGGATCAATGGGTGAACCCATGCTTTTCCAGTGAAATTGCTAGCTGGGGCCAGCTGTCCTTTTGGAAAAATCGACGTGCTTGGCGACCCGGCATCTTTTACCTGGGCGCTTACAAAGATGTGGGTAAGCGTCAGCAGGAAGGCTAACAGCAAACGGTTCAGTCCTTTTGATCGCTGCATTTCGCGGGGCTTAGATTAATTGAGATTGCTTAAAATCCTGTATTCATTTGGGGTTTGCCCAATCCGCTGTTTGAACAGGCGGCTAAAATGCTGGGGATATTTAAAGCCCAACTCAAAGGCAATTTCGTTAACGGTTTTGTCGCTACTAAATATCCTTTCCTTGGCGGCTTCAATCACCTTCATTTGAATGTATTCCTGGGCAGTCTGACCGGTTTCTTTCTTGATCAGGTCACCAAAATATTTTGCTGATAAATTGAGCTCTTCGGCACAATACGAGACAGACGGCAGGCCAATGGTCTGGGGTTTCTCTGAGCTGAAATAGCTGCTCAAAAGGGTCTCAAATTTTGCCAGGATTCCCCGGTGTATGGTATCGCGCGTAATAAACTGCCGATCGTAAAAGCGTGTGCAATAGTCCAGGAACAATTCGAGATTCGCGACAATGAGTTTTCTGCTGTGCTTGTCAATAGCGTGTTCTAGCTCATACTTGATCTTGCCAAAACAATCCATCACTATCTGCCTTTCACGCTGTGATAAATGCAGGGCTTCATTGACCTGGTAACCAAAAAACGAAAATTCATACATCTTCCCGTTCAGCGAAGTTCCCAAAAGCAGATCAGGATGAAATACGAGCGCGTGGCCTTTGGGTTGATAAAGCTCCCCGTCATTTTCGACAGTGAAAACCTGTCCAGGAGACATGAAGACAAGCGTGCCCTCCTGATAATCATAATATTCTTTCCCGTAACGAAGATCGCCGCAGACGACATCTTTTAAGAAAATCCCGTAGCAGCCCATGTATTGGCTGGTCTTCTTTCTGGGACTGGCGGTTGACAAATCAATCACAGTAACCAGCGGGTGCAATGTTTCCTGTTGGTTAAATGCATTGTATTGATTTACAGTTTCGAAACGAATGATGTCTTCCATAGTCTGAGAATTTTATATGCCCAAAGTTACCCAATTCATTACCCGGTTGAAAACCTGGAAAGTCAAATCAGGAATATTGGTAGACAAATCGGGAATCTGTATACCATTTGCTCTGAAAGCAAAGCCGAAATTTACAATCCAATTAAACTGCGGAAATATCCAAAAATGAGAAACATACTTACAGGTTTAACTTTCATTTTAAGTTTTGGTTTGCAGGCCCAGCCAACATCAACCAATACAGGTGCCAGCGCAAGTCCTACGGTGCAGACAAGCGCTGGAACTTTACGGGGGCTCACAGAAGCAGACGCTGATGTCTTTAAAGGAATCCCCTATGCGGCAGCACCGGTTGGAGAATTCCGGTGGCGGCCCCCGCAGCCATTTACTGCATGGCAGGGCGTAAAGGATGCAACCAAATTTTGCGCCGATTGTGCCCAGGCGGGCTGGCCACGCCAGGCGGGTAAGATCCGGGAAAACACATCGGAGGATTGTCTGTTTCTAAATATATGGAAGCCTAGTGCAGCCAAGCTGGGAGCCAAACTACCTGTCATGGTATGGATTTACGGAGGCGGGTTTGTGGGCGGTGGGAGTTCCTATCCTGAAACTTTCGGCACTCAGTTTGCCAAACAAGGCGTCATTCTGGTGAATTTCAATTATCGCCTGGGTCGGCTCGGGCATTTTGCGTTCCCTGCATTAAGCGCTGAGCATCCCAATGAGCCAAAAGGGAGCTATGCCTATATGGATCAGATCGCGGCGCTTAAATGGGTGCAGCAGAATATTGCCGCATTTGGTGGTGATCCAAAGAATGTGACGATTTTTGGAGAATCGGCTGGTGGCGTTTCAGTGCATTCACTGCTGACGATCCCGTCTGCGAAAGGCCTTTTTCAAAAGGCAATTATCGAGTCGGGCGGCGGCCGTGACGGCGTTTTATCAAGCAGGCCGATCAGTAAAGAAAATGCCGACAAATATTATCCTGTGTCAGCCGAGACAATCGGCGTAAACTTTGCTGCTAAACATGGTATCCAGGGTAAGGATGCAGCAGCCTTGGACAAACTGCGCTCACTTTCTGTGGAAGATATTGTCGATAATGGACAAGAAAGCAATGGCCAGGGCGGGGCGCTGATTTACGCCGGGCCGATCCTGGACGGCAAATTGGTTGTAGAGACATTCGAGCAGGCATATAAGGCAGGCAGGCAGATCCGTGTTCCAATCATCATTGGTTCGAATAGTGCAGAAGTACCGGCTGGCTTTGTGAATGCAAAGTCAAAGGACGAATTGCTGGCGCAGTTTGAACCTGTACGTAAGGAAATGACTGCTGCCTATGATCCGGATGGTAAAACAGACTTCGCTCAAATGCTTTCGATGGTCAACACCGATAAAGTTTGGGCAGAGCCAGCCCGTTTTACTGCAAGTGCGGTCACAGCCAAAGGTGACAAAGCCTACGTTTATCTTTTCTCCTATGTTGCAGCTGCTATGCAACAGCGGATGCGTTTTGGTGCATCGCATGCTTCCGAAATCGCTTATGTTTTTGACAATCTGATCGAGCGCAACGGAGCTACAATTGCACCAACAGACAAACAGGTTGCTACGATGATGAACACGTATTGGGCCAATTTTGCCAAGACATCAGACCCGAATGGTAAGGGCTTACCAAAGTGGCCGGTTTATGATCCAGGGAAAAACGAAATCATCGAGTTCCGCTCTGACGGCTCGGCTATGGGCGGGCCCGACCCTAAAAAAGCACGGCTGGATGTGATGCAGCAGGCTGCGGAGAAATAGACTAAGAGCGGTTCTGGCATAGCTTTCCTATAATGGTTTGACCCAAACTTCTACCGGGAATATTGGTAGAGAAAACGGGAATCCATATACCAAATATGCCCTTGGGAAGGCGGAACTTTGCATCATCAAATTAAAGACCACTATGGAAACAGTGAAATTGAATAACGGCGTAGAAATGCCAATTCTAGGGTTCGGGGTTTTTCAAGTACCGGACCTGGCAGAATGTGAGAGAAGTGTATTAGACGCGATCGATACAGGTTACCGTCTGATTGATACAGCGGCGTCTTATCAAAACGAAGAAGCCGTAGGGAATGCAATAAAGAAAAGTGGCCTTGCCAGGGAAGAGCTCTTTATCACTACAAAGCTCTGGATACAATCCAACGGATACCAGGATACCAAAAAGGCATTTGAGGTTTCGCTGAAAAAGTTACAGCTGGACTACCTGGACTTGTATTTGATCCACCAGCCATTCGGCGATGTGTATGGAGCGTGGCGGGCAATGCAGGAACTATATAAGGAGGGTAAAATCAGGGCAATTGGTGTAAGTAACTTCCAACCTGACAGGCTCATTGACCTGATCATCCACAACGAAATAGTCCCGGCAGTCAACCAGATTGAAACGCACCCTTTTCACCAGCAGATCCAGACACAACAGTTCCTGGAAGAAAACAATGTGCAGATCCAGTCCTGGGGGCCATTCGCAGAAGGTAAAAACGGCTTGTTTCAAAATGAGCTTTTAGCCTCGATTGGTCAAAAATATAACAAAACAATCGCGCAGGTAGTCGTCCGTTGGCTCACGCAGCGGGGGGTGATTGCAATTCCCAAATCAGTCCGTAAAGAAAGAATGGCAGAGAACCTGAACATTTTTGATTTCCAGCTGAGCGCGCAAGATATGGACGCGATTAAATCTCTGGATACCCATGCGAGTAGCTTCTTTGATCACCGCGATCCTAATATGGTGAAATGGCTGGGTGAAAGAAAGCTCAACGACAAATAGCCTATAAGAGCCAAGAAATTAATATTTAACCTCTAAATCAACTTATTACCTATGCATTCTCAATCATTTTTCAAATCTGTTCTGGTAGCTACGTTTTTGGGGCTATGCTTCGTGCTGGCAGGTACTCAATCGTCACTTGCACAAGGCGCAGCCGGCCAGGAGCAACAAATCATTGAGCTTTCAAAAAAGAAGTGGCAATGGATGGCTGATAAGAACGTGGACGAGCTGGCCAAACTCTTTGATGACAAAGCAAAATTTGTCCATATGAGCGGCACCTGGAAAAAAGACGAAGAGCTCGAAATCATAAAGACCGGAAGCATCTGGTATAAAAACGCAGACGTCAAAGATGTTGCTGTCGAGATTGTGGGTAACACGGCAATTATTTGGAGCCGGATTATGCTTTCAGCGATGGTCAGGGGCAATGAAGCCAATACAGAGTTTACTGTTACAGAGGTTTATACCAAACAGGCCAGTGACTGGAAACTGTTGGCGCTCACATTCAGCAGCGTGCGCGATACGCATGTTATCAAACATTAAAACCGGGGATATAATGAAATTGAACGTAAATAAAACAATCACCAGAATCCTTACCTGCCTGATGCTTGCAGCAGGCTTGATCCTAGGATCTCAGGGAGCATTCGCGCAAGTTGAAAATAGCGCCGAGCAGAAAATCATTGCACTTTCTAAAACGAAATGGCAATGGATGGCAGACAAGAATGCAGACTCGCTTGCTGCGCTCTTTGATGAAAAGGCCATCTTTGTTCACATGGGCGGATCCTGGGGCAAACAGCAGGAAGTCAATATCATCAAGTCCGGGGGCATTCACTACAAAAAGGCAGATATCCATAAAGTATCTGTAAACATCATTGGATCAACGGCTATCCTTCTGAACAGGATTACACTGTTAGCGATCGTTGGCGGCAGGGAGGTTACCAACGAGTTTGAAGTGACGGAAGTGTATGTGCAGCAAAAAGAAGGTTGGAAACTGGGATCACTCTCATTTACCAAGGTGGGTGGATAATAAACAGATCAGAAAACATGAAACTAACCGCTCCATTAGCACACCTGCTGCTGGCTTTTTTGTTTTTGGTTTCGGCTTGCTCTTCTACTCAAACGGAGCGGATCGATGCTGAAACGGGTCCTGAGAAAGCAGCTGGCAAGATCCTGATCGTCTATTTATCCCGCACGAAGAATACCAAGGCAGTTGCGGAAATGATCCAGAAGACCGTAGGTGGAAAACTGGTAGCAATTGAGCTGGAAAAGCCGTATCCTGAGAATTATCAGGCAACTGTCGCGCAGGTAGCCAGTGAAAACCAGTCGGGATATCTGCCGCCTTTGAAAACTAAAATTGATAGTATCGGCCAGTACGATGTGGTCTTTGTCGGTTTTCCGACCTGGGGGATGCAGCTACCGCCGCCGATGAAAAGTTTTTTAAAACAATACGATTTGAGCGGTAAGACCATCATTCCATTCAATACGAACGGTGGCTACGGCATTGGCAGCACGTTCGAAACAGTCAGGCAGCTATGCCCGAACAGTAAGATACTGGAAGGTTATTCGACCCGGGGCGGCCTTGAAAGGGACGGGCAACTGCTGATGATCAAGGATGAGAAAGCGCGCCAGACCGAGGATGAGATCAAGCAATGGCTCGAAAAGCTTAAAATAATTTAATGCGAACAATTTGATTCAAGCGTCGCAAATTAAATGCAATAGATATGAGAAATAAAGCAATGCTAAGCCTTGTATGTGTGATATGCTCCATAGTAAGCTTGCAAGGCCAGCCACAGAAAACTAAAAGTCAGAAACCTTTAATCATCCAGGAGCAGGGCGCTTTTTCGGCTGGCGGCAGCGTAACCAAAAGTGAGGGCACATTCGACGCGCTAAAACCCTGGAATGTAGCGCAGGGCGGACAAACCCGCCACGGGGACCATGCCGACGTGTTTTACCAGATCCCACCAAAGGCAAAGCGACTTTCTATGGTTTTCCTGCATGGCTACGGGCAGTCTCGCCGCAGTTGGCAAACCACGGCCGATGGAAGGGAAGGCTTTGCCAATATCTTTCTAAGAAAAGGCTACGGTATTTATCTAGTAGACCAACCCGGGCGTGGCCATGCAGGGCAAACTTCAAAGCCGGGACAGATCACGGCCACACCAGATGATCAGACCTGGTTCACCCAGTTCCGGATCGGCTTGTATCCAGATTTTAATGAGGGCGTGCAGTTTCCAAAAGACAGCGTATCGCTCAATAATTTTTTCCGGATGATGACGCCCAACACGGGCAGTGTCGATGAAGCAACGATTGTAAATGCTATGTCGGCAGTGATGGATAAATCTGGCGACGGGATCTTGTTTACCCATTCCGCCGGTGGTTCGCCGGGATGGAAGACGGCTATTATAAACCAGCATGTTAAAGCCGTTGTGGCCTATGAGCCGGGCGGGTTTACCTTTCCCGAAGGCCAGGAGCCCGAAGGCAACCGTGGCGGTAAAGGAGTGCCGCTTGAAGAGTTCAAGAAACTAACCAAAATACCCATCGTGGTTTATTTCGGTGATTTTATCCCGAATGACGAAACGAAAGCAGCTTCACTTAATTTTTGGAGGAATGTATTGGCTACGGCGCGCCAGTGGGCAAAGGTGGTAAACAGCCACGGGGGTGATGCGACTATTGTCCATTTGCCAGAGATAGGTATTAAAGGCAATACCCATTTTCTGATGTCGGATTTAAACAGTGAGCAAGTTGCAGGCGCGTTGGAGAAATGGTTAAAAGAAAAAGGCCTGGATAAGTAATCATTAGACTATGGATTTAAGCAAAATCAAATTGAGAACCATCAGGTTAAAATCATCTGCCTTAATAACGGTGTTAGCGGTAATTTTGGTGGCTACTAGCGGCATGAATGCACAGAAAGTGACCAGCTCCAAAGAAGGGTTAGATTCAAAAGAGAAAAGTATCATTATTATTTCTTCCCTGACAGCACAAGGTGAGATCCCAAAGCTAAAAAAACAGCTTGAAGGGGGCCTTGATGCAGGTTTGAGTGTCAATGAGATTAAGGAAGTCCTGGTACATACCTATGCCTATTGTGGCTTTCCACGGAGCATTCGAGGCCTGCAAACATTCATGCAGGTCATTGAAGAAAGGAAAGCCAGGGGCATTAATGATAATATGGGAAAAGAAGCATCGCCTGCTGCTGCTGATAGCAACAAATATGAGCGCGGCAAAAAAATATTAGGAGAGCTGACGGGCACGCCGCAGCCCGAGCAGCCTTCGGGCTATGGGGCATTTGCGCCGGCCATAGACACATTCTTAAAGGAACATTTGTTTGCAGACATCTTTGAAAGAGATGTGCTGACCTACGGCCAAAGGGAACTGGTGACCATTTCGGTAATCAGCGCTATTGGCCAGGCAGAGCCGATGCTCAAAAGCCATTTGAACATTTCACTACGTACAGGTTGGTCGCCTGCCCAGTTAAAAGAGTTTGTCACGGTCATTGCCCCAACAATTGGCAAGCAGAAAACCACAGCGGCAAATACAGTTTTAAACGAAATATTAAGCAGCAATAAATCCGACGAAAGATAAAAAGTATCATCTCACCATCAATGTAAACACTATTCACCATGGCCAAAATCACATTAAACATCAACAAAAAGGATTACCCTTTGGAAGCTGATCCGCAAATGCCGCTCTTGTGGGCGATCCGCGATCTGGCTGGTCTGAAAGGGACTAAGTATGGTTGTGGGGTCGCGCAGTGCGGGGCTTGTGTGGTGCATTTAGACGGCGAAGCAGTACGCTCTTGTGTGACCAAGGTCAGCCGGGCTGCTGGAAAAAAGGTGGTAACGATCGAGGGGTTGTCTGAAACAAATTCACACCCTGTCCAGAAAGCCTGGCAGGAAATTGACGTGCCGCAATGCGGTTATTGCCATTCCGGGCAGATTATGTCGGCTGCGGTGCTGCTGCGCGAAAAGCCTAATCCGACCGACCAGGATATTGATGATGCGATGGCGGGTAATATTTGCCGCTGTGGCACCTACCTGCGGATTCGCGAGGCAATCCACACGGCTGCCGAGATGCAGAAAAAAACAGGTACGAAGTGTTAACACCGTCCATTTTCAAACTCACCTTATGAAGCAAAAATCAGAAAATGGAATGAAACTATTTGTTCCAAAAAAGGCCGCTACCGTGCTGTCAATATTCATTTTTATCATCGCCGTCGGGGCATCTGCATTCCGAAATGATGCGCCGGTAAAACAGATTACATTCAGTACCATTAACCGTGATAGCGTAGCGTCGGTGCAAGCTTTTGACACTGTTTACAAAACGCTGATGAGCCCGCGCTGTATGAACTGCCATCCGGCTGGTGATGTGCCATTGCAAGGTGATGACAGCCATTTGCATGCGATGGGACCCAAACGTGGCTTGGATGGCAAGGGCGTTTATGCCATGAAATGTTCTAATTGCCATCAGGAAACCAACATAGCTGGCCTTCATATGCCGCCCGGCAACCCTGAGTGGCATTTGCCGCCTGCTGCCATGAAAATGGTTTTTCAAGGAAAAAGTGCGCATGAGCTGGCTAAACAGCTGGTCGACAAAAAGCAAAATGGGAACAAGGATATCAAAAAGCTGATCGAGCATGCCGATGATGGGCTTGTGTTGGCAGGCTGGGATCCAGGAGAAGGAAGGACATTGCCACCGGTAACACATGCCGAATTTAAAAAAGCCTGGATTACCTGGCTTCAAAGCGGCGCTTACGCCCCCAAGAAGTAAGACTTTCAATTCAGGATCATCAACGACAAAGTAAGAACACAATGGAAAAAAGACAATTAGGAAAAAGCGGGCTTGAAGTGTCAGCACTTGGCCTGGGTTGCATGGGATTGAGCTTCGGCTACGGCCCGGCGATAGATAAAAATGATGGCATTGCACTAATTAGGGCTGCATTCGAGCGCGGTGTAACTTTCTTTGACACTGCCGAAGCTTACGGGCCATTTACCAATGAAGAGCTGCTGGGCGAAGCACTTGAACCTTTTCGGGATCAGGTAGTGATTGCGACAAAATTTGGCTTTGAAGGTGGCGACTCGAAAGGCGGGCTCAACAGCAAGCCTGAAAATATACGTGCATTTGTTGAAGCGTCACTCAAACGCCTTAGAACAGACCGCATCGATTTGCTATATCAACACCGGGTCGATCCACAGGTGCCAATAGAAGATGTGGCCGGAGCAGTAAAAGAGTTGATCCAGGCTGGAAAAGTCAAACATTTCGGACTTTCAGAAGCAGGCGCGCAAACGATTCGCCGGGCGCATGCGGTTCAGCCAGTCGCTGCGTTGCAAAGTGAATATTCATTATGGTGGCGAGAGCCAGAAAATGAGATTATCCCCACTCTTGAAGAGTTGGGGATCGGTTTTGTTCCATTCAGCCCGTTAGGCAAAGGGTTTTTGACTGGGAAGATCGACGAGAACACAAACTTTGACAAAAACGATTTCAGAAATATCGTACCCCGCTTCACCATAGAAGCACGTAAGGCAAACCAGGAAATGGTGGAATTGCTTAATCGTATTGCGCAGCAAAAAGGTGGAACAGGAATGCCTGACACAGGAATGCCTGCCACCCCGGCGCAAATTGCATTGGCCTGGTTGCTCGTGCAAAAGCCCTGGATTGTGCCTATTCCAGGAACAACGAAGCTGCACAGGTTAGAAGAGAACTTAGGCGGGGCAATAGTCCAACTTAGCGAGCAGGACCTGGCTGAAATCGAAACTGCAGCTTCGAAAATTAAAATTGAAGGGGCGCGATATCCCGAAGCGTTGCAGAACCGGGTTGGCAAATAGCCCGTGGACGCTGCTTTATTTGCTATTGCTGATGAAAGTCTGTCCTTACAGGATTAGCCCGAAAAGATAGAAATACATGCACTTGGCCAGTTAGAGATTGAAGCAAAAAAGATTCTTAGTTAACTATTTAAAGATATCCGAACATGGACAAAGATAAAACAGCCTTGAACAGACGCTCTTTCCTAAAAGCTTCAATCCTGTCTGGTGGCGGAATGATGCTTACCGTGAGCTGGTTATCCAGCTTCAAATCTGCTGATGAGACCCAGGCGCTGGGCTTGCCTGAGCAGTGGGCAACCCTGAATGGTTACATTCATATCTTACCTGATAACAAGGTGAAGCTCATTTGTCCCAACCCTGAATTTGGTCAGAATGTAATGACTTCCCTGCCGATGATGCTGGCCGAAGAACTGGATGTGGATTGGAAAAACGTGAGCGTCGAAATGGGGCCACACGATCCGGCCAAACTCGGGGCACAGTTTACAGGCGGAAGCAATTCTGTGCGCATGTACTGGAAACCCCTTCGTGAGGCCGGGGCAGCTGTCAGGCAGATGCTGCGAGAAGCTGCCGGCCAAACCTGGAATGTGCCAGCCAGCGAAGTGAGCACCAAGGCAGGTGTCTTGTCGCATTCGAGCGGGAAATCGGCCAAGTATGGAGATATGGCCAGCAAAGCAGCCAGCGTGCCTGTACCAAAAGATTTGAAGCTGAAAGCACCAAAGGATTTTACCATTGTCAGCAAGTCCAAAAAGAATGTAGAAATAACGAAGATCACTTCCGGCCAGCCGCTTTTTGGGTTGGATTATAGTGTTGACAGAATGCTGATCGCCATGATCCAGCACCCGCCTGCTTTTGGAATGAAACTAAAATCCTTCGATGCTGCCGAAACATTGAAAATGCCGGGCATTAAAGATGTTTTCACCCTGAAATTATATGCGGCCGATTTTGAACAAGGCGGTTTTGATACGCGTACGTTCAATGATCTGTTGGTTATAGTCGGAAGTAGCACCTGGGAAGTGATCAGTGCGCGTAAAAAACTGGTTGCCAACTGGGAAGCAGCTGGTGATGTGAAAGACACAATGGGTGGAAGGGGCGGAAAGCGGGAAGTTACCGTTCCAGGAGCGCTCGAAAGTACAACCACACAGATGCAGCAAATGCAGGAATATGCTGCCAAACCAGCTCAGGAGTTGAGACGAGATGGTGATCCGGAAGCAGCGTTTAAGAATGCAGCCCAGGTAATCGAGCGTACATACAACGGGCCCTTTTTGGCTCATAATTGCATGGAGCCGATGAATTTCTTTGCCCATGTGACAGATGAAAAGGCGCTGGTAGCGGGGCCCTTGCAAGCCCCAGGTTGGTCTGAGCCTACACTTGCAAAGCTATTAAACCTGCCCGCCGACAAGATTGAGATACAAATGACGCGCATGGGCGGTGGCTTTGGACGCAGGGCGTATGGGCATTATCTCTACGAAGCTGCGTTGATTTCCAAAAAAATGAAAGCGCCTGTTAAGCTGATGTACACAAGGGAGGACGACATGACCTACGGTATTTACCGCCCGATGTACACAGCCACTTACCGCGCTGCTTTGGACGGCAATAAAAACCTGATTGCTTTTCATGTGAAAGGAGGCGGCATTCCCGAGCATCCAATACATGCAAACCGTTTTCCGGCCGGGGCTGTTGACAACTACCTGGCAGAAGGCTGGCAGATCGCCTCAAACATTACCATAGGTGCTTTCCGGGCTCCCCGGTCCAATTTCAACGCAGCTGCCGAACAATCGTTTCTAGATGAAGTAGCAGAAGCAGCTGGCAAAGATCCGATCGCATTCAGGCTGGAACTTTTGAAAAGGGCAAAGGAAAAGCCGGTAGGCAAAAACAACGAATATGATGCAGACCGTTACGCAGGTGTACTGGAACTGGTGCGTGATAAATCTAACTGGAACAAGCCCGGAAATGAGAAATACAACCGTGGGGTGGCCGCTTATTTTTGTCACAATTCCTATGCGGCGCACGTCGTGGATATGATCACACGAGATGGCCAGCCTTATGTCGAGCGCGTTTTCAGCGCAATGGATTGCGGGATTGTCATTAATCCCGATGCTGCTACCAATATGGTGCAAGGCGCGGTCGTGGATGGGATCGGTAATGCATTTTATGGCCAGTTGACCCACAAAGAAGGTGCCGCCCAGCAGAGCAACTTTCATAATTACCGGATGATTCGGATAAACGAAGTGCCCAAAAGCATTCAAGTCCATTTCGTGCAAAACGAACTCGATCCAACCGGATTGGGGGAACCTCCATTTCCACCGGTCTTTGGGGCCGTGGCGAATGCTTTATATAAGATGAAAGGCAAGCGTTATTATAACCAACCTTTCAAGGACGAAACGGAAAAAGTTATTTAAAGCATCAGAAGATATGAGATAATCACTTTGACTCGACCCACAAGCTTATCGCTTCGTGGGTCTTTTCTTTCGTTAATTTAAAATCAGCGCTTTCGTGGATTTCTGATCCGTTCATATTGCACACCCAAAATGTTTGCAAATTGTTTGCAAATAAAAAAGCACTTACAAGTTTTACCTTGTAAGTGCTTGATTTTCAGGAGCCCCCAGTCGGGATCGAACCAACGACCTACTGATTACAAGTCAGTTGCTCTACCAGCTGAGCTATGGAGGCCTCTTTTTACTTTCTGATACCGTTTGTTATTCCGTTATCATGGTGCAAAAGTAGTAGGAAAGGCTATACAGCGCAACATTTAGCGCTAAAATTTTTCAACTTTTTTTCGAAAATTATATAGCTTCCTGAATGATAGATAGTTGGTGTTTCAAGTCATTCAGTTGACTCAGCGCACTATTTATCTTCCTTTCGAATTCTGCTTTCAACCGGTCCGACGTTTTTGATTTCGCAAAGAACTCAATATTGTTCTGCCAAAGCGCAATGTCGTTTTCAAGCTGCGTAATCTTGCGTCGGATGTCGCTTTCTTTCCTGTAAAGGTTACGGCTGCTATCGCCATCGCGAACCAATTCCACTTCGCTTTCCAAAACCGCCTGCTCCTTCTCCTTGCTCGAGAGCTGGCCGATTGCGCTTACATATGTGTTAATCGCCGCAATGTATCGTTTCTGAATCGCCTGCATGTCCTTTTTAGGAACAAAGCCAATAGACGTCCACTCGCCCTTGAACGCACTCAGCAAGTTCAATGTTGACTCGTCCTTATTGTTGGCAGCCGCCTCGATTCTTTCGATCAGATCGACTTTCTTTTTCAGGTTGCTTTCAAATTCTTCTTCAACCTCCTTATTCTTGGCGCGTTTCTGATCAAAATAGGCATCGCAAGCCTTTTTGAAACGCTCGTAAATAGTGTCTTTGAATTTTTCAGGCACTTGTCCGATCCCTTTCCAGCGCTTTTGAAGCTCAATGATCTTCTGAGTCGTTGAAGGGTTATCCTCACCCGTCTCCAGAATAGCTTCTGCTTCCGCGCAAAGCTGGTTTTTCAATTCCAGGTTTTGCTCGCGCTTCGATTCCAGCTGACGGAAAAACTCTCCTTTATTATTGAAGAAAGTTTTCAATGCTGCCCAGAATTTCTTGCTCAGATCCTTGCCCTCTTCACGCGGCATAATGCCTTTCAACGCAACCCACTGGTCCTGGAATGCCATTATTTCCTTTGTCTTGGCATTCCATTCCTTAATGCTGCCCGAATTATAAGTCGTGAAGGGTGTTATTGCTTCGTAGATTTTAAGCTTCTGCTCGTAATTTTCCTGCATCGACTTCTTCTGCTCTGCAAACTGACCGCGTTGCGCATTATAAAGCACGTCCAGTGCTTCTTTAAACCGCTGCCACAACTTTTCCTGGTCCTCTTTTGGTGCCGGGCCAAGGTGTTTATAGTCTTC
Source organism: Dyadobacter sp. CY327 (assembly GCF_021390415.1). NCBI lineage: Bacteria > Pseudomonadati > Bacteroidota > Cytophagia > Cytophagales > Spirosomataceae > Dyadobacter > Dyadobacter sp. CY327. The sequence continues at coordinate 793,153 of NZ_JAJUXJ010000007.1, read as the reverse complement.
AAAAATGTGATTGGCCTCGTTCAGGATTTCACGCGTCATAGGACGGGTTTCCAGCGACTTGCCCAGCTCCTCCACCTTTTCGCAAAGCTCCGCTTTCAATTCAGCGTTGCGGCGGCGATCCAGTTCTTTCAGCTCGAAGTAAATGTTCCGGTTGCTGAAATAACGATCGATCAGCGCGTTATAGGTTGCCCAAAGCGTTCCGTTGTGCGGAGAAGCAATGTTACCGGCTAGTTTCCATTCTTCCTGGATCTTCTTAAATTCTTCCCAGCTCGATTTCAACCCGGAAGCATCGGTTTCTTTGCTGCCTTCGTCTTCTAATAATGTACGCAGACGTTGCAGCAGAGCCGTTTTTACATTAAAATTCTTCTCTTTTTCTTTTTCCTGCCCTTGATAGTAGCTGTTTTTCAAACCCCGGATCTCGCGGCTCAAAGCATCTATTTTCTGGGTTTCCGCATCATATTTGTATTCAAACCCCTCTTCACCGCCATTTTCTGCAACAAATGCTGCCAGGGCAGTTTCTTTCTCCTTTTGTTTGATCGAATCAAGGACCGGACGGATTTCTCTCGCAACGGATTCCGCTTTTTTCAATGCTGCTGGTTTTGAACCTTCCGCATTGATAGACGCCAACTCATTTTCCAAAATATTCACAAGCTGTTCCTTAGACAACTGGCTGTAATCCACGTCTGGCACTTCCTCCTCATGTTCTTCCGTCAACTCATTGTTAAGATCAATTTCAAGGGTGTCGATAGTCTTTTGTGTCAGGTCTTCCTGCTCATCGCTTTTGACCCCTTCTTGTTGTTCTTGTGCCATCGTGATTCTGGTTTCGTACGTACGTCTCTTATGGATTACAAATCTAATAATCTTTCCTCTGAAATGGCTACTTTTGGTTTCTTAACATTGAACATATTAGCATCCAATGGACCATAATATTGCCAAATTACGACAGGATTATAATTTGAAGGGTTTAGATGAACAGGATTTGGACCCTAATCCCTTCACACAGTTTAAATTATGGTTTGACGAAGCACTTTCAGCAGGCGTTGTGGAGCCCAATGCAATGGTCCTCAGCACGGTTTCAGACGGTCGTCCCTCGGCAAGAGTTGTGCTTCTGAAAGACCTGGATCAGGCCGGTTTTACATTCTTCACGAACTACGAAAGCAAAAAAGCAAAGGAAATGGAATCGGACCCGTTTGTGGCGGTTACGTTTTTCTGGAAAGAGCTGGAAAGGCAGGTCCGGATCGAAGGAAAGGTTGAGAAAACGACGAATCAGGAATCAGCCGAATACTTTGCCGTGCGGCCGCGCGGGAGCCAGATCGGCGCGTGGGCATCCACACAAAGCGAGCATCTTGCAAGCCGCGCTGAGCTGGAAGAACGGACACTACTTTTGGAACAAAAATTCGAAGGTGCCGAGGTGCCGCGCCCGCCACATTGGGGCGGTTACCGCGTGATCCCGCATTACTTCGAATTCTGGCAGGGACGGAGCAGCCGCCTTCACGACCGGCTTGTTTATAAAAAAACGGATGAAGGCAGCTGGGAAATCGAAAGATTATATCCCTGATCCTTTCTGAGGCTTTTCAGGAAGTGATTTCAAAACATATTCGCCGAGGGGCGACAGCGTATAACCTGGTTCGTGACTAATCGTCAGACCCAGGTTTTTTAGTTTTCTGACATTGGTCTTTAACCATTCCTTTTCCTTGTTCACCTTTGTTGCCAGCGCAACAGCCGGTAGTTTTGGATTATCCTGAATCGCTTTTAACACTTTGGTCGTCCATTTGCCCTGGTTGCTGAACTTGTCCAGGTTAAGGAGCTTTTCTTTCAGTGCTTCCAGCTCTTCGTTCGTAATTTCCTTTTGTTCTCTCTGACCAATGCGCGGATCAGGGCTTTCGTAGCCAAGTTCGATCCGGTAAATGGCGCCGTTCGTGACTTTTTCGAGTTCGCTCGTTACCGCTTGTGCGTTTTCATAACCGGCAAGCCTGGCATCCTCATCCGTTATTTTGAATAGTTCAGTTTCTGCAAGGTCCGTAATCTTCACTACCCCAATGCTCGTCTGGAGCAGGCTGCCTTTCCTGATCGAAAGCTTTTTCCATTTGCGAAAAGCAAGGGAAACATTGCCGGACATGATGCCTTCGAGGTGTTTTTGTTTTATCAGCATTGTATTTTATTTAACAAAAAAGAGACTGCTATTTACAAGCAATCTCTTGATATTGAAAGTGTTATTTCTAAATTGATCAGCGTTCGTTCATCGGAACAAAATCTCTTTTCGGAGCGCCTGTGTAGATCTGACGCGGACGACCGATCGGCTCTTTGTTCGCACGCATTTCTTTCCACTGCGCGATCCATCCCGGAAGACGACCGATTGCGAACATTACCGTGAACATATTCGTAGGAATGCCCAATGCACGGTAAATGATCCCAGAATAAAAATCTACATTTGGATAAAGCTTTCTCGATACAAAATATTCGTCTTCCAAAGCCGCCTTTTCCAGTTTCTGCGCAATTTCCAAAACAGGATCATTGATGCCCAATTTGTTCAAAACATCGTCTGCCGCCTTTTTAATGATGCGGGCACGGGGATCGAAGTTTTTATAAACGCGGTGACCGAAACCAAATAGGCGGAAACCGCTCGATTTGTCTTTGGCCATATTAATGTATTTCTGCGTGTCGCCGCCATCATTCTTAATCGCTTCCAGCATTTCGATCACTTCCTGGTTTGCACCACCGTGAAGCGGGCCCCAAAGTGCGCTGATACCGGAAGAAATGGAAGAGTAAATATTGGCATGAGATGATCCAACGAGCCTTACTGTCGAAGTAGAGCAGTTTTGCTCGTGGTCTGCGTGCAGGATCAGCAATTTGTTCAATGCGGCAGAAACAACGGGATCCACATTGTATTTCGCTACGGGCAGCGAAAACATCATATTCAGGAAATTGGAACAATAATCCAGGTCATTCTGCGGATAATTCACCGGATGACCCTGCGATTTTTTGTAAGACCAGGTTGCTATCGTCGGCAATTTGGACAGCAAACGAATGATATGCAGCTGCGTGATCTCTTCTGAATTGGTATCAAAAGTTTCAGGATAAAAAGCACTCATCGCGCTCACCAGCGACGAAAGTACGCCCATAGGGTGCGCATTTACCGGAAATCCTTCAAATATCTTGCGCATATCCTCATTCACGAGGGTGTGCGTCCTGATCGCGTGCTCGAATTCCTCAAACTCCTTCGCCGTAGGAAGCTCTCCGTAAATAAGCAGGTAAGCCACTTCCAGAAATGACGACTTTTCAGCCAGATCCTCAATCGAATAACCCCTGTAATTCAGTATCCCTTCTTCTCCATCCAGAAACGTTATAGCGCTTTTTGTTGCGCCTGTATTTTTATAACCTGCATCAATTGTAATATACCCTGTCTGGTCACGTAATTTGGCAATATCTATCGCTTTCTCCTGTTCACTTCCTTCTATAATGGGGAACTCGTACTTCTTACCTTCAAGGGTTAATTCAGCTATTTGGGACATATTAATGGGAATAAAATTAAAAAGGTTAATGACAAGATATAGGTAAATCGGGTCAATTCAATCCAAAGATTTTCCGTGCTCCTGATTTACTTATCCAACAAATTAATTTTGTGTTAATTGAACGCAAGAGTAACCATTTCCTGATCCGACACAAGCCGCAATATCCTAAAAAACTGTGTACTTTCTATTATTATCAATGTTTTATTTGTGCAAAATCGGGACTGGGGCAATAATATTTCACAATTTAAAGTAAATATGATATTATTCTATTGAAGACATATATAGGCGAAAATAATGCAATTCGCAGCCGTCAAGCTTCCTTATCCTTTGTCCATTTCACAGTCGGATCCGTCTCTACATACCTGGGCTTGCTCAGTATCTGCTTGATCAGGTAACGCCCAAACAGCCCGGCCAGAATAACCGGCAGCAGGTGAGCGCCATAGATAAATGCTTTGCCGGTAATGCGATAGGAAAAGGTTGAGAACGTGAGATAAACGTAACCAAACCAAAACACCGCGATGCCCAATAACCAGCTGTAATAAATAGTAGCCGGCTTCCGGTCTGCAAACCTCCTTATCAATTCACAAAGAGCCAGCGAAATGCCCACAACGAGCAAGACCGTCAGCAAAGCCCTCGGAAAATTCCGGATGTAAACGTGCTTATAAACCATCACACCGAGCTTTCCGATCAGGTTGGGATGTGCAAGCAAGTAGGCATCGGTTACGCTCAGGGCCAACAGCAGCAAAAGGCTGCTCACTTTCTTATTCATTTTATATGACGTCTTTTAGGGTAAACTACTCTTATTTCAATGCTAAATATTGCTGATAAACCGAAGCTACGGTTGCTGCCTGCTCGTCCGCACTGCGTTCACTATCAAGCCAGTGGATATTAATGCCGTCTTTTTCCATCTTCCTGAAAAAAGTCATCTGCCGCTTTGCAAAACGGTGGATCTCCGTTTCCAGGCGCACCACCATTTCCTCGTATTGCAGCTCGCCGGTCAGATATAATGTGATCCATTTGTATTCCAATCCATAATAGATCAGCTGCTCTGCTGTTAAGCCTCGTTCCAGCAATGCCTTAACCTCTTCAATCAAACCATGCTCCAACCTCGTCCGCAATCTTTTAGAGATTCGATCCCGCCTGATTTCCACCGGAGGATTTAAACCAAAAACAATGTAACCATAAGCAGGCTTCTCTGTAAATGCTTTCTCAGCATGGTTATGCGTCAGAAACTCGGATATTTCAATGGCCCGGATCAATCGCTTTCTGGTCGAAGTGTCCGCAAGTTGCTGATAAGCAGTTTTATAATGCTCAAATCGTGCTAGTAGCAGTTCTTTCGGCAATGCTTCCAATTCTGTCCGGAGTGCCTCATTCACCGGAATGGAGGCATATGCATGACCTTTGAGCAACGACAGTATGTAAAAACCAGTTCCGCCGCATAGGATTGGCACATGGCCGTTGGAAAGAACCGTTTTATATGCCGTTTCAAAATCCTTTTGAAATGCATTGACATTATACTGCTCGCCAGCATCCATAATGTCGATCAAATGATATGGGATTTTTTCACCATTCAGCTGATATTCAGCAAGATCCTTTCCGGTTCCAACGTCCATATCCCTGTAAACCTGTCTCGAATCCGCACTGATCACTTCACCACCCAACATAGCAGCAACTTTCACGGACAAATGTGTTTTGCCGGAAGCAGTTGGCCCTAATATCACGAGCAGGGGAACGGCGGTTTGATTTTCAGACATTTAATCGGGCAATTTATAAGTCTTAACAAACTTAATGCTGCCAGCATTATAGATCGCAATGGCGCCCAGACTTGACTTTGCAGTCCTCGTCATATCCTCGGGAGATAAATAAAATTGCATTGGCTGCGTTTCAGAAATTCTTTCGAAGCCAATCTGCTCATAACCAGCTCCCTCCGACCATTCCCGGTCGGCATAGGTCATGATGTCATCCGGATTTTTCTCCCTGACAAAAGCCATAAGCAGCTTGTCCAATCCGCCCGAAATATTTGTGCCCAGCAAGCTTGCAAACCGCAACAGCTCAAAAGACCTGAACGGACCATCTTCTCTGGCAAAAACACGCGGCGCACTGAATGTTGCAACCGCTACGAGCAGTTCTTCTGATTCTCGATCACATTCAAAATCGCTTTTTAAAACCCGGAAATAACGTTTGGGCAAGAATAAGCCAAATCTGGTCTTAGCGCTAACCGAAGCATTCAGGTGATTTTTTTCTAAAAAATGAGAAGCCGTTTCCTGGTCAATCCTTCGGACCTGCGTGAGCCTGGCGGCAATTTTCTGCGAAATTCCCAACATTGCGCTTATCCGGGATTTCACGACCTGCGGCTTTTTAAGCCAGTAATCCTCCCAGATCAGAACTCGCTTTTCACCATTTTTCCGCCTATTTATCAACTCACTAAATTCAAGCTGCCAATTGTCGGGGGAGCCGCTTTTTTGCCAATCTTCGAGATTTACGAGCACAAGGTTTAGCGACCGCCCGTTGTCATTCCTGATCTCAATATGTGTCGCAAATGCTGTTTCCAGTTTTATCTCATACGGCAAATGTATTCTACTCAGCCATTTACAGACTTGTTCGCTGAAAGATTGCGTGATGATCAGTGATGACGGGACTGGCATAGGTCGGCAAGTTAGCGGCAGATTTAATCAGTAACAAAAAAACGCGCTCAATGAGCGCGTTTTGCAACTTATTCGATTGATTAGGAAATTACTGTCCGCCCAATCCGAAGATCACACCCACATTAACCCCACCGAAATTGGAAGTCGATTCGAAATCAATGTTATTAGCCGATCCCGTTGTTGATCCGTGGTTTTTATTACCGAAAACGAAATGGTAAATTCCTTCAACCTGAATACCGACGTTGCCGAAAGCAAAAATCAAACCTGCACGCGGCGCCGCACCGAAGTTGCTGTGTTTTGAAGATTCAACGATTGTATTTCCGTTGAACTTGGCGTCGTATTTTGAGAAGTAAATACCGGCATCACCGCCAACATATGGCCTGATCACGCCTTCTGTAAAAAAGTAGTCAATCGTTCCGGTTACCGGCATCAACCGGCCCGTTGAGCTGAGCGTTTGCCCTGCCACCGTATAATCGCTTCCATCTGCGTAAATTTTACCTGCAACACCAAACGCAAAGTTGGGCGAAGTAAAAACACGAAGGTTCACCCCACCACCAGCAACGGTTTTAGAGTCTTCCACATTGGATTTGGCAAGTCCGCCTTGCAGTCCAAGTGAGAACTGGGCGTAACTAACAGAGCTGATGGTCAGGAAAAATGCCGCCACAGCCAACGAACGAAATAATTGCTTTTTCATAACTGATATAGATTACTGATTGTTAATGCGAAGGACATTACGAATATCAGTCCATATCAGAAAAATCTCATTGCGAATAAGCGTGAATGCTTAGCAGACAATGCCTTACAACATTGGCAAATCACAATTATGCTATTCGGCTTACAATAATTGTTGTGCAAATTATTCCTCAGCAGGCCATTTTCCTGGGAAATTTGGCGTCAACGATGATCGGTTATGCAGAGCGCGCCGCCTCCCACCCGATCAATGCCTTCTTGCGAAGGCTGCCCCAACGGTATTCTCCCAGCATTCCCTCCTTGCGGATCACGCGATGGCAGGGAATCAGGTAAGCGATCGGGTTGTCGCCGACTGCGGTTCCTACCGCCCTCACTGCTGCCGGATGGCCGATACTTTGGGCGATCTGCTGATACGTGGTCACCGCGCCTTTTGGAATGCTTAACAAAGCTTCCCAGACTTTGAGCTGAAAGTTGGTCCCCTGAATCAGCACGGGGAGCTTATCCAGCGACCCCGTTGCCGGTTGGAAAATACGGTCAATAAAGCTTTTTGTAGAATCTTGGTCGTGCTGAATGTTGGCATAGTGCCACTTTTTGGCCAATGCGATCAGTTCCGCTTCGCGGCTAGCCTCATCTACGAACGCCATGGCGCAGATTCCGCGGTCCGTTACTGCGATAAAACAATCGCCAAATGGTGTAGGATGAATGCCGTAACGAATGGCCAGCCCCTTGCCCGAAGTTTTGAATTCCTGTGGAGTCACCGCTTCAATGCTGATGAAATGGTCGTAAACCCGGCTCTGGCTGGAAAGACCGGCTTGTTCCGCGAGCTCAACGAGGTTGGATGTTTCCCGGATCTTTTCTTTAAGATATGATGCAGTGATGAATTGAAGGAATTTTTTAGGGCTCACACCTGCCCATTCTGTGAAAACACGCTGAAAATGAAATTGACTAATGCTCACTTCCTCAGCCACTTCGAATAATGAAGGCTGTTCTTTTGCGTTGGCGACGATGAACTCGATGGCTTTGGCAATTTTGTCGTAATTATAATTTTCCTGGTTCATGGGATTAATAATTTGTTATACAAAATTGGCCTCGAATCCACGGTTACCCAACCTGAAACTTGCTCAAAAAGCAACCATTCACACATTTCAATTTTTAAATTAAGTCCCTTAACCCTTATATTCACGATGTTATTCAAACGCAACATTCCTACTAACGACCACTAATCATGAGGTTTTTCGCAATAGCAATCTTCGCTTTTTTTGTCGGCATGCACCAGGCACACGCCCAGAATTTCAAAGCCGAACTGAAAAAACTCGATTCGGAAATTAAGGCAGCCTATAAAAATAAGAAATTAACCGAGCTTGAATATTCCAAATTACAGCGCGAACAGGATGTTATCCTGGCAGCGATAGAAAAGGCTCAGGCTGATGACATTGTGACACCGGACGAGAAAAATAAGATCCATTCAAAAATCGTCCGGTCCAAAAAAAGGCTCGCCAAATACAAGACGAACCGGGAAGTTTATTAAGCCAAAGCCAATGTCAGACTGAGCAGACTTCGGCTCCGCTCAGTCTGACATTGGCTTTGGCTTTGGCTTTGCTTAGTGCGACATTGTCGCTAAGCAGTTTTAGTAGTCTTTTTTGCCGTCTTTTTTCGCTTTTTTCTCTGCGCGTTTTTCTTTCAGGTTCTTCTCAGGCTCTTTTTTCGTGCTTCCCTTGTCGAGATTTTTACCCTTTGCCATGACTATTGAATTTTTGAGGTTATGATGATTGAATAACTGTAAAACTATAAAAAAATTACTTTTTCGTAATCCAATCCATGATATGGTTCGCCCTTGCTCCTGTTTCTCCTGTGCTGGGGCAAGTCCCTTCGCCTCGTAAGGTTTTCACAATCGAATCAATCAAAGGCTGTTGAACATGCGGCGGATACGGAATGTTAATGACCTCCGTTCCGGATTCTGTTTCGACTATAATGTCAAATTTTTCAAAAAACGAAAAGGTGATCCTGCCAGCGGAACCAATGATTTGTGCCTGATCCTCGCGCTGTTCCTTGTTGATGGTATAGCACCAGCATCCATGGCCCAGCACACCGGATTCAAACTCATAATTGGCGACAACGATGTCATCCGCTTCATATAAACCCGCCTGGTTACGCGCAATCCCGGAAGCATACTTAACCGGTCCAAACACAAATTCCAGGAAATCAAACTGGTGCGAAGCAAGGTCGTGAAAATGCCCGCCACCCGATATTTTTGGGTCGACACGCCAGCGCGGTTTCCGGTCGGCACCTACTTCTTCCTCATAAGGTTGCCATTGCAGGCAAATGCTGACAAATCTTACATCACCGATTATCTTACTGTCAATCAATTCTTTAACTTTAAAAAAATAGTCAAGCGAACGCCTGTAAAATGCCACAAAAACAGGCACGCCGCTTTCTTTACTGAATGCATTGATCCGGTCGCATTCAGCGCCATTTAACGCCATCGGCTTTTCAATGTAGACAGGCTTGCCTACCTTCATAGCCTTTATCGCCAGTTCTTCGTGCGCATCCGGTGGCGTGGCAATGTATATCGCGTTGATTTCCGGGTCATTAATGAGCTCGTCGGCATCCGCATACCATTTGGGAACATTGTGTCGGGACGCATAGTCGGCTGCTTTTTCGGCATCGCGCCGCATAACAGCGACAAGGCTGGAATTGGCAACTTTGTTAAAAGCCGGGCCGCTTTTGACTTCGGTAACATTACCACACCCGATAATGCCCCATTTTATCTGATCCATAAGCAGGATTTTTGTTTGAAATTATCGCGATTCAGCTTTGAACTAATCGTTAAGCATAATAATTATTTAATTGGATAAATCTACTTTAAAACGAAGGCAACATTCTATTAAAAAACATGGAAATACAACCCAATAACCCGCTTCACGGAAAGACCCTGGAAGCAATTTTGAACGAACTGGTTGAATATTATGGCTGGGAACAAATGGGTTATCACATTAATATTAATAGCTTTCAGTTTGAGCCGAGTGTTAAATCCAGTTTGAAGTTTTTAAGGAAAACGCCGTGGGCAAGGAAAAAAGTAGAAGACCTGTATTTGAAAATGCTCGAACGCAAATGACGTGAGCGCAATTTTTTTGATATGAATAACAAACCTGAATCGATCTAAACTTTTTTAATTATGCCATTCGTAGATTATTATCAGATCCTTGGCGTAGATAAAAACGCGCAGGACAAGGACATAAAGAACGCTTACCGCAAACTGGCCCGGAAATATCACCCCGATGTAAATCCGGACGATAAAGAAGCTGAAAAGAAGTTCCAGGAGCTAAATGAAGCCAACGAAGTGCTCAGCGATCCTGAAAAAAGAAAAAAATACGACCAGTATGGTAAAGACTGGCAGCATAGTGATGAGTTTGAAAGGGCGCGCCAGTCCCGGGCTCATTCGTCGCGCCAGCAAGGCCAGTGGCAGACAGGCGGCAACGACTTTTCCGATTTTTTTGAATCCATGTTCGGTTCTTCAAGCGGCTTTGGCGGCGGCAGGCAGCGGACATTGCGCGGCCAGGATTACCAGGCCGAGCTGCACCTGACATTACAGGAAGCATATCATACGCAAAAGAAGACGATCACGGTTAACGGCAAAAACATCCGCATTACCGTTCCCGCAGGCATTCAAAACGGCCAGACAATCAAGATCGCAGGCCACGGCGGTCCGGGTGCCAGTGGCGGCCAGAACGGAGATCTTTTCATCACATTCAACATTGCTGCCGACGATAAGCTCAGAAGGACCGGCGACGACATTCATCAGAAAGTGGAGCTCGACCTCAAAACTGCATTGCTGGGCGGTGAACTGATCATCGAAACCCTTAGCGGAAAAGTAAAGCTTCCCGTTAAGGCCGAAACACAGAATGGAAGTGTTGTCAGATTGAAAGGAAAAGGTTTTCCTGTTTACAAAAAAGCGGAAAGTTTCGGGGACCTGTATGTAACATTTGATATAAAAATTCCCGAAAACCTGAACGAGCGCCAAAAAGAACTGATTGCCGAAGCCTTCAACAATTAATCGTGCGGTCTTGGATAACAGCGTATCTTTGGGCAGTTTTTAGAAGGCGGCGAACCAGAAAAGCCGCCTTACAATCCATATTTTATGAAATTCGAAGATTACCACATTGCCTCCGAGATCAAGCGCAGCCTCGATACAGCCGGGTTTAAAAAGCCCACAGACATTCAGTTCAAGGCTATTCCGGCGATTATGAAGGGCGAGGATGTATTGGCCATTGCGCAAACGGGAACGGGTAAAACCGCCGCCTTTGCGATTCCGGTCATTGATAAATTACACAAACAAAAAGTTTCCAGCCGCTCAGAAGGGATCAAATGCGTAGTGATGGTCCCTACGCGGGAACTTGCGATCCAGATCACTGAAGTTTTTGCGAAACTGGCGCAGCATACGAGGGTTAAGGCATTCAGCGTTTTTGGCGGCGTAGAACAAGGTCCGCAAATCGCACAATTGGAAAAAGGCATTGATGTGCTCGTTTCCACACCCGGGAGAATGTTCGATCTGGTAAGTCAGGGCCACATTAAGCTCGACCGCATCGAGATCCTGATCCTCGACGAAGCCGATCATATGCTCGACCTGGGTTTTATTAAAGACATTCAGGATCTGATCAAATTTCTCCCTAAGAGCAGGCAAACGCTATTTTTCTCCGCCACGATCAATGAGAAGATCAAGAAACTCGCCTATTCGCTTGTAAAGAATGCCATACGCATCCAGATTTCCCCTAATGACCGGGTTGCTAAGAACATTACCCATTCGGTTGCTTTTGTCGAAATGGATGACAAGCGATTTTTCCTGGAACGCGTCATCAAAGAAAATCCGGATAGCAAAATCCTCGTTTTTGTCCGCACAAAAGTGCGCGCCGAAAGGGTTTTCAATGCGCTGGAAAGAATGGAGATCAAGAGCTTAACCATTCACGGCGACAAGGAACAAGCCGACCGGCTTACAGCATTGAACGAGTTCAAGAAAGGCAATACCAAAGTGCTGATCGCCACCGACGTCAGCGCCAGGGGAATAGACATTGCCAATGTTGATTATGTGGTGAATTACGACCTTCCTGAACAGGCTGAAAACTATGTGCACCGGGTAGGCCGCACAGGACGCGGAACGCAAAAGGGCCGCGCCGTGTCATTTTGCAGCCCTGAGGAAAAACCGATGCTTGAAGAAATTCAAACCTATCTCGATAAACCCATCGATGTCCTCAACATCAGCGCCACGGATTATTCACAAACCATCGACTTCACCGCCGACACGACCGACGATCTGAAATCGCTGATGAAAGAAGTTGAAGCGTACGAAACGGCCAAGAAGAAGAAAAAGAAAAATTAATGTTCGGATTACGGCACGAAAAAAGGCTTGCAGTGTTCGCTGCAAGCCTTTTTTATATGGTTAAAAACTCCTAAAAGTTTCTATTCTTCGATTTTATCAGCAAGGATCTGTCCGCGAATTTCACCATAAATGTTGTTCACGCTCGGGATGTTAACATACATCATTCCCAGGATCAATTGTGTTTGTTGCTCAGTATTCAGCTTCTGTGTTCCCTGAACCTGGCTGCCCGTAGGCTTATCAGCCAATGTGAACACCAACGGACCTGCCTCCCATGATGGGCTTGCCGTGTGGATGTTTACAGAAGTCGGTGTAACGTTCTGATAATTAATGTTGTATTTCAATTCCATGGTGGCTTTGTTGTATTCAAAAACACCTGTGCCTTGTCCAGCGGAAGTAGCTTTTGGAACAGTAGCACTACTATTTATAACTGCGGAGAACTTCACAATATCATCTTTGTGAGGACCTTCCTCTTTGCAAGACGACACAAACCCTAACATTACAACTCCTGCGATCAATAGTAAAAAACGTTTCATTGGCTTTTTCATACATCGTTAATTTAAAAAAAAATTTGTCCTAAATATATATAAACTTATCTCGTTACAAAAATGATACCCGCGCCGCACTTAAATATTCCAAAGGTCACTTTTACGTATATAGACGATCCGGTTGTTCCATATAACCCGGTTCCAGTGGTCCACCGAGCCCACAATTGTCAGCTTATGCCCCTTTCCTACCCGATCGATAACCGGGGCCGCCGATGACGGCTCATCTCTCAGGAACGTATTTTCGTTAATGATAATGCAAGTCCGGTAAAGCGACGGCACGTTAAGAATACTCAGTAACACAAGCAGATACACGACAATTGACACCTTATGTATTTGCAGTATCGGCTCGCCTCTTCGAACTTTTGAAACCATTATTACCACTATGTACGTCCCCAAAGTTAGAAGCAATATTGGAATGTAATCACCATATCTTCTATAAAAAATTATAAAATAGTTGTAATCGTCGAATTCATAGCCGGTTAGATTCTGTTCAGCCGCCAGCTTATCCATTTTTTCAAAAAGGCGCCGGGACGGGTTTGTGAGGGCGAGTTTGCTGAGATAAAAAAGGCAATCGGTGTAGTTATTTGTCTTTTCGGCCAGAAAAGCCAGTTTGAGAAGCAGGCTCTGGTTATTTTTTTCGTCTTCGCTAAAATTTTTTTTATAGAGTACAAGTGACTCGGGGTATCTTGCCATAGCAAACAGAGAATCAGCCGTTTTTAACTCTTTTTTATTGGCTGAAAAGGCTGTTTCAGGGGCAATGACAGTTCCCAAAAAAATCCAAATTAACAGGTATTTCTTACTCAGGGCTTGCATTATACTTTTTTGAATTCTACTTTTGCATCGCAATTACGGAAACGCCCCGTGCAAATCCAATTAATAAAGAAAGTTGCAAAAACGATTCCGTAGCTCAGCTGGTAGAGCAATACACTTTTAATGTATGGGTCCTGGGTTCGAATCCCAGCGGGATCACTTGAAGAAATAACAAAAAGCATCAAAAGCCTGCAAATCAAACGATTGCAGGCTTTTTTGTTTCCCGGGTTATGCCAAAATATTCAATTTTTCACAAATTTTTGGTGAGTGATTCGGTGAGTTCGAGAATCTGCAAGCTTTACTCACCAGAATCGCTGTAACTTATTGTGTGTGAAGATGTTCACGACGTAAACATCTTGTGCTGATTAGGCTTGCAAGACTACTTTTGTTCAACTTTTAACCTGAAAGGGGTATGAAAACAAAGATCAGTCTGCTTTTCTATTTGAAGAAGCCGAAGAATTATCAAAAAGTGCCGGTGCCGATTTACTTACGGATTACGGTTGAAAGTAAAAGAGCAGAATTTACGACCGGGCGGGAATGCGAGCCTAGCCGGTGGAATGCGGTGGCTGGTAGAGTGACTGGCGCGAAAGAGGCCGTGAAGTCTGTTAATGCCTATCTCGGTAATCTCGAACAGCAATTGTTAGATGCCCACGCCGCCCTGGTTCGTGACGGAGCATTGATAACAGCGGAAACGATCAAAAACAAATATCTAGGCGTTGGCCCAAAACAGCGATTATTGATGACAGTGATCGCAGACCACAACGAGCGGATGAAGGCATTGATTGGCCAGGAATATGCGATCGGCACATTCAACCGCTACAAGGTTCTTGAACGTCACACCGTGGCATTTTTAAAGAGGGATTACAGCACGACTGATTTTGACATCAGCCGCATAGATTTTGCTTTCATAGCCGATTACGAGTTTTATCTCCGCTCTGTCCGCAAGATGGGCAACAATGCTGTGGTGAAACACATGAAAATGTTTCGTAAGATCGTAAACATTTGCCTGGGTAATGGCTGGATTAATCTCGACCCTTATTTGAACTTCAAGGGCAAGTTTAAGAAGGTTGATAAGGCAATTCTAACCAGGGCTGAACTAGACTTGATGGCCAGCAAAGAATTTGCCAGCGACCGGCTCTCACAGGTGCGGGACACCTTTCTTTTTTGTTGTTTCACTGGCCTGGCCTATTCTGATGTCCAGAAGCTCGAAAAAAGCCAGATAGCCAGGGGAATTGACGGAGAGCAGTGGATTTTCAGCCAGCGGACTAAAACGAATGTTAAATCGCATATTCCGCTATTACCGGAAGCGCTTCAAATTATTGACAGATACAAAGAACATCCACTTTGCGAGGCGCGTGGATTAGTATTTCCTGTGCCTAGTAATCAGAAGATGAATGATTATCTGAAAGAAATTGCCGTAATCTGTGGGATTAATAAAGTTCTTACTTCACACGTAGCCAGGCATACGTTCGCCACTACTATTACTTTGCAAAATGGCGTTCCGATTGAGAGTGTTTCTAAAATGCTTGGGCATACGAACATTCGTACTACGCAGATTTACGCCAAGATTCTTGATACGAAGGTTAGTGAGGATATGCAGGCTCTGAAAGGTCGGCTCTCACGAAGGTCTGGCACGGAAGGATAGCGCTGCACCTTCTCTCTCACGACCCCTCCTATTGTGAGAGGGGATCGCGAGAGAGAAGGTGAAAACGGCAAGGGAAAAATAATTTTCAGGACTTTTTAACTATGGATGGAACCGCCTAATATGCCCAGCCTTATAGACTTGGCTTAGCAATGTGCCCTATCCAGAGGATGAAGATGTTTCGATTAATCGTCTTGGAACAATTTGCAAATGCTCATCTTTGCGGTCGGCCTAGACAGTATTAATGCCCAAAATCAACTGTTAAAAAGAAATATCTTCTGGCCATTCCCAGTGCTTCAAAAACTCGGTAGATTTGGCATTGCCTGGTTGAGCTTGTCCCCTAAATCGAGATACTTCTAACTCTCAAAAACTATATTTTAATTAATACACAGCAAAATGAAAGGTCAAAAGTTATCTACCGAGAACATCAGGTTAATTCAAGAAGGCAACGTGGACACTGCGAAAAGCTACCTGAGTTTCGTAGATCGAGATGGCAGATCACCGTTATTTTACAGTATAATTGCTGGTAACACCAATATGACAGATAGTTTACTTACAGCGGGTGCGAATGTTGATCTTCAAGACAAAAATGGTTGGGCACCATTGCATTTTGCGGTTCAATCTTATAACCTAGCAGCAATTTCTTTATTGCTTCAAAATGGTGCAAATATTGAGATTTGTGATGAACATGGCAACACGCCATTGTGGCGCGCTGTGATGGCTTCGCAAGGAAAAGGTGGTGCAATAACTCTACTGCTCGACGCAGGAGCAAACCCGCATAGCAAAAACAATTCTGGAATTTCTTCGTATCACCTCGCCAAAGAAATTGCCAATTATGATATTATCAAATTCTTCTAATTTCGAGGCAATAAACCTACTTGGTTCTTCCTCTTAGGCGGTAGTCAACAAAGCAAAGATTATAACTTTTTCCTTCCTGTATGCAAACCCGGTATTGAAAATATTAGAACATTGATTGCCTCTTAACCGCAATCGGCCAGATGTCAGATTGTGTCACAATCTAATCTGGCCGCCCAAACGCTCCGGAGTCGCTGGCGGGAGAGTTTTATAAATATTCCTGGAAGAGTGGAAAATAAGTAGATTATGGATTTGGCTATATTTGTTTCCAAGAGTAGCCGATTGCAATACGAAGTTACCCCGCATATTGTACTAGCTTCTTACACGCATGACTATTTGGACCTTCTAAAAATTAAACCGTATGGAGATAACTGACTACAACGCTTTTGCCGGCGATTGTATTGACGAACTGAAAGCTTTGCAGGACCAATTCAAAGAAACTTTTGACATCGCTCAGGCAAACTGGTTCTACAATCAAGCAACCGGTTTACTGACTTTCTCCACCGATGACACTGAACTCAATTTTAAATATTTTCAAGTAGGGAGCTTCTCGTCAAAATCCGAAACATGGATGTGGTCATGGCACAATGAAAATACTTTGGAAAATGTTAAGGAACCCACGAGTCAGATAAGGGATTTTGGAGAGAGTTTCAATTTCGCCAAACTAACCGAGGGGCACTTCGCCAGCGATGAGTTTGAAGCTTGGGAATTCACAGCTATCTCGGTTAAACTTATAAAAGGGATTGGTGTCTACCGGCCCGTCAACGACGAAGGATTAATGATCTTTCTGGTCATAACCGAATTTGTTGACAATGAAACAGCGAAGAACATTAAGAACAAGTACATAGAATGCGGCGATCACGAATATAGAAGAGTTGCGTTTGTGTGTCAACACCTGAATTTCGATACCAAAGTTGGTTTTGAAGAATCTTTCGAAACCATTGAAGGAATGGAGCTGTCGGACGAGGATGACTTTCAAGCATGGTGTGACGAATGTGAAACAATAAGGGTTGCAGAAGATGGATGGAGCCGCAATGCGATGAAATTCGCGAAATATAGAGTCGTGTGCGAGGGATGCTATTTTAAGATGAAGACACTGAACCTAGGATCGGACTAAAGAACGTCTTTTGGAGGTCACCGTTGTGCTAACAGTGTCACGACAATTTAGCCTCTTCCCTTCCGAGCCACTGAAAAGCTTGCACATCGTAGGCGGGACCTTTGACATATAATTCTATCTTTGAGCTAATTGCAAGCTAGTCACCGCAAGTTGGTGAGTGACAAGGTGAGTAAATGATTTGGCAGGGCGTAAACAATTGATAAACAACTTGTTACTTCAAAAAATATGATCCCAGCGGGATCACAAAGGCGCCTCGAAAGGGGGCTATTTTTGTCTAATTGCAATTCCATACCTCAGTTGGAAGAGCAATACACCGGAACGCCGGCCGCTTTTAATGTATGGGTCCTGGCGGTGCCGCGATCGGCTTCGAATCCCAGCGGGATCACTTGAAGAAATAATAAAGCCTGCTAATCAATAGATTTGCAGGCTTTTTCTTTTCAAGATTACCCCAAAATATTCAATTTTCCAGAGATTTTTGGTGAGTAATTCGGTGAGTTCAATAATCTGCAAATTTTACTCACCAGGATCGAGTTTTAAATCTGGGAATAACCTGGACGCCTACCATGCTAATGTTTACTCTCTTTGAGCGACTTTATCACGTAAACGAAGCCCTGAAATCCATTGGAGATTGATTGGTTTTGTTTTTGAATAGCTTGCTGAAACTTTGCGAATGCTCAAAACCAAGCTCATAGGCAATTTCGGACATGCTTAACTGCGTCGTGGTCAGCCGCTCTTTTGCTTTCTCGATTAATTTCTCATGGATATACTGCTGTGCATTCTGCCCGATCAGCGAACGGAGCATATCACTTAAGTAACCCGGCGAGAGGTTCAGTTTTTCGGAAAGAAACTGAACGGTAGGAACCCCGTCATGCAGGGATTGCTGGCTGTTCAAATAATTATCCAGTATGGCTTCTGTTTTCGACAGTATATCATGGTTGACCACTTTGCGTGTAATAAACTGCCGCTTGTAATAGCGGTTAACATAGCTCAGCAGCAGTTCGATATGTGCGATCATGACCTCCTGACTGAATTCATCTACACGGCTATTGAGCTCCTGTTCCATATTCCTGTAAATCGAAAGGATATTTTCCTTTTCGGTGTCGGACAAATGAAGTGCTTCATTAGCTGAATATGCGAAATAGCCATATTGCCTGATCTTACTTGCCAACGGGTGGCCCAATAAAAAATCGGGGTGTATGAGCAGAATGTAACAGTAGGTCTTGCTATTATAGTCCGTGCTGCCCACTAATTGGTTAGGCGCCAGGAACAGCATGCTTCCTTCATCGTAATCATAATAGTCCCTTCCATACTTTAGCCTTCCGTTGTTATCGGTGATGAAGGTGATCTTATAAAAGCTAAGCAAGTCGTAGATCGGCGCCATGCTTGTATTAAAGGGGTTGCGCTCGTTGAAATGGACAAGGCTGATCAACGGATGCTGGGGTTTGGGCAAGCCGAAGGCCTCATGCGTTTCCGATATGGTTATGAACCGAATCAATTTGTCTTCCTTATTTTTCATCATATAAATGTATCAAAATCCCGTAACTATTTCCAGCCACGGGATTTTGACCTTTTTACTATCACCACGGAACAATGTTATCTGCTCCCGCATAGGCAGCCGGTCCTGTAAAGCTTCCTGTGGGAAGGTCTTCTGCCAGGGCCACCCTTATTGGCTCCCTGGAACCTTCCTCTACCGTATCGGTTCCCTGGAAATTATTAAGAGCCGTTGCCGTAAAACCCGGACTTACCAGGTGTACTTTGATATTTGCACTCTCTAAATCGATCGCCAGTGAAAGGAAAATACCATTGAGTGCAGTTTTGGATGCGCCATAAGCGGCGTCGAACGCAGAGCGGAAGGGGTTAGCCGGATTGGCATTCAAAGTAAGGGAACCCAGTGCGCTCGACACTGTGACAATCCGTGCTGTGTCGGCTTTCCTTAATAGAGGTAAAAAGGCTTGTGTCACGGCAAGTGTACCAAACACATTCGTTTCCCAGACCTTTTTCATTTCATCGATAGGCGCAATACTGGCGCGCTGAGCTCCAAGGACCTCTTCCATGGTGCGTCCCGGTTTTCCTGCATTTGAGATTGCTGCGTTATTGACCAGCAGCGTCAGGTATCCGGCTTCGCTTTGAATTTGCCTTACTGCTGCGTCGATGGACTGGGAATCGGTAATATCCAATTGAATCGCTTTTGACTGTTTGCCTATCCCGGTAACGGCAGCGTCCCCTTTGTCCTTGTTTCTGGCACCGACGTAAACGGTGTAGCCTTCATCAGCAAGTGATTTGGCGATCTGGTATCCCACGCCTGTATTTGCTCCTGTAACCAGTGCTACTTTCTTTTATTCTGTCTGCATATCATTTGAATTTTTATAAGGCAAAATTCGGTGATCGTAACACAGCGCTTGTAGCCGAAACAGGAAATGTTGTATCCAAATTGAGGGTGCATTCCGTATATGCATCCAGCTATTGGCAAGACCATTTCGGCTACAACAATCTCCACATCCACTACGAGCGCCAGCCGCAAGCCACGGAAATTTGTCTCTCGAAAAAAATAAGCAAGACAAATGACAAAGACGATTTTTATTACCGGTGCTTCAACAGGTATCGGAAGGGCTACGGCCAAATTGTTTGCGGCCAAAGGCTGGAAGGTGATCGCGACCATGCGCAAGCCTGAAAATGAAACAGAACTCAATGCGCTGAATAAGGTAACCGTGTTGCCCCTCGATGTGACCAACGCGCGGCAAATCCGTGAAATCACGCAGCAGGCGCTGGCTTTGGGCGATATTGATGTTGTATTTAATAATGCAGGGTATGGATTGTTTGGCGCATTGAAAGCGATGACCGACGAGCAGCTGGTTCAACAAATGGAAACCAATTTCTTCGGTGTAGTGCGGGTGACGCAGGCATTTCTCCCCTATTTCCGCGAGCGGAAAGCGGGACTTTTTATCACTACCGGCTATGAAAAGGGAACATCTCAAACCGCGCGTGTACCATTCCATTTCTGAAATGCAGCGCGCATTCGGCCTGCCACAACCATTGCACCCGCTGATCAGCTTGCTCGATTTCAATAAGGTGCGGATCACAGCCGAAATGCTGGCCGAAACTTTTTTCAATAGATTTCTATAACATCACCTACAACGAATCGGCGGGCTGCCGGATGCGCTATGGGCAAACAACCTACGACTTTCAGGAAGGCGGCATGTTTTTCTCCTCGCCGGGCCAGCCGCTGACGGGCATTCAGGTGGCCGAAGAAACCCTGGGATTTACATTGCTGGTACATCCTGATTTTCTTCGGAACTATCCTCTCGACGCCAAAATGAAACATTATGGCTTTTTCTCTTACTCGGTGACCGAGTCGCTGCATTTATCGGACA
This sequence comes from Dyadobacter sp. CY327, assembly GCF_021390415.1. NCBI lineage: Bacteria > Pseudomonadati > Bacteroidota > Cytophagia > Cytophagales > Spirosomataceae > Dyadobacter > Dyadobacter sp. CY327. The sequence goes on along the minus strand of NZ_JAJUXJ010000007.1, from coordinate 772,592 downwards.
AAGAAAAGTTGATCATCGAAGGCATTGCCAGCAACATCGGCGACGAGCTCGAAACGGCGATCGACGACCTGAGCCAGGATGTGCTGATTTCGCAGTTGGAGCTGATGCTGAATTACAGTCAGCGGTTTTACAAACGCCAGTTCATTACCCGCAAACCGATCAACAATGCATTGCTGGAAAAGCTGGATCAATTGCTAAATAACTATTTCGACGACGAAACCGCCCTGCTGAAAGGACTGCCGAGCGTCCAGTATCTTTCCGACGAACTACACGTTTCGCCCCGCTACCTGGGCGATATGCTCCGCGCACTGACCGGCCAGAATACGCAGCAGCACATTCACAACAAGCTGATTGAAAAAGCAAAGGAGGTGCTGACATTCAGCGATCTGACAGTAGGGGAAATCGCCTACCAGCTCGGCTTTGAGCATCCGCAGTCTTTCAATAAGTTATTTAAATCAAAGACAAACTTTTCCCCTCTGGAATTCAGGGCGAGCTTTAACTGAGGCGCCGAGCATTGTCAAAGTTTGGCGGTATTCACCCCCTAGATTGTCGCATTTGCACAGTGTCAGGGCCAGGACTTAGTTTCACCTTTGTGATGCCTATATCTGCTTTATTGCAGTAATATAGCAAAAAGCTTCTCTGCCAACCGTACGAGAACAAATGCTGGTAAGCACAAGAATCAACTAAAAATATACCCAAATTATGAGAACAATCAACCCCTGGATCAATTTCAATGGAAATGCGGAAGAAGCATTTAATTTTTACAAATCCGTTTTTGGCGGTGATTTCACGAAGATCGTCCGTTTCAAAGACCTGGCAAACGATGAGTTTCCGATCCCAGAAAACGAGGCAGATAAAATAATGACCATCGTTCTACCCATAGGAAATCACAATGTATTGATTGCCAATGATGTGCCGGAATTTATGGGCCGGGTAAGCGAAAGTGAAAACAGGTCCAAAATATCCATCAGCGCAGAAAGCCGTGAAGAAGCCGAGCAAATTTTCAACGGACTGTCAGCAGGAGGAACTATTGAAGGACCAATAGACGAAAGTCCCTGGGGAACCTACGCTGGCATGTTCAGAGACAAATATGGAATAGAATGGATCGTGGAATTTGATCCAAGCTATAACGCGTAATACCAGCACAAGAAAAACGCCGTTCTGGGTTACCGGAGCGGCGTTTTTTATTCATTTCAGCGTGCCTATTAAATCCAGCTCTACTGCAATTCCAAACAAGCCATAGTAGTCAACTCAACCCTGGCTTGTTTCGGCAAACCTGCTACGGCTATGCAAGTGCGGGTTGGGAAGCGGTCGGTGAAGTAGGTTTGGTATACGGCGTTGAGTTCGTCGAAATAGCGCATATCGGTTAGGTATACGGTGACGCTGACGATGTGGCTGAATGTTAAATTGTGCTCGCTGAGTATGGTTTCAATATTCGTAAACACCTGCCTGACCTCGTCCTGGAAAGATGTCGTCACCAGCTGCCCGCCTGCCGAGCCGATCTGGCCCGAAATGAATAAGAATCCGTTGGAAACCAAAGCTTTTGAAATCGGAACTGCCGGTGCAGCAGCATTTTCATTTGTACTCATGTGATAATATTTTATTGATATGTTTGTATCTCAGCACCAAGTTATGCCCTTTGGATGAAAGTATCGATCCCCTTGGGCGTAAAAATCAAAGGTGATTGACGCAGTCTGAAAACCCTGGAAGTACATTATCAGTATATTCGGCCGGGCACTTCCTCTCTACAACATTACGAAAGACGCGATGCTCATTTTGCATCGGAAAGCGATACACTAACAATCAGAAATCTTTGTTATGCCAAAATTTTGTCTGTTGCTCCTTACAAGCGTATGCGCTCTTATTTCATTTGCTCAAACAAAAAAATCCACTGAATTCCCTGACGGCACCGAAATACCAGACTGGTTTTCAGACAGTTCCAAAATTGAGCTTTCGGATTTGGGTAAACAGTTTGTCATTACAAAACACGGGGTGTCAGCGGATAGCAACGCAGTACAAACGGCAGCTATCCAGAAAGTAATAGATTTGGCGCATCAGCAAGGCGGCGGCGTGATCATTGTTCCAAAAGGTACGTTCCTGAGCGGTGCCCTGTTTTTCAAGCCAAAAACGCATTTGTATGTTTCCGAAGGCGCGGTGTTGAAAGGCTCAGATAAGATTGCGGATTACCCGATGATGCCGTCCCGGATGGAAGGTCAGACGCTGGATTACTTCCCGGCATTGGTGAATGCGTATGGCGTGAATGGCTTTACAATCTCAGGAAAAGGAACGATTGACGGAAATGGGCTGAATTATTGGAAGGCATTCTGGCAGAGAAGAAAGGAAAATCCGAATTGTACTAACCTGGAAGTGTCGCGCCCGAGGCTGGTTTTTATATGGAAAAGCAATGATGTGCAGGTTCAGGATGTGCGGCTGCAAAATTCCGGTTTCTGGACGAGCCACTATTATCAATGCAATAACATTAAGATCTTGAATGTTCGGATTACGGCCCCGCATGTGCCCATTAAGGCGCCCAGCACGGATGCAATCGATCTCGACGTTTGTAATAATGTGTTGATCAAGGGGTGCTATCTGGCTGTAAATGATGATGCTATCGCATTGAAAGGTGGAAAAGGCCCTTATGCCGACAAGGATGCGGGGAATGGTGCGAACACGAATGTAATTATAGAAGATTCAGAATTTGGGTTCTGTCACGCGGCGCTCACGTGTGGCAGCGAAGCCATTCATAATAAGAACATTGTGATGCGCAACTGCCACATTACCAACGCTATGCGTGTGCTATGGCTTAAAATGAGACCGGACACACCGCAGAAATACGAGTTTGTGAGCGTTGAGAACATTACGGGTTACGCTTACAGTCTGATCTATGTAAAGCCCTGGAAGCAGTTTTTTGATTTGAAAGGACGTAAAGACGTGCCCCTGTCCTACTGCGACAATATCAGCCTGAAAAACATTGATCTGAAATGCGAAGTCTTTTTTGATGTCAGCCCCGGCGACTATGATAAGTTGTCCAAATTCAAATTCGAGAACCTGAATATTTCCGCAAAAAATGGAGCTTATGACAAAACCGTCGTTCAGGATTTCAGGCTGACCAATGTAAAAGTGAATGGTAAGATGATTGACTAAAATGGTAAAATGATTGACTAAATGATATAAGAAGCGAGACTGCCTGTGGGACAGTCTTGCTTTCGTTTTTATTTGTAATCCAACCACGTTGTAGCCACACAGTCTTTGTCGGTTTTGAACCTGATCCATCTGGCTCCGAAGTCTTTTGGAAAATCAAATGTGAATGTTTCACCTGCCTTCACCGTGAACTTCCCGGCTTCCATCCAAGGTCCGTTTCCAACCGGATCCACTTCCATCGTGAACGTGACATCATTGTTGGCTTTGTGAGAAAGCTTCAATGATTTTTTGTCATAAAAACCAATCAGATAAGGATCCGATGCAGCATTTGCTTTCACAGCAGCATCTTTCCACGGACCGCCCTGGCCGGTGGGTTTGCCGAGTTTCCAGAGATCATCGATCGCCCCTGCCCAAACCGCCGCCTTGTTATCACTTGAAGCAACAATGTGCTTGTTTCCTTTCAGATTCTTAGCGTCCACGCCGGTCATCACCAGCAAACCGCGGTAAGATGCATAATCATTAATACGCAGATTATGAGATGAAACCGGGCGGATTTTGGCATAACCATCCGCATTCTCAGCCGGCAGTTCATAAAAAGTACCATGGCAGTTGAAAAGATCACGCTCCGTTGACACTTCGCGGCATATGCGCAGCGCGCCATCATTGGTAAGGCCCGTAAAAGCATTATCGCCAAGCGGCAACCTCCATCTTCGTCCTTTGTCGTCCACAACCAGGACGGATGATTCGTCAACAGTCACCACTTTTTGCGGGATAGCAAACTTATTCTGAATAAAAGAAAGCGTTTTAGCATCTTCCTTTCGTACCAGATTCATGTCGGCATCCAGCTCATAATAACCTGACAATGTTGGCTTTCCTGCCGAATAATCCATGGCTGCAACACCCAGCGCGCGGCGGTTATCTCCCAGGCCGTAAAGCAACCCGCCCGAGCTGGCCGGTGCTGTTACATCACTCAAACCTGCAAAAATCGCATCGGGAGCCGTCTTACGCGGGTCATTGGCAATGTACGAAAAGTGCGCCGACGCATTCGTCGGTTTGTCCGCCTTGATCCTGATCCATTCTCCTCCGTCATTCGCGTTAAATTGGATGTTAGCAGCCTTTTTTGCCCCTACTTTTAATGTTTTAAGATTTGTCCAAAGTCCATTTCCATTTTTGTCCACTTCGAATGTAAAAGTCACCTCAGCGTCGCCATTGTTCTGGATCCAGGCGGAACGGTTGGCCCATCCGCTGAACAGAAACGGCTCGGAAGTAGCATTGGCCGCGATTTTCTCATTCAACCAAACGGCTCCCTCGGCTGTATTCGGGCCTAGCTGATCCGGCTGGTTCAGAGAAGTGAACCACAAGTTGGAATTGGATTGACCCGGCCCCTCAATGTTGCCTTTGGCTTTTCTTTTGTTCAAAAATTCCCTCTGCGCCGAATCGTCACAACCAAAAACCAGCTGATCCTTCCAGCGCGTAAAGTCACCAATCACTTTCAGGTATGAAGTCCGCGGCCGGATCCCCGCCGTATTTTTAGAGGAAAAATGGCCTGGAAATTCCCAGAACATGCCGTGCATCGTCATCAGATAATCCGGTTTTGCTTCTGTTCCTACATCCCGGATGCGCGGCCATTCTGTGTTCCAGCCGTGGGCGCCGTCGTAACTGTGACTTGCTTTGGGCAGCCTGAAAAATGTCCACTTACCATTGTCCCGCACGCCCAGCAGCACCGATTTGTGATCCCAGCCTGTTGCCCAGATCGGATCGGTTGCCGGATTTTTGTTGCCCAGAATGCCGCCCGGCCCCGTCACTTCCACAAACTGGTTGCGGCGAACCACTTTCCAATCCTTACCGTCCCATTCAGACAGTGAACCCGACTCAATATCAAACTGCTTCTCTGCAAGCTTTCCGGGCTCACCATTATTGGAGTAAACAGTCACGCCCTGACCGGAATAGTAACCTTTTCCGTGTGTTCCCGGAAGCAATCCATTGTATTGATAAGTCTGCTTATCCGCTGTTCTTTTATTGTTTTTGACATTCCCATCTTCATACAAAGTCTTCACTGCCAATGTTTTGACGTCCACTTCATAAAAACCTTCTTCCATGGTGCCATAGTAAATTTTGTTGGCAGGATCGGTCAGATGGCGCGCATTGCCGGTGTGCCGGCCCGGCATTGTTTTGTACGAAATCGTCTTTACATTTCCCTTGCCGTCTATGGCGTAAGGACCAATAAAAAGCTGGTTACTTTCCTGGTGGATCATGCGGTTGGCTGGCGTTCCGCCGATGCTTTCCGGGCGGACCGTTTGCGTCAGGTCCGTACCGATTTCATACAGCTTATCCGAAGAGCCGAAGGGCAAATGCGGCGCATACGTGATCGCCCAAAGCTTTCCGGCCCAGCCCACAACGGCACCCGTTCCACACTCGCCCTCGTTGTTATACATGGCAAGATGCGGATAGATGCCGCTGAATGAGGGTTTAGGTTTGGTCTTAGGCTGAGCAATAACGGAAAGGCTAAGCAATGCCAGCAATGCTGCAAAGCAATGGTTAAATTTTTTCATTAAAATAAAATGGTTTAAAACGAGTGTGATTACACCAAGTTTCTGATTATGAGATATAAAATGGTATGATTAGTAACCTGTATTTTGGGTAATTCCCGGATTTACACGGCGCTCGACGGCAGGAATCGGCCAGAGATATTGCCTTGTTTTATCAAAATTGCGTTGGGCAATGACTTTTACATCTGTTCCAAAGCCGCTATAATCCGCAATGCCGTCCGCATCAATCGGCGTCACTCCTGGAAACGGCCATTTCGTACGATTCTGTGCAGCCGGATCAGGCAGGCCTATCACAGGTTTGACAAGCACTTTTTCTGCCAACTTCCACCGGATCAGATCCATGTAGCGCAATCCTTCCCGTGGAAACTCCACGCGGCGCTCGCGGCGGAGTATCTGCCGTAAAGCGGCGGCATTGGAAAGCTTAATGGAAGGGTAAGCGGTTGTTTTGTCCACCGTAACGCCATAGGCCCGCGCCCGCACCTGGTTGATCGCATCCACGACCGTTTCGTCAATTTCGCCCAGTTCAATTTTCGCTTCCGCGTAGGTCAGCAGCATTTCTGCATAGCGGATTATGATGGCATCATTGTCTTCAACCAGCCGCTCCGGCCAGGTTTGATCAATGCCTTTTTTCCAAAGAAAACCCGTAAAACTCGCAAATGCAGCCACTGCGCGTGTGTCCTTGTTTGGGACTTTTTTGTTTTCTTTCACACTAAAAATCGTCAGCGAGTCGGGATGCGGAGTGTAGTTATAGCCCAGCCATTGCGTGTTAAACTCTACGATGGTCGCATTTAATCTCGGGTCCCGGTTTTTGAAGGGCATCTTAGGGTCGTAGAGCGGCGATTCGTCGATCAGCTTTCCGTCCACACATTCATAGGCGTCCATCAAATCACGCGTCGGTAATTGTGCGCCATAGCCGCCTGCGTTGCGCGAAATGTTGTCCTGGACATAAGCTGTATTGCCAAAAACCTGCTGTTTTTCATCTCTGGGAATGCTGATGATCAGCTCCTTACTGCTTTCGCCTGCTTTTACAAAAAGCTGAGAATAGGAATCGTGCAAGGAATAAGTGGCCAATTTCATAACCGCTTCGGAAGCTTCTTTTGCAATCTGCCATTTACCCAAATGCAAAGCTGTGCGCGCCTTAACAGCCAATGCAGCGCCTTTTGTCAGCCGTTTTACTTCGGCAGCTCCATAGTTTGCAGGCAAATTTGCGGCGGCAAAATCGAGCTCTGCGAAAACAAATGCCAGCACTTCCTCCTGGCTTGTGCGCGCAATGCCGTAAGATTCAGTCAATGTAACAGGCTCGGTCATCAGCGGAACGTCCCCGAAATGCGTGATCAGGCGTGCATACTGATAGGCCCGGATCAGCCGCATTTCTGCTTCCAGTCTTAAAAGGATCGCTGCAGGCGTGTTAGCAGCTGCTTTGTCTTTGTTGGCGAGAAACGAATTGGCGCGGGCAATGGCTTTGTAGCTGTTAAGCCAGTAAGTTTGCACGGGCACGTCATCTGCATTCATCGTTCCGCCGATCACGGCGTTGGTCAGCTGGGCGCGGTGCCATTCGTTATCGCTGAAAAGTTCATTATCATTGCCCCAGAACGTGATTCTGTACAAGTCATTCACAGCCAGTTCCAGCTCGGTCTGATTGGAATAGAATGTAGCAGTGGACGCCTCCGACAGCGGGTTGAGGTCGAGAGTATGACAGGCCGAAACCGATGTCATGAGCAGGATATATATTAATTTTTTCATGATCAATGATTTTGATTTTTTATAAAACCGGAAGCCTTAAAACCGGATCGTTGCACCGGCCATCAGCGTTGTCACGATCGGGTAAGCATAGCTTGCCGATTCCGGATCCAGGTATTTCGGAAATTTGCTAAGCGAAAAAACATCATTGGCCGACACATAAAACCGCAGCGATTGAATGCCGATCTTCTTCACGCCCGGTTGCTGCAAGGTGTATCCCAATGTGACGTTTTTCAGCCTGAAATAGCCGCCATTAATCAGCCAGTAATCCGAGAGTGCGTAATTGGCTGCGTTGGAAGTCCGGGAAAGGCGTGGATATGTGGCTTGCTGGTTTTGCTCAGCAGTATTGTTCAGGCTCCAGAACTTTCCGATCATATCCGCAGGCATGTTACCGAAAGCCTCTGCAAATGGCTGCACAGCCTCGCTATTCAGCCTCGAAAGCTTTTTGGCCACGCCCTGAAAACTGAGACCAAAATCAAATCCGGCATAGTCGGCCCGCAGGTTTCCGCCGTACAAATAGCGCGGTAATGCGCCTCCCAGCAGCACTTTATCATCCGTTGTAATCTTGCCATCCTTGTTAATGTCAACGTAACGGACGTCGCCGGGCTTGGTAGTAACATTCAGCACGGGCGCACCATTGATTTCATCCTGCGTCTGGAACAAACCATTGGAAATATACCCAAACCACTCGTTATACTCGCTCCCGTTCCGGATGATCTGGTCTTCCCGGAACTCCGTGCCTTTGAGATCGCCGACTGTTGATTTGGCGTCCGAAAGATTGGCGGAAACCAAGTAAGTCAGTTTGTCTATCCGGTCCCGCCAAGCCATTTCAAGTTCCCATCCTTTTACTTTCAGGACACCTGCATTCTGGTTCGGTTTGTCGTATCCGAGATAAAGCGGAATGTCGAGCGGCAGCAGAATGTCCGTTGTTTTCTTCATATAATAGTCTGCTCCCAAGGTGAGCCTGTCGTTCAAAAACGCGGCATCCAGACCGATATCCGTGGTGCGGCTGGTTTCCCAGCTGATATTTTCAACTGCGTAAACCTGCTGCCCGCCGCCTGTTAATGGAACCACGCCGCCATTCTGGTAAAATAATGCAGTTGAAAAATCAATGGTTGCCAGATAAGGGTAATAGGCCGGATTGCCGTCCTTGTTCAGCAAGCGCTCGTTGCCCGCCTTTCCCCACGAACCTCTCAGTTTCAGAAAAGACAGCCAGCGGATATCCTTCATGAATTGCTCCTCCGAAATAGTCCATCCAGCTGAAAGTGAGGGATATACCGCCCTGCGATAAGCATTCGCAAAACGCGACGACAGGTCTGAACGCAGGTTTCCTTGTAAAGAATATTTGCTTTTATAGCTGTATTGCAATCTCCCAAAAAAGGAATGCAGGCCCGACTCATTTGCGCTTCCTGAGTTATCCCGCAGCTCGGTTGAGCCGGAATTGAGATAAGGGTAATCAGTTAATGCAAAGCCACTTCTGATCGCGCCCAAATTTTCCAGCGAGCGGTAATTTTCCTCAAAACCGCCCAGCACATCAATGCTATGCCCGCTTTTGAATTCTTTGACATAATTGGCCAGCACTTGCCCGTTGATCGCAATGCCTTCCGACCTTCCTTCGGTTAAAACAGTCCTGGCCTGGTTCACAACTGTGCTATTGGAGCCGTCCGGATTGGTGAATCGCACTTGTTTTGAGAAAAATTTATTTTTATCCAAATCAAAAACCGGCGCAACCAGTGCCGTTAACGTCAGTCCGTCGATGGGTCTGTAATTTAAGGACATTCTCCCGCCGATCTGGTTATTCAAAGTTTTGGTAAAACCACCTTCCCGCAGCTGGGCCAGCGGATTACGGCCGTCTTTTCCAAGGGCAAGTTTACCATTGGCATACACATCATCATAAATCGGCGGCATTACGCGTGCTTCGTATATCGGATTGTACGCGCCGGTGGTAAGCAGCTCGTTACCATTGCCCTGATTGGCTGTTCTTTTATAAAACACATCCAGATTAATGCCCAGCTTCTTGCTCACTTGCAGGTCGTTGTTAATGCGGAACAGATAGCGGTTATAATTGCGGTTATCATAAAATGCACCCGCACTGGCATATCCCAGCGAAGCTTTTGTGCTGATTTTCCCCGTGCCCATCGTGAACACAATGTCGTGGCGCTGACGAGGTGCAGAGGACCTGCTAATGATCGATTTCTGCCAGTCGGTGTTTGGGAAAAGGTCCGGATTAACACGGTTACTATCTAAATATGAATCAATTAGCGGCTGTGCAAACGGGCCCTGGCTTGCGCCATCATTCGTTGCCTGCTCATTGAAGTAGCGCATATAATCCTGAACGCCCGCATACGAAGGCTTGGCCGTAGCGCGCTGAACGCCGTATTCGTAGGTGTATTCCAAACTGCTCTGTCCTGATTTTGCACGTTTAGTTGTCACGAGGATAACCCCGGCTGCACCCCTGGAACCATAAATGGCAGCCGAAGAAGCGTCTTTTAAAACCGTAACACTCTCGACGTCGCCGGGATTAACATTATCAATGCTGGCCACGGGCACACCGTCCACGACAACGAGCGGGTTGTTCGTGCCAATGGTGGTTATGCCTCGGATCAGAATGTTGGAGCCGGAGCCGGGCGCGCCGCCTGCACGCGTCACCGACACGCCGGCCACACTTCCCTGCAATGCGTCCGAAACCTGCAATGTCTGCCGCCCCGCCACGTCTTTGGAACTGATCGTGGAAATGGCACCCGTGAGGTCTTTTTTCTTCTGCGTTCCATATCCTACCACCACAACTTCCGCCAGCGACTGATCGTTGGGTGCGAGGGTAACGTCAAGGGTTGTACGTCCGTTCAGGGGAACGTCCTGCGCCTGGTAACCCACGAAGGAGAATGTCAATATCGGCGAGCCGGATTCCGGAACGGCTAGTTGATACAGCCCGTTTACATCCGTGACCGTCCCCTGCTGCGTGCCTTTGATCACAATGCTGACGCCGGGAAGTTCTTTGGCCTGCTCGTCAACGACCTTGCCGGACACTTGCCGGGTTTGCGCGAGCAAAGGCGCAAGACAGCCAAATAAGAGAAAGCAACTCAGTAGAATTTTTTGTCTCATAAGTTTTAATAGGTTAGCGTTTAGGGTTGAGTTTCAATGGTAAGCCGGAGGGATATGTTATTTGATTATGCAAATATAATTTTGCATAATTTGGTTAAGACAAGCCGATCCTGACCATTTGCTTGATCAAAAGAATGGACAACCTAAACAATTGATTTCTAGTAGATTATTGCTTTCAAAATATGGAGAATGGACAAGCCAGGGCAAGCTCTTTGGATCATCTGGATCACTGCTGCCGGCTGGTGAGTGAAATGTATGGCAAGTCTGATATCGGCTCCTGGACCAACAGCGACTATGTGCGGCTGGGTTATATTCTTTACAAAAAAACAAATGTCCAGATCAGCCCGAATACACTAAAAAGGATCTTTGGTAAAATCAAAACAGACGTCCGTTACTATCCGCAGAAAGCGACCCGCGACGCACTGGCCGGTTACGTCGGCTATGGTGATTGGGAAAAGTTTGTATCCGAAGCTCCCCGCCACGCCGTTGTTACCAAGGATCCTGTACGGACAGCGCAGCCTTATTTTGAAGCCATTTTACCCGACGAGCCCATATTGGCGCCCGTCAGAAAGCGGCGAAAAATGAGTTCGGTTTATATCGGCCTGATCTTGGCCGTGTTCATTGCTGCTGTTGCATTTGCAAGTTACGAGCTGTTTTTCTCGTCGCCCGCACCGGTTAATGCTGCACTTGTTTGCCAGAACCCAGTTGGAGAAAATCCGCATTCAGCAGCGTTTGTTGTGCGTGGGATTCCCGAAAGTTATGATGTAAACAAAGAACATTACACCATTGATTTTGGCGATGGCAGACGGATTTCGCTGATCGAGGGCGACAGTCTCTATTCGCATTACTATGAAGTTCCAGGCCGCTACTCAGCTATTTTGAAGCGAAATGGCGTGACCTTGGACACAGCATCGGTTTATCTCAAAACGAACGGCTGGACGGCGACGGCCAAAATGATGTACGACACAACAAGGGTTTACCCGATCGACATTCAAAATCTGCTGACCAGGGACAAGAAAAGCGTAAGTGCGCTGGAAGTTTCGCGCGCGGGCATTGACACAAACCGCACCTTTTTCGTAGACTTCATCAATACGCAACGCACAGACATTGACGCAGATAACTTCGAGCTTTTTATCAAACTCAACACTTCCGCTCCCCGCGCAGGCGTACGCTGCTCACAGGTGCGGGTGACCGTTTTTGGAGAATCATCCAAGCATGTCTTCGATGTAATGAAGCCCGGTTGCACGCATTGGACGGACCTGCAATTTTCCGAAGTGACCAAGCCCGGCGAGCTCAACCAGCTCAATTTCCTTGGTGTGGACCTCCACACAGGCGGCACCGTAACATTGAAGGTTGTAGACAAGCATGTCCGCCTTTTTATCAATGCAAAAGAGGTTTTTGAAACAAATTATAAAAAGCCGCTGAAACAGATCTATGGACTCGGCATTTCATTTTCAGGCATCGGGGCGATTGATTCTGTTATGCTGAAAGATGTGAGAACGGGGAAAAGCTTTGCCGGCAATTTTTGATGGACGCACTTTTTATATATAAATTTCTTGTATATTAAATAGAAATTAGCATACTTACATTCCGTGCCTAAACCACTAAATGTAAGCTATAAGCCATATGCTAAACCTCGACGTCCTTCGCAATCATCTCAAAAATTCCTGGCGCTATCTGTTGAAGGATAAGCAATTTACTTTGCTCAATCTGCTTGGCCTGTCCACGGGTCTGGCCTGCGCATTACTCATTTCTCTATGGGTCAGAAGCGAGCTGAATTTTGACAAGTTTCATGAGAACGACGATCAACTTTATGAGGTGATGATCCATGAAAAAGCTGGAAACCGCATTGCTACTTCCAACGCAACCGGTGATCAGATGGGCGAAACGCTTTTGAGGGACCTACCGGAAGTGGAAACGGCCGTGACGACAACGCCCGCTTCGTGGTTTCAAACATTCAGTTTAACGGCGGGCAGCAACACCATCAGCGCGGGAGGAAATTTCGTCAGCGGTGACTACTTCCATGCATTTTCCGTCCCGCTCATACAAGGCCGAGCGAGTGAGGTGCTTCACAATAAAAACGCCATTGCAATCTCTCAAACAATGGCTGTTAAGCTGTTTCGGGAGCCCGAGTTGGCCATAGGGAAAATTATGGAATGGAAATGGCAGGCATTTTCAGGTAAATGCATGGTGACTGGCGTCTTCGCCGATTTCCCGGCCAGCTCATCCCAGCAGCACGATTTCCTGCTATCCATGGATGCCTGGAACCAGATTGTGCCCAAAGGCGATAAACGCATCAGCAGCGGCCCGTTTGATAATTTTGTTGTGCTAAAAAAGGGCACGGACATAGATCATATCAACCAAAAGCTGGCTGGCCTGACAAAAACCACCTTCAACGATTCAACTTCCACATTATTCCTTCGGAAATATTCCGATGCATATCTGTTTGGTAACTATGAGAATGGCGTACAAACGGGCGGAAAGATCACCTATGTCAGACTTTTTTCATGTATAGCCATCATTATCCTGCTCGTTGCGTGCATCAATTTTATGAATCTTTCGACGGCCAAAGCTTCTATGCGCATGAAGGAAGTGGGTGTTAAGAAAGCGCTGGGCGCAAGGCGTGGCACATTGGTCTTGCAGTTCCTCGGCGAATCAATGGTTATGAGCTTCCTTGCATTATCTATTGCGATTTTCATCACCTGGGCGCTTCTGCCGCAATTCAGTTACATGACCGGCGAGGCACTTTCCCTGCATTTTGATGCAGTGACCATCCTGATCATGTGCGGCGCAGCAGCCGGAACCGGATTATTGGCAGGCAGTTATCCAGCGTTTCATCTGTCCCGTTTTAATCCTTCTCTTACGTTGAAAGGTGGGTTAGCAAGCTCATGGGGAGAGGTTTTGGTGCGGAAAGGATTGGTTGTTTTTCAGTTCAGCATATCCATTGTTTTCATCGTTTCTGTAATGGTTGTTTACCGGCAAATCAGTTATGTTCAGGAGAAAAGTCCCGGTTACGATAAGGATAATGTTGTTTATTTCGAAATGAACGGTCGTGTTGCGGAACAGGCGGAATCGTTCCTTGCGCAATTGAAATCGGTTCCTGGGGTGATTAATGCTTCCAGCATCCAGCAAAAGATGATACTGCCTGCCATGCTGCCGGGCAATGGCGCGGGCGTCCGTTGGGAAGGGAAAAATGCTGACGACAAGATCCGGTTTTTCCGCATGCCTGTCAACTACGACCTGATCGAAACAATGAACATTCAAATAGCGGAAGGGCGCAGTTTCTCAAAACGCTATGGTAATGAAGCATCCAACATCATTCTGAATGAGGCAGCTGTAAAGGCTATGGAACTTCGCGACCCAATCGGTAAAATGGTGATGATAAGCGGGCAGAAAAGGCAGGTTGTGGGAGTAGCCAAGAACTTCCATTTCAACTCCTTACACGAAGCAGTCCGGCCATTTATCCTCTACATTTCCCCGGCAGAAACAATGCTGGTAATGGCGAGGATCAGCGCCGGAAATCAAAAAGAAACTTTAAAAAATATCCAGGCATTTCATAAAAGTTTCAATCCTGGCTATGCCTTTGATTACCAGTTCCTGGACTACGATTTTCAGCGCCAGTACGCGTCGGAGCAACTTGTAGCACAACTGGCCAAATATTTCGCTGCCTTGGCAATCATCATTTCTTGCCTCGGCTTATACGGCCTCGCAGCATTCACAGCCAATCGCCGACGACAGGAAATCGGCGTCCGGAAAGTGCTCGGCGCAACCGCTGGCAATGTTGTGACGATGTTAACTAAGGACTTTATGATCCTGATGATCATAGCTATGAGCATTGCATTCCCGCTGGGCTGGTGGCTGACTAACCAATGGCTGCAAAACTTCGCATATCACATCCATATCAGCGCGGGAATCTTCATTATCACAACCCTTCTAATGCTTATTATCACCCTAACCACCATTGGCTTCCAATCTCTAAAAGCCGCATGGATGAATCCGACGGATGCGTTGAAAGTGCAGTAATAAAAAAAGTGCAAAGTCGAGGTTGAAGAATATATTACTACGCATTGTCACAAGTTCCAAATTAAGGAACTTTTGATACATTTGTATCCTTATGCGAATTGTTGCGAAAGGCACTTTGAAAGAATTCTGGGAAACACACACTGACGCCAGAATTGGGTTACTGAGCTGGTATGAAAAAATGAACAGCCACAATTACAGCACGCCCCAGGAAGTTATCGCGGATTTCAAGGATGCCGACTTTGTTGGCAATGATCGAATAGTGTTCAACATTGCCCGGAATAAATTCAGGCTGATCGTTTCATTCAATTACCAGTTCAAAGCTTGTTGGATCAAATTTGTTGGCACACATAAGGATTATGATCGGATAGATGCCAAAACTGTTGAACACTCATAAAAGCCAGGCAATGAAGAATTACAAGATAAAACCACTTAAAACAACCGCTGACTACAAAGAAGCGCTGGACAACCTGGGTGAAATTTGGCAAGCAAAGCCGAATACACCGGAGGGTGACCAGTTGGAACTGCTTTTAATGGTCATAGAAAAGTACCAAAATGAGCACCACAAAATGCCTGAACTGGATCCTGTGGAGGCTATCAAATACAAAATGGAGGAAGATGGTTTAAGTCAAAAGGACCTTGTAAAATATTTCGGGACCAAATCGAGGGTTTCAGAAGTGTTGGGCGGGAAGAAACCGTTGACGTTGAAAATGATCAAGTCATTATATCACGACTTCGGGATCCCGGCCAAAACCCTTTTGATTTAAATTAAACTACTACACCAAATCCCACTCCTTCCTTGGCTTGCGGGAGAGTAGCTTGTTTGCTTCTTTGTCTCCTACGAATTTTTCTTTGTCGGCATTCCAGGTTAGTTCTCTTTTAAGGCGGTAGGAAATCAGGCCCAAGTGCATGGGGATGGTGAGATCGCGGGCGTAGGCGAGGTTGGATTCGGGTTGTGTTCTGGCTTTGACTGCGTCGACGAAGTTTTGCTGATGACCCGGTGACCTTGGGTTTGTGATGGGAACGGTGGCTATATCGGTCATTGTTTCGCCGTTAATGTTGATCTTCCGGGTGTTGTAATCGCACATGAGCGTTCCTTTATCCCCTTCAAAAAATGCCCCTATCCCCTGCTCTGCCGCACCGGGAATGTTGGGAGGCAATGTCGTCCAGAAAATTTTCAATCCGTCAAATTCATAATCGACATCCAACGTCTTTGGCGCATCGGCAATGCCGGTGTAGGCTTGCCCTCTTGCATTGATTTTTTTCAAACCTTTTGGCTGAATGGCGGAATACACGACATCCGCAATGTGGCACCAGAAATCGGCAAATTCCCCTCCCGAGTAATCCAGAAAATAGCGATATGTAAAATGACATTTTTCCGGTATGTATTCCGTAAATGGCGCCGGCCCGAGCCACATATCCCAATTCAGCGTTTTTGGCACGGGCTGAACGGTGGGCGAGCCCAGCTCTTTGGTGGTCGACTGCTTCCATAAGCGCACGGTGTGCACATTCCCGATGGCTCCCGATTTGATGATTTCAACCACCCTGTGAAAGTTATCCCCTGCATGGATCTGGTTGCCCATCTGGAAAATGCGGTTGTTCTTTTCCATGTGTTTCAGCATCATTTTGCCTTCGCGCTGACAGTAAGAGAGCGGTTTCTCGCCATACACATCCTTCCCGGCCTGAAATGCCAGCGTAGCAATCTGCGCATGCCAGTGATCCGGTGTGGCGACGGTGATGGCGTCAATGTCTTTGCGATCAAGAATCCTGCGGAAATCGCCATAAGTATCCACCTTAATGCCTGGCTTCATGGCTTCTAGCTTTGTTTTTGTTTCACCCAGATGCAGCTCATCCACATCGCAAAGCGCCACAATTTCGACTTCCGGCAGATCTGCAAACCATTTCATGTGATTATTTCCCATTCCACCCACGCCAATGTGTGCAATACGCAGGCGGTCGCTGGCGGCAGCTTTGCCATAAAGAGATGGCAAAATCGTGAAGCCAAGCGCGCCGAGCCCGGCCATTTTAACAAAATCTCTCCTGTTGGTATGCACACTCATAGTTTTGGGATTAAGGTTTTAGGTGGTTCGTATTTGATTTAAAGGCCATTGAAAGGTAAAAATTACTCTAAGAAGCACATGGGGTTAAGCTTAAATTCTCCGGTTTTTTACCTATTTTTCAAACCAAAGCAATCCTAACCCCACTTTGGTAACGTATCGCATATGAAACATTCTCCTTTTCTGATTTTTTGTTTTTGTCTTATCCTCACCCAAATCAATGCGCAGGGCAATGCCAACAAAAAGCTTCCCCGCGTGGCCATTGCGGGACTGGGCATAGAGTCGAGCACGTTCTCCCCGGCCCTGACCACCGAGGAAGCTTTTAAAGCAAAATATGGCGCCGATATTTTTACTTCATACCCATTTCTTGCCAAAGACTCGGCCAACCGCGGCCGTGCCGACTGGGTCCCTACTTTGATGGGTAAATCGCTTCCTGGCGGTGCGGTGACGCGTGAGGCCTATGAATCGCTTGTAAAGCAAACATTGGCGTTGCTAAAAAAAGGTGCTCCTTATGACGGACTTTTCTTCGACATTCACGGCGCTATGAGCGTGGTGGGACTGGATGATCCGGAAGGTGATTTCATTGTGCGGATCCGCGAAGTGATCGGCACCAAAACCGTTATCTCAACTTCCATGGACTTGCATGGCAATGTATCCTGGCGGCTGGCGCAAAATACCGACCTTATCACTTGCTACCGGATGGCTCCGCACGAAGATGCCATGCAATCCAAGAAACGAGCGGTTGACAATCTGCTCTCACGGCTTGAAAGCGGCAAAGGAAAACCCGCATATAAGGCCTGGATCCCGGTTCCGATCCTTTTGCCCGGTGAAAAAACGAGCACCCGGATTGAGCCTGGTAAAACATTATATTCCAAAGTAGCTCCCGCTGCGGCCCAGCCTGGCGTGATCGATGCGGCGATATGGATTGGTTATGCCTGGGCAGACGAGCCTCGTAACCACGCTGTTGTGATGGTAACCGGCGATGATAAAGCTGTTGTGTCCAAAACGGCGGAGCAACTGGCCGCCAGCTTTTGGAAAGTAAGATCAGATTTCGAATTCGTTGCACCGACGGGCACATTGAAAGAAGCCCTGGACAAAGCCGTAAAAAGCCAGAAACACCCATTCTTTATCAGCGATTCGGGAGATAACCCGACGGCGGGCGGCGCGGGAGATGTAACCTGGACATTGCAGGAGATTTTGGCCCGCCCGGAATTTAAGAATGACAAGGGCCCCGCACTGATTTACGCCTCCATTCCCGGCCCGGATCTCGTAAAAGCAGCCATAGCAGCCGGTGTGGGTAACAAAGTCGATGGCTATGCAGGTGCAAAAGTGGATTCCCGCCTCGCACCGCCGCTCCATCTTGTGGGCACTGTGGAGGCCATAGAGCACGGTGACCGCAATGCAGAAACCGAGGTCGTTGTAAAAGTAGGAAGCGTGCGCATCATCGTAACTGCCAAGCGCAAACCTTACCATAAGGAAGCGGATTTTACAAGATTAGGCCTGAACCCAAGGAAAGCGGACATTGTGGTGGTTAAAATCGGTTACCTCGAACCCGAGCTTTACAACATGCGCGCCGACTGGATATTGGCATTAACCCCTGGCGGAGTGGATCAAAATCTGGAAACGCTGGGCTACAAACGCATTAAAAGACCTATGTTTCCACTGGACAAGGATATGAAAGATCCTGATTTGAAAGCGCAGTTCGTGCCAGCTTCCGGCGCCAAATAATTTGTGTAAATGGCATACAACAAAAAAGCGATCTCACATGAAGTGAGATCGCTGCCTATTTGTGTGTGTTTGCCTTAAATGTGTGTGATCAATTATTATTTCTTCTTTTCTTCTTTTGTGAATTATCTACTAATGCACCAGTTCCTGCTCCTACACCGGCACCGATCAATGTCCCTACCAATGCACCCTCACCACGTTTTTTGTTAACAAGTGCTCCTGTAATTGCACCCGTTCCCGCCCCTACTACTGCACCTTTTGCCGTGTGGTTCCATCCTTTTTTACGTCGTTCTGCTGGCGCTGCTGTGCTTGTCGCAACAGCCTCGGTATTTTTTGCTTCCGCAACACGCGCTTCCTCAGCCTTTTTCTCTGCTTCGCGATTGGCCATCACTGTATTCATTGAATCCACAATCGCTTTTTTCTCCATCACATGCTTCATAGAATCGATCGCGAACTGTTTTTCTTTCAGTAAAGCAGCCTCCTTATTAGTGCCGCTGTTGCACGATGCCATGAAAATTGCCGCACTGATGATCGAAATGGGTAACTTGTTCATTTTGATGTTAGGTTGGTTAACATCACGGATTAGTCCTAAAACCGTGCCAAAGTAAATAAACCCATTCCCCGCATCCAGCTTCCTAAGCCCGATACGGGGAAACGCCATCCTGCAATTGTACAAAGTGATGAGGTTGTCTACAATTCTAAGGTGTTTTGAGGTGATGGCGAGGTCAAGCACTACTTTTCTTATTTTATTTATTGCTTATGAGAATTAAAATCATCAGTGACGTCACGCCGGGTTAAAACCCGGCGTTCGGATATCGGTCGAGCCTACGGCTCTGAATCTGATAGGCTAGTTCACAGCCGCCTGTGCCTAAAACGTACACGCTGTGGTGGCTTACGTGGATGAATCAATGGTGCGGAAACCTGAATCTGTTCTTTTGCCGCATAAACGCCGCAACAAAACCGCAACAAAACGCTAAATTCAAGCTCTAAATTTGCTTCAAAACAACTTTATTATGAGCAAACTAACCATATCTGAACAAATCCGTGTTTTGCGGAAGAGCAAGGGGCTTTCACAGGAGGCTTTGGCGGAAAATGCAGGCATTAACCTGCGAACTCTGCAACGCATTGAAACAGGAAACGCTATTCCGCGTGGCGAAACATTGCGGTTGCTGGCACGGGCACTGGATGTGTCTGTACAGGAACTTTCAGTTTTCGTTGACGAGTCGCCGGTTGTCATGGACGAAGATTCCGGCTTTTTGAAATTGATGAACCTTTCGGCACTGACAATGTGGTTTATTCCTTTTGGGAATATCCTGGTGCCACTTGTGTTTTGGATTTTGAAGAGAAATAAAATCAATGGTGTCGCTGAACTTGGCAAACGCATTATAAACACGCAGATCATCTGGTCTGTCTTCACTTTTGGTAGTGCAGCACTAATTATCCTATCGCTATTTTTCGGCGATATTTTTATCGATCCCTTTTTCATGATGCCGGTAATGCTGCTGTTTTATGTGGCCAACACCATTTACATCATTGTTACCACCAAGAAAATTACAGGAGTCGGGCGGCAGGAGTTTGCGCGGGTTTAGAAGTGCCGAATCTTGCGTAGTGGGTTGTTTTTGCATAGGCTCGCTGCTGGCAGGCTTTTTGTCGAAAGGCCGGAAACTTCATCACTATGCTTCATCAGAAAACCATTGACGACCTGCTCACAATCCATGAAATTTATATGGAACCGGACGTTCCTACCTATGAGCGCGGACGGGAGATTTTAGCCAAATATCCTGATGCAAAGCGTATTGAAGTGGATTCGCATTGGAAAATCCCGGAGCTTTTTGGCTTCGAAGGCTCAGTCGATGATTGGCTTTGGAACAAAAAGAATGTTCTGATCCTGGGGACGAAGAAAGGCCTGACCTGTCGGGCCAATACGCGCAGCTCGCATTGGGTAGCGCCCTCGCAGTCCAACGGCTGCACCATGTCGTGCTCCTATTGCTATGTGCCGCGGCGCAAGGGTTATGCCAATCCTATTTCGATTTTTGTTAACATTGAGCAGATCATGAAATATCTCCGCGGTCACGCAGGGCGACAAGGAATCAAGACCGAGCCGGACGCCATTGACCCGGAATATTGGGTGTATGAAATCGGGGAAAACGGCGATTGCTCTGCCGATGCGGCCATTTGTGACAATGTCAAAAACCTGATCGACCTGTATAAGGATCTTCCCAATGCCAAGCTTACATTCGCGACGAAATTTGTAAACCGGGAAATGCTCAGTTATGATCCGCAGCGCAAAACCCGCATCCGTTTCAGCCTGATGCCGCACCAGATGTCCAAGCTGGTCGACGTCCGTACGACGCCCGTCAGCGAGCGTATTGCGGTCATGAAAGAATTCCGGGAGGCTGGTTATGAGGTAAATGTGAGTTTTGCACCCGTCATTTACTACGAAGGCTGGCTCGACGACTGGTATGCACTGTTTGACGAAATGAACGACGTCCTGGACGAAGCCACCAAAGCGCAGCTCGCGACCGAGATCATTTTCCTGACCCACAACGACCGGCTCCACGAAGTGAACATGGGCTGGCATCCCAAAGCCGAAGAAGTGCTTTGGAAGCCAGACATTCAGCAGGTGAAATACAGCCAGACCGGCCAGAAAAATGTTCGTTATAAAAACAACATTAAGCGCGAGATCGTAAGTGAGCTGGTGAATGCAGTGAAAGAGCAATTACCGTATTGTCAGATCCGTTACGCATTCTAGCAATCCCTTAATCGTCCGCAGCATTACCGACCGGCACTTCACCATTGAATTCAAACGAGGCGCAGACCACACCCGTGGAAGACACCGCGTGCTTGGTCATTTTGAGGCCGCTCGGTAATGTTCCTCCGGCAAAAAGTCTCTTTCCCTTGCCCAGCACCACCGGATAAATCCAGATATTCATCTGGTCGACAAGGCCATTTTGAAACAGTGTCTGAATAAAATCAGCGCTGCCCCACATGTGCAGATCAGGCCCGTCACTGGCTTTCAGCTCCTTGATCTGCTCAACCGTGTCACCATCAAGCAAAACAGTGCCCTCCCAACTCGTTTCCGAAAGCGTTCTGGTAGCAACATATTTTTTAATCCCATTAAATTTCTCCGCAATCGGCCCCTCCTGCTTCGGCCAGTACGGTTCCCAGATATCGAATGTAACCCGCCCCAAGAGCAGATCGTAATCCGCATTCAGCACAGCAAAAAGCGACTCCCTGGTAACCTCATCCGCATAATTCGCAGACCAGCCACCTAGCTCAAAACCACCCGACGTATCTTCATCCGGCCCACCAGGCCCCTGAATAACCCCGTCCAAACTCAAATATTCATTGATGATGATCCTTCTCATGACGTTTAAAGTTAATGTTGAAGATTTGTTTGATGGGTGCAAGTTCAGCAAACGTATGGGAACAAACGCGGTGCGAATGCGTCGATTCGGAGGGGCGAATGCGACAACAAATGTTGTCAACCACGGCTATCTTGCTGGGAACTTCTTTTTCCTGTTCTCCGGCTACGTCATTGGCTATGCATAACCCACCAGAGCCTGGCTCCGAAAAAAGCTGAAATAGCGAAGCCTAGGAAAGCACCTCACTGCGCCGGAACCGCCGTTTCCGAACCGGCGCAGGTTCCGGCTCCGGCAGAGGATTAAGCGTAATCTCCAATTTGTTCCCAAAACACCGCACCGTAACCTCATCCCCACATTCAAACCCCGCATCCAGCAGCCACTTCCCACGAAGCCTGATTTCTGGCATTATCACGTACTGGTGCCAAGCGCGGGGAACGTGTTTGCTGTAAACTGTTAGGTGTCGCTCGGTGGGTGGTGTGGATTTTTTTTCGTGTGTCATTGTCTAAGATTTAGAATACAATAGTACCCTAAATAGTAACAACTGCAAAATAAATCAACACAATATTAAGATTTATATACAAAAAAAGTTCTTATAAATTTATGAGTTTTTTATATTTTATTTACACGATCTAGCTATAAATCAGCATTTCGTGTCAAAAAAGCGTCTAAATCGGATAAAGCTTGTACTTGTGGAGAAGGAGAGGTCTGGCAAAGATTTAGCCAAACATTTGGGTAAGACTGAAACCACTGTCTCGCGTTGGGCTAGGAATGAAATACAACCCACATTGGAGACATTGTATGAGATTTCGGTTTTTTTGAAAGTGGATATTAGGGAGTTGTTGGTAAGTACAGCAGGATGATCGCTAAACCAATACTATCCTTGCAGAAAGCTCTCTGTTACACAATTCTTACAAAAGCCGTCGGATATATCCTGATTGTCAAATGACAAACCGCATCTGTCACAAAAAACAGTTAAGGGTAAAATGAAGTATTTTGATGTATGAAAGCCGTCATGGTCATGTGTCCTTTTTACCACATAATTAAGACCGCACCCTTCACACTCCTTAATACTATTGTACTCGCTCTCTAAAACTTCATTCACGGTATTACAGTCGACACATATAAAGTGCTCGCCATTACACCAACTGCAGTGACCAACGTCGATGACTGACCGATCTTCATCATGAATACCGTCTTTATGAAGATCGGGGAAAATTTTTAGTTGATTTGGATCAAAGTACGAGTCTGGCCGATTGTCTACCAACTTAGAGTACGTATTAAAATATAAAGGGCTAAATCTTTCATTATTAGAATTACAGATCCGGCAATATTCTATGTCTGCCTCGTCCATTATCTCGTCCTGCCATTTGATAATATGTTCTAACTCCTCTTTTGACACAATGTCCTCCTTAATGGTGCTAATTGCCTCGCCAACAATTTTGTAAAACCGACTACCTGCATTATTAAATTCATCAACAAGGTCAGGATGCAAATGTTTTTTTCCCTCCTTATTCTCACAAAAATCATCGGTATTGTATGAGATGAACATACTTTGCTCAATTTTGTTGCTTTTTACGTACTCCAAAAAGCTAAAAAGGATAACGGCATCAGCGAAGCTGTTCCTCATTTTAAAAGGGGCTTTCTTTGCTAAGGCATACTTTCCCGCCTTGACAAAAACACTGTCACTAATCTCAATTACAACACATCGTTCCCGAAAAAGCTTGTCGATTATACCGATGTTATTTGCAACTGCCTCCTCAACTTTCTCTCTACTTGTCTTAAAGCCGCTAACCAAATCAGCAAATTTATCAATATGATCATCAACTTTGTCGAACAAAAAGTTTTGGATCTTCACTTGTTTCTTGTCGCCAAACAGTTTAAGAATTCTCTTCAAATCCGATGTTACATCATTAAAATGCTTTAAAATTCCTTGCTTGACAGTTTTATCCTTATGTGTATTCCACTCATCTTTGACTGTTATGGGAAGAAGTACAGTTATGTTGGCTTTTTCGACCTCATGAACTATGTAGTGCAAAATCCTTACTGGTTCAGTCCCATTGGCAAGATAAATCCAAGTATTTGTATCGAGTGTAATATGATACATGAATTATATGGAATTAAAATAAGATATAATTGACAGTATTGCATGATCTTTCGCACCAAACATTTCACGGATCCTAGAAATCGCAAAATTAAATTTGAGTATTATCGGATTTACCCTTCAATATATCGTTAATCGCATCACGCTCATATAAAGTATTGGCACAAAATTCGAACATATCACCATCGTTACAATCAATTGATTTATGAACCTTCGTAGGAATATATAACAACTCTTTTATAGTTTCAGATATAGGATCAATATCCCATATTAATTCCTTGGTTACATCAAAGTGGCTGTCATCTAGACTATTCCAAACATGGGCAACTGCTATGACCGACTTATCATTTTGGATTGATATTAACACTCCCTCTATAATATCAACGTTTTCATTCGCTTTGGCTATCAAACAAGAATTTATGAAACACTCACCAGATTTAAACGTTGGATTACTAATAATGACGTTAGCAGGAGTTTTTCCTACGTTAAAATATTTCATTCTAATATTCTATTTAAACTATTGTCGAATAATCCGTTGCGATCATCTAGTAGTAAGTCGATAATTATTTCAATCTTCTAAATATCGAAATGATTGCGGAGGAAAATTAATATTAAAATCCTTCTTCAAACACAAAGGTTTTGGGTATTCAAAGGTTTCTGCTACGCGTATGGCAAATCCGACTTCTCTTTCGCCAAAATACTCATCAAAATATTCCTCTGAAATTCCTGAATCTTGTTTGGTCATTTTCCACAATGTTTTTGGACTCTTTGAAATAATATAACTAACCTCAAATTCTCCTATCACTTTTTGTACGGGATATGATGCATACACCACAATAGTCTTTATATTCTTATCTTTATAAATCGCCTTTCGAAATTCATACTTTTTAGTTCCGGCAAATATCTTTTCAGCGAACTGCGGCTTAATCGACAATAATACTTTCATCTGTGTTGGTTTTTTCAATTATTGATAAAAAATGATCGGTGCTAATCTTTTCAAAGCCGCGTGGAACATTATAAATACTAGATATTACTCCAATTTCTAACAACTGTTTTAAATTAATTCTTTTTGGAAACGAATAAGTGTATAGAAAGTTCACGATAAATGGCCTACTATTCTGTTTATGGTTCCATTGAGCTCTTAGTTGATCGTCTGTAAAAACACTTCGTTTTCGGCATAATCTAACAAAATCGTTTTCGTCGGCGATGTTTGTTACGACCGACTCAACAATCCCTATTGTGCTTATCACACTTGTGTATAACTTCGGATCAGTGTCGCCAGTGCGGTAAAATATAATATTATCTCCAACTTTCAATGACCGATTTCTTCCTCTTGACACGTACACTTTGCTTATGGAATTCCTATGTGGCTCATTCTCAACAAATTCAAGTGGGCTTTCAGTCTTTAATATTGAATCTGGAAGCAAATCAGTATGATAAGATCCATAGATAGGGATAATGTATGTATCTGAGCGCACACTGATATTTGGGTAGGAACGCTTCGGGTTTTTTGAATCATAGGCTTTCGAAAAATTTCTTACGTAAACATTTTCTTCGCCTGATCCTGACTTCTTTGTGCCCCAATGATCAAATCCCCACTCTTTCAGTAATTCTATCAACCTTTTCTGTTCCTGGGTATTTTCAAAAATGGTGACGTAAATCTCTTCCACCCTTTGACTTACAGCATTATCAAATATGATCTTTAAGAAACGCTCACCAAGTTTGAATCCATTTAGTGTAACCTTAAATGTCCCAATTTTCAAGCGTCTCTTCCGGGGAAATTCTGGCGTTATATCCTCATAATTTTCGCTTTTTTCTTCCACTTTAAGGAAAAGAAAGGCCATAACCTGATCTTCCTCGTAACATATATAAGCGATCTCATCAGATTTTTTCCCAAACCATTTATCAAACCCGTCATAGTCTCTTCTGAAGGAATCAAAAAAATGATCATTTATATCAATATTGCCGAAATATTCCTTTTTGACGGCCAGCACTTTATAATTTACAAAGTCAGGATTTTCACTGTTCATTTTTTCGAGGTATCGTTCGATAGTAAATATTTTGTTTGCTATCTCTTCTCCCAGCTTTTTGCCCTTTTTATGGATGTTCTTATCCTCAGTGATCAAAATATCCACGCGGTCAGCTAACAGCTCGTTGAGCAATTTTGAATCATTAATGTCATTATCTGTCTTATCTGACTGACTCATAATGTCTTGAATTCTCGCATCCAGCGGCGCGAGAGTTTTTAACAAATAGTAATTGTCAAGCTTCACAGACATCGTTTTAACAACATTCTCATCTTTATGGGTCTGAATTTCTTGAACTGTCAGTGGGTGAATTGACTTTCGATGACCAAACTTGTCAAACCAACCGAATAACTTTCCTATTCCCGGGTTGACTATCTTGCTTGTTTCTCGGTGAATAACAATATTGGTGTCTAATAAAACTCTCATTGAATATTTAGAAGGATTTCGTGAATGTCAGATCTATTATCCGCGGGATGGATGTGAATTGGTATGCTTAACTTTGCTGACAATATTTTAGCATACTCAATTTCCTCTTGCTGCATTTCAGCCAGATTGGAATCAATATACTGTCGATTGTCTCGCTGTTGAAGCCTAGTCGCTATTACTTTGGGATCATTCACTACTACAAGAAAAGCAGCAGGGTTCATTTGAACAAAGGTAGACTCGGGTATTCTTGTAACTATGCCACTGGCGTCAAACAAACAAAAATGCCCGTCGAGAATATAAGTCTTATTCTCTTCAATAATATTTTTCAGTCCTGTCACAAGTCTATCCTGCGTAAAACTTACGTTCTCGACATTCTTGTTTTCTACACTGGTTGAGATTTCCTTCCAGCGGAGAACTTCACTGGCAGAAAGATATTCTATTCCAAGGATTTGAGCTTCCGGAATACATAATGTACTTTTCCCGACACCATGAATCCCGCCAACAAAGATGATATTTTTGAACATTGCAGAGGGTTTTCTGCCATCAAGTCATATCTTCTGACTTTTTACTTAAAACTTCAAATCCATTTATTATTCGGTAAGAATTCGAAAATATTCGGTTAAATACTTAGTTCAAGAATTACGTGCTCGCTATCTAATCCAAATTGTCCTCCGTAAAGAATATGTTCGATTCTCCTCTCCAACTCTCTACCCAGATAGGAATTTTTAGCTAAATCGTACTCTTGAAGTACTATCCTATCCCCAATCTGAAAATCTCTGTCATTCAGCCTAATTTCATAATTTTTCAGTCCAGAAGCGCTTCTGTTAAAGTGTTCAGTAAGACATTTCAGGTAATGGGTCGTCATCGTTGTTGTTAGTATTGGTAAAATCATCGAATACAAAGCTACCACTCTTAGAGACATGAATCGCAAAAAATTGTCGATCATCGGCAGACAAAAAAAATACATTTAATAGGTTCCAAATGTGTTATTCAGCTTGCGATATAATTGTACTATTCCACCAAACACCTTCAACATCAGAAGAACTTACTCCTCCACACCAGTTCCGCTAAACTATTGACACACAACCTGCGTTTATAACTTTGAGCGACTAATACAGCCGCTTCAAAATTTAAAACATCTCCGTTCATTTATAACTTTTACAACAAACAAATGAACAGCATGCCGAACGGAGATATAAACACAGCAATCATGATAAGATTAAAAAATTCCCTCAGAGAAAATAAGAAGCAAGCGCGAGGAAACGGATTGACAAAAAACCGTTACTCCGTTCTTTACACACTAAAAGGCCAGTATCAGCATGTTGGATGTTCGTCGGAGGAAGAGGCGCAGCAGGTGCTGGGGATGTTGATGACGGATGGGAACCGTATTCCGGTTGGAATTTATGATGCTCACGAGGATTCTTTTGAATGGGAGATCATTGGTCAGTATTTGCATAGCCAGGATTTGATGAGCGATCCGGAAAAACGTTTGCAAGAAGTCCTGACGGTTTCACGTTCACTCCGCAGAAGAGATTCTAGCTGGGAGCCTGGTTACCTGCAAAAACCTAGCTTTTTTGCTTGAACAAAATATCATAACGTGCGGCGTAATTGTTTACGCCCACGTTAAAACCATTATAGCACACAAGGATTAGTTATTTTAGCTGTCTGCTAGGCATTCCGCGGAAACCAATTTTCTATTTTTAAACCATCCAAGCGCACAAAATCTTTTCCGTTATCGGTGATCAAAACCAATTTGTATTGAATAGCGGTGACGCCAATTAATAGATCAAACTCGTCATTGATAGGCTTACCTATTTTTCTGAGCCGGACTTTCTCTTTTGCGTAAAGGCGAATTGAACCAAAGATTGGAATAATGGAAAGGCCAGCGACAAAGGCATCTACGGCCTTGTGGGATTTTGTAGGATTCGCACTATTTTCCGCGCCAAAACGGAGTTCAAGGATTGTGATTTCTGAGATAAAACAGTTTTCTCTGCCTTTCGACCGTATAATTTCGTCAAGGTTAAGCTTACCTCGGAGGAAGAAAATGCAGATATTTGTGTCCTGCAGATATTGCATCAGAAACCCAGATCCTTCTTTCTAAATTTTCGGCTGGCTTTGATTTCAGCTGCAATTTCTTCCGGAGATTTTTCTGCCGAAAAGGCTCCAAAGGATTTGAAAAACTTTTCATCCTTTTCATTACTTTCCGTATCGAGCGACTTTGTAAGTGACTCAATCAGTTCCCTTTTGCCAGAAGAACTAAGTCCTTCGAACAAGCCTGAATATGTTTTCACAATATGTCTGTCTGTGTAGCTCATCATAACGCAAGTTATGAAATTTGACTATCAAGAGGCAACATTCGAAGCAAAAAGTGTCTGCCTAATGTAATTCGTATAAAATTAAAAGTGCAACACCACCAAAGCCACAATCGCCGGCAATGCCTGCACGTAAAATATCTTTCGGCTTGCTGTAACGGCCCCATAAATGCCGGCGACGATTACGCAGGTCAGGAAGAAAATGGCAATGTGGAATGCCCAGTGACCTTCGAGAAAAAAGTACCAAATCAGGCCCGCTGCGAGGAATCCATTGTACAGTCCCTGATTGGCTGCTAATGTTTTTGTAGGTTTAAACAATTCCGGGGCGAGGGAGCCTTTGAATATTTCCTTCCCTTTGGTTTCCCAGGCGAACATTTCAATGTAGAGAATGTAAAGATGTTCGAGCGCCACGAGGCCGACGAGGATTTTGCCGAGGATTTCCATGAAGGATTGGGTTAGATTTATGACTTTTTATTCTCAATATTAACGAAAAAAGAGCTGACCATTCTAATGTAGGAATTGGCCAGCTCTTTTCTTATTTCAATGTCTGATTGCTATTTCAAGCCCTTCCCAGTAGCAGCCCAGTAAATCCCGCCATATAGGTGGTCGAGAAACGATTGATCTGAGTAAACCAAACCAATGTGGCCCAGGCCGGTGTAGAATGCGCGGCCGCCGTCGTAGTTGTGATACCAGGACATAGGGTGTTCGGCGCCCATGCCGGTGCCTTGATTGGTTTTTGGATCGTAGGATTTTTCGTCCAGGGTGATCAGGATTTTAAGGTCGTCGGCGTTGTATGGTTTTTTGTATTCATACCATTCGTCGGTCCAAAGCAGCCGTTTTGGGAAGCGTTCCAGGCCTGGGAAATTGCTGTCCTTTACGTCCAGAAATGCTGTTTGCTGTGCAGGGTGGGTTTTGAAATACATCCCTACCAACTTGCCGTACCAGGCCCAATCATACTCTGTATCAGCTGCGGAGTGGATCCCTACATAGCCTTTTCCGCTTTTAATGTATTTTTCAAATGCCGCCTGCTGCGCGTCATTCAGCACGTCGCCGGTGGTGTTCAGGAAGATAACGGCTGCGTAGTTGGCCAGGCTTTTGTCGTTAAAAACATCTGCGTTTTCCTGCCAGTCGACCGAAAAATTGTGGCGGGAAGCCAGATTGCGGATTCCGGACACGCCTTCGTGGATGGAAACGTGGTGAAAACCAGCTGTTTTGGTAAATAATAAAACTTTAAACTGCTGCGCCTGGGCGTATGCCGCGCTCACGATGACAAGAAGCAGTGGCAGTAATTTTTTGAACATAATGTTTTGAGATTCGTTGTTTAAACGGGGAATTTGTAATTACTATTAAAACAAAAAGCGCACCGAATATACTTTCAGCGAGCGGTCAAATCTTTCCAGACAATGCGCGTGTCGTAATCCGTATAGTGCACATATTTCCGGTTTTGCATCCATAAAAGCACATTTTTGTCGCCTTTCTTTTTATAGCGCGGGATAATAGGACGAACATTGTCCAGCTCTGAATTTCGGGTAACGGGCGTTATTTTCCAGGTTTTACCAAGATCGCGTGTTTCGCCTTTTGAGATCTCAAAGACATTACCGACCTCGTGCGAAAAATAAACAATGGAAGGATCCAGCGGATCAATTGTCAGGCCGCCGGAGTAGTTTTCTTCGCGCTCCTTTTTGCCTTCGAGCGTTTGTGGAAACCACTTTCCGGAGTCGATCAGATGATGGTCGTTCCATTTTTTACCATCAAAAACGGTGTAGTAATATTGATGATTTTCATTAGTAGGATAGCGCGTGTAAGCGACTACGGGCCTTCCTTTTGGATCAATCACCATGTCGAATATCCAGGCTTTGCCCGTTTCGGGTGTGGCTTTGTAAACAACTGTGGCATCGGACGGATGAAAGGGCAGCTGATCAATGTCCGCAATCTTCGTGCCGTCTGCGCGCCAGAATGCGCCTTTTTCGTAATAACAATAGTAAACCGAATTCAGCGGCTCTGCGTTGGGGTGGCCATCTGTGAAAAGAAGATGGATCTTTGATTTGCCATCGGAAAAATATTTGACGTAAGGCCGGTTATTGGTGTCCAAAGCCTTGGAAGTGATCACCACCTTGGGGTCAGACCAGGTTTTACCATTGTCAGTTGATGTGATAAAATTGGGCTTAAAGCCTATCCAACGGCCAAAACTATAAATCTTATTGTTTTCTGCACTTAACAGGAACGGATTGGCATATGTGTAAGTCTCGCGCTTAAATCTGGCGAGTAATTCGGGCGTTTGCGGTTTGAAAATAACGGAATCAGAGAATGTTGTGATATCCAGAGGTTTCAATGTCCTGTTCTGAATCACACCCATGCCGTCTTTGCTTCCGCCGTGCCAGGTGTATTGGGTCAAAATGCGGTTGTCGGGGAGTTGCAGGAATGCTGGATTGTCGTGATCGTCTATTTCCAGCTTGGTATAAAGCGTTTTCTGAGCGGTTTTTCCGGATTTCAGATTCAGGGACGCGGCAACAATATCTCCCGACTTCGTGACCCAGCCTGTGACAATCTGGCCGTTTTTATCATTTGTATAAATGGCCCGCGGATCGCTGAACCAGCACCAGGCACCGTCTTCGGTCAATGTGGACACGTTCTGCGCATTGAGCTTGACCGACAAGCACACAAATGCCAGTAATAGGAGGCGGATTTTCATCTTTTATTTTTATTAAACAACTTAAACAAACGCTTGTCTCTTCATATCCTTAAAAGCCCACTCTGCCATGGCCTGGATCACGGGTTGGAGGTCCCGGCCAGAATCGGTGAGCGTGTAAGTTACAAAAGGAGGCACAACCGGCCGTGCTTCGCGGATAAGTAATTTGTCATTTTCGAGCTGTTTGAGATGCTGGATGAGCATTTTTTCGGTAATGTGCGGCATCTCCTTCTTGATCTCCGAATAGCGCTTGCTGCCCGCCAGTAAGTGATACAATATAATGGGTTTCCAATGTCCACCAATCTTGTTCATCACATAAGTGACCGGGCATTCCTGCATCACGATTTCCCGGTTGGCATTGTACGTCGAGCTTTCTTTGACCTTTGTCATGGATACATACTTTGGGGTAAGTACTTGTAGAAAAGTAAGTACAAATATAGCTTTGCAACATCATTAAACAAAAAAACAACATGAAATATATCATCACAGGATCACTCGGAAATATCAGCAGACCCGTTACAAAAAACCTGGTTGCTGCCGGACACGACGTAACTGTTATCAGCAGCAGCGCCGCCAAAAAATCAGAAATCGAATCCCTCGGCGCAACAGCCGCTATTGGTTCTTTGACTGACTCAGCATTTTTGAAAGACACATTTCAAAACGCAGAAGTGGCTTACCTGATGATCCCAAGCGATTTCGCCCTTACTGATTATGCCAAATTCCAGCTAGAAGTGGCTGACAAATATGTGGAGGCACTAAAAGGCAGCAACATTAAGCACATCGTGCTCCTCAGCAGCCTGGGTGCACAAATGCGGAAAGGTGCAGGTCCGATCGATGCATTGGGTTATCTCGAAGAGAAATTGCTGGCACTGCCAGGCCTGCATGTAAATTTCCTCCGCCCCTCCTACTTCTTCTCCAACCTGTTCAGCCTCGCCGGCATGATCAAGCACGCGGGCATTGCAGGCAATAATTTCGGAGACACGGATGAAAAGCTGGTTCTAACCCATACCGACCACATTGCTGAGGTTGCAACAGCAGCATTACTAAACCCCACCGAAGAGATTACCGTCACCAACATTGCCAATGACGAGCGCCATCCAAGCGAAATTGCTGCAATCCTGGGCAACGCAGTCGGTAAAGAAAACACGCCCTGGATCACATTCTCAGACGAAGACGCCTACAACGGAATGCTCGGTGCGGGCCTGAACGAAAGCTTCGCGAAACTCTACAAAGAAATGGGCCAGGCTCTAAGAAGCGGGCAAATGCAGGAAGAATACTGGAAAAACCGCCCCGAGCAGCTGGGCAGCTACAAACTGGAAGACTTTGCGAAGGAGTTTGCCGGGGCGTATGCGGGAGCTTAGTAATACTTAAAAAAGCGCCTGAAATCCTGGAAGCAGTAACACAAAAAGCGACCCTGAACATCCCAGGGTCGCTTTTGCATTTTAAACTAGATATTACTTCCCTATCATTTCCCCATCCGCAACCGCGTCTGTGCTCCGCCATCTGCGTCTTTTAATGCTATTTTCAAACCTCCATCTTTTACCGCGCTACGGTCGATGACCAGGGTAACTTGGTGGATGCCCGGGGTTAGGTTGGTTGTAATGTTGTCGCCAGACATTTTTACGGGTTTGTTGGCGATGTAGGCGGTGACTCCGTTTGAGATGTTTGAGGTTAATGTTACGCTGCCTTTTGTTAAAACTTCAATTTCAAAACGGACAACGCTGAACGATTTACCGGCCGTGGTTTCCACAACGGGCACTTCGTCGAGTGGCAGCTCTCCTGAGACTTTGCTGTAAACGGGTGCGTATATGACCTTTGAACTCTTTGTTACAGTAAATGCACCTTCGCTCATTCTGTTGGCAGTTTGTTTATCAGCTGTGACACTTTCCCAGCGTCTTACGAACCTGGTGTTGGGCACGCGGAAGTCTCCGGATTCTCCCATTTTTGTTAAGAAGCCGACTAAATTGATAAACTCAGTCTGGTCGAGGCTGGCGGTGAGGCCGGGAGGCATGAGGGAACCCGGGACTTTTTCCATCACTTGCAGCTGGCTCTTGGCAATGGAAACCTCCTTGCCCGTCACGTCACGTATAATCACCTCCGATGCACCGTCGCTGGCCAGGTAACCCAACATTTCGGAGCCATCTTTCTTCACGACACGTTTCAGGTCATAACCTTCTTTGATCGATAAATTTGGATAAAGAATGGAGCGGATAATGGTTTCAGGAGGTGAGCTGGTTCCCAAGCTGCTCAAATCCGGCCCGATCAGACCACCTGCGCCACCAATGGCATGGCAAGTTGTGCAGCTTGCCTCAGCCCTGCGGAAAATTTGCTCCCCTTTCGCGGGATCTGCCTTTTCCCGCACAAGTTTGGCAAGGCCAGCGATTTGGTCATCATTCAGGTCCTGTGGCATTTTCTGTGTCGGCATTGAGCCGCCTGAGGCTTCCAGTGCTTTTTTGAGTGCAAGCATCTCATCAATGTTCTGACGCGTCCATCCGGCGCGCGTTTGTACAAGGCGGCGACCGGCTTTGGCCGTGGCTTCCGGAATTTTCTTGGCAGCTATCGCGTCAGCTAATGCGGCAGCTCCGGGGTTGGTTGAGATAAATGCCATAAAAAGATCGCTCATATCGGTGTCGGCTGGCAATGTCCGCATCAGTTCTGATCCGATGCGTGCTGCCTCTTTGGGATCCAGTTTGGCCAATTGCGCCGCGGCGATCATACGCACTTCCGGCGCATTCCTTGCACCGGTCATATCCACTGTTAGTTTTGTCGCCTTTTCCTTATCAATGGCTGTTAATGAGGCCAATGCTGCCTTTTTCGTACTTGGCGTGCCTGACTGGATCAGGCCGGTCAGACGCTCATTCAGCTGCGTCAACTTCCAAAGACCGATCAACCGGATTGCGCTCAGGCTTACGGCTTCGTCGTCGTTACCAATGAAATCCGCGATTCGCTCGGGTGATTTGTCAGGTTTCACATTCCGCTGGCCAGCAGCATCTTCCAATGCGGCCAGCTGGGCAGCAGCGTTTTTATCCTTGCTGGTCAGTGCCAGATCCAGCAGCATATTAAGGTCAGACGGCTGCCCCAGCCTTGCAATGCTGGTGAGCACATCTTTCTGATATTCCTCCGGAACCTGGCCTTTTTGATAAAGCTGCACCAGCAGCGACGCTGCCTCAGGACTTGTTGCCGACTTCAATGCATAAGCCGTTTTCTTGGCATCGCCCAACAAATTCGGTTCCGTTTTCATTTTAGCAAGCCACATCGGCTCCAATTCTCTCACCGTTTGCCATAATGCAAAATCCAGAAATTCATCCATTTGCCCGTCCAGAACAGATAATGCATTTTTTGCGGCATCAGCCGTTTTGGTCTTACGCAACGCAATCACCGCTTCCATTCTCACCTGTGCATGTTCATCTTTTACTGCCTTAGCAAGCAATGCAGGCACATTCTGCACTTTTGGAAACCATAATTCCAACGCACGCAATGCTGCTGCACGCGCGTTATGACTTTTTGCATTCAGCAATTCAAGTAAAATCGGCTGGTTAAATGTTTCAAGCGTCTGATAAACCCAAAGCGCTTCCAGCAGATTGTGCTCGTAATTCGCATCATTTTTATCCAAACCTTGCACCCATTTTTCCAAAGCGGGCACCACTTCTTTGGCGCCTTTTGCCTTCAAAACCTGCTTAGCCTGCAAGCGTGTCCATTCTTCGGGTAATTTTAATGATTCCAGCAGCTCCGTGGTGCTTGCTTTTGTTAATTGCGGCTTGGTAACCAGCGGACGGTTTTTTGCGACGATCCGCCAGATGCGGCCATGCTGCTGATCGCGGCGTGGGTCGTGAAAATCCACTTCTCCATGCTGGATGATTGGGTTATACCAGTCGGCCACGTATATCGCGCCATCGGGACCCACATTGATATCCACCGGACGGAACGCCACATTGTCTGTCCACATCAGGTCGTCTGCCTGTTTTGAAGCGTAACCTGCGCCTTGTTCCTCGAGTTTGAAGCTATTGATCCGGTTGGCGCGGAAGTCGTTGGTGATCATTCTGCCTTGCCATGTGTCGGGCAAATGTTTTCCTGAAACCACATCCAGACCACTGTGTTTAGGCTGACCGGGATTAAGGCCCCGCATAATGCGTGCTGCGCCTGGCGCTGTCACAAATGTTGCTCCCGGAAACCCGTAGTTAATGCCCTCTCCGCCTGCTCCGTCCGTAAGAAACGATTGTCCCCAACGGTCAAATTGCAGTCCCCAGGGGTTAACCAGCCCTCTCGCATACACTTCCATGTCCAGGTTACGTGTGTTAAGCGCCCATACGCCGCCGCCTTCCAGACGTTTTATACCAAAGGGCGTTTCTACGTGGCTATAAATGTAGATCGACTGGTTGAAATACATTCTTCCTTCCGGTCCCCAGCGGAATGTATGGATCAAATGGTGCGTATCACCCGTTCCGAAACCGTTCAGCACGCGGCGCTTTTTGTCTGCTTTGCCATCGCCGTCCGTATCCGAAAAATGCAGGATCTCGGTTGAATTGGCCACATATACACCACCGTCACCCGGCAAAATTCCGGTGGGCTGGATAAGTCCTTCGGCAAAAACGGTTGACTTGTCAGCCTTGCCATCGCCGTCCGTATCTTCCAGAACAAAAATCTTATCATTAGCCGACTCACCCGTTTTTAAATGCGGGTAAACTGTGCTGCTCACCACCCATAGACGCCCTTCCGCGTCCCAGTTCATCTGAATAGGCTTGGCCACCATCGGGTCGGAGGCAAACAATGTGACCTCGAAGCCATCCGCAACCTTGAAGGAAGCGAGTTCTTTCTGAACATCCGGATCGGGATCTTCTTTAACGTTCTGAACCTTATTGGAAGAGGTTGTCAGCAGGATCGTTGCCATAAGCGTCGCTCCATATAGTAACTTGGTTGCTTTCATATTTTTGTAGGCAGCTAGCACCGCCCTTATATCTTTGTAAGTATATCTAATAGTTTGTCAGCCCGAGCGGAGCCGGGGCTAATCCATTTTTCTCAACTCATACACCACTTCCTTCGGCTCGCTGTTGAGGATGATCTGGCCTTCGAGCCATTTGATCAGGATGTTTTGCTCTTCGAGACCTTTCACATGACGGCCTTGTTCGTAACGGCGGAAACCAATGATGTAAGTCTGGTTCAAAGGACGATATTGAAAAAAGTGTAATTCGTTCTTTTTCAATATCATATTACGGATTTCAGCAACCTTGGCAAATTGAGGGCCTTGCTTTATCTCAACACCTTTTTCCCAATCCTTCGCTGACGCCGATGCTACCTGATCGTTTTCTGAAAACAATGCGTAGTAGCCCTTTTTCAAACCTGATATCCTGACTGTCCGGGCATTATCTGTGATCCAGTCAGCGGATTTGGGTGAAGGCAGTGGCAGATATTTGTTGTCAACCGCAAATCTCGCCAAAACACCCTCCTTATCCGGGGTTAATGATCGACCATTCGAAACGTCCGCTTTATTGTTAGCGATACTGACGGCTGTTGAGGCTTTTGCAGCGTCCAGGCCCAGCGCTTTTTCAAGTGTCGTGGCCAGATGGTAGTAACCCAGCTCATTCAGATGCACTGTATTTTCAATGATAGAATCCTTTTTACTAGCGTTCAGGATCGGGTTGTAAATGTCGATAAACTGCTTTTTGCGCTGCGCTGCTACTTCCGAAATGGCTTTGGAATACAATTCCAGATCTGCATTGCGCTGGCCGATGCGTTGCGCCGTGTCGCTGGAAACGACCGGGATCGTGGATAGCAAAATAGCCTGTGCACCAAGAGCTTCGATCTTGTCCAGAAGCTTGTTCAAACCTTCTTTGAAGTGCGGCAAGCCTGCCTGTCCGTCCTGCGCTTCCACGCCGCCGTAACCCAGGAAAACAACCGTTGGCTGGGCCTTGGTAATGTCCTCCATCAAATGTTCGTAAGGCGTGGGCGGGTTGGTATAAGTGCTTCTTCCCTCTCCCCAAACATTATCGCCCGTCCAGCCCAGGTTCCTGAATGTCACGCCCTTATCTGCAAAACGTGTGGTCAGGGCGAGTTCCAGATAACCATACTGAAAATCGTTTTCAAAAATGGAACTGCCCAGGAATACGACCCGGTCGCCGTCTTTCAATGTAAAGGCTGTTGCGGGTTTTGTCTGGGCGTAAAGGGAAGGGATTGGTAATGTACTGAACAGGAATAAAATATAGCCAAATACAGCGGCTATCCGGGTCTTTCTCATGCATTCTGGGTTTAGGATTATTATTTTATAATCTATAAAGTAGAATGCGGAGATAAGTTAACCGTTGAGGGGCATAAATATATGCCCGCACAGCTTTCCAACGACCGTCGAAAGTCTGGCTGTGCGGGCATTGCATTGAGGATCAGTTGAATGACTGCCTGAATTCCAGCGGGGATAGCGCCGTCTTGCGTTTGAAGATTTTGTTAAAAGACTGCGGATGCTCGAAACCCAGCTGATAGGCGATCTCGGCAATAGAAAGATTGGTGGTGCTCAAAATGCCTTTTGCCTTCTCAATAAGCTTGTTATGAATGTGTTGCTGCGTATTAAGTCCTGTGTAAGTGCGCAGCATATCGCTCAGGTAATCGGGCGAGACATTCAGTTTTAAGGCTACATCTTTCACAGTCGGCAATGCCAGATTTGCGTTGTTGCTGAAATGTTCGTCGAGCAATTCTTCGAGCTTTACGAGCATGTCGTTATGCGCGGCTTTACGCGTGATGAACTGCCTATGATAGAAACGATCCGCATAGTTAAGCAGCACTTCTATTTGCGAAATGATAACGCGCTGGCTGAAATTATCAATGTTGGCTTTATATTCCTGTTCAATATTTTCCAGAATGTTATAAATCACATTCTCCTCTTTTTTGGATAAATAAAGCGCCTCATTCACAGCATAGGAGAAGTATTTGTAATTTTTGATCTCCTTTGCAAGCGGGTAGCCCAGGAGGAAATCTGCATGGAACATCAGCATAAACCCCGAGCAAGGCCTGTCGTTCCGTTCCTCCCAGCAAAGCTGGCCGGGCGAAATAAAGGACAAGACGCCCTCATCAAAATCATAATAACTCTGCCCATAACGGACCTTGCCCTGAAAGTCCTTCTTCACCGCGATCATGTAAAAATCGAGCACACAACCGTCGCTGAGGTCGATGGGAGAATTGTAGATCTCGTCAAAGCGCACAACGCTCACCATCGGGTGCTCTATTTCCTTGATGCCATACATGCGATGGAGTTCACCAATGGAGCTGATTACCAGCGGACTATTCCTTTGCTTTTTCATATGTTATTCGTCAATCCAGCCCATTCCGGCTTCGTCGTAACGTGCGCCTGTAACACCCAGCGGCACAATGCTTTCCAGATTTGCAACTTCCGCTTCTGTTAATACAATGTTTGCGGCCGCAATGTTCTCTTCAATGTATTTAACGCGCTTCGTTCCAGGAATCGGAAGATGCCCTTTTGCAATGACCCATGCAATGGCAAGCTGCGACGCGGTAACGCCTTTTTCCAAAGCCATCTTTTCGATCGCATCGGCGAGTTCGAGGTTTTTGTAAAATTGCTCTCCCTGAAAACGCGGGATCGAACGTCTGAAATCATTGGCAGGGAAATCGTCCGGGCTTTTGATCCTTTCACCAGAAATAAATCCACGTCCTAGCGGCGAATAAGCGACGAAACCAATGCCTAACTCCCGCAAAGTATCCAAAATTCCGGCTTCTTCCACCGTTCTTTCAAACAAAGAATATTCTGTTTGCAATGCTGTGATCGGATGCGTAGCATTTGCTTTCCGAAGGGTTTGAGAAGAGACCTCTGAAAGGCCCAGATAACCCACTTTTCCTTCCTTAACCAGCTGTGCCATAGCGCCAACTGTGTCTTCGATAGGCACTTCGGGATCCAGGCGGTGCAGGTAATACAGGTCAATGTAATCCGTTCCCAGATTTTTCAACGAACGCTCAACGGCTTTCCTGACATAATCCGGCTTTCCATTGAATTTCCAGGTAAGCTGCTCATTGTCATCAATTTCAAAACCAAATTTCGTGGCGATAATGTAACTATCCCGGTTGCCATGAATCGCTTTTGCAATGAGCCTTTCGTTCAATAGCGGGCCGTAAAGATCGGCGGTGTCCAGGAAATTCCCGCCTAGTTCCAGAGAGCGGTGAATGCTTCTGATCGCCTCACCTTCGTCTGCTTTTCCGTAAATATCAGCGCCCGCAATCTGCGTCATGCCCATGCAACCCAGTCCTATATTGGGCACTACCAGGCCCTGGCTTCCTAAATTTACTGTTTTAATGTTCATCTTTTTTTGCTTTTAGTACAATACAAAACTACCGTAAACTAAAAATCGGGCTGTATCCAAATCAGGGAAGGTTGTATCCAAAAGCCGGGACGCCATTTTTACATGAATTTTCCGACATTCGTCCCTTGTCAACCGATACACTGCATACATTATACAGCATGAGATACTGCTATGTTTTCCTGATCATTCTCGTTATGAAATCCACTGCCGCACACGCCCAAACGGAAGCGCCCATCCAATCGCTGAACCATTATGTGACCTTCCTGGACAAATCGTCCGAATCGCTCATCACACGTTTTAAAATGCTGGCCGGCTACCAGGACGCAGTAAGCCGGTATAGCAAAAGGCCCGTTTCGGAGCTGAGATTATCCTCTTCGGGACCATTGGAAGATTATTATTTCAAAAAAGCAATGACCGTAAATGGCTTGCCGGCCGCGGAAATGGATCATTTGAACAAAAAAGCAAAGGAGATCTGGGATTTGCTTAATGAGGTAGACGTTGCTTTCAAGGAGCTGGAAACGCATGTGCGCCTGAAAGCCTATCAAAAAGATAATCTCAAACAATCCGATGAATATGTAGCTAAAATCCAACCTTTATTTGAACGCTTCGGCCATGAGAAAGATGCCCTTTACAAGCAAGTGCAACACATTTACGAAAATCACCAATCCTCCTCCGCGACGGACCCGTATTTGGTTACCGAAAAAGCAATGGAGCAAGTGATCCTCAGTCAACGTGCACTACTCGATTCATTACCCTACAATTTAAAAGAAGAAACACCTGCCGACTGGCCGGTAGAAACGATCCGGCAAAGCATGCTGGCCGACGAAGAATTTCTCGAAACCATTTATAGCACCTTGCACATGCTCGAGTATCCGGCTGATGATATGTTAATCGCATTCAAAGCGGCCATCCTTTCGATGCAATCATTAAAAGGCAGGGCAGTTGATGACTACACGTTTTCGGCAAAGCAATCGGCCGAGCATGGAAATCGCTATTATGTGCTGCTCATGAACCAGTTTAATCAGGACCTGCTGGCATTTCACAAATCTTTCGTCACTTACAGCCTAACCAAACGCAGGCTGCTTTACTATCCGGCGTTCAGCCCGGCATTTGGAAAACAAAAAGTGTTGAAAGAAGATAAAAATACGTCCGGCACAGCTCCGTTTGAAGACCAGCCGCTCCTGTCTTTTAAAACAAAAAGGGCGACCGGGCCTGCGCCGCCAGCATTGCTTCGGACATTGAATGATTACATTGAATTCGTGAATGAGTCGCTGCGGCAGATGCATTTGCTGCAGCTGACGCTTCGCCAATATCAGTCTTCTGCTGAGTATTACCGCAATCCGGTAAAGAGCAGTTCGCGCGCCAGCCTGGAATATTCGCACGAGAAATTTATAATTCCCACCTCCGCATATGCCTTGCTGATGACGGCCAGCAAATCCGTTCCCGAGCCCTACCGCGCTTCTATTAATACACAAACAGAAGTGCTCATGGATGTGCTGAAAGAAATGGATGGTTTGAGCATTGAACTGATCGCTTATACAACCGAAAAGCAATATCTGAAAGACCAGTTACAGCGTTCGGATGCCATTCTGGATCGCTACCTTACACTTTTCGACACATTCGATAAAAAGAAAGAACAGCTTTATAATGACGTTCGCCGCATTTATGAAATGTATCCGCATGCGGACCCCGCCAGTTCATGGATTGTTGCCGGGAAGGCATTGCAGGCAGCCATGGACGATGATCGGGATGTTTTGTTTGGTATAAAGGCATGGCTAAGACACGAAACCGCAGACATTCCTTCGACGGCCAAAATCGAAGATCATATGCAGCAGCTGATCAAGGACGAATATGAGAATCTGAAGGGATTACGGCGATACGGCCGCAGCAATGGCCTTTGCCCCTACTCTCCTTACGAAGATCTGGCGGCGAATTCGGGTCGCTTTGCAGAATTGACCCAAAAGCTGACGAACGTTTCGCCGGGAGTGAAGCGAAATCCTTTTGAGTCGTTTTATTATTTCTATAATAATGAGCTGGTTTATCAATACAACAAGTTTGTAGAATTGGCCAAAGGAGGTTTGCTCAAAGTAATTAACCAGCCGGATCTTTTTGTTTTTTCAAAATTGGATCAGTCAAAAAAAGATCAATCCAGTGCGACAGTTCCGGCAAAAACGATGGCACCGGAGCCTGTTGTTACCCGCTCTCTGGACGGCTATGCGGCAAATAACATGGTGCTTTTGCTGGATGTGTCTTCTTCCATGAACTCACCTTACAAAATGCCGCTTTTGAAACGTTCTATCAAATCCCTCCTGACATTGCTACGGCCCGAAGACCAGATTTCAATTGTGCTTTATTCAGGAAAAGCCCGCGTGGTCCTGAAACCAACTTCCGGCGCTCAATCCGCTGAAATCGCCCGGATGATCGATTTGTTACAATCTGATGGGGATACAGACGGCAATGAAGGGATTAAGCTGGCATACAAAACGGCCAACAAACAATACATTCGTGGCGGTAGTAACCGGATCATTCTGGCTACCGATGGCGAATTTCCGGTAAGCGACGAAGTAATGCAAATGATCAGCCAAAATGCCCGGCAGGACCTTTATTTAACAATTTTCACATTTGGCAGACACGCCAACATTGGTCAGAAACTTAAAAAGCTTAGCCAGGCAGGTAAAGGAACATATGCGCACGTGACCGAGGAAACGGCTGATCTGCAACTTATTATTGAAGCGCAAGGCAAGCGGCTTGCTACTGAGTGACCCGCGCTGAACCGCAATTTGAGCCTGTGAACATTTACTCATTACCGAGCGCCTCCACCGGATTGCCAGTTGCCGCCTTGTAGGTTCTGG
The DNA here is from genome assembly GCF_021390415.1 of Dyadobacter sp. CY327. NCBI lineage: Bacteria > Pseudomonadati > Bacteroidota > Cytophagia > Cytophagales > Spirosomataceae > Dyadobacter > Dyadobacter sp. CY327. The sequence continues at coordinate 730,189 of NZ_JAJUXJ010000007.1, read as the reverse complement.
TGCTGATAATCAGCCCGCCTAGCAACAAAAGGACGCCGAAGCAAAGGCCTAATGTTTCGAAACCAATGCTGACATGGTAGGCAAAGTTGAATAAAAATGCATACCCAGCCAGATATCCGAGTGGCAATGCAATGGCGCCAGCAATGGTGAGCAATTTTACGAAATCGCGGGACAAAAGCCAGATGATCTGTGCGACTTCTGCGCCCATCACTTTTCGGATGCCCACCTCCTTAATGCGGGTTTGGGTGTTATAGGTAACCATTCCGAGAAGTCCGAGGCAGGCGATCGAGAAAGCAATGCCAAGCAGTAAAGCCATGAAGCTGATGTCGTCCATGTGCGCGTGGCGCTCGTACAGGAAGTCGTCAAACCATTTTCCCTCGAAAGTTTCGTAGGGTTTCAGTTGCTTAAAGATGCGCTTTGTTTCTTCCAAAACCCTATCCTTCGAACCAGGTGTCACTGCCACGTGCATGTAACGCAAGCCGGACGTTTGCGGGCGAATGATTAGCGGCCGGATATGCCAATTGAAGCTGGTAAAGCGGAAATCTTTAACCACACCGGCAATCTGAACTTCTGTGCTGTCATTGAGCCAGATCGATTTGCCAATGGCCGATCTGTTATCTAAAAGATTAAACTTTTTGACCGCTTCTTCATTGATCAGTATGTGCCTGCCGGATGCTGATTTTTTCGATAAATCCTGTCCTGATACCAATGTTAATTGCAGTGTTTTGGTAAAATCGGGTGCCACGTCGCAGATAAACGAAGGAATCGTCTGCTCATCTCCACGTTTCATTCTAATTCGCTCCGTGGCGCCGTGATGGCCGAATGGTTCAGATATGCCCGAAACGTGTTCTACGCCGGCCAGCTTGCTTACTTCGTTGGATAATCTTTCATATGAAATGCTGTTTAACGGAATGTTCAGTACGTTTTTTGTCCGGAATCCGTAATCGCCGGTTGCCATGTAATATTGCTGTCGCATCATGGTCACGAGCGCGATCATCGCGAGTAACGAAATACTGAATTGTAAGACAATCAATGTCTTACGGAGTGAAATTCCACGAATCACTTTCAGGCCGTTGCGGCTGCGGAGCACTTCGGCAGGCTGGAAATTGGAAAGGACTTTGGCGGGGATCATGCCTGCCAGTAACCCTGCTGCAATGCTGAAAATGATAAAGGCAGCCCAAAGTTTCCAGTCCCAGACCACGCCTCCAATCAGCCATTGCTGTACAAATGCCATCGGCTTCACGAGTTCGAGCATCATATAAGCAAGCATGAGCGCGAGCAAGGAAAGGATCACCGACTCCGCCATGAACTGGCCTAAAAGCTGCCAGCGAAGCGCGCCGGAAGTTTTCCGGATCCCAACCTCACGCGCGCGACTCATGGACCGGGCTAATGTAAGGTTAATGTAATTGAATGCAGCCATCAGCAATGTTACCAGCCCGACGGCCATTTCGAGCATCAGTCCGCTGATCTGAGGCTCATAAGTGCTGTTCATTAACTCCTCCATAGCCGGAGAAATATCGGTGAGTGGTTGTGCACGAAAATCAAGAGACTTTATGCCACCGGGGGCCAGTTTAGCACTTTCCCGCTTGCCGACGGACGGCAGCGTTTCTTCCAGCTGGCCTTCTGCAATGCCCTCTTTTAACAAGATATAGGTGTAACTTTTGCCGAAATCATTCCAGCCTTTTCCCTCATCGAAAAGGCTCATTTTGTCTGCCGGCAGCGCAAAGAGGATATCAAATTTCAGATGGCTGCGAAAAGCGGTGTCGGGAACTACGGCCGTAATCACGGATGGTGCGATCCCCTCCTGCTCCAAAACCTGCCCAACCGGATCCTGTGTGCCAAAAATCTTTTCCGCCGTCGCCTGACTGATCACAGCCGTACCCGGCGCAGCTGGGAATTGTCCTTTCAAAACAGGATAGCCAAACATTTGAAAAAACGATACATCAACAGCGAAAGTGAGAAAATCCAGCCGCTTATCGTTGCCTTTCACTTCGGCATAGGTCCTGACAACGCGTGCGGCGTTCTCTACAAAACCGTAATCCTTTTTTAGTGTTTCTGCCAGCGGCAATGGTGTTGTTGCGAAGGCGGTCTTGTCGTTTTCATTGCTGATCACATCTGTGATAATCCGGTAAATGCGTTCGCCTTTCGGATGAAAATGATCGTAGTCCAGCGCTCCTTTGATATGGGCAATGGCAAGAAAACAGACCATCAGTCCCGAAGCCAGGCCGAATATATTGATGAAGGAAAAAAGCCGGTGTTTCCAGATGTTTCTTACCGCAATTTTGAAGTAGTTCTGTAACATATGATCGGTTTAGGTCAAGGATGTTATTTGTTTGCAAAACATTTGTTCCATTGCCAGCAGGTGCCTTTTCAGCTTCCAATGCTATATTTTGCTATGCTAAACTGTACGCTTTCGGACGGAAGATGTTCGTTTTATGGTAACACGGTAAATAATTGAAACCAGCCGGTGACACATTCGTTTTGCTTTTTGATAGCCTAAATTCCTTGTTGTGGCATCATAAATGCTTAGGTCAATGAGGCGCGCTTCCTTTTACATTGTTTACTTTCTGATCCTGTTCATTTTCACAGAGCTTATATTGAGATCCGCTCTGGCGTTTTTGGGCTATCCTTTTTTAAGGCCTTCTGATTTTCTCTACAAAAAGTTCTATACAAATATGGATGTCCTGAATTCCATGAAGATCAGAAATAATGATGAAATCAAAGATGTGCTGATTCTCGGGGGATCCGTGATCAGCACGGGATATCTTAATCTGGAACCCAGGCTTGACTCACTTTTAAAACAAAAATATGGAAGCCATGCAAAATTCGCATTTTACAACATAGCAGCTCCTGCCCACACCGCGCTGGATAATCGGATCAAGTACGATCTGCTGGACAAGCAAAAGTTTGATCTCGTCATTTATTACGAAGCCATTAACGACAGCCACGCGAACAACATTCCGCCAATAAATTTCAAAGAAGATTACGCGCACATTAAATGGTATGACGACATTTACCTGCTTTTAGCCCACCCTGAGATCAATGTAACCGTTATTCCCTACTTGTGTGATAAGGTGATACATTATGTGAATGATAAGGTTAACCATAAGATTTATCTCAGTCAATATGGTGTGGATCCGGCGTTTGCAAAGTTTGGAGCCCGGGTACGGAGCGGGCGGGTGTATGAGCGTAACCTGAACAGGATTATCGGGAAAGCGCGCAGCAAAGGCGAGAAACTAATTCTTTTGAGTTATGCCTCTCATTTTCCCGCCAACTATCCGCTTAAAGGCGATACAAGCGATGTGAAGCACTTTGCCAAATGCAACTTCGCGACCCCTGTTACCATGTGGGGAAGTCCTGAAAATGTTAGAAAGGGAGTGGACAGGCACAATCAGATACTCCGGAAATTAGCCCAAACTTACTCTGTAACACTCATGGACATGGAAAAGCGCCTGCCCGCTGACTCTTCGTTATTTTGCGATGTCTGTCATTTGAGCGAAGCCGGTGCGACGCGCTTCGCGCAGGAACTTGCCGCATTTATGATTAAGGAGAAATTACTCGAATAGCCGGGGATAATGTTCTAAACCCTGAGCGAACCGCGGAAACCCCTTGCTGCATAATAAGAATCGGCGCCGTTATGGTAAATAAAAACGCGGTCGAAACGTCGGTCACCGAAGATTGCGCCTCCCAATTTTCTGACGTTAGCAGGCGTTTTCAACCAGCTGGATGTTTTCAGATCGAACTTGCCTAATGCCTGCAATTGCTGATATTCTTCTTCTGTCAGCAGTTCCACACCCATTTCGGAAGCCATATCCATCGCGGTGTTTTCGGGTTTGTTGGCTTTTCTCGACTCCCAGGCTGCCCGGTCGTAACACAGGCTTCTCCGGTCTTTGGGGGTTTCAGGCGAACAATCAAAGAAAATGAATTCGTCTGACTTTTTATCGTAACCTACTACATCCGGCTCACCACCAGTCACTTCCATTTCGTCCAGCACCCAGAGCTTTTCAGGATCGGCTTCCAGTTTTGCCTTGATTTTATTCCAATCCAGACCTTCGTGGCGGCTTTTATTCTTTTCAAAACGGACTTTTAATGTTTCCAGTAATTCGCTGGTCTGTTGCTCGGATAACTGTTTTTTATCTTTCATAGTAGTTTTAAATGCCACGGATGCACGGATGCACACGAATTTTTGAATATTAAAGCGATGATAATTTATATTCTAATTTCGGTTGGGGGAAATAACTTATCTGATGATACGTGTTAATTTATTGCCGGCAGCTTCCGCGACGCTGGCCTGAAATACCAGGAAACAACTGTCAGGACAATTAATAATATGGGTCCGAAAAATTCCTTAGCACCGTCGCCAGCCGCCATGTGAGAAAAGACAGCACCGGACATGGTGAAGAAGAAGCCTGCATATGCCCATTCTTTGACCAATGGCAGCCTGGGAAGCAGCACTACAACCACACCAAGCATTTTCCACACACCAATGATCGTCAGAAAATAAACCGGATAACCCAGATGCGTCATCATGTCCACTTCCTCTTTGAGTTTGATGATCTGCACAGCACCGCTGGATACCATGCCTAATGAGAGCCATACAGTTGCAATCCAGTAAATAATCTTGTTTCTCTTTGTCATGATAGGCTTATTTTAAATGATATACAACTTCCTGCAATCTGTTGTGCGCCATATTAATACCTTGTGCGAATGGCATTTTCAAGGTTTGGTCGCGCAGCGCTACTGTTTTATAGACCAGATGCATGGTCAGCTTGCTGGTTTCGTGTGTGATCTTTTCGAATTCCAGGAATTCGAGCTGAACGGCAAACTGGAACGGAGAGCCCGGCGTATTTTCCATTTCAAATGTCCGGGTAATTCTTTGGTTGGGAATATATTCCGGAAACACACCATTGGCCCTGAATACAACATTGCCCTGCGCATCGGATGTCTCGAACTCGTAGGCGCCATGTTTCCTGTTCTCCATTTTCACCACTTTTGTTCCCATCCATTGCGCTACGATCTCCGGCTCCGTGTAAGCTTTGAAAAGTAAATCCAGCGGCAGATCAAACTCCCTGGTGATGAAAATTTCCTGCTTGCCGTCTTCGGCGTGAACCTTGGTTTTGCGTTCCATATCATTTATTTGATTGATAATTTTTCATAATCGCTTCCAGCTTGTTAAACCGGTCGTCCCACATATTGCGGAACGGTTCGATGAAATCGGCCACTTCTTTCATCTTCTTTGCATTAATGTGATAGTAAATCTCCCGCCCATTCTGGTGCTGTTCGAGCAACTCACATTCGGTAAGAATTGCCAAATGTTTGGAAACCGTAGGTCTGGCCGTATCGAAATTGGCCGCAATGGCGCCAGCTGTCATGGTCTGCGTCGCAACCAAAAGAAGGATGGCCCTTCTCGTCGGATCTGCTATGGCCTGGAAAACATCTCGTCTTAAATTCATTGTGTAGCTATTTGGCTACGAATTTAAGTGTAGTCATTTAGCTACGCAAATTTTTCATTAAATTTTTTTTAAGCCTGCTTTGTTGTTAGCTTCCGTCGCTCAAACTATCACTCTATTAATGATGGATTACTTCTATCAGCTTACTTTTTTGAACAAATACAACATTATTCTTGCCGGGCTTCTGCTAATTCTTGGTTTTACAGGCTGCAAAACATCAACAAAAGGGGATCATGAACAAGTTATGGACGCATGGATTGATAGCCTGGACCGCGATTCTCGCAAGATTGGGATTAAAAAATGCATCGTGACATTTGACTCGCTAATGACCACAATTGACGATCAGACGTTAAGTGACCGCATGCGCTACTACAAATTCATGAAGGTCCTCAGCCACAGGGATTCAACATTGACGGAAAATGCGCTGAGTTACACGGATAGCTTACTACAACTGTTTCCGACTGCGCAGATCCGCCAGCAATTTCCTGCTGAATACTCCAAAGCATTGCTTTTGAAAGGGGATGATTTGTTAAAACAGAAAAGATTTTACCAGGCCTACCGCAACTATTATCACGGCAAATCCTTTTTGACCAGTCTCGGCGAAACGTGTGAATGTGCCCGATATAGCAGCCGGATCGCCAGCATTTCCTTTAAAGAAGAAAACTATTACCAGGCCATAGAATATTGGAAACATGAACTGAAAGAGTTGGCTGAATGTAAGCAGTCGGGCAATTTTCAGCTTGAATTTATTGAGATGCAAGGCAGCCTGAGGAACATTGGGATAGCGCATCTTTACCTTAATGAGCCGGATATTGCCTTGCAATATTTTCAGCAAGCCAGTGACTTTATTAATAAACACTCGTCAGAGTTTCCAAAAGAACAGAACTATATCCGGTTCGCGCGGATTGTGATGGTAAGGAACGAGGCGGAGGCCTATTTCTTAAAGGGCGATATGGAAACTGCTGAAAAGCTCATCAAAAAATGCCTGATGCATGACCCGGAAATTGACTGGTCATTAGAAGTAGAACAGGAATCGCGGCAGTTGCTTACCAGAATTTTTATTAAGACCAAAAAATTTGACAAAGCCGCAGAGGAGCTTACAATACTGAAAAAGTTGCCGGGCGCATTGAATCATCCTGCTAATGTGATTCTTTATCAAAAAATGGAAGCCTCTATCTTGTTTGGACAAGGAAAATTTGAAGATGCAGGAAAGATGCTCATCGCAGGTATGGAAGCCGACCGGGTGATGAAATTGAAAAAGAATGTGGAAAACAGAAGCGATGTAGGGCAACTGCTGCAACAAATCCAGAATCAACACGAAGAAGAGCTCGTCGAGGAACAAGATACGCGTAAGGCTCTGCTGCTCGTATTCAGCATTTTGCTATCTGTCACCCTGGCGGTGATTGCCTACCTGATATGGCGCATTGCCCGAAAAAGTTTAAATAATTTGCGCGCTGTTACTGATTTGAACAAAGTAATCACGCAAAGCAACATCGTATTGCAAGACACCGTAAATGCGCTGGAACAAGCTGAGATTGAGAATGAACACGTTTTGAAGATCGTCGCACACGATTTGCGCAACCCGATCGCGGCCATTACTTCCGCTTCTCAACTTGTGTTTTGGGATGAAAAGCCAACAGAAGAACAAACAGAACTCATCACTAGCATTCAACAATCGGCCGGTAAGGCCAATACGCTGATCAGTCAGATTCTCCAATCCAGCTCTGATCGCAAACGGGTTGCGAAAAGTGAGGTTGCATTACAGGAGATCGTCCAGTCCTGTATTGATATGCTCAGCCACAAAGCCATTGAAAAACAGCAAAGGCTGGATTATCATTATGAGCAGGTTATGGTGCCGGTTGACAGGGAAAAGATCTGGCGCGTATTCTGCAATCTTCTTAGTAATGCCATCAAATTTTCACAAAAAGGTGGGACGATCCGTATTAATCTTAAAAAACAGGATGAAAAGGTCCTGTTAACCATCGAAGACAATGGGATAGGCATACCGGAAAGCCTGAAAGACGAAGTATTTTTGCCTTTGGGCAGTGCTAACAGATCCGGGACGGCTGGTGAGCAATCGTATGGAATCGGACTTTCCATATGCAAGCAAATTGTAGAAGCGCACGATGGCCGGATCTGGTTTGAATCCGGGAAAGAGCGGGGAACTACGTTTTTTGTGGAATTGCCAATTTGATTTACAAAACATAAAATAAATAAAAAGGGTCGTCCCGGCTAACCGGCACGACCCTACCTTTATAAAAAGCTAGCTGGATAATAACCAGACTGGCTTACTTGGCCAGATCAAATCTGTCAAGATTCATCACTTTTGCCCATGCCGCCACAAAATCCTTTGCGAATTTGGCACCTGCGTCGGCACTTGCATATACTTCTGCAACAGCCCTTAACTCAGAATTGGAACCGAAAACAAGATCCGCGCGGGTTGCCGTCCATTTAGGCTGCCCTGTGGAGCGATCGCTTCCGAGATACACTTCCTTATCCTCTCCCATGGCTTTCCAGGAAGTGTTCATATCCAAGAGGTTGACAAAAAAGTCGTTGGTTAACTTACCCGGACGTTCTGTGAACACACCATTTTTGGAGCCGTCGAAGTTGATGCTCAATGCGCGCAATCCACCCACCAGAACGGTCAGCTCCGGTGCTGTCAATGTCAGCAGTTGTGCTTTGTCAATCAGCAATTCTTCCGTTGAAACCGCATAAGTTGTGCCCCGGTAATTACGGAAACCATCCGCAGTAGGTTCAAGATAACTTACTGATTCAATGTCTGTTTGCTCCTGAGAAGCATCCATGCGGCCGGGTGTAAAAGGAACCGTAACGGCATGACCCGCTTCCTGAGCCGCCTTTTCCACAGCTGCCGATCCTGCCAAAACGATCAGGTCCGCCAGGGACACTTTCTTGCCGCCCGTCTGCGTGCTGTTAAACTCGCCTTGAATGCTTTCCAAAACGCTAAGCACTTTCTGCAATTGTACGGGATTGTTCACTCTCCAGTCTTTTTGCGGGGCCAAACGAACGCGTGCACCATTGGCACCGCCGCGCTTGTCGGAACCGCGGAATGTAGAAGCCGAGGCCCAGGCTGCGGAAACAAGTTCAGAAACCGTCAGACCTGATGCAAGGATATTCGATTTCAGAGCGGAAATGTCGCCGGCATCAACCAATGTATGGTCCACCGCCGGAATAGGATCTTGCCAGATCAGCACTTCCTCGGGCACTTCCGGTCCCAGGTAACGCGCACGCGGACCCATATCACGGTGCGTAAGCTTGAACCACGCACGGGCAAATGCATCTGCAAATGCGTCCGGATTTTCCAGGAACTGTCTTGATATTTTTTCGTACTCGGGATCCAGCTTTAATGCCAGGTCCGTGGTCAGCATCGTCGGAGCGTGCTTTTTGCTGCTGTCATAAGCATCGGGGATAATGTCGCCCGCATTTTTGGCAACCCACTGGTGCGCACCTCCCGGGCTTTTTGTTAGTTCCCATTCGAATGCAAACAGGTTTTCAAAGAAATTGTTGCTCCACTGCGTAGGTGTGGTTGTCCAGGTTACTTCCAATCCGCTGGTAATCGTATCCGCGCCACGGCCCGAACGGAAGCTGTTGCTCCATCCTAATCCCTGTGCATCTACATCCGCCGCCTCAGGCTCGTTGCCCACGTGATCCGAAGGTGCGGCGCCGTGGGTTTTACCAAAACTGTGTCCACCAGCGATCAGTGCAACCGTTTCCTCGTCGTTCATTGCCATGCGGCCGAATGTGTCGCGAATATCTTTTGCTGCTGCAATAGGGTCTGGATTTCCATCCGGCCCTTCCGGGTTTACATAAATAAGGCCCATATGCGCGGCGCCAAGCGGTTTTTCTAGCGTACGCGAGTGGATTCCTTCTCCTGGATTCTCGTCCGATGATACAACACCATGTCCTGCAACGCCTGCTACACCTTTTGCATAACGGTGATCATTGCCCAGCCAGGTAGTTTCCGCTCCCCAGTAAACGTCTTCATCGGGCTCCCAAACGTCTGCACGACCGCCTGCAAAGCCAAATGTTTTAAAGCCCATGGATTCCAGGGCGACATTACCCGTAAGAATAAGCAAATCCGCCCAGGAAAGCTTCTGTCCGTATTTTTGTTTGATAGGCCAAAGCAAACGACGCGCTTTATCCAGACTCACATTGTCCGGCCAGCTGTTCAGCGGCGCAAAACGTTGCTGTCCAGAACCACCGCCTCCGCGGCCATCGAACACGCGGTAAGTTCCTGCACTGTGCCAGGCCATCCGGATAAAAAGCGGCCCGTAATGTCCGAAATCCGCTGGCCACCAGTCCTGTGAATCCGTCATAAGCGCTGTCAGGTCCGCCTTTACAGCTTGCAGATCAAGACTTTTGAAAGCTTCCGCATAATCAAAGTCTGCTTCGAGCGGGTTGGTCTTGGACGAATGCTGGCGCAGTACACTCAGCTTCAATTGGTTAGGCCACCAGTCGCGGTTTCTGGTGCCACCGCCGGCAGCATGACTGTCCATAGAGCCGTTCAGAAACGGGCATTTGTCAATGTTATTCAGGTCCTTATCCATTTTATGAGGTTATAGTTGAAAAATCTCACGCATCTTAACTTGTGATTGGCAAGTTATGCTTTTGGAAAGGATAATCACAATCGATTAATTCTATAAATTAATAGGAAAAATCTATTCTATGATTTAGTCTTCAAGCAGGAAAACAATTTCTGTCTGCCATTTTTCAGGATTCGGTTCCAACTCCGGATCGACCAAATAGAATTCCGTACGTCCACCCCACTCCGTTCTGCCGCCCTCTGTTGCCGACTTTTCGACAAGTCCCTGCTCCTTAATGTAATTTTCCAGCGCGACATGCGCCTGCATCATATCTTTAAAGTCTCCCGTATAAATGATGCTTGCATAATTTCCCGCTGGAAAAACACCGGCGTGAACGTAACCATCGCCCTCAACAGTCTCGTTTACAGGAAAACCAGCCTCACAATCCATCTCGCCGGATCGGGCCATTGATTTATAAAGAAAAAAATCCGGCCCGGCGGCTTTAATGCCGCGATCCTCCATGTATTGCTTGACCACGGGAATCAACGGCGGCAGCACATCCGGGATCTGCTGCATTTGAATGGTTTCTGCAATGGCCAGGTAATGCAGTTCACCACGGCGCTGAATGGTAGGTTCTGAAAGCATGATGGTTTCTATCGTTTGTTTATCCTACAAATTTACCTATCCATTTATGACCACGAAGGGCTAATCACGACAAATAAAAGGGCAAATCGCGACAAAAACCCTGTTCGCCAGCGGCTTACTTTGCGCATTCTAGATTTAGGACACTCGTCGCCGACATTCAATTCCTGATAACGTCTCAGTTAAAAGACTGCCGGAATTCCATTGGAGAAAAATTGGTTTTTGTTTTGAAGAGTTTGCTGAAAGATTGAAGATGTTCAAACCCCAACTCGTAAGCGATCTCACTGACAGACAGGTTAGTAGTGGAAAGCTTCTGCTTCGCCAGTTCGATCAGTTTGTTGTGAAGATGCTGTTGCGTATTCTGGCCGGTCAGCGATTTAAGCAAACTGCTCAGGTAACCTGGTGAAATGTTGAGGTTTTCAGCAATGTACGTAACGCTCGGCAGGCCTTTCTCAACAAGCGCACCGCTGGTAAAATAATGGGTAAGCAAGTCTTCGAGCTTGGACAAGATCTCGTGGCTGGTAACCTTCCGCGTGATGAACTGGCGCTGGTAGAACCTTTCCGAATAGGTCAGCAATAATTCCAGCTGCGCAATGATCACGCTTTGACTGAACCGGTCAATATTGCCCTGATACTCCTGTTCAATGCTCTGCGCGATTGTGTTAAGCATTGTTTCTTCCTTGTCTGATAAAAACAGTGCTTCGTAAACCGAGTAGTTAAAAAACTCGTATTGCTTGATGGTTTTGGCCAGGGGGGTGTTCCATAAAAAGTCCGGGTGGATCAGGATCATCCATCCTTCGCGTTTGTAGCTCCCACTTCCTTTCTCAATTTCCACCCCAAAAACCTGGCCTGGCGACATAAAGAAAAGCACACCCTCATCAAAATCCTGAACCTGCTGGCCGTATTTGAACTTAGTATTTGTCACCCTTTTCATGGCTATGGAATAAAAGTCATAGATCATACTGAATGCATCTTCGGCCATCGGCTTGCTCAAATCCTCCATGTGCACCAGGCTGATCAGCGGGTGAGTCGGCTTAGGCAGGCCCGCGGCACGGTGGTATTCAGTAATCGTATGAAAATGAAAAAGCTGTTTACTGTTCATAGCACTGATAAAGTTCGGGATTATTTGAGTTGCAAACCGCCTGTAACTTAGTTTTTCGTATAAATTCCGCTTTCAATATCGGCAAGCAAGGTCGAATGCGTCGGATGCCAGTTCAATTGCTCCTGCGTGCGCTTGCTTGATGTCGGGCAATCGATAGCCGCCATATGAGCGAACCAGCCAAAATGTTCGCCCGCTGCCTCATGGGCAACCGACACGACGGGCATATTCAGCTGTTTGCCAATTGCTTCCGCTATGCTTTTAACCGGAATCGCCTCTTCCGCAACACCATGAAACCGGGCAGCAGCATCAGATGTGCCATGCTCCAAAGCAAGTCTGTACAGCGCAGCCGCATCAAACCGGTGAACCGCATTCCATCGGTTTAGCCCGTCGCCAACATAAGCAGAGACTCCTTTTTCACGCGCTATATTCACCAAAAAGGATACAAAACCATGACTATCATCTTCGCCATGTACCGAAGGCGATAGGCGGATAACCGCAGTATTAACGCCCAATGCCGCTACGGCATCTGCCGCTTGTTCGGACGCCCGCGGCCAGGCCGGATCGACCGGCGCGATGATATCTTCGGTGGCTACCCTTCCCGGACTTACCAGTGCGGAACCGGACGTTATGATAAAAGGTCTGTCGGAACCCGCCAATACATTACCAATCGTTTCAATCGCCACACTATCCGCCCGACAAACTTCCGCAAGCCGCGTAAAGTCGTGGATAAAACCCGCATGGATTACGCCGTCGGCCTGCGCCGCACCGCTGCGAAGGCTATCAAGATCTTCCAAATCGCCCCGGTGAACTTCCGCACCAGCATTAATAAGCTTTTGAGACGAAGCCTCCGAACGGGCCAGTCCCAAAACCTGATGCCCCGCTCCTATTAATTTCCGCACAATGGCTGTGCCAATGAAGCCCGTGGCTCCCGTAACAAATACACGCATAACTGATCTTTTTTGTTTATGCAAAGATCGCTGGCGCCAGTCGCCCACATTTAGCCAAATCTGCTTTTGATTTAGCCAAAAAGCGGTTGTTGGGATTATGGCTAGGTTGGCGGGCCGTATTGGTTCAGGGAGGCTTGCAGATCTTCGAACTAACCGAATTACTCACCAAAAATTTGTAGAAAATTGAATCTTTTGGCATATCCGGCAAAGAAAAAAGCCTGCTAATCTGTTGATTTGCAGGCTTTTGATGCTTTTTGTTATTTCTTCAAGTGATCCCGCTGGGATTCGAACCCAGGACCCATACATTAAAAGTGTATTGCTCTACCAGCTGAGCTACGGAATCCTATTAGTGATTTTGACTGTTCACTTTCAGTTTTTTGCTTTACTTGTAGAAAGGCCCAGGACCCATACATTAAAAGCGGACGCCGCGCGGTGTATTGCTCTACCAGCTGAGCTACGGAATCGGTTGGTTATGTTTTGCTGCTAAACCTCAGCTTCTTTCCTCCTGTCCTGTTCCTCAATCGTGGTGCAAAGGTACACTTTAAAAATATCCTTCCAAATCATAGACAAAAGTTTTTGTTCCACACAAATTTTAAGAGGAACTAACGGTCTGTTTACAAGACAAATGACAGCTTAAAAAAAAATTTCTGAGCTGTTCTAAATTTGTAATAACCGGAAAAATAGGCTCCCGGGCTGCCAGTGCAGATTACAGGCAAAAATAATACGTAGCTGAGCTGGAACTTTTTATTTAAAGGTTGTTATAACTTCTTAATATTTTAGTTTTCCCTCTTGCTACTAACAAAATAATTACTACATTTCGACAGATTATACTTCTACAAACGTATTCTATTCGTCATATTAATTATTTCCAAAAGTCATTAACTACTCTTTTTCAACTAGTTGCACCCTCCAATCACAAGATTTTCAATATTGGGTTCGCCCCTTCAACTGAAAACGCCAAAACTCCATTTCCCGGAGTCCTCTCTTGTGCTTTTTTTAACTAACCCATTCATTTAATTCTTCAAACATTTACTTTTTAAACATTGATGAAACTTTTACAGAAGTTAATTTTCGCGAGCGGGTTGCTCGGCCTCATGGCGGCGACCTCGGATGATGCGTTACGGAAAAATCAATTGGCTGTAGCATCACAGGTTTATTGCGGGATCAAACCCGGGACAAATGAGCCTTTAAAGTGGACGCACGACGAATTCCTGGGTAATGTGGGTGGAAAGCCGGTTTACACGATTATCCATCAAAACAGGATTTACATCAGATGGGACGGTAACCCGGACCAAAGCCGTAAGAATGAGGCTTTTGAAAATACAGCCATTCTGCTGCACATGGACAACAACAAGTTCCCTAATAACACGGAGGGAAACCGGGTTGTTAACACGTGTATCAACTCCATTGACCCTAGTACGATGGGTAACAACTATCTGGGCACGCAGCAGGGAAATATGATTCCTTGTAACAATAAGCCTATCACAGATGGCTTAATGCTTGGAACGTATAAGGGTGGTGATGGTGTAAGAACATTTCAATATGCGATCATCAAGGATGGTTTGCTGCGTGTGAACTTTCACCGTGAAACAAACGGATACAGCAGGGATGCAATTTCAATGGGTTTGATCCGTCAGACGCTCGAAGGTGAGAACGGAAGTTTTATGAACCCCAATATGGGCTTTTCATTGAACTATAACGAGGTCCTCAGCTGCTTCTGGAACGAACTTCCTAAAAACCCTGATTCGGTAGTAAACCCTGAGCCTAACTGTCCCGGCGGCCCTACTCTGGGAACGATCACCAACATTTCGCAAACTGCTTTACGCTTTTCGTACTCAGGCAACGGCATTCCAAATATCGACTGGAGAATAAAATCTGGTAATAATGTTCTGAGATCTGGTAAAACAGGAAATCTGTCTTCTACAAATGTTGATATTTCATTCGGCTCAATGGCAGCCGGAAATTATACTTTGGAAATTGAAGGTGGTGATTGCGCATCATCAGTTAGCTCGCAGGCATTTACGATAAACCAGGCTAACTGCCCAAGCGGACCATCTATCTCAAATGTCAGAAACGTCTCTCCTACCGGCATTACAGTTGATTTCAATGGTTCAGGCGTTCCTAACTTGACATGGCGCGTGAAACAAAGCGGTAATGTTGTTAGAAACGGAAAAACAGGTAATCTAAGCTCAAACTCGGCATCGATCTCTTTTAACAGTCTGGGTGCAGGCACTTACTCGATTGAAATCGAGGGTGGTGATTGCCTTTCTTCTGTTAGTACTTCTAATTTCACTGTCGTTCCCGGAAGCTGCCCTGGCGGTCCTTCATTGGGCACGATCAGCAACATTTCGGCATCTGGTCTTCGTTTCCAATTTGACGGTAACGGCGTTCCTAACATTACCTGGAGAATCAAATCCGGCGCGGATGTAGTTCGTAATGGTAAGACTCCCGGCTTGACTTCTTCATTGGTTGATATTTCATTTGCAACACTTGGCGGCGGAAATTATACTTTGGAAATTGAAGGTGGTGACTGTATTTCAACAGTAAGTTCTAAAACGTTCTCAATCGGCTCGACAAACTGCGCAAGCGGACCGTCTATCTCTGGCATTACGAATGTCTCAGCTACCGGCTTGACATTCAATTTCAACGGCGTAGGCGTTTCCACAGTAACATGGCGCGTGAAACAAAATGGCAATACGGTAGCAAGCGGAAAAACGGGCACTTTGAGCTCCAATTCAGCAGCTATCACATTCGGAAGCCTTGGAGCTGGTGGTTACACATTGGAGATTGAAGGCGGCAATTGTACTTCTGCTGTTAGTTCATCTAATTTCACGGTGTCAACACCAAACTGCGCAAGCGGCCCTGCAATTTCAGGTCTCAGGAATGTTTCGGCATCTGGCCTGACTGTTGATTTTAATGCCGTGGGCGTTTCAAATATCACATGGCGTGTTAAGCAAAGCGGTAATGTGATCAGAAACGGCAAGACGGGTAATTTGGGATCAAACTCTGCTGCTTTGTCGTTTGCTACATTAAGTGCAGGCACTTATTCTATTGAAATTGAAGGTGGTGACTGCGTATCTACGGTAAGCTCTTCAAACTTTACGATTAACCCAGGCACTTGCCCTGGCGGTCCTACATTGGGCACGATCAGCAACATTTCGGCATCTGGTCTGCGCTTCCAATTTGATGGTAACGGCGTTCCTAACATTACCTGGAGAATCAAATCCGGTGCAGATGTGGTTCGCAACGGCAAAACGCCTGGCTTGACTTCTTCACTGGTTGACATTTCATTTGCAACCCTTGCAGGCGGAAATTATACTCTGGAAATTGAAGGCGGTGACTGTATCTCAACAGTAAGTTCTAAAACATTCTCAGTAGGCTCGACAAACTGCGCAAGCGGACCATCGATCTCTGGAATCACTGGTGTTTCTGCTACTGGTTTGACATTCAATTTCAATGGTGTGGGCGTTTCTACGGTAACATGGCGCGTGAAGCTAAACGGCAACACAGTGGCTAACGGAAAAACCGGAACTTTGAGCTCGAATTCAGCAGCTATCACATTCGCAAGCCTTGCAGCGGGTAACTACTCACTGGAAATTGAAGGTGGTAACTGTACTTCCGCGGTAAGTGCTTCAAACTTTACGATTGCTACACCAAACTGCGCGAGCGGCCCGGCAATTTCAGGTCTCAGGAATGTTTCGGCATCCGGCTTGACTGTTGATTTTAATGCCGTGGGCGTATCAAATATCACATGGCGCGTGAAGCAAAGCGGAAACATTATCAGAAATGGTAAAACAGGTAATTTAACATCAAATTCTGCTGCATTATCATTTGCTACATTGGGTGCAGGCACTTACTCTCTGGAAATTGAAGGTGGTAACTGCGTATCTTCGGTAAGCTCTTCGAACTTTACTATCAATGCAGGAACTTGCCCAGGCGGTCCTACATTGGGCACGATCAGCAACATTTCTGCATCCGGCCTGCGTTTCCAATTTGACGGCAACGGCGTTCCTAACATTACCTGGAGAATCAAATCCGGTGCAGATGTAGTTCGCAACGGTAAGACTCCTGGCCTGACTTCCTCACTCGTTGACATCTCATTCGCGACACTAGGCGGCGGAAATTATACATTGGAAATTGAAGGTGGTGACTGCGTATCGACTGTCAGCTCTAAAACATTCTCCATCGGCTCGACTAACTGTGCAAGCGGACCATCGATCTCCGGCATCACGAATGTTTCTGCTACTGGTTTGACATTCAATTTCAACGGCGTGGGCGTTTCTACAGTAACATGGCGCGTGAAGCTTAGCGGCAATGTAGTAGCAAGCGGAAAAACGGGCACTTTGAGCTCCAATTCAGCAGCTATCACGTTTGCCAGCCTTGCAGCGGGTAACTATTCTCTGGAAATTGAAGGCGGCAACTGTACTTCTACGGTTAGCACTTCAAACTTCACAGTTGCAACACCAAACTGTGCTAGCGGGCCTTCAATTTCGGGTCTTAGAAATGTTTCGGCATCTGGCTTGACTGTTGATTTCAATGGTGTAGGTGTTCCAAATATCACATGGCGCGTGAAGCAAAGCGGTAATGTGATCAGAAATGGTAAAACAGGTAACTTAACCTCAAATTCTGCGGCGTTAACATTTGCTACACTGGGCGCAGGCACTTATTCGCTAGAAATCCAGGGCGGTGACTGCGTATCTACGGTGAGCACTTCAAACTTTACTATCAATGCAGGAACTTGCCCAGGCGGTCCTACATTGGGCACGATCAGCAACATTTCGGCATCCGGCCTGCGTTTCCAATTTGACGGTAACGGCGTTCCTAACATTACGTGGAGAATCAAATCCGGCGCAGATGTAGTTCGCAATGGTAAGACTCCTGGTTTAACTTCCTCGCTGGTTGACATCTCTTTTGCAGCACTGGGCGGCGGAACTTATACTCTGGAAATTGAAGGTGGTGATTGTGTTTCGACTGTTAGCTCGAAAACATTCTCTATCGGCTCGACAAATTGCGCAAGCGGCCCGACAATCTCAGGCATTGCTAATATCTCAGCTACCGGTTTGACGGTTAACTTTAATGGTGTAGGCGTCTCATCTGTCACATGGCGGATCAAGCAAGGCGGAGCAATAGTGGCAAACGGAACAACTGGAAATCTTTCCAGCAACTCTGCTGCGATCACCTTTGCAGCGCTTAATGCAGGCTCTTACTCACTTGAAATTCAAGGTGGCAATTGCGTATCAACAGTTAGTTCAAGCACATTCAATGTAACCACGGTTGATAACCGCCTTCCATGCGAGTACGGACCGATTTTGAAATCTGTCTACAACCAAACTGAGACTGGCCTTATATTTAACTTCCATGGTAACAATGTTTCCAGCATCGACTGGAAGATCATGCAAGGAAATACGGTAATGCGTTCTGCACGGGTCAATCTGACCAGTGATCGTCCGCAGATCAGCTTCGCTGCACTTGAAAGAGGTGACTACACGCTTCAAATTGAAGGCGGTTCTTGCAAATCAACTGTTCAGACGATGGCATTTAAAATCGATGCAGTGCTTCCGATCTACATTGCCAGGTTTGCTGCTGCACCAGCGGAAGAAGGCGTTGAGCTTTCATGGAATGTGACTGACGAGCAGAATGGTAAAGGTTTTGAAGTGATCCGTTACGACAACCAAGTGAAGGTTCCGAATGTGATCGGCGAGTTGCCTTTGTCTGACAAGCGTGTTGGAGAATACAAATTCGTTGATAAATCACCGGTTTACGGCAACAACTATTACCAGCTGAAAATGGTCGACCGGGATGGTAAATTCCTTTCCAGTCGCATTGTTACAGTTCGTTATGAAGCTATTACGGGAGCATTTGTATCGCCTAACCCGGTTAAAGACGTTGTTAATGTTGAGTTTATTTCAAAATCTGCCGGAAAAGGAAGAGTTGAAACTTACAACATCAGCGGTATCAAACTGAATTCGGCTGAACAGGATGTGGTTGAAGGAAAAAATACTTTGCCGCTGAATGTAACAGGCTTGAATGAAGGTCATTATTTCCTGAAAGTATACTATGGCAATCAGGAGATGAACATGCGGTTCTTCAAGGTTCGCTAGTAATTTAATGTTTTGAGAAAAAGGGATGTGGCTCGCTGTCACATCCCTTTTTTGTTTGGTAAATAATTGAAAAAAATACTTACAGCAATGTCCTGTTCGTCCATACTCATTTGTAATGGGGATGTAAATTATTTATCATTAACCATAAATTGAGAACAACATGGAAGAGTACATTGTAATTATGCGGTTGGATTTGTTGACCAAGGAAGCGCAGCCCTCGCCCGAACAAATGGAAGGCTACATGAAGCAATATCATGACTGGGTTGGCGGCATTGCGGCCCAGAACAAATTCAGCGGCGGAAAGGGCTTAGCTGTCGAAGGGAAGGTGCTTAAACCAAACAATGTGATGACCGACGGGCCGTTTGTCGAAATAAAAGAATCTGTTGCGGGCTTCATCATCATTAAAGCAGCCAGCCTCGACGAGGCCATTGAAATGGCACAAGCCTGCCCGATCCTGCATGGTGAAGGCAATAGTGTTGAAGTCCGGAAAATCATTTCTGTGCACGAAAGCTAAAACAATGCCCGACCACGGACCCGTCATCCCACATTTGTTCAGGACCGAATACCGGAAAATCGTGTCCGTGCTTTGCCGGCATTTCGGGTTTCGGGAGATTGAGGTGGCCGAAGATATTGCTAGTGAAACGTTTCAGGCAGCCATGCAAGCCTGGGGCATAGAAGGCCTCCCGCCTAATCCGGCGGGATGGCTTTATAATACCGCTAAGAACAAAGCCAAAAACCACCTCCATCGGGAGTCCATTTTCCGGGATAAAATCGCGCAGGAACTGCAAAAGACCGCGCAACAATCGGACAGCACCGACATTGACCTTTCATTTCAAAACATTACAGACAGCCAGCTTCAAATGATGTTTGCGGTTTGTCATCCTTCCATCTCCCACGAATCGCAGATCTGCCTCTCGCTCCGCATTCTTTGCGGGTTTGGAATCGACGAAATAGCGAGCGCTTTTATGACAAATAAAGAAGTGATCAGCAAACGCATTTTCAGGGCGAAAGAAAAATTGCGCGAAGCTAAAGTGGCTATCGAAATGCCGCCTTTACCGGAAATTGAAGCCAGGCTGGAACCGGTTTTGAAAACCATTTACCTGTTATTTAATGAAGGTTACTATTCAGTTAACCAAAACAATACATTAAGAAAGGACTTGTGTCTTGAAGCAATCCGCCTTTGCACCATGCTGATCGAGCATCTCGAAACCAACAAACCGAAAGTAAATGCACTGCTGGCGCTGATGTGTTTTCATGCTTCGCGCTTCGATGCGAGAATGAATGACAACGGCTCCCTGATTCTTTATGACGATCAGGATTCAAGCCTTTGGAACACAGACCTGATCAGTAAGGGTGCTTATTTTCTAAAAATGGCCGGGAAAGGAAATGATTTGTCCAAATATCACCTTGAAGCCGGCATCGCCGCCTGGCACACGCAACAGGCAGACAGCCGTGAAAAGTGGGACGGGATTCTGCATCTATACAATCAGTTATTACAGCGCGAATACTCCCCTATCACGGCGCTCAACCGCACCTACGCTGTTGCAAAAGTCAGGGGAAAAGCGGCCGCAATCGCAGAAGCAGAAAAATTGCAGATGCCTGAAAACCACTTCTATTTTGCCCTACTGGGAACGCTTTATACGGGTCTGAATGATCAAAAAGCAATGATGCACTGGCAAACCGCATTGTCCCTTGCAAAAACAGAAAGCGACAAAGAAGCAATCCGCAAAAAACTGGCTGATTAAGCGAAGAGTCCTTGATTGCCCTAATGAAACTGCCCAAATGGAATTACTCCAATCGAATTGCAGCAATCGAATTACTCCAATCAAATTGCGGCAATCGAATTGTCGCATTGTACCCTCTAATTCGTCGTATTTACACTGCGTCCGTCGGCTGGATGTGCGGTAGATTTGTATCAACAAAAACAAACTCAATCATCAAACATTTACTGTCATGAAAACGACCCGCATTATTTTCTGGATTTCAACAACATTGATCTTTTTGTTTGAAGGCGTCATGCCCGCGCTCACTTCCCATACTGAAATGGCGCGCGAAGGAATCCGGCATCTGGGTTACCCTGATTATTTTGGCCCGATGATCACAGCCTTCAAAATTGCCGGCACAATAGCATTAATGCTGCCGCAAGTTCCGCCGCGCCTAAAAGAATGGGCTTATGCCGGTTTCGTCTTCGACTTCCTCTGTGCAAGCATCAGCATCACCGTCGTAGACGGATTCGGCTTCAACTCCATATTCCCGCTGATCGTTCTAGCCGTTCTCATGGTGTCATATTTCACTTATCACAAACTTCAAGCCCAGCAACACGGCACGCATGCGTTTTGATGCGCTGCATTTGTCTATAAACTAAATTAGAAAGGAACACTCCTTTCTAATTTGCCTTATAAAATGAAATCAATGTAAATACAAAGGCTGCAAACGCGCAGCAAGTGCGGACGGTATGAAGATTATTCCATGGCTGTTCGAACAATAAGCGGTGTCTGGCAATCTCGCTACTAGTCGCTGTACTAATATCAAAGTTAGCCAGTGCGTCATTCAGTGGCACATTTCCGAAAATAGTAATTCCTAAAACGCCTACGACATAAATGCAGGTTGCCGTTAACAGCATTTTGAGTTGAAAAACATGTTGTAAGGAATAGCTAAGCCAGCTCGCCAGGATCAGCACCAGAACTGAACCCATGAACGAAGCGAAAAATGCAGGATTCAGGATCGCTTTGTTAATCTGCTGCATTGCACGCAAATATTCCGCATCAGGCAATTTATTCAACCCCAAATTAACCGAGCAGGAATAGGAATAGAATAAACCAGCAGATAACCCCGTCAATAACGCAGAAATAACCAGGCTAGGGAAGTAAATGAAGTTCATGTGTTAATGGAATAGCAAGATGTAGTCATCATTTTTTAAACATGGGCAAAGTTAGCATCCTCATTCTCATTACAATAGAACAACTCCGACATTGAACGACGAAAGTCTCCATAAAAAACACTCAAAAAACATTTCCAGAGCCTTGCGGCATATCATTTAAATAGTACTTTTGCAAAATCCTCGGCCAGGTGGTGAAATTGGTAGACACGCTACTTTGAGGGGGTAGTGCCTTCGGGTATGGGAGTTCGACTCTCCTCCTGGTCACAACCTGCGCTGCATTCCGGCGCAGGTTTTTTTATGGCATTCCTTTTTAAAAAATTAGCATATATTTACTATTAATTGGACGACCCCTGATTTTTCTTAATAGTTTGAAGGACTACTACCACATGAAGGTGATTACGCTGCTTGGCGTTGTTGGGCTGGTTTTTGCTTCCCAGTCTGTCTGCTACGCTCAGTGCCTGACCAAAGTGAGCCGATCCACGAACAAGACGGAATATTATCAAGTTGTTCAGCTGGTGGATAAAAAGGAATATCTGAGCTTGTCGCGCACTGGAGAAGAGAAGATTTTTACCTATCACAATGAAGAAGTAGAACTCATTTTTCACGTTCAAATGTTCACGGAAATAAGGTTTACAACCAAGAGTGGCACTTTTTCACTTTTTACAACCACTTCCGACCGCAATTTCTGGAACAAGTCATTTATGCTTTCATCGCCGGTTACGCCGCAAGAACTGGAGAAAATGAAAGGCACATCCAAGATCGAAATCATCCTTCCCGAGGAGCGCAAGATTTATACATTCAGCCCCAAAAGCAATCAGATCCTCAACAAGGCATTAGCATGCGTGCTTTAATCAGCATTTATTAATGATCTGATTTTCAGATATAAAACAACTCCTTGTTTAACCTGGAAACGATGTAGTTGAAATCGTCTGGATTGGAAGCAAAGTCCATTTGGTTCACATCAATTTCAATGATTTTGCCATGATCGTAATTTTTGACAAAATCATCGTAATAATGGTTGAGCGCAGTCAGGTAATCGGTTGAAATGTCGGCTTCGAAGTCCCTGCCCCGCTTTTTGATTTGCGAAACCAGCTTGGGAATGTCTGCTTTGAGGTAAATCAACAGATCCGGTTGCGAAACAGTCCGGATAATGGATTCAAAAAGCAAAAGATAAGTCTGGTAATCCCGCTCGGTCATCACGCCGGACTCATGCAGATTTCTTGCAAAAATAAATGCATCCTCGTAAATGGTCCTGTCCTGAATAATGGTCGAGTAAGTGGTTTCGCGTATTTTCTGAACCTGTGCGAAGCGGTTATTGAGGAAAAAGATTTGCAGGTTAAATGCCCACCGATCCATATCCTGGTAAAAATCAGCGAGATAGGGATTGCCTTCTACGGCTTCGTACATGACGTCCCACTTGAAATATTCACCCAGCCTTTGGGTTAATGTCGTCTTGCCTGCGCCGATGTTGCCGATGATTGCAATGTGCATAATGTGAACGGAGTAATGCCTGGGAATGCGTTGGTTTCAGTAAAAATATAGAAATCATTTCAATAGTTTGCTTCGTGCAAAAGTCCAATTCGCGCATTTTCGTTAAAGTGTGTTTCTTCGTATATTTGCAGCTGATTTGGGGGAAAGAGCTGCGTGGACATATCTTTTTCCTCTTTGGAATACATCAACTAATGCAACAATGAAGCCTTTCAAGGTAATTTTATATTATTTCTATGCGTCCATCGAAGACACGGAAACGTATCGCGATGAGCATCATTTGTTCTGC
This sequence comes from Dyadobacter sp. CY327, assembly GCF_021390415.1. Lineage (NCBI taxonomy): Bacteria > Pseudomonadati > Bacteroidota > Cytophagia > Cytophagales > Spirosomataceae > Dyadobacter > Dyadobacter sp. CY327. Next base: position 706,748 of record NZ_JAJUXJ010000007.1, on the reverse strand, counting down.
GTGCAGCACAATCTTCTGGGCAGGATCATCATTGCGCCGGAAGGTTTGAACGGAACCGTTTCAGGCACACCGGAAGACTGTGAGGCATATATGAATTACGTGCGTTCCGACAGCCGGTTTAAGGATGTGCAGTTTAAAGTGGAAGAGCATGATAAAGTGGCTTTTCAAAAATTGCATGTTCGCGTGAAGGACGAAATTGTCAATTCCGATCTGGGTGTTGATCCGCTGGTCCGCACGGGTAAGCATTTGGAACCTTCTGAATTTAAGGAAATCCTTAATGATCCGAATGTGGTGCTTGTGGATATGCGCTCGGATTATGAGCATGAATTGGGCAAATTCAAGGGTGCGATCACCTTTGATATGCATAACCTCCGCGAGCTGCCCGATCACATTCACGAGATCGAACATTTGAAAGATAAAAAGATCGTCACCTATTGCACGGGCGGCATTAAATGCGAGAAAGCAAGTGCATATCTGCTCGAACAGGGTTTTCAGGACGTATATCAGTTACATGGCGGCATTATCCGTTACGGGCTGGAAGAAGGCGGGGAAAATTTTGATGGTAAATGCTACGTTTTTGACAACCGCATTGCCGTTGAGGTTAATAAAGTCAACCCAACCGTTATCTCCCGATGCTACATCTGCGACGAACCTTGCGACCGCATGATCAACTGCGCCAATGCAGAATGTAACACGCACGTGCCGGTTTGTCACAAATGCGGTGAAGAAATGGAGGGTGCATGCTCACCTGAATGTAAGGCGCACCCGGACAAACGCACGTATGACGGAACGGGATATTATGTGAGCAACAGCAACCATTACCACCCGCTGCAAGGCCTGAAAAGTCAAAAGAAGAACATTAAAAAAATGAAACTGGCCCACAGAACTGAACCGGCTCAATAAGTCAGTTCAGTTCTTTTTCCAACACATAGTCGTTCATCCAATAAGGACCAATGGGAATGTCCTCCTGGCCTGTCACCGAAAAGCCCATTTTTTCATAAAATCCCTTTGCCTTATTGTACCGGTTGACATTTAAACCTAATTTTTTCCCACCGGCCGACTTTACATAATTTTCAACCGCAGCCAGGAGATATTTTCCGGCACCCGTTCCCTGCGTGGAAGGAAGTACATATATTTTATGTAACTTAAACTTTTCCCGGCCTTCTTCGGAAGCGGATGCAAAACCTTCCGGCTTGCCGTCGTTTAGCAAGATCAGGAAAGAATGCTGCTCAACGGTAAACTGACGTTCGAGAGACTCCGGGGAATATATTTTTTCAAACATATAGTCAATCTGTTCTCTCGTAAGTATTTCACTATAAGTTGCTTCCCAGGTCTGTTCCTGGATTGCGATGATGGTCGGGATGTCGGCTGTGGTTGCAGGCTTTATTGAGAATGATGGCATAATGCTTAATTTTGGCTCATAGCAGTTACAAATAAATCTTTTTTCAACCTAAAAACCGCATTACTTCATTCGCCAGTCAGAACTTTTCAACCCCTTAATGTGACCGGCGATAAGTAGAATTATATGAGACCCCTTATTTTAGTTACAAATGACGACGGCATAACGTCCAAAGGAATCCGGACATTGGTTGAAGTGATGCAAACCATTGGAGAAGTGATCGTTGTTGCGCCAAACAGCCCGCAATCCGGGATGGGCCATGCTATCACGATTGGCGAACCGCTAAGACTTTATTCCACCCATATTTTTGAAGGCGTTGTTGAATATGAATGTTCAGGAACACCTGCCGACTGCGTAAAACTGGCTAAAAATTACGTTTTGCAGGATCGCAAACCGGACCTGGTCGTTAGTGGGATCAACCACGGAAGCAACAGTTCGATCAGCGTGCTTTATTCCGGGACCATGTCCGCAGCCATTGAAGCTGCGATAGAAGGCATTCCGGCGATTGGGTTTTCATTAACGGATTACCGGGAAGATGCGGATTTTGATCATGCCATTCCATTTATCAAATCCATTACTGAAGAGGCGCTCAAAAACGGCATACCAAACGGCATCGCACTGAACGTTAACATTCCTGAGAAGACCGACCTGCCTTTAAAAGGTGTAAAAGTTTGCAGGCAGGCGCACGCAAAATGGCAGGAAAAATTTGATTACCGCGTAGACCCGAACGGAAGAGGTTACCTGTGGATGGCAGGAGAATTCGTGAATTTCGACACCGAAAAGGAGGATACCGATGTCTGGGCACTGGATAACAACTACATTTCGGTTGTGCCGTGCCAATATGATCTGACAGCGTATGAGGCAGTAAAACAGCTTTCGACCTGGGATTTATAATTTTAAAATTCAGCTATGGCATTAGTAGGGAGTTTATTAAAAAAAGGAATTCATATCAGCAACATTGTTGCTAACCGCAGAAAAGCAAGTCTTCACATTCAGCAAAAAAAGACGCTGGCGAAATTGCTGGCCAAGGCGCGCTACACAGAGTTTGGAGAAAAATACAATTTTGACGAGCTGCTTTCATCCATATTGTTCAGTGAAAAGGGCGCTTATTACGAATTATACAAGAAAACAGTTCCGGTTTACGACTACAACAAGATCTTCAACGAATGGTGGCACCGTTCGCTTGAAGGCGAAAAAGACATTTGCTGGCCTGGGCAGATCAAATATTATGCATTAAGTTCAGGAACTTCCGAGGCTGCTACGAAGCACATTCCGGTCACAAAGGCCATGTCGCGCGCGATCCAGAAGACCAGCATCCGCCAGATCCTTTCGTTGGGACATTATAAGGATCTTCCCAATGATCTGTACGAAAAAGGCTTCCTGATGCTCGGCGGCAGTACAAATCTGAATAATCAGGACAAACATTTTGAAGGCGATTTGAGCGGCATCACGGCCAAGCAGATTCCCTATTGGTTCAGACCTTACTATAAACCCGGGGAAAAAATCGCGGCGCAAAAAGATTGGGGCTTGAAACTGGAAGAAATCACAAAGCAGGCGCACGAATGGGACATTGGCTTCATTGTGGGCGTTCCGGCGTGGATCCAGCTTTTGATGGAAAAGATCATTGCGCATTATAATGTAAAGACCATTCACGATATCTGGCCTAATTTGCAGGTTTTCGCGCATGGTGGTGTCTCGTTTGAGCCTTACAGAAAGGGTTTCGAAAAGCTGCTGGCAAGGCCATTGATCTACATTAACACGTATCTTGCCTCCGAAGGATTTATCGCCTACCAAACCCGCCCGGGCGCACAAGGCATGGAGCTGGTTTGTGACAATGGGATTTTCTTCGAGTTTATTCCTTTCAACGAAAAAAACTTTGACTCAGAAGGTACCTTAATGTCTGATCCTGAGACATTAATGATTGATCAGGTTGAAGAGGGCAAAGAATATGCATTGCTGTTGTCGACATGCGCTGGATCATGGCGTTACCTGATCGGTGACACAGTAAAATTTGTGGACAAATCGAAAGGTGAAATTGTCATTACAGGACGCACGAAGCATTATCTAAGTCTTTGCGGGGAACACCTTTCGGTCGACAATATGAACAAGGCCGTCGATCTGGTTTCGGATGAGATGGGGTTAACGGTTAAAGAATTCACAGTTTGCGGCATTGAATACGGTTCTATGTTTGCGCATCATTGGTATATCGGCGTAGAAGAAACGGATGTGAATGCAGAAGAGCTCAAAACCAGACTGGACGCCAAATTAGCAGAGCTTAATGATGACTATGCTGTGGAAAGGCGTCATGCATTGAAGGAAGTGTTTGTTACTGTGCTGCCGAACAAAGCTTTTTACGACTGGATGAATTCCAAAGGCAAAATGGGCGGCCAGCACAAGTTTCCGCGTGTTTTCAAGAATTTCCTGATGGACGATTGGAAGGGATTTTTGCAAAAGAACGGCTACATAACGGAACTTCCCTCGCATTAACGCAGAAAATTGACATAAGCAATCTGGCAGGCGATCAGGATAAAAACGACGCCTGTCACTTTGTTAAATATCGTGACCACTTTTGGCGTAAAAACGCGTTTCAACCTGTGCGCGAAGATCGCAATGCCACATTCCACGAGGAACACAGCTACCACACTCGCCGCAAAAAAAACAAGCACCTGGTGATAATTGTAATGCAGATTGGTACGGATATAGGAAGCAATGGTGACCCAGCTGATGAAATTCACCGGATTCAGCCCATTCAAGAAGAAACCAGTCGTAAAATAGTAAAGCAAATTGCCGAACCGGGTTGTCGGATAGGCGATTTTCGGCTGGCCTTTAATCAAATTTGTCAGCCCGAGTGCGATCAGGAAAAATACGCCTGCACCAGCCATCCACTTCTTGAAATCGGGAATATCGGGCAGTAATGCAGTTCCGTAAATAGCGAAGAAAACAAAAATAATGTCGCAAACGAAAACGCCCAGTGCGATCTTCACGCCGGTTTTATAACCATTATCAACACTGTTTTGGACCAATGAGAAAAACACGGTCCCAAAAGTCAGGCATAATCCTATTCCCGTAAGCGTTCCATAGTAAAGCGATTCCAGCATATCAGATTCCCTTCAGTCTGGCGGTCATTAAAATGGCGCATACAGACAGCGAATCAGTAATTTCGGAACGCATGCACATATCGACCGCTTCCTGCAAAGACACTTTCCGCACTTGCAGATCTTCGGTGTCCTCAGGTTCTGCTTCCTGTTGCGTCAGTTCTTCGGCGATGAACAGGAAACCTTCTTCATTGGTGGCCGAATTGGAAGTATGAATGCGCGCAAGCTTGGTCCATTTTTCAGCCAGCAAACCGGTTTCTTCTTTCAGCTCCCGCTTGGCCGCGTCCAGCGGATCTGCATTTAAAGCGCCGCCGCCTTCCGGAATTTCCCAGGAATATTCATCAATTGCATAGCGATATTGGCCTACCAGATAAATGTTGCCCTCAGCATCCAGTGGAATAACGCCAATGGCTTGATTCTTAAATTTTACCAGCCCATAAATGCCCTTATTTCCCGACGGGTTGATCACATCGCGATGGCTCAGTTCGAGCCACGCATTTTCGTAGACAGTTTCGGTTGAAAGTGTTTTCCAATTATTTTCTGTGGTTATAACCCGCATTTTCTTAGTATTTTTGGCCTCTGAATTTCAAATCGCAAATGCAAATAAACCAAAATAAGCTTAAACAACGTCTCATACTGCTGTCTTTTATAGCCAGCATCATCCTGACGGGTTTGAAATTCTTCGCTTATTATCTCACCTCCTCCAACGCCATCCTGAGCGATGCGCTGGAATCGATCATTAATGTTATAGCGAGTGGTTTTGCGTTTTACAGCATTTATCTTTCGGCGCAGCCCAAAGACAGGAACCATCCATACGGACACGGCAAAATAGAGTTTTTCTCCGCTGGTTTTGAAGGTGCATTGATCATGATCGCTTCGCTTTTTATCATCATCGAAGCGGTGAACAGGATCCTGGATCCCGCTCCTATTGAAAACCTGCTTCAAGGTTCCGGGTTTATACTTTTTACCATCATTGTCAACACTGCTATCGGTTATAAGCTGTTAACCGAAGGCAGGAAAATGAATTCGCTGGCACTTACCGCCGATGGACGCCATTTGATGACGGACAGCATCAGCAGTCTGGTCCTGATTGTGAGCGTCGGACTCATTATGCTAACTGGCTACGTCTGGATTGATAGCGCTGCTTCCCTCCTGTTCGGTTTATTTCTTGCTTATAACGGCTTCCTGCTTGTTAGTAAATCCGTAGCCGGGCTTATGGACGCTGTGGATGACGCGTTGTTGGAAAAAGTAGTGCAGACATTAAAGGATAATAAAAAAACAGAATGGATCGACGTGCACAACCTGCGCGTGCAGCAATACGGCTCTGACCTGCACATTGATTGCCATTTGACATTGCCATATTATTGGGAACTGCAGAAAGTGCATGAAACAATTCATAATTTTGAAAACATACTGAAAGACAGCCATACCGGAGAAACCGAGATTTTCGTTCATGCAGACCCGTGCTTATATCAATGCTGTTACTTTTGCCGGGTCGAAAACTGTCCCGTTCGGGCGCATGCATTTATCAAGGACATTGACTGGGACGCAGCAAGTCTGGTGAAAAATGAGAAGCTGTATAATGAAGCAAGAATTCACATTCCATAATAAATATAAATCTAAATTCTAACCAAAATGTACGTTTCTCGTCGCAATTTCCTTAAAAAAGCCGGTGCTACGGCCTTCGCAGCAACCGCTTTTTCCGACTTACTAATGGCAGATCCTGCCAAAAAACTATGGTTCGATATTTCACTCGCAGAATGGTCTTTGCACAAAGCACTTTTCAAAAAAGAACTGACTAACCTCGATTTCCCGGCATTGGCGAAAAAAGAGTTTGGCATTTCTATCGTGGAATATGTAAACCAGTTCTTCAAAGACAAAGCGGAAGACAAAACATATCTGAATGATTTGATCCAAAGACAAAAAGACAACGGCGTAACTGCGCATTTGATCATGATCGACGGCGAAGGCGGCCTGGGAGAATTGGATGCTGCGGTTCGTAACAAGGCCGTTGAAAACCATTATCGCTGGGTGGAAGCTGCGAAATATCTGGGTTGCAAAACCATCCGCGTAAATGCATTTGGAAAAGGTAGCTTTGAAGAAATAGCAAAATCTGCCGTAGACGGGCTTGGTAAGTTAGGGGAGTTCGCTGCGAAAACAGGAATTAACGTAATCGTCGAAAACCACGGAGGGTCATCATCCAACGGACAATGGTTGTCGGGCGTAATGAAGCAGGTTAACCTAAAAAATGTAGGAACATTGCCAGACTTCGGTAACTTCTGCATCACCAGAAAAGACGGCGGCTGCGCAGAATCATACGACAGATATCAGGGAACGAAAGAGTTGATGCCCTACGCAAAAGGCGTAAGCGCAAAAACATATGACTTCGACGAAAAAGGAAACTGCATTGAAACGGATTATACAAAAATCCTGAAAATCGTTAAAGACGCAGGCTTCAAAGGAATCGCTGGGATCGAATATGAAGGAAGCAAGCTTTCTGAGTATGATGGGATTAAAGCGACTAAGGCGTTGCTTGAGAGAGTTGGACCAACGGTTTAGTAGGAGGTTTTGAGTCGACTGACTTTGTCATCGTGAGTGGACCAACCCTGTCCCCTGAGCGGAGCCGAAGGGACGTGTAGGATGCTTGCTGGCATGCTGCATGTCCCTTCGGCTCCGCTCAGGGTGACAGGGCTGGTCTTTAAGGAGCTAACGAATCACATCCCCAAATAACTTAAAAACTCCTTCTTAGTACTCTCCTCCTGAAACTTCCCGCCATAAAACGCGGTAACAGTGGAGCTTCCCGAATCCCTTATTCCGCGGGACTGAACGCACATGTGCTGCGCATCAATTACAACTGCCACATCTTCCGTTTCCAAGGCTAATTTCAGCTCAGTAGCAATCTGCACGGTGAGGCGTTCCTGAACTTGCGGACGTTTTGCAAAGTATTCTACAATGCGGTTCAGTTTGGAAAGTCCGATCACTTTACCGCTTGAAATGTATGCAACGTGCGCTTTTCCGTAAATGGGGACGAAATGGTGTTCGCAGTTGGAGAACACCGATATATCTTTTTCGACCAGCATCTGGTCATACTTATATTTGTTTTCGAACAAAGTGACCGCCGGCTTATTCTTTGGATCAAGGCCGCTGAAAACCTCTGTGATAAACATTTTGGCAACCCGTTTCGGTGTGCCTTTCAGGCTGTCATCGGTCAGGTCCAGGCCCATGATTTCCATAATGTGGCGGAAATGCTTTTCAATCAGCTCCATCTTCATGTCGTCCTCCATTGCAAAGGCATCTTTACGCAAAGGTGTGTCGATCGAAGAAAATACATGATCGTTTCCAACTTCCTCAACCTCAACCATTTCAGTCGACGGGATATTCGACAAAGTTCCGTTCTGTTTCATATAATCTAACTTTCAGGTCAAGGCCTGAGTCAATTTTTGATCTTAATATGGTATAAATAACGATCGCGATATTTTCCGCGGAAGGGTTGAGTGATTTGAATTCTTCGACGTCGAGATTAAGGTTTTTATGGTCAAAACGATCGAGCACAAATTCTTTTAAAACAGAACTGAGTACTTTCATATCCAGCACATAACCGGTTTCAGGATCAACTTCCCCCGTCACCTGAACGATCAGCTCATAATTGTGCCCGTGAAAATTGGGATTATTGCATTTGCCAAACACGCTCTCATTCTTTTCAGCCGACCATTCCGGATTATGAAGACGATGAGCCGCATTGAAATGTTCCTTCCGGAACACCGCCACCTTTTGAGCCATATGATGATTTACTTAAAATAAAATTCGCTTTAAATGTCGTTACAAAGTATGTGTCCAACACACTTAAAGCCTTCGAGCCTGGACGTAATGCTCTTTCTGGGGTCACTTGTGTTGGGTTAACGCTTTGCAATTCCAATTTGTTCATTTTTTAAAATAATCGTCACCACTTGCAGGAATTTCCATTTCATCTGAATTAATAAAAAAAATTAAAAAATACGGTTATTGAATGTAAATTGCGATCTTGGAAACCATTGTGCCGATGGCAGGCCAACCCCATCCTGAACCTTTAAATGGACAACGTCATGAATAGACGCGACTTTATTCAACAAGCCTCAATGGCCGGACCCGCCATCGGGATATTGCCGTCATTGTATTCCAACGAAGCGAAAGCGGCTGACAAAGTGCGGCTGGGGTTTATTGGTGTAGGACTTCGCGGCCGCAGTCACCTTGAACAGGCACTTTTTCGTCAGGATGTGGAAGTGAATGCAATCTGCGACATTGACCCGGCTGCCATCAACGCTTCCCTGGCACAAATCAAGAAATCGGGAAGAAAAGCGCCGGCGGTTTATGGGAAAGGTGACGAGGACTTTCTGAATATGGTTAAGCGCGATGACCTGGATGGGATCCTGATTGCAACGCCCTGGCAATGGCACGTTCCTATGACGCTGTCTGCCATGAGAGCTGGAAAGTATGCAGCGGTTGAAGTTTCTGCCACGGTCACTTTACAGGAGTCGTGGGACCTGGTGGACACATTTGAAAAAACCGGCTCGCACTGCATGATCCTCGAAAACGTGTGTTACCGCCGGGATGTCATGGCGATATTGAACATGGTTCGCAAGGGAATGTTTGGCGAAATGACCTATGCGCATTGCGGTTACCAGCACGATCTGCGGTCTGTTAAGCTGAATGACGGCAAAAGCAATGGCGGTGTAGGCGTAGAATTTGGTGAAAAAGGATTTTCAGAAGCCAGATGGCGCACCCAACATTCCGTCGACCGCAACGGCGACATTTATCCAACGCACGGCCTGGGCCCGGTGGCGCACTGGATGGACATTAACCGCGGCAACAAATTCTCTTACCTGACTTCCACGGCCACCAAATCGAGAGGTTTACACAAATATATCGTTGATCATGGCGGTAAAGATCATCCTAATGCCAAAGTCAATTTCAAGCTCGGCGACATTGTTACGACCGTAATCCAATGCCACAACGGCGAAAATATAGTGCTCGTTCATGACACCAATTCGCCGCGCCCCTACTCGCTCGCTTTCCGTGCGCAGGGGACCAACGGCATCTGGATGAACGACGGACACAGCATATATATAGAAGGTGTTTCTCCAAAAGAACACACCGCCGAACCTGACAAGGCCTATCTCGACAAGAACGACCATCCGTTATGGGCAAAATATGCGAAAGATGCAGAAAGCGCAGGCCACGGCGGCATCGATTATTTCGTATTAAGAGGCTTTATTGAATCTATTAAAAGAAAAACCGCACCGCCCATTGACGTGTACGATGCGGCCACATGGAGCGCCATCAGCCCATTATCAGAAATGTCCATTGCAAAAGGAAGCGCGCCCATTGAAATTCCGGATTTCACCCGGGGCAAATGGAAAACCAACAAGCGCATTTTCGGACTGAATGACGAGTATTAACAGCTATTTTTCATTTTTAAACTGCATAACCCTTACCAATTAATTTAAACCTAAATGGACAACAAAAAAAGCTACCTTGGCCCTCTCTTTATGATTGGCGTTATATTCTTTGTGATGGGTTTCATCACCTGGGTAAACGGCACATTAATTACCTTTTTCAAAAAAGCATTTTCCCTTGATAACACCAGTTCCTACCTGGTAACATTCGCCTTTTTCATTTCCTACACGATCATGGCGATCCCCTGTTCTTATGTTGTAAAAAAGACGGGTTTCAAAAACGGAATGTCGCTGGCCCTGCTTGTGATGGCGGCGGGAACGCTGATCTTCATTCCAGCCGCTGAAATGGCTTCCTATCCGGTATTCTTGGTGGGACTTTTCACGATCGGGATCGGTCTGACGGTTTTGCAAACATCTTCCAATCCTTATGCAACGATCCTGGGACCACGCGAAAGTGCTGCTCAGCGGATCAGTATCATGGGAATTGCAAACAAATCGGCAGGGATCCTGAGCCAGGTGATCATCGGTAAATTGCTCTTATCCGGTGCAAGTTCAACAGACCCACAGGAAGAGCTTGACAAAGTGGTTGTTCCTTATCTCGTTTTGACCGCGATTCTGGTCGGTTTGGCGATTTTGATCCGCATGTCCAAAGGCTTGGTGGAAGTAAGTGAGGAAGAGGAAGCGCCGGTTGGATCAGCACCGGTTGTAGAAAAAACGAGCGTTTTCCAGTTTCCTAACCTTGTGTTGGGCGTGATCGCATTGTTTTGTTATGTAGGTGTTGAAGTAATTGCGGGGGATACGATCATTAATTATGGTGTTTCGCTCGGTTTCGCAGAAGAAGAAGCGAGGCTTTTTGGAACATATACATTGGGTGGGATGATGTTTGGCTATGTTCTGGGCATTGTTTTGATTCCTAAATATGTATCTCAGCAGGCATATCTGATGTTTTCGGCCGTTCTCGGAATGGTAGTAACCATTGCTGCAATCTTTACAACGGGCTTTGCATCAGTGCTTTGCATTGCAATTTTAGGTTTTGCCAATGCGGTGATCTGGCCTGCACTATGGCCTTTGGCATTGAGCGGACTGGGTAAGTTTACCAAAATAGCGTCTGCATTACTGGTAATGGGGATTTCCGGGGGCGCGGTGATGCCATTGGTTTACGGCGGCATTGCGGATTCAATCAAAAGCACGCAGCAGGCTTACTGGATCATGGTTCCGTTGTATATTTTTATCCTTTATTTCGGTCTGGTAGGCCATAAAAAGAAAAGCTGGTAGTTCATGAAGATTTCGACTCCGGGCCGTATATGTTTATTTGGTGAACATCAGGATTATCTTGGATTGCCTGTCATTGCAGCGGCCATTTCCCGCCGGATCAGCATCGACGGGCGCTATCGGGATGATGACAAAATCATCCTGCATTTGCCCGATCTTGGGCTGAAGGAGGAGTTTTCTCTAAACGATACATTTCCATACGTGGTGCAGCGGGACTATTTCCGCAGCACCATTAATGTTTTAAAACGAAAGGGTTTAACTTTTTCAAAAGGTTTTGAATGTGTCATACACGGCAACATTCCGATCAATTCCGGAACGTCGAGCTCATCGGCGTTGATCGTTTCCTGGGCGCATTTTCTGGATAAAATGAGCGATAAGCCGGTTGGTTTTTCTCAAAAAGAATTGGGAGAAATTGCCAATGCAGCCGAAGTGCTCGAATTTGGCGAACCCGGCGGCATGATGGACCATTATTCTACGGCCATCGGCAATGTGATTTACCTGGAATCAACACCCGTCATTCATGTTGAAGCGCTAACACCGACCTTGGGAACATTCGTTTTAGGTGATTCTCTGGAGGCAAAAGACACATTAGGCATCCTCGCACGCTGCCGTTATGGAATGGAAGATGTGATCAAAAAAGTCACGAACTACGACCCTGAATTTTCCATTTTTAGCACGCCTTTTGAAAAAGCTGCTGAATACCAATCAAAGCTGACCGACGATGAGCTGAGCCTTTTAAAAGCCAATCTCGAAGACCGCGACATACTTCTGGAAGGTAAAGTGCTGTTAACACAAAGCATTAATAGTCCTGTTAATGAGGAGTTTGACAAACATTTTGGCGGACTTTTATATAAACATTACAAAAACCTGCGCGACCATAAAAGGACGTCAACGCCCAAGATAGAACGCATGATGAATGCAGCTTTATCGGCGGGTGCATTGGGCGGTAAGATCAATGGCTCGGGCGGTGGCGGCTGCATGTTTGTATATGCGCCCACGAAAGCTGAGGAGGTGGCCGAAGCCATCGAAAAACAAGGCGGAAAAAGTTACATCATCACAGTTGATTCAGGAACGCGGATCGAAAACTGAGGCATTAAAATGCACGATTGTAATTCCGATTGTGTTTTTGTTTTAAGACCTTTGCCAATATCATAACAACTCCATGGCAGTAGTTACAGCTTCTGAAAAAACGACAAATCTTTACTGTCCTTCTCTGACAGCATATAAAAGACGCGAAACGATCACCATTAATATCGGCGACCTGCCTATGGGTTCCGACTATCCCATTCGCGTTCAGTCGATGACGACGGTGGACACGATGGATACGCAAGGATCTATTGATGAGGTGATCAGAATGGTGGATTCGGGTTGCGAATATGTGCGTATTACGGCGCCCAGTGTGAAGGAAGCGCAAAATCTTGAAAACATCCGGAACGGCCTGCGCAAGCTCGGTATTAATGTTCCGCTCATTGCCGACATACATTTCACACCCAATGCAGCCGAACTGGCAGCAAGGATTGTAGAAAAAGTAAGGATCAATCCTGGAAATTACGCCGATCGCAAGCGTTTTGAAGTTATTGACTACACCGATGCTTCCTATGCCGCGGAATTGGAACGGATCCGTGAAAAATTCATCCCGCTGGTGCGCATATGTAAGGAATATGGCACAGCGATGCGCATTGGCACAAATCACGGCTCGCTTTCAGACCGGATACTGAGCCGTTATGGCGACACACCGCTGGGTATGGTGGAATCGGCGCTGGAATTTCTACGGATCTGCGAAGAATTCAATTATTTCAACATTGCGCTTTCCATGAAATCCAGCAACACGCAGGTGATGGTGGAAGCATATCGGTTGCTTGTGCAGCGTTTGGACGAAGAAGGCTTAAAGCCTTATCCGTTGCACCTTGGCGTAACAGAAGCAGGCGAAGCGGAAGATGGCCGGATCAAGTCGGCTGTCGGAATTGGCACATTACTGGAAGATGGGTTAGGCGATACGGTCCGTGTTTCATTAACGGAAGCCCCTGAAAAAGAAGCACCTGTGGCTCGTGCATTAATCCAGCGTTATGTTAACAGAACACCTCACGATTTCATCGAGCCGGTTGAATCTTGCCCTATCAATCCATTTCAATACACAAGAAGGGATACAAGAGAGGTTTATAATTTCGGACATTTGAATGTGCCGCGTGTGATTGCGGATTATTCCAATATCGAAGTTACCCAGCTCGAAAACTTGAAAAGCATCGGACATTTCTTTTTGCCAGTGCCGGATAAATGGGCTATGAACGATCAGGGAGCTGATTTTATATATTCCGGAAAAAACCCTATTCCGTTCATGCTGCCAAACGGTTTGCGTGAGATACTGGATTTTGAGCAATGGCAACAACATGAAAATGCTGCAAACAAATTTCCGCTTTTCGAGGCAGAACAATGGCTTGAAACCGATAAGACACTCGTTTCAACGCAGTTGAATTTTATCAAAGGCACCATACATTCACTGAATGATGCGCTGCTGGAAAATGTCAGAGAGGCGACCAACATTGTCCTGCTGATACACACCGACAACGCACATGCAATGCCGGAACTGCGCCGGTTCTTTTATAAGCTGGTTGAAAAGGGAATTAAAATCCCGGTAGTCGTCCAGCGCGAGTACGCAACCGATTCGGGCGATGAGCTTACATTATATTCAGCTACGGACGTTGGTGGTTTGCTCGTCGATGGTTTTGGCGATGGCGTGTTGTTACAGCCATCTTTCCCAATGCACATCAATCACACAGACAAGCTGAAAGTTGCCGCCTCGTTCAACAGCATAGCATTCGGCATTTTGCAAGCCGCCAGAACCCGGATGTCGAAAACAGAATACATTTCCTGCCCATCCTGCGGACGAACGCTGTTTGACTTACAGGAAACAACAGCCATGATCCGAAAGCACACCGAACATTTGAAAGGCGTGAAAATCGGCATTATGGGCTGCATTGTAAATGGACCAGGTGAAATGGCCGATGCGGATTACGGATACGTGGGTATGGGAAAAGACAAAATTGCTTTGTATCGTGGTCAGGAAGTGATCAAAAGATCAGTAACTGCGGCGAAAGCAGTAGAAGAATTGATCGGGTTAATTCGGGAAGACGGTCGCTGGATCGAGCCGGACGAGCGTGAAATATTGGTTTAGCAGGGTTGGTAAAGATAGAAACAGCAAAATTTATGAAAAGATACTTTCAATTAGGCGACGTGTTTGGTTACTTCTTTCGCGTCTTCAAAAAAAGGGATCCTAATGCCCCCGATTCCTTTAACCTCCGCATGATGCATGGTATTAACCGCATCTCCATCGTCATGTTTTTGATTTGCGTTATCATTATGATCGTTAGAGCATTAACAAGATGAACCTGGAATCGCTGAGAGACTTTTGCCTGCAACTTCCAGGCGTAACAGAGGAACTGCCCTTTGGCCCGGATACACTCGTATTCAAGGTAAAAGGCAAAGTATTTCTCCTTACCCCCATGGACTCAGCGTCCCACCAGTTCAACGCCAAATGCGATCCCGAAAAAGCAGAAGAGCTAAGAGAAAAATATCCGGACGTAAAGCCCGGATATCATATGAATAAGAAGCACTGGAACACGGTTTACGTCACCGGTAACATTCCTAGTGAGACGCTGTTTGGCTGGGTGAAGGACTCTTATGATTTGATAGTTAAGAGTTTGCCGAAGAAGGATCAGGTGGGGCTGGCCTTATGACTTGCAGGCTGCCATCGTGCTAGCCCTTCGGCTCCGCTCAGGGTGACAGGGGCAGTAGCGAGCTGCGAAGCCACTTTGTAAGTCTGAGCAGACCGGGCCGCCGGGCGGCCGAAGACACATCCACAATGCCCTGTCAGTCTGAGCGGAGCCGAAGACACAATCGCCAAGCCCGAGCGAACCGCAACGCCCTGTCAGTCTGAGCGGACCGGGCAGCCGGGCGGCCGAAGACATGACCGCAACGCCCTACTTCGCAGCCTTCATCTCTTCATCGAGCTTCTTGCTCAATGTCTCACAAACCCCTTCAATCGCATCTGCCATTACATTATCATTCGTAGCAGTCAGCAACGTATCCGCGATGCCGCTCATGAGTTCGATGTAGAAGCGTTTCATTTCGAAAACTTCCATATCCTTGGTCCAAAGGTCAATTTTTAATGTGCCTCTGTGGTAATGATCCCAAACGGCGATGGCGATGGCGCGGGTGTCGTTGATGCCTTCGTTGGGGTTGTCTGTCGCATTCCAAAAAATCTTTTCCGGTATGTTCTTGTCGTCGAGTTCAACACTAAAATGTATTTCCGATTTTTTCATATGAGGTGTTAATATTTAGACAAAAGTAACCAATTGAGGAAATTTATAGTTCTGAAAGATTACTTTGCTGCCTGCTTGAACACCTTTTTCAAAAGATCGGTAACACGTGCTTTCGGGTCTTCGCGGATTTTCTTCTCTTCCTGTGCGATCAAAATGTATAACCCGTCGATAGTCTTTTGCGTAGCATAACCTTTTAAATCCGGATTCACTTTCTTCACCAGAGGAATTTTGTTATAAGTGTCAACGATTTCCTTGTAATAGTCCGTCGCCTTGTTCAGATTGAGCGTAGAGTCTACAACAGGGAAGAATGTTTTATACAAATCCTCATTCGTCGTCTTCTTCAAATATTGCGTTGCCGCATCGTCCTGGCCTTTTAATATGCCCAGGGCATCAGGGACGGTCATGGACGTAATGGCCTTTACAAAAATAGGCTTTGATTTCTTTGCGGCATCTTCTGCTGCGCGATTGAGTGATAATGTGAATTTATCCACCTGATCTCCCAGTCCCATCTTCCTTAAAGTCTCTGCCACTTTCTGCGCTTCCGGAGGGACGGCAATTTTGATCAGCTCATTTTTGAAAAAACCATCCACTTTGGAAGCTTCCGCAGAACCATTACTAATCCCGACATTCAAGGCCTCTTTCAAACCCGATACGATTTCATTTTCGCCAAGTCCATCCGATTTCCCGCTCACCTTATCAAGCACTTTTCCTAAGTTGAACTGGGCCTGTGAATTAGTAGCTGCCAGGAGTGAAAATATTAATATTGCTAAGATTTTGTGATTCATTATGATTGTGTTTGTTAAATTCCGACTACGCCTTAAACGTACTCAATAACGATTAATTTTACTTATTTTTGGGAAAATAACGGTCTTAATCAACCAATTTCAAACTATGGCTCCCATAATCCGGGCTGAAATTTTAACGATCGGTGATGAAATCCTTTTTGGACAAATTACGGATACAAATACGCAATGGATTGGCTCTCAACTGACTGATATAGGCATTCGGCCGGTTAGAAAGACTTCGGTTGGAGATAACAAAGCCGACATACTGGATGCCTTTTCGGCAGCCAGCCAGCGGGTGAACGTTATTATTGTGACCGGAGGCCTCGGCCCTACCCGCGATGACATTACCAAGCATACATTTTGCGAATATTTTGGGACTGAACTTGAAATCAACCAGGAGGCACTGGAACTGATTACGGCGTTTTTTGCAAAACGCGGACGCGCCATGACTGAGCTCAACATCCAGCAGGCTGCACTTCCCAAAAATTGTACCTACATTCCAAATCTTTGGGGAACCGCGCCGGGAATGTGGTTTGAAAAAGACGACGTAATTTACGTTTCGCTGCCCGGCGTGCCGTACGAGATGAAGAGCCTGATGGAGTTTGAGATCCTCCCCAGGCTGAAATCAAGATTTGTTTCAAACATTATTCAACATAAATCGGTACGGACGATCGGCATAGGAGAATCTTTTCTGGCCGAAACGATCGCACCTTGGGAGGACGTTCTTCCTGAACATATAAAACTGGCATATCTGCCTCACTTCGGGCAGGTTAAGCTGCGCCTGACAGGCACCGGAACAGTCCAGGCCCGGCTGGATGCCGACCTTGCAGAGCAGGTTGCGTTACTGATGCCGTATATTGAAGAATGGGTTTTTGGATTTGATACGGATGAACTGGAAACAGTGATCGGATCGTTACTTGTTCAGCACAACGCGACAGTAGGAACGGCGGAAAGCTGCACGGGCGGTTTTGTTGCCAACCAAATCACGAGTGTGCCTGGCGCTTCGCAATATTTTCAGGGTTCGGTGGTGAGTTACAGCAATGAAGTCAAAATAAATGTGCTGGGTGTTTCACCTCAGACATTGGAAGCATTCGGGGCGGTAAGTGAGCAGACTGCGCGAGAAATGGCCGAGGGCGCCCGCAAAGTGCTAAACACCACATTCGCGATTTCCACAACGGGCATTGCCGGACCGGATGGAGGCACGGCCGAGAAGCCGGTTGGAACCGTCTGGATTGCCTGCGCAACGCCGGAGGAAACATTCACCCAATTACTTACCTTGCGCAACAACCGGAAGATCAACATTGAACTTACCGCTTCTTATGCACTGAATTTGTTGCGCAAAACCATTTTGAAAACCAATCTTGCCGTCAAAGGCTGAGAAGAACATTAATATACATTCGGCAACAAAATAAGCTGCCGCGAATGAAAGATACCAGTTATGAAAATAGTTGAAATGGTAATGCCTCCAATGGGCGAAAGTATTATGGAATGCACTGTCCTTCATTTACTTGCAAAAGCAGGTGATAAGGTTTCGGTGGATGATTCGATATTGGAGGTTGCCACGGACAAAGTGGATACGGAAGTCCCCTGCCCTTTTTCCGGCGTGCTTACGGAATGGCTTGTTGCTGAAAACGACGTTGTGCCCATAGGAAGCCCGGTTGCAAAGATTGAAGTGGAGAATGATGTGGATGAAAGCGATCAGCAGCCAGTGGATCAACCTGTCCATGAGCCCTTTAGCGCCGCATCGGAGGTGGAAGCAACGGCGGCTGTATTGGAAAAGGAATATGAGGAAGTGCTTACCAAAAAAGCACAGCCTGCGCTGGAATATGCCAAAAATAGCCCGGAAAACAATGCATTCTATTCCCCGTTGGTTCTGAGCATTGCGCGTGAAGAGCACATCACGGAAACGGAGCTGGCCACCATTCCGGGAACGGGCATGGAAAACCGGGTCACCAAAAACGATATTATTTCCTTTCTGGATAACCGCAAAAAGTCTCCTGCAACGGCAATGCCAATTGCAACTTCACTGAACGGCAGCAACGAGATCATTGAAATGGACCGGATGCGGAAGATGATCTCGCAGCGGATGGTTGAGTCGAAGCGAATTTCGGCGCATGTTACTTCCTTTATTGAAACTGATATGACGCCGGTGGTTCAATGGCGGGAGCATACGAAAGCTGAGTATAGAAGGAAAACGGGCGACAGCATCACTTTTACGCCTATTTTGATTGAAGCTGTCGTAAAGGCGATCAAAGATTATCCGATGATCAATATTTCAGTGGATGGCGACCGGATCATTAAGAAGAAGGAAATTAACATTGGAATGGCCGTAGCTCTGCCGGATGGAAACCTCATTGTCCCGGTTATCCATCGCGCAGACCAGTATGATCTGCCTGGATTGGCAAGAAAAGTAAATGATCTCGCCAAGAGAGCGCGGGAGAACAAGTTGAAGGCAGACGATCTGGCCGGCGGAACTTACACGATTTCCAACATTGGCGCATTTGCAAATCTGATGGGCACGCCGATTATCGTTCAGCCGCAGGTTGCGATCATGGCTTTTGGTGCAATAAAAAAGAAACCGGCCGTGATTGAAACGCCGCAAGGCGATTTGCTCGGCATTCGCAGCCTGATGTTCATCTCACATTCGTATGACCACCGCGTTGTGGACGGCTCGCTGGGTGGACTTTTCTTGAAACGCGTACACGATTATCTTGAAAATTTCGATACGCACAGAACTATAATGTAATGCTCAGACTCACCTTGGACATGGATGATGTGATGGCGAACACCCACAAGAAGCTCGCCAACATTGTTCACAATGATTTTTCAACGGTATATAATGAAGAACAGCTGAGAAAAAGCGCTTTCAGAGATATTTTACACCCCAAGCAACTTGTAAAGCTGCATAAGATCATTGATACGCCTGGCTTTTTTGCCGATATTGAAGTGATGAACGGGGCGGTTGAAACAGTCTACAAGCTGTCAAAGTTTTACGAAATATTTGTGGCCACCGCATGCATGGAATTTCCGACGTCGTTCAACGATAAATTTGCCTGGCTAAAAAAGCATTTCCCGTTTATTCCGTGGACTAATGTTGTGTTCTGCGGTTATAAAAGCATTATCCAGTCCGATTACCTGATTGACGATCACGTGCGAAACCTGAATGCGTTCAAAGGCACGGGCATCCTTTTTACAGCGCCGCATAATGTTAAAGAAACCTCATATAAGCGTGTTTCCAATTGGAAGGATGTTTCTGAATTATTCCTACCCATCGCATGAAGCTACTACTTATTGAAGACGAACCGAAAACGCTGCAATCCATTAAACAAGGGCTGGAAGAAAACGGATATGAAGTGGACATTGCCTATGACGGCCTGATCGGCAGGCAGCTGGCCAAAAATAACACTTATCAACTCATTATCAGTGACATTATCATTCCCGGGATCAACGGGATAGAGCTTTGCCGGGAGATCAGGACGTGGGGTGATGAAACGCCTATTTTAATGTTAACTGCGTTGGGCACGACAGATGATAAAGTCACGGGTCTGGATGCCGGCGCGGACGATTACCTGGTCAAACCGTTCGAATTTAAAGAGCTTCTTGCCCGGGTGAGGGCATTAACGAAGCGTGGCACAACCGTTTCTCATACCGCGCAGCTTCTGAAATTTGCCGATCTCGAAATATCGTTGGACGCGAAAACGGTTTATAGGTCAGGAAATAAGATCAATCTCACGGCAAGGGAATTTAACCTGCTCGTTTACCTGATCCGTAACCAGGGCCGGGTCATTTCCAAAGTGGAGATTGCTGAGCAGGTTTGGGATATTGGTTTTGATACGGGCACCAATGTCATTGAAGTTTATGTAAATTATCTTCGGAAAAAAATCGATAAGGATTATCCTGTCAAGCTGATCCACACCCAGTTTGGTATGGGCTATGTGCTTAAAGTAGAGTAAATTATGCAGATCCGCACCAGACTTACAGTTCAGTTTTCCCTGCTGGTGAGCGGAATCCTTCTGATCACTTTTCTGGCGATATACTTTTTTTCCTATTACAATGTTAATGAGGACTTTTACGATCGGTTAAGGTCCAAAGCCAAGTCGCAAGCCGAACTTTTGCTGAAAGTCCCGCAAGTAAATACCGAGGTTCTGAAAGCGCTGGATGAAACCAACCGCGATTTGATCTACGACGAAAATACATTCATTTTCGACGAAAAGAACCGCCTCATTTACAGCAACCCAACCAGCCCTCAGTCCAAATCCATTCACGTATCCAACTTCTGGCTGGACGAGATCCGGAAGGCAGGACAGATCCGCTATACGGATGGCGATTATAAAGTTGTAGGGTTGTATTACAAATATCCGTTTAATCGGGCCGTGGTTTTGTTAGGGGCAAAAGATTTGTACGGACAGGCCAATTTATCCAATTTAAGCACCCTACTCACGGTTTTGTTCTTTATCGTGACCATTATCGTGGCACTCGTTGGCTGGATTTTCTCGAAACGTGCATTAAGGCCAATTTCCAAGGTGATGAATGCGGTCGAAAGAATTTTGCCTCAAAAACTCGACACCAGACTGGACGTTCCGAACCAGAAAGACGAAATTGGCCGCTTAACGACAACATTCAACAATCTTCTTGACCGAATCGAAACTGCATTTCAAATGCAAAAGATTTTCGTGGCTAATGTTTCGCACGAGCTTAAAAATCCTTTGACCAAGATCCGCTCGCAGCTGGAAGTCAGCATGCTAAAAGAACGAAATACCGCCGATTACCAGCTTACTATTCAATCCGTTTTGGAAGACATTCAGGAGCTGGCGCAGCTATCGAATACATTGTTAGAACTTGCGAAAGTGAGCGAGGATCAAAAAGATCTGCTCACAGAAATCATTCGCGTTGATGATCTTTTACTGGATTGCCGACTGGGCCTCGCACAAGCAAACCCTTCCTACAACATTCAGCTCAATTTCGACGAGTTGCCCGAAGACGACACCTGGCTTGAACTGACCGGAAACTCGACATTATTGAAAACCGCGTTCCTGAACCTGATGGACAATGCGTGCAAGTTTTCGGAGAACAATACAGTAAATGTGAATCTGAAAACATCTGCCAGGAGGTTGACGTTAAGCTTTTCAGATAATGGGAAGGGAATTCCGAAAGAAGATCAGAGTCTGGTTTTTCAGCCATTTTACCGCAGCGACAACACGGCAAACATTAAAGGATATGGAATCGGGTTGTCACTGGTGGAGCGGATTGTGAAGCTGCATTCGGGCAATGTTAACATTTTCTCCAATCAACCGAAGGGCACAACATTCGTTGTAACATTTTCGAAGCTCTAAGCAAATTCTAACTTTTTATTAACGCCCTTTTAAGTATTGTATGATTTATTTGTATTGTCTTAATAAGACATGCCGATAAAACGGCAGTTAAAAAGGATTTCATTTTTTGTGGTGTTAATAAGCAAACTTGGCAGGTGTATCTCACACCTGCCAAAGTTTTTTTGTGGCCCTCTGGTCTGTTCGGTCTACCTAGGGAGCAAGCGTTAGGAATTTCACTTCGACTCCGCTCAGTGTGACAGGAAAAAAAAATCCACTCAGTGTGACAGGAAAAAAACTCCGCTCAATGTGACAATCATCTGTCACACTGAGCGGAGCCGAAGTGAAAGTAGCAAGATACTTACCTAGTTCTTCTTTCGTATCTCAATAATCTTCAACTTATTCAACATCTTGATCACCGGATAAGTCGGATCAACTTCATACCATCTTGATCCGAAATTAATCGAATTAGGTCTTTTATGATGATTATTCTGGAATAACTCACCCATCATCAAGAAATCGAAGATGAGAGAATTCTTTGATTTGTCTTCATTATCGAAGTTCTGGTAACCATATTTATGACCACTCCAGTTTACGATTGCGCCGTGGATCGGGCCCATTAGGAAGTGGATCGGCAAAAGGAAGAAAAACGCCCAGTGCATATCCAGATAAATGTAAGCCAAAATGTAAAATGCGGTATACAACAACGCCCATCCAGAACGTGAAAGCCACGAATCTCCCAACTTTTCAATAAAGCGCCATTCCGGATAATTCCTTTCGAATTGGGATTCAATTGCACGCTTGCGGCTTAGCACTGCATTATAAATATTCTTCGTTTCCCACATCATCGTAAACACGTTTTTGGTATGGTGCGGCGAGTGCGGATCTTTTTCCGTGTCACTGAAAGCATGGTGCATGCGGTGAAGAATCGCGTAGGCTCTCGGACTTAAATAGGAAGACCCCTGGGAAAGATAAGTCAGTAAATAGAAGAACCGCTCCCATGGCTTGCTCATAATGAACATTTTATGCGCAGAGTAACGGTGTAGGAAAAAGGTTTGACAAAAAAGGGATAAATACCAATGTACAACAAAAACGATAAGGACTATATACATGGAACGAGATGAAATGATATTATTTTAAACTTTGTACAAAAGTAAGGCTAAGCGCTTACAAAACCGAAATTCAGAAAACTAATTTGGAATTATTTTATATTACCTGCGCCTGTATTTAGAGAATCATGAAAGCATAACTAAGCAGGTTAGCGCCCATTTGCAGCGCCTTTCTTCGCATTTCCTCAGGATCATTGTAAACACTCTGGTCTTCCCAGCCATTGCCCAGATCTGTTTCGTAACTGTAATAACAAACCAAGCGTCCTTGCCAGATAAGCCCGTAACCTTGCGGCTGCTTGCCATCGTGCTCATGAACTTTCGGCAGCCCTTCCGGAAACAGATATTTGATCCGGTAAACCTGGTGGTCAAAAGGCAATTCGACAAATGAAAGCTCAGGAAAAACCTTTTTCATTTCCCGTCTCACAAACTGATCGAGGCCATAGTTGTCATCGATGTGCAGAAATCCGCCCGAGAGCAGATAATTGCGAAGGTTTTGAGCCTCAGCATCGTTGAAAACAACATTGCCGTGGCCCGTCATATGCACAAACGGATAAGTGAAAATGTCTGCGCTACCCACTTCCACCACGTCTTCTGTGGGGTTAATGTTCATTTTCAGCTCCGTATTGCAGAATTTGATCAGATTCGGAAGAGAGGTTTTATTGGCATACCAGTCGCCACCGCCGCCGTATTTAAGTTTTGCAATCTTTAATGATGATTGCGCCAATGTTACCGTGCTTATCAGAACGAATGTGACCAGCCCTAAAAACTTTCCAAAACGCACTACTGATCGGTTCATATGCATTGATGCTTTTATAATATGTTCTGTGCCAGATTAATGGCATGGCAGCCCGCTACGGCCGCTGTTTCTGTTCTTAAACGGGTTGGGCCGAGAGAAACCGTTGAAAATCCGTGATCAAATGCCAGCGAAACTTCCTTTTCACTGAAATCTCCTTCCGGACCTATTAATAAAGTGGTTCCCTGGCCTTTTTTTACTTTACTAAAAACGTGCTCAACCCTATTATGATCTGGCACATAGGCAATTAATTTTACAGAATCTTTCACATCCTTCACAAACGCTTCATATTTATTGCCCACCGTGATGATCGGCAGATAATGTTGCTGTGACTGTTTCATCGCAGCGGCAGCTATCCGGTTCAGCCTTGTGAGGTTTACGACGCGGTTGATCGTGTCTGTATTGGTATGTTCGGTGATTACAAAATCAATGCGCTCAACGCCTATCTCGGTCATCTTCTCCACCATCCACTCATTGCGCTCAGCCTTGCGCGTGGGCGCGATCACCATATTTACGGCGAAGGGTCGTCTTTCGATCTGCTGTGATTCCAAAACTTCGTAACCCGCCTTTCTGCCCTGAACATTCAACACGCATTTCTGCAATGTGCCTTTGCCATTGGTAACATATATAATGTCACCGGAGCCGAGCCTCAGCACTTTGGAACTGTGCCTGGCCTCTTCTTCATCCAATTCAAAAATTTTCGAGTCGGGCTGGTAAAATAGATGCATCTGAAAAGTAAATAGGAATTAAGATAAGAGAACCGTCGAACATTATCAAAGCGACGCTCAAATTTACGTGTATGATGCACATAACCATCAAGGCAGCCTTATATTATTCCGCGAATGCAGAAAAACGTGATTTTTGCATTTTGGCAACATTTCGACATGAACTATGTCTGATTGACACGTGGATTTACAGTTTTTGCAAAAATATTCTCCGGATGCATCCATTTATAATTTCACCCGTTTTATGAGAATAGTACATCTTTTACTGACAATACTACCACAAACCCAATAATATTCTGTGTATGGTTAATTTTTCTTAGTTTTTATTTTTTGGAAATACATTTTTGCATTAATATTGTGCCGTTATAATAATTCGTCACCACTTTATCTAGTACTATTATGTCAAAATCCAAGCTGGAATATATTTGGTTGGATGGCTACAAGCCGACCCAAAGTTTACGTAGCAAAACCAAAATTGAAAGCGATTTCAGTGGAAAATTGGAAGATTGCAGCAACTGGTCATTTGATGGTTCATCTACTGAACAGGCGCTTGGCGGTTCTTCTGACTGTTTGTTAAAACCAGTTTATATTTGCCCGGATCCATTGCGCAGAGATGCTTATCTGGTTATGTGCGAAGTGCTTAACGCAGATGGAACTGCTCACGTATCCAATGGCCGTGCGACAATTGAGGATGATGACAACGATTTCTGGTTCGGTTTCGAGCAAGAATATTTCCTTTGGGATGTTGATACAAACAAACCATTGGGCTTCCCGGCAAATGGTTACCCTGCACCACAAGGACCATACTATTGCTCAGTAGGCGCGCAGAATGCATTTGGCCGTGAGATCATTGAGGAGCACCTTGACGCATGTCTTGATGCAGGCCTTAATGTTGAAGGTATTAATGCAGAGGTTGCAGCAGGACAGTGGGAATTCCAGATTTTCGCAAAAGGCGCGAAAGAAGCTGGTGACCAGATCTGGCTTGGCCGTTATTTGCTTGAAAGAATTGGTGAAAAATATGGTGTTGCTATCAACTGGCATTGCAAGCCCCTGGGCGAGCTTGACTGGAACGGAAGCGGAATGCACGCTAACTTCTCAAACTCTGCTTTGAGAACGGCTGGAAGCAAAGAAGTTTTTGATAAGGTTTGCGAATCTTTCCGTCCTGTTGTTAAAGAACACATTGACGTTTACGGTGCTGACAACCACCTTCGTTTGACTGGAAAGCACGAAACTGCTTCTATCCACGATTTCAGCTACGGTGTATCTGACCGCGGTGCATCCATTCGTATCCCTGTTCTTGTTCCTCAAAAAGGATGGAGCGGATATTTGGAAGATCGTCGTCCAAACTCAGCTGCTGATCCTTACAAAGTAGCAGCACGTATTATCAAGACTGTTAAATCTGCGCTATAATACTTGCAGAACCGATATAATGTTAAATGAAAAAACCGCCCAATTGGCGGTTTTTTCATTTAAGACCAATCCCGGAGGGATGTAATATCGGTAGCCGCAACGCGGCGTCAACGGCGATTGCATGGTTAATGCAAAAATCCCGGAGGGATGTAATATCGGTAGCCGCAACGCGGCGTCAACGGCGAATTGCATGGTTAACGCAAAAATCCCGGAGGGATGTAATATTGGTAGCCAAAAACGCTATGATATCTGCAGAACCGATATAATGTAAAATGAAAAAACCGCCCAATTGGCGGTTTTTTCGTTTAAGATCAATCCCGGAGGGATGTAATATCGGTAGCCGCAACGCGGCGTCAATGGCGATTGCATGGTTAATGCAAAATCCCGGAGGGATGTAACGTCTTGCATGATGTTACATCCCTCCGGGATTTTTTGTATTCGGTTGAACTTTGTTTGCTACCGATGTTATATCCCTCTGGGATTTTTTATTCGGTTGAACTTTGTTTGCTACCGATGTTATCCCTCCTGGATTTTTCATTCGGTTGAACTTTGTTTGCTACCGATGTTATATCCCTCCGGGATTTTTATTCGGTCACATTAATTGCTACCAATATTACATCCCTCTGGGATTTTTTATTCGGTCACATTATTTGCTGCCAATATTGCGTTGCCTGCGGCTAATCAATCCTGCTCTTCGCTTCCGGAGAAGGAATAGAGCGTTGGATCTAACTGGATGCGGCCGGCGTTAAAGCGGAGGATGAAATCGTTGATGGTTTTATCATTGATCTCTGTTTTGTTCAATCCCACTTCCAGACCGATTCCATAGTCAAACGTTTCGTCCGTTTCGATGTGCTCGCGGACGGTTATTTCCTCATTTTCTTCGATCTCCTCGATGAATTCGGTCAGCATTAATTCTGCCTCCTCGTCTTGCTCATCGTCACAAACGTAATCGTCCGGGCGCTCGTCGAGGGAAACGTAGTTGGGCATCACTTTTTTCAGCCTTTCCAAAGCAGCATCGTACACCAATGTCGAATGGTGCAATCTCAATGTATAGATCAGCGCGTCGTAGATGACTTCTTTTTCATTATACATTCCTACAAACTGAACGTGCGCGTGTTCGTTGTTGTCTTCTTCATCATCTTCCAGCTCGTCCTCAACATGTATAAAGCTTGATCGCTCCGCCTTACATTCTTGTTTCAGCACTTCAATTTCTTCTGGATCAAATCCCGGATTCATAGTCTCGATAGTTTATTGAATAAAGCGTTTGCTTTAAAATTATTCCAAAAATAACATTTCACGGTATTTTGCCAAAGGCCAGTCTTCATCGTCGATTAATAATTCCAGTTTATCCACGTGATATCTGATCTCTTCAAAGAAACCTTTTACTTCCGAGCCATACATTTTAGCCCTTTCAAAAAGGTCGTCAATGTTGTTGGCAGTCTTGCGCTGATCCGTCATTTCCTGCACCAGCTTTTTGATGACGACAATGTGCGTCGAAATGTCTTTGATGATTTCCTTGATAGGCGCAGCCTCTTCCAGCATTTCCAGATCCGTCAGCGACCGGGCGGTTTGCGCGAGTTTGAACTGATATTTTACAACCGTGGAAACGATGTGGTTCAATGCAAGGTCGCCGATGACACGCGATTCGATCTGCAATTTTTTGACATAATTTTCCAATTCGATTTCATAGCGTGCATGCAACTCACGCGAGGTAAGCACGCCCATTCTTTCAAATGCGGCAATAGTGCGTTCGGTTTTATACGCATGCAAGGCCTCGTAAGTCTCGCGGATATTGGTAAGCCCCCTGTTTTTGGCCTCCTCCACCCATTCCTCAGAATAACCGTTTCCTTCGAAAAGAATGTTTTTGGATTCTGTAAAATAGCGTTTCAGGATCTCTACCGTTGCTACTTTCTTTTCCTCCCCTGCCGCAAGGCGTTCATCCATTTCTTTTTTGAATTCCAGCAACTGGTTTGCTACGATGGTGTTCAAAACGATCATTGGCGACGCGCTGTTTTGCGAGCTTCCTACGGCGCGGTATTCAAATTTATTTCCTGTAAAACAGAATGGCGAAGTGCGGTTACGGTCCGTGTTATCGCGCTGCAAATTAGGGATGCGGGTGATTCCCAGTTTGTAATAAAAATTTTCCCCTTTTTCAAGCGTGATTTCGCCTTTATTCACCAGTTCTTCAAGCATATTCGTCAGCTCGTTTCCTAAGAAAACAGACACAATCGATGGCGGCGCTTCGTTGGCACCCAGCCTGTGTTCATTACCGGCAGAAGAAATAGAAGCACGGAGCAAATCTGCGTGATCGTGAACAGCTTTGACCACATTCATCAGGAATGTTAGGAAGCGCAGGTTTTCTTTTGGCTTGGAGGTCGGTGCGAGCAGGTTAATGCCTGTGTCCGTAGACAGCGACCAGTTGTTATGTTTCCCGCTTCCGTTAATTCCGGCAAACGGTTTTTCATGAAAAAGCACCTGGAAATTATGCTTGTCGCCCACTTTCTGCATTAGATCCATCAATAATGCATTGTGGTCGATGGCAAGGTTTACTTCTTCAAATGTTGGGGCACATTCAAACTGGCCCGGTGCAACCTCATTGTGTCGCGTCCGAACGGGAATGCCCAGTTTCAATGCTTCAAATTCGAAATCCACCATAAATGCATTCACCCGAGGTGATATCGAACCAAAATAATGGTCGTCCAGCTGCTGGCCACGCGCGGGGCTGTGTCCAAAAACGGTCCTGCCGGCCATTAACAGGTCGGGACGGGCATAGTATAGTGCTTTATCAACCAAAAAATATTCCTGCTCAATGCCCAATGTTGGCGTTACTTTATCCACGTCGCGGTTGAAAAACTGGCAAACCGAAGTGGCAGCTTTGTCCAACATTACCAGCGATTTCAGCAATGGCGCCTTGTAATCCAGCGCTTCCCCTGTGTATGAGATAAAAACTGAAGGGATACACAATGTCTTCCCTCCTGCCCCATTATCCATTAAAAACGCTGGGGAGCTTGGGTCCCACCCCGTGTAACCGCGCGCTTCGAATGTTGCACGCAAACCGCCGCTCGGAAAAGACGATGCGTCCGGTTCCTGCTGTACCAATGCGCTGCCTTTGAATTTTTCGACGGCTTTTCCGTCTATCGTCAGGTCAAAAAATGAATCGTGCTTTTCTGCCGTCGTTCCGGTGAGTGGCTGGAACCAGTGCGTATAATGCGTTGCCCCTTTGGAAACTGCCCATGATTTCATTGCCGCCGAAACCTCATCTGCAACCTCCCGGTCAATCGTCGAGCCGGAGCGTATTGCATTGGAAATCTTGGTGTACGCCTCAGCGGAGAGCAGTGTTTTCATTACATCATCGCTGAATGTGTTACTACCATACAAGTCGGTAATTTTTTCTGATGGAGGGGAAAGTGAGGGGGCAACCCGGCCTTGAGCAATTTCAAACGCTTTGGAACGAAAAGTCATTTTATTTCTTGATTTATATTAATTCTGCCCAAAATTATTTATTTAAAAGTACGAACAACAATTCCGGGCGACATTTTCACATTTAACCTCATTCCATACGGCAGGTTGGCGCATTTTTCAGAACTTTGCAGATTCTCTCTGACACAATGCGCAAAAGATTAGAATTTATTGCCCTTTACGGGATCACCTGGATCATACTCTTCCAGTTTTTCCGGATCATATTTCTCGCTTATCATTTTAAGAAAACCCTTGAACTGCCTCCTTCTCTTTGGGTCAGCAGTGCCGCCCACGGATTACAAATGGACATTTCCTTTGCCGGCTATATATTGCTCATTCCCACGTTACTGGTCATGTTTACGGCCAGGAAATGGCGCTGGTTTGCCAAAACCCTTTCTATATACAGCTTCGTCGTCTCATTTGCAATCGTTTTGCTCGTTGTTACCGACCTGGAACTGTTCAGGGCATGGGGATTCCGCATTGACGGCACATCCTTACATTACCTGAAAATGCCCACGGAAGCCATGGCATCCATGGGTGCCGCGCCGGTGGTTCCGCTGCTAATGCTGTTTGTGTTGCTCTTTGTATTAGTCTGGAAGCTGTTGCAAACGATTATCAGGCGAAGCACTTCGGCCTTTCGGCAAACGGGTTTCATTTATACCATTCCGGTTTTTCTGGTTTTAACTGCCAGCCTGATCATTCCTATTCGCGGCGGTCTTCAGCTGGCGCCTATGAACGAAAGCGCTGTGTTTTTCAGTGATAAAAGTTTTGCAAATTATGCCGCCGTGAATGTTCCATGGAACTATATGAGCTCGCTGATCAATGCGACTTATCAAAAGAAAAACCCTTTCAAATACTACGAAGGAAAGCAGGCCGACGACATGGTGAAAACGCTGTATCACGCCGACAGCACTTCGGAATGGGTTGTTAAGGAGGGAAAAATTAATGTGGTGGTGATCATTTGGGAAAGCCAGACAGCCAAGATCGTTGGCAGCTTGAATGGTATTAAAAACGTGACGCCGCAGTTTGATCAGCTTGCGAATGAAGGACTGCTCTTTACAAGAATGTACGCAAGCGGAAACCGCAGCGACAAAGGAATGGTCGCGATTTTGAGCGGCTATCCGGCTCAGCCAACCACTTCCATCATTAAGATTCCGAAAAAAACGGCAACGCTGCCGTCATTGCCTAAAATGTTTCATAAAAACGGCTGGTCCACTTCCTTTTATTATGGAGGAGAAACCGAATTTGCCAACATGAAATCCTATTTTCTGCAGCAGGAATTCGACCGGATCATTGATAAAAATGATTTTGACAAAAAGGACATGAATTCCAAATGGGGCGCACACGACCACATTGTTTTGAACCGCTTACTGGACGACCTGGACAAGCAGAAAGAGCCTTTTTTCTCCACGCTTTTCACATTAAGCAGCCACGAGCCGTTTGAAGTTCCGGTCAAAACCGCCATCCCTGGCAATGATCCCGAACATTTGTTTTTAAATGCGCATCATTATACGGATGCCTCAATCGGGGATTTTATAAAAAAAGCAAAAACAAAATCCTGGTGGGATCACACGCTGGTGATCATTATCGCCGACCACGGTCACCCGCTTCCGGAAACAGACAAATCAAAACCCGCCGAATTTCACATTCCCATGCTCTGGCTGGGCGGGGCGCTGGAAAAACAAAGTGCAAAAGTGGATTCGCTCTGCTCGCAAACGGACCTCGCCGCGACGTTATTGAACCAGTTGCATCTACCTTCGGGTTCTTTCGATTGGAGCAACGATATTTTTGCTAAAAACCGCACGCCATTTGCCTACTTCGCATTCAACAATGGTTTAGGCTGGATGAAACCGGGCGGGTTTTTGGTGCGGGACAACATTGGTGGCAACATTACCGAGAAATCAGGGGCGCTGACGCCGGAAGAAGAAAAATTGGGAAAAACATATTTACAGTCTTCTTTCAACGATTATTTAAAGCGTTGAAACTAAAAGGTGTAATTTTGCAGAATATTTGAAAACAATGAAAAAAGTCGCTTTCTATACATTAGGCTGTAAACTGAATTATTCCGAAACATCGTCCATAGGAAGGATGTTTGAACAAAAGGGATATCAAAAGGTTGAGTTTAATGAAACACCTGATATTTTCATCATCAACACATGCTCCGTTACAGAGAACGCGGATAAAAAATGCCGCAAGATTGTCAGGGAAGCCCAGAAGATCAATGCGGATGGTTATGTGGCCATCATCGGTTGCTATGCGCAATTGAAACCAAGGGAAATATCTGAAATTCCGGGTGTAGACGCTGTTTTGGGTGCAGCAGAGAAATTTCGCCTGGTCGAACTTATTGACACATTTGAAAAGACGCCATTGGGCCAGCCTGCTCAGGTGATTGCGTCTACCATCGACCATGCCATTGAATATCACACGTCCTATTCCCTGAATGACAGAACGCGGACGTTTCTCAAAGTGCAGGATGGCTGCGATTACCCTTGCTCCTACTGCACCATTCCATTGGCCAGAGGCAAAAGCCGTTCCGACAGTATAGCGAACATTGTGAATGCTGCGCGGGAGATTGCCGCCAGGGGCGTGAAGGAAATTGTTTTGACAGGCGTCAATATTGGTGATTTTGGTATACAAAATGGCGAACGGAAAGAGACATTTCTGGATCTGGTGAAAGCATTGGACGAAGTGCAAGGCATTTTACGTTTCCGCATTTCGTCTATCGAACCAAACCTGCTTACGGATGATGTCATTGAATTTGTGGCTCGCTCCAAACGTTTCGCGCATCACTTTCATATTCCGTTGCAATCGGGTTCCAACACCATTTTGGGGTTAATGAAGCGTCGCTACAAACGCGAACTTTATGCAGAGCGCGTTGCGAAAATCAAATCGCTAATGCCTGAATGCTGCATTGGCGTGGACGTTATAGTAGGCCATCCTGGCGAAACGCAACAGCTATTTGAAGAAAGTTATCAGTTTTTGAATGAGCTGGATGTTTCCTATTTACACGTATTCACCTATTCGGAAAGAGAAAATACGGCGGCTTTAAGCATCAGGCCGGTTGTTGCCAAGAATGTAAGAGCGGATCGCTCGAAAATGCTGCATATTCTGTCAGAAAAGAAAAAGCGCTTCTTCTATGAGCAGCAAGTCGATAAACAGGGATTGGTTTTATTTGAAGACGAGATTCAGAACGGTCAGATGCTTGGTTTTACAGACAACTATGTGCGGGTCGCAGTGAAATATGATCCGTTACTCATTAATGAGACAAAAGCCGTGCGATACGACCACATTAATGATGCAGGCTTGATGGAAGTGACGGAATCGGAAGAAGAAGTTTTGATCCATTCCTGAATATTAGGTCATAACAAAATCCTTATAAACAACAAAAGCCCGGAACATTCCGGGCTTTTGTTGTTTATAACGTTGAGAAAAATTATGCTTCTACAAGAAACTCGTCATGCTGACTTACATCCAATCCAGCTTTTTCGTCTGATTCAGATACACGTAGCGGCAAGATAAGGTCTGTGATTTTAAGCAATAGCAAGGAACCTCCGAATGCGAACACAGATACACCTACCAAAGCAATCACGTGGTTGATGAATAATGTTGTTTCGCCGAAAGCAAGACCTTGATCCGTAACCAGTGAGTTAACACCGCTTGTTGCGAACACGCCTGTCATCAGCATACCAACCATACCGCCTACACCGTGGCAAGGAAACACGTCCAATGTATCATCCAAAGTAGAACGGGTGCGCAGGTGAGCAACGTAGTTACTGATCACCGCAGCAATTGTTCCGATGAAAAGAGAAGCAGGAACCGTTACGAAACCAGCAGCAGGCGTGATAGCCACAAGACCTACAACCGCACCGATACAGAAACCAAGCGCTGACACTTTTTTACCTCTTGCAACATCAAACAAAACCCATGAAAGACCAGCGGCACCAGCAGCAGTGTTAGTAGTAGCGAAAGCAGAAACGGCCAATGGAGAAGCTGAAAGCGCAGAACCTGCATTGAAACCGAACCAACCGAACCAAAGCAGACCTGTTCCCAAAAGAACAAAAGGAATGTTAGCAGGAGGCAAAACATGATCTTCCAATAATGACTTACGTCTTTTCAGATACAGTGCGCCAGCCAAAGCAGCCCAGCCGGCAGACATGTGAACAACAGTTCCACCCGCGAAGTCAAGCACGCCCATTTTGAAAAGGATGCCATCTGCATGCCAGGTCATGTGTGCCAATGGAGAATAAATAAAGATGCAGAACAAGATGATGAACAACACATAAGAACGGAAGTTTACGCGCTCAGCCATAGAACCCGTTACCAGTGCAGGCGTGATAACCGCGAACTTCATCTGGAACATTGCGAACAAAGCAAAAGGAATTGTGCCCCAAACCGGACCATCCAATACGCCTTTGAACATGAAGTGCGTCATTGGGTTACCAATAAACCCGCCGATGTCGTCACCGAATGCAAGACTGAAACCAATAACAACCCAAAGGACACTGATAACACCCATTGCGATGAAGCTTTGAAGCATTGTCGAGATAACGTTCTTGTTATTCACCATTCCGCCGTAGAAGTAAGCCAGACCGGGGGTCATGAGCAATACAAGCGCAGCAGACACAAGTAACCAGGCGGTGTCACCGGAATTGATCCCCTCAGTAACGATCTGAGTTGGAACATTGGGAATGAAGGCGCCGAGAATGCTGATGGCCAGCAGGATAATCAGCGGAATGAAATTACGTTTTTCCATTTTAGTAAATTGTTATTATGGGTAGATTAAGAAGGTATGTGATTGAATTAGAATTTGTAAATGAATGCTAGTCCGAAGGTAGTCTGACTGTTTTTTGTAAATGAGCCGTTTTCGTCTTCAAACTGCTGCAATTCGTTTGCACCGCTAACTTTTGGATAAGCATCCAGACGGAACTCAGGTTTTACAAGGATATGTCCGTCAGCGAGGCTGATGTTTCCTGTTAAAGTAATGGAGTTGACACTTGTTCCCATGCCGGCAGGTGTAAGCAAGCCGCGCACGCCGCTGTCATTGTTGAAGTATTCGTAACGCGCACCGATTCCGAAATTGTCAGTTAATGCAGTGTTGGCATAAACAGCTACACCACCCCAGGTCTCTGTGTCGGCAGGTCCGCCTGCACCCTGGTAATCTCCCTTTTGGCTTCCGTAAGCAGCATTTAATCCAAGCAGGAATTTCTCAGTGATCTGGAAGCTTGTAGTCAGGTCAAAAACCTGGTAGAAAGCAGATGGCTCTTTGAATGTAACCGAATCCGGATTAGCCTCGTTGCTTCCGATGTAGTTCACATATACGTTCCAGTTTGCGACAGGCTGGAAGTAAAACTGACTAATGATCCCTTTTTTACGGTTGTTATCTCCTAGTCCGTCCACATTGTTCACTACCCCTACCATTAAAGAAGCCTTGTCTGAAAAAGCATAAGTTGCTTTCAAACCGGCGTGGTAGAATGGTCCGTTGTTGAAAAGGTTAGACAGCGAGTAGTTGAAGTTGGCCGGTGCGTCGATCACTTCATATCCGATGTTGGTTCCGAATTGTCCGGCCGTCATCGAAAATTTGTCTGTGAATTTGTAAGTAAAATAAGCCTGCTTGATAGCGAGTGCGGTGCTGAACAAAGCATTTCCATAATTACCCATGTTTGCATTAGGACCGAATGTCAGGTCAACAACGGCTTCTGACTTCGCATTGGTGTAAGCAACTCTTGTTTGTACAAGTCCCAAAGAAAACTGACCTGAACGCTGATCAAAAACCCGTGCATTGCTTCCTCCCATGTTAGAACGTGAAGCGGGTTTATTGAAATTGGCCATGTAATAGGAATCAAGATATCCCGAAAACGCAAACGCGCCCTTCGCATCCTCCTCATCCTTCGCCTCTGTAACCATTAATGTATCAGCCTTGGCAGCTTTCTTGTCTTCATTTGACTTTGCAAAACCCAAAAATGATACCATCAAAGATAATACTGTACAATAGACTTTTCTCATAATTATATTCTGTTTAAGTTAATATCACTATCCGGCTCGATTGATGAATCAAATATTATATATAAATTGTATTAATCAAATAACAGAACCAAAATTTATCTAAAAAAACACAATTATCACATTTTTCTACCCAAAATTCTTGTTTTATGAACATAAAATGAAGCGTTTTGCAAAATTTAATTAATAATTTTAATTCTGTAAAAATATAGATATACAGAATTTTATAAATTACGCTACACCGGATTTACATTGCTTTTTTATGATAAAAGTGCCATTTTCATTTGGTCAGGGCACAAAAAAAGCCCCGCTGTGGGCGGGGCTTCAAAATCTTATTTGGTTAGCAGTTGCTACTCACCATGCATCCATGCCTTTTTAGCAAGTAAAGTGTCTTCTTCCTCTTCGTTATCAGGATCCGGAACGCAGCAATCAACAGGGCAAACCGCTGCACATTGCGGCTCTTCATGGAAACCTACGCATTCGGTACATTTATCTGAAACTATATAATAGAATTCGTCAGAAACCGGCGACTGCTTTTCCTTACCGCTTACAATGGTTCCATCGCCGAAATCCACCTCGTCCAGACTTGTCCCATCTCCCCAGGTCCACTCCACACCTCCTTCATAAATTGCTGTGTTAGGGCACTCTGGCTCGCACGCCCCACAATTTATGCATTCATCGGTTATCATTATAGCCATATCGCCGGATTGTTTATATTTGTTGCTATTTCTTCTGTTTAGAGTAACAAATATAACTATTTATAGTTTCCCAACAATCAGAAAAATAAAAACGAATACCTAATTTAACTTTTCAGCGTTCAGTCAGAATGATATCGAGAGCCCAGCGGATCAATGCATTTATATATCTTGGAAAATTCATCACAAACCCTCAACACGAACCGGTAATTGAAGAGTGGATCGCCCGCGCCAACAGCAGGAACAACTGGTTCACCCCCGAAAACGTAGCACGTTCCCTTAATGCGATCGCCCACCAATTTCTAAATCCGGACAAGCTGAATGCCTGGACCGCACAATATCCGGAGCCCGTATCTTTTCAAAAAATAGGCGTTGTAATGGCCGGCAACATTCCGGCAGTGGGATTTCATGACGCATTATCCGTCATCATCAGCGGACATATATTAATGGCGAAACCGAGCTCAGACGACCATATGCTTATTCATGCCCTGCTGGATAAGCTTATGGAGATTGAACCTGGACTTAAAGAACACATTCAATTTGTAGAGCGGCTCAATGATGCAGATGCTTACATTGCCACCGGAAGCGACAACACGGCGCGTTATTTCCATTATTATTTTGCCAAAAAACCCAACATTATCCGCCGAAACCGGACATCCGTAGCCATCCTGACCGGTAAGGAAAGTACAGAGGAACTGGCGGCGCTCGGCCGTGATGTGCTGCAATATTTTGGCCTGGGATGCCGCAATGTTTCCAAGCTTTTTGTTCCCATCGGATATGATTTTACCAAGTTTTACGAATCCATTCAAGACCTGGATAAAACCTATTTGCATCACCACAAATACTTCAACAACTACGAGTACAACAAGTCGATCTTCCTGGTGAACCGGGTGCCGCATTACGATAACGGTTTCCTGCTGCTGACGGAAAGCAAAGCGCTCGTTTCCGCTATCAGCGTGTTGCATTACGAAACATATGAATCACTTACGGATATTGAGGCGCCATTGAATGACCAGGCGGAAAAGATCCAGTGCGTGGTGACCAATGCCGATATCGCATTGCCAGGACTGATCCCATTTGGTAAAACGCAGGAGCCGGGTTTGTACGATTATGCGGATGCTGTCGACACCATGGCGTTTTTAGCAGAATTCTAATTTTCTGTTTTCTTATTAAAGCAAGCGATTCTTCTCCGAAGCCCACCTCAGAAAACCGGGGAGCGCTTCGGACCAGGTTTTGAGGTTATGCTCGCCAAAAGCGATCTCAGTGTAAAATACATCGCGGTTCCAGGCGCAACCTTTCTTTTCCAGCTCGGCAATACATTCCAGCGTATCCTGAATCGAATCAATGACGCCGTCACCATCGCGATCGTCGTATTCATCCAGCGAACCACATTGAAACCAGAATTTCAGATCCGGTTTAATGCTGGCAATACGAAGCTGCGCGTGCATGATGCGGTCGGAATCGCTGTAATCGTCATTCAACGCTCTTCTTCGCCACCACAATGCACCTGAAAATATGCCTGCTTTGGCAAAAATCTGCGGATTGTTCCAGACAATGTCCAAAGCCATCAACCCGCCCAGCGAAAACCCGCCATAAGCAATGCGTTCTTGCGAAATGTTGTACTCCGCATGTAAATGCGGGATTAATTCTCTGACTACAAAGTCCGAAGTGGCATTCGCCCTGTCTCCCCGCCCTGCATAGTCCGCCTCAGCGGCAACACCATATTCAAAAATGCGGTTTTCATTGGCATGGATACCCACAACCAGTACAGGATCGAATTCCCCGCTCGACTGCAAATCTGTCAGGATCGATGCCATCCCAAGTCCTTCAAAATCCTGGCCATCATTGAATAAGATCAGCGGATAATGCTTCGAGCGATCATAATCTGCGGGCAGAATGATAGTAATCACCACCTCTCTTTCCAGAAAGACAGAAAATACATTTTTGACAATGGTATGAACAGGATTGGTGTCGAAACTCAAATCAGCGCGATTAAAATAGTTGTAATAAGAGCGCGCAAGTTAATAAATGCCCATAATTTGCTTCCGTTAATTTGTTTTGTATATTTCAATATCAATGGTTTTACCTAAATAACCTCCTTTTGGAAGAGAAGCATATCACCTATTATTCGCATCATCTGGACAGGAATGTGGACATGCTTGTCTATGGTAACTGGGGCTATCCGCTCCTGCTCTTCCCTACTACGCTCGGGCGCTATTACCAGGCCAAAGACATGGGCCTGATCGAAGCGGTAAGCGGATTGGTGGAATCTGGAAAGTACAAGATATACTGTGTGGACTCCATTGATGCAGACTCCTGGTATGCCAAACATTTAAATCCGCAATACAGGGTGCTGAACCACATTCAGTATGACAAATTCCTGCATAATGAACTGGTTCCCTATATAATGAGTGAGTGCCATGTCGGCAAAATCGGTGTGGCCGGATGCAGCTTTGGCGGGTTTCATGCTGCAAATTTTGCATTCAAACATCCCGACCAGGTTGCCTATATGATCAGCATGAGCGGCGCATTCGACATCCGGAGCTTTACCGATGGCTTTTACGACGACACGGTTTACTTCAACAACCCTGTTGATTTCATGCCGAACGAACAAGGATGGCGCTATGGCCATATGAAAATCGTTTTGGGGACTTCGGACTGGGATATTTGTCTGGATAGTAATTTAAAGATGTCCAAAATCCTCAATGACCAGGGCATAGAACATTGGCTCGATATTAGAGGGTGGGAAAAACATGATTGGCCGCTGTGGAACAAAATGTTCCCTGACTACCTCTCGCGGATTATGTAAATACAAAACAAAAACCGGATATGAAAAAAATTGGCATTTTGTTTGGAATGGAAAACACTTTCCCGAACGCATTTATTGAAAGAGTGAATAGCAAAGACAGCGGCTTCATCGCAGAAGCCGTGACGATTGACAAAGTAGTACAAGCCGATCCGACCGAGTACGCGGTGATCATTGACCGGATCTCACAGGATGTGCCTTTTTATCGTGCATATCTGAAAAACGCCGCATTATCCGGCACGGCGGTCATTAATAACCCTTTTTGGTGGAGTGCCGACGAGAAATTTTTTAATAACGCACTGGCCCAGAAGATTGGAGTTCCTGTGCCAAAAACGGTGCTGATCCCTTCCAAACAGCGCCCCGAAAACACAACCGAAACCTCCTTCCGCAACCTGGCATTTCCGATGGCCTGGGAAGAAATATTTGAATACATTGGCTTTCCAGCCTATATGAAACCGCACGACGGAGGTGGATGGAAAAGCGTTTATAAAGTGGTTAATCCGCACGATATGTGGCATAAGCACGAGGAAACGGGCCAGTTGGTGATGATGTTGCAAGAAGAAATCGAGTTTACCGATTATTTCCGTTGCTACTGCATTGGCCAGAAAGACGTGCTGATCATGCCTTATGAACCCAGAAACCCACATCATCTACGCTACGCAGCCGAAATGAAGGCAACCGGCGAAGAAGGGGAAAACTTATTGGCAACAATTAAAGACTATACATTAAGATTAAACATTGCGCTGGGCTACGATTTCAACACCGTAGAATTTGCCGTGCGGGATGGCATCCCCATCGCCATCGACTTCTGCAACCCTGCCCCGGATGCCGACATTTATTCCGTAGGCCGCGATAACTTTGAATGGGTGGTAGAAGCTGCTGCCAACCTGGCCATTGAAAAGGCCAAAGCCCATGTGCCCGGCCAAACCAACCTGACCTGGGGAACATTTATTAAGGATGCAATAGGTGCTCCCGCAAGCACAGGCGCTCCTACAAGCATAGGTGCTGCTGAGAACACAGGCGCTTCTGCAATCAATGACGCTCCTGCAGACAGCATTCCGGTAAGCGATACTGCATCCGCAGAGACTCCGCTGGCAGCGCCGGCTTCTGCCAAAGAAGTGAAGGTGAAAGCCATTACGCCGAAAAAATCGCCAAAGCTTGTGGAGGACAAAGGCAACCAGCCCGTTCCGAGCGAGCCGACCCCGAAAATTCCTACCAAAAAAGCGGCTGCTACCAAAGCACCTGCCGCCAATTCTAAATTGAAAAAACCTTAAACTAACCACATACGCACGCTTTATGGCCACTTTCACGCTGGGAATTGAAGAAGAATTTCAGACCATCGATCCTGTCACGAGGAATCTCCGGTCACATATGTCAAAGCTTGTTGAGGACGGAAAAATTACGCTGAAAGAGCGTGTGAAAGCCGAAATGCACCAGGCTGTTGTGGAAGTAGGCACCAACATTTGTCATAACATTCAGGAGGCGCGTGAGGAAGTTACCTATCTGAGGAAGATGATCCTGGACCTGGCCGACAAGCAGAATCTGCAGGTGGCCGCCGCCGGAACACATCCGTTTGCAGACTGGGTTGAACAGCTCATCACGCCCGACCCTCGTTATGACGAAATCATCGATGAAATGCGCGACGTAGCACGCGGCAACCTGATTTTCGGGTTGCACGTGCACGTTGGGATTGAAAATCGGGATGAAGCCATTCAGATTATGAATGCGGTGCGATATTTCTTGCCGCATATTTATGCATTGTCAACCAACTCGCCGTTCTGGTGCGGTCGTAACACAGGTTTTAAGTCCTACCGGTCCAAGGTTTTTGATAAATTCCCCCGAACCGGCATACCAGATTCGTTTTCAAGCGCAGCCGAATACGACGAATATGTCAATCTGCTGATCAAGACCAAATGTATTGATAATGGTAAAAAGATCTGGTGGGACATTCGCGTCCATCCGTTTTTCGACACCATTGAATTCCGCATGTGCGACGTGCCAATGCGTACAGATGAGACCATTTGTCTGGCTGCCATTATGCAGGCGCTCGTCGCTAAAATCCATAAATTGCATCGAATGAACCTGACATTCAGGCCCTATCACCGCATGTTAATCAATGAAAACAAGTGGCGGGCCGCCCGTTATGGCATCCACGGCAAGCTCATCGACTTTGGTAAACAGGAGGAGGTGGAATACAAGATGCTGGTCGTTGAGCTGCTGGAATTTATAGACGATGTTGTGGATGAGCTGGGAAGCCGGAAAGAGATCGACTATATCCATCAAATAATGGCCATGGGAACGGGAGCTGACCGTCAACTGGCTGTTTTTGAGCAAACTGGAAGCATGAACGCGGTGGTGGATTACATCGTTTCTGAAACCAGAATCGGGTTAGATTGAGGCATCTTTTTTCTGCTCGCGGCGAACTATTAGCGGGTCAGGTTGTTAACCATATTTACCCTATTTATTAAAAATAATGCTAACGGCTGACGTTAAATAAGCAGCTTTTTAAGATGAACGATAACAAAAAACATTTCCGGATTGCCATTCTGGATATGTACGATGGCTTCGAAAATGAAGGAATGCGTTGTATTAAAAAAATTATAACTGCATTCGGTGAGCAGGAATCCTTGGACGTTGCCTACACTGTTTTCGACGTCCGGCAAAAATTGGAGATTCCCGGAATGGATTTCGACGCATACATTTCAACTGGCGGCCCCGGTAACCCTTCGCCGGTCGGCGCGGCTTGGGAGAAGAAATTTTTTGGATTTTTGGATCAAATGCTGCGGTTCAATGCCAGCCGGCATAACAAGGTCAAAAAACACCTCTTCCTGATTTGTCACTCATTCCAGATGGCCTGCATTCACTGGCAATTGGCGAGCGTGAGCAAGAGACGGAAAACTTCCTTCGGCACATTTCCTGTATACAAATCTGCTGCTGGGCGCAAGGATCCTCTTTTATCAGCGTTGGCAGATCCGTTCTGGATCGTTGATTCACGCGATTATCAGGTTACACAGCCTAACCAATTCGCTTTTGATGATCTGGGCGCTAAGCTGCTTTGCTTAGAAAAAATCAGACCGCATGTGCCGCTGGAACGTGCTATAATGGCCATCCGTTTCTCCAAAGAGATCGTAGGAACACAGTTTCATCCGGAGGCAGATGCCGAAGGCATGCTCCGATACTTTTTACGTGAAGACAAAAAAGCCGCCATCATCGCCAATCATGGCGAAGCAAAATACAATGATATGATCATGCATTTGAATGATCCGGATAAGATTATGATGACTGAATCTGTGATCATTCCCGCGTTTCTTAAAAATGCTTTGAACAAAACTTTTCTGCCTGCCTATGCATAAGCAAGCACGCAAAGCATTCAATGACTCTTTCACGGAGGATAAATATGAAAAATTCGTAAAGTCATTCGAGCTCGATTTCCCCGGGCAACTTGATTTTCGCGTAGCCGAAACGCCGATTTTCGTTCCGAAAGATTTGCTTGAGAAGATCAACATCGCTTCGGAGCAAATTATCAAAACATTGCGCTCTCCCGAATTTGTAAAACAAACAGAAAGGGCCGTTCCAGTCGACCAAGCTGTGCCTAATGAGAATGGGCACACATCTTTTCTGGCTATCGACTTCGCCATTTGTAAAGATGATACGGGAAATCTCGTTCCGCAATTGATTGAATTACAAGGCTTTCCTTCCCTATTCGGCTATCAGGCTTACTTGTCCGAAAACTTCAAAAAGCATTTTGACATTCCTGAAAATTTCGGCTACTGCTTCGGCGCCGATTCGTATGCAGCTTATGTTGAGAAATTGAAAGAGCTGATCCTGGCTGGTGAAAAACCTGAAAATGTCATTCTCTTAGAGATCTTTCCGGAAAAGCAAAAGACGCGCGTCGATTTTGCGGTAACAGAAGCAATGCTGGGCATCAAGGCTGTTTGTTATACCAAATTAATTAAAGAAGGAAAAGATCTATTTTACGAAGACAATGGCAGAAAAATCCAGGTTAAAAGGATCTATAACCGCCTTATATTCGACGATTTGCTTAACTATCCCGACCTGCGAACGAGTTACCGTCTTACGGACGATGTAAATGTAAGCTGGGTGGGTCATCCCAACTGGTTTTTCAGGATCAGCAAATTTTCGATTCCCTTTCTCCAAAGTCCATACATTCCGGAAACACGTTTTGTAAGTGATTATAAAGGCAATTTTCCTGCTGACCTGGGAAATTACGTTTTAAAGCCACTTTTTTCATTTGCTGGCTCAGGCGTACAATTGCACATTACAAAAGCAGATTTAGCATCATTGCCAGATCCGGAAAACTATATTTTGCAAAGAAAAGTGACCTACGAACCAGTCATTCAAGCGCCGGATGGGTTGGTTAAATGTGAAGTCCGCATGATGTACTGCTGGAATGACAATGCGGAAAAACCGGAATTGTTCATCGCGTTAAGCCGGCTGAGCCGGGGCGAAATGATCGGGGTCCGCTATAATAAGGATTTCACGTGGGTTGGCGGAAGCGCAGCCTTTTTCGAAAAGTAAATTAAGTTTTATAAAATTAAACAATAAAATACTTTTCAAAAGTATTGAACATTTAGAATGCATATATCCCACCGTCAACACTTCTTTGATCACCTCGCCCAGACATCCGATTACCCGCTTGCCCTGGAAATTGTGAAAGCCGAGGGCGTCTATATGTACGGCCCGGATGGCAGGAAATACATGGACCTGATTTCCGGAATCGCGGTCAGCAATGTTGGTCACAGGCATCCGAAGGTGTTAGCAGCTGTCCATGAGCAACTTGAAAAACATATGCACTTGCTTGTGTACGGAGAATATGTACAAAGCACGCAAGTGCAGCTTGCAAAGGCACTTACTGAAACATTACAATTATCGAGCGCAAATCCTTCGCCATATGGCTTGATTGATAATGTATACTTTACAAATTCCGGGACGGAAGCAGTCGAAGGCGCGATGAAACTGGCCAAACGATTTACCGGTCGTGATGAATTTATTTCTTGCTTTAATGCTTATCACGGGGCTACGCAAGGTGCATTAAGTCTGGCCGGAGCAGAGTTTTTCAAGCGAAATTTCCGCCCGCTGCTTCCCGGCATTACGCACATTCAGCATGGTTTTTTGCCCGATATTGAAAAAATAACAAATAAAACGGCCGCGGTTATCATTGAAGTCATTGGCGGAGAATCTGGGGTGCGTGTGCCGGGTGATGACTATTTTCCGGCACTTCGAAAAAGATGCAATGAGACAGGCGCGCTTTTGATTTTTGATGAAATTCAGTCAGGATATGGCCGTACGGGAACGTTCTGGGCCTTTGAACAATTTGGTGCCTACCCTGACATCTTGCTCAGTGCCAAAGGAATGGGTGGCGGCATGCCGATTGGTGCATTCATGGCTTCTCAGGAAATTATGCGTGTTTTCAAAAACAATCCAATACTTGGCCACATTACCACATTTGGCGGCCATCCGGTAAGCTGCGCGTCTTCGCTGGCGGCACTCCAAGTAACATTAGAGGAAGGCCTGGCAGCGTCCGCCGTTGAAAAAGGAGCACTTTTCAAAGCATTGCTGGTCCATCCGGCCATAAAGGAAGTAAGGGGAAGAGGATTGATGCTCGCGGCGGAAATGGAATCATTCGCAAAATTGAAGGACACCATTGATCGCTGCATTGAACGCGGCGTAGTTACCGACTGGTTTTTGTTTTGCGACAACGCCATGCGCATTGCCCCGCCGCTTACCATTACCGAAGACCAGATCCGCGAAGCTTGCGACGTAATATTATCCGTTTTGAACGATAGCAACATATGAACTACTCAGTCGAAAATCATTTTCTAAAAATTTCCGTGCAGGAAAAAGGCGCAGAACTTTGCCAGATCCAGTCAGCCATTACAGGGAAAGACTTTTTATGGGACGCCGATCCGGACGTTTGGGCGAGTTATGCCCCTGTGCTTTTTCCCGTAATCGGAG
This sequence comes from Dyadobacter sp. CY327, assembly GCF_021390415.1. Classification (NCBI taxonomy): domain Bacteria; kingdom Pseudomonadati; phylum Bacteroidota; class Cytophagia; order Cytophagales; family Spirosomataceae; genus Dyadobacter; species Dyadobacter sp. CY327. The sequence continues at coordinate 662,164 of NZ_JAJUXJ010000007.1, read as the reverse complement.
CGATTAAGGATGGTTTTGTAAATTACAAAGGCAAGCAATATGCAGTCCCGCGCCACGGTTTTATCAGAAATAATGCGGACGTAAAACTTGTCGACCAAACAAACGACAGCCTGACATTTGGACTTAAATTCAGTGAAACAACATTAGAAATTTACCCATTTGAATTTGAATTCCGCATTACTTACAGCCTGCAAGAAAAGCGGATTATTGTCAATCATGAAGTGATCAATCATGGAAATGACGAAATGTTATTCTCGCTGGGTGGACATCCCGCATTTAAATGTCCTATGCATGACGATGAGGTTTACGAGGATTACTATCTTGAATTCTACGCTGTTGAAAATGACGCAACCTGGCTGTTAGAGAAGGACGGCCTGGTCGGCAACACCACAAAGCCTGTTTTCGAAAACACCAATATCCTTCACTTAAACAGACATTTATTTGATAATGATGCGCTGATTTTCAAACATTTAGTTTCAAAACAAGTAAGTCTCCGAAGCACAAAATCCGCACAAGTTATCACCCTGCATTACGACGACTTCAAATATCTTGGCATCTGGGCAAAACCCGGCGGCAACTTCGTTTGCATCGAACCCTGGCTAGGGATAGCCGACAGCGCCGACTCGGACCAGAACTTTGAAACCAAAGAAGGCATTTTAAAGCTGGCTGCCGGCAACAAGTTCGAAGCGAAGTTTGAGATCGAAATTAGCGAATAGACTGATCGCTACAATTTCAACGCCAGAAGCTCACTGCCCAGTTGGTGCAGTGCAGCTTCAATCTTTTTCGCTTGCGCGGGACGGGGCTTTTTCAAACCGGAAGCATAGTGGTTTAAGAGCTTTTCATTGATTCCAGTCAAGCGCGCAATGCCCGTTTGGCTAAAAATGCCTTTGTAATATTGCAAAAAGCTGCCTACATCCAGCCGCCACTCAATTTCATACTCGCCTTTTAAGGCAGCTGGGATATTTTTGTCATCAAAAGTCTTGATGATCTCAATGCATTCCATCACTGACTTCTTAACATCTTCGATAGTCTCCCCGCCACCATTGATGCCTTTTACATTCATAGAATGCGCACCGTAAAAATCTTTACTTCGCCCTATGAGCACCTTAATGATTTTCATCTTTTTTGTATGTCTAAGCCCATAATTTTGATTGCCGCCAAACGCGTAGGCTCCGCCATCTCTTTGGAACCGTGATTGGCCACAGCATAAGTAACGCCGTCTTTTTTATAAAGACAATGACTGCCTCGCGTCCTGACAAGCAACCAGCCATTACGCCGTATGATACGGTGAAACTCTGAATATTTCATTGATAGTGTGAGCAAAGTGTTGAATCCAAAGGTATATAATTATATACCATTTCCAAACTAGTGCTCACAAAAAAAGCTTCCGGATGGAAGCTTTTAGTCTTTCTACAAAACGCTTACTACTAAACAGTAGCCTCGATTTGTGCGTTTAATTTATCTTCCAAAGTTGTTTTTGGCACAACACCTACAACTTTATCTACTAATTGTCCGCCTTTAAAAATCATCAATGTTGGGATACTGCGAATACCGAATTTAGCTGGTATCGAAGAGTTCATATCCACATCCATTTTACCAATAACTGCTTTGCCCTCGTATTCGCCAGCCAATTGTTCTACAACCGGTCCGATCATCTTACAAGGACCGCACCATTCAGCCCAAAAGTCAACAAGTACTGGTTTATCTCCTTGGATGAGATCTTCAAAGGTGCTATCGGTAATTTCAAGTGCTTTTCCCATGTCGAAAAAATGTCTAATGTTTTTTTATAAATCTGATATAATAAGGATTATAAGTAACTAAAAGTTCCTGATTCTCCCTGCATCAGGTTAGTTTAAAAAGAATTTTACCCCATGAAATCCATTGAGCACTTTGAACAGTTCATTCGTAGGCGCAACCCGGTAACCGCGCGACACCATTTCCACTTCCAAATGCGTTTCGGGATCTACAACGGTCATATTTACCGCGCACGCACCTGGGTGATTACCAAAGGTTTCGTTAAGCAAATGAATAAACTGTGCGTCAATCTGATCCAATGTCAGGTTAATACGGATCTTGCGGCACATCTTCTCACGGATTTCGGTCAGCAGCTGGATCTGAGAAATTTTAAATTCAAACTGATCTTCCTGTTTCCAGCGGTTCTGCACCTTGCCTTTAATGTATAGGAACTGGCCAACCTGTAAGTAATTTTTGAAACGAATGTAATCCTCTCCACCCAAAAGCATTTCCATCGACCCGCGGTAATCCTCGATCTTGAAGATCATAAACAAGCTGCCATTCCGCGACATGCGTTCCTGCGCACTCGTTACAATTCCTCCCACATTGATTTCCTTTCCAAAGTATTTCGGTGCCCGCTCATTTTCACCGATCTCCATCACCTTGTCTACCGTGCAGTTACAGAAGTTGTCAAGCTCTACCCTGAATGTATCCAGTGGATGTCCGGAAATATAAAAGCCAACCACATCCTGCTCGTAACGCAGCTTCGCCAGATCATCCCAAGGCATAACCTCGGCTGCCTTCGGCTTAGACATCAATATTTCATTTCCACCAAATGCACCAAAAAGCGACGACTGTGCCGAGGCCTTTTCTGCATGATAATTATTGGCGTAACGGATCAATTTTTCAATAAATGTTCCTGACTCTCCCGGCTCGGTTGCAAAATACTGCGCACGGTGATATTCTGGAAAACAGTCGAATCCACCTGCATAAGCCAGACTTTCTATCGTCTTCTTATTAACGGTTCGCAGATTGACGCGAATAATAAAATCAAATATATCTTTGAACGGCCCGTTCTGATTCCTCTCCTCAATAATAGATTCCACTGCGGCGTCGCCGCTTCCCTTCACACCTGCCAGTCCAAAACGGATCTCACTTTTCTTATTCGCATTGAACTGCCTGTCGGACTCATTAATATCCGGTCCTAAGACCTTCAATCCCTGCGCTTTACATTCCTCCATGAAGAATGTGATCTTTTCAATGTTGCCCAGCGAGCTCGTCAATACAGCAGACATGTATTCTGCGGTATAATGCGCTTTCAGATAGGCTGTCTGGTAAGCAACGAAAGCGTAGCATGTCGAGTGGGATTTGTTAAATGCATAAGATGCGAAAGCCTCCCAGTCCGTCCAGATCTTTTCGAGCTTTTTGGTGTCCAGGCCTTTCTCCGCGCCGCCTTTCATGAAGTCGCCCTTCATTTTGTTCAGCGTTTCTATCTGCTTCTTACCCATTGCTTTACGCAATGTATCAGCTTGTCCTTTGGTGAATCCGCCCAGCTTTTGGGACAGAAGCATTACTTGCTCCTGGTAAACCGTAATCCCGTATGTATCCGCCAGATACTCTTCCAGTTCCGGCAAATCATATGTTACTTCCTCCAATCCATTTTTACGGCGGATGAAGTTTGGAATGTAGGCGATCGGACCCGGGCGGTATAATGCGTTCATGGCAATCAAATGCTCGAAACGATCGGGGATCAGGTCGCGCATGTATTTTTTCATCCCATCGGATTCGAACTGAAAAATCGCGTTGGTTTCGCCTCTCTGGAACAATTCAAACACTTTCGGATCGTCCAGCGGAATGTCGTCGATCACTATATCAACATTATGGTTCTGCTTGATCAGCCGCAATGCTTCCTTAATGATCGTCAGGTTACGCAGACCCAAAAAGTCCATCTTAATAACCCCCGCATCTTCAATAATCTTCCCCTGATATTGCGTAATCAGGAAGTCGGAATCCTTGGATGTGCTTACTGGAATGATTTCAGTTAAATCACTTGGAGCGATAATGATCCCTGCTGCGTGAATTCCCGTGTTTCGCACAGTTCCTTCCAGCCTTCTTGCTTCTTGTAAAACGCTTGCCTGCAAGTCGTTGCCTAGTGCAATAGCGCGCATTTTCTTCACATTATCCAACTCCTCAGGCGCAATTCCTTCTTTCTTCGTCAAACTCCCCTCTCCTTCCAGCGGCGCTGTAAAAATCCGGTTAAGCGTCATATTATAAGTAGGCTTGTCCGGAACGAGTTTCGCGAGCATATTAGCATCTGCAAGCGGCAGGTCCATCACACGCGCTACGTCCTTGATCGCCGATTTGGCGGCCATTGTGCCGTATGTTACGATTTGCGCAACCTGGTTATAGCCATATTTTTTAACCACATAATCGATCACTTTCTGACGGCCTTCATCATCGAAATCCGTATCAATATCAGGAAGTGAAATACGGTCCGGATTCAAGAAACGCTCGAAAAGCAGGTCGTACTTGATCGGGTCAATGTTGGTGATCCCTGTACAATAGGCCACCACCGAGCCAGCTGCCGAACCACGTCCTGGACCAATGAAAACGCCCATTTTGCGGCCTGCATCAATAAAGTCAGCCACAATCAGGAAGTAACCTGGAAAACCCATGTTCCGGATCGTTTGCAGCTCAAAGTTCAGGCGGTCTTCTATCTCAGGCGTTATCGTTCCATATTTGAACTTCGCCCCTTCGAATGTCAGGTGTTTGAGATATTCCCACTGGTTTAACACATCGGCCGTAAGCTCCTTTTTACCAAACATTTCCGACAAAGTATGCGTCTTAAATTCTTCGGGAATCGGGAAATTAGGCAGCAGAATATCTTTCCGCAGATCCAGGGCTTTTATTTTATCTACAATTTCATTCGTATTGTCCAGCGACTCGGGCAAGTCGTTGAACAGCTTCATCATTTCGCTGGTGTTTTTGAAATAAAACTGATCATTGAAAAACGCGAAACGCGAGCCTTTCGGAATGCCTTTATCATCGTCAAAATCCTTTGCCGAAGGCGTGCTTTGCTTATCACCCGTATTGATACACAGCAAGATATCATGCGCATTCCAGTCTTCCTGATCCACATAATGCGAGTCATTGGAGGCGATAATCTTAACATTATATTTCCTGGCAAATTTAACGAGAACCTGATTCACAATTAATTGATCGCGGATCTCATGGCGTTGCAATTCCACATAGAAATCGTCGCCGAACAAATCCAGCCACCATTTAAATTCCCTCTCCGCTTCCTCTTCACTCTTTTTTAAAATGGTCTTCGGAATAATAGCTCCGATGCAGCAAGTCGTGGCAATAAGTCCCTTATGATACTTGACAATCAGCTCTTTATCAATACGCGGATACTTGCCATACATTCCCTCTATAAAGCCGAGCGAACACATTTTAACCAGGTTTTTGTATCCCTGTTCGTCTTTCGCCAGCAGCAACTGGTGATGCCGGACGTCCTTTTTATCTTTTGTAAACTGTCGGATATGCCGGTCTTCCACCACATAAAATTCGCATCCTACAATCGGCTTAATGCCCTGCTTATTGCCTTCCGCCACAAATTCGAACACGCCAAACATGTTTCCATGGTCCGTGATGGCAACGGCAGGCATATTGTCTTCCTTGGCCTTTTTGAAAAGCTTTTTTATATCCGCCGCACCGTCGAGAAGTGAAAATTGGGTGTGGCAGTGCAAGTGTGAAAATTGCATACGCTAAGATGTAAATTGGAATTGTGGACTAATCAGAAAGGCAGGCACTCAAATTCAGGACTCCGCAGGCTGTTCATATATAACATAATTCATATAATCCGTAAAAGGTTTAAGGATCGAAATGCCTTTTACGACCATTTTTCCAAAGTCCTTGGAAGCCACTTCTTTATCTGTGAAAGTGTGAGAGAAAAAAAGTTGCTTCTGTTTCAGGAGCTCAATCTCCGGATGATCTTTGGCGTAACCTTTTGGCGTCGTTTTCAAAGCCTCGCCTTCGATGTTCGGGTAATAGGCATGAAATTCTTTGTCATGGATAATCTGCTTCAACTCATCCGCATTGTAATCGATCTCCTGACGAAATCTGGCCAGCTGCTCGGGTGTGGTTTCCCACATGCCGCCGCCCAGAAACGTCTTGTTACCTGGCTGTATTTGAAGATAATAGTCAATTTTCCCGGAACCCTTGCCACCCGGGCCGATGCCCGCGCTCAGGTTATTTTTATATGGTGCTTTGTTTTTTGAAAACCGGATATCGCGGTTGATCCTGAAAATGCATTCTTTGACTTGCAAATTGCCCAGATCCTGAAACTTGCCTACTTCCTGGATCAGGTAAGCGACCAGTTGCTCCAAATCCGCCTTTGCCGCATCGTAATCCTTTCTATTTTGCTGGAACCAATCCCTGTTATTATTTTCGGCTAGTTGACTTAAAAAGTGAAGTGTTTTGGATTCCATCGTATCTTGGTGAAGCTATAAAATTCAAATTTACTACGTTTTGTGATTCAATTTAACGAATTTTGACAAATTAGAAATTGCAAAATCTCTTAAAAACTGATAATCAGGAGAAAGCTATGAACCGTCCATTTTTATTGAAGGAGTATACAAAAAAAACCGCTGTCGTTGTTCCAAATGAAGAATGGGAGCAATTACAAGCTAAGTTGAGGAAGCAAAAGATACTTGATTCGCTAGCCCGGGGATTGAAGGAAGTGAAACTCATGAAGGAAGGGAAATTACCAAAACCTCACATCAACGATTTATTCAAAGATTAGCACATTTATCAATGATTGAAATCACTTACACACACGAATTTAGACGAGAATACAAAAGGCTAGCAAAAAAATATCCGTCTCTATACACAGACATTCAAAAACTTATCATAAATCTGACGGAAAACCCAACTACTGGAAAGCCGCTTGGTTCTGAAATTTTCAAAATCAGATGGCCAGTAAAAAGTAAAGGGAAAGGCAAAAGTGGAGGAATTAGGATAATTACACATTTCATGTTCACTGACAACGAGTTAGTGTTAATTACCATTTACGATAAGTCCGAAAAAGAAACGATTCCTATTAAGGAAATTCGTTCTATAATTGATTCAACAAAATAATACCAGTAACAAACTATAAATGGCCAGAATCCTAACAGGCATCCAAAGTAGTGGAAGGCCCCATCTGGGGAATATTTTGGGAGCTATCGTTCCCGCTATTGAACTTTCAAAAAACCCTGACAATGAATCCTTCTTTTTTATCGCGGACCTTCATTCGCTTGTTTCTATTAAAGATGGGAAATTAAGACATGAATATGCACGTGCTATTGCGGCAACCTGGATAGCATTCGGTTTCGATTTTGAGAAAAACGTTTTTTGGAGACAATCCAGGATTCAGGAACACACGGAATTAGCCTGGTATCTCAATTGTTTTACGCCGTTTCCAATGCTGGCGAATGCGACGTCTTTCAAAGAAAAATCGGAGAAATTGGCAGATGTGAATGCTGGCTTGTTTACTTACCCGGTTTTGCAGGCTGCGGATATTTTGCTTTACAATGCGAACATTATCCCGGTAGGAAAAGACCAGAAGCAGCATCTGGAAATGACAAAGGACATTGCCACACGCTTCAATCAGATCGCAGGAGAGGAGATGCTGGTGTTGCCCGAACCGCAAATTGACGAGCGCATCATGACGATCCCGGGCGTCGACGGCCAGAAAATGAGTAAGTCTTACCACAACTACATTGATATATTCGTTCCGGAAAACGAGCTGAAAAAATCGATTAAAAAGATTGTTTCTGACTCCACGCCCTTGGAAGAACCAAAGGATCCCGAAACAGACATTACATTTAAGCTGTACAGCCTCATCGCCTCCGAAAGCGACGTTGCCACCATGCGTCAGAACTATCTGAATGGCGGTTACGGCTACGGGCACGCCAAACAAGCATTATTGGAATGTATGCTGGAAAAATTCGCTGAGCCGCGCCGCATTTTCAACTATTATATGGAAAACGACCAGGAGCTGGAAGCCATCCTTGTAGCAGGCGAGACGAAAGCGCGCGCTATTGCGCAGGAAACGATTGTGAAAGTCCGCAAAGTTCTCGGTTTCAGCTCATGACAGAAAGCGTTGACATGCTGATCAATTCCGACCAGGATCTTTTTCTCTGGTTGAACGGTCAGCATGTACCCTGGCTCGACACTTTAATGTATTGGATCACATACAAATACACGTGGATTCCCATGTACATTGTCCTGATTGCAGTCCACTTAAGAAAGGATTGGAAAAAAGGACTGGTAGAGCTCGCCGTTGTGCTGATTGCAGTGATCATTGCTGATAAGATCACTTCCGGGTTTATGAAGCCTTATTTCGTTCGGTACAGGCCTTGTCACGAACCCGAATTGCAGGGTTTGGTGCATCAGGTCACGGGTTGCGGCGGACTTTATGGTTTTGCATCATCGCATGCTTCCACAAGTTTTGCTGTGGCAATGACCTGGTTTGCTTTTTTAAGGACAAAGTTGCCGTACATGTGGTTCCTGTTCATCTGGGCCGCTATTTATTCGTATAGCAGGGTCTATGTTGGCGTACATTATCCCGCAGATATTGTGATCGGCTGCATGATCGGCCTGACGGTCGGGTGGCTTTGTTTGAAACTTTACCATACTTTTTTGACCAGATATTACCGTATCTGATCGATTTTATTTAATTTTGCGCAAATTTCAGTTTGGCCAATGGGTTCATTTAATACAGTAAAAATATTTTCGGGAAGTCAATCCGAATATTTGGCCAAAGACATTGCCAGGTATTATGGCAAGGAGCTGGGAGGTTATACATTAAGGAAATTCAGTGACGGAGAGCTTTCGCCCAGCTTCGAAGAATCGGTTAGAGGGTGCGACGTTTTCCTGATCCAATCCACTTTTCCTCCGGCTGACAATCTGATGGAATTGCTTTTAATGGTGGATGCCGCACGTCGCGCTTCTGCTCATTATGTGACTGTGGTAATTCCTTACTTTGGTTACGCTAGGCAGGACCGGAAAGATAAGCCACGTGTGGCGATTGCTGCGAAAGTGGTTGCTAACCTGCTTACTTCTGTTGGCGTGGATCGTCTGATGACAGTTGATTTGCACGCAGGACAGATTCAGGGCTTTTTTGACCTCCCTGTTGACCATTTGGAAGGAACGTCTATTTTCGTTCCCTACATTAAATCCCTGAACCTCAAAAACCTGCTGATTGCATCGCCGGATATGGGTGGAGCAGCCAGAGCGCGTAATTTTGCGAAGTTTTTAAATGTTGATATGATCCTTTGCGATAAGCACCGGAAACGGGCGAATGAAATCGCAAGCATGCAGGTGATCGGGGATGTGGAAGGCATGGATGTTGTACTGGTGGATGATTTGATTGACACCGGTGGCACACTTTGCAAAGCTGCTGAATTGATTATCGAAAAAGGGGCCAATTCTGTGCGGGCCATTAGTACCCACGCGATTATGTCGGGTAAAGCGCACGAAAATATTGCCAATTCTGTTTTGGAAGAGCTGATTATCACTGATACGATTCCTTTGAAGCAACAGAATGATAAAATACGCGTGTTGTCGGTTGCAGAATTATTCGCAAAAGCCATCGGGCGTATCCGTGATCATGAATCTATTAGTTCTTTGTTTATAAATTATCAGTAAATTTTTTTATTTTTTATCTTCTTAATTAAATATTCTTATGAAAACGCATGAGATTGTAGGGTTTAAAAGAGCGAATCTCGGCAAGACGGAAGCGACCGAACTACGTTCACAAGGTTATGTTCCGTCTGTGCTGTATGGTGGAGCTGAGCAGGTTCATTTTTATGCACCGGCTATGTTGTTCCGCGAGTTGCTTTTCACACCGGATATTTTTAATGTTACGCTCAATATCGAGGGTACTCTATATAATGCCATTTTGCAGGAAAGACAATTTCACCCTGTTAACGACTCATTGATCCACGCGGATTTCTTGCAGATCGTTGACGGCAAAGAAATTAAAGTTGACGTTCCCGTTAAATTGACTGGTACATCATCTGGTGTTATGAAAGGTGGTAAAATGAACCAAAAATTGCGTAAATTGCGTGTACAAGGTTTGGCTGAGAACATTCCAGACTACGTAGATGTTGATGTAACTGAGCTGGATTTAGGAAAATCTGTTAAGGTTGGTGCAGTTAAGGCTGAAAATTTCGTTATATTAACAGCCGCAAGCAACCCGATTGCTTCAGTTGAGATCCCACGTGCACTGAGAGGTACACTTGGTAAGTAAGTATTTTATTTTTCATGGCTAATAGATGCAAACGTGCCGACCTTTGGTCGGCATATTTGTTTATAGCCACTTCCGTTTTGACTGTGACAGCCGCTGTTTGGTTTGTTGAGAGTCGCTGTTTTCGTCAGATCGAGCTCCGGATTTGTTCAATCAACACTTCATTAATACGCACGTAACTCTCATGTGTCCAGCCTGCTATGTGCGGCGTGAGCACTACATTATCTGAGGCCCGCAGGTAATCGAATGTCTCCTGTTGCGCATCCGTCAGTTTGCTGATCTTTTCATTTTCCAACACATCCAGACAAGCACCCAGGATCTTACCGGACTTTAATCCATTGACAACTGCGTCAAGGCTCACAGTTTCGCCCCGTGAAAGGTTTACTAAGTAAAATGGTTTGGAAATATTGTTTACAAAATCATCATCGACGATATAACGCGTAATCTCAGTTAATGGAATGTGCAGGCTTATAACGTCCGCTTGCCGCATAATCTCTTCCAGACTGGATTCAGTGGCGTAGGCGTCGCTGTAATTGTCACGATATTTGTCATACGCAAGCACGCGGCAGCCAAATCCGCTCAGTCGCCGGGCAGTGGCAGCACCATTGTTTCCGTAGCCAATAATTCCCACGGTTTTTTTCATAAGCTCCACGCCTCTATTCCCTTCCCGGTCCCATATTCCGCTGCGAACCTGGCGGTCGGCCCGTAATATGTTGTTAAAAAGGGCAAGCAGCATTCCAACTGCATGTTCAGCCACGGCATCGCGGTTCCCAGTTCCGGCGTGGAAAACTTCTATGTCGCGTTTTGCAGCGGCTTCCAGATCGATGAGGTCGAGCCCTGCTCCTGCCCTGGCTATAAAGCGCAGCTCGGTGGCCGCAGCAAGCATTTCTTCGTCAACATTCGTCTTGCTGCGGATCATGAGCCCTTCGTAACCCGCAATGTTGTCTAATATATCTTCCCGGCGGAATTCCGGGTGATAGGAATAATCCCAGCCTTCATCCCGTAACATTTCAAAAAGCGAGGGATGCATAGAGTCTGCGATCAGGATTTTCATAGGAGCACGGGATTTTTTGTAACTTGCCGGTCAGACATTGCGCAAAAGTAATACAGAATTACTCAGAAGAACAGTTACAACAGCATTAAACCTACATGAGCGATCAAATCAGCGATAAACCTGTTATAGGAATTACATTAGGCGATTACAACGGAATCGGGCCGGAAGTTATACTCAAAGCACTAGAAGGGAATCAGTTAGCAAAATTGTGCACACCCATCATTTACGGATCGTTGCGCGTGCTCAACCAGTATCGCAATCTGTTTGAAATGAAAGAATGGACTTTACACGGCATTCAAAAAGCAGATCAGGCCAATCCGAAGCTTACCAACGTCATCACTTGCTGGCACGACCATCAAACCGAAATCCAACCAGGAAAGATAACCCCAGAGGCAGGACAAGGATCTTTTGCATCATTGAAAAGAGCCGTCGAAGACCTGAAAGAAGGAAAAATCCAGGCGCTGGTAACAGGGCCGATCAATAAGGACAACATTCAGAGTGAAGATTTCAAATTTCCGGGTCATACGGAGTTTCTGGCGCAGTCTTTCGGCAAAGAAGATGCGTTAATGTTCATGGTCTCCGGCGAACTTCGGGTTGGCGTTCTGTCTGGGCACATTCCGCTTGACAAGGTCAGCACTAATGTTACAACCGAGAAGCTGACGGCTAAAATTGAGCAGATGCTGCAATCGTTGAAAGGCGATTTTGGAATAAAAAAACCCAAACTGGCCTTACTGGGGCTTAACCCGCACGCAGGGGAAAATGGTTTGCTGGGAAACGAAGAAATAGATGTCATTACGCCCGTAATCAAGAATTTTAAAGAAAAAGGCAACCTTGTTTTCGGTCCTTTCCCGGCAGATGGCTTCTTTGCTGCCGCTACTTACAAGCAGTACGACGCCGTCTTGGCCATGTATCACGACCAGGGTTTGATTCCTTTTAAAACCCTTGCATTCAATGAAGGTGTGAACTTCACAGCCGGGCTTTCGGCGGTAAGAACTTCACCGGATCATGGAACGGCCTACAACATTGCAGGCAAAAATATAGCAGAACCCGGCTCATTGCTTCAAGCCATTTACCTGGCATGCGACGTTTCCAGGTTCCGGGTGGTGAACGAGGATATTAATAAGCATGCATTAATTTCAAAACCACAACAATCTGAAAGCCAGCATCCTGCCAAGTCCGGGGGAAAGCAGCGGTTTAATAACTAACACTCGGCGGCCAGCTTACGGGGCGGTGCTTTACATCCATTTTACCTAGATCAAAAACCAATGTTAAAATCAATGACCGGATACGGTGTATCCAACATCGAATCCGATTCCATAAATGTTACGGTTGAAATAAAAACGCTGAATTCTAAGTTTCTGGACATTTACTGCCGCATTCCAAGGCAGTTTTCTGAACGCGAAATCGAGATCCGCAACTTGCTCACCCAGTCGCTTGAACGTGGTAAGGTTGAGTTTACATTAACAGTTCAGCCGGTTGGAAAAACAGTTGCTTCAACTTCTGTTAACAGAGCGCTGGTAAACGCCTACTATACAGACCTTTCTGATACTGCGTCAGCCATTGGGTTCAGTCCGGATTTTACGGAATTGTTCCGCATTGCGTTGCAAATGCCTAACGCTTATAATAACGAAACGGTTGATGATTCCAGCAAAGAAAATGACTGGACGCAGATTAAAGTGGCTGTGATGGAAGCGATCCGCAAATGCTCGGTTTTCAGGGAGCAGGAAGGCAAAATGACCTCTGACAAGTTCACAGAGTATATTAACACCATTCAAACTTTGCTGAACAGCGTTTCCGAGCAAGACAAATTAAGAATTCCGGCTGTTCGCGAGCGGCTTGAAAAGCAGATCAGGGAGCTTCTCGCGGATGATAACTTTGATACCAACCGATTTGAGCAGGAGCTGATCTATTATGTAGAGAAATTTGACATTTCAGAAGAGAAAATCAGGCTTGCCAACCACCTTACCTATTTCACAGAAACATTGCAATCGCCTGAAAGCAACGGTAAAAAGCTGAACTTCATAGCACAGGAAATTGGCCGTGAGATCAATACAATCGGCTCGAAAGCGAATGATGCTACGATCCAGCATTTGGTTGTTCAAATGAAGGATGAGCTTGAAAAGATTAAGGAACAAACCATGAACATTATCTAACCGGTGCCGGATAGCATACTGCCGTTATCTTTTTACGCTGCTTATGACACGCGCTCGCTGGCAGAGAAATTACTGGGCTGCGAGCTCGTTCATGAGAGTCCGGATGGCGTTACCAGCGGGATTATCGTAGAAACCGAAGCTTATCTTTCCGATGATCCAGCCTGTCACGCATACAACAGGCGCACGGCGCGTACGGAACCGATGTATGGGGTTGCGGGCACGAGCTACGTATATCTGATCTACGGTATGTACGAATGTTTTAATGTGGTCAGCAACCACGAAGGCATCGGCGAGGCAGTGCTGATCCGCGCGTTGCAGCCAGTAAAAGGCATTGAGCTGATGGAATTGCGCCGGTCGCTGATCCCCGGCAAGACGGCCCCGAAAATCCGCACAAAGCAGTTGAAAGTAAATGAGTTGTGCAAAGGACCGGGAAATCTGGCAAGGGCCATGGGCATAGAAAGGTCGTTGCACAACAACATATTATTGACTGGCGCGCCGCTGTACATTCAGGATCGGGAAGTGCAGGATCTTGAAATCGGATCGTCTGTACGCATTGGAATCAATGTCGGTAAGGAGTTGCTTTACCGGTTTTATATAAAAGACAACCCTTTTGTAAGTAAATTGTAATTTTTTGCGGGAAATATACCACATCCCTCACTTTTAAGGCCCGATAGTCCTGCGCTTTTATAATTACTTTTTATCTTTGGATCTCTAATCTACACTCGACGACCTATATGAAAATCTACACTTGCTGCTTCTGGTGGCCCATTTTACCCGTAGCGGCAGTTTAGTCTATGGGTAATTTATACAGACTATTAACGATCCTGTCTTTGGCAACGCTGGTAAGCGGGAGTCGTTGTACTTCTGTTTCTGACCATAATGATAGTGTTGGTGCAAAGAAAGACGTCGTTGAAGCTGTCCCCGTCGAGGGTTTTGCAGAAGATACCGTCCTGATCTTAAAATACCACCAGTTCGCGAAAGAGTATTTGTTTCAGGATGCTGAAAAGGCCATGTTTTATTCCAAACATGTGTTGAGACTTTCACAGAAACACCGGTGGAGCAAAGGTAAAATACTCGCTTACAACTTATTAAGCACTTACTATCTGATGGATGGCAGTTATGACGTGCTCCGGGAGCTCTCTAACGAAACCATGTCGCTGTCCAAAGACCTGCCGTTTTACACAGCTTACTCAAAGTATTTCCTTGCCGAAAGCTATTCCGAATACCGGCAGTGGGATTCCGCACAGATAAATTACCGGCAGGCCATCGCCATTTTTGAAGAGCTTGGCGAGGATAGCTCGGCTGCGACTTGCATCAATGCGCTGGGAAATTCTTACCGGGAAAAAAGCTTGTTTGCAGAGGCGATCCCTTATTATGAGCAGGCTTATGCGCGTTTTGACAAGATGGACTCGGATTGGGGCCGGGCTACGGTGCTCCAAAACCGGGGTTACCTGCACGTCATCCGGAAAGAACGCGAACAAGCGGAGGATTTGCTGAAACGCTCGCTTGTGCTGTTTCAGAAAATAAACAACCGTTACGGAGAGCTTAATGTACTGAATGATCTGGCCAACATCTATTGCCTGAGCAATCAGAATGAGCTGGCGATCACGACTGCCGCGCGCGCCCTGGATTATTCGACAATATTCCACTCTTCGCAGCAGACCAACTGGGCGTTACTATCGCTCGCGCGGGCTTATAAGAACAAGAAAATGTTCCGGGAAGCGCTGGATTACATGGAAAAGGTGATCTTCAACCGGCGTATGCTTCACACGGAATATGTTCAGAGACAGTACACCATGTTCCAGCTAAGCTATGACAATCAGATCATGGACTCGCAAATTCAGAATAAGATCATTGCCGAGCAGCGCACTGTGCAGCGGTTTCTGATTGGTTTTTCATGTCTGATCATTGCATTTGCTGCATTTCTCTGGTTTAACAACAAGAAACTGCGCAGGAAGAATGCGGAGATCAGCGAAGCGATGGCGCGTGGGCAAGCGATTGAGCGTAAACGTGTTGCAGCCGAACTTCATGACAACCTGGGCGGAACGCTTGCCTCATTGAACTGGTATTTGTTTGGTATTGATAAAAAAGTGCTTTCACCGGAAGAGCAAAAAATCTACGAAAGCGTACATCAGATGGTAGGCGCAGCTTACCGGGAAGTACGCAGCCTGTCACACAACCTGATGCCGCCCGAACTGGAAGAACACGGACTCGTGATGGCAATGCACCGGCTGATCGACAAGATGAACGAGAACAAGAATATTGAATTCAGTTTTAATGTTTCCGGCATGTCGCATCGTTTGAATAACAAGACGGAATTTGAGCTTTACAGCATTGTTCTCGAACTCACCAACAACATTATCAAGCATTCCGGCGCGAACAAGGCAAGCATTAACCTCACCGAAAACAAGAACATTCACCTGACGATCATTGACAATGGCAATGGCATGGTGGAACCTTCGCGGCAAGGTGTAGGACTCAAAAATGTGAAGAACCGAGTAGAAAGTCTGCGCGGGAAAGTGCAGATCATCAGTCAGCAGCCCAAGGGACTGAAAGTTGACATTGAAATCCCGAAGACCCTGATTTAACGAACAAGAGCATCCCCATCTATGAATATCTTGCCAAAAGTAGAAGAATTTATTAACGCATTTGAACAGAGTATTTCAAACAATTCCTTTATAAAGCTCTCCCTCGGGAATTACAAGGGATCTGAGGAGAACCTGAAAAACATTTATGTGAGAAGGGTTCTGATAAAAAAAGAAGAGAAGTTCAGTTTTACTTACCGATATAAAACAAGGGACATTGTCAAAAATTATAGTCTGGACGAAACCAGAACACTTTTTGAAACGCTTGTTGCAAAGGACTTCCACGTTGGCACACTCTTCACCGAAGCAGAAGAATTGCAGTTCGAGATTTTGAAAAACAACAAAATTACCCTTAAAAAGAAAGTTACCGATACAAAGGAAGTGCCTCTTCCTGAACACGATCACAGCAAAAGCAGGCTGATCAGCAGCGAGAATAAAAGCTATTTGCATGAGCTGAACATTACCGACAAAGACGGGAATGTCTTCAAAAAGGCGCAGGACAAATTTCGGCAGATCAATCATTACATTGAAATTCTCAGCGCGCTGATTAAAGAAATACCTACCGATAAGCAGCTTAATGTTGCCGATATGGGCTCAGGAAAGGGTTATCTCACATTCGCGCTTTACGATTACCTGAAAAACGTCCTGCATGTCGACGCGCATGTTACGGGTGTGGAATTCCGGCAGGACCTTGTGGCATTATGCAACGAGATCGCGCAGCATTCAAACTTTGAAAATCTGCATTTTGAGGAAGGGACAATTGAAAATTTTGACAGCAAGGACGTCAATCTTCTCATTGCGCTTCATGCATGTGACACAGCCACGGACGATGCCATCTTCAAAGGCATTTCCGCCGGCGCAGACCTGATCGTCGTCGCGCCTTGTTGTCACAAACAGATCCGCCGGGAAATGGAAAAAAGCAAAACCGGGAACGATGTTCAGTTTCTTACCCGATACGGGATATTCCTCGAACGGCAGGCTGAGATGGTTACGGACGGGATCCGGGCAATGATCCTGGAATACTTCGGATATAAAACCAAAGTTTTTGAATTCATTTCTGACGCCCACACACCGAAAAACGTCATGATTGTTGGCACAAAAGACAAGCGCAACATGCCCGATCAGCCGGGAATACTTAAAAAGATTCAAGAGGCCAAGCAGTATTTTGGCATTGGTTACCATCATCTCGAAAAAATTGCCGGTTTGCAAAGTCACTAAATGTCAATTGGATCGTCTTTTGTAAACATCTTCAAAGCCGGATATATCTCGTGAAAAGTCTCACTTTCGCTTCCCTGTCCGTATATTTGCACCTTTTTGTGGAACTGACTAATTTATTATGTGGAATAAAATAGCAACTTACATTATCCGCTACCGGCTTTTGTGGGTTGCACTGGTATTTGTTTCAACGGTTTTCATGGCATATCAGGCCAGCAAGATCGAACTCTCTTACAATTTTGCACGAATATTGCCTTCCAACGATCCGGTTGAAAAAGAATATCAGGATTTCAGGAAACTCTTCGGAGAAGACGGCAGCGTGATGGTGATCGGCTGGCAGGATCCGCAGCTTTTTGAGATCAATAAATTTCGCGACTGGTGCAAGCTAACTCAGCGCATTAAGGACACCGAGGGCATCAAAAATGTGCTTTCACTTGCAAATGTCTATAAGATCAACCGGAATGACAGCCTCCGAAAGTTTGACGTCGCGCCGGTTATCAAGCAAATTCCATCCACGCAGGCCGAGGCGGACAGCATTCAGAAAGAAATTGCCAACCTGCCGATTTACGAGGGACTGGTCCTCAATAGTAAAACCAATGCAACGCTCATCGTTGTAACATTCAACGACAAAGAACTGAATTCAAAGCGCAGGCTTACTATTGTCAGCGACATTGAAGCAATGGCCGAAGAATTCGGGACGAAATATCAGGCGGATCTGCATTATTCCGGGATGCCTTATATCCGCACAGTAAACATGAAAAAGATCTCCGGCGAAATGGAGTTATTCATGGGACTGGCAGTTTTTGTGACATTACTGATCCTTTGGGCGTTTTTCAGGTCGCTCAGACTAACATTGTTATCCATTGTTGTGGTGCTGATCGGGGTTGTGTTTTCTGTCGGGATTTTGCACGTTTTTAATTACAAAATCACTGCCCTTACCGGCCTTCTTCCTCCGCTTTTGATCGTAATTGGTGTTCCTAACTGCGTTTTTTTAATCAATAAATACCAGGCAGAGCTCCGATCGCATAATAATAAAGACGAAGCTTTGCTCGAAATGATCCGGCAGATCGGCTTGTCGACGTTCCTGGCCAACATGACCACCGCGATTGGATTTGGCGTATTTTACTTTACAAACAGCATTTTGCTTGTCGAATTCGGCGTTGTGGCGGCGATCAGTGTAATGGCTACTTATGTGCTTTGCCTGCTGCTTTTGCCGATCACATTGCATTATATGAGCGTTCCGAAAGCGCGCCATCTGAAACATCTCGATGGAAAATGGGCCTCCGGTTTCCTTCGAAAAATCGATTACCTGGTGCACAATCGCCGTAAGGAAATTTACATGGCGATGGTTTTGCTGATCATCATTTCGGCTTTTGGAATGACGAAAATAAAGACCATCGGTTACGTTGTTGACGATCTTCCCAAGAAAGATGTCGTTTACACGGATTTAAGATTCTTTGAGAAAAACTTCAATGGTGTGCTGCCGTTTGAAGTGATGATCGATACCAAACAGCCAAACGGAATTTTTGCTGACCAGGCCGAAGTGCTTTATAAAATAAAGGCATTCCAGAATGAGATGGCGAAGTTCCCTGAGTTTTCCAAACCGCTTTCGGTGGTGGAAGCTTCAAGGTTTTTATACCAGTCTTACCGGGGCGGCAATGCTAAATATTATGCATTACCAGGCGTTTTAGAACTTAATAAGCTTACTGGTTACGTGCAGGACCAGCAGGGCGCGGCGAAGCAGTTGAATGCATTTTTGAGTAAAGACAAAAGCGTTACACGTGTCAGTTTTCAAATGGCCGATGTTGGTTCTGAGCGCATTAAGGAGCTGATGCAAAAAATCCGCCCCAAAGTGGATTCCATATTTAGTCCTGAAAAATACAAAGTGAGCCTTACAGGTCATAGCCTTGTTTTCCTTAAAAGCAATGATTATCTGCTTAGTAATCTGTATGAAAGCTTGCTGATCGCGATCGTTCTGATCGCCATTGTCGGCATGGTGCTTTTCAGGTCCATCCCGATCATTTTGCTTTCCAAGCTGCCTTGTTTGATCCCATTGGCCCTCACGGCCGGGATTATGGGTTATTTTGGCATTTATTTCAAGCCGACCACTATTTTGATTTTCAGCATTACATTCGGCATTGCGTCGGACGGAACTGTCTATTTCCTGACGCGATATCGCGAGGAGTTGCATAAGAACGGCCTTACGCCGTCACAGGCTGTAACGCAATCTCTTTTCGGAACCGGGCTTAGCATGATTTACACGGCGGTGATCTTGTTCTGCGGATTTTCTATTTTTGCAGCATCCAGCTTCGGAGGAACGGCGGCGATGGGTGTGATGGTTTCCATAACCCTGCTGGTTGCCATGTGTACAAATCTAATTCTGCTGCCCGCATTACTGCTTTCCATCGCCAAACGGCAAGGAAAGAATGTGAGGCCTACCTAATGTCCGGGTTTACAAATATCCCTTTAAGAAATTCACAATGACCTTATAAACAACAAAGGCTGCTCACATGGGCAGCCTTTGTTGTTTATACTATTTTCTCGAAACTCTGATCCATCCATTCTTCCGGAATGTCGTCGAGCGCTTGTTTCAGCTTATCGGCCCAGATGTCTGAAATCTGTTCCAGATCTTTCTTTTCATAACGATGTTCAACAATTTTGAAGCTGTCCTTTTTGTAAAGGACCACGTCAATGGGAAAATCGACATCATTATTACTAACGCGCGTCGAGTCAAACGAGAGGAAACCAGCTTTCAAGGCCTGCTTCATCGTCGATTCGCCGTTCAACACGCGGTTCAGGATGGCTTTTCCCTGGCCGGAGTTTCCGATGATCACATAGGGTGAACCTTCGTCGAGTTCCACCCAGTTCCCTTCGGAATAAAGCAGAAACAGTTTGTGATCCGTATCGTCCTTCAATTGCCCACCAACGATGGTGTTCAGGTTAAATTTCAATCCTGCACGTTCCAGCGACGCCCTATCCTCTTCTGCAACACGCTTAATCTGCTCTCCAAACGCATTCACAGCTTTGTAAAGCTTATTGTAAACAACGCCTTCGCTGATCAGCTCTTCGAAATAATGCACCGCCTTGTCCCGCACGGAACGCAATCCGCTGGTCATGATAAAAAGCGAATAATTATCCTTTTGCGTTACATACATCTTCTTTTTTACAGTCGTATTGGTGCCAGCTGTAATGCGGGTGTCGGCCAATGCCACAAGCCCTTCTTTTACTTTTATCCCTAAACAATAAGTCATTATCTGCTAAAATTAAATCGCCCGAATCACCGTTCTGAAATGGTCATAAGCGGCTTCAACGAGATTAAATACGCTCAAAAGTACCAAAATGACCGATGGCACGGGCAAAAAACATACATTTAATGGCGATTTTTTTGAATGGAACCACTCCAAAGCACTCCTGTAAACAAACGATCGAGATGAAGCTTCTTCAAATATTCTTTTTATACACCGCGCTGCTTACCGGTTGCAGCAAAAAAGCGGATCCCGGTAATGCATATAATCCGGGCAGTACCGAGCCTGGTGCAAAAATGCTTGCCTTAGGCGATTCCTATACGATCGGGCAGAGTGTTACGGAAGCCGAGCGTTGGCCGATTTTATTGGTTAAAAGCTTGAAAGAGAATGGAATTCAGTTTCGTTCACCGGACATTATTGCCACCACAGGCTGGACGACGCGGGACCTTATTTTTTCAGTTGATAATGCCAAACCCGCGACGGATCATGATCTGGTTTCGCTGATGATAGGAGTCAATAACCAGTTTCAGGGCAAAAGCATTGACGAGTACAGGACCGAATTTCGCACTTTGCTAACCAAAAGCATTGCGCTAGCCAGCGGCAAAGTGGATCACGTTTTTGTGCTGTCGATTCCGGATTGGGGCACAACGCCCTACGGAGAAAGTGACCGTGCGAACATTACCAAAGAAATTGACGCGTTCAATCTGGTTGCAAAAGAAGAGTGTGATAAGTTGAAAGTCATTTTCATTGATATAACCCCCATTTCCAGGCAAGCATTAAAGGACCCTACCCTGCTGGCGCGTGATAACCTTCACTATTCTGGCAAAATGCACCAGCTTTGGGTTGATAAGGTTGTGCCGCTGATCAAGTCTAGGATATAAATACACTTCAAACTAAAAACCTCCGCTTTATGAAGGCGAAGGTTTATGCACTATATTCCAAAATTCTATAACCTTTAATTACGCTTCTTGCAAGGCTTTCAGCCTGATCACCAAGCCGTTCATCTGATCATTGCAGCGGAGCTGGCAGGCCAGGCGGCTGTTTGATTCGGCGTCCGGCAAGGTATCCAGCGTTTCCAGCTCATTGTCGTTCAGTTCGGGCAAACCTTCTCCTCCTTCCAGCACGGCAATGTGGCAGGTTGCACACAGTCCCATTCCGCCGCACGTCGCCTGAATGTCGTATTCATATGCTTTAAGCATTTCCATCAGGTTTAGTCCCATATCCACAGGCACTTCCAGCTCCTGACGGTCTCCGTTGTTATCTTCTACTTGAATATTTATCATGGCTAAAAAGCGTTAACTCCGTTGACAGTTGTGTATTTAAAACTTAATTTCTGATCCGGATACACATATTTAAATGCGCTCTGCATCATAATGGCCGCCTCGTGGAAACCGCAGAGAATCAGTTTTAATTTGCCCGGATAAGTGTTAATGTCGCCTATGGCATATATACGCGGGACGTTGGTGGAGTAATCCAGTGTGTCGACTATAACGGCCGATTTTTCAACACCCAGATTCCAGTCGGCAATCGGGCCGAGCTTGGGACTTAATCCAAAAAGCGGGATAAAATGGTCGGTAGGAATGGTGGTTACGTTCTTATCATTGCCTGTAATCGAAATTTCTTTCAGAACACCATTTCCGCCCAGGCTGCTTACCTGGGATTGCAGGATTAAGTCGATCTTTCCTTTTTCGGCAAGCTCAAAAACCTTTTCGGCTGAATCCGGCGCGCCCCGGAATGTGTCTCCTCTATGAACCAGTGTTACGCGTGAAGCAATGTCGGCAAGGAAAATGGTCCAGTCCAGTGCAGAGTCGCCGCCACCCGCCAGCACCACATTCTGGTTGCGGAACTGTTCAGGTTTTTTGACCATATAATGCACGCCTTTGCCTTCGAAATATTCCAGTTTTTCAACGGCTGGTTTTCTGGGCTCAAAGCTTCCGAGGCCAGCTGCAATCACCACAACTTTGCAATGCACAGCAGTTCCCTCATTCGTACGGACAATATAACTTTCATCTTCCTGCTTTTCAAGCGCTTCCACGCGCTCGCCCAATGTGAACCCAGGCTTGAACTCCTCGATCTGCAACATCAGGTTTTTAACTAGATCTTCGGCGATAATGCCCGGCGCACCAGGAATATCGTAAATAGGTTTTTGAGGGTAAATTTCGGCAAGCTGGCCTCCTACTACGGGAAGCGCATCAATTAAGTGGCAGCGCATTTTCAGCAAACCCGCTTCAAAAACTGCGAACAAACCGACGGGACCGGCGCCTATTATGCAAATATCTGTGGTAATCATGAACGTGATGAGATTGAACTTTGGAATAATTTAATGTTCCAAAATTACCTCCTCACCGCATGTTATGCCAATCACATTTGCTTATCCACCATAACCAAAAGTTATTGGTCTGCGCGTTTTGTTATCAGAAACTGCAACATGTTAGGTTGAATTTCAATGCGGACCTCAGCGGGGTTTTCGAGCTTGATGCGCTCATCATCAATATGCATATCCTTACCTTCCCAGCGCAGCGTAATATTCTTTGCCCTTACAGTCGTGAAGTCAAACTCCTTATCCTCGCCATTGATCAGCGCCAGAATGTATGTTTCCAACTTCTTCCTTTGCGTTTCCGGGATCATGACGATTTCCAGCTCTCCGTCTCCCGGATCCGCCGCAGGTGCCAGAACCAGATTGGGGCCGATAGACCTGATGTTCATGACTTCCACCATCAGGTATTTACCCGAATATGAAACGCCATCTGCTTCCACCCTGCATTCCTTTGCATCGTAGTTCAGCACAACATCGTAGAGGACCGCCAGTGCCGCTTTCAGCTTTTCCTCCACCGTATCACCGATCTCATCCTCTATTTTCTCCATCACTTTCATCAGGCGCGGAAATACGCCGTAGCCAAAGCCCTCCAGGAAAAAACGGTCGTCCTTTAAGCCGTATACTTTACCAATGTCAAAAGGCTGCAAATGCACCTCGTGCCAGCGTTTTGCAATTTCTTTGGGTTTGCCGCTGATCTGCAAAGCCGTAGCAATGTTATTGGCCGTTCCATGCGGCAACAGTGCAAGCGGATATTGCTTGTCCAGCCGCTTCCGGGCCATAAGCGCTTTGGCAACGCGCCTTACAGTACCGTCGCCGCCTGCAATGATAAGAAAATCTGTCTCTGTTTTGAACTGGTCCCAGCCTTCCTCTTTTACAGAGGAATATTCGCAATTAAAACCTTCCGCCTCAATCTGTTTCACTAGCTGCTTTTCGGAAAAATCATTATCCCCGGCTGTGGGGTTATGCAAAAGGTTTGCGTTTTTCATAGAAAGTATTTAGGATAACCTACCAGGCATAAAAAACATACCAGGCATAATTTTATTACCCTGAACCCTAAAAAAGATATCATTATGAAAATCCTGGTGACAAACGACGATGGAATATACAGTCCCGGACTCGCTGCCCTGGCAAAAATTGCGGCGCGGTTTGGAGAAGTTAAAGTGGTAGCCCCCGATGTGGAACAATCATCTATGGGCCACGCGATTACAGCTTCCCGGCCACTTTCTTACAAAAAATCCCCGATCGAATTTGACGGCATCGACGCCTGGCGCGTCAACGGAACGCCCGCAGACTGTGTGGCGCTGGGCCAGCACTTATGGGACAAGCCGGATGTGGTGCTTTCGGGCATCAACATGGGGCCGAACCTGGGAAACGCCATGTGGCATTCCGGAACGCTCGCTGCCGCCAAACAAGCCGTATTATTTGGCATGAAGGGAATTGCCCTCAGCACGCCAACCGATAAGGAGCCTGATTTCGACGCATTAGATCCTTTTGTTGAGAAAGCACTGGCCCTTTTATTTCAAAATGAACATTTGAACCTGGTGAATGTCAACTTCCCGCATGATCCGCAAGGTGTGCGCTGGACAAGGCAGTCGGTAAGGCTATACGACAACCAGATCGTGCCTGCGCTTGATCCTATGGGTCGGAAACATTACTGGTTTACGGTAATTCCAATGGAGCCCGCAGAGGAAGGAACGGACCGTTGGGCGATTGAAAACAATTTTGTTTCCATCACGCCGCTCCGCCTCGACCTCACCAATGAGGCCGACCTGGAAAAAGCACAAAAGGACTATCCTGTCAACTAGTTAAATGTTTCGATAAAGTTTCTGAAAAATACATTCTCCCGTCGCTACAAGCCAGCTTGTTAGTGGCGGGAGTCTTTTTTATTGGCCGCCGCACAATGATTTTAAGGGGTAGAATGATTAAAAAACAGTCTTCTTTTCGAACAAACAGTTTTTACATCCTGAATCCGAAAAAATCGATTTACCTCTCACTATGGAAAAATCCAAAATTGGCAATTACCGTTGGGTCATTTGTGCATTGTTATTCTTCGCCACCACAATCAATTACATCGACAGACAAATCCTGGGCTTACTGAAACCCACGCTCGAAGTGGAGTTCAACTGGACCGAAACTGACTATGCGAATATTGTCATGGTATTTGCCGGATGTTATGCCTTGGGTTATATCATTTTTGGAAATTTCATCGACAGGATCGGTTCTAAATTAGGATATTCTATTTCCATCATCATTTGGAGCATTGCTGCCATTGCGCACGCATTTGTCAAAAGCACATTCGGTTTTGGAGCGGTTAGGGCACTTTTAGGCCTTGGGGAAGCCGGTAACTTTCCGGCTGCTGTAAAAGCGACAGCCGAATGGTTTCCCAAGCGCGAACGCGCATTGGCAACCGGTATATTCAACTCCGGAACGAGCATCGGCGCCGTTGCAGCGCCCATAATGGTTCCCTGGTTACTTGGCGCTTACGGCTGGCAGGAAGCATTTCTGATTACAGGTGCGCTGGGTTTCGTGTGGCTGATATTCTGGTGGTTGTTCTATGAAATCCCTTCCAGACATAAGAAAATCAAAACGCCTGAATTTGAATACATTCACAGCGATAGCGAAGACATTGCTACACCGGATCAAAAACCGATCAAGTGGGCCAAGTTGGTCCAACTTCCCCAGACATGGGTTTTTATCAGCGGAAAATTGCTCACCGATCCCATCTGGTGGTTTTTCCTCTTCTGGCTTCCCTCCTACTTTGCTACCACGTTCGCACTGGATCTTAAAAAACCAAGCTTGCATTTGGCAGTCGTATATACGGCAACAACATTCGGCAGCATTGGCGGCGGTTATCTTTCGTCCTATCTGATCAAAAAAATGGGCTGGGCACCATTGCGGGCGCGGAAAACCACATTGCTGGTCGTTGCAATCGCTGTATTACCGATCATTCTGGCACAATTTGCGACTGATATCTGGGTAGCCGTGGGCATTATCAGCATTGCGGCAGCAGCGCACCAGGCTTGGAGCGCGAATATTTTTACGATTGTTTCCGACATTTTCCCAAAGCGCGCGGTAAGTTCCGTCGTGGGAATCGGCGGCATGGCCGGGTCCATTGGCTCCACGCTGTTTCCATTGCTGGTGGGTTCTTTACTGGACTATTATAAGGCAGCGGGGAACATTGGTGCAGGGTACAATATTTTGTTCATTATATGCGGCCTGGCCTATCTCGTAGCATGGCTCATCATTCATTTCCTTACCAAAAATATGAAACCGGTTGAAGAAGCGTTAAGAGATTGATTGTTTGGTTCTTCCAACCTGCTATATTTAATTTCATCATTACTGCAAAGAGGTTATTCATTGAAATGAAAAAGTCCCGATTCTATATTCTTTTCCTGACAATTTCGGTCACATTGTTTTATTGTAAGTCCAATAAGCAAACCGGCTCACAGCAGGTCGTTACCGAAAAAGTGGAAAAAGAAGTGCCTGCCAAGGCTGAGGTTTCAGCATTGTCACCATTTATTTCACCCGAAAAGACCATTGCAAAAATGCAGGTGGAAGATGGTTTTGAAGTAAAACTGATCGCCGCCGAGCCGCTCGTAAGTGCGCCCGTTGCCATGCAGTTCGACGACAAGGCCAGAATGTGGGTCGTGGAAATGACGGGTTATATGCCCGACACCATCGGTACAGGCGAAGATATTCCGAACGGGAACATTGTGATCCTGGAGGACAAAAACAAAGACGGCGTGTATGACGACCGCACAGTAGTGATCGATTCCCTTGTGCTTCCACGCGCGATCTGTCTTATTGAGAATGGCATACTCGTGGCAGAACCAACCAGCCTTTGGTTTTATGAGATTAAAAATGATAAGGTCGGAAAAAGAACATTAGTCGATCCGAAATACACCGAAGGCGGTAATGTTGAGCACCAGCCTAACGGGCTTTTCCGGGCGCTGGACAACTGGATTTACAACGCCAAATCAGACAAGCGTTACCGCAAGCGCGGCAACAAATGGGAAATTGAACATACGCATTTCCGCGGCCAGTGGGGCATCAGCCAGGATAATTACGGACGCCTTTATTATAACAACAATTCGCAAAACCTGATCGGCGACTATTTTCCGGCAGGACTTGGTGCTTCCAACAAAAACCAGAAGAATGTGGCAGGTTACAATGAAAAATGGGTGGCCAATAACCGCGTTTTCCCATTGCATCCTACACCCGGCGTGAACCGCGGCTACATGAAAAATGTCCTTGACGACAGCCTGCGCCTGACCAACTTCACTGCAGCAGCAGCGCCAGTAGTTTACCGCGGCGACCTGTTTGGCGACAGCTACGCATTTAACGCATTCGTTCCCGAACCTTCGGCAAACCTCATTAAAAGGAATGTACTCAGCGAAAACGGCTATGTTGTTAAAGGAGAACAGGCATACAAAAACAAAGAATTCCTGGCGAGCACAGATGAGCGTTTTCGCCCGGTAAGCCTGTACAATGGACCGGATGGCGCCATGTATATTCTGGACATGTATCGCGGCATCATCCAGCACAAAACTTATCTGACGCCCTATCTGAAAGACCAGATTGGCAAGCGAAGCCTTACACAGCCACTTTCCAGCGGACGTATTTATAAAATTGTCCCGAAAAACGCAAAGGCTAAACCGGTAATGATTCCCTCGGGCGCCGATGACCTTATAAAATTGCTGGGCCATGCCAATGGCTGGGTAAGAGACCGCGCACAACAGAAGCTGATCGACGGGAAATATAATCAGACCGTTCCTGCCCTGCGTGCCGCTATTAAGCAGACAACAAATCCGCTGCTCGCTATTCATGCATTATGGACATTAGAAGGCCTTAATTCCCTTAAAACTGAGGAGGCTTTGGCATGGCTTAGACAGGCTGACTGGAAGTTCCGGATGCAAGGGCTTGCCGTTTCGCCAGCCTTGATGACGCCCGGTTCCTATCAGCAATTTGCTTCGGCATTCAATACTATGGTGGATGCTAATGACACATTAGCAGCACCTTACATTGCGCTTGCAGCAAAAACCATCCAACCATTTGACACAACCGCTGCCCGCGGACTGCTTACCAAGCTGGCTGCGAAATATCCGAACAACCGTTACGTCAGCGACGCCATTATCAGCAATTTACAGGATCAGGAAGAAAGTTTCCAATCCGAAATTTCCGCTTCCCTATCCAATCCCGACTTTCTGTTGAACAAGCAATTGCAACGGGTTATCAGCACAGTCCAGAGCGCGCGCGGCAACCGGAATCCCGACATGCTGAAAAAGGAATTTCCCAAAGGCGAAGCATTGTTCACATCCATTTGCCAGACCTGCCACGGCGCAGATGGCGCTGGGATCAAGTCGCTCGCTCCGCCATTGAACCAGTCGGAATGGGTTACGGGGAATAAGGACAAGCTCATTTCCATCATTCTTTATGGCTTAACCGGTCCTGTTAAAGTAAATGGCCGCGTGTACCAGACGCCCGAGGTAAGCGGCGATATGCCCGGCATTGGCTACGATAAGGATATGCCTAGCGAAGACATTGCTCAGCTGCTGAGTTTTATCAGAAAATCATGGCGCAATGATGCGGACAAAATCACTACTGAGGAAGTTGAAAAAACGCGCCAGAAGTTAACCGGGCGTGAAAAAGCATTTACGGAAAGTGAGCTGAACGGAATATAGGCGGTTAAGGCAGAAAGCACTAAGTTTGTTCTTTTAAAATAAACAAAAGAGCTGACCGCCGAAAGCTCAAATTCACGCATGTCATATTTCACAACACCTTCCCGCGTTATTATCACTTGTCACAAACGCCTTGCGCCCTATCTGGAACAAGAGGTTAAGAACCTTGGATTTGATATCGAGGAAGCATTTGTTACCGGATTACGGATCAAAGCATCTATCAATGAGTGCATTAAGCTAAACCTTAATCTTTATTGCGCAAGCCAGGTTTTGTATAGTCTGGGTTCATTCACAGCGCACCATCCCGATGACGTTTACCGGTTTCTGCTGCAAATGCCCTGGGAGGATATCATTGCCGACGAAGGATATTTTTCCGTCACCAGCAATGTTCAGAACCCGACCATCAACAACAGCATGTTCGCGAACCTGCGTGTTAAAGATGCCATCGTAGACCGTTTCCGCGATAAAAAAGGCACGCGACCAACCACAGGTTCGGATTTGATAGGCACGGTGATCCATTTATTTTGGAAGAATGATTCTGCTGAAATTTTCATAGATACGTCCGGCGACTCGCTTGCCCGGCATAGTTACCGCAAAATTCCGGGCAGGGCGCCCATGCTCGAAGCGTTGGCCTCCGCCACAATTCTGGCCAGCCGTTGGGACCGGAATTCGACTTTCATTAATCCGATGTGCGGGTCGGGAACATTGGCCATTGAAGCTGCTTTGATCGCTACTAACAGCCGCCCGGGCCTGTTCAGGGATAACTTCGCATTTATGCACGTGCTTGGCTACGACCGGGAAATATATTACGCTGAGCAAGATAAGCTGGAACAACAGATCAGGGAAGTGCCTGGCTTACGGATCATTGCAACAGATTACAGCAATGTGGCCATCGCCAATGCAAAGAAAAATGCCATCGCAGCCGGCGTAGCCGAACTCATAGACTTCGAATGCTGCGACTTTGCCGATACAGAAGTGCCGAAAGAAAATAAAGGCGTATTTTTTATTAATCCCGAGTACGGCGACCGGCTAGGCGAAATCGCAGAGCTGGAAGAAACATATGCGCGTATTGGCGATTTTATGAAACAAAAGTGTGGCGGATATTTCGGATACGTATTCACCGGAAACCTGGATCTTGCGAAAAAAATCGGGCTGAAAGCCAAGCGCAGAATTGAGTTCTACACCAGCACAATCGACTGTCGTTTACTGGAATACGAACTTTACGAAGGAACCCGAAGAGAATTTAACAAGGAGCCCGCACCGCTGGCATAGTTTTTAAAATGTAAGGTGCATAACCAAATAAAGATTGTCATGAAACAGTCACAAAATTCGGGATCGATGCAACAATCGCAGAGCAACCGCAAGCCTGACAATAAAGACAATATCGATAGCAGGCATAAGGAAGAGGAAATGGTTAAAGGAGACCATATTACAAATAATCACAAAGAGGAACATAGCAATTCAAAACAGCAAAAACAACAGCAATAGCCGCTGCACAAATGCAGTTTTGTGAAAGTAGGCCAGGATTCATTCCTGGCCTTTTTTGCAATATATCATTTCAAATGTCAATATAAATATGATCGTTAATTATCAGGAAAATGGCTGGCAGATCATCTCTCAGCGCGCGCACGGTCTGCTTTCCGGGCAAATCTGCTTTCACTGGAAACAGGACCTAAGGCCGGAACGATGGCTGGAAACGATCATTGCCACAACAGAGCATGACGACGCATTCAATGAATTCTTAAACGACAACATGCTCCTGAATGAAAATGGCGGGCCTGTGAACTTCAAGATGCGGAAATTTGATGAGGACAAATGTGAAGAACTCCTGCAACTGGCCATGTCCAAAAGCCGTTACATTGCTTTGCTTACATCACAGCATTTGCAATTTTTATACGAAAAAGAAACTGACAAAAAGATCGCTGCATATTGTGCCAAACTAAAAACATACGATCGGAAATGGCTTAAAGAGGCACAGCTGGATGCGAAAGAGATCAAAACAGCTTACGCTATCCTCGAATGGTGTGATGCATTTTCTTTGTTGCTATGCCAAAACCTGGTTCCGCCCGAAGGCCGCAAAATCGAGATCAGCGCCGGGCCGGATCAGCAGAACTATGAGCTTTGGTCGCCTGCCGAAAACGAACTCAGCGTTACACCGTGGCCATTTGATGTGGACAGTTTTCAGATTAATTTTGAATCAAAAACAATGACACAACTGCAATTTAACAATGTGGAAGAGTTTCGGGAGAAATTGAAAGACGCGCCGCTCACATTCCATACTTACATGATTGCGAAACACTGATCACACTTTGCATCTTATTCAATTTTAAGCTCAACCATTCGTTCATTAGCTGATTATCGGTTAAACTTTGCCGGTAATGCAGCACATTCTTATGAGAACCGCCTTTTTTTGTGT
This sequence comes from Dyadobacter sp. CY327, assembly GCF_021390415.1. Taxonomy (NCBI): domain Bacteria; kingdom Pseudomonadati; phylum Bacteroidota; class Cytophagia; order Cytophagales; family Spirosomataceae; genus Dyadobacter; species Dyadobacter sp. CY327. The sequence continues at coordinate 631,474 of NZ_JAJUXJ010000007.1, read as the reverse complement.
CATTCTTTTGATTGCCACCATTTCCTGCGACTGGATTGGCAACACACCCAGCTTCGGTGACGATTTTATTACTTACACCATTAAAGCCGGTGACCATGAGGTCGAGAAAAATGCTAATACGCCCTTCACAGCCAGCTCAATGCGTTTTCAGGTCGTTTTCGGCAGCTCCTGCATTTATCAGACAGCCATTCCTGAAAACCAGTTTGACATCAATAAGCTTTATGGCTTTTCTGATTGCAGCTCCCAACATCAAAACAATAGTGCAAGATTCGGCTGGAACTGGTTGGAGGGCAACATACACATCTATGCTTATACCTACGCAAATGGCATCCGGGAAGTAAAAGACCTGGGTACTGCGGAGCTGAACGAGACCAACAGCTTCAAAATAGCCTTGGAGGATAACGCTTACATATTTTCTTACCATGGGGTGGATACAAAAATGCCACGCCACTGTTCAGGCGGCGTGGGCATTGCTTATAAGCTCCTTCCCTATTTTGGCGGCGACGAAGTGGCGCCGCATGAAATAAAGATTAAAATACGGAATTTGTAAAAATAGCAAAGCTCTCCGGCGGCAGCATAATCAGTCGCTCAGCCGGTGGCTCGGTAACATTCCCCAATCCATTCCAAACTTCGTCTGAGGACGCGATCAGTTTCTTCCATCCGCCTGCCTGCTCTGGTAACCACATTTCACGCACCGTTTTAGAAAAATTCAGGACGGCAATAATCTGCTGTTCCGAAGTCCAGCGACGAAGGGTAATCGTTTCATTTACCGTGTTCGGCTCGACCTCCAATGCTTTGCGATCATTGCTGCGTAATGCTGGCTGTGATTTTCTCAGACGAATCAGCTCTTTGTAAAACTGCAACATCGTCTTATGCTGTCCTTCTTCAGGCAGTGACCATTGGAGTTTGGAGTTATTAAAAGTTTCCTCAGACATCGGGTCCGGAGCTTCGCCATCCAGATGGAATGCTGCGAACTCCCGCTTCCTGCCTTTTCTGACAGCTTCCGCTAGTTCAGGATCGGTATGGCTCACAAAATACTGAAATGGATTGCTCTCGCTGTATTCTTCGCCCATGAAAAGCATCGGCAGATAAGGGCTCACAAAAACAGCGCCGGCCAGCAATTTCTGCATTTCAAACGAGACAAGCTGACTTGTACGCTCACCCAGCATCCGGTTTCCTACATGATCGTGATTTTGAGAAAAAACCACAAATTGCTCACCGGGATGCCCGTCCGCCTTCACACCAAACTTACGCTTGCGATGTTCAGAAAACCCTCCGTCATATACGTAGGCATCTTTATACGATTTAGCCAGAGATGTTATAGGCTCAAAATCAGAGTAGTAACCGCTTCGCTGCTGGCCCGAGGAAACGCGCAATGCGTGGTGAAATTCATCTATCCACTGTCCGTCCATTCCGTAACCGCCATTTGCGATTGGCTTAATGTAACGTGTGTCATTCAGGTCCATCTCCACGATCAGGTAATGACTTTTTCCAGTCTGCTTAGCCAGCTCATCAACTTGCGTCCTCATTTCCTGCAAGATATGGACAGGACTCATGTCCTTTATGGCATGAACCGCATCCATCCGCAGCGCATCAATGTGGAAATCCCTGAACCACATCAGCACATTTTCGACAAAATATTCCCGGACACCATCGCACCAGGAAGAGTCAAAATTGAGCGCATCGCCCCAGGGTGTGTTGTATTTATCCGTAAAATAAGGGCCGTACTGCGGCAGCACATTGCCTTCCGGGCCAATGTGATTGTAAACGACATCCAAGATAACGGCGATTCCTTTCTCATGGCAGGCATTTACAAGATGCTGTAATGCCTCCGGCCCGCCATAGGAATCGTGGACACAATAAGGAAGAACCCCATCATAGCCCCAGTTACGCGCGCCTGCAAATTGCGAGACAGGCATGATCTCAATCGCATTAATGCCGAGTTCAACCAGATAATCCAGCTTGCTTTCCATTGCTGCAAATGTGCCTTCTTCTGTAAAAGTCCCGGTATGGAGCTCATATATAATGTAATCTTTCAGCGCCGGTTGCGGCAGGTCCTTATCGGTCCATTTGAAATTACGAATGTCGTAAGCAGCGGAAGGTCCGTGAACGCCCTGAGGCTGCCATAGGGATGCGGGATCCGGCTGTGGCTTATCTTTTACTACAAACTGGTAGAGATTACCCGATTTCAGCGCATCGGTCCTCAGCAGCCAGTAACCCATTTCCTGCTTTTTTAGCGGAAGCTGCTCCTGTGTGTTTTCCAGAAGCAGTGAAATCTCTTCTAATTCGGGAGCCCACACAACCACTTGCGCTTCACCGAATTCGTTGAACCGTACACCCGGTATCAATTTTTCGTTATCACTCATATTTTCTGTTGTTCCAATGCATGTTTAAATACAATGATCGACCTGCTATCCACCGTTACCGATGTATCTGGTCCGAATTTTTCGCCTTCTTCGTTCACTGTGCCTTCACTCGTATCAATTACTTTTCGCCATTCCGTTCCGTATTTTTTGGGAGGCAGCGTGTATTCAACGGGTTCATAATGCGCATTGAAGATCATATAAAAGCTATCATCATAAATCGGCTCGCCCTTTTTATTTACGTGGCGGATCCCCTTACCATTCAGGAAAACGGCCAATGACTTGGCGTAGTCGTGGTTCCAGTTTTCTTCCGGCATTTCGCTTCCATCAGGCAGGAACCATGCAATATCCTCCAATCCTTTTCCCTTAATCGGTAACCCGCGGAACCAGTCCCTTCTTCTGAACGAGCGGTGCGCCTTACTGAAAGCAATTAGCTTTTGCGAGAATGTCAATAATTCGTTATCCGCCTTGTCCCAGTTGAGCCACGATATTTCATTGTCCTGGCAGTAGGCATTGTTATTCCCGCCCTGGGTCCTGCCCCATTCGTCGCCGGCAACCAGCATAGGAACACCTTGCGATAAAAACAGGGTTGTCAGGAAATTACGTTTTTGTTTGTTTCTCAATGCATTCACTTCCGGGTCATCGGTTGGTCCCTCTATGCCGCAATTCCAGGAACGGTTATGGTCGTCCCCGTCATTGTTATTTTCGCCATTGGCTGCATTACGTTTGTCATTATACGACACAAGGTCATTCAATGTAAAACCGTCGTGTGCGGTGATGAAGTTAATACTCGCGGTTGGCCTGCGGTATTCCCCTTTGTATAAATCCGAACTTCCCGTAAACCGTTCTGCAAATTCGGCAAGCATACTGTCGGCGCCACGCCAGTAATCGCGCATGCAATCGCGGTATTGCCCGTTCCACTCGGCCCATCCGATCGGAAACTTACCTACCTGATAACCATTGAATCCAATATCCCAGGGCTCAGCGATAAGTTTCACCTGTGAAATGATCGGATCCTGGTGAATGATATCGAAAAATGCGCTCAACCTGTCCACTTCATGCAATTCCCTGGCAAGCGTAGAAGCCAGGTCGAACCGGAAACCATCCACATGCATTTCGGTGATCCAATAACGCAGGCTGTCCATGATCAGGCGCAGCACGCTCGGAAGCCGGGCATTCAAGGTGTTACCGGTTCCCGTGTAATCCATATAGTAACGGCCTTCCATAAGCCGGTAATAAGACAAATTGTCGATTCCCCGGAACGATAAGGTCGGCCCCATTTGGTTTCCTTCACCAGTATGGTTATAAACCACATCTAAAATCACTTCGATGCCTGCCTTATGCAGCTCCTTTACCATATTCTTGAATTCAACCACTTGCTCACCCAGCGTCCCGGAACTGCTGTAACGCACATCTGGCGCGAAGAAACCAATGGAATTGTAACCCCAATAGTTGGTCAGTTCACGCTCTTTCAGATGCCGGTCGGCAATAAAATGGTGAACCGGCATCAGCTCAACTGCATTTACGCCGAGTTCTTTGAGATATTTGATGGTGGCCGGATGCCTCATAGCAGCATACGTTCCCCGTATTTCCTCAGGAATCTGTTCATTCAACACCGTAAACCCTTTTACGTGCGTTTCGTAAATGATCGTATCATGATATGGAATCTCGGGTGCCTGTACGCCTTCCCAGTCAAAACCCGGATCGATCACCACCGATTTAGGAATGTAGGGAGCGCTATCCAGCTCGCTGAAACTGAGATCTTCATTTTCATCACCAATCACATAGCCGAAAAGCGCGTCATGCCATTGGATTGTTCCGGAAATGGACTTTGCATAAGGATCGATGAGAAGTTTATTGGGATTAAATCTGAACCCTGCTGTGGGGACGAAAGGTCCGTGGACACGGTAACCGTATAATTGACCAGGCTTCAAACCAGGCACATAGACATGCCACACATGGTGTGACGCTTCTTGTATTTCAATTTTGATATGCTCCCGTTCGCTCTCCTGGCTCTCGAAAAGGCAAAGCTCAACCCCGGTGGCATGCTCGGAATATAATGCGAAATTAACTCCTTCACCATCATATGTAGCGCCCAGTGGATAGGGTTCGCCCGGGTATACTATGACATTAATATGTTCGGATTTTTTGACAACGGTATTATTGGATACTTTTTTCATTTTTTAAATTTTTATTACAAATTTCCCTTTCGGCCACGCGGAAAAGCCCGCCTGAACACACATTACGCAGACCATCTTCGCCGGAATTTTTGTTTGAGAACACAATTTGCTATAAAATTATGCCAGTACGGCACTGATGGATTCGGGAAAATATTCCACAAAGCCTTTAATTTGAAGGATAACAATGATGATATGGACAAAAACACGCCCTTCATTCATCCCATGATCACCATTCAGAAATGGTCAGAAGAACTCAAAAGAATTGTGAGTGAAGCATAGCATTGAGAAAATGCTATTATTCAATAAATAGTGCCTTTTAATGCGAATTTGGTATGATTTTTGTGTTAAATCTATAATATCGATTACCTTACATTGAATTTTTTGACTTGTTGCTATCACTCTATCTTAACTAATTGAATTACAGCGTATACACATGCAGGTTTAATTTAAGGATACTAGATCACTTCACAGCTGACATTAGCAAGGATTTGAATGGATAGTTTTTTACCCATATTATGATTCTGATTGTCGACGACAGGCCCGAAAATATACTTCCACTTAAAAAAATCCTGGAACTGCACGATTTCAAAACGGATAGTGCAGAGTCAGGAGAAGAGGCATTAAAAAAAATACTGAAAAACAGCTATTCTGTGATCATTATGGACGTCCAGATGCCCGGCATGGACGGCTTTGAGGTTGCCGAAGCAATTTCGGGTTTTGGGAAAGCAAAGGATACACCCATCATTTTCCTTTCTGCTGTTAACAAAGAGAAGAAATTTATTACCAAAGGCTATTCTTCCGGCGGCATTGATTACCTCACCAAGCCCGTGGATGCGGATATTTTGCTGCTTAAAGTAAAGACTTTCTACAAACTTTATGAACAGCAGCAGGAGCTGAAAGCAATTCAGCATTCACTTCAATATGAAATTGAAATAAGAAAAAAAGCCCAGGAAGAACTCGCCGGACGAATGGAGGAGTTGCGGGTTATACTTGAATCGCTTCCACAGATCGCGTTCACCATTGGTGTGGATGGAAAAATAGAATTCGTAAATGAACATTGGTTTCAGGTGTCGGCGGACGCAAACGTATTTCCCGAATCGCATCCCGAGGACAACCTGTATGAGCGCTGGGAAACATCATTCAGGAACGGACAGGAATTTACCGGCGAAGCAAGGTTAAAACATTTAGAAACGCAGGAATACAAATATTTTCTGATCAAAATCATCCCAATCCTTCAAAATGGGCTGACTATCCGCTGGGTAGGCACATTCACAGACATCCACCAGCAAAAAATGGCAAATGAGCTGCTCGAACACAAAGTTGAACTCCGCACGAAGGAGCTGCTTGACAAAAACTCGGAACTCGAAACGACGAACCACGAGTTGCAGCAATTTGCCTGGGTTGTTTCACATGACTTGAAAGAGCCATTGCGTAAAATACAGACTTTCAGCCATTTGGTAAAAGACAAGTATTTGAATGAAAATGCGGAGGCCGTTTCGTATCTCAACCGGTCCATCAGCTCGTCGGCCAGAATGTCCCGCCTGATCAGTGACCTGCTCGATTATTCCAGGCTTTCGGTTAAAGCCCGCTTCCAGCCCACGGACCTGAATTCTTTACTGGATGATTTGCTTTCCGACTTCGATGAAATCATCCTGAACAAGAAAGCAGAGATTAGGATCAGCAAGCTGCCCATTATCGATACCATACCGAGCCAGATTCGTCAGGTTTTCCAAAACCTGATCAGTAATGCGCTCAAATTTTCCAAAGAAGGAATTCCGCCGGTCATAAACGTGACATCCACGATCATTGCCGACAAGCACGTGGACGCAGATGAGCACTATGAAGGGCAATATTGTAAAATCGTGATCGAAGATAACGGCATCGGGTTCGACGAGAAATTTCTGGACAGGATATTCGTCATTTTCCAGCGGCTCAACAATATGAACAGCTACGAAGGGACGGGAATCGGGCTGGCGATTGCCAAAAAAATTATGGACAAGCACAATGGCGTCATCTCCGCAAGAAGTGCGGAGAACCGCGGCGCCCAATTTATTCTCATCCTGCCTCTCGTCCAGGAGCAGGCTTTAAACGATAACAAAACTGAAAAATCAGCTATAAGCGCAGATGAAAAAAACCTCTAACTCGATAATTCAGCAATTACAAATTGTATTCTCCTTTTCCATTCTGCTGCTTATATTCAGCCTTTTGGCCTCCTATTACAGCACTCAGAAGCTTATCAATAATTCAGAACTGGTTAACCACACCAACCAGGTCCTCATAGAAGCTGAATCCATTATCTCTTTCGTTAAGGATGCGGAAACGGGCCAGCGAGGATATCTGATCACCTCAGAGGCAACATTCCTGGACCCTTATAATGATGCGTATGCAAAAACAACCAACAGCTACAATAACCTTAGCGAACTAACCGCTGACAACCCGGCACAGCAAAAAAACCTGCGGGAAATTAAAGCATTGTACGAAGCCAAATTCGGGCAAATGCAATACATTATTGACCAGACACGCCGGAACAGCAACTTTGCAGACGATCAAAACGGTCGGCTGCGTGAAATGATCAAAGGAAAAAAGATCATGGACGACCTGCGGCTGACCACAGAACGTATCAAGTCTGAAGAAAATAAAATTCTCCAGACCCGCCTGGAACAGCAGCAGATCTACATTCAATATACGCCTATCCTCCTCATTGTGGCCGCATTGATCTCCATTCTGATTACGGTTTTTGCATATATGCGCATCAAGAACGATATGGACAAGAGACTTGCTTTGCAGCTTTTAGAAGAGGAAAAATACAGAACCACAGAACGCAGGATTAACCGGATAGAACAGATCACAAGACAGGTTTCGGAAGGCGATTATGCCGTAAGATCCCAGGATGAAAGCGATGACGACATTGGCCGCATTTCAGCCGCACTGAATAAAATGACTGCTTCGCTCGAACAGACATTCAATGATCTGAACACCAGGAACTGGATGCAAACCGGAATGGTGGAGATCAGCGATGCGATCCGCGGCGAACGAATTTTGAAAAAACTGGCGGCGAACCTCATTGAAACGATTACGCGCTATTCCAAAGCCCACCTCGGCACGATCTATATCCAGGATAACGACTGGAACTTCAAACTAGCTAGCAGTTATGCCGTGGAGAATGCACCGGAAAACATCACTCCCGGCGCCGGCCTCGCTGGACAGGTGATCCATAGTAAAAAGCCGGTCGTAGTGTATGATGTACCCGAAAATTACCTGAAAGTAACTTCGACGCTCGGCGAAACCAAGCCAGCTGCGCTGGCGATCCTACCGCTTATTTACGCCTATGAATGCATCGGGGTGATAGAATTGGCTTTTCTTTCCAAACCGGACAAGCTTGAAATCCAGTTTTTGGAAGGCAGTCTGGAATCCATCGCTACGGGCGTTAACTCAGCATTGGATTACCTGAGATTGCAGAACTTCCTGGAAGAGACACAGGCCCAGTCGGAGGAATTGCAGACGCAGCATAATGAGCTGGAAAATCTGAATGCCGAGCTCGAAGCACAGTCGCAGAAATTGCAGGCATCCGAAGAAGAGCTGCGCGTGCAGCAGGAAGAACTGCAACAAACCAACGAAGAACTGGAAGAACGCAGCGGACTGCTGGAAGAAAAAAATGCAGAGATACAAAAGAAGGCCGAGGAACTGGAATTGACGACGCGTTATAAGTCCGAATTCCTGGCCAATATGTCCCACGAGCTGCGCACACCGCTAAACTCTATTTTACTACTGAGCCGGTTATTGTCCGAAAATGACGAGAAAAACCTGAGCACTGAACAAGTGGAATACGCAACCGTGATCCAATCTTCAGGAAACGGATTGCTCGGGCTGATCGACGAGATCCTGGACCTTTCTAAAATTGAGGCTGGCAAAATGGAGCTGGACTATGTTAATGTTACGGTAAAGGAAATTGTGGACGATCTGAAAGGTTTGTTCGCCCCGGTTGCTCGGGAAAAAGGACTTGATTTCGTGGTTGACATTGAAAACGGTGTTCCCCTGGTGATTGAAACGGATAAGATGCGTTTGGAACAAATACTTAAAAATTTGATTTCCAATGCGTTGAAATTCACTTCACAGGGTTCCGTCCGCATTGATATCAAGCGCAAATCCGGCTCGGAGAATATGCTCAGCTTTGCGGTAACAGATACGGGCATAGGCGTGGCGCCGGAGAAGCAACTGCACATTTTCGAAGCATTCCAGCAAGCCGACGGTTCTACAAAAAGAAAGTACGGCGGAACCGGACTGGGGCTGTCCATCAGTCGTGAGCTTGTTAAACTGCTGGGTGGTGAGATTGAACTATCAAGCAAATTAAATGAAGGCAGCGTTTTCACCCTCTCCATTCCTGTTGCAAAAGCTTTTGCCGGAAACAGCACCGAGCCAAAAACGTATTTCCTGAACCACAGCGAAGAAGCATTAAAGACCAAGCCGGAAGGAAACGATGCACGTTTCATCAGCACGGTAATCCCGGCCAGCATTGCCGACGACCGCGACAACATTCAGGCCACAGACAAAACGATCCTGATCGTGGAAGATGACACCATGTTCGCCAAGTCCCTGCTCGATTACACCCGGAAGCAAGGCTATAAAGGAATCGTGGCCGTTCGCGGAGATGAGGGGCTGGAATTGGCACAAACCTTCAAACCGATGGGTATTTTGCTCGACATTCAGCTTCCTATCCTGAGTGGCTGGGAGGTCATGGACGAATTGAAATCCAAGCCGGAAACAAGGCACATCCCGGTGCACATTATGTCATCGCACCGCATGAAAAATGAAAGCCTGCTGAAAGGCGCCGTGGACTTCATTGACAAGCCGGTTGCCTTCGAGAAGATGGAAGAGATCTTCAAAAAGATTGAATTTGTAGTCAGTAAGCAGAGCAAGAAAGTGCTTATCGTGGAAGATAATTCCATGCATGCCAAAGCGCTTGCTTATTATTTGTCCTCTTTCAACATTAACTCCCAATTGAAAAGCGACATTGACGAAGGGCTGCAAGCTTTGCAAAATAATGAGGTCGACTGCGTGATCCTGGATATGGGCATTCCCGACAAGAAAGCCTACGAAATGCTGGAAATGGCAAAAATGAATCCAAGCTTCGAACATATCCCTATTATCGTATTTACGGGGAAAAGCCTTTCGATGACTGAAGAGCTGCGTATCAAGCAATATGCAGATTCCATTGTAGTAAAGACTGCCCACTCCTACCAGCGTATGCTGGACGAAGTTTCGCTTTTCCTGCATGTGGTTGAAGAGAGCAAAAAGGCTCCGCAAAAAGCTTCGGACAGGCAGAAACTGGGCGGCCTAAGTGAAATCCTGCAAGGTAAAACGGTGCTGATTGCCGACGACGATGTGCGGAATATCTTCTCGCTTTCCAAATCTTTGGAAAACTATAAAATGAATGTGCTAACGGCACTTGACGGAAAAGAAGCATTGCAGCGGCTGGAAGAAAACCCGGACGTGGACGTGGTGCTGCTGGACATGATGATGCCGCAGATGGATGGCTATGAAACCGCCAGACGTATCCGGGAGAATTACCAGTGGCGCAACCTGCCGGTAATTGCCGTAACGGCCAAAGCAATGACAGGTGACCGCGAAAAATGCATTAATGCCGGCGCGTCCGACTACATAACTAAGCCTGTGGACATTGACCAGCTGATGTCACTATTGCGCGTGTGGCTTTATGAAAAATCCTGAACCTGGGAGATGGCTTAAGATCCGGATCCAAAGAAAATGACCTTCCATATGAATAAGAAAAAAGTGCTGATTATCGATGACGATTCCAGGAACATATTCGCCCTGAAAGCCACATTGAAATCCAAATCCTATGATTGCATTTCCTGCACGGGCGCTGCCGAGGCATTAGAATTGCTTAGGACAAATGAACCTGTCGATGCGATCCTGATTGATATGATGATGCCCGAAATGGATGGTTATGAAGCTATCCCATTGATTAAGAACATAGAAAGCAGAAGAAATACGCCTGTGTACGCAGTGACCGCGCAAGCCATGGTAGGCGACCGCGAAAAATGCCTCAAAGCTGGTGCGGACGATTATATCTCCAAACCGATCAACGTCGATAGATTATTGCAGGTTTTAAAAGACATTTAGACGAAAATGATTGAGGACGAGGAAGTTGAGATACTGCTGACAGACTTATTGGACATTTATGGCTACGACTTCACGAGCTATTCCAGGGCGTCCCTGAAAAGACGCATCGTGCGGCTTGTCTCAATTGACAAATTTCCGAGTTTTGCCGAGTTCCGATACAAGGTCAGGACGGATGAAAATTACCTGAAAAGGTTTGTTGAAGAAATTACGGTGAATGTGACAGAGATGTTTCGCGACCCCAGTTTCTACAAGTCGCTACGGGAAGATATTTTGCCGGTTCTTGGCACAAAACCATTTATAAGAGTATGGCATGCAGGCTGTTCCACTGGTGAGGAAGTATTTTCAATGGCCATTTTGCTAAAAGAAGCCGGACTGTTGCGGAAATCGCTGCTATATGCGACCGACCTTAACCCAAGCGTGCTGGAAAAAGTGCGGAAAGGGATTTTTCCAATGCACCAAATGAAGCAGTATTCGGAAAGTTACATTGAATCGGGCGGCCTGAAAGACTTTTCGGAATATTACACAGCCAACTACGGACAGGCGAAATTTGATAAAGAACTGTCTGAAAAAATCATCATTTCCACGCATAATCTGGTGTCGGACAGCTCTTTTAATGAGTTTGACCTGATACTATGCCGGAATGTGCTCATTTACTTTGACAAAGACCTGCAAGACAGGGTTTTGAAGCTCTTCGATGCCAGCCTGGGAACACTGGGATATCTCGCATTGGGAACAAAGGAAACATTAAAATTTTCGGTGATACAAAACAAGTATAAGCAGCTTAACCGGGAAAAAATATGGAAGAAAGTGATGTAAAAAAACCTGTCAAGGCGCTGCTGATCGGAGGATCTGCCGGAAGCTTGCAGGTGCTCTTCCATCTGCTTCCGTTGTTGAACAAAACGCTTCCGTTCGCCATCATTGTGGTGCTCCATCGACGCCATTCGGCAGATTCATCACTTTCTGAGTTACTATCTACAAAAACTGCATTGCCTACCCATGAAGTAGACGACAAAGACGTGATCCTGCCAGGGCATATATACCTCGCGCCAGCGGATTACCATCTGCTGATCGAAAAGGGTGAGACTTTTTCACTGGACTATTCAGAAAAGGTCAATTTCAGCCGGCCTAGCATAGACGTTACATTTGAATCTGCGGCGGAAGTATATGGTTCTTCACTGGCTGCATTGTTATTGTCGGGTGCTAATGAGGATGGGACAAAAGGTCTTTTAGCTGTGAAGAAAACAGGGGGAATCACCCTCGTTCAAAACCCGGAAACAGCCCAGATGCCCTACATGCCGAACTATGCCTTGATGCACGCCGTAATTGACCACGTGTGCGACATTCCACAAATGGCACATTTCATTAACACCTTGCACTAAGCTCGGGCCGGTTGTCCGGAAAATTGGCACGGGTTTTATGGGCGATCGTTGATCTGTACCACAAAACATACCATCAGTCTTTCTTTCTGAGCTGATTTCTCGCGTAATTTGTGTTAATCCAAAACTTCAACACCATGGCAAAGCCAAATAAACTATATAGCGTCCTTTTCAATAAATGTCCAAGATGCGGTGTGGGCGATTTTTTTATTTCCAAAAGCGCCTATAACCTTAAAACCTTTGACAAAATGAATAAGCACTGCCCCCATTGTGGCGAAAACCTGGTTCCCGAGCCCGGCTTTTACCAGGGCGCGCTGTACATGAGCTACTCTTTTTATGTAGCCTTTATGGTGATCTATTTCCTGATCTTCGTCAACTTTTTCGAGGAATATCTGGACTACTTTTTAATGTCGATTATTCCTGTATTGATCATCCTGACACCCTATTTTTACCGGTTGGCGCGGCGTTCGTGGCTGGCTTTATTCATCAAGCCAGCGAATCAGGAAACCGTTAAGCGCTAGGCTTTAACGGAGTGATTGGCAGACTCAGCCCGAAATGCTTCCGGTGTCATACCGGTTTCTTTTTTAAAAAAGCGGGAAAAATAAGAGTTGTCATTAAAATTAAGCTTGTAGGCAATCTCGGACACTGTAAAATCCAGATTGATCAATAATCGCTTCGCTTCCAGCGCAATGCGGTTTCGGATGACCGCCCCTGCTTGCAGGCTTAAATGTTCCTTGCTCAGCGCATTCAGGTGATTGGGCGTAACATGCAGCATTTCAGCATATTCACCCGGCTGCCTGATTTTGATGAAGTTTTTCTCAACGAGTTTTTGAAAGTTTTTGATCAAAGGATTCTGCTGGTTTTTGACCTCTTGCTTTTTCTCTTGCGCCTGGCCCTGTTCGAGCAGAAGGAAAATGTGCAGCAGTAAAACCCTGATGATATCTTGCCGGAATTTGGCCTTCTTTACCTGCAACAACAGGTCTTCAAATAGTCCCACAACATTCTTCTGAATATCATACGGAACGGTGATGACGCTATTGTTGCTGTCCCCGTCAAAAAACGAAAAAGATTCCAGATAATCAGGTTTTAGCAGGAACGAACGGAAAAAAGCCTCGGAAAAATTCACGACAAATCCTTCCATTTCGCCCTCAAAATGCCAGGAATGCACCTGACCCGGTGTCATGAAATAGATCTGTAACGGGTTTACTTCAAAGTGGTTGAAATCAATGGTATGAAAGCCCCCGCCCTTCGTAAAAAGGACCAGATGGTAAAAGCCATGCCGGTGCGGGAATACCAGGTTCTGGTGCTCCGCCAGGTAATCCTCAAACCGGCTGATCATTACATCATTCTCCTTATACTCAGATAGCGGGCCAATGTCAAGCCGCGGGAAAGTTGTCTGCATGCAAAAATAGATCGGACATTATCTTCCCCGCAATTTAACAATATAGTGTCTCACTGCCGACCAATCTTAACAACTTTCCTGTCCTGGTGAACGGATGACATATTATCGATCATATCGGCGCAGGTAAGATCCCAGGAGATTGTGCTCAAAAACTTGTCAACATTTCCTAACCATTCCTTTTTATCCTGCATAGCAATCCAATACGCAATCGCTTCCACGAAATCCTTGCTGTTGTTGCCAATAGACACCAGGTTTTTGGTTCCATATGGATTTACGACATCGCGGATGGGTGTGGATACAACCGGCTTTCCGGCGCACAGATATTCGGGCGTTTTTGTCGGGCTGATAAATTGCGTGGATTCGTTCAGCATGAATGGCACCAATGCGACGTCCCATCCGGAAAGATAAGCGGGTAACTGCTCATAAGATCTCGCTCCCAGATAATGAATGTTGGCCTGACGCGGCAATGTAGCCGGGTCAATTTTCACTACGGGACCGATGAGGATAATGTTCCAGTCGGGCCGTTCTGCGGCGATGTCGCGAATGAGATCAATGTCAAAACGCTCGTCGATCACGCCATAGAAACCAATCTTTTTTCCTTTGATCTTCGCCTGATCGGCTGGCTCATAGTTTCGTTTTCTCGCCTGTCCGAAATGCTTTTTATCAATGCTGCTCGGGAACGGATAAATGTTTGCGTGCTGATGGCGTTTGGATTCAAACAGAGAATGTCCTCCCGTGAAAACAACATCTGCCCGCGTCATTAATTCCTTTTCCAGGCTTTTCAAGGATTCCGGTGCAAACTTGAATGCCGAAAGCTCGTCCATGCAATCGTATACGGTAAGGCCCGGAGACAGATGCGATGAAAATTCAAGCGCCATGGGTGTGTAATACCAGAAGATGAATTCGTCAAGCTTTTTATTGATGAAAAATACCCGGATCAGTTCCCGCAGCTGTGCGTTCACCTCGTCCTTGGTAAGACCATCGGCCAGGTGCGGCACGCAGACCCAGAGTTCCGGAAGGCGCTGGGAAAAAGTTAGATATGGAACATCGGTCTTACCGAATATCGGCTCCTCCAAAAAGTAAACCGCAGCAATGTCCGAAAACCGCGTGAGCAAATGCTGTGGACGTTGGTAACAAAATCCCATCTGAGATGAGAAAAACAAAGCAGGTTTCTGGGGAGCGAATCCTGCTCCTCATCTCCCGCCAGGGTCAGGTGCTGCAACTGTTTTGCGGAAAAATCGTTGCTGATTGGGGTATCGATCATTATACAAATGTGAATGTTGATGAATGTGCGATCCGCTTTCTTTTTCTGTAAAAATCCAGATACTAAAACGAACCAGAATGTGCCCGTAACATAAATTACTATGCCAGAAGCTTTGCTGGAAAATCGCCCGGTCATAAAGCGGAACGTGTTCAACTATACGCAATACAGCCCGGATAGCGGGAAAAACTGATTTTTTCTGTAATATTATATGAGCAAACTGAACCCGTTGCCGATGCCCAAAACCTTTACCCTCCTGCTTCTTGCGTCCCTTCTGATACTTGCTTTCAACCGAAGAACAGCGTCTGGTAAAATAGGTGTGGAGCAAAGCATTGCGCGGTTCAGGGTCGATTCCAAATCTTATGCATCAAGCCTGGCAGATTTCAAACAAGCCGTTGAGGATATGGTCCCCGGTGCGCCTGAAACAACTGCTAATGTCAAGACCAAATTGATATACAGCAGGTTGGCTTACAAACGGATCGAATATTTTCTCGAACATTTTTTCTACACTTCATCCCGGATTTACAACCGCGCACCCAAAAACGAAATTGAAGAACCCCATCTGGAATACATGGAACCGGCCGGTATGCAGTATATGGAGGCTATTTTATTTGACAGCATTACAACCGATTCCAAGAAAGAATTGCTGGTTCAGGCGGAGTTGCTGACGAATGCAGCGAATGACCTGCACGCATTACTATATAAATTTGAAACTACTGACAAGCAATTGCTCGCCGCCGTCCGCCTTGAATTAATCCGCATAATCGCACTCGGCATATCGGGTTTTGACGCACCCCAGTTGAAGAGCGGCATATGGGAATCTGCGTCTGCCATGGAAACAATTGCCCTCACATTGAAACCTTACCTGGACCACAGCAAGCAGGACAGCGTGAGGCATTATCTTGAAAGTTCGGTCCGCTTCCTCCGCGTTAATGAAGAATTCGATTCATTTGACCGGCTGAAATTCCTCACCGGGAATGCGCTGCCGCTCCAAAAGCATCTAAACCTGATGATCCGCGAAATGGGCCTGGACACGGCAGCGCCCGGGATGTTACGCTATAATGCGCCGCATATGTTCAGCCCCGGGGCGTTACAACCGGCCGATTCGGTGCGAGATGAGGGTTTATCTGCAAAGCGGGCTGCGCTTGGGAAAAAGCTGTTTTTTGAAACACGGCTGTCCGGCAACAGTTCCAAAAGCTGCGCATCCTGTCATAATCCTGCCAACTATTTTACAGATGGCCTTCCAAAAAGCATGGGCATTAAGGCGCATACAGTCGGAAAAAGAAATGCCCCTTCGCTATTTTATGCAGCAGCGCAGCATAACCAGTTCTGGGACGGACGCGCGAAAACACTGGAAGCGCAAATTGAAACCGTAATGCGCGATTCGTCCGAAATGAATGCGAGTCCGGCGGGTAGCATGCAAATGTTGCTCAAAGACAAGTCGTACAAACTTTTGTTTAAAAAGGCTTTTCCAAACACAAGCAAAAAGAAGCGGGATGAGCAGCAGATTTTTTCAGCACTGGCGGAATTTATCAAAACATTAAATCCCTATGCATCCGATTTTGACCAATATATAGCAGGAAACCGGCAAGCCATGACCGACTCCCAGATCAGCGGATTCAATTTGTTTATGGGTAAGGCCCAATGCGGGACCTGCCACTTCGCGCCCCTGTTCAATGGTCTCATCCCACCTTTCTACGCACTGACAGAATTCGAGATCATCGGCACAACAGCCACAGACGATTTTTTGAAGCCGAAAAAAGACACGGATAATGGTCGCATGGATATCCGCGCGACGCCTTATTACGAAGCCGCATTTAAAACACCGACGGTCAGGAATGCTGCGGTAACCGGCCCCCACATGCACAACGGGGCATTTACATCGCTCGAAAAAGTAATTGATTTTTACGACAAAGGCGGCGGCGCAGGGCTCGGGCTGGACATTCCCAAGCAAACACTTTCAAAGCTTCCGCTCAATCTCACAGATCAGGAGAAACAAGACATTATCGCTTTTATGCATGCCTTAACCGACAAAATATGAAGAAATATTTACTCCTCATTGTACTCATTTACATGGTGCCATATGTGCAGGCGCAGACCGCGTTGCTGCGTGGACCATACCTGCAATCGGCCACGTCCACCAGCATGGTCATACGCTGGCGCACGGACATAGCGACCACGAGTACGGTTCGTTATGGCCTTTCATCTGCTGCATTGACCATGCTGGTTAACCTTGCCGCAAAAGAAACGGAGCACGAAGTAAAATTGTCGGAACTGGATCCGGCCACTCGTTATTATTATGCGATTGGTTCTGGGACTGAGACCCTCGAAGGTGGTGAAGACAACTATTTCGAAACTGCGCCAGAACCGGGTACAAAAGGAAAATACAGATTCGGGGTGCTGGGCGACTGCGGGACAAATTCAGCCACGCAGGACATGGTGCGTGAAAGGATTTCCAGTTATCTGGGGCAAAATTACATGAACGCGCTGCTGCTGCTCGGCGATAATGCATACGCTTTTGGAAAAGACGCCGAGTATCAATCCAATTTTTTTAATCATTACAAAAGCAACTTCCTGAAAAAGAACCCGGTTTTCCCCACTCCGGGAAACCACGATTACAACAACGACAATTCGGACCGCCAGAAGGATCATAATGTTCCCTATTACGACATTTTCACTTTGCCCACCCAAGGTGAAGCAGGCGGTGTAGCGTCCGAAACGGAGGCTTTCTATTCCTACGATTACGGCAATGTGCATTTTCTGTCCCTCGATTCCTATGGAAAAGAAGACCAAACGACGCGCTTGTATGACACGCTCGGCAGGCAGGTCCAGTGGATCAAAAAGGACCTGGCGGCTAATCAGAACAAGGATTGGATCGTTGCCTACTGGCATCACCCACCCTATTCCCAGGGCTCGCGAAATTCGGAAACCGAACTTGATATGATTAAAATCCGTGAAAATTTCATCGGCATCCTGGAAAGGAACGGCGTTGATCTTATCCTTTGCGGGCATAGCCACGTATACGAGCGCTCGCGGCTTATGGAGGGACATTATGACAAAGCAGACACGTTCGATCCGGCAAAACATAACGTCAGCAACTCCTCTGGCCGATATGACGGATCACAAGAATCTTGTCCTTATTTAAAGAAATCGGGGATCAATAAGGGCACCGTATATGTGGTTTCGGGCTCGGCCGGACAGCTGGGATCGAAAGCGGCCGGTTTTCCCCACAAAGCCATGTATTATTCGGACGCAGAACGCTCGGGCGGCATGGTGCTGGAAGTGGAAGGAAACCGCCTCGATGCCAAGTGGATCGGCGTTGACGGAATAATTTATGACCAATTCACTATTGAAAAAGATGTAAACAATGAGACGACCATTGAAGTTGATGCCGGAGAAAGCATTGAATTAAAATCTTCCTTCATAGGCGAATACGTTTGGAACAACGGTGCCAAAACATCCTCCATAACCGTTTCCCCGGACAAGACAACTGATTATAATGTAAAGGACGCCCAGAATTGCATTACTGATGTATTTCATGTGAAAGTAACGCTTGCCGACCCCGTTAAGCTCATTAGTTTTTCCCGCGAAGCGGACGCTGCGAACGTGGTTACCCTGTCCTGGGCGACCGAGTTTGAAAATGCGTTTTCACATTTTCTGATCGAGCGAGCACAGGATGACCTCAAATGGGCAGAAGTAGGCCGCGTGCCCGGCGGGCCTACTTCTACCACCATCAAGAATTATAGTTTCAAAGACGAGCAAAGCCCAAAACTTGATCTGAACCAGTCGATTTATTACCGCCTTAAAATGGTGGCGCTCGATGGCCGGATTTCCTATTCACGTATTACGAGCATTCGTTTGCAGGAAATCATTCTTGCTGTAAATCCCAATGCAAAACCGTTCGACATAGAAGTGATTCCGAACCCTTCCTCGGCTCGGCAAATGCAGGTCAAGCTTTCCGAAAGAGCTTCATTGAAAGCCGAAATGCAATTGATGGACGTTTCCGGAAGGATCCTGGTTGAGAAAACAATTACCCTAACAGAATCGCCCGCGCCCTTCTTGCCGGATAATGTTGCTGCCGGGACCTATTTATTGAAGGTCACCGTAAATGGCCGGAGCGTTGTGCGTAAGCTGGCAGTTTACTAGTCTGGTTGTAGCAGAGAATGGTAAGCTGCTTCCATTTCCTTGATTGCAATCGCAATGTCGGCGGATGTGGTGCGGTAATTAACAAATGCCGCACGCACTGCGCTCTCGCCATCTAACATTGTCGGGGTCATAAAGACCTTACCATTCTGGTTCAGTTTTTCCAGGAAACCAGCCACCTCATTCGATTTTTTCAGGCGGAAACTGACCACATTAAGCCTTACGGGCGCTGCCAGCTCGAAAAGTTCGCTTCCTATAATATAATCACCCAGCTCATGTGCGCGAGCAATGCTGTTTTCCACGATCCACCGAAATCCGGCCCGTCCGTAAGCCGTCAGCGAAAACCATGCGGGTAAAGCACGGAACCGGCGCGAGTTTTCGGGCAAACGATTCAGGTAAGAAAAATTCTCGAAAGTGTCTCCCAAATACGGTGCATTACTATTCTGGAAAGTCTCCACCTGCAATCGATCATGTTCTTTCCGCACCAGGATCACGGCACTGTCGTAAGGCACATTCATCCATTTGTGACAATCAATGGTAATGCTATCGGCCTGCTCCCAGCCTTTAAGCAAGTGAATGTGTACTGGCGAACAAGCCGCAAAGCCACCAAAAGCAGCATCAATGTGCAGCCAGAAATCGTACTTTTTCTTCAATGCAATGATCGCAGCAATGTCATCAAAATCTACTGTATTAACGGTTCCGGCGCTGCAATTCACGATGGTCGGTTTTCCTTTATTCTCATTTAATTTCGCTTCCAGATCCGAAATGTCCATCGCCTCCCGGCCCGACAATGCATTGACCTTCACCAGATTATTGCTGCCAAATCCCAGCATAGCAATCGATTTGATCACCGAAGAATGCGGCGTTGCGGCCATTACAACAAGGCCAGACGACATCCCTTCTTTGGAAATATCAATCCCCAATTTCTTACCAGCCCACTGCCTGCCCACAGCAAGGCCCGTGAAATTGGACATGGTCGCACCCGTGACAAAACCGCCGTTGAAATCCTCAGGCAAGTTGAACAGCTGGCATAACAAACGGATCGTTTGCTTTTCAACGATCGCAGAAACATCGCCTGTTCCGCTCGTGCTCTGTGTGTTTTGATCAAAAACAGCTGTCAGCCAGTCACCCGAAATGGCAGCTGGGGTCGCACCTCCGGTAACGAAGCCCCAAAATCTCGGCCCCGAACTTGCCACCATCAGTTTCTGATATTTTTCTTTGAACCGTTCCAGGCTTTTCTCAACGCCTAATCCATTCGTCCCCAAAAGTTCAGCATCGGCTTTCTGATCTTTTACATAGGTAGGCAAGTCACTCAGTTGCGAAAAAAAATCAAGACTTGTGTTCTTGACATTCTCTAAAATCTGATCCAGCTGCGCCAGATCTTCCTGTAATTCAATGTTCATATTAATCGTTATAATGCGCTTTTACTATTGATTTTTCCGGTTTTATCAAACTGCTTAAAGTGTCGAGATCCATCTTCGGTGATAATTGATCTGGCCCAAGTGGTAAGATAAATGGGTTAGTAAATGGGTAAGGACCAAGGCTATGGTTTGATTAGCAAACATATCCAGTACATTCCGGGGATATTCGGCATCGAGCTGCGCATCCGAAAGGCTATCCACGGATTTCACTACTATGGGAAGCAGTTCATCCAACTCAACGAGCAATTCTGTTTGTGTAAAAAGTCGCTCAGTAAACTCTGCGTCGCGGTTCCTCACATAATGCACCTGGCCGAGTGCAAGCCCCACGTAGGTTCGCAAATTCCCGATCAAATGCTGGCAAAGGTTGCCGCCCGTATTGATCGTCCCAGGCAACCGGACCCATAGTGAATCATCGGAAGGATATTGTTGAATTTCGTCCCGTAATTTTTTAAGGTCTCGTTCGAAAAGTTGGACAAGGATCTCAGTTTTCATAGCTAACAGTTTTATTAATGTGCAGCGTAATGTAACAAACATTCCGGATAAGGCACTTATGGAGGCCATTCGCGCCCGGCTATCGCGTGGGCTGGTGCATTCCGGCGAATTTTCGGGATAAAGTACTCACCAATAAGATCACACAAACCGTTTCCTCGGCAACCCCCACACACGCTGCTATCGGAAATTTCTTCGAAACAGGCCGTTATGAAAAGTCAGGCGAATAATGCCTTAAGTATATCCAGCACGCCTTCGGAAGTCTCGGCGTCCAGGATGCCGATCTTCTTGCTGAGCCTCACTTTATCAACGGTCCTGAGCTGATCCAAAGCGATCTGCCCGGCTTTATTTGCTACGGAACAGGCAATGCGTGTAGGGTATTTTTTGATGGTGGATGTAAGCGGTGCTATAATGACCTTGTTGAGCGACCGGTTGACTTCGTCGGGAGAGATCACGACGCACGGCCGCGATTTCTTTATTTCACTTCCGACGGTAGGATCAAGAGAAACAAGATAAATTTCAAATCTTTTGATCACCATGTCCACTCGGCGTCATCGAATTCATTGGAAAACCCCTCCATCAAATCTTCCTCACTCCCTTTATTAGCCAACTCAAATTGCTGTTCCCAACCCGCGCGCGGACTCTGCATGGCAGGTTCAATGACAATGGAATTTCCTTTGACCTCCACATTCACAAGGTCCTTGATATCGCACTGTTCCATCATGTTTTTTGAAAGGATAACGCCCTGGGAATTTCCGATCCTACGCACTCTGACCAACATATTCCAAAGTTATAATATTGTTATAACAAATCAAATTGTCAACTGAAATTCAGCCGGATGCAAAAAATCCGGTGTTCTGCTGACCGGATCAAACGCATCAATTCCACTGCAACAACATTGCAATTAGCTGATTTTCAGGACTTGTAACCCTGTTGCACGGTGTTAGCGCATATATTTGCTATGTTGTTATCGAATGCCGGTTACAAATGATTGCGATAACGCAAACACCTTTTGATTATAATGCAATGAAGATTGACACAGATAAAAAACATATACATCAGGATAGCAAGGATTGCTGTTCGGCAGATATGCCGGTTTTGATAAACCATAAAAAAGAACATTCTCACGCAGCACATGACGGGCATGACCACGGGGATAACGATGACCACGACCACGATCATAGCCACGACCATGGCAGCGGCTCAGATGCGGGACTGCTGAAAAGCCGCTGGATGCTCTGGGTGAGTTTGGCCATCTTATTTGGTTTTCTTTTTGCCACGTTTATTTTAAAAATCGAGGTTGACCGGAATGCTGAGATCGTCCTCATGCTGACTGCATATGTGCTGGCTGGAAACAAAACCATTGCAACTGCCTTCCGTCGCGTGATGCGCGGCGACTTTTTCAATGAATTTACATTGATGACCATTGCGACCATCGGTGCTTTCTATATAGGCGAATTCAGCGAAGGCGTTGCGGTGATGATCTTTTACGAGATCGGAGAATTGTTTCAGGATCTGGCTGTTAGCAGGTCCAAGCGGTCAATTAAGGCGCTTCTGGACATCCGGCCCGAGCAGGTTACTGTCATCCGCGATGGTAAAGATATTCAGGTTGCTCCCGGTTCTGTGGCCGTTGGCGAGACGATTGTCGTGAAAGCGGGCGAAAAAGTGGCTTTGGATGGCACATTAAAATCGCTTAACGGCACATTCAACACAGCCGCTCTTACCGGCGAATCCGTTCCCGACCAGAAAATTCAAAATGAAGCTGTTCTGGCTGGAATGATCAACACGGAGAAGTCGGTTGAAGTGGAGGTTACAGCGCTTTTTAAAGACTCAAAACTTTCGCGGATCCTGGAAATGGTGCAGGAAGCAACCGGGAGAAAAGCGCCTACTCAATTGCTGATAAGCCGGTTAGCAAAGATTTATACGCCTATCGTTTTCCTGTTGGCATTGCTGATCATCCTCCTGCCCTACTTTTTTGTAAGCAATTACGTTTTTGACCAATGGCTTTACCGGGGCATGGTGTTCCTCGTGATCGCATGCCCTTGTGCGCTGACAATTTCAATTCCGCTGGGCTATTTCGGCGGGATCGGGCTGGCGTCCCGCAATGGAATTCTTGTAAAGGGAGCGAATTTCCTCGATGTCATTACAAAAATTGACACGCTGGTTTCGGACAAAACAGGCACATTGACCAAAGGAGTTTTCAAGGTGCAGAAAGTAGAGACCATACTGAATATCAATAACTTTCTTACCAAAACGGCTTCGCTGGAAAGTTATTCCACCCATCCTGTGGCAAAGGCCGTCGTTGCGCATGCTTCCGGTCTCAGATTGATTAAACCAACCGACGTCGAAGAGATTTCGGGTCACGGTCTCAAAGGGAAAATCGGCGAAGACTTAATGCTGGCCGGAAACTTGAAATTGCTGGACAAATTCCAGGTCGCTTATCCCAGTGAGCTAGCCAGCATTGCCGAAACCATTGTCGCCGTAGCGATTAACAATGCCTATGCCGGCTACATTACCATTTCCGACGAGATCAAAGAAGATGCGTTGGAGGCGGTTTCAGAGTTGAAAAAGCTTGGAGTTGAGATGATTATGCTTTCGGGAGATAAGGAAGCGGTTGTTTCGCATATCGCCGGACAGCTGCAAATCGGTCGAAGTTATGGAAATTTACTGCCCGAGGACAAGGTCCGGATTGTGGAGCAGCTGAAAGCGGAGGGCAGGCACATTGCCTTTGCGGGCGACGGCGTGAATGATGCCCCTGTGATTGCACTGGCCGACGTGGGCATTGCTATGGGCGCTTTGGGCTCAGATGTGGCAATTGAGACGGCCGACATTGTGATCCAGAACGATCAGCCTGTAAAAATTGCTTCCGCCATCAAAGTCGGGAAGATTACCAAAAGCATTGTATATCAAAACATTTCGGCCGCCATGGGCGTCAAAGTGCTCGTGATGATCCTCGGCGCCGGAGGAATTGCAACATTATGGGAAGCGGTTTTTGCAGATGTTGGCGTAGCTTTGCTGGCGATCCTGAACGCTTTCAGAATACAGGGAAAGAAAATTTAGGCAAAAAAAACACATTCAATGAAGTTTCTGGCCATCCTGCTGTCTGCCTATATGCTCCTGCTGGCGCTGCTTCCCTGCGGCGACGAGGTGGAATGCATGGACGATGACCGGTATGAAACGGCTTTCAACAATAACACGCAGCAGGATCACGAAAATCACTCGGAAAATTGCTCACCATTCTGCATTTGTGCGTGCTGCGGGCAGGTTTTGAATGTGTTATCAACGCCTTATTTTGCATTGCAATCGCATGTTCGGGCTGCATTTCAAACCGCTTTTTACAAAGATCCCTATTTCGAAATAATCCCCATTGCCATCTGGCAGCCGCCCAAGCTGGTTTAAATCAGTAATAACAATCCTTTTTTTTTTACTTTGATTTAAATCTCACAATGCAGAAATTTTTCTTGCTTGTGCTGGTTGTGCTATATGCCGGCCGAATTCAGGCACAAGATAAAACCGATACAACGTCTGTTTACCAAACAGACAAAACCCAGGAAATGGAGGAAGTCACTATCTCCTCCACCCGCAGCTCTCGCACAATCCGCGACATTCCTACCCGCGTGGAATTCATTGCCGGCGAAGAACTGGACGAAAAAGCAAACATGAAACCAGGCGACATCCGCATGGTGCTCAGCGAAAGCACGGGCATTCAGGTGCAGACCACTTCGGCCACAAGCGCCAACGCCAGCATTCGTATCCAAGGCCTGGACGGCCGGTATACACAGATTTTGAAGGATGGCTTCCCGCTTTATTCGGGCGCTTCGAGCGGGTTGGGCTTGCTGCAAATTCCACCGCTGGATCTCAAACAAGTGGAGGTGATCAAAGGTGCCGCATCTACATTATACGGAGGTGGCGCGATTGCCGGTCTGGTAAACCTGATCTCGAAAACGCCCAAGGACGAGCAGGAACTGAGATTTCATTTGAATGGGACAAGCGCAGGCGGCTTTGACGCCAATGGTTTTTATTCCAAAAAATTTGGGAAAACGGGTGCCACCATCTTCGCTGCGCATAATCGCAATGCAGCCTATGACCCTTCCGGAAATGACTTCTCAGCCATTCCGAAATTTGAGCGTTTTACATTCAATCCACGTTTTTTTGTGTATCCCAATCAGAACACAACGATCAGTCTGGGTGTGAACACAGCATTTGAAAATCGGATTGGCGGGGATATGCATTTGATTAAAAACCAAAACGAGCCGGGTCACACCTATTTCGAAAAGAACAAAACGGAGCGCATCAGCACGCAGTTTTTGTTCGATCACATCTTTGGAAACCACGAGCACTTTATCGTGAAAAACAGCGTCAGCTATTTCAACAGAAAGCTTACGACGCCCGGGTACACATTTGACGGAACGCAATATTCGACATTCACGGAAGCGTCCTATGCCAATCATGGTGAAAAACTGGAATGGATCGCGGGAGCCAATTTGTGGACGGACCAGTTCAAAGAAAAGATGCCTGTTAATGCTCCAAAACGCGACTATAACCTCAACACATTCGGCGCATTTGCACAAAATACCTGGAAAGCAGCTGAATGGATGCATGTGGAAACCGGTTTGCGTGCCGATTATGTGATGGATTACGGCGTGGCTTTTCTGCCCAGGATTTCGGCATTACTGAAATTTTCGCCTGCCTTTAATTCCCGGATCGGTGGCGGCATGGGCTATAAAGCGCCCACAATTTTCGCGGAAGAGAGCGAACGAATTCAGTATCAGCGTGTTTCAGGAATTGATAAAGACAGAAACCGCCTCGAACACAGCTATGGCGGAAACTGGGATCTGAATTATCAGACCATGCTATTTAATGACCAACTGAGCCTGAGCATTAACCAGTTGTTCTTTTATACTTACATTAACAAGCCCCTGATTCTGAAACCGGACCGCGACGGAGGATATCTGTTTCAGAACATTAACGGGCACATCGACACGCGTGGAACGGAAACCAATTTAAAACTGGGTTACAGCGACTTCAAACTGTTTCTTGGCTACACCTATACGGATGCCAGAATTTCAGAAAACGGCCGTCATCAGCAGAATTTCCTGACGCCCAAACACAGGATTAACTCTGTGTTGTTTTATGAAGTAGAGGAAAAATGGAAGGCCGGATTGGAAGCTTATTATTTTAGTAAACAAAAACTAAGCGACGGCAAAACCGGCAAAGAATATGTTATCCTCGGTTTCATGGTGGAGCGACTGTGGGAACGATTTTCCATCTACATTAATTTTGAAAATTTCCTCGACGCACGGCAAACGCGCTTCGACAGCATCAACTCAGGTTCAATCACTAATCCCGTTTTCCGCGACATTTACGCACCATTAGACGGTTTTGTATTCAACGGCGGCATCAAAATTAATTTGTAAAAAACCCAGGAAAAGGAGTTGGAAAGCCGCTCCTTTTCCTGGTTATTACTTCATGCTTTTTGCCTGATCCTACGACCTGAATTAGAGTAATTTTTTAACCAAAAACCCTTTTCTCAATTCCAAAAGAACATAAAAAGTCAATCAACGATAAACAAAACCGCGAGGAACGATGTCCAGAACCGATGCATTATCCCCTGAACAACTTCGGGAAGAACTAGTAGAAAACACGCAGAACCAAGCCGTTGGCGATACTTTGCTTTTTGAGAATGATAAAGTGAAAGTATGGCACATTAGCCTGCAGCCTGGCGAGCGCATCCATTATCATCGTCACAACTACGATTATTTCTGGACGGTTTTACAGGACGGCCAGGGCGTTTCCAACCAGGAGGACGGCAGCCAGGTAAGTTTTACATTCAAAAAAGGGCAAACCTCTTTTCAAAATATCATTGAGCAGGGCAGCTCCATTCATGATCTAAAAAATACCGGCACCGGCGTTCTGGAATTCATTACTACGGAATTAAAGTAACGGTTAGGTTACACAACGTTAACCGGCTTAATGCCTGCAATTTTTTCGAGCGCAACTGTTACGCGCTCAATGCGGTCGACATTGCCGCGACTACTGTCTGACACTGCCTGGGCGACGGAGGTTAAATAATCTCCGCCCAGCTTGGTGTTAAAAAAGGGATCGCGGGAGGCTAACACGCCGCGCCAGTTTTTGCCAACAACATTTCTTGACTTGATGAACCGGAGGAGCAGGCGCTCTTTGATTGTCATACAACCGTACTCTTTCACCCTGGTCTGGTGTTTTTCCATTTGATACAGCGATAATGTGTGAGAGTATACTTGCTTTTTTGTAATTTGTGCGTTACTGAAAGCGATATACAAAAGTACAATAAAAATATATTATTATCAAATTAACTGCACTAAATTCTAAATAAATGATTAGTATAGGCCAAAGAATAAAGCAGGGTCGCGAAAAATTAGGTTTGAGCCAGGAACAGCTGGCGCTAATTATGGCGAAAAAAGGAAAGGGAACGATTTCAAATTGGGAAACAAATAAGAACGAACCCTCCATTGCTGAATTCAAAAAACTGGCAGAACTATTCAGCACAACCGCAGCCTACCTCATCGGTGAAAGCCCCCAGTTTGAAGAGCCTCAGGAAAATTATGTGATGGTGAAAAAAGACGATCTGATCGAACTGCAAAAGAAGGCCCTGGAACGGGAAGCTGAAAAAAATAAAGAATTGCTCGACCTGTTGGAACAAGCACGAAAATCAGAAGAAAATGAGGCTTAACCGAGCCCCATTTTTTCTTGAAAAAGCGTTTTGAACCCTGCTGCGCACACGAGGCTGAGAAAAATCAATGCAATCCACAAAACATTATAGCCCCAATGCGCCGCAATGTAGGCACCTGCTGCCGGGCCGATAATCTGCGCAACCGACTGGGAAACGGAATAGGCGGCTGAGTATTTCCCTCTGTTAAATTCCGAAGCGCGGGCAAGCACGAAAGTGCTGATATAAGGCAATGCGAGCATTTCCCCGATCGTAAAAAACAGCACCGCAGCACCCGCCAGAATGATCGGCGTAATCACCGGAACAACCAGCATACTGAAAGCCAGTGCACTGAATAGTGTTCCAGCGATCATATAGTATGAATCCGGACGTCGGTTTGCCAGATTCTGGATCAGGACCATTTCAAAGAGCGCAATAATCAACCCGTTCATTCCCAGCAAGATGCCGATCGTTGCTTCATGAATGTGCATCTGTTCTTTCCAATACACCGGCACCAGCCTGAATAACAGCACAAAGCAGATCATATACAACATTACAATCACCATAAAGCGGACAAACAGCATGTCTTTCCACGGCGATGGCCCCGATTTGGCATTGCTATCCTCACGACTAACAGAGCGAACCAATTTTGCATTCGGGAGCAAAAACAGGATTAATACGCCAGCCATTGCATACACGATTCCGTCCACCCAAAACAGCAAGCTGTAATTAATGGCCGCCAGGATTCCACCCACAGAAGTGCCGAAACCAAAGCCAATGTTCGTTGCAAGCCGGTTCAATGCATAAGACCGTGTAAGATTTTCCGGAGAGGAATAAGCGGCAACCGCCGTGCTGTTCGCAGGCTTGAAAGCCTCCACGAAGAAACTGAGCAACACAATCAGAAAACAAAGAGCAGTGAAATCGGTGACCATTCCGAAGAGAATGAAGAGTATTCCGCTGATAATGAGGCAAACTATTTGTACGGGCCGGAAACCCCAGATGTCCGTCAGGTAACCGCCCGCCATGCCGCCGAGAACGGAACCCGCACCAAATAAGGTGATGACCAAACCTGCGTCCGCAATGCTGCGATGCAGGCTTTGGGTAATGTACATACTCATGAAAGGGACTGCCATGTAGCCGCAGCGGTTAACCAGAATGACCAGACTTAGCAACCAGGTTTCCCGGCTTAATCCGCTAAATGAGACGCGATAACTTTCAATGATCTTATTCAGCATACTTTATTTTCAAGGCTAATTGGCTCACAAATTTCCCAATAAATTCCTGATTATCTCAACACTTTCTTCCAATTCCTGTGCATTGGAAGAGGCAAAACCGAGCCGTATAGCGCTGCCCGGTGGCTCGTCGTAAGCATTTCCCGCCGGAATTCCGGATGTTCCACTGGACATATACAAATCTTTTTGCAGCGCTTTCTCCGCAAGTTTGACAAGGTTAATGTTAGGATCAAACTGCGTCCAAACCGCCATACCGCCATCGGGAACCTGGAACGTTACGTGATCGCCGAGCTGGCTCCGCAGCAGGTCACAGAATAAGTCTCTGCGCTGCTTGTATATCCGCACCGACTTGCGTAAATGCCTTTGAATGACGCCTGTATGCAGCAATTCTGCAATGGCATTTTCCAGCATCTGGTCCCCCTGCCGGTCGATGATCCGCCTCAATTTGGCCAGGTGGGAGATTACATCCGCCGGCCCGACCAGATAACCGATGCGGAAAGCGGGTGAAATTGTTTTGGTAAAAGATCCGCAATACATAACCATTCCTGCCGGATCTGCGCCTGCAAGGGGCATGAGTGGCTTGCTTAAATAATGAAAATCGCAATCGTAATCGTCCTCAAATATGATAAAACCATATTGCTCGGCCAGTTTCAGCAGATTAAGGCGCCGGTCGGCACGAAGCGCGACGGTGGTGGGATAATGGTGATGCGAGGTCACATAAACCAGCCTGATCTTTTGTTTTTGACACATTTGTTCCAATGCGGCCACATCTATCCCGTGTTCATCCGCAGGCAGCCGCAGCACATTCGCACCGGCCTGCGTAAAATTCATATTAGCGCCAAACCACCCCGGTGCGGAAACCACCACATTATCCCCAGGTTCCAGCAGGGCCGTACTCACGAGATACAAACCCATGATCACTCCCCGGACGATCAATATGTTGTCGGGTGAGGTTTTCATCCCGCGCGTCTCATTGAGGTAGGCAGAAAGCTCTTCCCTGAGCCAGGAAGCACCTTTTGTATCACCATAACCCAACCTTGCATACGGATTCGCGCCTAATAGCTGGCTGCGGTAAGCCCTCGATAGGTCTTCCAGCGGTGCAAGCCGGGGATCGGGAAAACCATCGTCCAAATGCAAGCGCGTGCTATTGCGAAGGACCGCCCGGTCGAGGTGCGGTGCCTGCTTGAAATGAAAACCTGCTTTCGAAGCAGGCATAATGGCCTTTTCCGCATGCATGTCCTTTTTGGCTGATTGGATTTCGGGCAAATGTTTGGCCACAAATGTTCCGTTCCCAGTGTGGCTTTCCAGCCAGCCCTGCGCCAGCAATTCGTCATACGCCTGCACCACGGTTCGTCGATGCACCTTCAATAATGTCGCCAATTGCCTGGTACTAAGCAATCTGTATCCTGTTTGCAATGTTCCGTTACGGATCAGCGCCATGAGTTGGTTGGCAATTTGCAGATATACGGGCTGCTTGCTGCCCTTTTCAACATGCAGCAAAGTGGAGAGAACCTGCACCATAATTGGACCACTTAATTTCTAAATATTGGACTCTTTCGAGCAGCCAATTTCAGCATATTTTTGTAAAAAACAAAAACACATGAGCACTCCTCCATCCCATCTTTTACCCAGCAGATTACCCAAAAGATCCACTTCCGACAATGAGGTGATCTACACGATTCTTGATGAAGCGTTATTCTGTACGATCAGTTACGCCGTTGACAATCGCCCCTTTTCTATTCCAACTGCCTTTGTGCGCTATGAGGACAAAATCTACATTCACGGCTCAGTAGGCAGTCATTTTATCAGGGAGATCGAGAAAGGGATTCCGGTTTGCATTACCGTTATGCTCACCGACGCGCTTGTTGTGGCGAAGTCTGCGTTCAGTCATTCTGTGAACTACCGCTCGGTTATAATATTTTCGAATGCCGAAAAAGTGGATGACTGGGATACGAAAAAAGCTGCATTTGAGTGGCTTACGACAAAGATCGTCCCGAACAGCTGGGATTATCTCCGTCCGATGAAAGACAGCGAAGTCAGGAAGACAACTGCATTAGCATTCTCATTGGAAGAAGCCTGTGCCAAAACGCGGTCGGGCATGCCTAAGGACGAAGAGGAGGATTTGGAGCTTCCGATCTGGTCGGGCCTCATTCCCATCCAGACGAAATATCTGGCGCCGGTCGCGGACGAGCTGAGCCAGAACATCCCGTTGCCAAAACATTTGGCTTAACCCATGCAACCTTGGGCAAATTTTGCGCATCTTTCGGTCAGATTGATACCAGATGAACCCAAACATTGCAAACCATGACAGGAAAGGAAATTTTTGACCGTTGCCAGTTGGCTGCCCTAAAAAACGGACTAGGTTCCCAGGAATTTCATTACGGGAATGTTTTATACCAAGCGCTTCAACTGGAAGGAGAAGAAAAAGTCTTTCAACTCCTGGAACAGGCCGAAAACACAGGGAAACGAGTTGGTTTGGGCTATTCTTCGGACACCTTTGAAAA
Source organism: Dyadobacter sp. CY327 (assembly GCF_021390415.1). Taxonomy (NCBI): domain Bacteria; kingdom Pseudomonadati; phylum Bacteroidota; class Cytophagia; order Cytophagales; family Spirosomataceae; genus Dyadobacter; species Dyadobacter sp. CY327. Next base: position 600,274 of record NZ_JAJUXJ010000007.1, on the reverse strand, counting down.
TTCGAACGATCCGGACATGGCAATTTTGGTTTGATTCGAGCATTTGTTCCCGCATATTAAGAACAGAAAAATCCTCCTGAACCCAGAAGGATTTTCTATTCACATTCACCAAAAAAACACTTATTTTTCAATCACTACTTTACGCGTACTTACGGAACCGTCAGCATGGGTGATCAATAAAATATAATTCCCCGCCGCAACATTCCGGACATCAATTTCCGTAACCGGAGCCAACGAGCGATAAACCGACCGGCCCGTGACCGTCAACATTTGAACACTTTTTATCTTATAAAGATCATCCGACTTCAACATCAACCGATCCGATGCCGGATTAGGATATACGTAAACTAATTCCCCTTCCCTTTCCGCCATCGTCTCCCCGACCTTCCTCCTTACGGTCTCCGACATATCATCCACAACATTCTCCGGAACCGGCGCAGCGCTGTTACCCGAAAGGTAAGCTGGCAAATAACGCCAGGGACCATAAAGCTGGCCGGTTAGTGCCAACGCCGGATCATATTTCACCCGCACACGCACCTTGGTCGAAGTCCCTTGCTTTGCAATCACACTTTTCATCTCAACCCCCGTCAACCCCAAACTCGCATAACCAATCCAAGAGCCCGAGGACATCGTACTATTCGTAATCACATTATTCGCCCCCTTAGAAAAACCCTGGCCTTTAGCCTTTGTCTCCCACACGAGTTTCCCTTTGTTTGTGCCAAGGAAAGATTTAGCATAAAAACCTACGCCGAAGTTGTTTTTAGCTTTTTGGGATTGGCTGATGGGGGTTGTGAGGTCGGAGTTATAGAGGCGTAGGTTGTTTTGGAGGTTCTTGTTGCCATAATAAATCAGAGCGTGACCATTGCCACTTATATAAGAGCATGCACTTAGTAAAATGTCACTGTAGCCATCCCCATTCACATCACCAGCAAAACTCACAGATTCCCCAAGCATTAGGTCTGTTTGATTCGACTCAAAATAAACTTTATTATCGTCACTAATGCCTATTGATGAACCAAAATGCAAGACAACCCTACCCTCGTTGGATTGGCCATTGTCAAATTGAACTATACCTACGAGAATATCACTGTAACCATCACTGTTGACATCTCCTGCCGAGGAAACCGCCCAGCCCATGTAAGAGTCACTTTGATTACTTTCAAGAATTATGTCTGGGATATCTTTAAGTGGTATTTGCGATCCATAATACACAAATGCGGCCCCTTCCTCCTTTTGACCATTCGAATAGTGGGGAACTCCAACTATATAATCACTTAAACCATCACCATTGACATCACCACCGCTCGATACCGACACACCCATATGTGCGTTAACAAGATTGCCGTAGACAACTTTGTCTGGGACGATACTAACTCCTTGAAATGTTCCCTTATAGACAAAAGCCGCTCCTTCATCAGACTTTGTTCCATCAAAAAGGTATGCCCCCACAATAACATCGCTAAACCCATCTCCATCTAAATCACCAGCGCAAGCTACTGAAATGCCAAATTCTGCCTCTGCCTGTTTGCTTTCAAGGACACTTTTTGATTCTGAGGTGATTCCTGCACTAGATCCATAAAACACAAACGCTGCGCCTGAATTAAATAACTGTTTAGCATCGTAAAGATATGACCCTACGATAATGTCTCCAAAACCATCGCCATTAACATCACCAGCATCAGCCACTGAGACTCCAAATTGGGCAAAATTTTGATTCACTTCTAACTGGACATAATTATTGGTATTAACTCCTAATTTAGAGCCATAAAAAACAAATGCTCCACCTTCTGCGTCCTGGCCATTCTTAAATCCGGGTGCACCAACAATGATATCTCCGTAACCATCACCGTTGACGTCACCAGCTGATGAGACAGAATGTCCAAAGCTGGAATTTGCTTGACTTACTTCTAAAAGAGTTTTTTGGTTATAATCTATTCCTTTCTGTGAGCCAAAATATACCAGGACAATTCCTTCATTACTTTGTCCATTGTCAAAATAAGGAGCTCCAATAATTATATCGTCAAAGCCGTCGCCATTGATATCTCCGGCGTTGGCAACGTCTTTACCGAATAGTGAACTTTCTTGATTCCCTTCTAATTTCACCGAAGCAACATTTTCAATCCCATCCGCCATCCCCTTCCAAACAAACGCCGCCCCTTCATCCATTTGCCCCTTATCAAAGCTATACGCCCCAATGACAATGTCGCTGTATCCGTCGCCATTTACGTCCCCGGCGCTGGCTACTCCGGTGGCGCTTCCCAGGAAGGCTTCGGCTTGGTCGCCTTCGAAAGTGCTGGAAGGTGTGTTTTGGATTCCTGTTGGTGAACCCAGGTGCAGAAAGACGACACCTTCATTGGTTTGGCCTTTATCGTACCTGGATGCTGTTAATAGCAGGTCGCTGAAACCATCGCCATTTACGTCCCCGGCATTGGCAACGGCCGCGCCCAGTTGGGCAGCTCCTTGATTGGAATAAATGATGGACGCAGGAGCGATAATTATGCCATTGGCAGAACCTTTATAAATGAAAGCAGCACCCTCATCGCCAAAATTTTTGTCATAAGCACTTGCACCGACCACCAGATCGCTGTAACCGTCGCCATTGATGTCTCCCGCACCCGAGACCGATATGCCAAACTGTGCGTTGGTCTGGTTGCCTTCTAGAATTGTATTTGCATTGTTGCTAATGCCAAGGGCCGAGCCGTGATAGATCAATGCAATTCCTTCGTTTGTATGGCCTTTATCATATGTATAAGCGCCGATTACGATGTCACTATATCCGTCGCCATTCAAGTCTCCAGCCCCAGCCGTTGCGTGGCCGAACTGACCGCTGGCTTGATTGCCTTCCAAGGTCATGGCTGCGATCGGGTTAACGCCGCTCGCCGAGCCGTGAAAGATGAATGCAGCGCCTTCGTCTGCTTGTCCTCCATTTTCGAATAATGGAGCGCCAATTAACAGGTCGCTGTAACCGTCCGCGTTGACATCACCAGCAAGCGATACGGACTTTCCGAAACTGGCATCGGCCTGATTGCTTTGCAAAACAGTAGCATTTACGACGATCCCATTGGCGGAGCCGTGGTAGACAAAGGCCGCACCTTCATTGGTTTGCCCCTTGTCGTAAAATCGGGCACCTATTACAACGTCGCTGTAACCGTCCTTGTTCACATCGCCGGCAGTGGAGACGGCATACCCATATTGTGCTTCGTTCTGGTTGCCTTCCAGGATTAACGCCGGGTTCGGAACCGGGCCGCTTGCTGAACCATGATAGATAAATACAACGCCTTCGTTCGTATGGCCTTTGTCAAACATCGGCGCGCCAACCAGCAAATCGCTGTACCCGTCGCCGTTTATATCCCCTGCGCTTGAAACGGCATAGCCCATCCACGCGCCGACCTGGTTGCTTTCGAATGCGGCATTGGCATTTGCTGGGTTACCGTTCACGACAATCGGGTCAATGGTGACCGGATAAGTAGCATCCTCTACTGCTACGCTCAGCATTACCAGGCCATTTTTGTAGCTTAATGTTGCGGGCAGTGTATCCCCTTTCGCATCCCAGCATTTAATATCTTTATAAATCAAACTGCTGACAACCTCGCTTCTCTTATTTTCGGCATAAAATTGCAGCTGGTTATTTTGAAGATCTTTGACTTTTAAGCCTTTGGCGGATAGCCTTACTTGAAGTTCTCTGGTCGCTTTTGGTGCGGAACTGATGATGAAGTTCTGGCGTACACCTTCCTCGTTATTTATGAACTCTTCGGTAAAGCCGTGATGCCTGATCTGCAATTTGTTATCTGTGTGGTGAAGCGCTGCATCAGTTTGAGGCCCTAGAATTTTTTGACCGTCTGCGTAAATGCCTTCGTTGATGAGTTTGAAGGAGAAGTTATGACCCGCCGAGTCAACGCGGTTGTTCACCGTCAGCTCGCCTGGCTTATAGTAAGCGCGCAGGCCCTGCTTGCGGTTAGGGCTTTGTAGTGATTTTTTTTCGTCGTCAAAAGAAATGTTGTATTCCCGTTTTGCCAGGCTTTGCTGAATGTTGCTGACGGTGCTGTCGTGGACGACATTGCTTTGGTCTGGGATATTCTTTGCTTTGATTTGCGTGGGAAGGTCCGGGATATGTGCGCCTGTTATCAGCTCGCTCATTTTCAATATGTAAGCCGCGGCCCAAAGCATAAATAGTATGAGATAAAGGCCCTTTTTGTAATGCTGTTTCATATTTTGAATCCTAGGGTTTACAAATTTGCAGGCGACATCAAGTCCCCATTTCGCAAATCTTAGTAAACCAAAATTTTCATCAACAAACCAATGAATGAACGGTGAAGTCTATTGAGCAGAAGGCAGTGGCTTGGTTTTTTCAGCTCATTTTTAAACAATAAAAAACACTATGAATACGGAACAGGACATGAAGAGAGATCTGGAAGAACGAATTCTTTCAAAACGGCAGCAGATTGAATTTGAACGGAAAAATTTGAGTCTTGCGACCGAATTTTCGCAGGAGAACAGGGAAAATCCGGAGGTGATGGAGGAATCAAAGAATTTTGACGATCCTGCTGAGAGCGTTTTGGATAGCGATGAAGTAAAAGCGCTTAGAACAGCTGAAAGGGACTTGAATGAATTAATTAAGCAGCTTCAAGAGCTTAATAAGAGTTAAAAAGATTCGAGCTTTTCTTCCAGGAATGTTTTGTTGCGAACGAGTTCAGAAACGACCTCGCTCCACTTTCCCGGATCGTTTTGAAAAGGATCGTAATTAATATGAAGGCGGCCAACCACGCCGAATAAATTGGAGGATTTAACACGCAATTTAGAAACCAGTCCCAGCACATTGAAGACATCCAGAATCTGGTGCGCAGTTGTATATGAATAACTGTGCGTGGTGCAAAAAACAAGTGCTCCGTCTTTGTAATGGCACTCAATATGATTTTTCATGGCTCTGATCAAAAGTTTTTTCTAGAATCAAAATATCATACCACAAAGTCTGGAAACCGGTGCACAGTTGCATATTTGCCGATCTTAAAACTAGATGGACATTTTTTGTAGAATTTCTTAAAAGCTGTGGAAAAATGATGGGCATGCTCATATCCCAGTTTATGGGCTACTTCTTCCACAGATAGCGAACAGTCCAGCAAAAGTTTGCGGGCATATTCCATTCGTTTTTCACGCAGATAATTAAAAATAGTCGTCCCAAAAAGCAGTTTGAAGCCTTTTTTTAGCTTAAACTCGTTGAGAATACAAATGCGGCTTAGCTGCGTCAGGCTTAGTTCATCCAGGAAGTGAGCGTCGAGATAGGCTCTCAGATGATACAATTTTTCTGCTTCATCGGGCTTGATATCTTCATGGACGAAATCGGAATTCCGAAACTGGCTGATCTGGTGACCAAGCAATTCAAGCGTTTTTGATTGGATCAACAGATTCCGGAGCGGGCCTGCCGACTGGCAGTTCCTCACATCATTAACCAATAGCTGCATGGTAGGCGTAAGCTCAATCGTTCCCTTCACGCCGGAAAAAGGCTTGTTCCGAGCCAGATTATTTAAAACTTTTTCACTCCATGCATCATCGCAGCCAATGATATCGGCGAAAAAAGCTTTGTTAAAACTTATGTGAAACATTTCCAATTCTGCATGCGCCTCGACATGGTTGATATCCCCGTCATTAGGCGAAAAAACGAGGTTATGCGTTGCGGGACGCATTTTCAGTTCCTGGTTCAAACCCTTAAAATGGGTATTCAGCTTTCCCCGCATATGGAAATTGATGTTAACATTATCGCCTACATCATTTCCTTGAATGCAAATCTCCTTATTGGTGCTCCAACGCAGATCCATCACATGCATGTGCGGGAAAAGCGCATTCTTAAACCGAAGTGTTCCTACTTTTTCTTCCCGGAAACAAATGAAACCGTCACCCTGCGAAGCATAATGATCTGCTCCGACATATTGCGGCTTGGGATAATTATTGAATTCAAGAATGTCAGTTGAGTTAAGGACATAAGCACCCATTTCGCGCGTTTTACAGGTTTAGTTTGTTTCGTTTTTTAACCAAAACAAAAATAACCCGTTTGACCACACCCGCTCATTTCAAGTTACTGAACGGAGGCAAAAAAGCGTCGTACCATCCTGTTAAGCCTATACAACCTAATTTCCGGTCGCCACAGGACGGTCATTGCGCGACCATTCGCTCCACGACCCCACGTAAAGTGCCGCGCCATCCATACCCGCATCGGTGAGTGCCAGCAATGTATGACAAGCCGTCACACCGGATCCGCAATGCACGATTATATTCTTCGGATCCCGTGAACCCAATGCACTTTTATATTTTTCGGCCAATTCTTCGCTCGGCAAAAAATTTCCGTCCTTATCCAGGTTTCCGGCAAAAGGAATGTTGACAGCACCGGGAATATGCCCGGCAACAAGATCAATCGGCTCGCTTTCACCTACATACCGATAATTTTCACGAACATCAATCACCATATAGTCAGGATTTTCCGCTGCCTCGGAAACTTCATCGGCATCCGCACGGCGCAATCGATAATCATCGAATGGATATCTTGATGCAGCAACCGGGCTCGGAGATTCGCCCTTTACCGTCTGGAAACCTGCTTTTTGCAGCGCTTCAATTCCGCCGCTCACTACAAATATTTTCTCATGCCCAGCAGCTTTCAGCATCCACCAGAACCGGGCAGCAGCATTTGCACCCTTTTTATCGTCGTAAACAATCACGACGGCATCCGGAGTAATGCCCAATTTTCCCAGCGTTTCACCAAAGACTTCCGGCGCTGGCAACGGATGCCGGCCACCATGGGCAGCATTGTCTGACTTCTGCGAAAGATCCGTTTCCAGATTTACAAAAAGAGCGTTCTCAATGTGTGCAGAGCGAAAACGTTCCCACGCATCCGGACCGCCCCTGGCATCGACAATGATGGTTTTCTGATCTTCGATGAGCTGTCTGACATCTGCGGCTTTTATGATCTCCATAGGTTTCGGATTTGGAATTGATTGCTAAAAATATAAATATTTATGACCTGCCGTCAATTCCGAAAAGGATTTTTAACTATTTAGCAGCTCGAAAAAGTTATTAGCCAACCATGAAGAGTTCCGAATTTCTACCTGCGGACTTAGCACAATTGTCTGCATTACAGCCTCCTGACTGGGGCAGTCTGATCCCCAGATTCGAATATTTTATCAGTTCACCACACTGCCATCCGATCAAAATTTCGGAACAGGGAGAGCTTGTAGCCATCGGAACCTCTATTCTGCATGCGGATACGGCCTGGCTTGCCTGTGTTGTTGTGCATGCCGGACATCGGAAAAAGGGCCTTGGAAACGCGATCACGGAAGACCTTATAGCCAACATTAACCGGACTAAATTCAAGACCATTTATCTGGATGCGACCGAATATGGATATCCTGTCTATCTGAAATTAGGGTTTGAAGTTGAAACCACTTATACGCATTTAAGAAGCACCAGCAATTTGCAAGCTGCTTCTTCATCTGAATTCATTGTGCCGTTTGAGGCACATTATCTTCCGCAGATTCTTGCAATCGATCAGCACATTTCAGGAGAAGACCGCAGCGGCGTGCTTTCCGATTTTATTGATTCAGCATTATTATATGTTGCTGACAATCAGGTGCAGGGATTCTACATTCCGGGTTGGGGCGATGGACCGATCATGGCCATTTCGGAAGCGGCGGGAGCTGCATTGATTAAACGACGGGCACAGGACGAAAGCGCGGCCGTATTACCGTCCGATCACATTTTTGCGATCAATTATTTAAATGAACTGTCATTTCAACATTACAAATTGTCGAGACGCATGTTTCTGGGAGAAAAAAGAAAGTGGCAACCCACCGGGATTTATAACCGCATTAGTGGACAATTGGGCTAAAAACAATCAATGAACATCAAACATTTAAAGCAAAAGTCATGAGAAAATCCTGGTACACCCTGTTACTTGTTTTAAGCTGTGTTACATTCTCAAATGCACAAGGGAATGTCGAGTATAAGGCCAAATTGAAACAAATGTTTGAAGCCTCGGGCTCAGAAAAATCCTACAAAGTTGCGATTGAGCAAATGTTCACGATGTTCAAACAGCAGAAAACCACCGTTCCGGACAGCATATGGAAGCAATTTGAAGGCGAATTCTTAAAAACGTCACTGGATGATCTGGTGGAAATGCTGGAACCGGTTTACATTAAAAGCCTGACGCAGGATGATTTACAGCAACTCATTGCCTTTTATGAGACGCCTGTTGGTAAGAAATACGCTTCCAAAACGCCCATTATCATGCAGGAATCCATGCAGGTCGGGCAGCAGTGGGGACGGAAAATTGCAATGGAATTTCAGGAAAAGCTGAAAGCCAAAGGTTACTGATCATCTGAGTACTAAATCGCTGATCGAGGAAAACTCCGTATGCGGAGCCATCGCCTTAATGTTTCCTTTTTTGTCTAATAAAATGAAAAAAGGCGTCTCACTGATTTTGTAGCGCTGATTAAAACCATACGATTCCGGAACGGGAATGAAACCACAGTTCCGTTTCGGGATCGCATCCAAACATTCCTCTTCCGTGTTCAATGTAGTCCCTAGTGACACGATGTCAATCCCTTTTTTCTTGTTCTCATTAATAAAATCAGAGATCACTTTGGTGCTGGCGAACGTATAAAGAGGCTTTTCAAATTTGACCCAAAATCCGAGCAGCACATATTTTCCTTTCAGTTTCTCCGAATTATATTCCCTCCCGTCCAGGCCCTGCATAACAAACGGCGGGAGCGGCTCCCCTATTTCGGGCATCAGATCCGAATTTTGCATGACCGATCCATTGTCCTGGATCAGTAACTGGCTCTTTTTTACTATTTCAAAAGACGATGCTTTCCCGAATTTATCGAATATCGGCTGAGTCCGGTAAACGCCCGGATTTTTTCGCAGCATTTCGTCATACACAGCATAGCTGATCCGCTTGCCGGAGGCGTGATCGTAGATCGGTGAATCCCTGGTCATAACGATCTGCTGGCTCACTTTCCCATTGTAACGGGTAACCTTTGGCTCCTGCGGCTGAGCATAAGCGATGGAGCAGACAGTGAAGAAAAAAATGTGTAAAAAAATCTCAGTACGACCGAAATTCATCTGGAACGTTTTTATTAATTAAGATTCTGTGAGTATCAAATATTTGATACTATATTGCACTATCAAAACGCAAATATCGTTGTTATAACTGGTTAGTGCTTCACAATATTTTAGAGGAAGTCCACTTATTCAAAAAAATATATGTTCGAGAGGATTCGTGAGAAGTTGGAAATTTTGGCGGATGCAGCTAAGTATGACGTATCTTGTTCATCCAGTGGCAGTAATAGAAAGAATGAAAATAAGGGACTGGGCGATGCGGAGGGAACGGGGATTTGTCACACCTACACCGAGGATGGGCGCTGCGTATCGCTGCTCAAAATCCTGCTCACCAATCACTGCATTTACGATTGCGCATTCTGCGTTTCGAGGCGCAGCAATGATATCAAACGAGCGGCATTTACGGTGGATGAAGTGGTGGAGCTGACGATGAATTTTTATCGCCGCAACTATATTGAAGGCCTTTTCCTGAGCTCCGGTATTTTCAAAAATGCCGATTATACCATGGAGAGGCTGGTAAGGATTGTAAAAAAGCTGCGGAACGAGCAGCGTTTCAATGGCTACATTCACCTGAAAACCATTCCCGGAGCAAGTGAAGAGTTATTGAAAGAGGCGGGCATGTATGCCGACAGGATGAGCATTAACCTGGAAATGCCGACTGAATCGGGATTGAAATTGCTGGCTCCGGAAAAATCGCATGAAGATGTGAAAAAGCCGCTGAACTACATTCAACAGACTATTACGCAGTTTTCGAGCGAAAAAGGGCTTATTAAGGCAGTCCCGAAGTTTGTGCCGGCCGGTCAGAGCACGCAAATGGTGATTGGCGCAACGCCGGAATCAGACAAGGAGATTATGCATACGGCAAATACATTCTATAAAAATTTCTCCCTGAAAAGGGTCTATTATTCAGGCTATATCCCCATCAGCCAGGATGCCCGATTGCCTGTTATAGGCTCGCAGCCGCCGCTGATCAGGGAAAACCGGTTATATCAGACAGACTGGCTGATGCGCTTTTATGGATTCGATGTCAAGGAAATTTTAAATGATGCCCATCCCAATCTCGATGTGGACATTGATCCAAAACTGAGCTGGGCATTAAGGCACCTCGAAGATTTCCCTGTTGACGTCAATACGGCCGATTATAAGATGATCATGCGTGTGCCGGGCATCGGCGTGGGTTCGGCTTTGAAAATTGTTCAGGCCAGAAAATTCGGCAGGCTTCACCAGGACCAGCTTAAAAAGATCGGGATCTCATTCAATAAGGCCAAACATTTTATCCGCTATGCCGATAGTCCGCTGCAACTGCGAGACTATGAAGCAGGGCACATTAAGGCGGTGATCTTGTCGGAAAGTAGCAGTAAGTACACGAAGGTCCCCAAGAACCAGCTTTCTATTTTCTGATGGAAATATTTGTGTTTGACGGGACTTTGGAGGGTTTGCTAACGGCAATTTTTGAATGTTATCGGAAAAAATCTGAGGCCGTAAAGCTTGTCAGCCAAACGCATTACGTGCCTGATGTTTTCAAGGAAGCATTCACTGTCATTAGTGACGATGCGAAAGCAAACCGGGTGTGGAAGGGTTTGACCAAAAAGCTGGATAGCAACTGGATGAAATCTATCTATAAAGCATTTCTTTCCGAGCAGCCCGCGACATTTCAGGATCTGTTTGAATTTATCCGTTACATTATCGACAGTCCGCCGGGCGCCGAGGCTAATTTCGGAAACAAGTATGTTTTAGAAATCTCGCAGATGAGCCATAAAGTTCACCGGGAAAAGCATCGGATGGAAGCCTTTATTCGCTTTCAAAAAACGGCCGACCATATCTTCTACGCGCACATTGAACCCGATTTTAATGTGCTGCCCTTACTCATAGATCATTTCAAAAACCGCTACGCCGACCAGAAGTGGATTATCTACGATTTGAAACGGAAATACGGGTTATTCTACGATCTCGAAAAAGTCGAAGAGATCACTTTTGATTTCACAGCGGAAATGTCGCCGGCCCTCAATGCGCTTCCCGTGAATGTGCTTGATCCGCAAGAGGAGCTATATGCGCTGCTTTGGAAAGATTACTTCCGCAGTGTCAACATTCCGGCGCGGAAAAACATGAAACTGCACATCCGCCACGTGCCGAAGCGTTACTGGAAGTATCTTTCAGAGAAACAAGAATGACGACTGCCATGCTCATTAGAGACAACATCTTTTTAGCAATCTCTACAAAATTATTCTATCTCAACACAGGAATTTATTTGATAATATTTGGATTAACGGCTGGTTTTTGTAATTAAACGGTGGTTTTCAGTTATTATTCGGTAAGGTTGTAGCATGTAAATATATTAAGTTTGAAATGCACTATCCGAATATCGGTTAGCATTTTATACACAAAACTTAATATGATGAAAAACCTCTTTTACTTAACCTTATTATGGGTTGTCTCACTAGGTGCGCACGCCCAAATTCCCGCGGACAATTACAGGTTTTATGTAGACGAGGGGCGCAAAATGATTGTCTGTAACCAGGTTCCAACCCCGTCCCAGATAACAGGCTCTCCTATTCAAATGCAGTTCGCGGCGAAAGTCTTTACATTTTCCGGAAGTGTTACGACACTTACACATGGAGTGAAATACCTGGTGACAAACGGCGGACAGCAATATAGTTTATACTTCACGCAGCTCCCATTGGTGAACCTGGACGTGCCGGATCCCACTCAGATCAACTTGGAAGAAGAGATTCCTGGCGGCATATCGATTGCGGAAGCCGCAAATTCTCCGCTGATTTCCAATATGGCGATCCGGATCCGTGGTAACAGCTCGTCATTTTTCCCAAAAAAGAATTACCGTGTCCAGTTCAAAGATGCACAGGGAAAGAACAAAGATGAATCCATTCTAGGGTTGAGAAGCGATAAGCGCTGGCTGTTTTTTGGCATGTGGAATGAGGAATTGCGCTCTACAAACAATGTTTCGCACAACCTTTGGATTGATATGCATAAGCTGTATTACGCTTCATCGGAGCCGTCTGCAGTGTCTTCAATCCGCACCAGATATGTGGAGGTTTTTATGAATAAATCCTACAAAGGTGTATATATGATCGGTGAGGATATGGACCGCAAGCAACTGCAATTGAAGAAGAATGATGGCGATGTGATCAGAGGCGAATTGTTCAAAGCGGATGACTGGTCGCTTTCCGCCGCATGGGAAGGAATTGGTGTGGCCAGGCCTTCGCCCGGCGCGGAAGAATGGCAGAGCTGGGAATTGGAATATCCCGATTACAGCGACTGGAACAATCATCAGAATTTGTTGAAAGGCGTTATTGAATCATCCGACGATGAGTTCCGTGCTAACATCTGGACGCTTTTCAAGCAGGAAAATGTTATTGACTATTTCATATTCCTAAACCTGTTGTCAGTGGAGGATAACATGGAAAAAAATTATTTTATCGGTCGCTATGACAAGGGACAGCCCTGGTTTTTTATTCCCTGGGATCTGGACGGGGCCTGGGGCTACTTTCCGGATGGGGTAAGAAGTAATAAAACGCAGGGCGACAGGCAAAACGGACTATTCAAAAAGCTCTTTCGTACCAATCCTGATGGCTTCAAAAACAAACTCGCCACCCGATATTTCGAGCTCAGGCAAAATATTCTTGCGGAAGCCAATCTTAAAAACCGTTTCCAGGCAAATTATAATTTGCTCAATTCCAATCTTATTTACGAGCGCGACGCAGCCGTTTCACAAGACAATTACGGCGGTGCCAATCGTTCGGGAGGTTTGGCATACGTCAACAATTACATTACGCAAAGACTCAGCTGGCTGGATGCTTATTTCTGCCCTATGAAAGATGGAGGCTGCAATGGTCAACCAACCTGCGTATTTGATATCGCAGCGAATGCTTCCAACACCAGTCCGGCTTGCTCTGCAAATGTATCATTATCAGCCAATTGCACGGGCACAGATTGTTCCGGCGTAACGTACACCTGGACAGGAAATGGCATTAACCAAACGGGAAGCTCGATTAACATCGCAGCTCCGGGCGCAAACGGTTCCTTTGTTTACACTGTAAAAGCATCTAAAAGCGGCTGTGCCGATAAAACGGCGACAGTGACTTTAAACATTGGCAATTGTATCCCGCCAGTGGGCAACGATCCATTCAGTGCTTGCCTGGAAGCAGAGAACCAAAGTGGAAATGGCCCTATAACTGGCGATCCGAATGCTTCAAATGGCAGCACGCGGGGTGATAAAGATAATTACAATCATTACGTGGACTACGCTATTAATGGTGTGAAAGCAACCGGGGCGCATCAGGTGAAAGTTCGTTATTATGCCAACGCATCAGCGCAGGCCAGTTTTTCTGTGAATGGAAATGTGGTTACACCATCCGCCAGTTTTCCTCCCACTTATTCCTGGAACATTGTTTGGCGTGAGGAAACATTCAATGTAACATTGAATCAGGGCAATAATACGCTCAGGATTCAGGGCTTGCCGGGAGCCAGTATTCGGCAGGATAAAATATGCGTGACCGGCCCGGGCGGACAAAACCCGCAACAACCGACTTGTGCATTTGACATTACTGCAAACGCTTCCAACACAAATCCTGCCTGCTCTGCCAATGTTACATTATCATCCGGTTGCACGGGTGCAGATTGCTCGGGCGTAACGTACACCTGGACAGGAAATGGCATTAACCAAACAGGAAGCTCGATCAACATTGCGGCCCCTGGCGCAAACGGTTCGTACGTTTACACCGTAAAAGCATCAAAAAATGGCTGTGCGGACAAGACCGCAACGGTAACATTGAACATTACCAATTGCGCCCCGCCGGTCGGTGGTGATCCATTCAGCGCATGTCTGGAAGCGGAAAACCAAAGTGGAAATGGGTCGATTACCGGCGACCCCAATGCCTCAAATGGCAGCACGCGGGGTGATAAGGATAACTACAATCATTACGTGGATTACGCCGTCAACGGGGTGAAAGCGACCGGTTCGCATCAGGTAAAAGTGCGCTATTATGCCAATGCTGCTGCTCAGGCGAGCATTTCAGTGAATGGCAGTGTGGTTTTATCTTCGGCCAGTTTCCCTCCTACCTATTCGTGGAACATTGTCTGGCGTGAGGAAACATTCAATGTAACATTGAATCAGGGCAATAATACGCTCAGGATCCAAGGACTGCCGGGAGCCAGCATTCGGCAGGACAAAATATGCGTGACCGGCCCGGGCGGACAAAACCCGCAACAACCGACTTGCACATTTGACGTCACGGCAAACGCTTCCAACACAAATCCGGCCTGCTCTGCCAATGTTACATTATCATCCGGTTGCACAGGCGCAGATTGCTCCGGCGTAACTTACACCTGGACAGGAAATGGCATCAACCAAACCGGAAGCTCGATCAACATTGCGGCGCCGGGCGCAAACGGTTCATACACTTACACCGTGAAAGCATCGAAAAACGGCTGCGCAGATAAAACGGCAACGGTAACTTTGAACATTAGCAACTGCACGCCTCCGGTCGGCGGTGACTTTGCATTGTGCCTGGAATCGGAGTTGCAGGCCGGTAACGGCGCGATTTCCGGCGATCCCAATGCTTCCGGCGGCAGCACACGGGGATTGAAGGAAAACTCCAACCATTATGTGGATTATGCAGTGAATGGCGTGCCGAGTGCCGGGACTTACCAACTGAAATTGCGCTATTCTGCGAGTTCAAATCCTAACGTTTCGATTTCGGTAAACAATGCTACGGCAATTGCAGCGGCTAATCTGCCTGCCACATATTCCTGGAACATTGTATTTCGTGAGGAGGTGTTCAATGTGACGCTTGCTGCAGGCAATAACACGGTGCGTATCCAAGGATTAAATGGCCCGAGTATCAGACAGGATAAGGCATGCTTCACCAGCAGCGGGCAGAACAATGCAAGGTTAGGCGCGCCGGAAGCCATGTTCAATCCAGGCGGAGCTGACGAACGCCTGAATGTGTTCCCTAATCCGGCACCCGGAGAGTTTAATGCTAAATTCAACCTTTCCAGCCCGGATGGAGCAACCATTACCGTTACTGACATTCGCGGTCGCGTTTGGCATACTGCGAAAGTAAAAGGAACTGGCAAGCAGGAAGCAAAAATTAAGTTACCTGATGCACCTGCGGGGGTTTATTTGCTTCAAATTAAAAATGGAGAAACAACGGAAACGAAAAAGTTGGTGATCACGCATTGATGAAACCGTTATCAACAGCAAAAGCCGGGCATAACCCGGCTTTTGCTGTTTTTTTCAATCACTATGCAGTTACTTGATCTTCGTTCCGAGCCAGTCTTTGCGGAACTTTTTCATTTCTTCTGTCACAGGCATGCCGGCCGTTTCATTTAGTTCTACCACCCATTTCGGGTTCTCCATGAATGTGATCATGCCAAGTTTGACATCCTCACGGTGACGGTATTCAATGCCAATTTCCTCTCCCGGCTTGTGCGCATTAAGGATGACATTTAACTCAGCTTGCGTTGTCACCGTTTTTCCATCCACTTTCAATATCTGGTCGTCAATGTCCATGCCTGCCTTGTAAAGGGGTGAATTAATGATCGTGTTGGATAAAATGGTAAGCTCCGTTCCTTCCTTATACCGCACATCTCCGATCCATGCTTTGCCGGCAAACTGTCTTTTCAAAGTCAAGCCCGCCATTTGAAGCAATGGCGCATAGTCGAAGGATTCGTGGCCATTGATATATTTTGCAAAAAAACCTTCTGCAAACGTTTTGTCCTTGCTGTAAGCCACAAGCACATCCGCCAGGTCACTCACTAGATAGGCTATTTCCGGTTTTCCCAGCTTTTGCCAAACGGCTTGCATATATCCGTCCAAAGTGAGCCCCCGCGCACGCAGTTGAAGATCAAGCGCTAATGCGATAGACGCGCCGTAGGGATAGTAGGAAGTGTAAATGTTGGGATAATTTGTCTTGTCAATCGAGACACCAGCATCCACGAAAACCGCATTGTTACTAGCCTGGACTGGCGAAATGCGCTTCGCACCAGCTGTATTTTCTTTGGTATTGACCAAAAAACTCAATGTCTGGCAATATCCCTCAGGTGAGTCAAAGCCGGCACGGGCCAGAATAAGGTCGCCGTAATATTGTGTAAAACCTTCGGCGAACCAAAGCTCGAAACTCATGTTGCTCTTTTCAAAATTGAATGGTTCGAGCGATTTCGGGCGGATGCGTTCGACATTCCAGGCATGAAAAAACTCATGGGAAAATACGCCCAGCAAATTATTTGCCCCAGTGAAAGCAGTGGGAATCGAGATCATCGTGCTGTTGCGGTGCTCCATGCCGTCACCCCGCACATAGGGATTAATGCTGGCAAGAAATGTATACTGGCCGAAATCGAAAGCCGGAAATTCGCCGAATATCATCTGGCTTTCCTGTGTAATGCGTTTGATCTTCGCTGTAAAACTGTCTGCCAGTGAATCACTTCCGGTAATTTCCAGCGCAAGTCTGAATTTCACGGGCTTCTTATCCGGATTGTTCAATGTCCACTCCTTCATGATCAGCTTCCCGATCTTGATCGGAGAATCCATCAAATATTGCAGATCGGCTGCGCCGAATGTGTTTGGCTGGGCGGCAGGTTTGAGCTGTGTGGCAATGGTCCATTTTCCTTCTTTGGGCAAATCGAATTTTACCTCAATCGGTGCATTCTGCAATTCCTTTACCCATAGAAAAGTGGCGGGTGCATTCAAGTGAATGCTGTTCTGATCCAAACCGGCGTAAGTCCCGTCGGCATGATTGGCGTAAAGCGTGTATTGTACTTTTACAAAACCATTCAATCCTGAAACTTTATAAACATCACCGTCGACACGTTGGATTGCCATGTCGCGCCCTGCTTTATCCATTGCTTTTACGTCGTACACATTCTTTCCGTACTCGTGTGTGGCATAGCGGCCGGGAGAAGAGCGGCTCATGCGGAATGTCAGTTCTTTCTGAGGCGCGTCGGTGACCGTTACGGCAATGCTGGCTTCGTGGTGGACGAGATTGGGGAAAGAAATGTCATAATTAATCTTTTGTGCAAAAGCGTTGCCCGCAAAGCATGTGAGCGAAAACAGGTAAATGAGTTTTTTCATAGCAGCTTTAAAAATAAAAACGGAAGCGGCCAATTTAATCTTAATCTTCTACATTTAATACGGCGGTGATTGCACTGCGCCGATAATTGCTTAATTTTTCCGTTCTAAATGATATCCTAACCTGAAATAAGCTCATTGATGAAACAAATACTTTTGCCCTTCTGCATCCTTTTCTTTCTTAGCGTTTCCCACCAATCACAGAGCCAGACAAAAACACTTTTCAACGGCAAGGACTTAAAAGGCTGGCACATTGACGTGCCCGATATGGATAAAAATCCTGCGCTGAAAACACCGTTCCTTGTGCGTAATGGTCTGTTGGTAAGCCTTGGAACGCCGGGAGGACATTTGATTACGGATGATCAGTATGAGAATTTTCGTTTCACATTTCAATATCGCTTTGCTGGTAAGCCGGGCAATTGCGGCGCGCTTGTTTTCGTTTCTACGCCCAGGGCGCTTTATGAAATGTTTCCAAAATCCATCGAGGTGCAGCTGATGAATCAGAATGCCGGTGATTTCTGGTGTATTCAGGAAGATATTACGGTGCCTGATATGGAGAAAAGGCGGGGCCCCAAAGAAAAATGGGGCGTCAACGGCGATAAACTAAGAAGAGTCCCCAACCTGACGGACGGCACGGAAAAGCCGCTGGGTGAATGGAACTCCATGACGATCGAATGTGTAAAAAATTCGATCAAGGTGTGGCTGAATGGCGTGATGGTTAACTACGGTTATAATGCGACTGCACAGAAAGGACAGATTGCTTTGCAGTCGGAAGGATCGGAAGTTGAGTTTAAGGAAGTGAAAGTTGCATCTATTAAATCGTTTTCGAAATAAATGTTTGATATAAAATCGGACCGGCTGATCAGGAATATAGCCATCTTTTTGATCCTTATTTCCAACTTCGGCTGCGACCAGATATCGAAGAATGTCGTTCGCAAAAATGTCGGTTTTTATCAAACGATAAGCGTTGTGGAAGACATTGTGACGATCACTTACGTCGAAAACACTGGTGCTTTCCTTAGCATTGGTGCCGGGCTTCCGCATACAATGAAGGTCATTTTACTCTCCGTTATTCCGCTGATCGTGCTCTTTTTTGGCGTTGCCTACATATTGTTGAAAAGAAACCTCACGCTTATGAGCGCGCTGGCGCTGAGCTTTGCCATTGGCGGCGGCATAGGAAATATTTATGACAGGCTCATGCACGGTTCGGTAACCGATTTTTTGCACATTAACCTTGGCTTCTTCCAAACCGGCATTTTTAACATGGCCGACGTGTCGATCATGATGGGCATGTTCATCTTTTTCATCCAATCCTACACCAGGCAAAAAGCCAGGATATTAAGGTGAATGTCAAATCCCGGCGGGATAAAATATCGGTAGCAAAAAGGTCGGTTAGCGTCAAATCCCAGAGGGATAAAATATTGGTTCTGTATTCATTTGGTGATTACTCTTTATGCAAAAAAGGCCTCCGTATGGAAGCCTTTTTTTTGCGTTTATACATGAATGTCAACAAGACTACGCTGCCGCAACCGATTTGCGAATAATGTTCAATGCCGAACCTGCTTTGAACCATTCGATCTGCTGCTCATTGTAAGTATGGTTTACCGGAAACTCTTCGCTTGTGCCATCTGCATGGTGCAAAACGATGGTTAACGGCTGGCCTTCTGCAAAAGTTTGCAGTCCGACAATGTCAATCGTATCGTCTTCCTGGATTTTATCGTAATCACCTGTATTAGCGAAGGTTAATGCGAGCATTCCCTGCTTTTTCAGGTTCGTTTCGTGGATACGGGCAAATGATTTTGTCAAAATAGCCCGGACGCCAAGGAAACGCGGTTCCATCGCTGCGTGTTCGCGGGATGAACCTTCTCCATAGTTTTCATCACCTACAACGATCGTTCCAATCCCATGCGCTTTGTAATCACGCTGCACAGCGGGGACTTCCGAATATTCGTAGGTAAGCTGATTTTTGATGGTGTTGGTTTTTTCATTGTAATAATTTACCGCACCAATCAGCATGTTATTGGAAATATTATCGAGGTGACCACGATATTTCAACCATGGGCCAGCCATTGAAATATGGTCTGTCGTACATTTTCCTTTTGCCTTGATAAGCAGTTTCAACCCTCTTAGATCTGTCCCTTCCCATTCAGCAAACGGTTCCAGCAATTGTAAGCGGTCCGAAGTTGGGCTTACCAAAACCTGAACCTGGCTTGGATCTTCCGCAGGAGCCTGGTAACCGGCGTCTTCTACGGCATACCCTCTTATCGGCTGCTCTAAACCGGTTGGCTCGTCCAGCATTACTTCAACACCTTCCGAGTTAACCAGCTTATCTGTTCGCGGATCAAAAGTAAGCCTACCGGCGATGGCTAGTGCAGTTACGATCTCAGGCGAAGCTACGAATGAGTGCGTGTTGGGGTTACCATCCGCACGTTTCGAGAAATTACGGTTGAAGGAAGTGATAATGGAGTTTTTCTCTCCTTTTTCAGCCCCATGACGCGCCCACTGACCAATACAAGGTCCGCAAGCATTCGCAAGTACAACACCGCCGATTTTGGCAAATGTATCGAGGTATCCATCGCGTTCCACCGTATAGCGAACGAGTTCCGAACCTGGCGTAATGGTATATTCCGAGCTTACAGTCAGTTTCTTATCCACAGCCTGCTGCGCAAGAGACGCAGCGCGGCTAACATCCTCATAACTTGAATTTGTACAGGATCCGATCAACCCAACCGAAAGTACTTCCGGCCAGCCATTTTCTTTCACCGCAGTGGCGAATTTAGACAAAGGCCAGGCCAAATCCGGTGTAAAAGGTCCGTTTACGTGCGGTTCCAGTGTAGAAAGGTCCAGTTCGATCAACTGATCATAATAGGTCGCAGGATCTGCATAAACCTCTTCATCAGATCGCAGATATGACTTAATGTTGTCCGCTGCATCTGCTATTTCAGCCCTTTCGGTTGCTCTCAGATAAGCAGCGCTTCTTTCATCATATGCGAAAATCGATGTAGTAGCACCGATTTCAGCTCCCATATTACAGATCGTCGCCTTACCTGTGGCTGAAATGCTTTCTGCACCATCACCGAAATACTCGACAATGTAGCCGGTTCCGCCTTTTACTGTCAGCTGGCCTGCAACCCAAAGAATAACGTCTTTCGCAGCAGTCCATCCGCTTAGCTTACCAGTTAGTTTAACGCCGATCAAACGAGGCATTTTAAGCTCCCAAGCCAAACCGGACATGACGTCACTGGCATCCGCACCGCCGACACCTATCGCGATCATGCCCAAACCACCTGCATTAGGCGTGTGTGAGTCCGTCCCGATCATCATACCGCCCGGAAATGCATAGTTTTCAAGCACAACCTGGTGAATAATACCAGCGCCTGCGCGCCAGAAGCCTAAGCCGTATTTATTGGAAACGGAAGAAAGGAAGTCATAAACTTCTTTGTTCTTGTCAACCGCATTTTTCAAATCCTGCGTCGCCCCAACCTCTGCCTGGATCAAGTGATCACAATGCACGGTTGAGGGAACTGCAACCTGCGGCCGCCCGGCCTGCATGAACTGCAACAGCGCCATTTGGGCGGTGGCATCCTGCATAGCAACACGGTCGGGAGCAAAATCCACGTAGGACTTGCCGCGCTCGTAAACCTGTGTAGGGGTTCCTTCCCACAAATGGGAATATAAAATCTTTTCTGCAAGCGTTAAAGGCCGCCCCTCTATCTTACGAGCAGCTTCCACCCTTTCCTGCATACGGGCATAAACGCCCTTAATCATGTCTAAGTCAAAAGCCATAGTAATTATTATTTATGCTAATACATTCACACGCGTCAACAACTGTGCCAGTATCGATTATCTCGCCAATTGTTTAACTGGCGGTGCAAACTTCGTCAGGTCGATGCCAACCACCGCCGCTTTGTATTCCTCAATGTTCGGAATGCGTCCGAGGATTGCGGACAAAACGACCACCGGCGTAGATGCCAGCAATGACTCTCCTTTTTTACGATCCGAATCTTCAACAACCCTTCCCTGGAAAAGACGGGTCGAAGTAGCCAGAACTGTATCGCCTTTGGCGGCCTTTTCCTGGTTACCCATGCAAAGGTTGCAGCCCGGACGTTCCAGATACATCATATTTTCATATTCCGTACGCGCCGCTACTTTCGGAGCGTTATCGTCGAATTCAAACCCTGAGTATTTTTGCAAAACATCCCAGTCACCTTCTTTTTTCAGCTCTTCTATAATATTGTAAGTCGGCGCGGCCACAACCAGCGGAGCGAAGAATTCAACTTTGCCTTTTTGTTCTTCCAGATTACGGAGCATTTGAGAAACAATTTTCAAATCCCCTTTGTGAACCATACAAGAGCCTACGAAACCAAGATCAACTTTTTTGTCCTCTCCATAAAAAGAAAGCGGACGGATTGTATCGTGGGTGTAACGCTTTGAAACCTCTTTATTATTTACATCCGGATCGGCAATCATCGGTTCAACGATCGCGTCGAGATCAATGACAACTTCTGCATAATATTTAGCATTTGCATCAGGAACCAAAGCAGGTTTTTCACCGGATTTGATTTCAGCAATGCGCTTATCTGCTTTGTTGATCAGTCCTTGAAGAACCTGCTTGTGGTTCTCCATGCCCTTATCAATCATGATCTGGATCCTGTTTTTTGCAATTTCCAGGGATTCGATCAACGTGTCATCTTCTGAAATACAAATGGAAGCTTTCGCCTTCATTTCCGCAGTCCAGTCGGTAAATGTAAATGCCTGGTCGGCTGGTAATGTTCCCAGATGCACTTCAATGATGCGGCCCTGGAAAACGTTCTCGCCGCCAAATTGCTGCAACATCTGCGCCTGTGTGGCGTGAACGACATCACGGAAATCCATGTGGCCTTTCATGTCGCCTTTGAATGTTACCTTGACGGATTCGGGGATTGGCATGGAAACTTCACCGGTTGCAAGCGCAATGGCAACAGTTCCCGAGTCAGCACCAAAAGCAACGCCTTTGGACATTCTTGTATGTGAGTCGCCACCGATGATGATTGCCCATTCGTCAATAGTAATGTCGTTAAGGACTTTGTGGATCACATCGGTCATCGAGTGATATTCGCCCTTCGGGTCACGCGCTGTGATGAGGCCGAAATCATTCATAAACTTCATCAGTTTCGGAATGTTAGCCTGCGCTTTTTTATCCCAAACCGATGCGGTGTGGCAACCAGATTGATAAGCCCCGTCCACAATCGGCGAAATGGTTGTCGCAGCCATTGATTCCAGTTCCTGAGCGGTCATTAGCCCCGTCGTATCTTGCGAACCGACAATGTTAACCTCTACGCGAACATCAGAACCGGCGTGCAAAACTTTACCCGGCGTTGTCCCAACTGCGTTTCTGTTGAAGATCTTTTCAACCGCAGTAAGGCCCTGGCCTTCATTTGAAATTTCTTTAGAAGGTGCGAAAACAAGCGTAGGTTCGATACCTAAAATTTTTGCCGCAACCGTTTGTATTTTTTTACCAAAAACAATGGCATAGGAGCCGCCTGCTCTGATAAATTCCTTTTTCTGTGGCGTAAGCGCTTTGGAAATGTCAATCAGTTCCTTGTCGCCATTGTACAGTTTTTTTGTTTTTGTATTAATGGTCAAAACAGTGCCCGTAGCAACCGAATAAACCTCTTCCAAAACCGGATCTCCGCTTTCGTTACGAACAACGTTTCCGTTCTCGTCCACTTTCTTCACCCAGTTTTTCAAATCTATTCCAATTCCCCCTGTAACATCAACAGTGGTTAGGAAAATAGGTGAAATACCATTCGTTCCACCCACAATAGGCGCAATGTTAACGTAAGGGATATACGGACTTGCTTGTTTACCAGTCCAAAGCGCCACATTATTCACACCGGACATGCGCGAAGAGCCCACGCCCATCGTGCCTTTCTCAGCAATCAACATCACGCTTTTGTCAGGATGCTCTTCCTGTAATGCTTTAATTTGCTTCTGGGCGGCGGTTGTGATCATACATTGACCATGTAGTTCGCGGTCAGAGCGTGAGTGCGCCTGATTACCAGGAGAGAGCAAATCGGTTGAAATGTCCCCTTCTCCGGCAATGAATGTTACGATCTTAATTTCTTCCGGTATTTCAGGCAGCAATGTGAAGAAATCCCCGCGGGCATAGCTTTCAAGGATTTCCCGGGCGATTTCGTTGCCGCTTTTAAATGCTTCTTTCAGACGATCTGTGTCTGCATCATATAAGTAAACCTGCGTTTTAAGCACCGCAGCCGCTTGTTTTGCAATCGAATAATTTTCGCCCAATGCAAGATCCAGCAATACGCCAATGGAAGGACCGCCCTTCATGTGCGACAGCAGTTCAAATGCAAAAGCGGGTGATATTTCTGAAACGATGGATTCGCCAAGAATGATTTCTTTCAGGAACCTGGCTTTCGCACCGGCAGCGCTTGTTGTTCCTGGTAATGTGTTGTAGATAAAAAACTTAAGAGAATCTTCGCGATACTCGTTTTCCGTATCCTTTATCTGTGCGATGATTTCTCCCAGCAACTCGGCGCCGTCTATCGGCTTAGGATGAAGTCCCTGGGCTGCTCTTTCTTCAATTTCCTTGATGTAATCCTTATAAATGTTCATAGTGAAAAATACAATATACGCCTCAATTAGGTGGAAGATTTTTGATCATTAAAACACGCGAAAGTACGAATTTACGGCATAAGCTGAGGCTTGCCTGCCGCTTTTCACTACTATTTAGCATCATTATATACTAAGGACGCATTTAAATAACCTCGCCCTTAAAGTTTTTGTTCTTACAGCCGGGATATTTGAGAAATTATTTCAAATACGCCCAACAGGGACTGCCGCATTATCGGCGATTTTAGATTACCTTTTCAGCAGCGCTTTGATTTTTTGCAGGATTGTACCCTATATTTGGACATTCAAAGTGCTACAAGATCCCTTAAATCCAAAGTTATGTCAAAAAATCTGGTGATCGTAGAGTCACCGGCGAAGGCCAAAACCATTGAAAGTTATTTAGGAGCAGATTTCACCGTCAAGTCAAGTTTCGGGCACGTTCGTGACCTTCCGGAGCATGATATGGGTGTGGATGTTGAGCATGGTTTCCAGCCTTCTTATGAAATTTCCGCTGATAAAGTAAAGGTGATATCCGAGCTTAAAAAACTCGCCAAGGGCGCAGAAGTATGGCTCGCAACGGATGATGACCGCGAAGGAGAGGCGATTTCGTGGCACTTGAAAGAAGCCTTGGGGTTACCCGACGACACTAAAAGAATTGTGTTCAGGGAGATTACGAAAACTGCTTTACAAAATGCGATTTCCAAACCGCGTATAATAGATGTAGATCTGGTGGACGCGCAGCAGGCGCGCCGGATCCTGGACAGGCTCGTAGGTTATGAGCTTTCCCCGGTGCTCTGGAAAAAAATAAGAATTGGTAAATCAAACCTTTCGGCCGGACGTGTGCAATCGGTTGCGGTCCGTATCATTGTTGAAAGGGAAAGGGAAATCGATGCGTTCAGAAGCAAAAGCAGCTTCAAAGTGACTGCGCATTTTGATCTTGGAAATGGCAAAGTCCTGAATGCAGAATTGGCGAAGAACTTTCCGCAGGAAGAGGATGCGATGAAATTCCTCGAAAAATGCATCGGCGCACAGTTCTCAATTAAAAGCCTTGAAGTTAAACCAGCCAAAAAAACACCAGCACCGCCATTCACAACTTCTACATTACAACAGGAAGCATCCCGTAAGCTGAGCTTTTCCGTAGCGCAGACCATGACCGTTGCACAGCGGCTCTATGAGGCAGGTAAAATTTCCTACATGAGAACGGACTCCACGAATTTGTCGGAGGAAGCATTGGAAAAAGCACGGGTTCAAATTACGAAGGAATACGGACAGGATTATTACAATAAAAGGATATTCAAGACCAAAAACGAGTCGGCGCAAGAGGCTCACGAAGCCATCAGGCCAACTGATTTTTCTACATTAAATGGCAGCAGCGACCGCAATGAGCAGCGCTTGTATGAGCTGATCTGGAAACGTGCCATCGCATCACAAATGTCGGATGCGCAACTGGAACGCACAACAGCAACCATTTCTATTTCAACTACTTCCGAAGAACTCGTTGCACAAGGTGAGGTGATCAAATTCGAAGGTTTCCTGAAAGTATATATGGAATCCAGCGACGATGAAGGCGATGAAGAGCAGAAAGGAATGCTACCTCCGCTAAACATTAACCAGATCCTGAACCTGGCAGACATGAAAGCGACGGAACGCTTCACAAGAAACCCGCCCCGCTATACTGAAGCAAGTTTGGTCAAAAAACTGGAAGAAATGGGCATCGGACGTCCATCCACATACGCACCAACGATTTCTACCATATTAAGGCGCGAATACATTGTAAAAGAAGACCGCCAGGGAACGGAACGCGATTTTAAAGAACTGACGCTGGCTAATAACCAGATCAACAGCAAGGTAAATAAAGAAATTTACGGCTCGGAAAAGGCAAAACTCTTTCCTACCAGCACCGGAATGGTCGTGAATGACTTCCTGGTAAGTCATTTTAATGACATTATTGATTACTCTTTTACGGCTAATGTTGAGAAGGATTTTGACCACATTGCCGAAGGCCAGCTCGAATGGCGCCAGATGATCAAGAACTTTTACACGCCATTTCAGAAGAAAGTAACCGAGGCAAACGAAGAAGCCATCGACCGCAGCCTCACGTCGCGCGATCTGGGCGAAGATCCTGCAACGGGCAAAAAAGTGTCCGTAAGGATTGGTAAATATGGCCCTTATGTGCAGATCGGTGATGCGGAAGATGAGGAAAAACCAAAATTTGCGAGCTTGATGAAAGGTCAGCTGATGGAGAACATTACGCTGGAAGAAGCTTTTGAATTATTTAAACTGCCACGCGAAGTAGGTTTGTACGAGGAGAAAGAACTGATCGTCAACATCGGAAAATTCGGTCCATATGTAAAGCACGACGGCAAATATTATTCTCTGGCAAGAACAGACGATCCAATGGCTGTCACCGAAGACAGACTGATCGAAATTATCACTGAAAAACGCTTACAGGACAGCAACAGGACCATTAAAGAGTTCGCCGAAGATCCGGACGCGAAAGTGCTGAATGGTAAATACGGACCTTACATTGCTTTTGGAAAAAAGAATGTTAAAATTCCGAAAGGAACAGAACCGGCATCGCTTACTTATGAAGAAGTGGTGAAGCTGGCGGCAGAGACACCGGACAAGCCTGCGGGAAGATTTGGCAAGAAACCGGCGGCTAAGGCGGCTGTTGTAAAAGCACCGGCAGAGAAAAAGGTGGCGGAGAAAAAACCGGCAGCCAAAAAACCGGCGGCTAAAAAAGCAGCGGCGAAACCGGCGGCTAAAAAGCCCGCAGCACCCAAAGCAGCGAAAAAGAGCTAATATTAAATCAGTTACACACTAGAAAATAAAGATCATGAAAAAACTTGTAGTGCTGTCCGGAGCGGGCATCAGTGCCGAAAGCGGGATCAGCACATTCCGCGACAATGGCGGTTTGTGGGACAACTTCCGCATTGAGGATGTGGCCACCCCGGAAGCCTGGCAGCGTAACCAGGAACTTGTGCTGGACTTTTATAACCAGCGCAGAAAGCAGGCTGCGGACGTGAAGCCCAATGCTGCCCATTATGCGCTCGTGGAGTTGGAAAAGGATTTTGACGTAACCATCATTACCCAAAACGTCGATAACCTCCACGAGATCGCCGGTTCTTCAAACGTAATTCATTTGCATGGCGAGCTTTTCAAATCCAGAAGCACGAAGAACCCTGACCTGGTTTATGAAATGTCATCCTGGGAGCTAAAAACGGGTGATCTCTGTGAACTTGGGAGCCAGCTGAGGCCGCACATTGTTTGGTTTGGAGAGGAAGTCCCGATGATGGAAATCGCGATGGATGTTACGGAACAGGCTGACATCTTTGTGGTTGTCGGCACGTCGCTGGCAGTTTATCCGGCAGCCGGACTCGTGCATTACGTCGGCGCGGACAAGCCCATTTATATTATCGATCCTGCAAAACCCGATATCAGCCTTAAACCCAACATGACATTCATTCAGGAAAAGGCGACTACGGGAATGGAAATTCTTATCAAAAATATTATCAGTCAATAATGCAGTTACTAGACGGGAAAGCGATTTCATCCCAAATTAAGTTTGAAATAAAAAACGAAGTGGAAGCCTGGGTGGCCGGTGGTGGCAAAAAGCCGCATTTGGCCGCCATACTCGTTGGTGCAGATGGCGCAAGCGAAACCTATGTAGCATCCAAGATCAGAAGCTGTGAAGAAATTGGTTTCACATCAACATTACTGAGATTCGGGCCTGAAATAAGTGAAAAAGAACTTTTGGATGCAGTAGAAGGATTAAATAATGATCCGGACGTGGACGGATTCATTGTGCAGCTTCCCCTACCCAAACATATTTCTGAAAACACCATTATGGAAGCCGTTAGTCCGGCTAAGGACGTGGATGGTTTTCATCCGGTGAACGTGGGCAAAATGTGCAAAGGCTTGCCTGCTTACATTTCGGCAACTCCGTTCGGGATATTGGAAATGCTGATTCGCGCCAAGATCGAAACCAGCGGAAAACATTGCGTAGTGATCGGCCGCAGCCAGATCGTGGGGTTGCCGATGAGCATATTAATGCAGCGTAATGAATATCCGGGCAATTGCACGGTAACCATTACACATTCAAAAACACAGAATCTGAAAGAAATTTGCCAAACCGCCGATATTTTGATCGTTGCCCTGGGCCGACCAGAATTTGTGACCGCTGATTACGTTAAAGAAGGAGCAGTAGTGATTGACGTGGGCATTACGAGAGTTGTGGACGAGACCAAGAAAAGCGGTTTTGCGATCAAGGGTGACGTTAACTTTAATGACGTGGCGCCAAAAACGAGCTACATTACGCCCGTTCCGGGAGGCGTTGGTCTGATGACCATTTGTGGGTTGCTAACCAACACTTTCAAAGCTGCTAAGAAGGAAATTTACCAATAACCTGAAAGGCATTCATCATGAGCATCGTCAGCAATAATATCAAATATCTCAGGAGGCTGAATGGCCTGACTCAGGAGCAATTTGCAAGAAAGATCGCGATAAAACGCTCTCTGCTTGGCGCTTACGAAGAGGCCCGTGCCAATCCAAACCTGACCAATTTAAAAAATATGGCGGCGGCGTTTGGCATTACAGTGGATAACCTGCTCAAAAATGACCTCAGGAAATTAAGGGAAACGCCGGATATGTCCTTGCCCATGAATGCCGGTCGGCCTATGACGGTGTCGCATTCGGGCAATGCGCCTGCTCCATCGCAGATCCGCATCCCGGCTTTTTCGGAACCGCAGCCTTTGTCAAAAATCATTGAAAAATATCAGCAGCCTGAACCGGAGATCAGAATGGTTTCCAAGCAGGTTAATTTTAAGCCTGTAAATGGCGAGCCACAGAACCAGCCAGCTATACAAAACACGGCAGCGAGCGCTCGTCCTGATTCACAGCTGCCTGTTTTTAACAACCAATTCCAGGGCAGCCAGTTTAATACACAGGTTGAGGAAAAAGTAGTTAACTATCCTACCATTCAATGGGTTGCAAAAGATTTACAGCAGGAATATCTTGCTAACTTTCAAAATCCGGGCTACCTGAACCAACTTCCCGTTTTCCAGCTTCCTAACCTGCCTATGGGCTATTACCGGGCCTTTGAAAGCGGTACAGACTTTGCCTACCCGGGTTCTATCCTGGTGGGAACATTCGTGAGGAATTGGTATGACATTAAGGATGGTATGCAATACATGTTTGTCCTGCGTGGCCACGGATTCGTTTACAGGACTGCATTTAATCAGGTTAAAACTTCGGGAATGTTGCTTCTGACATCCGATATGGCCGAGTTTGAAGAATTAGAGGTTCCTTTGCAGGATGTGCAGGAAGTTTGGGAAGTGAAGGCATTTGTAAGTTTGCAACTGCCTACACCGCAGCCTTCACTGGAAAGGGTCAGCCTGCTGGTAGATGAGTTGCAGCAGGAACTGAACCAGTACAGATCTTAATAATTTGAACAACAATTATTTGGATAAAGAATTGAACAAAGCTTCAATTTTGTCTAAATCCCGGCTTTTTGAGGTTGTTTCAAGGATCGCCACGCCCATTTGATACCAAAGTCCGTCTCCGGCAGTAATGTATTTTCCCTTTTTAGAAGGCTTTTTGTCCGAAGCATTATCAGGAACGAACTCGGCCTTATAAACCGTGTCCATAACCTTTTGCAATTGCGACCATTCCAGTTTCCGGGCCGGCGCTTTATCCTTTACCAATGTGAACGATTTTTCTGCGAATGATGCGCGCAGGTCCAGCTGCTTCTGATTATCGCCGTCAATTTCGAGGTAAGTAAGCTCAAATGGCATCTCTCTCCCACCCGCTTCAAAAACTGCCTGCATAAACTCCTGTAAGAAGTACGACCAGCGTTCCTTATCGACCGGATAAATAGTAACCATTTTACCATTCTCGTCGAGCTCAATTTCTACAAAATCCTCAAATTCACTTTCTTCTCTTTTTCTGATGATTTTGGAAGAAGTCATAATGTCCTGAAACTGCGCGATCCAGATCGCGGGAACATTACCTTTCCAGGCGTAATCATCATCCGGTGAAAAACCTTCGTCCAGCAGATCGTCCTCATCCAACTCATCGCGATCCAGATATTTAATGTCAAAATCCACCGTAAGCTGGTCCTTCGCAACGATATCGAGTTTTAATGTATAAAAATGCGAATAAGGGGCCGGAACGACGGAGGCTGTTTGAAAACGAATGATGTAGTAACCGGGGATCTGAATATTCTTATCCATTTTGAGATGCTAAAAGTTGTTGGACCGTGCGCCGCTTATCGACCTTGTCCGTGGTTGTTTTATTAAAATGCTGCACAAAGTAAACATGTTTCGGCGTTTCATAGGCGGAAAGGCTTTTTCTAATTTCTTCAATCATGTCCTTTGCCTGAAAAGTATTCGCGGTTCCCTCAACAACCAGGATCAGTTTCTGCCCCAGTTTTTCATCCGAAACGAACCAGTTAAAAAATGCATTCCCGATCTTTAAATCATAAAACACTTTGCCTACGGTCGCGTCCACTTTGTCAAGAACGATCTTAACGCCTCCCGAATTGATCACATTATCAGCCCTTCCGATCCATTTGAATGTATCTCCGGCAATCTCAACCAGATCATTCGTCTGGACAACTTCACCATTCGTAACCGGCCCGGAAATGTGCAGGCAGCCGCGATCGTCTGTGCCATAAACAATGTTGGGCAGGAATTGGTAATCTTCGGAAAAATTTTCTCCGTTCAACTTGCGCAACGCAATGTGCGAAACCGTTTCGGTCATCCCGTAACTTTGGTAAACCGGAACGTTCAATGATTCAATTTTTCTTTGCAGCGAAACATTGACAGGCGCTCCGCCCAAAAGCACTGTTCCTAATCTGTTCACCTGATTTTCTGTCTTTGGATTTTCAAGGATAGCGCCCAGTTGCAACGGCACCAAAGGAGTGAAATCGAATGTATCAAGCCTGTTAACGTCCAGCAACGGATTGGCGGACGGTTCAATGACCGTCAGATCCCAATCCAGCTCCATCCCGCGGACAAGCATCATCAGGCCCGCTATATAATGTACATTCAGACAAACGAGCGCGCGCGTCCCTGAACGAAGGCCCAGCGCCTTGCCCGTCATGTTTGCACTTGCGATCAACTGGCTTCGGTGAATTAGGATCGGTTTGGGCGTCCCGGTCGAGCCGGAAGTCTGTAATGTGAAGGTTTGCTGGCCATTCATCCAGGATTGCATGAAATCATATGCCTCGGCAAAGTAGGAATGCTCCGGCCTTTCCTGCGTTTCAATTGCGCTTATACTTGTGTTCCAGGGCATTGGAAAGTTATTCATTTGTTTTTGAAGGAAACCCAAACAATCTGTAATTTCGCAGATTGTTGCGAACGAGTTAACGGCCGTTATAGTTAACTTTTTAACGCCAGATTATTCATTTACATTCCGAATTTATGTCAAGCTCAATCCAGTGGGAAACCATTAAAGAATACGAGGAAATCCTTTTTACGCTTCACGAAGGCATTGCAAAAATAAGCATAAATCGCCCGCATAAACACAACGCATTCACGCCGCTCACCGTTACCGAAATGATCGACGCGATGCACATTTGCCGCGAAGACACGCGTATCGACGTTATTATTTTAACCGGCGAAGGCGGAAAAGCATTCTGTTCCGGCGGCGATCAGTCCGTTCGCGGGCATGGCGGTTACATTGGCGATGACCATGTGCCGCGTTTGAATGTGCTGGATCTGCAACGCATGATCCGCTCTATTCCTAAGGCAGTTATCGCTATGGTGGCAGGCTGGGCCATAGGCGGCGGACACGTGCTGCACGTGATCTGCGACCTTTCTATTGCGGCTGAAAATGCGCGTTTCGGACAAACAGGCCCAAAGGTTGGGAGTTTCGACGGCGGCTTTGGTGCATCTTATCTTGCACGGGTTGTGGGACAGAAAAAAGCACGCGAAATCTGGTTCCTATGCGATCAATATGATGCGCAGGAAGCATTGCAAATGGGTTTGGTAAATAAAGTCGTTCCTTTGGAAGACCTGGAAACGACAACGGTTGAATGGTGTAAGAAAATCCAGGAAAAGAGTCCATTGTCTATCCGGATGCTGAAAAGCTCGTTCAATGCGGAACTGGATGGACAAGCCGGAATTCAGGAATTGGCTGGCAATGCAACATTGCTTTATTATCTGAGCGAGGAAGCGAAAGAAGGCCAGAAATCGTTTCTTGAAAAAAGAAAACCCGATTTCAGCAAATACCCGAAATTTCCCTGATCGCAAGATCCATCTCTGAAACCAACAAATTCGTTTAAAACCTAACTGAAATTCATGAACCATTGGCTTGTAAAAAGTGAACCGAATAAATATTCCTGGGACCATCTTGTAGCAGAAAAGGAAGGCATGTGGGACGGCGTCCGGAATTTCGCCGCACGTAACAACCTGATGGCCATGAAGAAAGGCGATCTGGTGCTTTTTTATCATAGCAACATTGGTAAGGAGGTTGTGGGTCTGGCCAAAGTTTCAAAAGAACATTATCCCGATCCAACGATCGATACGGGTGACTGGGTGGTTGTTAACGTGGTCCCGGTGGAGCATTTTCCTAAAACGGTCACGCTCGAACAGATCAAGAAGCATGATATTCTCAAAAATATGGAACTGGTGCGCTTGTCCAGACTTTCGGTAGTGCCGGTTAAGCGTGAAGAATTCGACATTATTGTTGCATTGGCACATGAATCTTAATTCCATTTCTGC
This sequence comes from Dyadobacter sp. CY327, assembly GCF_021390415.1. Classification (NCBI taxonomy): domain Bacteria; kingdom Pseudomonadati; phylum Bacteroidota; class Cytophagia; order Cytophagales; family Spirosomataceae; genus Dyadobacter; species Dyadobacter sp. CY327. The sequence goes on along the minus strand of NZ_JAJUXJ010000007.1, from coordinate 567,751 downwards.
ACTTCGTCAGATCTTGTTGCTTTTTAGCCTTGTTACAGCATCATTGCTGGCTGCTGCACAAGGTGTTAAGAGGATAGAGTTGCCTTTATCAGGTAATATGGCTTACCAGACGGTGCCGCTCGGCGCGCAAGGCGTCTTGCTCATTTCCAAACCTGAGAAAGGCACATTCAATGTTCAAAAATTTGATACAAACCTGGAACGCGTTTGGTCGATTGACGGGCCTATTGAATCCAATCTGGACTATATAACCTCCTCCTACGATGGCCAGGCTGTGTTTTTGCTTTTCAGCAAATACCGCAGTTCCTTATATCAGATCGTGAAAGTGAATGTCGGGCCGGGCTTTGTGGAAACATTTACGATCAACACACTCGATCGTTTCGAGATCACTGATTTCAAAACATTGGGTTACTCCGTTTTCATGGCCGGAATGGTCCGCAATGAGCCAGTTTTAATTCTAACACAGCTCAGGACATCCCAAACGAAGGTTTTGCCCTCGGCTATCAAAGGCTCTAATGCCATTCAGACCGTTGAAGTGGACACGGCGCATCATTTGGTGAATGTTTGTTTCGCAGTAAAAAAAGGAAGGCAGACCCGCATTGTGGCTCGTTCGTATGAAGAAACCGGTGAGCTTTATGCGCAGGTTTCCGTGGATCCCGAGGATGATTATTCGTTGCTGAGCGGCAGGTTACAAGTGCTCAACGACTCCGTAAGGGTCGTAATCGGCACATATGGCTACCGGAACATGCAAAGCACGTCCAATGCGGCTTCGCAAGGACTTTATATCAGCAAGATCGTGGGGGATGAGCCGGTTTTTACGCGTTACCACAGCTTTACCGAGTTTAAGAATTTCTTCAATTTCATGAACGAGCGGCAGCAGGAAAAGATGGAAAAACGCATTCGCAAGAAGAAAGAAAGCGGCGATGATCTGAAACTGAATTACCGATTACTAGTGCATGACATTGTTCCGAAAAACGACAATTTCCTGTTGGTAGCAGAGGTTTTTTATCCTGAATACCGTTACCAGAACCCCATGATGATGGGCGGCATGGGTTATGGCAGCATGATGGGTTATCCCTTTGGAATGGGCCTTTATAATCCTTACCTATGGAACCCGATGTACGGCGGACGCGGCGGCTATAACCAGCAGGTTTTTGATGGCTTCACTTACACACATGCTGTGGTGGCCGATGTGGATGAAAACGGAAAATTGCTTTGGGACAACAGCATTAATTTTGATAATGTGAAAAGCATGGAGCTGCGCGAGAAGATCAAGGTGCAGACTTTTACCAATGGTAACTCACGCCTGGTTTATAGCCATAACGGCGCCATCCGGAGCAAGATCATCAAAGGGAACCAGGTGGTGGACGGCGATCGTGTTATCCCGAACGAGACCAATGTCGAAGGTGATAAAGTAAGAAAAACCAGCACCGACGACATCGATTACTGGTATGAGAACTTTTACCTGGCATGGGGCGAGCAACGCATTATCAATGCAGCCGGCGATCCGCAGTCCAGAGGAAGGCGCAATGTATTTTATTTAAACAAAATCGCATATTAAAACCATTGCCCCATTGCCCATTCCCGTAGGCTTAAGCCAACGGAAATTTTTTAAAAATTTATATTTTCATGATTCTATTATCTCCGGAGCAACATACAGATTACGAATTGATTGATACCGGCGGCTTTGAAAAGCTTGAACGGTTTGGTCCATACATTTTATCGCGCCCTGAACCACAGGCGATTTGGGATAAAACCCTTTCTGAGGCTGAATGGGAAAAGCGTTCAAATGCGGTTTTCAAAAAAGATAAAAATTCTCAGGAAAAAGGTCAGTGGATTGCAAAGGACGGCATGCCGGACAAGTGGGTTTTTCAATATCGGACCAAAGAACTGCACTTGCGCTCGAAACTGGCATTGTCCTCTTTTAAGCATGTCGGCGTGTTTCCTGAGCAGGCAACAAACTGGGACTACATTGCCAAAAAGCTGAAACAGATCCCGGAAACGAAGCCTTCTGTCCTTAATCTGTTTGCTTATACAGGCATTGCCTCACTTGCAGCAAAAGCTTCCGGCGCGGATGTTACCCACGTGGATTCGGTAAAACAGGTGATCAGCTGGTCGCGGGAAAACATGGACCTGAGCGGATTGGATAACATTCGCTGGGTTGTGGAAGACGCATTGAAATTTGTGCAGAGAGAAGTGCGCAGAGGCAATCAATATAATGGCATTATTCTGGATCCGCCCGCCTATGGTCGCGGTCCGGATGGCGAGAAGTGGCTTTTGGAAGAAAGTCTGAATGAGATCCTGAAACTTTGCGCGTTACTTTTGAAGAAGGAAAATTTCTTTTTTATCATCAATTTATATTCTTTGGGCTTCTCGGCGCTCATCGTGGAGAATTTGATCAAAGCACATTTCGGGACGCAGATTCACCATGAATTTGGCGAGTTGTTTATCCCGGATTCTTTTGGCAAAAACCTTCCATTAGGCGTATTTTCAAGATTCTCGGACCAGAATGTCTAAAACTTTCGAACGCATATTACTGTTGCTTTGCATTGTGCTGACCGGGCTAATTCAATCCTGCCAGAGCGATGCCAGAAATTCCACGCGCATTCCGCCCGTAGTGAAGAAATCACATGAGCAATGGCAAAATGACGCTTTACTTTCTCTTACCGAGCTCATTAACCGCAGCATTGATACGGATCAGAATTATTTCAAACGGGCCCGCATCTATTTTGAAAGAGAACAATATACGGAAGCGCTTGACGACATTAACGAATCTATTTACGAGCAGGAAAATGTAAGTGAATATTTTTTGCTACGTGGAAAAATTAACCGCGAGCTTGGTGAGATCGATAAGGCCTTGGAGGATGCACAGCGTGCGGAAGCGTTACAGCAAAGCAGTCCCGAGTTGTATGTGTTGCTAGCAGACGTCCTGCAAGCCAAGGGACGTTTCCGGGAAGCGGTTAATTATCTGAACCAAGCATTGAAAATGGCTCCTTATGATGGCTCTGCCTATTATGTCAAAGGCATGTTGCAGGCGCGGCAGGGAGATTCGCTGGCCAGTCTTTCCAGCTTCAAATACGCCATGAATGTGAATCCCAAGCTTTTCAGGGCTTATGAGCAGAGCATTATTATATTAAGAAAACTAAAAAATCCCGCTGAAGCACTTACCATCAATGATAAGGCCATAAAGCGTTTCCCTAATGTGCCCGGCCTTTATTTTGAACAGGGGGAAATTTTCAATGCCCTGGCGAGACCAGATACGGCATTACTTAGTTACCAGAAGGCAGTCGCGCTGAAACCGACCTATGAGGAGGCGCTGATGCGCGTCGCGACAGTTGGAACGCAATTGAAAGAATATTACAAGGCGATCCGGGCATTAGAGCAGCTTTTGAAAATAAAGCCTAAGTCCAAGGATATCAATAATATGCTGGGTTATGCCTATGAAAAAGCAGGCGATTATACCAAAGCTGTGGACTATTATTCTACCGCGCTCGTGCTAAGCCCGGGTGACCAGAGTGCCCGAAATGGCCTCTGGCGCATCAGAAGAGAGGAGAATACAGACATTTACTCCACTTATGATCCCAATGAAAGCGCCAGCTCCGGCTATAAGCTGCTGGACACATCCCGGGTTAAAATTAACGTTATAAGGCCGAGAGGAACTACAAATATCCGTGTAGACTCGTCTCGAAAAGCTAAAATTGAATAGATTTGTACTTTGTGGCCCTCACAAGCCTTTGATTAATTGTCATTGAATTAAATTTTTGAATGGAAGACGCGTCTCAAGTAAAAATTACCCTGCCCGACGGAAGTGAACGGTTTTACCCAAAAGGTATAACTGCCATGGGCATTGCGCTCAGTATCAGTGAAGGTTTGGCCCGTAATGTAATCGCAGCCAAAGTGAACAATGAGGTTTGGGACCCTACGCGTGAGATCACGCAGGATTCCCTCGTGAAATTGCTCACCTGGAACGACGAAGACGGTAAATCAACATTCTGGCATTCTTCTGCCCACTTGCTGGCGGAAGCATTGGAAGCATTGTATCCGGGTGTAAAATTCGGGACGGGGCCGTCGATAGAAAAAGGTTTTTACTATGACGTTGATCTGGGCGATAAATCGATCTCACAGGATGATTTTCCAAAGATCGAAGCAAAGATGCTTGAACTGGCGCGTCAAAAAAATGAATATGTCAGAAAGCCCATCAGCAAGGCGGATGCTCTGGAACTGTTCACCCAAAAAGGTGACGAATACAAACTTGAACTCATTGATGGCCTGGAAGATGGTTCCATCACATTATACGAACAAGGCGGCTTTACCGACCTTTGCCGCGGGCCGCACATTCCCAACACCGGCTTCATTAAAGCAGTTAAGCTAACCAACATAGCTGGTGCTTACTGGCGTAACAAGCAGGAAAACAAAATGTTAACCCGCATTTATGGGATTACTTTTCCGAAGCAAAAAGAATTGGAAGAGTATGTAACATTGATGGAGGAAGCAAAAAAACGTGATCACAGAAAACTGGGAAAAGAGCTTGAACTATTTGCTTTCTCAGAAAAAGTGGGTCAGGGACTTCCGTTGTGGCTGCCCAAAGGCGCTATGCTTCGCGAGCGTCTTCAGTCGTTTTTGAGCAAAGCGCAATCTCGTGCGGGTTACCTGCCGGTGATCACGCCCAACATTGGCAGCAAAGAACTTTATGTTACTTCCGGCCACTGGGACAAATACGGCAAGGATTCTTTCCAGCCAATCAAAACACCTAATGTGGGTGAGGAATATTTGTTGAAACCAATGAATTGCCCGCATCACTGCGAAATATACAAAACCTCTCCCCGCTCCTACAAAGATTTGCCATTGCGGTTCTCGGAGTTTGGAACGGTTTATAGATACGAGCAAAGCGGTGAATTACACGGACTTACACGCGTTCGCGGATTTACACAGGACGACGCACACATTTTCTGTCGGCCGGATCAGGTGAAGGAAGAATTTGTTCGCGTAATTGATTTGGTATTATATGTTTTCAAATCACTTGGTTTCGAGGATTACAGCGCGCAAATCTCGCTCCGTGACCCGGACGATAAAGTGAAATATATAGGAAAAGACGAAGATTGGGAAAGAGCTGAGAATGCGATCATTGAAGCCGCTCAGGAACGAGGGTTAAGCACCGTAACCGAACTTGGCGAAGCAGCATTCTACGGCCCGAAACTCGATTTCATGGTGCGTGACGCATTGGGCAGAAAGTGGCAGCTGGGCACGATCCAGGTAGATTACCAGATGCCGAAACGTTTCGGCCTCGAATACACCGGTTCTGATAACCAGAAGCATCAGCCGGTTATGATTCACCGTGCACCGTTCGGTTCAATGGAGCGTTTCATTGCGATCCTGATCGAAAACACGGCCGGGCAGTTCCCATTGTGGCTTTCACCGGATCAGATTGCTATTCTGCCGATCTCTGAGAAATTTGCGGATTATGCGGAAGACGTTTTCTTCCAGTTGCAGGATCACGACATTCGGGGTTTTGTGGATCACCGCGATGAGAAGATCGGTCGCAAGATCCGGGACGCGGAAGTTACCAAGGTTCCTTTCATGCTGATCGTCGGCGAGAAAGAGGCAGCAGAGGGCAAATTGTCAGTCCGCAGAAAAGGCGAAGGCGACCTGGGAAGCATGACAATAGCGGATTTTGCGAGCTTTTTCAAGAAAGAGGCTGCCATAATTTGATGATTTTCTAACTTTTTGTTATTATTCCGGCACTAAGGCACTATTTTTGTGACAGCAGTGTTAACTTTTTTGACTTTTACCAACAAAACCCAAAGTACACCAAACCAAGTTATATGGCATTAAGACCCCCGAGTGGACGGTTAAGAGTTCCCGAAGAACCTTATAAAATAAACGAACGGATTACAGCAAAAGAAGTACGTCTGGTTGGAGAAAATATTGAACCAGGTATAGTTGATATCAATACAGCCCGAGCTCTTGCAAAGGCGCAAAGCCTTGATTTAGTTGAAATTGCGCCAACGGCAGTTCCGCCAGTTTGCAAAGTGGTAGACTATTCAAAGTTTAAATACGAGCAGAAGAAAAAGCAGAAAGAGATCAAGGCGAAGGCAATGAAAGTTGTCATCAAAGAGATCCGCTTCGGCCCTAATACGGATGATCACGATTTTGATTTTAAATTAAAGCATGCGATAAATTTCCTTAAAGAGGGTTCGAAAGTAAAGGCTTATGTGCATTTCGTTGGCCGTACCATTGTATTTAAAGAAAGAGGTGTAAATCTGTTGAACAAATTCTCAGAAGCGCTTTCAGAATATGGTAAGGTTGAAATGGAGCCAAAACTGGAAGGAAAGAGAATGACGATCATTCTGGCACCTGCTCCTGCTAAAAAATAGATTTTTAAATTCGGTTACCGAACCGGTGTTTTGTTAACCCGGAAGGAATTTACTGATATATATAATGTTTGACTGGATCGTGTCTTTGACTTTGTCAGGGACACGATTTTCATTTATGAAACATTTTGGCTAATTTCGCGCGCTGTTTTATATTTTATCAATTAATAATTTTTTGAATCATGCCTAAAATGAAAAGCAACTCTGGTGCTAAAAAGCGTTTCGCGCTGACCGGCACTGGAAAAATCAAACGTAAACACGCGTTTCACAGCCACATCCTGACAAAGAAATCAAACAAGCGCAAGCGTGGATTGGTTAAAACTGGTCTGATCGATGTGTCTAATGTTAAGCAGGTGATGGCTATGCTCGCGAAATAAGTCGCAGCCATTAATTAGAATACCAATTCTGGTTTTTTGTTCAACCCGATAGAAGGCATTTCAAGACTCATCAGAGCGCCGACCATCAAAAACAGTTAAATTATGCCACGTTCAGTAAATCACGTTGCGTCACGTGCAAGACGTAAAAAAGTATTAAAACTCGCGAAAGGCTATTTCGGCCGTCGTAAAAATGTATGGACAGTAGCTAAAAACGCAGTAGAGCGCGGTTTGGCATACGCATACAAAGGTCGTAAGCAAAAGAAACGTAATTTCCGTGCATTGTGGATCCAGCGTATCAACGCGGGAGCACGTCTTCACGGTTTATCATATTCTGCTTTCATCGGCAAGCTAAGTGCATCAGGCATCGAGCTGAACCGTAAAGTTCTCGCTGACTTGGCGATGAATCATCCGGAAGCATTCAAAGCGATCGTTGATCAGGTAAAATAAAACAGCATCCCGCCTTAACGGCGGGATTTTTTTTGCCCTTTCGGTCCGCTCTTAACATTAAAATAATTCTTCGAATCCAAATCGGTGGTACTTTAGCAGAAATAAGCGGTAATATAAAACGTTACCAAAACCTATTCCTGATAACACCATGGACTCTAGAAGAGAATTTATAAAAAAGGCAACCATGCTCACCGGAGCAGCTGGCATGTTCAGCGTGTTGCCGGCTTCCATACAAAGGGCACTCGCTATTGATCCCAAAAAAGGAAGCACTTACCTCGACGCCGAACACGTGGTGATCCTGATGCAGGAAAACCGTTCTTTTGACCATTGCTACGGCTCTTTGCGAGGTGTTCGCGGCTTTAATGATCCCCGCGCAATCACTCTTCCCAATAAAAATCTGGTCTGGATGCAAACCAATGCATTTGGCGAAACCTATGTTCCGTTCCGGCTGAACATGCGCGAATCGAATGCAACCTGGATGGGTTCCCTACCCCATTCCTGGCCCAACCAGGTGGATGCGCGCAATGATGGAAAATATGACAAATGGCTCGTTGCGAAGCAGCCGGGCCATAAGGATTATGCCAAAATGCCGTTGACACAAGGTTTCTATAACCGGGAAGACATTCCATTTTACTATGCACTGGCGGATGCTTTCACCGTGTGCGACCAGAATTTCTGTTCGTCACTTACTGGCACGACGCCAAACCGGCTTTATCTGTGGTCGGGGACTGTACGTGAGAAATCGGGGCCGGAACATTATGCCAATGTCAGAAACGAAAATGTGACGGATGATAAGGAAGCATCATGGATGACATTTCCCGAACGCCTCGAAGACAATGGCATTTCATGGCGCATTTATCAGAACGAACTTAGTATAGATACAGGCTTGACGGGCGAGGAAGATTCCTGGCTGGCCAATTTTACGGATAATCCGATTGAATGGTTCAGCCAATATCAGATCCGTTATCACACAGGTTATCAGAAATACCAAAAAGCAAGATTAGCTGCGCTTCCGAACGAAATTAAAGAAACGGAGGCGAAACTGGCGAAAGCTGAAAAGGGAACAAAAGCAGCGACGGATCTTGAAAAGTCCCTGACTGCAAAGCAAAAGGAGCTCACGTTTGCAAAAGAAGAACTCGAAAAATGGACGCCTGAGAACTATGAAAAGCTCTCACAACGCGCCAAGAACATTCACGAGAAAGCCTTTACAACCAACAAGAATGACCCGGATTATCGCAAGGTAACCACCGTAAAATATCACGACGGCGACATTGAACATGAAGCCAAAGCACCGCAAGGCGACATCCTGCACCAGTTTCGAAGCGATGTAAAAAGCGGCAAACTGCCAACCGTCTCCTGGCTCGTGGCACCCGAAAATTTCTCCGACCACCCCACCTCCCCCTGGTATGGAGCCTGGTATGTTTCGGAAGTAATGGATATCCTGACCGCTGATCCCGAAGTTTGGAAAAAAACCATTTTCATCCTTTGCTACGACGAAAATGACGGCTATTTCGATCACGTTCCGCCTTTCGTGGTTCCCAATCCTTATAAGGAAGACACCGGCGCAGTTTCCGAAGGCATCGATTGCAAAACGGAATTTGTGACGATGGAGCAGGATATGACCCAAAAAGAGAAGAAGGAATGCCGGGAAAGTCCGATCGGACTCGGCTTCCGGGTTCCGCTGGTCGTGGCCTCGCCCTGGAACCGTGGGGGCAATGTATGTTCAGAGGTTTTTGATCACACTTCCATTTTGCAGTTTTTGGAAAAATTCACGAGTCATAAGTCCGGCAAAAAGATCGAAGAAACCAACATTAGCGCATGGCGCAGGACGATTTGCGGCGACCTGACTTCAACATTCTCGCCTTATGAGGGTGAAAAAATTGCTTTGCCAAAATTCCTCGCCCGCAATGAATTCATGGAGGGCATTTATAATGCACAGTTTAAAAAGCTGCCCAGCACTTACAAAGCATTGTCCAAGGCAGACATCGAGAAGATCAACAAAAACCCGTTGAACTCGTCCCTGATGCCAAAACAGGAAAAAGGAACGCGTCCCTCCTGCCCGCTTCCGTATGAATTGGCGGCTGATGGTAACTTCAACTCTGCCAAAAATGCATTTGAGATCAAGCTCGAAGCCAAAAATGGCATATTCCGCGACAAGGCTGCTGGCGCTCCTTTTATGATTTATGCGCCTGGAAAATACAAAAATGAAGATGTTAAGGTCTGGAATTATGCAGTAAAAGCCGGCGATGCGCTTACCGGGTCGTGGAAACCAGAGGATTTCGAGGGTGGGAAATATCACCTGCGCGTTTATGGCCCTAACGGCTTTTTCCGGGAATTTCAGGGCAGTAAGGCCACGGGCAATCTAAAAGTTGGATTTAACTATCAACTGGACAAAAACGGCAAACCAACCGGCAGCATCGAGCTAAAAATAGAAGGCGATAAGCAAACAGCGAAAAGTGCTTTCCTGATACAGGATAATGCTTATGGCGCTAATAATCAACTTGTAACATTAAATAATGATGGCCTTGCAGGAATGTTTGAAAAAATACTAATCCTGAATCTTGATAAAAGCTTCCAATGGTATGACTTCTCGGTCACGCTGGAAGACCAGCCCGATTTCCTGGTGCGCCTTGCAGGCCACGTTGAAACCGGCCGAATCAGCACGAGCGATCCGCTTATGGGCGACCTAGCCTAAGCAACTTCAACCTCAGGAAGTGTCAGGCATTATTCAGCCTGACACTTTGTCACTCCCCTTTTATTCATTTGTTTCTGGTACGGGCTTTTTAGTAAAGCCTCTGAGCAACTGTTGCGGCAAGCGTCAAGCAATAACCGCGGCAGCGAATTAGTCAGAATCAAATTATACTTAACTTTAATATAGAACAATGGGAAAAATTATTGGCATAGACTTAGGAACAACGAACTCCTGTGTGGCTGTCATGGAGGGTAACGAGCCGGTTGTAATTGCAAACAGCGAAGGTGCCCGTACAACCCCTTCAGTGGTTGCATTCATGGATAATGGTGAACGCAAAATCGGTGCACCAGCCAAACGCCAGGCGATCACGAATCCCAAGCATACTATCAGCTCCATAAAAAGATTTATGGGCAAAAAATACGATGATGTAACAAGTGAGCAAAAAACTGTTGCATACACCGTTGATAAAGGTCCAAACAACACGCCTCGTATCCCCATCGGAGACAGGTTATATACGCCACAGGAAGTGTCTGCATTCATTTTGCAGAAAATGAGACAAACTGCCGAAGATTATCTTGGTCAGGAAGTGACAGAAGCGGTTATTACAGTTCCTGCTTACTTCAATGATGCAGAACGTCAGGCTACAAAAGAAGCAGGTCAGATTGCAGGTCTTGATGTGAAACGTATCATCAACGAGCCTACTGCTGCTGCACTTGCTTACGGTTTGGACAAGCAACACCTTGATATGAAAATCGCTGTGTTCGACTTAGGTGGCGGTACTTTCGACGTTTCGATCCTTGAATTGGGTGACGGCGTTTTTGAAGTAAAATCTACGGATGGCGATACACACCTTGGTGGTGACGACTTTGACCAGGTAATCATTAACTGGCTTGCAGGCGAATTCCAAAAAGACGAAGCTGTCGATTTGAGAAGAGATGCAATGGCTTTGCAACGTTTGAAAGAAGCTGCGGAAAAAGCAAAAGTGGAATTGTCAAGCTCAACACAAACTGAGATCAACCTGCCTTATATATTCCCGGTTGATGGCATTCCAAAACACCTTGTACGCACATTAACCCGTGCGAAATTCGAGCAGCTTGCTGATTCATTATTCCTGAGAATGATGGAGCCTTGCAAGAAAGCAATGAAGAATGCAGGTTATACCAATAATGATATCAACGAGGTGATTCTGGTTGGTGGATCTACGCGTATTCCTCGTGTGCAGGAAGAAGTTGAAAAATTCTTCGGCAGAAAACCTTCGAAAGGCGTTAACCCGGATGAAGCTGTGGCAATTGGTGCTGCAATTCAGGGTGGTGTTTTGACAGGTGAAGTAAAAGATGTACTTCTTTTGGACGTTATTCCATTGTCATTGGGTATCGAAACATTAGGCGGTGTATTTACCAAACTGATCGAAGCCAACACGACAATTCCGTCTAAAAAGACAGAAACATTCTCTACTGCTGCTGATAACCAGCCTTCTGTTGAGATCCACGTGTTGCAAGGTGAGCGCCCGATGGCAAATCAGAACCGTACATTAGGACGTTTCCACTTGTCCGACATTCCACCGGCACAACGCGGAACACCACAGATCGAAGTGACATTTGACGTGGATGCAAACGGTATCCTGCACGTTTCTGCCAAAGATAAAGGCACAAACAAAGAGCAGAAAATCCGTATCGAAGCTTCAAGTGGTTTGACAGATGCAGAAATCACCCGTATGCGTGAAGAAGCTAAAGCAAACGAAGCAGCGGATAAAGCTGAACGTGAAAAAATCGAGAAAATCAATGCTGCTGACAGCCTGATCTTCTCTACTGATAAACAACTGAAAGAATTTGGCGACAAGCTTTCTGCTGGAAACAAATCAGCGATTGAAGGAGCATTAGCCGAATTGAGAACTGCGCATCAAAGCCAGGATCTTGCAGGAATTGACTCTTCAATGGAGAAACTGAATGCCGCATGGCAAGCTGCTTCTCAGGAAATGTACGCACAAGGTGGTGAGCCTCAGCCGGGCGGACCAACTGGTGAACCGCAAGGTAACCCAGGCGCCGCAAACGGAAGCAGCGCAACCGACGACGTGACGGACGTTAATTTTGAGGAAGTCAAATAATAAGGCAACTTTAAAATCCCCGTCTTTAACCAGATGGGGATTTTTTTTACACGCAAATTTTTTAAAAGTGTGTAATTAAGACCTGCTTGAAGAACAAAAAAGACCAGTCGTTTCTGGCATTAATTTTTACCCTATCCAATCAGCATATCGTCAGACTAAAAACCACTTGAACCTAAAATTCAACATTCCAATGGACAACAGAATCGCATTACCAGAGTTGATGTATTTGTCTCCTACGACCCGAGAAAAGGCGGTCACCATTGCTCAGGAGCTTTTAAGAACAAACAATATTTCTCCTCGTGAGGCGGTTGCAAAAGCAATTTTAATTGCTAAAAACTGGGCGGTAAAAAATGTGAACCGTCGGGTGTGGAAAAAATTGAAATCATTCGAAAAAGAGATCATATGATAGGTTCAGATCTGAAATTCAAAGATCAGGTTGCGATCGTTACAGGTTCTAGTTCAGGAATTGGTAAAGCATGCGCCATTCATCTTGCCGAGCTTGGCGCGAAAGTGGTTGTTAATTACAGCTCTAACCTGGAAGAAGGCGAAAAGACGTTGAATGAGATTATCTCAAAAGGCGGATCCGGGATCCTGGTTAAGGCTGATGTAAGCCGTGAAGAAGAAGTGAAAGCGCTGTTCAACGAGACCATCAGCAAATATGGACGTCTGGACATCGTTGTCAGCAATGCCGGGCTTCAAAAAGACTCATCGTTTTTGGAAATGACATTGGAGCAGTGGCAGAAAGTAATTGACGTGAATTTAACAGGTCAATTTCTGGTGTGCCGTGAAGCTTCGAGGCAGTTTGTGGCGCAGGAGAAAGGAAAGACCGATGTTGATCACAGTGAGCTGTCAATTGGTAAGATTATTTTGATGAGTTCTGTGCACGATGTGATTCCCTGGGCCGGACATGTTAATTACGCCGCCTCTAAGGGAGGCATCATGATGTTCATGAAATCCATTTCTCAGGAATTGGCACCATATAAGATCCGTGTCAATTCGGTCAGTCCCGGCGCGATCAAAACGTCTATCAATAAGGAAGTTTGGTCCGATCCTGACAAGTACAAAGGACTTTTACAATTGATTCCATACAAGCGAATCGGAACCCCGCAGGATGTAGCCAAGGCTGTTGCCTGGCTGGCATCAGACGATTCAGATTATGTCAATGGAGAAACGCTCTACATTGACGGTGGAATGACATTATACCCGGAATTTGCCAATAATGGTTAATATTCCAAGTTACACTTCATCATAACAGAAAAGCGCTGGGATTCACTTCCGGCGCTTTTCGTTTGTAGTCAGGCTTTCTGAAAGTAACTTGCGCGCTGAAACAGAACATTCAATGATTGCAAAACTATTTAAAAACACAAGCGAGCTGCTCGCAAGAAACCAGTGGGTCGCATGGTTATGGACATTTCTGATTCTGCTGGCCTGCACATGGCCGGGAAAAGATATTCCTGCCGCGCCTATCGTCGGTTTTGACAAGCTTGTTCATGCAGGCCTTTTTATCGTTTGGATTACATTGTGGACATTGGTTTATTCAAAAAAAGCAGCACTGTTCGTGCTGCTCGGAATGGCTTATGGCCTTGGTCTCGAATTTTACCAGCAACTCCTGCCCTTCGACCGCACATTTGACTGGTGGGACGCAGTGGCAGACGCTGCTGGCGTATTAATCGGGTTTGCGTTCAAAACAATCGTGATCGATCGTTACCGCCACCGTTTGTATTGATTGATCAGACCATTGGTTGAGCTGTCGTGGTTTGAAACCGGCCAGTCGTTTTGAAGTTCAGGATAAATTTTGTTTGCCAGCTGCTTACCAAGCTCCACGCCCCACTGGTCGAAACTGAAAATGTTCCAGATAATGCCTTGTACAAAAATCTTGTGCTCGTACATCGCTATCAGGCTTCCCAGTGTCTTAGGTGTGATTTTTTTGACCAAAATCGAGTTGGTAGGCCGATTACCGGAAAACACTTTGAATGGCGTCAGGAATTCTATTTCCTCTTTGGACTTCTTCGCAGCCACCAGTTCCGCTTTCACTTCCTCCTCTGTTTTCCCATTCATCAATGCTTCTGTCTGTGCAAAAAAGTTAGACAAAAGCATCTTGTGATGCTCGCCAAGTGGGTTATGGCTGGTTGCCGGCGCGATAAAATCACACGGAATCAGCTTTGTTCCCTGGTGTATCAATTGGTAAAACGCATGCTGACCATTCGTGCCCGGCTCTCCCCAAATCACCGGTCCGGTCTGATAACCAACCGGCTTACCGTCACGACCTGTGCTCTTGCCGTTGCTTTCCATATCGCCTTGTTGGAAATAAGCTGCAAAACGGTGTAAATATTGATCATAAGGCAGGATTGCCTGAGTCTGCGCATCAAAAAAGTCATTATACCAAACGCCCAGCAGCGCAAGAATGACCGGAATGTTCCGTTCAAACTTCGTCGTCCTGAAATGCTTGTCCATATCATGCGCGCCCGCAAGCAGCTGCTCGAAATTCTGGAATCCAACAAAACAAGCAATAGAAAGTCCGATCGCAGACCACAAAGAATAACGGCCTCCAACCCAATCCCAGAATCCGAACATGTTTTCCGGATCAATACCGAACTTCTCAACCTCAGCCTGATTCGTTGAAATCGCCACAAAGTGCTTTTTCACATGCTCCTTATTCCCGGCTGTTTCCAAAAACCAGGAACGCGCGCTATGCGCATTCGTCATTGTTTCCTGCGTCGTGAATGTTTTAGAGGCGATCATGAACAATGTCGTTTCCGGGTTCAGCGACTTGATCGTTTCAGCAATATGCGTTCCGTCCACATTGGAAACGAAATGTACATTCAATCCCGGCTTACCGTAAGCTTTCAATGCTTCGGTCACCATCACCGGGCCCAGGTCGCTTCCGCCGATGCCAATGTTCACGATGTCGGAAATCTCTTTCCCGGAATAACCTTTCCAGCTTCCCGACCTTACCTTTCCCGAAAACTCCTTCATTTTAGCCAAAACTGCATTTACGTCCGGCATCACATCTTTTCCGTCAGACAAAATCGGTTCGTTGGACCGGTTGCGTAAAGCAACATGCAGCACCGAGCGACCTTCCGTCGCATTGATCTTCTCGCCCGTAAACATCTGCTCAATCGCATCTGCCAGCCCTGCTTCTTCCGCAAGCTGAACAAGATAAGAGCGTGTCCGGGTGGTAATGCGGTTTTTTGAATAGTCTAAAAGAATGTCACCAAACCGGATTGAAAATTTCTTGTGACGGTCCGCATCTTCCTCGAAAAACGACTTTAAATGTTTCTGAGATATGGTTTTATGATGTGTTTTCAGCTTTTTATAAGCTGCCAGCTGGTCAAAGGGCACGGTTTTGAGCATTTCTTATGGCGTTTTGTTTATAAATCAATTTTCAGGACCGCATAGGGCGGCCGCAACATTAATTCGATGCAAAAATATGATTTTACACCAGTAACAAGCCCACCCAATCCTTTTTTCACAAAAGGTTTTCGTGTAGCTATTGAAATAAATTAAGATTTGGGTTTGATGATGCAATATGGATTACAAAGCTTCTCCTCACCAGAAATATACTGACAGTGGGCATATGTTGGATTTTAAGCTCAAAACATATGACCGTTCAATAACTACCACTCGCCGGAGAATCAACGAATTTTGTTAATCGCCTATACTTTTGTTTTTTGTACAAAAAGCGAAAAGAATATTATTATTCGATAAAAACTGTAACCGTACTCAGTGCTTTGTAACTGGCAATATGATATCTTAGTATTGCAAAATCCCTTAGATTATCTGATATATGAAAAGAACATTTACTCTTATTCTGGTACTATTTTGCTTTAAGGCCATTGCGCAATGTCCGTCCACAGGAATAGTAAGCTTGGAGGATCAAGCCGACGTTGATAATTACTTTGCAAATGGCGGATGCAGCGTTGTCCAGCATTTAATAATTGGGGATGGATCTCCCAATATCCTGAATCTCAATGGTCTGAATGGAATTACAACGGTAACTGGATTTATGTTTGTCGGTTGGGGTCCACTTGTAGACTTTACCGGATTGGAGACATTAACCAGCGTTGATACACTGGCTATCGAGTGGAGCCCTTCACTCAAAAACTTCAAGGGACTGGAGAATGTTTTGACAATCAATCACTTGTCAATAAACGAATTGAGCAGTCTTGAAAGTTTCGACGGCCTGGGACAAGCAACTGTTACAGGCAGCATCTATATTGCTGGTTGTCATTCCTTGACGAGTATAGATCTCAACATACCCGCATCGTTACCTGACGGTCTAATAATAGGAGATTGTCCATTACTTGATGATTTCAGCAGTTTTGCAAACTTGCAAAGCACATCAAGGCTCATAATAAGTAGGCTGGACAAGATGCAAGACTGTCAATGGTTGAATTCTCTTGAAGTAGCTACACAATTGAATATCGAGGCTAATGCCAACTTAACCAGCTTAAAAGGGCTTGAAAACCTGCACACTGTCGAACAAATTCAAATAACTTATAATCCCTTACTTACCTCTATCGATGGTATGGGAAACATTAAATCCCAACTTTCCCGATTTGTTGTTCTTTTCAATCCAGAACTATCAGATTGTGCAATAGATGCTGTTTGTTGGATGCTTTTGGACTCCGCGCCAGAAGAGATATTCTTATATCAAAATAAAGGAATTTGTTCGAATACCGATCTGCTCAAATCGGCGTGTAAAGAAAGTTTGCCGGTCACATTACTTTCCTTTGATGCTGTTCTGGAAAATAAGGTCGTGAATTTAAACTGGACAACTTCCGAAGAAGAGAATAGTGAGAAGTTTGAAGTGCAACATAGTACAAACGGAAAGCAATGGTCCGTTGTCGGGGAGGTAAAGTCCTCCGGAATCGGTGGTTTGGGAGCTGTCTATCAATTTATACATCAAACACCCAGCGATCGCAATAATTACTATCGATTGAAAATGATAGACTTCGATCAAACCTATGCATTAAGCACAATATCGCATGTGTATTTTAATGGCAACATTGAGACCGTATATCCCAATCCAACTTCTGGAAGCATCAATATCGTTTCAACTGACCCAAGCGAAATTGCGGCATTTGAATTAATCAATAGCAAAGGAAATATCGTGATGAAGCGCCGGGGAAGCTTATCTGATCGTATAAACCTGGAAAAATTCGCTTCCGGTTCTTACACATTAAGAATTATCAAGAATAATTCGACTTTTTCAAATCACAAGATAGTTGTCACAAAGTAATATCCTTCCTGGTTGAACTTTTGGCAAAGACTTTCAGGCACCATCAGATCTTCAGCCTGATCCCGCCGCGATTAATGATCCCGGTTAAAATGATGACCAGCAATGCAAAGCAGAATGATTTTATCAGCCCGATGATTCCGGTCCTCAGAAACTCGGGTAAGCTGAACCCGACCAGCGTTAGCACCGCGTACCAAATGTAAGGCACCAGGTAACAGGTCAATGTCGCGGTTCCTGCGGGTTTTATAATGGTTGCCCAGGTTTTGACTTTTTTCAAATCCACCAGCCAGAACAGCATCGCGAAAACGATGAAGGCGATCCCGCTGCAAATCCCAACCCAGGCCGGCGTAGCCCTGATCTTCGAAATTCCCCAAAACGGGCGCGTCCCGAAGCCATAGAGCAGACAAACGATGCCAAACACAACCAGGATGGCTAGATATGTCGCCTTAACACCATTTTTCTTGCTATAAAGCCGATAAATGACCGATGCCACGACGCCCGCCATCGTAAATGCAGGCATTGCACCGCTCCCTACAATCCAGACGTAATCTCTCACCGGATCCAAAAAAGAGAGCATCCCCGCGAAATCTGCCAGATTGAATAAAATGAGAAAAAGCCAGCCGGCCACATTCAATGTCAGGTTGTCGCCAGCCAGAAAGTAAATAACCGCGCAGACCAGATAAGCCCAACCGATCAGTCCGAGGATGCCGTACCAATGTGTTCCCATCCACGAAGGATTCGCCGCGTCACCACCTTTGTAAATAATCGCCAAGCCCACCAGCAAAAGATAGCCCAGCACTTTCAGCCCTGTATATAAGGGCTTTTTCTCAGGCCGGTCAGGATACACATTCCAGATCAGGAAAAATGCGATTACCATGAGAATTTCCCAGACATACTTACTAACGATCATGCCCGAGCTCACTGCATTTTCATAATTCACAATGAAAATGCCCATTAACAGTAATGCAAAAGTGCGCTCGGCAATGTGGTAAAGAATTGTCGCGTTGCTGTCCCCTTTTGATTTTCTGTTGGCAATGGCAAACGGAATGGACAGTCCTACAATAAATAAGAAAACGGGAAAGACAACGTCTGAAAGTCCCATAGCGTCCTCTGGACCTTTGCTATGTTGCATCCATTCAGGAACCCCTTTCAAGGTCCAGAAATCATTCACAAAAATCATGATCAGCATCGTGACCGCGCGGAAAATATCGATGGAGTCCAGGCGCAGTGAGGCGGGCAGTAAAGGTTTCATCAAAGAATTCAGGAATGAAGGTTTAGGAACCCAATATACGGGAAATTAGCTATCTGCAAGCTGCTTTTTACTCGCGCATACAACTCAGCACCGCTTTTAGCTGTCTTACCGTTCGATTTTGCTGCTTAGCATATTCGGTTTCACCATATCTTATTTAAGTAATTAATTTTAATTGAAATATCCTACCTTACCCTCTTATCATTTTGAAACCGAATACACTTCTGTTTGAAATTGCCTGGGAAGTCTGTAACCAGATCGGTGGGATATACACGTACGTGAAGTCCAAAGCACCGACGATGACGGACACTTACGGGGA
This sequence comes from Dyadobacter sp. CY327, assembly GCF_021390415.1. Classification (NCBI taxonomy): domain Bacteria; kingdom Pseudomonadati; phylum Bacteroidota; class Cytophagia; order Cytophagales; family Spirosomataceae; genus Dyadobacter; species Dyadobacter sp. CY327. The sequence continues at coordinate 548,956 of NZ_JAJUXJ010000007.1, read as the reverse complement.
TAACTATTTCCTCGTTGGTCCCTATTTTCACGAAAAAGCAAAACTCGATTTCCGCCCGATCCGTGAGCTGGATAACTCCCCGCTTTCCCGGGCAATCCTATACATCAGAAGCCTTGGATATGACATACATTTGGGTTACTGGCTGTTGGAAGAAGCCCGCCCGAAAGTTATCCTGATCAACCCCATTATCCCTGCCAAAGCGCTGAATGAAGTGAAAACTGCATTGTGGCAGCATCAGGAAATCTCGGCTTTGGAAAGCAATGCATTACTAGATCAAGTCCTTGGTTTTGGGGAGGTTAGCAGGCTTTTCTTCACGAAACTCATTGAAGAAACGGATATTAACCAGGACATTATCGCTCATTTTCACGAGTGGATGTCGGCTGCCGCGCTGGCCGAATTAGCGCGTCAGCAAGTACGGATCGCAACGGTTTTTACCACACATGCCACATCGCTGGGCCGCTATCTTGCATCCAATGAAGATCAGTACTTTTGCAAAATCCCTACCTACAACTGGCAGCAAAAAGCGCGGGAATATGGCATAGAAGCACAGGCACAATTGGAGAGAAACGCCGCAAAGTATGCCAATGTGCTTGTTACAAATAGCGAATCTACGGCAGCGGAATGCGAGGTGTTTTTGGGGCGCAAGCCGGATAGTATAGTGCATAGCGGTATCCATCGTAAGCCAGGCGTTGGTTATGAAGTTTTTGAGTGGCACTTGCAAAACCGGCAAAAGATCGATGCATTTGTCAAGGCGCTGTTTTCGCCCAGCTACCAGCTCAGAAGTGACAAGACGCTCTATTTCTTTACATCCGGCCGTTATGAATTTTATAACAAAGGTTTCGACGTCACCTTGCACGCCATTGCGCGGCTGAATGAGGAACTCGTGCGCAGGAAATCGGAAACGAATGTTGTTCTTTTTATTATTTCAAAACAGCCTTTTCATAACATTAAGCCGGATGTTCTGGAAGCACGCCAGCGTTTTCAGGAGTTGCAGCGAATCTGTAAAAAGATCAGCGCCAAGCTAGGGCCCAGGATTTATGCCAATGTTACAGGCTCGGAAGGCCGCAAACTTCCTGATCTCAATCAACTCATCGATGACGATCTGCAAATGACCTGGCGCCAGGCATTGGCCAACTTCAAAAGAAAAAGCCTGCCGCCCACTACCACCCACCATCTAACCGGCCAGGACGACATTTTAGCATTTTGTCAGCAAGCAGGCTTAACCAATAAAGAAGAAGATAATGTAAAAGTGATTTACCATCCCGATTTCATTGAAAGGGTGACATCGCTTTTTTCCATGGAATATCTGGAATTTGTAAGAGGCTGTCATTTAGGCGTTTTTCCATCACTATATGAGCCTTGGGGATACGCGCCCATGGAAACTGTCCTGCACGGAACGCCGGTCGTTACCAGCGACGTTTCCGGGTTTGGACATTTCGCGAGACAAACTGCCGAAATGGAAGGAAACAATGAAGTCAAAGTTGTAAAACGACGGGAACAATCCAGCGAGCAAGCAGTCATTCAGCTTACCGAAATCTTCCTCGAATTCATAGAAGACTTTGAAAGTCACCAATACATCCCCCGTGCCACCCTCCCCAAATCCGTTCTGGACTCCCTATGCTGGTCCGAGCTCCAAAAAAGATACGAAGAAAGTTACAAGCTGGCACTGTTAAGATACCAGCCTGTTGCGGGGTTGTATTGAAAAAAATCAATTCCCCAGATACCGCAGCGAAAGCATGGTGATATCATCGAATTGCGTTGCGGCTCCGATGAAATCTATCAGGCTTTCTAATGTTGATTCGTTCATTTCTTTGGCGGTTTCTTTGGTAGAGCCTTCGCCGGTTGTGAAGAAATCTTGAAGATAATGCAGGCCATACCGTGCGCCTGCCAGGTTATTGGCATCGGTGACGCCGTCGGTATATAGGACGAATTTATCTCCCGGGTTCAATGTTAAAGTATGCGATTCGAATTCGAATGTCGGGTCGAAGCACAAGGCCATGCCTCCCTCCTTTTTTACCAGCTCGGTTTCACCATTGGCGCGAATGATTACGGGCGGTTCGTGGCCGGCATCTACATATTCAACAACGCCTGTCTTGACATTTAATATACAAACAAAGGCCGTAACGAACATATATGAAGAATTGTCCTCACTCAGAAACTCATTCACAATCTTTACTTTCTCCGTGATCGAATCACCATTGCGGTTGGAAAACTGGCTTTTAAAAATAGCCTTGCTGATCGCCATAAACAATGCTGCCGGCACGCCCTTATCCGAGACATCACCGATCATGAAAAACAGTCGCTCGGAATCCATCATAAAATAGTCGTACAGATCTCCGCCGACCACTTTTGCAGGATGAATAAATGCATGCAGATCCACCCCCGCTTTGCCAATGTTGGCCGGGACGGTTTTCGGCAACATGGACATTTGAATTTCCTTAGCAACGCTCAGATCGTTCTGGATCGCGATCAGCTGCTCGCGGCCTTTTTCCAGGCTGGCCAGCATTTCAATGTGCTCCACGGTTTTGGAAATGGTAATTTCCAGATCTTCAAAATTCACCGGCTTGGTCACAAAGTCGAAAGCGCCACGGTTCATAGCCGTCCGGATGTTGTCCATATCGCCGTAAGCAGAAACCATGATCGATTTCAGCAACGGATTTTGCTTCTCATTTACCTTCGACAGAAACGTAAGACCGTCCATGCCGGGCATGTTAATGTCGGATAGTATAAGTGCAATGTCATCAGATTCTTCCAGCCGCTCCAATGCTTCAATGCCGTTGTTAGCAAACACAAATTCGTATTTCTTATCCCGGATCTGCTTTCGGAACAATTGAAGAATCAGCATCTCCATATCCTGCTCGTCATCTACACTTAATATTCTGATAGCCATTATCTATAATTTTTTAAATTGATATCTGTTTTAAATAAATCTCAACCGGGAATCACAATTGTGAACTCCGTTTTTTCGCCGACCACAGAGGTTACATGAATGCTTCCTTTGTGCGTGTCCGTCACGCTGGTGTACGTGAGCGATAAGCCCAGTCCTGTCCCTTTTCCCTGCGGTTTTGTTGTAAAGAACGGCTTAAAAAGCTTGGCAACAATGTCTTCCGGAATGCCGATGCCGTTATCGCAAATTTTAATTTCCACTTCCTGGCCAATTCTGGATGTTGTAATCTCAATGACAGGTTCATAGCCTTCCGCCTGCCGCTTCGACTTTTCATTCACCGCATAGCACGCATTATTGACCAGGTTGACAATCACCCGACCAAACTCCCCTTTCGCCACTTTCACGCAGCCAATCTCAGGATCGAAGTTAAATTTGAGCATGACATTGAAGGCGATGTCCTCTGCCCGGACGCCCTGGTAAGCCAGCTTGCTGTATTCTTCAAGCAGCTGGTTGAGGTCTGTGGATTCCAGGATAGCAGCGTCGGAGCGGGTTTGTGCGAGCATTCCCTGGATGATCCGCTCAATACGTTTGCCGTTTTCGTTGATCTTGATGAGGTTTTGCGAAAGCGTTTCCAGCAGATCTTTTTCATCGGCGATGTCCGTCTCGGTCATTTCGGACAGCGGTCTTTGGCAAATGTCCAGGATCTCGCCCACCAATCCCTGCGAAAGTCGGGAAAAGTTATTGACAAAACTCACCGGATTTTTTATTTCATGTAAAATACCTGCACTCAGTTGTCCTATTTCAGCGAGCTTGTTGAGCTCAATGATCTTTTGCTGATACAGTTCAATGTCTTGTTCCGTCGTTCCGGCTCCCATAGTCATGGTTTTTAAAAATTTGCAGCATTTAGCGTATTAAGCAACAACCGGCAGGAAAATTTCTATTTCGGTAAACACCCCTTCCAATGAATTTACCGACATGCGCCCTTTGTGATACTCAATAATGTCCTTACTCATATATAAGCCCAGCCCGGTTCCTTTGGACGTAGGTTTTGTTGTAAAAAATGGGTTAAACAGCTGCTCCTGCTCTTTGGCCGGAATGCCTTTCCCATTATCACGTACGGTAATGCAAACGCCGCTTTCCACAAGCTTGGACGAGATAATGATCTGAGGCTCAAATGTTTTATCGATCCTGGCCTTTTCCAGCAAGGCATAGCAGGCATTGCTGATGAGGTTCGTGATCACCTGTGCAAATTCATAAGGCAGCACACTGACTTTAACCGGATTGCCATTCAAAGCCAAATCCAGCTTTACAGATGCATCTTTATATTCGGCCAGCGCTTCCTGAATGGCGGTTTTGGCCTTCGCTTCCAGGAAAGGATTCAATTCTGTGATGATAAAATCGCTCGATTTTCCTTTCAGCAACTTTTGCATATCCTTTACGATACGCGTTGTGCTGTTGCCATGTTCATAAATTTTTTCCAGGTTTTTTTGAAGCATACTGAAACCGCTGTCCAGATCATCCTTCTCATCTTCCGACAAGCCATCCTGGTGTTTGTCAGTGACTTCGGTAATTTCCTTTAAAAGCTTCCCGGACGATTGCGAGAAGTTGTTAATGTAGTTCAGCGGGTTTAAAATCCTGTCCACAATCCCTTTGGTAAGGCTGCCCACCGAGGCCAGCCGCTCCTGCCGGATCAGTTCTTCCTGCGTCGATTTCAGGTTGGACAATGTATTTTCAAGATTTTCAAGAATGTTTGTTTTAATATAAGCCCCAATCAAATGCTCTTTCAGGTTTTTAACGACATTGAAATCCCGCTCCGAAAATGCATTTTCACGGTCCGTATTTTCCAGCGTAATGTAGCTTTTCACCACGCCGTCAACCCGTATCAAGATCGTAATCAGCGCCTTAGGAGAAAAAATTTCACTGATGGATGCATTGGCGTTTTGCTTTCGAAAATCATTTTTAAGGAAAATATCTTCCAAAATTTCTTCGCCATTTTCGATATACCGCTGCTCGGCTTCCTGAGCCGTCAGTCTGACATCTTCTACATTGGCAGTTTCCACTGCACCCGCCAGCGCTATAAATTGATAATTGTCGGTCGCGGCGTTATAAACCAGTGCAGACGCTCCGTTGACGTTTTGAAATTCGCATAGTTTGTTTAAAACCAGCTGAAACAGCCGCCCCGTATTTACCTCGCCATTAATTGACTTCACAAACTCATCGATCCTTTCCAGCTGATCGTTTGTTGCTGAAAGTTCTTCGGATTGCAATTCCAGTTCTTCTTTCTGGTTCACAACCTCTTCCGTACGTTCGAGGATCCGCGTTTCCAGTTCTTCCTTTTCTCTCAAAATCCTTCTCAACCGCCAGCGGACCACGTAGTAGATCATGGCACCGAATAAGATCAGGTACAAGGCGATCATATACCACTGTCTGAACCAGGGCACGCGGATCTTAAAGGCCAATGATGTTTCCTTTGAAACGTGGTCATAAACGTCCCTTGCCCGGACTTTAAAATTGTAACTTCCCGACGGCAAGCCGCTGTATTCCTTACGCGTCAGCGGTCCCCAGTCAGACCATTCTTTGTCATAATTTTCAAGAAAATATTGGTACTGAACCTCCTGATTCGTGTGATAGCTCGGTAATGCAAACTCAAAAATCAGATTATTCTGACGGTGGCTGAGAGGCTTGGTAATCATTCCGTTTTGTGCAAATTGCAGCAGACTATCCTGCGTGGCAACACTCCTCAGCATGACCGGATATTCGTAGACATATTGGTCGGGCACCCGCATGTCGAGCCGGAAGAGCCCCTGATCTCCGCCCAGCCAGGCGCTGCCATTTTCATCCGGAAAAATGATCTCAAACGGAACGTCCGCGATGGGCATCAATGGTGTTTCCAGCAGTTCGAAGTCGCCGGAAGGTTTTTTCTTGAAAAATGATGCTGATTTTTTGTCGCCGCGTGTGGTCCAGACATTGCCCTTGTCATCCCCTTGCACACGATCAAACCAGGTCTTTTCTGCATGCAGCCAAATCGCACGGGTAAAACGGTCCGACTGAGGCTGATACTCGAACAGGCCATCCTTATTGGAGACTATCAACCTGTCCTCATACAAAGACAGTTTGTTGTATAATGGGCTGGAAATGCCTTGGGCAGCAGAAAAGCGTTTAATGGTTCCTGATTTCCCATCCAGCTTTATAATGCCATTGGAAAGCGTTTCGAGCCAGAAAGTCGATGGGGAGGATTCGGTAGCGCCTACTATTTGTTCGTTAACTGCCTTTACCCGCTCCGTCCGCCATTCGCTGCCTGCCCGCGTTAACTTTGTTAAGCCGTCTTGCAAGCCAACAAAGAGCTCATTACCAGTGCTTGAAGCGGTTACGCTCAATGAAAAAACCGAATTTATTCTCGAAATTCCGGAGCCTTTAGTCCATTGAAAAAGCCCTTTATTTGAAGCAATGTATAGCGTGCCATTCGCTTCATCCAGGCCCAGACAGCTTCCGGAAAAGCCGTTGACGTGAATGATCTGGTTGTTTTCTACATAATATAATCCGTTCAATGTGCCTATCACAACCCGTCCCTGAAACCGCCGGATAGCAGTTACGGAACCTCTCAGACCATCCCTGCTGTCAAAAAGTGAGATCGGTGAAGGCAGGTCGAAGCGGGCGATACCGTCGTTGAGTGCAACCCATAGATTGTGCTCACGGTCGGTGAACATGGCCGATACTTGCGTTTCCTGTAAATCCGTATCGGCTGCCACAGGATATTGCACATTTCCGTCCGCATTCACCACCAGCATGCCGCCCGTTGCCATGCTGATCGCAATTGTTCCATCCTGTAATTTGGTTGCATAAGTTGCCTGATTGCGTACAATCACGGGATTCACATTGCCGCCAATGACCTCAATGCGGTTATTTTTTAATTTAAAAATGCCCTGGCTTGTTGTTACCAGAAGCGCAGAACCATCCCCAAGCTGTACCACCGACGTAAGGTCCAGCAAAGCAGGCACGTCACTATTTTGCTCGATTTGGGAGATCTGATCACCATTGATCCGAATCATCCCTTTATTCTTTGCATAAACCAGCATTTCCTCTTTGAAAGGAAATGCCGCCTGAATTTTCAGGTTGTGCTTGAATGGCTTCACCGTTGTGCCATTCCAAAAAAAGTTGATCTGATCCGTTACAAACCAAGCTCCGGCTTTGGTAGGGATAATCTGAATAATTTGTCCAAAATTTTCTTTCAGTTTTACTGACAGATCCACAAATCGCTGAACACCGAAAGCGTCCTTGCCCAGATAACCGAATTCTCCGTTCGCTCCTACAAGCACCCGGCCTTTTGCGTCCGTCGCCAGGGCAGATACGCGTGTGATATTTGTAGTCTGGATCGTTTTCCACTCTACGCCGTCAAATTCAAGTACACCCGCAAAATTGGCAAAATACATCATGCCTGCCCTGTCCTGGGCTATGGCGAAGTTTTGGTCGTGTGCACGATATTCGGCAGAAGAATAATAGCCCGACAATGGCCTTCCCACGTCCGGCTTTGCCACATTTGCAAGCTGTGCCCAAAGCTTTTCCGAGCCGGTCAGACAGATCAGAATGATTAGTAACTTAATGGATCTCAACACTTTCCTCCACATTTTGCCTGATATTAAGATCTTTTAAAAGAAAATTTTCAATGATATAGAACTCCGTGTCTTCCAGCACATTTGGGATCATAGCGACACCCATTGCCGTCAGTTCCGCCACATTGCGGATGTTACCGGCTTCCAGTGCGCCGATTTTGGAGAAAAACAATTTTCCATAAGTCACAAGGATGGAAACGTCGCCGTCGCTCAGGTGTTTCCGCAGATCCACCACTTCGCCGCTCTCTTCCTGGAAATAGGCCGAAGTCAGCAACACTTTTTGCAACTCCCCGCTTAGCAGTCCGCCTAATGCATGCGTTTCGCGCAGGCGGCGGAGCTTGGAAACAAGCAGATCTTCTTCGGTCGAAAGCCATTCAAGCGGCTTCATGATCTCAATGTGAAAAGCATCATTTTTCCTGGTCATTGCTTCCATTAAGGAGCGGAAACGGGCCGGATTTACAATTCGGAGGACGTAAAATGATGTTTCAGAAATAATCTTAGACCTGGAAACTGCATTGGCAACCAGCACAGGCGTCACAATTCCGGCATCAAAATGACGCAACTCTTTGATCGCGACCGCCTTCGTCCAGCGCGAAATCCTGGTGTAATCTTTATTAATAATATCAATCAGACGCTCTTCCACGGACAATGTTGCCAGCGGGTAAATTTCCGCATAGCGGCGGCGCATTTCGTCCAGCGAGTCGCTATCGAGATATGGCAGGACTTTGTTTTTAATGTTTTCGGGCAAAAGCAGGTCACAGATCTCGGTCAGGTAGTCGCGTGCATCGGTTGCCTGATCGCCTTTGAGCAATGTTACGGCGTGAAAACGGGAGCCATAAACGGCTTCCAGAACAATGAAAGCTTTACGCATGATCCGCATCCTCTCCCGCTCCAGATTCAGCATCAGCTGGCTTTCCGGCTCATAGGCATCCGAAAGATCGTGCTGCGCCGAGAGCAGCCAGGCGAACGTTTTCAGATGTTCGTCCAGCTCGTTCAGCATGAATGTTTGCTCCGTGGTGTTGCAGGTGTAACGCAGGTTCCGCAATGCTTCCAGCACCTTGTCTTTTACAAAACGGTTGGGATTTTCCAGGTTTCTGCGCAAAAACCGGATCGCTTCCGGACCACCGATCTGCTCCACGATTTTAAGCAAATGCAGCTGCCGGTAACGGTTATCCTCATTGCTTAAAAATGATTTTTCAATGTATTTCAACAAAGGCGGCCCCGACTTCACCAGCGCATCGAAAGCGACGGTAAAGTAACGATCGGTCTCCATTTGCTCCATTAAAAACGGCCACAACTCTGCCCTTTTCAACTCGCCGGCCGTGTATATGGCCGCTTCACGCACCCGTTTGTTGGGATCCTGTAACAACGGAATGAGATATTTGTACGACAGGAACCGGTTCGTGGCACCCAGTCCCAGCGCCGCTTCAATGCGGTCTTCTTCTTTGGGTGAAAAAATCTGGTTGATAAGTTGTTCAAATGGCTTTTCAGAAATAGCCTGCCCTGGCGTATAGGAAGCGTTTTTCTTCGATTTTTCGGGGAAATTAAAAATCTTGTCGCGCACCATTTTCTTGTAAGAGTTCTCCCCTACGAATGCCACAAACGTCCAGCAAACTGCCACCACCAAAAACAAAATGGCGAGCTGCAAGGCGTCCATCCGCGAAATGTTGACCAGCACAAAAAGCAGAACACCAGCCGCCAAACCACCCATCGCCTTGGCACGGCCTTCGATCCGGCCCTGGACATTCAGTCTGAAACGCGCCTGAATGGGCTGATATAAAACCTGGTATGCCGGCTCAGCAATGGCCTTGCGAACCGCACTCATGAAAAACCGGGAAAGCGCAATACAGGCAAAAAAGATGGCCGCCGTGTCATAACCCAAACCATAGATCACAGAAACGGCAAAGCTGAAAACAAGGCTCAAAGGCAGGATCAGAATGCCTAGCTTCAAGCCGTATTTACTGATGAGCTTATTGTAGAAAAATGTTTTGATAAAAAATTCAAGAATGGCACTGATACCAAAGAAAAATCCAAGAAAGCTGGCCAGCGATTCTTTATTGGGGAACACATTGCGCGACTCCGTGAAGAAAATATATTCAACATAAAACAAAGCGAAAACGGGCAGCAATGCGAGCAGGAAAATGTTGCGGAAATATTTGGGATCCACAGCATCCGTCGCCACATGCTCGGCCGGTTTCGGTTTTATTTCAATGCGTGTGTGGTCCGTTGTTACGTGGCGTTTGTGAATTTTTCTCAATAAAACGGCGCAGATGATCAGGAAACCAACAGCCAGGATCAGTAGCGAGTCGATCGGCAAAATCTTGACCAGGGCCGGAACCGCCAGATACATAATGACAGAGGAAAAAACTTCTCCGCTGTTGATGAGCGAGGATAACCTTTTGGATTGCTGAAAATTGAACAGCTTCACAACCACTGCCCAGAACGTGACGCCATTGACCAGAACAAAAATCCGGTTCCAGATAAAGAGAAAAAAGAAAACCCACTTACTGCCTGTAAGATGATAAATGACCAGGAAAACGGCGATGGAGACGATCAGGAAAAGCAATGCATTTTCGCCTAACCGATTAAAAGGAATGCGTTTTTGAATGCGGGTTAAGCCCAACCCTAGCAGGTAAACGAAAACGCCGCCGACCACGTAAACCTGGGGCAACATTAAGCGGTCGAAACTCATCAGGAACGACGAAGCCACCACGGTGTAGAACAATGCCGTTGCGCCGCCCATAAAAAAAGAATAGGCCATCAGCAGGCTCACGAGGCTTCCCTCGTCCTTTCTGATGTTGAGCATCCGCGATATGTCCTTGATTTTTTTCACCAGTTAAACTCCTAATTCTTTAATCATAAAATAGATCTGACGTTCAGGCATTTGATATAATGGCCTGATTTTCCCCAGATAGAAAAATCCAAGATCTTCCAGCGGCTTAATGCGTGACGCAACGGGCTGGGCAATGATCAGCCTGGCGCCAAGGATGGCTGCATACTGAATGCGGGCTTCGTCGAGCAATGTTGAAAAGCCGTTGCCGCGATATTCCGGCGCAACCACCAGCCTGTTCAGAGATGCATAAGGGCCATTTCCAAAACCTTCCAGGATGGACCCGTCGAACAAATCTGCGTGCGGGACCGATTTGTAATCCGTATGGAAAGTCATGCGCGCAGCGGCCACGATTGTCTTATTATGCAAGATAACCCAATGGTGCGCTAGCAGATCCTCATCATCCAGCCAGGCTTTATGTGAGAAAAAATCCTGGCTTATGCCCTGCTCGTCCTTCCAGGCCAGCACCCGGAGCGCCCCCATTTCGTCCAGGCGTTCGGGATGGTCCAGCTTGATGAGCAGGAACTCCGAATTTCTGATTTCAAACCTTGTTTCCATTAAGCGAGGAGGATTTATATGCATTAATTCCATTTCGAGAAGCCGGTTTTTATTTGCGGTTTGTGTCAAAAAGCAGCCCGACCGAGAACACGCGACCTTCCTGCGGGTAACGCGACGCGGACGTAACGCCCTCGGCCGCCCGAATGCCCGGTACAAAATATTCGTGATTAAACATATTGGAAACCTGAACCTGTAAGCTGAACACATTCAGAATGTTATGATAGGTCAATGTCGAGTTCAGCAAGTAAATCGGCTCAAAACGCGTGATCGGATTGCTGCTTCCCGAAGTTCCTACGCCAGATTTTCTTGCGCTCACATAATTGTTGGTGACACTGATGCTCAGGTTCTTAACCGGCTCATATACAGCTCCCAAATTAGCCGACCAGGGCGCAATGTCGCTGATAGGAATCTTCTGCCCCTCGACTTTACTAAGATCGCGCGGCTTACTGTAAGTGAAATTGCCCCAGACATTCAGTCTTTTCACATCATAACGCGCTTCCGACTGAATGCCCATAATGCGCTGCTTGCCCAGTGCCTGAAACTGCTGCGTAGGCAAGCCCGCCGGCGTCGTGGCAGCCGCAAGCCCTACGGCATTGCTGTAATTGGCTACATAACCTGCTACATTAAAGGACATTGCTTTATTGAACCGGACTGAAACGCTCCCTTCCACATTCTTCACGCGCTCGGGCTGCAAAGTGGGATTATTCAGCGCGCGCTCGCGGTTCGTGGCGTATTTTTGAAGATAGGAAGCATCCTTAAATGCCTCCGTGTAAATGCCTTTGAATACAAATTTACCTTTGGAATAAATCAAACTGACCCGCGGATTGAACACGAAGCCATAACCGCCCTTTGAACGGATCTGATTGTGATCGAGCCGGGAACCGAGCACCATTTTCAGGCTTTCGGTCCAGTTGTAAGTGGCTTGTGTGAATATACCAATGTCAAAAACACGGAAGTTATCGCCGCCTGCCAATGTGGAATCCGGGCGTCCGGTTTCGTCTGCGTTTTCGGTTTGCGAAGTAATGTAGTTGGCCTGGATAATACTGTTCCTGATCTCAATGCCGCTGTTAATGTCCAGCTTCGGCAACGGCGTGAGCAACACGCGGAATTCGTTACGCAGCTGGTTGGAAACACGATACCAGTAAGGGATCGAATAGGTTGGCTTGCGCTGGTTAAGCAGATCGATAATGCCGTAACTGCCATTGAAATAACCTCTGTAAGTGGGCAAATTGGTTGCACCATTCAGCTCATGGAGCCGGTAGGAAGTCAGGTTCAGGATCTGGACTTTTTCAGAAATGAATTTATTGTAGGTCAAAGAAAACGCCTTGTTGTTGGCGACCCAGCGCGAAACTTCGGGTGTTACGATGCGGGAGCGATTGGTATACCAAGGTGTTGCGCCTTCGTCCGTTTTCCAGCTCATGAGCGAGATCATGAAATCTTTAAATTCGATTTTTGCCCGGATAAAAAAGTTTTTTGAATCATCATTAAAACCCACCGGACTTCCGTTCACATTCGCCTGGAATAAATTAGCATTATCCAGTTCGGCCGCCTTTGCCTTTCCGGCATTAGTCAGGCTCAATGCATTGGCATTGCCGTTCGCATCATAGCCAACCTGATAAAGATCGTTGTTAGGGAAAAGCGTGTTGAGCTTGTTGGTAGTAATGTAAGTCTGCGCGGCGGCGCCGTTGATATTCTGCTGTGCAGGATAGTTATCAGCGGTTCTCGGATCGTAATTCCATTCGGGATACCGGCTGTAATCCAGCTCGTTAGAAGCGAAATAGCGCGACGTTAACGAAACCGCAACGTCCTTTGTCCGCATGGTCACCACACCATCAATGAGTTTTGTATTTAAAGATCCATAGCGCACCTGACCGTTCGTAGAAACGACCATTTTCTTACCTTCCGGCATTTCGCGATCCAGGAAACGCTTGGTAATGAGGTTAATAACGCCTACAAATGCATTTGCGCCATACATAGTCGAAGCCGGGCCATAGATTACTTCCACGCGCTCAATGTCGGACAAGGCATATTGCCGGGAAATGGGGATGTTGTCTGAATTCAGGTCGTTTTCCTCGACGCCGTCCACAAGGAGAATGGTGCGGTCGTTGGAAGTGGAGCGGTAACCGCGCTGGTAGAATGTGACATAAGAGGGCCCGTTCCCTCTGATGACGTCGAAGCCCGGAATGTCATTCAGCATTTGGGTCAGGTCTTTATAACCTCGTTTTACAATGTCAGTTTGGGTCAAAACGGTTACGGTGGCGGGCACTTGCAGAAGGTTTTCCGCTTTTTTGGAAACGGAAGTGATCTGAATGATGCGGTCCATGAGATCGCGCTGCTGGGCAACGAGGTCTTTGAATTGCGGCAATGCAGAGAATTCCGGCTCGTAATTTTGGTTGGCTATCAAAAGATTACGGACAGCCGTGGCCGCCTGTGGCAAAGAATCCAGCGCGAGATATGTTAATGCAATGATCTTATATGCCTGCACTTGCGCATTCGGCGAAAATCTGGTTTTAAGGCAAGGGTTCAGGATTTGAAAAACCTCATCGAAATTCCCGGTCCTGTATTTTCTGTCAGCCTCGGGAATGATCACCGTTGCATCGCAATCCTCTTGTGCATAGGCTGCTGTGCCTGCAAAAGCAACAGTTAGGAGGATCAAAATGGGTAAAATTCTTTTCATATTATCTGATGTTCCGGGACAGTTTTTCGTAAGGAATATCCTTTCCAATGTATTGGTCCCACTCTTCCTCGGTCAGTTCGCGTTTTACCTTTTTAGAAACTTCGGCAAACAATGCAGCCGAATTAATGTCCCATATCCGGACCGTTTTATCCGCACCGGCAGCCAGCAATTTGTTACCATCCCGGGTAAATTGAATATCCATCACCCAGTAATCGAAATCGCTCAATAATACAGGCTGTTGTTTGGAAATATCTTCTTTTGCATTCCAGATGCGTATTTTCCAGTCATAGCAAGCAGTGGCAATGCGGCTTCCGTCCGGCGCGAAAGCAATGCTGGTTATGCCCGAAGTGTGCGTTCCCTGTGTTCCGTTCATTGAGTTTGGAACGGGCTCGTTATTGTTCATGCGCACATTGTAAAGCATTCCCGAGCTGGTGCCGAAGTATAAATGCTTCTGATCAGGCGTGAATGCCATTGATAGCAGCCTGCCGCGGATGCCGGGGAGATTGTATTCTGCCGGTTTTGCATCCGGTTTGGTCAGGTCCACACGGATGAGCTCGCCCGTTCCGGTTGCCAGGAACATATACTGGCCGTCAGCCAGTATTTCAACTGAGGCGATCTCGGTGCCGACATTGATATTTCTCACGACATCCAGCTTTTTGTCGCTCACATCCCAAAGCCTCACCTGCCCGGAAGAACTTACAGAGAGCAGATGCGGCCTGTTATTAATGTTCTTCACCGTCAGCGAAAACACGATGCCGTCATGCCCTACGATGGTTTTAGCAGGCGGCACGCCCGGCATAAAATTGTCCCAGCGGACGATCTGACCATTGGACGAGCCCGTAAAAAACGTTTTTCCGTCAGGCGTAAACGCGACGGAACGAATGCTTTTGAAGGTTTGCTTCGGATTGCGCAGCAAAAGCGGCTTGGCCGCAGGCGTGAGATAATTCCAGAGGCTGACCACACCATCGTCCCCTGCCGTTGCGAAAACCGAATTGCCGGCTTGCGGCTCGGCGACGACGCGCACAATGTCATTATGTGCAATTAATGTTGCCTTCGCGCCCGCCGCTTTGGATAGTGCATTAAAAATATCCGGATTCTCGCGTTCCCCGCCATTTTTTATATTAAAATCATATGCTTTCAAAGCCAGTAATGCAGTCAGTTCATCCCCGGCCGGCATTTGAAAGGACTGGATCGCAATGAAGCGGGCCACTGCTTTGGAGCGCTGTTTCAATGCATCATTCCGGGAGCTTTCTGCTTCTTTCTGGGCCGATTGCGCATACACTTTTTGCCTGTCCGACTCTTTCTGTGCGCTTACCGCGTATTCTTTTTGAATTTCTGTTTGTTTCTGAGATTCGACCGCTGCTTTTCTGGCATTATCGGCCTGGATCTTTTGTTCCTCAGCGATTTGCTTGGCGATTTTTGCGGCAATGCTCTCTTTCACGGCTTTCTCCTGTTCCCTTACCGCAATGCCTTTTTGTTCTTCGGTTAATGTCTTCTGCAGCTCGGCAAATGTGCCTTGCTGCTCTGCGATTTTCTTTTGCGCAATGGCTTCACGTGTCTGATCCTCAGCCCGTTTCCGTTCCTCCAATGCCAGGCTTTCCTTTTCCAGGGCCGTTTTCTCACTCTGCTGTGCCTGCGTGCGCAACACAAGTGCAACAACCAAAAATAGTAATGATACTAATGAGCTGATCCCGAGCACCGAAGCGAATATTCTGGCTTTGCGCAGCTCGCGTTTCTGGCGGTCTTCTTTCTGACGAACTTCCAGTTCGTATTGTTTTTTACTGTAATCTAAAAAATTGGTCGCACGTTCGAAAAACGGATCATAGCGCTGCGCCCATTCCAAAGTCGGCTCGCTTTCTTTCAGCCATTTAAGTCCCAGTTGCAGCTCGGGATTAACCCAAAGTCCTGTACGGCCTTCCTGGTAAAGTGAAGCCGAGTAACTGAGCTGCTTGTAAAGCTTTGCAGATTCCAGCTCCTCTTCTATCCACTTTCTGCACCGCTCCCAGAATGTGAGTACTTTTTCAACCGAAACATCAATGATCGAGTCGTGATCGATCTTTACGCCTGGTTTTGGCGTCAGGATAGAGACACCATTTTCGCGGAAAACCATGATGACGTCGATCAGCAGATAATCGGGAATGCCGGTGATCTGGATGATCTCGCGCAAGACGGTCGGGTGCAGCGAGGAGGTGTCGCTGGGGCCCAGGACAATGAGGGATTTGAAAAGTTTGGCTGCTGCATTCCGCCTTTTTTCATCCAGCCGCTGCGTGTAAATTTCCTCCGCATGCATGGTGATCGACTCCTGCATGCCGCCAATGGCTTCATAATCAACACCCGAAACGGGAGACGAGAATGGTTTGGTCGATTTCCAGCGATCCCAGGTGCGCATCAATGCATGTTGCAGAATGGGCAGAAAATCCGGGTTATCCGCCAATTCTTTAAGCAAACCTGCAACAAGTTCAGGCTCAATGCTGGCGCCCACCGACTCAACAGGCCCCACAATGACTTGCTTTACTTCCTCCGGGTTCATTTTCGGAAGCAGATAATAGCCCTTGTTAATGATCTCGGTCAGGCCGTCGAATTCCGTGCAATGGTCCAAGTAGTCCGACCGCATCGTGATCACCGCGTGCACCGGAAGCTCACGCTGGTTAATGAGGGTCAACAGCAGTTTTACAAATGCATTGGTTCTGTTTTTACCCGAAAAATCTTCCGAAAGCTCATAGCGGAACAGCTCCTCAAACTGATCGATCACCAGCAGAATTTTCTGGTCACGGATCGCCGAAAGCAATGTTAAGGCAACTTTGGGATCTCTGCTAAGTTCTTTTTCCACAGCCAATGGATCGCGGCTGTCCCAAAGCGGATCGATGTCCCGCAGGGCCACTTTCAGGGCCTCTACGAAATTTCGCACGGGATTTCCCCCCGGCCGGAAAATGATCACTTTCCAGCGGCCTGCCGCCCAGCGGTCTGCCGCCCAGCGGTCTGCCGCCTCGCCTTGTTCCAGCGATGGAATGAGGCCCGCTTTGATTAAAGAAGATTTACCACTTCCCGAGGATCCGATCAACGCAAGAAAACGCCCGTCCAGGAGTTTGTTTTTCAACTCCCGGATGTGCGCGTCCCTGCCGAAGAATAGAGCATGATCGTCATAATCATAACTTCTAAGGCCGGGAAATGGATTGGTAACAGTAGAATTCTCAACCATAGGACTCAGGTTGCGGCAATTTTCATTACAAATTTGTTACGGTTCTTTCCATCGGCATATTCATAGGAAAACTCATCTACACCATTGATTGTCAGGAAAATACCAAGACCTCCAATGCCGCGTTCTTCCAGCGAAAGCGTCAGGTCCTGCGCATTGGGCAGGTCTTTCGCGAGCGGGTCAAACGGCGCGGCAATGTCTTCCAGGATCACCACGAGCTTATCAGGCATGATTTCACTCACCACCTGAAAATCCGCTTCGATCCCTGGTTCCTGGTAACCATACAAAATGATGTTCGTAGCAATCTCATCAACCGCCAGTTTGAGACTGTAAGTTGGTTTTTTGGCCAAACCAGCCTTTTCCGAGAGCTCACCAATGTATTCCCGCAGCGAATCGAGAGAATCAACAGTGCCGGGAAAACTTTTCGATTCCATTATCAGGAGATGTTAAACTGGATATTGATCAACGATGGTAACGCTGTGCTGCAGACCCGTTTTGGTAAGCGTGTCCACGATCAGTTCCTGGGGTTTCACAATGTAAATGGATAATTTCGGCCCGATTTTTTGTTTTGAGTAAATCAAAACGCGGAGCCCGGCAGAGGACATAAACTTAAGGTCCTCCATATCAAGCACCAACGAATCGATCGGCTGATTTGCAATTTTCTCAATCTCGGTCTGAAACACCCGCGCCGAAAGCGAATCCAGCTCACCATGCAATGTAAACCGCGCCTCCTGATTCTCTATTAAAGATTCTATTTGAAATGCCATGATGTTGTTTTATAAGTTTTTGAAACAATTATTTTAGGTTTAAATCTTACTTTTTGTGTTGCTGTCGTATCGCACTTATTGTGCTTGTGAGCCGCGTCTCGGACGTGCCTTCGACTCCGCTCAGGCTGACAGAGCATGCTACGCTCAACAAACTACTAACAAAGCCAACCAGCACTGTCACCCTGAGCGGAGCCGAAGGGCGCTACTGCTAGCCCCACCGCCGAAGGGCTACTTCCCAACCAACACCACCGTCGCTCTCCCGCCAACCAGAAACCTCCCCTGATCCTCCAACTTCGGCTCCTTACCGATCTCGTAAATGTCTTCGCCTGACGGCATGTCCGTATTCACGGCCAGGTGCCAGCTTTGTCCATTCGGGAGTGGTGGGAGTTCGTAGTACAGGCCGTCCCAGTGGGAGTTCATCGCTACGTAGATGGAGTCGTCGACAATGGTTCCGCTTTTGGCGTGGGCACCGTCCAGCATAAATGCCAGGCAGCGGCTGCTGGGTGAAAAATCGGGTTGCCAGGCTTGGGTTCCGTGGAATGTGATGTCCGCAAAACCGCTTCCTACATAGTCCCTGTGCTGGAAATGCGTCCTGCTCCTCAGTACCGGGTGGGCACGGCGGAAGCGCATGATGCGTTGCGCAAAGTGATAAATATCCGCGTTTTTTTCCATCAGGCTCCAGTCGAGCCAATTGAGCTCGTTATCGTGGCAATAGGTGTTGTTGTTCCCGTTTTTGGTAACCCCAACTTCATCGCCCGAAAGGATCATTGGCACACCCTGACTCACCATCAGGATCGACAATGCATTCTTTATCTGCTTGTGACGGAGCTGATTAATGTACGCATCATCTGTTTCACCTTCGACGCCGCAATTCCATGAATGATTATCATTACCACCATCATTGTTATTCTCTCCATTCGCTTCGTTGTGTTTTTCATTGTAAGCGAAGAGGTCATAAAGCGTGAAACCGTCGTGGCAGGCGATGAAATTGATGCTGGCCGTAGGGCCGCGATAGTAATACAAATCAGGCCATCCCTGGATGCATTGTGCCATTTCTCCAACCAGGCCTTCGTCGCCTTTCAAGAATTTCCGGATCGAGTCGCGATATTTTCCGTTCCATTCGGCCCAGCGTCCGTAAGCCGGAAATGAGCCGACCTGATACAATCCGCCCGCGTCCCATGCTTCTGCTACGAGCTTGCATTTGGCAAGGATCGGGTCGTAAGCGAGCGATTCCAGCAATGGCGGGTTGCTTAGCGGAGCGCCGTTCTGGTCGCGGCCGAGAATGGCAGCGAGGTCGAAACGGAAGCCATCAATGTGGTAATCGGCTGCCCAGTAACGCAGACAGTCCAAAACCATGTTCCGCACCACCGGATTGTTGCAGTTCAATGTGTTGCCGGTTCCTGAGAAATTGAAATAATAACCCTCAGGCGTCAGCATGTAATACGTTTTGTTATCTATTCCCCTGAACGAGATTGTGTGACCGCGGTGATCGCCTTCGGCTGTGTGATTGAAAACCACGTCCAGCATCACTTCAATGCCGTTTTTATGGAGTTCCTTCACCAGCGTTTTCAGCTCGTCCACCTGCATGCCAAACTTCCCTGTTGCGGCATAACCTGCCTTTGGAGAGAAGAAATTAACCGTGCTGTAACCCCAGAAATTGACGATCAGACCGCCTGTAACCGGGTTTTCCTTGCTGTTTTCCCATTCATCAAACTCATAAATCGGCATCAGCTCCACGCAATTGATCCCCAAATCTTTCAGGTAAGCCACTTTGCTGCGGATGGCCGCAAATGTGCCTGGATTTTTAACATTCGATGAGGGATGCTGCGTAAAGCCGCGCACGTGCATTTCATAAATGACCAGATCCTCAATAGGCGTTTCGAGCGGGTGGTCATTTTCCCAGTCAAAATCCTCGAAAACGAGGCGCGAGCGATACGGGTAAATGTTATCCCAATTCGGCTTGGCCAACCAGGAATCCCGTCCGCCAATGGCTTTGGCGTAGGGATCGCTGAGTATAATGCTTTTGTCGAAACGATGACCTTCTTCGGGCTTGAACGGGCCGTCCATGCGGTAACCATATTCCAGGCGCTCGTAATCCAGATCAAATACGATCATGGAATACACATTGCCCGTGCGGAATTCCTCCGGGAAACGGATTTCTGCAAATGGTTCGGCCTCGCCCCTTTCGAACAATACGAGCGTACAGTCGATGGCTTCGCTGGAATAAATGCTGAAATTGATTCCGTTAGGGACCATAGTCGCACCAAATGGCAATGCATGTCCCCTTCGGAATTTGATCCCCTGCTGCTCGTGCGTCGGGTAGTAATCAATCCTGATATCTGTTGCCATGGATTAGTCTTGTTTTAGGAATGCAACTCCGTCTTCCGGCTTTTCCACGATCGTAAAAAAGTTGATAAAACCCGTGGTTGACATGACGTCCTGGATTTCTTCCGAAACCCCCACCAGCACCACTTTCCCTTCCTGCGATCTGATATTCCTGTAAACCATCAGCAATACGCGCAGCCCGGCGCTGGACATGAAGCCCACTTCGGTGAGGTCAATCGCGATGTTCTTGCTTTTGTCCATGGCCACCTTTGCATTTCTTTCAAATTCGGGCGCCGTTTTGCTGTCTATATCGCCGGAGACCGCAACCACCGTAATTTCTTCCTGATCCGTAATGGTAACTTTCATCTGAATAGTTTCTTAATGTGGTTCAAATTACTTGGCCGAACTGATCTGGACTTTCACGCGGATGCGTTCCTCTGTTTCAGGGAGCTTCACGGTAAGTGCATAGGCATCGAAATCTGTGTAAGGCTGATCGTCAATGAAAACCTCGCTGATGTACACGCTTCCCGGAGGCAAAATGTCTGGCGAAACGCGCAGAATGTTGTCTTTCCAGCCGTTTGGATAAGGCTTGAAGTAGAAATAAGTTGGCTGCTTGGTGATCAGCAAATTGATATAAACAGCTGACAGATAGCATAGTTCTGTGCTGTGATACGCACTCATCGAGTGGCTTCCTTTGAAACGCTCTGTTCCCAAAAGATACGGCATACCATTGCCCAACACATTGAAATACACCCCACCATCATCATTATCCAGGAAGAAAGCATTGTAAAATGCTGCTGCCTCACGCGCTTGTTTTTCGTATTCTTCATCACCCAAAACCCCGTACATGATCAGGTAAGCGAGGATAGCCTGCTCCTGCTGCCACCATGCTTTCCGGTCGTGCCATACAAACTGGTGCTTGTCGCCGGTTTTCTGCACGCGTTCAACCACGTCATACCAGCCGCCGCGCTGCTGATCGGAGCCAGCCGCTGGCATCAATTCTGCGATTTTTTTGGCAAATGCCAGATATTCTTCTTTTGGTGTCAACGACTGCTGACGGATCAAGTTCCACGCAATTTTCAGGTTATGGCCTACTACTGCACGGTTCTGCTGCCATCCCCAGGTTTGATCTTTGCTCCAATCCTCAAAGAATTTCTCCTGAACAAACGGGCTGTTTTCGTAGTCCGGGAAATGCCTGGTAATGGTGTCAAATGTATATTCCAAAAAGTCTGCATGCTTCTGCTCGCCGCTGGCCAGCCAGAGGTTGATCAGGTAAGCCGGTGCGTGGTCCCCTACCGAGTTCCAGTTTTTGCGGGCTTTATTATGTGCCAAAGATTCCTCGTGCGCATCCAGTGTGATCGGGTGCAAATGTGAGAAATAACCTTCGCCATCGTGGTCTTTGAAATATTTTTCAAAAAGATCAATGGTCTTGTCAATGTCGTCGCGGATGCGTTGATCGCCGGTGATCCGGTAAGTTTGCGTCGGGCCTGCCAATGCGTAGATCTGCTCGTACATAGGAAGCGAATCCAGGTCATCGCCAAATTCCGAAGTCAGCAATTTGGTTTCTTTCTGGCCTTCCACTTTCAAGCCGTGATACCAGTAAACGAGGTCATCGTCCTGGTCAAAAAATCGCATGTGGTCGCGCAGATATTCTGTTCCAAGTTCCGCACCTTCCAGGAATTCGTCTTTTCCAGTTAACAGATAAGCTGACGCAAATCCGTAAACCATTCTTGAAATCGTGTCCGTTTCCTGCAAGTAATCTCCTTTTTTGGAACCTCCCAAATGGAGCATTGTGCGGTAATTTTTGTAATTGATCTCCTCCTTTGGATAATCAAATTGCCATTTCAGATAGCTGGAAGCGATCGAGCTGATCTGCGTGATCCAGTAATTCTGCTCCTCGTGGCGATAGGCTTTCGGCTCCTTGCCCGGGAAAATCAGCTGCTGCGCTTCAAACGTGCTTTCATCTGCGCCAGCATTGGGATAAAATGTTCCGTAAGCGAAAACGTACTGGCCGTTCGTAGACAAAAACGGAGCGATATCGCCCGGATCCTGCCAGCCTTCTGTCAGGTTCTGCACACCGCGTGCATAGGTGGAAGCGATCAGGTTGATCTTAAAAGGACGCTTGTCCGACGTCTCCACGGTAAACCAGCGTTCCTCTGCATTATATCCCGTGATATACCCTGCAATGGTATCTGAAAAAGTGAAATTTATATTCATGCGTTAGTTGGTAAAGGTGTTTACTGAATGGTTTACGTTTTTGCTCCTTCCCTTCGACTCCGCTCAGGGTGACAGGACAGGGCCACTGTCAGCCTGAGCGGACCGGGCCGCCGGGCGGCCGAAGGCCGCCACTTACGAAGGCGTATTGCACCCTGTGGCGATCGCGCGGAGGGCGGCTTGGGCCGACAGCTATGCCACAAGATCCTCCTGATCCTTATAGCCTTGGGTGATTTCTATGATGTTCCCTTCCGGGTCTTTGAGCCAGACGGTTTTCCAGCCTTCAATTACGTCGTCGAAATGGAGCGGGCCTAGGGTGATTACGGCGTCTTCTCCCATGCTTTCTACTTTGGCATCAATGTCGTCCACGGAGAATGCAATGTGCCTTAATCCCGGATAGTGCGGGCCGTCGGCTTCGGACATCGGGTAAGGGCGGTCTTCTTCGGGCGGGAAGATTTCGAAATAAATGTTGTCGTCGTTTTTGAGGAAAACCAGCTCGGCGTCGTCGCCCAGACTGATGACCCTTGCTCGTCGAAAGCCAAAATATTTGGAATAAAACTCCTCGAACTTGGCGAGGTTCCGAACGGTTAGTGCCAGGTGAAAAAATGTCGCGCTCATGTTAATTCTGGTTAGCTGCTGACAATGTTTCGATGATCTTTTTGGCAAACAAATGCGCGTGTCCGCCCGAGCGTCCGGTGATCAGGTCGCCGTCCACAACCACATCTTCATTGGTATAAATGGCTCCGTAAGCTTTGGCATCACCGATGAGGTTATTGTGGCACACCAGCCTGCGGCCGCGAACGAGCTCAGTTGCGGGTGCAGTAAGCCATAATCCGTGGCAGATGATGCCTTTCAAAATGCCTGGTTCTGCAAAAACGCGTTTCAGGAATTCGGTTGCGGGCGGGATTTTTTCTACGTCTTCGGTGTAACGCAGCCGGTCAGAAACCATGCCGGAAGGAACGATAATGGCATCGTAAGTGCGCAGTTCTTCGTCGCTCATGTTTTCGAACGATTCCCAGCAGTCCATCGGCGCACGATATTCGTGGCCAAGGAATGTTAGTTTATCCTGTCCCCATAACCTTGTCAGAAAATGCAGGTCAGCGCCTTCCTCGGGAAAGCGGAATTTGTAATAGAATATTTCATTTTCAAAATAATCGGCCTCCAAGAGCACGCCGATCTTTTTTCCTGCCAGTTTCATGAGGAAAGTGTTATGGGTTATGTTTTAATTAGGCTAATGTTCCGTCCGGATGCTGCACCATTCCGGCAAAATGGATGGCGATTTTTCCGTCCTGCAGCACCCAGCTGTCGGCGAAGCGCATTTCGCTTTTCTGGCCTCCTACTGTCATCGTGATCTGTTCGGTGATCATCAATGTTTCCGGATTTTCTGTTTCGGCCCAGAAAACAATGTCTGTTTCCAATCCGTCGATTCCCAAAATGCCTTGCATATGCTCGTTCACCTGATCGCGGCCTTTGTAGATAACCGGCGATTTGGAGAAGCTGCTGATCAATGTTGCGTCCTCTGTGTATTGGTCCAAAAGCGCGTCAATGTTCTTATCTAGGATGTGCTGGATGTGTTCTCTGTACATCCTTCCCAGCTTGGTATCCGGAACGTTTTTCATGATTGTAAAAAATAGAGAAGGGTTAATAACCTGATTTATAGCGTTGCAGAGCCTTCATGATATTCAAGGCCGTCGACGATGTATTTGGTAATGATCACATTTCCGGCATCATTCAATTTCACTTCCCATGTTTGGAAAGCATCGCATTTGATGCGCTTGCTGAATGGCTCAGGGGCATTCCAGACGCTGGCTTCCCATTGCACCACCACCTTCACCACAGCCGTGTTGCCTGTAATGACCGGCTCCACCACTTTCACGGTGTGCACTTCGTCGAAAAAAATGCGGATTACGCGCTGAAACCAGCCTTCAAATCCTGCATAACCATAAACGGTTGCTTCCGGGAAAACCATTTCGAGTTCGGCATCCGCAAGCAGCGGCAAAACTTCAACCATCGGGACATGGACATCCAGCTTCTTATACCAGTCAAGAGCCAGTGCTTGTATTGCTTCCTGCGTTAGCATTATGTTGTATTTTTAGGTTAATTATAATTCACTCAATCGATTAGACTCTTTTTGAGATCGGCAACAGGATGTGCTGCCAGGATCATATCGGCTGCCTTTTCACCAATCATGAAACAGGCCGCCACAGTATTCCCGCTCGTAACCGTAGGCATAACAGACGCATCGGCTACGCGCAGATTTTGAATGCCGTGAACCCTTAATTCTGCGTCCACAACGGACATTGCGTCGGTGCCCATTTTACAAGTTCCGGCCGGATGCCAGATCGTGGTGCTTTGGCTTCTCACAAATGCTTCAATGTCCGCATCCGCACCAGGCACCATCTCCCCGCCGTTCAGTTCGAGAAATTTAGGAGTATTAGCAAGCTTTCTGACCAATTTAACGGCCTTGGAAAGCACTTCCACATCCGCTTCCTGATCCAGGTAATTCGGATTAATTACAGGCTTGTCTGCCGGATTAGCGGAGCGCAATGTCACCTCTCCGCGACTTTTAGGCTGCACCAGGATGGGAAGGAAAATACAGACCGGTCCGCCCAGGTCGGGAAGCACAGGCGCCAGTGGTCCGGGTAAGCTTGGTGTAAAATTGATTTGCAGATCTACGACGCTGCTTTCTTCTCTTACTTTAACGAACAATGCATTACCTGTCAAAAGCGTCGTGTTGGGCATCGCGATTTTGGAACGGTAAATCATGGGAAGCTGCAAATGATCTTGTAAGTTTTTCCCAACACCAGGAAGGTCAGCAACCAATGGAATGCCGTTTTGTTCCAATTCATTTGCTGGTCCTATACCCGACAAAAGCAATATTTTCGGCGTATGCAATGCGCCCGCAGAAAGGATTACTTCTTTACTGCAAAAAACCTGCTCTGTATTCCCCGCGCTGGCAAGAAACTCAACACCGATTGCTTTTCTATCATCGATCAGCACATTGGAAACGAGCACATTAGTGTAGATCGTCAGGTTCTTTCTTGCTGAAATATTATGCAGAAATGCAGACGCGCTGCTGTCACGATGGTTGTTCTTATCAATGTGAAACTGCAACAATCCGGCGCCATTTTCCTGGCGTGCACCATTGTAATCCCAGTTTGGGCCATCATAACCCAGCTGTGTAGCACCGATCAGGAAATGATCGGAACGCATCACATCGTCCGGACACTCGCGAATGCTCAGTTCACCGCCTGTTGCGTGAAACTCCGAAGCACCGTTTTCAAAATTTTCTGATTTTTTGAAATAAGGCAAAACAGATTGGTAACCCCATCCTGTTGCACCCATGGCTTCCCATTCATTGAAATTGGCGGGGTTGCCGCGAACATACATCATGGCATTGATCGCCGTTCCGCCACCCAGCACTTTGCCCTGGTTGATGGTAATAGCCCGGCCGCCCAACCCGGGCTGATCCGTGGTAGACAAGTTCCAGTCGAGATCTGATCCCCATAGACTTACAAAGCCGCCCGGGTCGTGGATCGCAGGCTCCGTATCCTTGCTTCCTGCCTCAATAAGCAGCACCTGAATCTGCGGGTCAGCGCTTAGCCGGTTGGCTAAAACGCTGCCTGCGGCTCCGGCACCCACTATAATGTAGTCAAAACCAGGTTGTTCCATTTCAGAAATGGTGGAGAGTTTATGTATTACTGTGAACAGTTTGTCTTTACCCAGTCCGACTTGTGGCTGCCTTCCAGCACCAGGTCGATCAAAAAGGGCTTATCGTCGGCCAGCATTCTTTCGATAGCAGGCAAAATTTCCTCTTCTTTTTCCACTCTTACCGCCTCTACGCCCATGGATTGCGCCAGGATGTCAAACCGGATGGCAGGATAGGAAAGGTCAAATGGCAGCGGATGATCGTGTTTTGGAATTTCGCGTTCCTGCCAGTATTGGTCAATGTTGAGTTGCAGCAGTTTGTAAGAACCATTGTTGCAAACCACAAACTTGGCTCCCGTATTATGCCGCACCGCAGACCATAATGTCTGGATGGTGTACATGCTGCCGCCGTCACCGGAAAAGCCGATCACGGTCTTTTCAGGATTAGCGATTTTTGCACCGATCGCACCCGGAAAACCAACGCCTAAGGAACCGCCTCTTGTGAAAAAGTACTGCTTGGCAAGCTTCGGTGGCAGGTAACGACTTACGGCTGCTGAGCTGGTTAATGCTTCATCGAAAATGATCGTTTCATCCTGGTTCAGCTTCTCAGCCAGCACTTTGGTGAACTGCGACATATGCAGCGGCGACTTGCCTTGCTGCTGATCGTCTGCGTCTTTTTCGGCTGTGATCCTTGCATTTTTAGCATTACCGATCTGCTCTATACGTTGCTGAGCCTTCGCCTTTTGCTCAGCTGACATTGCAGCCTCAATTTCTTGCGCCAATGCGGCAAGCGAAAGCTTCGGATCGCTTACCACACCCAGATCGACGCGGTGATTTTTGGCAATCTCATAAGCATTGAGATCGAAATGGATCACTTTCGCTTCCGGCGCATAAATTTCTCCCAATTCAGGAAAAACTTCAGGCATCATATAAGTGCCTACAATGAGGTTTGCATCTCCTTTGGTTGTTATCGGATGGCTGAACGAACCGAACATGTGGCCCGTGGTGCCCTGATACAATGGATGCGTATTGTCCATGACGAGATCCCCGAATTCGACACCGTAGACTTCCGCGCCCAAAAGCTCGGCAACATGTGTAAGCTCAGGGATTGCATCTGAATAGGCAATGCCGTCACCGACGAAAATTATCGGCTTTTCGGCTGCCAGCAACATTTCCGCTGACTGCCTGATCAGTTCCGGCGCAGGCGAAACCCGCGTGGAAGGAATGCAGCTTGGAAATACGGGCTCATCGTTGATCTCGTCGAGGACATCCATGGGCAGGCAAACGTAAACCGGTCCCATAGGCGGCGTCGACGCTATTTTTACAGCGCGGCGCAAAGTGCGAAGCAGCGATTTCGAAGAGGTGGCCATAGTCGAATATTTGGTCACCGGCGCCATCATGGCTACAAGGTCATTGGCCATTTGCGCATCCATATTCATGTATTGCACACCGGCATCCGAGCCAATTACCACTAAGGGCGCATGACCTCTTTTAGCCTGATACACAGCGCCTACCGCATTGCCAATGCCCGGCGAGCTATGCAGCTGAACCAATGTCGGCTTTTGTGTGGCGCGGGCATAACCGTCTCCCATCATCACCGCAATGGTTTCCTGCAAGGTGAGGATGTATTTCATGTCGGGATACTCGGCCAGGGCGTCAAGGAAACCTTGTTCCACCGTGCCGGGATTGCCGAACATATAATCCATGCCATCCGCAAGGAATTGCTCAATGATCTTCTGATTCCCGGTTTTACCAGCCATAACGTGTGAGGCCGTTGTCCAAAACGTTCACAAACTGCTCTCCGAATTCGAATGAACATTGCAATGAACGGCCTGTGATAAATGGATAGTCAACGATAACGGAAGTTTCTTTACCAAAATTTCCATGATATTGTCCTTCCGGTCCTACGGCGTCGGAAAGAATGTATTCCAGCACATATGGTGGGGGCCCCATGTTCAGATCGGTGTGCAGGAAGCCGGTTCCGTCGTGGTAATCGTATTCAATGCAGTGACCCGTCACGTGTTTTCCTTTGATGATGGAATTGCGTTCGTTGAAATCTCTTGCAAAAACCAGTGGCGCAACGCCATAGCAGATTCCGGCAACAGGCATTTGTTTTTTGTAAAAAGCAAGGATTACATCATGCACACGCTGGTTGTTCACCATGTCGATGATCGGGCCGCTGCCGCCTACCAGGAAAACCGCGTCGTATTCTTCGGTCAATTTGTCCTGTGCGATTTTGAGGTCGCTATAATATTTTTCAAATGCGCGAAGGAAATCCGGTGTTGAGAAGTATGGACGCTGCGGGATCACTTCCGACAGGTTCATCGTGTTTGCCAAACGGTTTGTCGCTTCAAATGCATTTACTTTATCAGCTGCGAGCTGCGTGGTAACACACACGCCCAGAGGAGGATCTACGTAAGTGGTATCATAACTTGGCGGCAGCGCTTCTGCTTTTTTGCCGTTTGGCGTAATAAAATCTACGGTGTAACCGGCTGCTTCCAGTTTTTCGAGCGGGCCTACCAGCTCAATGCCCCAATATCCGTATTCCGATAAAATGGCGAGTACTTTTTTAGACATAAAATTCGGGTTTGAATAATTTTAAAAACAATGTCGAGGAGGATTTACAAATGCTTTATCAGTGTGCTCCTGGTGCCGCTCCGGAAGGAGGAGGAGGAACTACGCCTAGCTGTTGCAAAAGGCCCAGTTCATCCACATTGGCCCAGCGCTCAGCGATTTTGCCATCTTTCATGCGGGCTGTGGTTGTGCCTGTTAATGTGATGGATTTTCCGGATGGCGGCATGCCCATAACGCCGCCTGTGTCGGTGCCGTTGAGTCTCCATCTGTGCACTACTTTATCGGCTACATATATCTGATCTTCAATGCTAAGCTTTGCATCCGGCATAGCGCCGCGGAACATGCCCACGATGCCTTTAAAACTGGCCGAACCAGGCTCAGAAACCGTTTTACCGCCCACTTGTGAATGGTCTATCGCGTCGGATGCCAGTAAGTCTTCGCGTACAACACCTGTGTTCCAGGCTGTTTCGAAAAATTCAACACAAATCGCATTGTTTTGTTCTGCTGTAAGTGACATGCTTTCTTCTTTTAAGGGTTAAAATGCTGTTCAATTCACTGTATAAGGTCTTCCGCCCAAAAAGGCTTCTACTATTTCTGCTGTATTAACGTGGTTATGGATCGACGCTACTTTCCCGTCTTCATTCACGACTACAATGTGCACAACGCTCGTATGAAAAGGCAATCCGCTTGCTTTGGAAACGCCCGGCTCATCGATCAAAACAGCTGCAACATTGTCCTGGTAAAGCATCCTGACTGCCTTGAAACGGTCAAAACGCATGGTTTCAATGATCTGCTTTGCCGATTCCACGGCCGCAATCGGTCCGATGCGCTCCCCCGACCATGCAATGATGTCCCTCGGCCCAAACATATGCCACACTACATTGGGCGCAAATGCTTTACGGATGTCTTCGGGTTTGAATCCTTGTAGTGCGCCATACATGGCCCTGGCCGATTTTACCGTTGCCGGTGCATTGTCAAAAATAGCTTCGTCGAATACAATGCTGTCCGTTGTGCGCAGCGATGTGACCGATTTATTGGTATAATGTGCTGATCCAAAACCATTTGCTGCTATCGTGAACGGCCTCCCACCCTGCATGGCCTCGATGATCGGAAATGTATCGCGGTAACATTGCAGCTGGCTGATCCTGCCATTTTTTACAATAATCCAATGCACCACGCTGCCTGAAAAAGCTTTCCCGGTTCTGGCTTCACCGCTTCCTTCGAGCACGACGGCCACTGTATTTCCCTGGGCTACAAACCGGGTCGGATTCAGTTTTTCAAAAGCCAATCCTTCTTTTTGTAATTGGAAAAATTGCCTTACTCCTGCTTTTCCGTCCCAGGCACCTGCCCAGGGAATCAAATCCTGCGGGCCGCCCATTTCCCATAAGACATCCTCAGCCAGAAACGATAAAATTTCCTCTATATCATTCTCCTGCAACGCCTTATAGAACTCTTTTAAAAACGGGAGCGGGTCCAGATCAATCGCATCCACATTTTCCAGCGAGGCGAGGATCATAAATGAATCTGCCAGTCTGACCAATGTATTGTCGCCGTCCTGCTCAAAAACCAGGTCTTTTCTGGAAAGCTCGGGCTCATCAATGATCAGCACGTCCGTATCCGCATCGAAGCCTGAAATAATTGTAGGCTTCACCGGAAGCTGCCCGCCTCTGTTAACATAATGACGGACAACTGCTTTTTCCATTTTATTGAATCACTTTCAATTGTTGCAACAAACCCAGACTATCCTGGGCAACCCACATTTCAACGATCTTGCCGTTCTCAATGCGGAATATGTCAATTCCCTGGTCCTGGACCCGGATGCTGGTCGTTTCGCGTCCCAGGAAATTTCCGGTATTGGTGGCTTCGTATGACCAGCGGCTTACCACTTTATCGCCTTCTGCCAGTTCGTCGTGCAAGGTAAAAAACACGTCGGGGAATGCTATCAGGGCAGTTTCGAACCACTTTCTTAATGTAGGTGGCTGATGTGCCTGGCCGGGAGGAAAGTGAAAAACCACATCTTCCACTGCGATTTCGTCCAGGACTGCTACATTCTTTTCGTTCCAGAAATCGAACCAGTATCTGCGTACTATTGCTTTATTTTCTTCCAATGTCATGATGGGATTGCTCCAAGTTGCTGCATTAATCCGAAGTCATTTTCATTTACATGAACCGAAAGGATTTTGCCGTTTTTGATTGTGAAAATGTCGATCCCGTAATCCTTCACGTGGTTACCCGTTGGCGCGGCGCCCAGGAATTCTCCCTGGTGTGTGCCCTCAATGTTCCAGCGTGTGGCGACTTTATTGCCTTCTGCGGTCTGGCGCATTACCGTGAATTTGATGTCCGGAAATGCATTGCGCAGATAGCCTACGAAATTTTTGAATGCGGGATATCCGGCGATCGGCTCGGGCTGGGTTGGGATGATGAACGCAAATTCAGGATCCAGGATCTCTTCGATCACTTCCAGTTTGCCCTGGCTCATGATCTCGTCGAAATATCTGGTCGCTAATGTTTGGTTGTGTTCCAGGTCTGCGGGTACAGGCTCGTTTTCGGAAGGCAGGACGCCCAGTTGCAGCATTAGTCCCAGTGTATCTTCGTGACCGATGGATTCGGTGATCTTGCCGTCCTTAATGGTGTGCCAGGTCATGCCATCGATTTCGAAGAATTTTCCGGTTGCTTCCACATTTCCTTTCACGGTAAGCAGTGGTCCGCCTGTGTGCGTGCCGCCGCCTCTCCAGCGCGTTACAACCCAGTCGCCGCCAGCCACCATTTCTTGTGGGTTAATGTAAAAATCAGGAAACGAACCGTGCAGCATCTGGACCAGTCCGAAAAATCCGTCCGGGCCGTGAAATGGCTCGGGATGTGTGGGCAATGTGAATACGAAATCTTCGGATAAGATCTCATGAGCGACCTGCTCATTCTTGCCATTCATGATTTGATAAAAATAGCGTCGAGAGAGTAACTTATTAGCATTCATCTTTTTAAATGTTCTGTTTGAAGGGTTCGACTTTTCTTAAATCCATGTGAGCAGGGTAACAAAACAAAATTTCGCGTCTGTGTCCCTTTTCTTTCATAAATATCCCAATAACACTCGCGAAGCATTTCGAATTTTAACTGAAACTGAAAAATGTAAAGGTGAACCTGTTGTTTCCCGACCTCAAACCGACGACGTTAAACCTGGATTTTTGGGGTACTATTTTTTCTGACCTTTAAGTTCGGAATGGTAGTATTGTTTCTACTTTAGTTTGTATAATTGCAATACTAAAAACGTTTATCTCATGAAACCCTTAAACCTCCTCATCGTTGCCATCCAAAAGGAATATCTCGCTCTGCTTGAAGATTCTCTTGGCTACGCTGGTTACAAATTCAGTATCCGGCAAGTTGCTTCCAAACAACTGGCTATTGAAGCCTTTTACGAGTCCAAATACGATCTGCTGATTTCCAATTGCCTCCTTCCGGACGGTAAGATTACCGACCTTGCCAATGTGCTCGGCAGCCAGCTTCCCTGCTTGGTTATGACAGAAGGACATTGCCCGGTTACGGCAGAAAGAGTGCTGGCAGTGACAGAAACAAGCTATTATATCAATTGCTCTAACAAACTGGGCTGGATCCCTGCACTGGAAAACACGCTGGCCAAATGGAAAAACAACGCCCGCAAAAAGATCGACCAGCATAACCAAAACCACGAATCGCTCTATAAGAAAGTGCTTGCGCGTTGCGAAGATGAGCTTGCTTCTGATTCGCTTTCCAATGCATTCTCATTGTTATTGGAAGTGATGGACCTGAGCAGGATTTATTTATATATCAAAAATCAGCCTGCATCCGGTGATGCGCAGGACCTGACATTAAAGATAGAGGTTACTGCACCCGGCGTGCCCGCTAAGCATTCAGGAAAGACTATCAAGATTCCGGGTTTCAATCGCTGGAATGCATTATTTGATGCCAAAAAACCAGTTTTAGAACCGTCTGCAAATATGACCGGCGCTGAAATTCAATGGCTTAGTCAGCAGGATGCCCTGTCGTTGCTGGCCGTTCCGATTCAGGGAAATGTAGGCTGGCTGGGTTTCATAGGGCTGGAAGACACCCTGAACAGCCGGGAATGGACGCAGGCAGAAATTGGCCTGATCGAATCTGTGGCGTCGCTCATCCAAAAAAAGAATACTACTTCTGCAAAAACTTCAAGGAATAGCAAGCTTCTGACAAGCCTGGCATGAACCCCGACTTAAACTATCGGAATGGGATGTCATTAGGTTGGCGTCTCTGTTTCATCCTAAGCTTATTTGCCACAATTCCGCGCCTGATCTTCGTCTGGACATCATTATTTGACCCCGACACGATCGGTTCTGGGTTGCTGGATATTTGCATTCAGTTTATAATAAGCTTCGAATTTTCGTGGATATTCGTCTATATCTGCCTTCAAAATACTTACAATATGCCCAGCTGGTTCAACAGCCAGAAAACCTGGGTGCAGATCGTCCTGTTGTTTGTCCTTTTTATGGGGATCAATGAGATCCTTTTTCAGCTTAAACTGGCCCTGGACGCAGATAATTCGGATATGCTGATCTTCCGGGTGGTGTATTACCTGTATCACATTCTGCTGCTGCTGGCCATTCTCGGCTTCCGGAATTTTCTACTGACGACGCAGGAAAACCACCAGATCGGACTTGAAAATGAGCAGCTTAAACGCGAGCAGCTGAAAGCGCAGCTCGAAGCATTGCAGAATCAGCTGAACCCTCATTTTTTGTTCAATGCACTAAACATCCTGAACATTTCGATCGCTACCAATCCGGACCAGGCTCAGCGCATTGTGCTGGATCTGTCGGACATTCTGAGATACAATCTTAAAGTTCAAAACCAGAGTCTCATCCTGCTTAAAGACGAGCTGGACGCTGCGCGTGCATATCTTGACCTATATAAGGCGAGATTTGGTGAGAAACTGGCTTACTGCTTTCATGAAGTGGAAACGGCCAGGAGTTGGTACATCATTCCACTTTCCCTTCAAATCCTGATCGAGAACGCAATCAAGCATAATGTGATCACTTCCAGTCAGATACTGATGATCGAGCTCAGGCTGAGCGAGCAAGAGAAGCACATTACGGTTTCCAATTCCGTCAACAAAAAAAATTCACCCGGAACCGGGATCGGCCTGCAAAACCTGGATAAACGTTACAAGATCCAGACGGGCCAAAAACCATTGTTGCTGCAAGATGAGCAGCATTTTACAGTTAAAGTTCCATTGATTGAAGCTCCATGACCAAGATCCTTATCATTGAAGACGAACAGCCAGCGGGCGAGTATCTGACGCAATTAATACAAAAAATTGATCCTAAAACTGAGATCCTGAATGTGCTCGACAGCGTAGAAACCGCCGTTGATTGGCTCAGCGATAATTCTTGCCCGGATCTGATTTTCCTTGACGTACAGCTCGGAGACGGCACTTGCTTCCAGATTTTCGAACAAATTTCCATCGGCTGTCCGGTGATTTTCACCACTGCGCACGACGAGTATGCCATGCGTGCCTTCAAGCTCAACAGCATCGATTATCTGCTGAAACCCATCCGCCAGGAATCCCTGAAATTCAGTCTTGAAAAATACTATCAGCTTAATGAGGAGAATGCCATTAGCAAGGTAAAATATCTGGAAGAGCTGATGCATAACCAGATCCTGAACCGAAAAAGCCCCCGCAGGAGCTTCCTGGTGCCTTATCGTGACAAGCTGATCCCGTTAAAGGATTCTGATTTCGGGTGGTTAACCATTAAAAACGGAGTCGTGGTGGCCACTTTGCATGATGACAGGAATTTTGTTGTCGACAAATCTTTGGAAGAGCTTGAAAATCAACTGGACCCTACGAATTTTTTCCGGGCCAACCGTCAATTTATCATATCGCGCGAATGCATTTCGGAGATCGAATTGTATTTCAATGGAAGGCTGCTCGTCCGCACGACGCCATCCTCGTCCAACCAGATCCTGATAAGCAAAGAGCGCGTGCCCGTTTTCAAAAAATGGTTTGAAGAATTGTCTTAAACTACTTTAACGTGGCGATTTAAAAAATCAGTAATAAACTCATCATCAATCAAATGCGCATATGCTTGCGTGACGCGCGTGATCTCCTCAGCTTGGCCGGGTGATAGCGTTTCATTTGGGTTTAATGTCCAGATCCCTTCCATAAGTCCCTGCCTTTTCAGCACTTCATGCACGCCTGTGATGCAGCCGTGAAAGTTGTGCGCCGGATCAAAAATGGCCGCGTTCATGTCGGTCACTTCAATATTCAAGCGTAAAACATCAGCTGCATTTGTATGTTTGTTTTTTACAAATTCCTTTGCCGCCGCGAGCACCTTCACTGCCTTTTCTGTCCACACTGCCCAATGTCCCAGTAAGCCGCCCACGAAGGTCTTTTCAATCATTTCACCATTGACTTCAAACCGGTAGGGCGTGATCAGGTCGGCTACAATGTTATCGTCGTTACCCGTGTAAAGTGCTATTTCATTCACCCTCGAACTGTTGCAAACCGCGCGGACAACATCCAGCGTCTGGTAACGGTTAAATGCGGCAATCTTGATCGCCAGCACATTCGGGATCTCGGCGAACTGCTGCCAGAATTGATACGAGTAAACCCTGCCGCCAATGGCCGATTGCAGGTAAAATCCAAAAACCGGGATGATCTTCGCAATGGTTCTGATATGTTCGATAATGTCATCTTCCGAATGATTTTTGAATGCTGCCATACTCACCAGCCCAAGATCATAACCGTATTTCAAAGCGATGTTTGCTTCCTTAACAGCCTGATCTGTAAGCCCGACAATGCCGGCTACCTTGATAAAAGGACGGTCCATATCTGCATTAGCAATCTCCTCTGCCGCAATCCTGAGGACTGTTTCATAAAGGTTTACCTCAGGATCACGGATCTCGAATTGCGTGGTATGCACGCCGACGGCAACGCCTCCTGCCCCACTGGCCATGTAATATTGCGTCAATCCGCGCTGCCTGGGCTCGTCCAGTTGCAAATTCCGTTGTAAAGCCAGCGGGTGGGCTGGAATTACGGTGCCCTCGAACAACAGTTTCCTCGTTTCTGTGTTAAGCATTTTTCCTGTTTTTTTTATTCCAAAATCTCTTAAAATTGTCCCTTACGCTCCTGAAAGTGAGTGGGTTTATTAATAGTCTTTCCACCTTCCTGCAACCACTGTGCAGTGATTCCAATCATTTGCTTCAATGTTGTGCGCGGATAGCCGAACAACCGGAAAGACTCAGCCGCATTGCTTAATAATGCCGTAGGCTGCTCCTCATTTACAAATTGCGGTTCGGTATTGAATATACGTCCAAATTCGGCTGCCAGCCAGCGAAGTGAGACCGTTTCGGGTCCGGTAATGTTCAGGATCTTCGATGGCGACTCGCAATGCAGCAGCGAACGGATAGCCATTTCATTGGCATCGCCTTGCCAGATTACATTCACGTGGCCTGTCCGCAGATCCACCGGCTTGCCCGCCAGAACCGATTTTGCCACTTCCAGTAACACGCCGTATTTGAAATCAATGGCATAATTGAGCCTGTAAATCAGGATCGGTGTGCCATGTACAGATGAAAAATATTGAAATAACCGCTCCCTACCCAGGCAGGACTGGCCATATTCACCCACCGGATCAGCGCGCATTTCCTCCGTAGCACCACCGGATGCGACCGTCGTGAACGGATAAACATTGCCGGTTGAATAGACGACGATTTTTGAATTCCTAAATTTCTCAGCTACCCGTCCCGGCAGATACGTATTCATTGCCCAGGTGTAAGGTTCATTATTGGAAGTGCCAAACTTGGTCCCAGCCAGATAAAGCACGTTTTCCACTTCCGGCAGCGCCTGCAACTCAGCATCATTCAAGATGTTAGCAGTTATGGTTTCGATGCCTGCCGCATTCAGCTCTTCGGTCAACCCTTCCTCACTAAACCTGGAAACGCCGATGACACGCTTGTCCAGGCCGGCTCGTTCGACAGCCTGTTTTGCAAGTTTCGCAATGCTTGGCCCGATCTTACCACCGGCCCCCAGGATCAGGATATCGCCTTTTATTTGTTTTATATCGTCAATTAAAGCGTCCGATGGGCTCAGCCATTTTTCTTCCAGAAGTTCGAAACCAGTCATTATTTAAATAGCGGATTGTTGAAAAATAATTCTTTACTATTAATGATCGCAAGAGAGAAAATGATGACCAGCCCCACGCCCGCAACCACTTTCACGAGCGGACTGTTTACCTTGTCGCCCATCAGCTCCTTGTCATTACCGACCATATAGAGGGCAGTTCCAATAAACGGAACGATGAAAATGGTAACGCTTTGTGCAAATACGATCAGCTCCAATGGCAGCTTACCAAATTTAACAGCGATAGCCGCACCGACAACCATCACCAAGGCAACCAGGTAACGCACTGATTTAGAGCTAAAATTACTCCCTACTCCCAACGCATCGCCCAACAATGTGCCGCCAACAGATGCATTACCGATCAATGAAGAAAATGCTGCACCAAACAGGCCCACGAGGAAAAGTGTGGATGCATTGTTACCAAAAAGTGGTTCCAGTGCCTTGGCCATATCCGTTGCAGAATTGACCTTAATGCCTTTCGGCTGCAAGATGGCCGCCGCACAAATGATCACGATCGAGCACATGACACCGAGCACGATGATTCCCGTCGTACTGTCATTTTTGCCATTCCTGACCTCTGGCTTCACCCGGATGCGCTCCTGAATGAGGTAACATTGATATAATGCACCCACAATAGAAAAGCAGGAAGCCACAAAAGCAATGATCAATCCTTGTGAACCTGCCGGGATGACCGGTGTGGTAAAGCCCTTGACAATTTCGGAAGCATCAGGTCTCGCGTAAAAAAATGTGGTAATAAAGGAAAACAACATGACAAGAATCAGGAATATCATCGTCTTTTCCAGCACAGAATAGAAGCTCCTGAAAAATAGCAAGCTGATTCCCACCACATTAAAAATTATGATCCAGGGAACGGGCGACGTATGATAAAGCTCCCCAACAGAAATACCCACGCCAATGGAATTGCCTGCCTGGAATGATGTGCTCACCAAAAAAACACCAATCCCCATGGCAACGGAAGCCGGCCTGCCCCATTTATGTTTTACCGACGCCAGCAACGATTGATTCGTAGCCAGGCCGATCCGCGTGGCCATAGCCGTGAAAACAGCCATGAAAAGGATCGCAGCAATCACGACCCAAAGGAGTGAATAACCGTAAACCGCTCCTAGTTTGGAAGTAATGGTCAGCTTGCTGGGCCCGAAAACCAATGCCGCGGTGATCATTCCCGGCCCTAACGAGCGAAGCCATTTAAAAATAGAATCTTTCAAAATGTGAATGTTTAAAGGGTCCGGGATTTCCCGCCGCGATGTAAGATAACATGAAACGGGCACGTGCCCGTAAATATAGAAAAGAAATATCTAACATTGATAACGGACTAGATAATAAAGTTGCAGAACTGTAATATGCCCGTTTATTAGAAATCAATTTTGATAAAACTCGTAATTTTCTTTTGTCACAATGTCAATGGGCATGTAGTTCAGCTTGGACACGTTTGCGTTCATGACCAGCGTTTGGTACAGTGCCATAATGCCCCGGTAAGCCTGGTCTTCCGGACGGTGGCAGATCAGGAAATCGATGACATTGCTTTCAAGATATTTAACATTGTCCTTCACAAAATCATAACCGATCAGCGACACCTCGGTGCGGTGGCTGTTTTTAAGAAAAGAGGCCACGGTATGCACACGTGAATTCGTCACGAATGCAGCCCCGATGTCCTTATTAAGATGAAAAACATAGGTTAAATGCCGCGCAACAGATTGGTAATCGGTCTCACGAATGTCAATGCGGACGATCTCATTGGGATTCTGATTGTCCGAAAAATAGGCGCGGAAACCTTCCTCAATAGTCTCGTAATTGAAGTTGTCGATTTCCTTTGAAATGTTGATGATCAACACTTTCTTTTCCGGTTGCAGCCTGTAAGTGAGCAACTTCGCTCCTACGTAACCACTCTTATAAAGATGCGGGCCAATGTAGGATAGGTTTTTCAGATCCGGAATGTCCGAATCAATGAAGACAAATGGGATTTTTCTTTCAGCACATTCTTTTGCGAATTCTTTTGTTTCTGCAATAAATGAGGGTGCTATTAAAATGCCGTGGACATCGAGCGCAAGGATCTCGCGCGCTTTTTGAACATAGGAATCTTTATTATTAAGGTCAAAGAAAAACGTAAGTGTCTGAATGCCATATTGCCTGATTTCGGCTTCTGCCCTCCGCACGCCATTCAATGGCGCCTCCCAAAAATCAGTTTCCTCGGAAACCTCGGGAACCAGAATGGCCAGTGTAATGATCTTTTTGGAAGCGAGCCTGCTGGCCAGGATGTTAGGCTGATAATCGAGCTCCTTAATGATGTCATTGATCCGCTTTTTGGTCTTTTCCGAAACCCCCGTCCGGTTATGCAGCACACGGTCCACCGTGGCCGTGGATACATTAGCCCTTCTCGCAATCTCCCGCACGCCAAACAAAGTATTCTCTTTTTCCATTAACGGATCAGGTTTGTATATCGGGGTAAATATATAACGCAATGACCAAATTGCCTGATTTTCTCAATAAACTGTCTGCCGGACCCGCAGTGCCTCGAAAGAATGTGGTGGATTGAGATCAGGCCGGAAAACGAAGTGCTTGACCGGCCTGATCTTGCTAAACAATGATTATCCCAACTCTGGCTCAGGCCCGTGCAATGCAGCATTGGTCTGGGTTGAGTTGATTTTCACAGGTTTGCCTTCGCGCGCAGACTTGTAAATCGCTTCCATGATAATATGATCCTGCAAGCCTTCTTCACCCGGTGTGAATGGCTTTTTGTTGTTGATCACACAGTCGGAAAAGTGATCCATCTCTGTTGCAAACTGGTTTACTTCCGCCATACCAATGTTTTGGTGCAGTTCTAAGCGGCCGTCGGCTTTGGCGCTGCTCAGGTCCTGGCCTTTGTAAGCGTAAGCTTTGTCCATATTCAGCCAGCCCTTCTCACACAGGACGCGATAGCGGCGGCTTTCGTGTACATTATAATGTGTGGTGCAATTTGCAATGATGCCATTGGAAAAGCGCATTTGCCATGACACAAATTCCTCAACCTCAGTGAATAGCGGGTTACCCGGGGTGCTGTACTGATATGCAAAAACTTCGGTTGGTTCTTCTCCCAGAATAAACCGGGTCGTGTTGAGGCAGTATAGGCCGATGTCCGGGAGAACGCCGCCGCCAGCGAGTTTTAGCTTGTGACGCCAGTGATCCGGGTTTGCGGTACTCTGGCAATTCGAAGCCTCAACCACTTTAACAGGTCCAAATTCCTTTTTCTGTAAAATTTCCCTCAATTTGCGGTTATGCGGCTGATATTGAATGCGGTATGCAACCATCAGTTTCACATTCGCTTTATTGCAGGCAGCAATCATTTCCTTACATTCTTCGGCAGTGTTGGCCATCGGTTTTTCGCACAAAATATGCTTTCCTGCCTTAGCGCCACGCACCACATATTCCTTATGCAAGCCATTTGGTAACACAATGTAAATGATGTCGACCTCCTTGTTGTTTTTCAGCTGATCATACGTTTCATAACTGTAACAGCTCTCTGTTTTGACTCCATATTGGGCAGCGACCTTTTTCATTTTTTCCGGACTTCCACTCACAAGTGCTGCCAGTTTCGATTTTTTGCACATTCCTAACACTGGTAGGATCTCTTCCAGAGACAAGTGACCCAATCCTACAACAGCATAACCCACGCGCTGATCAGGCGGAAGCGGCGTTGGTGTAGGCGCGCTTTGCTGGTCATATTGGGACTTCCACTTCTCTAAAACGATCGGATCTTCGGGCTTGGCAGGCACGCGCGCTGGCGGTGAAGTGGCTCTAAGCGGCGCTTGTGCAAAAGCGTCTTTTGAGCTTTGGATTGCCAATCCGCTCATAGCCCCGATGGCCGCATATCTGCCCGTTAATGTTAAGAAGCCCTTGCGCGAAATCGGCGGCTGGGCTGTTAATGGCTCTCTCATTTTCAGTTTGTTGATTGTTTTTCGAAAGCCTGATGAAGGCAATTATCATACCGCAGAGCCACAAAATGCCTGCCGGATTACCGAAAAAGAAATATTGGCTTTATATTTAAATGATCCGTCAGGCACATTAGCTACTTAAAATGAAAAATCTTTCCCTCTCTTTTTTATTGCTTCCCGTCATTGTGATAACAGCTCTGTTACTGCGTTTCAATGTATTTGAAGTTTTTAAAACCCAAATTCCGGAACAAACCAACATTGCCGTTTGCGGCGCTGTCAGCAGCTCGGAGGTGGAGGCAGCGGCCAACGGAAAGTTCATTTCAGCAATGCCCGGGTGGGGCAAATATTCATATCCGATCTCGACCAGGAATGATAGTGTCCAGTTCTATTTCGATCAGGGACTGACCATGTATTATAGTTACCATATGAAGGAATCGCTGGCATCTTTCCAGGAGGCAGCCCGGCTCGAACCGACGTGTGCAATGGCGTACTGGGGACAGGCGCTGGCGATGGGGCCATATTATAATGCTGCGCATTTGTATAAAAAACCAGAGGGCATTCCGGCGGTTTTAGAGCAAATGAATCAGTTTGCAGCCAGCACAACAAAGAAAGAACAGGCACTGATCGCTGTCATGAACCAGCGCTATTCAGCGGATGCGTCTGATGCAGACAGAAAAGCCCTTAACATTGCCTATGCGCAAAAAACGCGCGGGTTGCTATCTCAATTTCCGGAAGATCAGGACATTAAAATGCTTTTCGTGGATGCGGTGATGCTCATACACGCGTGGGATTTTTGGAATAATGATGGTACACCCAAAGCCTGGACCAGTGAAGTCGTTACTCTGAGTGAACAGGTTTTGCAGGAAAACCCCAATCATCCTGCTGCATTGCATTACCACATTCATCTAACAGAAGCTTCGCGGCACCCGGAAATGGCGCTTCCCAATGCGGATAAATTGAGGGATCAGCTGCCCGGCGTGGCACATATGGTGCATATGTCGAGTCACGAATATGAGCGAAATGGTTATTTCCTTAAAGGCGTGGATGTGAATGATCGTGCGGACGCAGCCTTGCTTCAATATGATTCCCTTGCCAAAAACCTCAATCTCGTAAAACACAGTCCGCATTATTTTGCTGTGCAAACCTATTGCGCCATGAGCGCCGGCTTGTATAAAACGGGCATGCATGCGGCAAACAGGTTAAGGAAATCGGTAGCGCCGACATACGAAAGTCCATACGATCAATATCTCTTCATGCTCCCTGAACTTACATTGGTAAGGCTGGGAAAATGGGATGAAATCCTGAAAGACACCACCAAACTGGATCCTAAATGGACATACGCTGGTCTGCTCCGCAACTTCGCAAGAGGAATGGCCCTTGTAAATACCGGCGCTGCCGACAAGGCGAAATCGGAATTAAAGTCACTTCTGGAAAAAGCAAAAGATCCGATCCTGACCAAAAGACGCATTCCCTTTAACGCATTTACACCCATCGCAAACATTGCCGGAGAAATCCTGACAGCCGCCATTGCATTTGAAAACAAAAATTATGACGAAACGATCGCCAGCCTCAACAAGGCAATTGGGATTGAAGATGGCCTCATCTACACGGAGCCCAACGATTGGCCGATTCCAGCGCGGCAGTTTTTAGGTGCTTATTTATTGAAGATGAACAAACCAGCCGTTGCTGAGAAAATTTACAGGGAAGATCTGATATGGAATCCCGGAAACGGCTGGTCAGCCATCGGTTTATCCCAAAGCCTCAAAGCCCAAAAGAAAACGAAGGATCTGGCCAAAATCGAGAGTGGTTACAAGCAATCATTTTCCGCCGCCGAACGACTGCCGACAGGCTCTGTGTTCCTGCGGTGATTTTCACGACGAAAGTCCGGCTCCCGTGTGGTGCATATTCCGCGGAGCGCTCCCCCGTCAGCTGCACCGCTGATGGCGGAAAGTTTTCTTCCCGCAGCTGTTCCATTGCACCCGGATGTGTCTGAAAGTTTCGCTTGTACCGTTTATTCATTGAACCTCACCGTTAGGACAATGGCCTTGTTATATTTTGTTTTAAACAATTTTTTGGGTAAAATTTGTTACTAAATCATCATTACTCATCTTAAATAATATGCAATGAGACAGTCAGCTGAGAAGAAAGTGGCAGAAGTTGCTGATGGTATGCAGAAGGCGGGTAAGTCGAGCCTTTTTCAAAAAATGCTTGACGACCAACGAGCCGTCTCAGACTATTTTCAGGGGAAGGTAACGATTGAAGAAATAAATGCGCGAGGAATTAAATTGGTTAAACCCTTATAAGATTGTCAGACAGAGTCCTGAACGATATTCCTTCGTTACCAAATGCAACATAGTTTACATTGCATACTTTACAAATTCCAAAGGTTACTTCAACGCACATCCCGAATTCAACGACGATATATTAGGCTTCACATTTCCACCCACGGGTGAAAAGCGTGAAGCTTTATATTTGGGAGTCAGTGTATCCAAGATATTATCTCAAAGCAATGACAAAAGAATCATGGAAACTGTTTTAGCGATTCTAATTGAGTTTTTTAACAAGAATACAAACAAATCTATTGTTATCATCTGCGAGTCTGCCGACAACCTGGCTAAATGCAGAAACAGACTGTTTGATCAATGGTATCGAAAAATAAGCAAACTATCTGCTAATCAAGTCAAGAAATACGACCTGACCATTACGGAAGAAGGTTATGCTTCGCTTTTAGTTCATTGCAAAAATCAATTTCATAATGACATAAGGGATGCATTCTTTGACATTCCAAACAGGCTAGCCGAGAAAGATCCTCCGGCAATTCATTGAAAGACTACTATAATGCTTATTTGTACAGCAAGCTTACGGCATCTTGTAATTTTTGGAAGCATCGTCTAGAACAAGAATCCAATCCTGTCCGTAACCCGAAGTCGGCGGCGTGTATTGCTTTACTGCTTTGGCGTCCACTTTTCCAATGTCTTTGGTTTTGCCGTTTCGTGGATCGAACCAGAACGCATTGAGCTGACTGCCTGAGATTTTGCCGGGATTTACGGAGAATGATTTGCCTGTTGATGTATAAATGAAAATGAAGTCCGCACCGCGCGTCGCCTGGATTCTTTCGTAGGAAGCCAAATCATTTTCAACCACAATGGATTGATCCGGAACGCGGTCCAGGATGGGACGTGATTCCATGAGCTTGCGAACAAATTGCATTTCCTTCGCGCCTGGCAAGTCCATCGCTTGTTGCCAGTAAATGTGCGGGCCATTTACCGCTTCGCGGTTCGGTGCATACATTTGCCAAATATCGTGGCAGCCATACGTATGGCCGAAAGCGCCTGAGAAAAGATCCAGATACGCTGCTTTTCTTACGTCATAAGCATTGGAAGTGCCTAGCTCGTTGGCATTGAAACAAACGGGATGGTCTTCGTAAATCGGCTCTGCGTCCAGCACGGGTTTGGTAGGCTTGCGGTCGTATGCTCTTTTTATATTGTCATAAACGGCTGCATCCCGGCAATGACCATTCTGAAACATATTGAAATCCAGCCATTGATCATCATGAAACCATTCGCCCGATCCTTCTTTATTAGGCTGCGGATGAAAGGTCATCATCGCATTATCCTTCCCTCCCACGCCCGCAACGACGCCAGCAGCCATCGCCCGCCAAACGCCTACATCATCCACGTCTTTTCTAGGCGTGCGGTCGCCGCCCAGGACCCAGATGATGTTTTTGCGGTTTTTATAGCGGTTACCCAGCCATTTACCATAAGCCTCAGCATTGGTTTTATTGAAAACTTCCGGCCCTTTTCCCCAGGTTGATTTAAAAACTTTATCGCCCCAGGTGGGCAAAAAAGCAATGGTTAAACCCAGCTCCGCGGCTTTGTCGATGATAAAATCAACATGCTTGAAATAAGCTTCATTGGGCTTGGTAGGATCATTATCGATCAATGGTTTGTCACCGTAAGTGTTAGGCACATTCAATCCGTCGAATTCCGCCAGCGCGACGGCCTGGATGACCGTAAATCCTTGTCCGGCACGTTTTTGCAGATAATAGGTAGCATCCTCACGGTCGAGGCGGTGAAAGAGTTCCCATGCCGTATCGCCCATCCAGAAAAACGGCTTGCCGTCCTTTAATAAGTAACGCTGGTTGGGGCTTACCTTAAACGACTGCGCCACAGCGTTAGAACCGATAATCGTAAGCAAAAGGGCGTAACAAAGGCTGCGAAAGCTCATGGATAGTTGAAACATTTTACATTTATAATGATACAAATGTAAAAAAAGGAAGCAAACTAATTCCCCCGCAAAGCCAGACTAATCAACTCCGCTGTGTTTTTTACATTCGCCTTCTTCATAATGCTCGCGCGCTGGTTCGCAACGGTGTTGGAACTGATGTCGAACTTCTCGGCAATGTCTTTGCTGCTCATGCCTTCGGTGAGGCATTTCAGGATCTGTTGCTCACGGGGCGTGATCATTTTCCAGATCGACTTATCATTGTCTGCTTCGAGCTCGACT
The DNA here is from genome assembly GCF_021390415.1 of Dyadobacter sp. CY327. Lineage (NCBI taxonomy): Bacteria > Pseudomonadati > Bacteroidota > Cytophagia > Cytophagales > Spirosomataceae > Dyadobacter > Dyadobacter sp. CY327. The sequence continues at coordinate 504,113 of NZ_JAJUXJ010000007.1, read as the reverse complement.
TTGGGCTCGGGATTTCTGGCAATTTGTTTCAATAAATTTTTGATGATCACCGACGAAGCATAGGGAGGAAAATAGAGCTCACCTTTGGCAATACTGCGGATCGCTTTGAGCATTTCGTCGCGGCTTGTGTCTTTTTGCAAATAGCCCGCAGCGCCGCTGGTGGCGGCTGAGATCATGTAATCCGCATTGTTGTGCATGCTGAAAACCAGGATCCGGACATTCGAAAACGCAGGCGCGATCTGCTTAATGACTTCAATGCCTGACATTTTCGGCATGGTGAGGTCGAGCAAGATCACATCCGGGCTCACCTGCTCGATCATATCCCAAACCTCGTCCCCATCCGCCGCTTCACCCGCTATCAGCAGGTCCTCCTCGTCTTCAAGCAGGGTTATAATGCCTTGTCTTACAACTGAATGGTCGTCAACGACCAGGATCCGGATGGGCATGCAGGTGTGTTTTTTTGGATTGATAATTTAAAGATCCACCCGCACGATGAGCTGTGTTCCGCTGTCGACTTCGGAGACGATCTCCATTTCGCCATTCAGCAGCTGGGTTCGGGTTCGGATATTTTCCATGCCGTTTCGGGTCAGGAAAATGCCGTCTTCTGATTTCAAATTACTAATTAAAAATCCTTTTCCGTCATCCGCGATTTCCAAAACAATCCGATTCTTATTTTGTTCCAATTTAATCTTGATCTTATCCGCATTGGCATGCTTAACCGCATTATTTAACGCTTCCTGTGAGATCCTATAGAGCCCTATTTCGGTGGGACGGCCCATTTCAACACGCTTTTGCGCATCGCCGTCAAACTCTATTTCGATCCCCGAGAGCTCGGCAGTTTGCTCGCATAGCAGGCGCAATGCGGCGCTTAACCCAAAATCACTCAATACGGAAGGCATCAAATTGAACGAAATCTGCCGTGTGGTTTGGATAATGTCCTGAATCAATGTCACCAGCTGTTCGAAACGCTTTTGGTTTTTCTCGTCATGAAACTGGACGGATTTCAGCTTTTCTGCGTGCAGTTTCAGGCCGGTGAGCATCTGGCCGATGCCGTCGTGCAGTTCCAGTGCAAAGCGCTTTCGTTCCTCCTCCTGCCCTTCGATCAAGGCGCTGGCGCGGATGCGATCTTCGGCCAGTTGCAGCTCGTATTTCTCTTCTTCCACACGCAGCAATTCGTTCTGCGCTTCCATGAGCTGGTGATTCGCTTCTTTCAGTTTCTGGTTCGAAAGCTGCAATGCATTTTCTGATTCGGTCAGCATTCGCACGACGCGCCTGGTGGTGTTTACAACTGGCCTGAAAATCAGCAACCCTTCTGCAAAAAGCACGAGGATGGTCATAATGTCCAGGATCCATTCAATGCGTTCGAGGTTTTCGAGTCTTTGAAAACTTTCTTTATCAAACTGAAAAACGATCTTATCCATTTTGGCAAGAAACAATGGTTCCTTATCCAGAATGAGGTTCAGTGCCTCAGCTTTTGCCGACGCGGGCACTTCTGAATCATTAACCAATGAAAAATTGGTATAAATGCTGTCAAAAATGGGCGTCAGATCCAGAAACATCGAGTCTAGTGCAGCGCTTTTCCAGGTTACCAGCCCATTTTCAACGGGTAATTTCTTGTTGGCGAGATTCTCGTGACTTTCTTTCCAAATCGTTAAAAGCGAATCGAACTGAGCGGAGTCGCTGTGCTTCATCTGCCCGACATTCAGGATCGCAAGTTTGGTCAGCCGCTGGCTCAGCATCCGCTGCCTTCCGGCTACATTTACCATGCGGCTGTCATGGTTCAGGTTATTGATAGTCCTTCTGATCAAAAATAAACCGCTGATTGTCAGCATCGCCACCACGCACAATGCTACAATGTAAAACCGCGTCAGACTGCTTGCTACGCTCTTATCGAGTCTCTCCATTCGCTCATATTCCGATGTAAACGAGGTTTTCTTTCACCATCACCGGAAAGGTATTGATTTTATAGGAATCATCATTGAGACACTGCCCGCTTTGCAATGAAAAGGTTTTTTTGTGAAAAGGGCAGGCCACTTTCGGCTCCCCCTCATGGCTCCCGATCATCCCCCGCGACACGGCCATCTGCTGGCGGTGCGGACATTGGTTATCCGTTGCATACCATTCACCGCGACGGGCAAAGTTGAAAATCGCAATCTGTTTCCCATCAATCAGCGCGCACCCGCCGCCATCTTCCGGAATGTCGTTGACGTGGCAGGCAATGTGCCAGGTTACTTTCGTTTGTGTTGTTGTTTCCATTGGGGTTGTAAGTTAGCGTTGTGATCCCCGGGCTGAAGCCCGGGGTTAAATATGTACTGCCGGTGACCCGGCTTGGCATTTCTCTTTTATCAGCCCCGGGCTTCAGCCCGGGGCTGGGGATTGGCCGCCGCGATGCGGCTCACTAGCCAGATGCCAAGCCGGGTCACCGGCGATCCATACCCTCGCCAGGGATTTTAATCCCTGGAAAAAAAAGCCAGAGCTGGCCAAAGCTTTGCTTTATTTTTATTCTCTCTATTCTCTTTCTCTTTGGATCCCCAGGCTGAAGCCTGGGGCAAAGAATCGACCGCCGCGATGCGGCTTACTAGCAGGATGCCTAGCCGGATCACCGGCGATCCATATCCTCGCCAGGGATTTCAATCCCTGGAAAAGAAAGCCAGAATTAGCCAATCCCAGCCAGCTAAGCCCATTCTTTGGCCCGTTTCTGGTCTCTCATAGTTTCAAAAGCAATCGAAGGATCTTTCACAGGTGCATTCACAAAATGCGAGAAGCGTTTTCTCAGCTCTGGATTTTGAACCACTTCTTTCCACTCGCATTGATACACGTCGATGAGCTTTTGCATATCCGATTCCAGTTCCGCCGCGATGCCCAGAACATCATCCACCACCACCGCTTTGAGGTAAGACATGCCGCCTTCCATCTTGTTCAGCCAGGTAGCAGTGCGGGTGAGTGGATCAGCCGTTTTGATATAAAACATTAAGAACCGGTCGATTAACTTCAAACAAGTTTCCTTATCCGCATCCGTCGCGAGGAGTTGCGCGTGCTGCGGCTTGGAACCTCCGTTGCCGCAGACGTATAAATTCCAGCCTTTCTCCGTAGCGATGATGCCAAAATCCTTGCTCTGCGCCTCCGCACATTCCCGCACACAACCCGAAACCGCCGATTTTAGCTTATGCGGCGAACGCAAACCTTTATATCGATCCTCCACTTCAATAGCAAATGTTACCGAATCCTGCACCCCAAACCGGCACCACGTCGACCCTACGCAGCTTTTCACCGTTCTCAACGATTTGCCATAAGCATGACCGCTTTCAAATCCGGCATCGATGAGCTGCTCCCAGATATCCGGCAGATCATTCAAATGCGCACCGAACAAATCAATCCGCTGTCCGCCCGTAATTTTTGTATATAAATTATATTGCTGCGCCACCTGGCCGATAATGATCAGTTTTTCTGGCGTTATCTCTCCGCCCGGAATCCGCGGCACGACCGAGTAAGTTCCTCCTTTTTGAATGTTGGCCAGGTAACGATCATTCGAATCCTGGATCGTCGCGCGGTCTTTTTGCAAAATATTTTCATTCCAAAGGCTTGCTAAAAGAGAGGCCACAAGCGGCTTGCAAACCTCACACCCATCCCCTTTTCCAAATTCATCCAACACCGCACCGTACGTTTTGGCACCATTCATTTTGACCAGATCCAGCAATTCCTGCCGCGAGTAATCGAAATGCTCGCACACCACATTGCGGACGTAAATGCCATTCTGCTTCATCACGCCTGAAATGATGTCTTTTACCATCGGCACGCAGCCACCGCATCCCGTTCCGGCTTTGCAGGATTTTCTCAAAGCGTCCATCGTGTGGTTGCCTTTTTCGCTCACTTCATGGCAGATCATGCCTTTGGTAACCGCCTCGCAGGAGCAGATCAGCGCGTCGTCGGGGAAGCCCATCACGCCTGCGCCTGCCTCTTCGCCCCCACGCGAGCCCAGGATCAGATCTTCGGAATCTGGTGGCAGAATGGTCTTGCTTTTACACGTTTGCAAAAGCATATTATATTGTTCGGCATCGCCAACGAGGATGCCGCCAAGCAAGGTTTTACCATCTGGACTCACATTAATGCGCTTGTAAATGCCTTTCGCTTTGTTTTCGTAACGAATGGTTTTACAAGCCGGCTCTTCGATAAACGGATCACCAAAACTCGCCACGTCCGTCCCGATCAGCTTTAATTTGGTAGACATATCATAGGGCAAAAACTCCTTTTCACCGCCCAGAAGCAATGTTGCCACCACTTCGGCCATTTCATAACCTGGTGCAATGAGCCCGTAAATCATATAGTGCGCCAATGCACATTCGCCTATCGCAAAAATGTTCGGGTCAGAAGTTTGCAGCTGGTTGTTTACGACGATGCCGCCTCTTGGATGCGTTTCCAATCCTGCAATTTTGGCCAGCTCATCACGCGGCCGGATGCCCGCAGAAATGACCAGCATATCCACATCGAGCAAAGTGTTATCATTGAACTGCATCCCTTCTATGCAATCACCGCCCACAATCTCCTGCGTGCTTTTTGCTAGATGAATCTGTAATCCCAATGATTCAAGCTGGCTTTGCAGAATGCGCGAACCGGCGTCGTCAATCTGCCGGGGCATCAACCGCGAAGCAAATTCCACCACATGCGCTTCCTCTAATCCTAAATCCAGCAACGCCTTCGCCGCTTCCAGTCCCAGCAATCCGCCGCCGAGCACCGCGCCTTTTCTTGCCTTGCGGGCATAGGACTGTATCAGTTCCAGATCTTCGATGGTCCGATACACAAACACCCCGTCTTTCTCCACACCCGGAATAGAAGGAACGAATGCGCCGGAGCCGGTGGCCATGATCAGATAGTCATAGTGTACTATGTGTCCATGGTGTGATCTTACCAGCTTTTCGTCGCGGTCAATGTCCACCACCGGATCGGAAAGGAAGAGCCGGATCCCGTTGTCCGCATACCAATCTGCACTTGCCAGGGTGAGATCGTCGGCTGTTTTGCCAGCGAAATATTCACTCAAATGCACGCGATCGTACGCCACACGCGGTTCTTCACCAAAAACAGTGAGCGTAATCTGCTGATCACTTTTTTTTCTGGCGAGCAACTTTTCACAGAATTTGTAGCCTACCATACCATTGCCTATCACAACAATATGGGTGTTTGTTATTGCATTCATAGTAAATAGTAACTATTAATTTGTGAAAACATTATTATTATATTGTATTATTTCAATATTTGAGCTTAATTTCTTCGTATTTGACAGAACAAACATAAATCGCATTTTATGCATTTCCTAATTTTATATTCGCATTTATAGCTAAAAAGAAACATAATTATTGGCAAAAGCATTGTTTTATAAAATATTGATCCTAATTTTGAACCAACAAATGATATAGTTACAAAATACTATATATAGTACATTTCTAATATTCACTCTATTATATATATAAGAGATGGAAGCAAGACTAACACTTGTAGGCGCCGGACCTGGCAACGGAGAACTGATCACATTGAAAGGGATCAGGGCGATAAAAGCAGCAGATGTGGTTCTTTATGATGAGCTGGCCAATGTGGAGATCCTCGACTTTGCTCCTGCTCATGCATTGAAAATGTATGTGGGAAAAAAAGTAGGTAACCCCTCTTTTTCCCAGGAAGAAATCAACGGCCTGATCGTGCGCCTGGCCCGCAAACGCGGACATGTCGTTCGGTTGAAAGGCGGCGACTCATTTGTATTCGGTCGCGGACATGAAGAAATGGAATATGCGCGGGAGCATGGCGTGGCCAGCGAAGTGGTCCCCGGCGTTTCGAGCTGCATCGCGGTTCCGGCTTCGATGGAAATTCCGGTGACGCGTCGTGGCGTGAGCGAGAGTTTTTGGGTAATCACAGGCACTACGCAAAATGGTGAACTATCAGAAGATCTGCGCCTTGCAGCCCAATCCAAAGCGACGGTGATCGTGCTGATGGGACTGAGCAAGGTGAATGAAATATGTGCACTATACAAACACTTCGGGCGCGGACATTTGCCGATGGCGGTGATCCAGAATGGCACGCGCTCCGATGAAAAGAGCGTGATGGGACAGGTTTGGGAAATCCCGCGCCTTGTGAAAGAAAATAACATCGGCACGCCCGCCATCATGATCCTGGGCGACGTGGTGGCTTTGCATCCGTCGTACGCGATGGAATATCTGCAAAGCATGCATTTGGTTTCCTGAAATACCGGCTTACGCAACTAACCTTTCACTCCATGAAAACAAATTTCTACTTCCTAATGCTCTTTGCAGCAGGTTTTTGCCTGCTCTGTTCGCCTCGTGCGCACGCGCAGTTCAGCCTTTCGGGCCAGTTGCGGACGCGCTCGGAGCTGCTGCACGGACAAGGTTCACCCCTGTCCAAAACGGATAAGCCCGCGTTTTTTACTTCGCAAAGAACCCGGCTGAATGCAGGCTACAAAGGTTACAGAACGCAATTTTTCGTTGCCGTTCAGGATGTGCGTGTTTGGGGACAGGATGCCTCTACCAACAACCGCATTACTACTCCGGCGCTGAATGGGTTAATGTTGCACGAAGCCTGGGGCGAAATCAGTTTGCTGGATACGAATCAGACCAAGCTGGGGAAAGAATTTGCGTTAAAGATCGGACGGCAGGAATTGCTCTATGACGACAGCCGACTGCTGGGAAATCTGGATTGGCTACAACAGGCTCGCCGCCACGATGCAGCATTATTGAAATACGGATTCAACGGATTCGCCGCGCACATCGGTGTTGCGTATAACCAAAACCGTGAGCTTCGCACAGGCACATTATATGATGGTGTTCCCGATGGTTATGCGGCCGGAACGAATGGAAACGGCACGATGTACAAATCGATGCAGTTCGCTTATTTAGGTAAAAAATTAAAACAAGGAAATGTCTCCTTCCTCGTCCTGAAAGATGATTTTCAGAAATATGCATTGGATACGGCAGGTGTGAGAACTGTCAAAAACGGCACAAACAAACGCGTAACATTCGGTCCTTACCTGCAAACAAAACTCGGCAAAGCCTGGAATCTCACGGCCAGCGCGTATTACCAGGCCGGAAAAGACAAGGATGGCAAATCGCTGAATGCGTATATCTATTCCGTGCGCGGTTCATACGCAGCGAGTTCCATCTTTTCCATTGGTCCGGGCTTCGATTACACTTCCGGGACTACGAACGGTTCACGCAAAAACAGCACATTTGATCCACTATACGGCACGCCGCACAAGTTTTGGGGGCAAATGGATTACTTCTATGCGGCCAACGGCTTCGGCAAAGGCGGACTGGCCGATTTTTACATAAACAGTGTGATCATGGCTTCCGAAAAGCTGTCTATTGCCATTGATTTGCACCAATTTTCGAGCGCGGCCAACATTCGCAATGCAAAAGACGAAAAGCTTTCGGCCAATTTCGGGGAAGAGCTCGACATCATTGCCACTTATAATCTCACCAAAACCATCAGCTTCCAGGGCGGTTACTGCACATTCCTGCCCACCAGCAGTTTAGCGCAAGTGAAAGCCGTAAAAGATCCGCAGAAAATGGCAAACTGGGCTTATCTGATGATCAATATCAAGCCTGAATTTTTGAAATAAGCATTCCAAAACAACTATTAAAACTCCTATTTACTATGGAAACGACTAACAAGCCGCTTGAAAAGTTGCATATTTTCAGTTTCAAAGGCGTTCAGATGCGCACTTTCCACCTTACGTGGATGGCCTTTTTCCTTTGCTTTTTCGGCTGGTTCGGACTCGCGCCGTTGATGACCGTGGTGAAAACGGACCTAGGCTTAACAAAAGGTCAGATCGGTAACATTATCATCGCGTCCGTGGCCGCAACTGTCGTAGCGCGCATTGCCATTGGAAAGCTGTGCGACACCTGGGGGCCGCGCAAAACGTACGCCGCATTGATGGGCATTTGCTCAATTCCCGTGATGACCGTTGGCCTGGTGCATTCCTATGAAGGGTTTTTGTTGTTCCGGCTCGCGATCGGTGTGATTGGCGCGTCGTTTGTGATCACGCAATATCACACGTCTGTCATGTTTGATAAAAAAATCGTCGGCACGGCCAATGCGGTGGCGGGCGGCTGGGGTAACCTGGGCGGCGGCATTACAAACATGGTGATGCCATTGGTTTTCGCAGGTTTTGTAAGCATGGGTTACCTGCCCGAATCGGCTTGGAGAATCGCAATGGTGATTCCGGGCGTGCTGCTTTTCGTTTTTGCTTTTGTCTATTACCGTTTTACCAAAGACACCCCTGCCGGTAACTTCGAAGATTTGGAGATAACTAATCCTAAGGCCGTTAAGACGAAAGGAACATTGAAACTGGCGATGAAAGATCCAAGAACCTGGGCGCTTTTCCTGGCATACGGAGCTTGTTTTGGCATAGAAATCACCTTCGACAATGTAGCTGCGCTTTACTTTTTTGAAAACTTTGAAACCTCACTGGCAACCGCCGGGATCCTGGCAGGAACATTCGGTTTTATGAACATTTTTGCGAGAGCGGTTGGTGGGATTGTGGCGGATAAAGTTGGAAATAAATACGGCATGATCGGCAAGGGAAAGCTGCTGGCGCTTTTGCTGGCCTGCGAAGGAATCGGCATAGCATTGTTTGCCCAAAGCGGCAGCATTGTAGCGGCGGTGGTTACCATGCTTTGTTTCGCGATGTTTTTAAAAATGGCCAATGGCGTTACTTATGCGATTGTGCCTTTTATTAATCAAAAAGCGATCGGTTCGGTGAGTGGCATCGTGGGTGCGGGCGGCAATGTGGGTGCTGTTTTAGCAGGATTTCTTTTCAAATCCAGCGACATCACTTACTCAGAAGCATTCATGTACATAGGCGTTGCGATTGCCTGCATCGCAGCTGTGGTGGCGCTCATTAATTTTGATAAAACGAGAAGCGTCGTTACAGAAGGGGCGCTGGAACCGGCAGAAGCATAGTGGTAGTATGCCCCCACCCCCTGAAGGGGGCTTTTTTTACTATTTCGGTAAACTGTAAGCCCCTTTAGGGGTTGGGGCCCCAAAGCACTACGCTCAAAATTCAACTGCTAACTATCACCTATGAAAACATTCAAATCAACTTGCTGTTACTGCGGCGTGGGCTGTGGGGTTGTGGTTACGAAAGAGGGGAACGGGCAACTGAGCTTGGAGGGCGATAAGGAGCATCCGTCTAACAAGGGCATGTTGTGTTCCAAGGGCATGAACCTGCATTACACGGTAATGGACCAATCGGACCGGCTGCTGTATCCACAAATGCGGCTTAACCGCTCGATGCCGATGCAGCGTGTGAGCTGGGACGATGCTTTGGAGCGGACGGCTGCGGTTTTTAAGGCATTAATCAAAAAATTCGGTCCGGATTCGGTGGCGTTCTATGTGTCGGGGCAATGTCTTACGGAAGAGTATTATCTGGTTAATAAGCTGATTAAGGGCTTCATAGGCTCGAATAATATCGATACCAACTCACGGCTTTGCATGAGCTCGGCCGTGGTGGGTTATAAGCTGGCACTGGGCGAGGACAGCGTGCCGGTTTGCTATGACGACATCGAGGCGGCCGATGTCATTTATGTGACCGGCGCTAATCCAGCCTGGTGCCATCCCATTATCTGGCGCCGTGTAGAGGCGCATAAGGCGGCCAATCCTGATGTGAAAATCATCTGCGTCGATCCCCGCAAAACCGACACTTCCCGCTCCTCTGATCTGCATCTGCAGATCGCGCCGGGAACCGACACTGTGCTTAATAACGCCATTGGCAGGATATTAATCGAGCAAAATTACATTGATCAGACGTTCATGGCCGAACATACGGACGGTTTCTCAGACTTCCGGGAAAAGGTCATGCAGCGCACGATCGCCGAAGCCGCCGAACTTTGTGGAATTAATGCAGATGACATCTACACAGTCGCGGGATGGATTGGCCGGTCGAAAGGATTTTTATCGTTCTGGACAATGGGGCTGAACCAGTCGGTGATTGGGGTAAATAAAAACCTATCGCTCATTAACCTGCATCTGATCACTGGCAAAATTGGCAAACCCGGAAATGGTCCTTTTTCACTTACCGGTCAACCTAATGCCATGGGCGGACGCGAAACGGGCGGACTAGCCAACATTCTTCCGGGACACCGCGAAATTTTGAACGCCGAACATCGCGCCGAGATGGAGCAATTCTGGAACACGCCCGTAAAAATCGCCAACAAACCCGGCCTGACAGCCACGGAAATGTTCGAAGCGCTGGCCGATGACAAGCTCAAAGCCATCTGGATTATTAATACTAACCCGCTCGTGAGCATGCCTGACATGAATGTTGCCGAAGCCGCGCTGAACAAGTCGCGTTTTGTGGTGGTGCAGGATGTCTCCAATCGCGCGGACACCGTGAAATTTGCCGATGTAGTGCTTCCCGCCGCTGCCTGGCTCGAAAAAGAAGGCACGATGACCAATGCAGAAAGGCGCATTACGCATTTGCCCAAAGCCATCGACGCACCCGGCGAAGCATTGCCGGATGCAGAAATCATCTGGCGTTTTGCAGCCAAAATGGGCTTTGGCGATGCATTTAATTACAAAAACACTTCCGAAGTCTACGACGAATACACATCCTGCACCGCCGGGACAAGCATTGACGTAACAGGCGTCAACTACACGCTTTTGAAAACAAACAGAAGCATCCAATGGCCCCTAACAAAATATGAAAACAACACCAACACACCAATAACCGGCACAAAAAGACTCTTCACAGACCACCAATTCCACACCAAAAACAAAAAAGCCCAGATCCACTCCGTCCCCGACGAAAACACCAGCGAACCCACCAACGAAGACTTCCCGTTGGTTTTAACCACCGGAAGAATCCGAGACCAGTGGCATACCATGACCAAAACGGGTCGCGTTGCCAAACTGAACCAACACACACCACAACCTTTTTTACAACTCCATCCCGAAGACGCAAAAAACCGAAACATTAAAGAAGGTCAATTAGCCGTAATCCAAAGCCGCCGAGGCGAAGTTCGGGTAAAGGTCAACATTACCGAAGACGTAAGGCCCGGCCTGTGTTTTTTACCTATGCATTGGGGCAAAATCCTGGGCAGCAACCTGGCTCGCGCCAATAACCTGACCAATAATCTGGTCGACCCGAAATCCAAAGAACCCGATTTCAAGTTTTCTGCTGTGCAGGTTTCTTTGTATAAAAAACCTGTTGAAAAGATCATTATCATCGGCGCTGGCTCAGCCGGGCTGGGCTTTATCAACTCCTATCGTGCTTTAAATCAGGAAGATGAGATCCATGTTTTTTCCAAAGAAATTTATCCATTCTACAACCGCGTGATGCTGCCCGATTACATCAGCGGTGTGCAGCAGTGGGAACAGTTAGTGAAATTGCGCGAGGATCAGTTTGAGGAAAACAACATTATCGTCCACAAAGGCATTTCCATTGCGCACATTGACCGGAACAACAAAACCGTGGTCGATTCCAACGGCCACGAACACACTTACGACAAGCTGATCCTGGGCATGGGCAGCAAGGCTTTTATGCCCAAAGGCGTCCCCGACCTGCCGGGTATTTTCAATATGCGTTCGCGGCTGGATGCGGATTCATTGCTCCCTTTTCTGAAACAGCCTGAGCCGCACGCGGTGATTGTCGGAGGGGGGATTTTGGGCCTTGAACTCGCTGCATCTTTTCGGGAAATGAATGTAAAAGTGAGCGTGATACAGCGCAGCGGCCGTTTCATGGAACGCCAGCTCGATCCGCTGGCGAGCGAATTGCTGTATCAGGAATTAGCGGAGCGCGGCATTGAAATTTACTTCAATGACGAGGTTGCGACATTCAGCGGTCAGGAAAAAGTAGATGGCATCCGCCTGAAATCGGGCCGGAAGATTGCTTGCGATGTCGTGGTGCTGGCGATTGGAACGGTGCCCGTGATCGGGCTCGCGCAACAGGCGGGACTGGATTGCAAGCGCGGCGTGGTGGTGAATGATTATCTGCAAACTTCCGATCCTGACATTTACGCGGCGGGCGAAATCGCCGAATGGAACGGGCAAATGTGGGGCATTACGCTGGCGGCCGAGCAGCAAGCCGAGGTCATCGCCAAATACATGGCTGGCGACATTTCGCAGCCATACAAAGGCAGCACATCCATGAACATCCTGAAAATGGAAGGGTTACAGCTTTGCAGCATCGGCCTTACCGACGTCCCGAACAACGATCCGGCTTACGAGCAGATCGTTTTTATAGACAAATCCAAACGTTATTATAAGAAATGCATCGTCCACCGCGACAAGCTGGTGGGAGCCATTCTGATTGGGGATAAAAATGAGTTTTTGGAATACAGGGATCTGATATCCAATTCGATAGAACTTTCTGATAAGCGTCTGCAACTATTGCGGGCGAGCCAGAAAGTGGAGCCTTTGGAAGGAAAGCTGGTGTGCTCCTGCAATAATGTGGGCCAGGGAAATCTGGAACGCGCAATTGCAGGCGGATGCAGTGATTTCCAGTCGCTATGCCAGCGCACGGGTGCGGGAACGGGCTGCGGCTCATGCCGGCCGGAAGTAAGGAGTATTTTGGAAAAAGTTGCAGAAGCAACATTGGTTTAAACCTTATGAGAGACTACTATAATGTTAAAATCAACCTGCCAGGCGGGATTGCGTCGCCGGGTTATCTCAACGATATCCTAACAGCAGCGTGGAATGCGAATGTGCGCAAAGTGCGCTTCGGTTCCCGGCAACAGTTGCTGATGTCGGTGTTTTACGAGGATATGCGTTTTTTGGAAAAAGACCTGAAAAAGGGTGGCATTTTCTATGAAATGAACACCGACCGGCAACCCAACATTGTAAGCTCCTATTGCGGAGAAGAGGTTTTCCGGACAGGCCAATGGCTCAATGCGAACGAGTATCATTCCGTGCTGGACACATTCGATTACGATCCTGCATTGAAGATAAATATTTCGGATTCCAACCAGAGTTTTACGCCGTTTTTTACGGGTAACCTCAACTTTATTTCCTCGCCTGAGCCGCATTTCTGGTATCTGTATGTGCGTAACAAACAGACGAATACGGTTTATAAATGGAATGACCTGGTCTACACAAACGAGATCGGCAGGCTGGCCAAAGTAATGGAAAATTGCATGCTTTCGGGCGATTGCTGCGGGGAGGAAAGCTTGTATGAAGCTGTGGAGAAAAAAATCCGTTATGTGTCGCAGCCCGCGTCCCAGGATCTTGAATTGCCTTCGTTCACGCTTCCTTACTATGAAGGTTTTAACCGTTACGAATCGCGGACCTGGCTTGGTTTGTATCGTCGGGATGAGCAGTTTCCGATTGAATTTTTGCTGGATGCCTGTGCATTATGCCTCAAAACTCGTATTGGCGAAATATGTATTACGCCCTGGAAATCACTGGTTATCAAAGGAATTGAAGACCAATATCGTACCGATTGGAGCAACATTCTTGGCAAACACAACATTAACGTCCGTCACGCAGCGAATGAACTGGCCTGGCAAACCGAAGATCATAACGAAGACGGTGCAAGCCTGAAAAATGACCTGATCCATTATTTCGATAAGCACGATATGCGGACTTTCGGGCTTTGTTTTGGCATTCAGACCAAGGCGAAATCGGAAGTTTTTGGAAGTGTCTTGATCAAAAAACGGCCCTTGTTGCAGATCGGGCAGTTGGCGATGTTTCATGTGTACGACATCTATTACACCGAAAACTTCAACCCCAACAGCCGGACACAGCTGCTTTTTGAAAAAGGTTTATACAAAATTCACCTGGGCGCCCAGCTCGAAAAACTCTGCCGCCGCTTCAATAACCAGCGTTCACGTGAGAACTTCAAGGTAACCACACCCGAAGCAGATGAGGCAAAAATGACCCTCAAAATCGTCGAGCTCATCTACCAATGCCCCGACTGCCTGACCGTCTACGACCCGGAATACGGAGACGTAACTCAAAACATCGCCCCGGGCACCCCCTTCGACGAACTCCCCGAAACCTACTGCTGCGCCACCTGCGACGCCAGCAAGAGCGAAATGATTGTTACTGAAATGAATAAAATTGCATTACCTGATCAAGCGGCGTGATGGAAGACACTTGAAATAAGCTCGTAGCGCACGGTCAAAAGCTTTTTCCCGCTCGCCAGTCATAGCTCAGCGGTTTTCGCCGGCCAATGCGTTGTGCGGTGTAAATGCCGCGATGTCCCGAGAAAAAATAGGCGGTAGTGCAAGCGAGCGCAACAAAAATCCCGCACGAACTGCCAAACAGCTCAATCGCCATGATGGTGCATGCAAGGGGCGTGTTGGCTGCACCTGCAAAAACGGCTACGAAGCCCATTCCGGCTAGTAATGCAGTTGGTAAAGGAATAAAAGTAGAAAGAAAGCTTCCCAATGTCGCCCCGATAAAGAAAAGCGGCGTCACCTCCCCGCCTTTGAATGCGGCGCCCAGCGTTACCGCCGTGAATAGGATTTTTAAGACAAAATCATAAGCGGGCAGCTGCTCCGAAAACGATTGCAATATCACCGGAATCCCCAATCCAATGTAACGCGTCGTGTCCATTCCGAAAACTGCTAACGCCACAAGTGAGCCACCGATCAATGGCCGCAGTGGCGCGAATCGCACTTTCGATTTAAAAATAGATCCTATATAATGTGTTAGCGAAGAAAAGGCAACGGAGCAAATGCCAAAAATACAGCCCGCCAGCACTGCATAAAGGATATGTACCAGCGAAATTTCCGGAACAAAAGGAATCTCATAATGCGTATGCCCCACCTGCCAGGCCCGCGTCGTCATGTCGGCAACGACGGAGGCGATCAATGCAGGAACCAACGCATCGTAACGCAATCTGCCAATGACCAAAACCTCAATCCCAAAGATCGCCCCGGCAAGCGGCGTCCCGAAAACCGACCCGAAACCTGCGGCAATGCCGGCAATAATAACCAGCTTCCGATCGCTGGAATTCAGTTTAAAAATCCGGGTAAACTGGTCTGCAATCGAGCCGCCCATTTGCAGCGCCGTGCCTTCCCTGCCTGCCGAGCCGCCGAACAAATGCGTCGCAACCGTGCCAATCAGCACGAAGGGAGCCATTTTTAATGGGATAATGGTTGCGGGCTGGTGAATGTTTTCTAGCAGCAGATTATTTCCTGCCTCCACATCTTTGCCCAGATAATGATACATACATCCGATCACGAAACCGGCAACAGGAAGCAGTGCAATGATCCAATGATGGCTTTCCCGAAATTGCGTGGCCCAATCCAGAGAAACCAGGAACAAAGCCGAAGCCGAGCCGGCAAAAACGCCGATCAGACAAGCCAGCAAGACCCATTTAATGGAGATAAAAAGGGTGGGAAAGTTTTTGAAAAGCTTTGCGTTCCCGCTCATTAAGGCCTAATTATTTTATATTTAGCGCAGCAATACCGCCACGCAGAAAAACAAAGCTATGAAAGACCGGGAAATAATAATTACGAATTACGTAACTGCCTACAACAACTTCGATGTAGACGGAATGGTCGCCGACTTCGACGAAAACATTGTTTTTGAAAATATGGTTAATGACGAGGTGACCATGGAGCTGAACGGCATCGAAGAATTCCGGAACCAGGCCGTCCAAGCCATCGATCTTTTTGCCTCCCGCCAGCAAACTATCAACAAGTTCATCCACAACGAAGACTGGTCAGAAATCGAAATCGAATACTTCGCCGTCCTGGCCATGGACCTCCCAAACGGCCTGAAAAAAGGCGACGAACTCGACATGACCGGCAAGTCCATCTTTGAATTTTCACAGAATAAGATCGTGCGGTTGACGGATATTAGTTGAGATGACGATGTGGGTGCGGAGATAAGAAAAATATTTCGCTCAAAAGTTGGCCGTTTACCAACTTTTGTTTACGTTTGTATTGTCAACATGTTCCAATCACTATGAAAAATGATCAATTAATAATGGAGCATGGTAATCATTCAGTTACGCAAAATATCCGATTTCGCCCGGAAACATTCTGACTCAGGGAAGAGCTTGTCTGTTTGGAAGACTGTTGTTGAAGAGGCAAATTGGCAGAGAAGCAGCGACGTTTTACAAGACTTCCCGCGAGCGAAAATTTTGAGCAACAAGCGGGCGCGGTTTAAAATTGTTGGTAATAAATACCGTCTTATTGTTGAAGTCGATTTTGAAGATCAGATCGTTGAAGTCAGGTTCGTTGGAACGCATTCCGAATACGATCAGATTAATGCGGAAACAGTTTAATATCAAATACACAACTATTTATGAAAACACAATGGTTTTTAATCGAAAGTGATAGCGACTATGCGCTGGCGCTGGCGCGTTATCAGGAGGTGAAGAATGCGCCTAAAAATAGTGATGACCATAAGGAAAAGCTTCTGCTTGTTCACCTGATTTCGGAGTATGAAAAGATTGGAGCGAATTTGCCTGAGGTTGATCCGATTGAGCTGATTAAGATCCGGATGGATGATTTTGGATATAAATCAGCCGACTTGGCGAAAGAGTATGGAGATAAGGGCACTGTTAGTAAGGTGTTGAATTACAAACAGGCACTTTCGTTAACTATGATCCGCAAGTTCAGCAGGCTGCTGCGTATTCCTGTCGAGGCGTTGACGCATGAATATGAATTGCGCTGATTGTTTAGGCTGTTCGGTTAGCAATACGGCACGGATTACCGTGATAATTGAACGATATTCACTTCGCTAGTTCCGCCTCAATGGCATTCTCCAAATCTTTACCATGCAGATTCACCCCTACGATCGTTCCTTTTTTATCCAATAACACATTAAAAGGCAGAGCCTCAATTTCATAGGTTTTAGCCACGGGTGAGGTCCAGAATTTTAGGTCGCTTACCTGGATCCAGTTGATTTTGTATTTGCGGACGGTTTTTTCCCAGGCGGGTTTCTTGCTGTCGAGGGAGACGCCGAAGATTTCGAAGTTTTTGGTGTTGTTGCCTGATTTGTTGAATTGGCTGTAGAGCTTGCGGAGTTCGGGCTGCTCTTCCACGCAGGGGGCGCACCAGCTTGCCCAGAAGTCGACCAGGACGACTTTTCCCTTTTGTGCCGAGAGTGAAATGTTGTCTCCGGTTAAAGATGGAAGCGCTATTTCCGGCGCTTTTCTACCTATTTTAATTTGACTTTCCTGCGCAATGACATTTGCGCTAATGAACAATGCAAAAACTACAATTAATCTCCTCAAAACCAACGTCATTTACTTAATACTAATTAACAGGGTAACCCGGATCGATCCAGTTTGTCTTGATATTTTTGGGCACGTCCAACAACTTTGCTTTCTTAAAACCCTTTTCCTTGATCAGACTGAATGCAGGGCGAATGTTAGGGCATTTATCGAAGGGGCAGCAGCCGCAGTAGAGGACTACTTCGCGATTTTTGTCTTCCTTGGAAAGCATTTTTTCCAGTTTCTTAATGTTGTCCTTTTCCTGTCCCGGGCCTACGTCCACAGAACCCTTGATAACCGCTTGCGGCCCAATGTTGATGATCAGCGGTTTCTTAGCAGTCGGATCGTTGATGAGTGCGGCCAGTTCGCTGGTTGGCATGAGTTGTGACGCTGTCCAGGGCTCGGCTTTTTCCTGCGCACGAAGGCCTGCCGAGAGCAGGATGAGGGAAAACAGCAGCAGATATTGTTTGATGTTTTTCATTTGTTTTAAATTATTTGTTTAAACCTTAATCTCAAAAGCATTAATAGCCGGTTGCAACTCATCGCACTTCAATCAGCGGCCCATCGCGTTTGTCTTCCAGCCAGCCGAAAGATATCAAGTTATTACCCAAAACAGCCATGGACATTTCGAAATCCTCAGCATGTTCTTCACTTACTGCAACGAGCAAACCGCCGCTCGTCTGCGGATCGGCGAGGATATATTTTTGAAGATCGGTCAATGGGCCGACTTTGTGGCCGTAACTCGCCAGATTCCGTTTTGTGCCTCCCGGAAAACATTGCTGTTCCAGATAGAACGATAATGAGTCGATGACAGGCACTTTCTCAAACTCTATAACCGCCGACAATCCGCTTCCCTCACACATTTCGGAGAGGTGGCCCAACAAGCCGAAACCCGTAACATCCGTCATGGCTTCAACGCCGTCCATTCGGGAGAAAGTTTCACCGAGTATGTTGAGTTTTACCATGCTTTGCAATGCGATCTCGGCGTCTTCCGGCGCGAGAATGCCCTTTTTCTGTGCTGTGGAAAGGATTCCTACGCCTAGTGCTTTGGTCAGATATAGGCGGCAGCCGGCTTTTGCAGTGGAGTTTTGTTTAAGATGCTCAATACTGACTAACCCGCTGACAGCCAGCCCAAAAACGGGTTCGGGGCAATCAATGCTGTGGCCTCCTGCTAATGTGATGCCAGCTTCTGCGCAGATCGCCCGTGAACCTTCGAGCACGCGCTGCGCTACTTCGGGCGCAAGCTTGTCGATGGGCCAGCCAAGGATGGCGATGGCGAGCACGGGGTTTCCGCCCATGGCATAAACGTCGCTGATGGCGTTGGCGGAGGCAATGCGGCCGAAGTCATAGGCGTCGTCCACAATGGGCATGAAGAAGTCGGTTGTGGAAATTAATGCGGTTCCGTTTCCCAGGTCGAGCACAGCGGCGTCGTCGCGTTTGTCGTTTCCTACCAGCAGGCGCGGATCGGCTTGTGCGATAACCGGACTATGCAGGATCTTGTCCAGAATGGCCGGGCTGATCTTACAGCCGCAGCCTGCTCCGTGAGAATATTGGGTTAATTTGACAGTGGTTGTTGTGTCCATTTGATTGACTATGCCAATGTTTTGGCGGAAATATTTTTGATAAAAATTAAAATCTGCTTTGCATTTTCTGCGATTTCAGCGCTGGTTATGTTCATGCTAAACACGTTTTCAGCGTTTCTTTTTCCCAGGTCTTTGTGGTAAGTCTTATCATAGTAAACGAGCACGATACGGATAAATTCTTCCATATTTCCCTCATTGATGGCTGCTATGGCCTGTTTTGTTTGCACCGGCCCAAGTCTTTTGTGAATGCGGCTGGTGCAGGTTGTCAGGAATTCTTTGTCCAGCAGGCCGTATTCCAATGTTAATGCACGAACGCGTTGTTCCAGATCTACATGGATGTCGACTAACATGGCCTGGCTCATTTGATTAAAAACAGGTGTCGGAATCGTAAGTCGGCCGATGTTCCTGCTCTCGTCCTCTAACCATAACCGCTTAGTCCCGTCTATATCTTTTAACTGGAAGGCAAGATTATTTTCAAACTGCTCCTGCGTGGGCTGGATCAGTTTGTTCATGGTTCCATAAGACGATCCCTGATGCTGCGCAAGATCTTCCAGATCAATTACCTGCTCACCAAGCAATGCCAATTCTTGCAAAATCCTGGTCTTGCCCGAACCCGTTCTCCCTCCTAAAACCACCACATTTGCCGGCTGCTGAAACTGATCGAGTGCCCACCTTCTGAAATTTTTATACCCACCCTGAATTAAATAAACCTCGAAACCATACAGATCCAATGCCCAGGCCATGGCACCGCTTCGCATGCCCCCGCGCCAGCAATGCACGGCAATTTTCTTATCCGGAGCCACTTCCAGCGCTTGTTTAATGAAGCCCGACCACTTAGGACCGGTCAGATCGAATCCCAGCAGGATCGCCTCTTCCCTACCCACCTGCTTATAAGTGGTTCCCACCACGACCCGTTCCTCATTACTGAATAACGGCAGATTAAAGGCGCCCGGAATGTGCCCGTGCGCAAATTCGGCCAGTGTCCGCACATCAGCCAGCGGAGTACCGATGGGTAAGAGAAAAAATTCGTTGATCGTAATTGTTTTGATCATGTTGGCACAGGCTTTGCTTGGTTTACTTCATATTATTCAAATTACCATCTCCATCATGACAAAGACATTGCAAATAGCGAATATACTGGCACTAATCGTGACTGTAATAATGAATTATCTTTCCAATACAGGCATTTTCAATGATAACACAATGGCCACAGTTTCGGCCGAATATCAGAATTTTTTCACGCCGGCAGGTTACGCTTTCTCCGTTTGGGGTGTGATCTACATTGGCCTTGCGGCTTTTGTAATCCATCAAAGCAGGGGATTGTTCAATGATAAAAAGGCTCCGGAAATTGTTGATAAGATCGGTTGGCTGTTTATAATTTCCTGTATTGCCAATTGCCTTTGGATCGTAGCCTGGCTTTATGATTACACTGGCGCTTCGGTGCTGATTATGATCGTGTTACTGATTTCATTGCTCGGCATTGTGCTTCGTACCCGAATGGAACTGGATTTGATCACCATGAAAAAAATTGCCCTGGAATGGTGGCCTTTTGCACTATATCTGGGATGGATCACTGTTGCATTAATTGCGAATATGGCGGCTTATCTGACCAAAATAGGCTGGGACGGTTTTGGAATTTCTCCTGATACATGGACAATCATTATGATTTGTGTAGCCGGATTTGTACAGCTATTCCTGACCTGGAACCGGAATTTACGCGAAGCTGCAATGGTTGGTGCGTGGGGGTTGGCAGCAGTTGCCGTTGCGAATTGGAATGAAAATCAAGCCATTGCGTACACAGCGGTGGCCGTGGTTGCCGTTATCCTCATCAGCAATGGCGCGCATGCCTATGTGAACAGAGGCAAGCATTATCTGATCAATAAAAATGGCACAACGGTGGCTAAATAACTTTGTTCACGCCTGGGATTTTCACAACAATGTAACCCAGAAGGAAACTCAAAACGATGCCAAGCGGAGTTACAATGAGCAATTTGAAGGCCGGATCAACGCCCCAGCTGCGCAGCAGAAGCGAAATGGAGATCAGGACAAAAGGGTGCAGAATGTAAACGGCAAACGCACAACGTGACATTTTGCTAAGAAATAAAGAAGGCGTATTTAATCTTTTTCTGCCATATATAAGCAGGGAGACCATAATACAGGCACCTGTGATCTGCTCCCAAAAAGCATAAAAAGCCGCTTCACCGTGCAATCCGCCGCTGAACCATTCCAGCGGATTGTTGAAGACAATTTTAACAGCATATATAAGTGGAAAACCGATAAAGATCATGCACAACGCAATGATCTTTATTGTTTTATAGCGTTCCGAATCCAGCTTTTCGAGCCAGTTGCTTTCTGCCGCAGCGATGCCAACCATAAAAACCGCTATGTATTGAGGAAAATGGCCCAGCTGAAAACCGACCGGATCCAAGGTCCACCCAACCGGAAAACCGAGTCGCACAATGAAACTGACCACACCAAGCGCTATCCCGAAACGTAAAACATTTTTCACGGCGGGCACAGGCCACACATCGGGCTCCGATTTCGAAAAGCTCTTCCAGGCCGCATAAGCCAGACTAAAAAGCAGCAAGGCAACAACAAACCATAAAACGCCGACACTAATCCAGGAATCGTAGCCGGAAAGAAATTGCAGGAATGTAATGTGATGCGCACCGGCGTGGTAGTAAACCATATAATTCATCACCGGCGCCAGAATAAACGAATAGAAGAGTAGCGGGATCCCGAGCCGAATGAACCGGTCTTTGATAAAAACAGCCGCACCTTTCTTTTTGTAAGACGAAGGAATGAATAGTGCCGAAAGGAAAAAGAAAAAGCCCATAAAAAAGGACTGGTTCACCGCCACAAACATGGTCATTGCCATTGTTGCGCTCAGCAAAGTCGTTTTTTCAGAATAATACCAACCGCCCGGCGCGCCGTAAGTAACAAACGCATGGTGTGCAACCACAAGCGCTGTGAGCAGCACTTTCAGGTAATCAATGTAAACGATCTTGCCTTTGGGATGGTCGGGAATAAGGGCAGAAGAGGTAGTTTGCGGTGACATTTTTCATGGTTATGGCTAAAAGTTTAAATTAATAAAAGCTTGTGATCTTTCAGACATCCGCACTTACCGGGAGCTGATAAATCTTTTGATAAGCCCTTTTGAGCACTTCTTTGATCACATCCAGCTTCATCGGCTTAGCCATGTAATCGTCCATGCCATGATTGAGGCAGTTGTTGCGGTCTTCGTTCATAGCATTGGCAGTCAATGCAACAATGTAAGGAACCGTGCTGTGATCCTTGCGGATAATTCTGGTGGCTTCCAAACCATCCATAACCGGCATTTGCAGGTCCATCAGAATCACGTCATAAGGCGTTAATGCTAACCTTTCAATGGCCTGCAAGCCATTCTCCGCCATGGCTATTTCATATCCCAGCTTTTTCAGCACATAATCGATAAACTTCTGATTTACGAGATTATCCTCGACAACTAATATTTTCAACGGAAAATCGGATGAAAATTCGGTTTCCAACATTCTTTTTTCGGTTTCTGGTTCGGATGGAAGGTTTCTTTGATGCGCTAATTTTGCATTATTTTCGGTATATCCCGTCGTAATGTGGAAATGAAAGGCCGACCCTTTGCCATATTCGCTTTCCACACGGATGCCGCCATTCATTAAGCGCACCAGCCGCTCGCAGATCACCAGACCGAGCCCGGTGCCGCCATACATGCGGTTTACGGACGAGTCCACTTGTGAAAACGGTTTGAAAAGATTGTTCAGATTCTCTTCCTTAATGCCAATTCCCGTATCACGGACTATGAAGCCGACTTCCATTTCACCATGTGCCGCCGGTGCATACGGATAAACTTGCAGGAAAACTTCTCCGCTGCTCGTAAATTTCAGCGCATTATTGATGAGGTTGGTCAGGATTTGCTTCAATCTCGAACTGTCACCGATCAGAAAATCCGGCACGCCTTGTTCAATATGATAACGGAGCGCAATTTGCTTTTTCGATGCCTGCAATGAAAACAGGTCCATCATCTCCTCTATTGAGTTCCGCAGCTCGAATTCGTGCGCTTCCAGGTCGATTTTACCAGATTCTATTTTTGAAAAATCCAGAATGTCATTGATCACATTCACCAATGTTTCACCGCAGGCCGCAATGGTTTTGGTATAATCCTGTTGTTCCTCAGTCAGTTCCGTTTCAGCAAGCAAGGCGGTCATGCCGATGACACCATTCATAGGCGTCCGGATCTCGTGGCTCATCGTGGCCAGGAAAATGCTCTTGGCCTGGTTCGCCCGTTCGGCCTCTTCGCGTGCAAACTGCGCCTGCTCATGCTGCTCGTACAATTCTTCCGTCTGCACACGCAACTCCTCCGACTGCGATTGCAATTCCTCATTCAAAGCTTGCAAATGATCCGACTGCGCATGCAATTCCTCCGCCTGTTTCTGTACCATCGCAGTGCGCTCTTCCACCAGGTTTTCCAAGGTTGCTTTCTGCCTGATGATGGTGTTGACGCGGTAACGATAAAGCGCGTAAATAGTTCCTGCAACGGCAATTAATGCCAATATCCTGAACCACCAGGTCGCCCAGAACGGCGGTTTGACGATGATGGTCAGGTTGTTCTTTGCTGATATCCAGGCCCCTGAAATGTTCTGCGCTTTGAGCTTGAACGTGTAATTTCCGGGAGGCAAATTGGTGTAAATGGCTGTATTAGCGTCACCTACATAATTCCAGCCCTGATCAAACCCTTCCAGACAATAAGCATAACTTTTTTGGGCAGAAGTGAAATCAAGCGCGGCATAATCCAGCGAAATAAATGACTGGTCATATGCCAGAGTGATCGTTCTGGCCTCGGAAATTTCTTTTGGTAACACAAGCGCATAACCATCCGGCTTGGCAGCTGCTTCATCCCGGTTGAAAACTTTAAAATTGGTCACAATGATAGGGTAAGAACCACTCCGGGGGCTGATTTGCCTGGGGTTAAATTGATTAAAACCATTTACTCCACCAAAATACAATGTGCCGTCCGCATCCTTATAAGCAGATTTCTGCTTGAATTCCCTTGCTTGAAGCCCATATTCCAAAGTGTAATTCTCAAATCGCTCAGATTTCGGGTCAAACCTCGAAAGCCCGTTTACCGTACTGATCCATAGCATCCCCAAATCATCCTCAATCAGCGCCTGAGTCACATTATTTACCAGCCCGTTTGTCGTCGTATATTTTTTTGTCCTGCCTGTCCGTGGATCGAAGCGGATGAGCCCACGTAAGGTTGCCAGCCATAAAATTCCGTTTTTGTCCTCCACCATGCAATTGATCGCGCTGTTGAAAACGCGCTCGCTGTCACTTACTTTAAAACGTGTAAATGTATCGGACGCTTTATCATAGCGGTTCAGCTGCCCTTCATCTGTCCCCAGCCAGAGGTTGCCGCTGCGATCGGTCAGAAAGCAGTTGACGGTGTTGTCGGAAAGCGTTTTGGGATTATCCGGTTCGCTCAGATAGTGCCTGAAAACTTTGGTTTGCGGGTCATAAGCGTCCAGTCCTTCGCCATAGGTGCTCAGCCACATCGTGTTGTCATGCGTCCTGGCTATGGCATATACATTATTGGAATACAAAGAGTTAACAGTGTTTTCCTGATGTTTCAATACGGTAAAGCGTTTGGTCCCCGGATCAAAAATATTCAGACCGCTCCCCCAGGTCCCTATCCACATTTTACCTGCCTCATCCGGAACAATCGCCAGCACATAATCACCGGAAATGCCCGAATTCTGATGTGTAAACGCACTGAACTGATGCGTGTTACGGTTCATTAAATTCAAGCCGCCGCCATCCGTGCCCACCCATATACTGCGATCGCTATCCTCGTAAAAACAGAGAACGAAGTCATTGGAAAGGCTATTTTTGAGTGAATTGTGCTGGTAATGTGCAAATCTGTTGTCACTTTTATAAATGCTCAGCCCTGCACTGTAAATGGCCAGCCACAAGTTATTCTGCCGGTCTTTGTAAATGCAATCCACCGAATTCCCGCCAACACTGCTCCTGTCCACCTCATCATGCACATAAGATCTGAATGTCCAGTTTTGTGTATTCAAAATATTCAGCCCGCCGTTTTCGGTGCCGATCCAGATCTCACCCTGGTTTTCATTAATGCTGGTAATGTTGTTGTTTGAAAGCGAGGCGGGATCCAGCGGATTATTTCTAAAACGCCGGAATGTGCCCTCACCAGGCTGATAAAGATTAAGGCCCGCACCATACGTGCCCACCCAAACCCTGGCTTTGCTATCCTGAAAAACGTAACGGATATCATTGCCCGACAAGCTGTTCACATTTTCCTCAGAAAGAAACCTCCGGAACAAGCCCGACTTTCTATCCAGCAAGCTAAGCCCGTTCCCGGTTCCGGCCCAAATGTTGTTTTGCGCATCACAATAAACCGTATTCACATTGTTATCCGCCAGGCTCCGGACATTCGTTGTGTCGGATTTGTAATGTGTTACAATGCTTCTGCTGACCGGATCGAACACGTCCAGACCGCCCGTGGTCGCGATCCATACCTTATCATTTTTATCAAAAACAATCTTATTAACGTAAGCCCCGGAAATGGTTTTGGGATCGTGGTCGACGGCGGTATATTTTGCAAAAACACCTTTATTTTTATCAAAAACATTCACACCCCCGCCGCTGGTCGCGATCCAGATATTGCCTGATTTGTCTTCGGCCAGTGCCGTTACGAAATCATTGCTGATGCTGTTTTTATCATGCTCATTATTTTTGTAAATTTTGAATTCATGGCCGTCGTACCGATGCAATCCCCCGTTCGTGCCGATCCAGATAAAACCTGTTTTGTCCTGTAAAACACAATTGACGTTATTATTGGCAAGGCCGTTTTCAGCGGAGATGTGTCGGAAGTGTAAGGGTTTGCTTTGCGGGAAGGCAGGTAATGCAATAAATTGCATTATTAAAATATAGATACAATAGTAAAAGTTTAACTTCATTATCCCGAAGGCGTAAAACTAATTTGTGATTTTTGTAGAAATATACATTTAAAATATAACTAACTAAAAATTTTGTGAAGAGAAAAACAGAAACTTCGGAACCGCGGAAAGGCCTGTTAATCATTGACATGCAGAATGGTTCATTTACCGCTGATTCCAGACGTTACGATCCCGAAGGCGTTGTGGCGCGTATTAATGCACTTGCCGCCGCATTTCGTAAAAACGGCCTGCCGGTGATCTTCATCCAGCACGACGGCACCAAGCTGGACGAGTACATTCCCAACACACACGATTGGCAATTACTAGCCGATCTGAACGTAGAAAAGCAGGATCTGATCTTGGCAAAAGAAGCGCACGATGCCTTTTACAACACCGAACTGGAAACAAAACTGAACGAGATGAATGTCGGCGAACTGGTCATTACCGGCAGTGCAACCGATTTTTGTGTAGAATCGACGGTGCAGGTGGCCTTGTCGAAAGATTATGTTATTACCGTCGTTGAAGATGGCCATACGACGGGCGACAAGCCGCATTTGTCTGCGGAGCAGATCATTACGCACTATAATTTTATATGGGGCAATATGATCCCGACGGAAGGCAGGATCGAGCTTAAAAAAAGCGAAGCAGTGATCGCTTCGCTAGTCTAATAGCTCATAATCAAGCTTTTTGGAATTTCATGACTTCGTCCACCATGCTCGGTGATCCTGTTTTAATGTTGAGAACTTATGCGGCAGGATTTAGGATTAATCATTTTTAGAGCCCGACTTATCAATAATAACAGCGATCAGGATCACCAGGCCTTTTACAACTTGTTGCCAGAAAGGCGACACATTCAGCAGTACAAGGCCATTATTAAGCACACCAATGATGATGGCACCCTGAACCGTCCCCAGAATGCTGCCCCGGCCACCCGACAGCGAAGTGCCGCCAATCACCACCGCAGCAATGGAGTCCAGCTCATAGCTGATGCCCGCATTTGGCTGTGCAGAATCGAGACGAGAAGTTACCATGATGCCCCCGACAGCAGCCAGCGCCCCTGCAATGGTGTAAACGATAATTTTGACCTTGTTAACCTGGATACCAGACAGTCGCGAAGCGCTTTCATTGCCGCCAATGGCATAAATGTAACGCCCGAGCCGGGTTTTATTCGTGACAAAAACCGCGATAGCCACAATGATCGCCGATATCCAAACCGGCACAGGAATGCCTAACAACCAGCCAGTTCCGAAATACAAAAATGTGTCCCCCAGCCCGCTGATCGGAAACCCTTGTGTCCAGAGCATAGTAAGTCCGCGCGCTACGGTGAGCATGGCCAATGTTGCAACGAATGGCGGCACATTGAATTTGGTGATCGTCCAGCCGCTGAATGCGCCCAATGCCGAGCCGGTAAGCATCCCGGCAAGGATGGCACCCAGAATCGTGAAGCCAATGTACAGATTGCTATCTGGCAATTCGATGCCGTTTTTCAGCAAACCGGCCGTGATGGCCCCACAAAGTGCTAATACAGAGCCTACTGACAAATCAATTCCAGCCGTCAGCACAATCAGCGTCATGCCCGTTGAGATACAAATATTCACCGAGATCTGCCGCATGACATTCCAGAGGTTGGAAACGCTAAGGAACTTGTCCGACAAAATACTCAGTCCAAGACACAGTAAAAAAAGTGCGATGAGGGACTGGAAACGCAGTAATTTCGATCGGTCTAATGCTATGTTCATGCTTGTTTTTCAAAATTGGATTGCGGGATTGCGGCCCGCAAAATAGAATCTTCGGTGGCGTCCGCAATGGAGAAACCTGCTGTTAATGCGCCCTCTGCCATCACCAGCACACGATCGGAAACGGCCAGGATTTCGGGCAGCTCAGAGGAAACGACCACGATGCCGAGGCCTTCTTCGGCGAGTTTAATGATCAGTTTGTAAATTTCATTTTTGGCATTGATATCGATCCCGCGCGTTGGTTCGTCGAGGAGGAGTAGCTTGGGTTTTGTGGCCAGCCATTTGGCGAGGACAATTTTCTGCTGGTTTCCGCCGCTGAGGTTACTCGCTTTCTGTTTTTGGGAAGATGTCTTGATTTTGAGCTCGCTAATGTATTTATCTGCCAGCGCAACTTCTTTTGCGTCGCTTAATGTGCCCAGTTTTTCAAGGTCTGCAAGGGTGGTGAGGCTGATGTTCGTTTTTACGTCCAGACCAAGCACTAAGCCATCCTTTTTGCGATCCTCAGGC
Organism: Dyadobacter sp. CY327; assembly: GCF_021390415.1. Lineage (NCBI taxonomy): Bacteria > Pseudomonadati > Bacteroidota > Cytophagia > Cytophagales > Spirosomataceae > Dyadobacter > Dyadobacter sp. CY327. The sequence continues at coordinate 476,152 of NZ_JAJUXJ010000007.1, read as the reverse complement.
ACCAGGGCGAGTCCGGCCGCGATGGCTTCCGAGGGCGACGCGCATTTCAGTTCGGTCCCTTCCATCAGGATATGGCCGCTGATGCCGCCGGCGTGCAAACCAAAAATCGTTTCCAGCAACTCTGTCCTTCCAGCACCCATCAAACCAAAAATCCCCACGATCTCGCCTTTGCAGATTTCAAATGAAATGTTCCTTAACAAATCCTCTTTCGGCCGGATGGGATGTTTCAATGTCAGATTTCGGACTTCCAGCAATTTCTCACATTTGGCCTCGCCCGTGCTTTTACGCATGATTTCGATCTTCCGGCCCACCATTTTAGCAATAAGCTGATCCTGCGTGATGCCTGCCATAGACCCGGATTCGATGGATTTCCCATCCCTTAATACAACATAGTTATCTGCAATGCGAAACAGTTCGTCCAGCTTGTGAGAAACATAAATGATCGCTTTGCCGTCTGCGCGGAGGTTTTCAATGATATCAAAAAGCAGGTCCACTTCGCTGCCTGTTATAGCCGAAGTTGGCTCATCCATGATGATTAGTTCCGCGTCTGTGAGCAGGGATTTGGCGATTTCTACGATTTGCTGTTGTCCCACTTTCAGTTTCACCACCTGCGTTTCGGGCTTTACTTTGAGTTTCAGCCTGTCGAGCAGTTCCTGCGTTTTTTTGCGCATCCGCGTTTTATCAATTGTCCCGAACTGCGTGAGCATTTCCCTGCCGAGAAAAATATTCTCCGTAATGGTCAGATACGGGATCAGGTTGAGTTCCTGGTGGATGATAGCAATGCCTTTTTGCTGTGCGTCTTTCGGGCCTGAGAATTTTGCAGGCGTGCCTTTGAAACGGATTTCCCCTTCAAAATCCTGGTAAACGCCGGAAAGTATTTTCATCAACGTGGATTTCCCCGCCCCATTCTCACCAATCAATGCGGTGACCTTACCAGCTTCAATGGAAAGGCACACGTTTTCGAGCGCAATGACGCCGGGGAATCTCTTCGTAATGTTGTTAACTTCCAGCATAGGAAGATTGGATTGGTTTACAATTCCTTTATTGTCAAGCTGATGGGAATGATTTCAATGTTATTCAGCTTCAAATGTTCCTGATTCAGCTCTATCGCCCCGGCAAACTCGATGACATCGCCTTTCTTTACTTCGGATTTAAATGGCGGGATTACTTTTTCGCGGATGATCTTATTGATCTCCGCCGACACATTATTGAAATCCATGGAATTGGAAAATTCATTGATATCGATCGTCCCGGAAGCATCGCGCACGGCATTACCAAACACATATTCCGTAGCAAGGCGCATTTGAGGCTTTTCGTTTTCAGATTCCAACCTGATAAGCACCTGGTTTTCCTGCACTTCCGTCACTTTTCCGGAGCCTTTAATAAGGAAATATTTAATGTTACCGATGCCCAAGGCATGCGCATGCTCTTTAAAAGCCTTGTCTTTATCGGTCCGTAAAAGCGACAAAAGTTGATCGGTGTCAGTCGACTTGGCAAGCGCTGGCGTCAGCTTTTTAGCCCAGAAATCCACAGCATATTTTTTGGCATTGAAGGAAGCTGTTCCCGCTTTCACCTCATCCAGCTTTTTGAAATACAGCGAATGATAAGCCAGGAAAGCCACAACCAGCAGGAACACACCATATCGGACCATTTTATTCATTGCTATTCCTTTTTGCCGTAGGCGGCGTAATTTTCAATGTTATCCTTCACAACCAGTTCCACAGCCACCGGCATCTTCCTGGGAAAATCGCGCTTACCTTTGAAATATTCATCGGCAAAATTGGCGGCCGTCTGAGCCATTACCTCGGGAAACTGCATGCCCGTCGCCAGGATTTTTCCATCCTTGATAGAATTGACAACATCTTCGGCACCATCAAACCCGAAAACTTTCACCCTATCCGCCTTCCCGGCAGCGACGAGGGCCTGATAAGCGCCCATAGCCATCGCATCGTTGCCACAAAAGACCGCATCAATGTCGGGATGAGCCTGTAAAATCGATTCGAGCACTTCCATTGCCTTATTTCTATCGAAATCAGCGCTTTGCTGGGCCACCATTTTTAAATCGGGATAATGGTCAACCACGCTGTGAAAGCCCTTGGAGCGGTTCCAGGTGTTGTTATCGCCCACCATGCCAAGAATCTCGACGTATTTCCCTTTTTTATTCAATGTTTCCACAAAATAACGGGCAATCGCCACGCAGCCCGAATAGCTGTCGGACAGGATTTGCGAAGTTGCAGCCTCATTGGAATTCACTTCCCTGTCCATGCAAAAAACAGGAATGCCCGCTGCTGTGGCATTTTTAACATTGACAATTGAGCCGTCCGCGTCTGTCGGATTAAATAAAATTGCATCATAACCGCTCGCCATTGCATTTTCAAAATGATCCGTTTCAAGCGATGTATTGTTTTGGGAATCAAACACTTTTGATTCGTAACCCAATTCCTTCGCTTTGGCCTGCGCCCTTTCCGCCAGGAACACAAACCACGGGTTATTCAATGTTGAAACCACGATCGCCATTTTCTTGGGCTCTTCGGAACCGTCATTAGACTGGCAGCCCGCCAGCGCAATGATGGCATAAAATAGAATGCTGAATGTTTTGATAAATCTCATAAACCGATCCGGTTACTCAGGATAAACTGTTACGATCACACGCTGATAACGCGTCAGCGCCGGAACGCCTTTGTCCGTTACGGCCAGGATAATGTGGATCGTCTCCGGTTTTTCAACCTTAGGAGCCGTAAAAAATGTGTTTTTAGCTTGCCAATTGTTGATTCCCAGCGGGTCTTTCTGGTTATAAGAGCCGGGCTCTGGATAGTAGATCCATTGGTAAGTAAGCTCGTTTCCATCCGGGTCCTCGGAACCCTCGGCGCTTAATGTTACTTTCTCGCCGGTTTTGGCTTTGATGGCATTTGCATGCTTTAATGCGGCTTTCGGTGGATGATTTGCTTCTTTGTAAGGTTTGATCGTCCAATCCATCCGCGCTGCAAAATCGTGCTGAAAAGCTTCCCGCCATCTCCATAATGTTGCCTTATTGCTGGTGTGAAACAAGCTGTCAGCGCCCTTCACTTCGTCCATGGCATCCGTGTAGATGGGGCGGGTTTCGGGCTCATAAAAATATTTCAGCGTATGCGGCGTGTAAAGTTCATACCGGCCGCCCCATCCTCCGTATTCAGGATGTTCGGGATCATTTAAACCGTTGTTGATCAGCCCTAAAAATGAGGGAGTGTCGCCTTCCATCAGGAACTTTGTGAACGGATATTCTGCGCCCAACGGCCCGTGGTTCCGCACGTTTTCGTCGAGCCAGGGATTGTCTACAATGGTAAAATTGGCGCCAGCGAACCGGCCGTGAAACTTATCACCGCTAATGCCCGACCAGGTTGCATAATGGTAAGCGCCAGCGGCATGGTAACCAGGACTGCCGACGTAGAACAAATCAGGAAAATTCTTACGGATCCATGGCCCGGTATCGTCCTGGTCGGAAATGGTATACATCCGGATTTTGGAGACAAACTTTTTAAGATCTTCCGGCGAGCGGGTCATTTTTACTTTCCAAAGCGCCTGTGCAAGGCAATTGGCCCCGCCCCAAACGGGAATCCAGACCGGGCGGTCGTCTTTCTTATCAACAACCTTAATGATCCACTCCGAGCCCTCAGAGTCTTTTCCTTTGCCCACCGCATTCAGGCCAAATTCGGGAAAACTGCTTTTGGTAATGCTGAGCAGATATGCTGTTTCGGGAAAACCTTTCTCGTGCAGCAACAGGTTGTTCCTGACTTTGCCATAAGCATTTATTAATTGTTTGATTTTTTCAGGAGCGATGCTTTTTTGCTGATGTATGGAAGTCGTTGCGATCAATCCCTCTACATCCCAGTGATTGGAATAAGTAAGAAAACGCACCATGGATTGTGTGTCATCAGGTTCATTTTCAATGTCTGTCAAAATCAAAACCCTGTGCTTCTGAGCAGCGGGCTGGGCTTTGGCTAATGAAAATCCAAGCATTAAGGCAGATATGGCAATGTATCTTGACAACTTCATAAAAAATTCGCGATTTAGCATATTTGAGAGAAGCGGCTTATTTCCTGACTTATCACGGAAAACTTTACCCCTACCTGATTTTATTTATTCACCCAAAAGGGCAAGTGCAGCCTGCGTAATACCCTCCTTCGAAATCCCATAATGATTGAAGATCTCCTGCTGGGAGCCTGTAACCGTATATTCATCGGGTATACCGATGATTCTGAAAGGGTTACGAAAGTTATTCTGGAATAAAAATGAAGCACAAGCCTCCCCTAACCCGCCATACACACTGTGTTCTTCTACGGTAATGATGGGTTTTCCCGAAGCAGCGATCTCAGCTAACAGATTGTAATCCAGAGGCTTGATCGTGTGCATACTCACAATGGTCGTGGTAATATTAAATTCCTGTTCGAGGTTTTGTGCTGCGGCGCAGGCATGTTCTACAGTTTCACCCGTGGCAACGATGGTCAGGTCGCTTCCCTCCCTGATTATGCGGCCTTTTCCAAATTCAAATGATTTTTCGGCAGACAGTAAAGGCATTGATTTTTTACCAAAGCGAATGTAAACCGGCAGGTCGGTTTCTGCTGCGAGCTTCACGGCCTGTTCCGCTTCAAAATTATCGGCCGGGGCCACGATAATGAGGTTATGAATGGTCCTTAACACCGCAAAATCGTGCAAACTGTGGTGCGTAGAGCCTAATGCGCCGTAACTCACACCGGCACTGATGCCCACGAGCGTTACGGGATTATTGGAATAAGCAACGTCATTTTTGATCTGTTCCAAAGCGCGGGCTGTGAGAAAACAAGCTGGCGAAACCGCAAAAACCTTTTTTCCAGTCGATGCAATGCCGGCCGCAACTCCTACAAGATTTTGCTCCGCAATGCCAACTTCAATGATCTGCTCCGGAAATTTCTGGCCAAAAGGAACAAGCTTTCCCGACCCCCGCGAGTCGCTGGTTACGACGATAATGTCCTTGTCCGTCTCTGCCAGCAGCTGCAAAACGCCGGAAAAAACTTCCAGGTTGGTCTGTTGCGCAACCGCAATGTTTTCAATAGTCGCATCCACCGTGCTATCCATTTTGATTATCAATCTCTTATTTTAAGCCGAAGCCAGCGTTTCTCCATACAAATCGAGTTCCTGCACGGCATCCGCGTACTGCTTGGGGTCTGGAACGCCATGGTGCCATTTAAGCTGATTTTCCATGAAACTGATGCCCTTACCCTTTACCGTATGTGCAATAATGAGGCTTGGCTTGCCCTTCGCAAAAGGCAGCGCATCAAATGCCTCAGTCAATTGTTTGATATCATGCCCGTCTACATGCCGCACTTCCCAGCCAAAAGCCTCAAATTTTTTATCGACCGGGTCCGTATTCAGGACATCGGCCGTCGGCCCCGAGATTTGCAATGTATTTTTATCCAAAATCGCGCACAGGTTATCGAGCTTATAGTGCGCTGCCGACAATGCTGCCTCCCAGTTGGAACCTTCGGGCAGTTCGCCGTCGCCCAAAACCGTGAAAACGCGGTAATCTTTTTTATCCAGTTTGCCCGCAATGGCAGTGCCCACGCTCAGCGAAAGACCGTGACCCAATGCGCCCGTATTCTGTTCAACACCATGCACTTTACGTGTCGGATGTCCGATGTAATGTGATTGATATTGACAAAGCGTTTCCAGATCGGTTTCCGGAAAAAATCCCCGGGAAGCCAGCACTACATATAGTGCTTCCACCGTGTGCCCTTTGCTTTGAATGTAACGGTCGCGGTCGGGAGAAGTGAAATCGGTTGCGTCCACCTGCATCGTGTGGTTGTAAAGCACATTCAGGATATCAATACACGACAGGCTGCCGCCGGTGTGCCCGGCTTTGGCCTGGTAAATGTATTTGAGGATTTTCTTGCGGTACTCCACCGATTTCTGCGCTAACTCCTTTTCCGACATGGTTTTTCTTGACTACTAATTATCAAAAAGCTGCACTTCCCAGCCCATATAATTGCCTAATGCTTCTTTGAGAATGCCCGCTGTTTTGGATGCGTTCATCACCACATGGTGTTCAAAACCATTGCGGCAGATGTATTGCATTAAATTTTGCAGGTTTGGGATTTCGGCAACGGCCCGGTTACCAAATGTTTTTAATGTATCATCCGTTAGCCTGCCCTCACCAATGTATGCCTTCATTACGCCGCGCGGATCGTCGGTACTGATGCGGCCGAATGTAAGCGGCATAGCAGGCGTGCGCCCCGACAATGCGCCAAATGTATTTTCCTCTCCCACAGACGTTCCTAAAATCGGCGCGGTGCTGATTTCAATGTCGGGCAGGAAGGATTTCGCCCAGTTTCCGCAGTGGAAAAGGACACATTTGTTATCGTCATCTGCGTAATTGTTATTCCAATCCACTAGTGCGCTCGGCGAGCCGGATGCAAGCTGCAAAGCGTACATGCTTAATGTTCCGGTTACATCCACTTCACAGCCGCTCGGGAGCATATTTTCGCTCATTATGCTCATGCTCGTACACACGTTGCAGCCATAATTCTTTTGCACGGAAGTCCAGCACTGGATGGCCGTTGCGTCCAGTGAATTTTCCTGCATAAAATCCGACAGCACCACATCGAGCTTAGCCATCTGGATCAACGCTTCATTGGGCGTCAGCCCTGTGGAAGCATAATCGCGGATTCGCTGCAGACGCTGCTGCACGCTTGCATCCTGGGCGGTGAGCTTGTTCGCATTGCCCAAAATCTCCGAGAGGTCGACCGTCACAACGGAAATACCGTTTCTTTGCAATATTTTCTCGCTGTAACGGACGGTGTTGAATCCTCCGGGACGTGCGCCGATAGCGCCGATACGAACATTGCGCAACCCTTTGGTAACACGGCAAACGGCCGTAAAATCCAATAGGTCCTTCACAAAAGTGGGATCCGACGGATGCACCACATGCTTGGTGGTCAGCGTATATTTGATGCCAAATTGATATAAATTGTTACAAGCAGAAATCTTTCCGCACCAGGAGTCCCGTCGCCGGGCCACATCGAGCTTATCCAGGTCGTCGGGATAGCCCTGTACCAGCACCGGCACATTGAGTTCGGCCAGTTTTAATGTTTCTGCAATTCCTCTTTCGTCACCGAAATTGGGCAAAACCACGAGTACGCCGATGATTTCATCCCGGTGTCTCCGGAACAATGCTGCACATTTCTGTGCATCCTGGAACGTTTCGACGCCGCCGAGTTTGGTATCCTCGGTATCGAGCATAATGCTGTTGATCTTCAATTTTGCCAGCAGGTCAATAATTTCCACACGCGCCTCCGCGACCAGCCTGTCCGGAAAAAAATCCCTGTTCCCTATGATCACCCCTATACTTCCTTTTTCGCTCATTTTGATTTTTTTATTTCCCGCCAGGTTGAAACCTGGGGCTAGGATATTTATGCCCCTGATGGGGCTTTTTCTTTTGATCCCCGGGTTGAAACCCGGGGCCATTTTATTGATCAGCCCTATGGGCTTTTTACTTACTACTGACAACCAAAGCCCATAGGGCTGAATCATATCATGGCCCCAGGTTTCAACCTGGGGATCTTATGAGCCAGGATATTTTTTGCCCCTGGGGGGCTTTTCTTTTTCTTTATCTCTTGATCCCCGGGTTAAAACCCGGGGCCATTTTATTGATCAGCCCGATGGGCTTTTTATATACTACTGGCAACAAAAGCCCATCGGGCTGAATCATATCTTGGCCTCAGGTTTCAACCTGGGGATCTTATGAGCCAGGATTTTTTTTGCCCTTTGGGGGCTTTTTCTTTTTCTTTTGAGCCAGAATGTTCTTTATCCAGCTATGATTAATTCAATTTCATTGTCGTGAAAAAGCTGTTTGTGTTTTTCTTCGATTCCTGCGTCGGTGATTACATAGTCTATTAGGGACAGGGCTCCTAAACTTGCGAAAGCGCTTTTGCCTACTTTGGTGGAATCTGCTACCAGGTAAGTTGTGTCAGCCGCGTCGATCATTGCCTTTTTTACTACTAAATCACTGATACTGGGGTAAGTAAGGCCCGATTTCAGCGATAAGCCAGCCGTGGCCAAAAACAACTTCTGCACATTAAGCCCTTTGAAAAAATCTGCGGCCTTCTGCCCTGTAAGCGACAATGTCGGCGGCTTGAACTCGCCTCCTGTCATAATCACTTCTATCCCCGTTTCCGCGCCGAGCAGCAATGCAATGTTCAATGCGTTGGTAATCACGGTCAGATGCCGGTTGCTGCCTCTCAGCTTTTTAGCTATTTCCGTCGTTGTTGAACCCGAATCCAGGATAATGGTGTCGCCATTGGCAATGTATTCCATGCACTTTGCCGCGATCGCTTCTTTTTTATCCAGATGTTCCTGGTTAGCCAGTGAAAAGTTGCGAACCTGGTCTTCTACATTCTTCAAAAAAGCACCGCCGTGTTCTTTGGTGACCAGCCCATCCTTTTCCAGCTTGTCCAGATCCTGCCGGATTGTCACTTCGGTTACTTTGAAAAGTTTGGCCAGGTCAATCACTTTCGCCGAGCCGTCCTCTTTAAGTAATTCCAGTATTTTGTCCCTTCTCTGATTTGCGAGCATTTATGTTATAGTTTGTAGTCCTTATGGTTTTTACCTAAAAATAGAAGGAAAACTATTAAGTAATCATATCGGAACAGAAAATAAACATAAAGATTGCACAAATAGATAGGTTTTACATATCAAAAGCAAATTTGCGAAAATAAAAGAAAATAAAAAATAATAACAGAAAATAAAATACTATAATTGTAATACTATTTCCTGGTAAGTGAATACAAGACTTCAATGATGCCTATCCCAATATTCGCCAAAAAGCTCCTGTCAGCGGTTTTGATTTTGTACGCACCGCTCGCCTTCGCGCAATCCGACACACAAAGCCTTCCATTCGATACATTAAGGCTGGATAATCTGGAACAATTCGGCAGTCCGGATAATAATTCCTGGCATATCGCGGGCAATGTGTCCGCCGACCGGAAGCAAACAGGAAACCTTGACGAGACGAAGGGAAAGGGAATTTTGGTTTATAAACCTTTGAAACAGAATCATCCACTCACCAGCAAAGCACAGTTTGGTAATTCCGATATTGAGCTGGATTTCCTTTTGTCTAAGGGCGCATCTTTCCAAATTCTGCTGCATGATCGCTATGGCATCAAAATAACAGATGATTGGATGAAGGAAGTCAATCCCGGAGCCAAAGCGCCTGGTCTGTGGCAACATTTAGCGATCCAATTTCAAGCGCCGGTTTTAGATAAAGATGGAAAAGAAAAGCAACCGGCAGGATTCAAGAAGATCTTGCTGAATGGCCAGGAATTTGTTAATAGGGCTGAAAAACGAAGCATTAATACGCCTGGGAAAAATTCAAATTACTCATTGACATTCATTGGAAACGATCTGCCCTTTGCGATCAGGAACATTCGATATAAAACCTACAACGGGGATTTGATCCGCATATCAGATACGAAATTCAAGGTTTATCAGGGCCTGCACAAAAATCCTGACACACTGGCATCGCTGCAACCCAAACGCACCGGCACGACGGACACTCTTTCGCATTTGGTTGGCGACCGCAAATCGCAGCTGGCGATGGAAGGCATAATGGACATTCCACGCGACGGAGATTATCTGTTCAAAATGATCGCTGGTGGCGGCGCATGGTTTTACCTGGATGGAAAACGGATCATCGATAATAAAGGGACTCGGGATTTTGAGCGTGCGTTTTATGCCAAACATCCGCTCAAAAAGGGAAAATACCCATTCAAAATCATTTACTCCAATTCGGACGAATGCCTCGTTCTGCATTATGAAGGTCCGCAAATTCCCTGGCAATCGCTTACCACACCGGCTTCCATGCGTGTGAGCGAACGCTTTGAACCGCTGGAATATAAAGTCAAAAACAAGCCTGCGATGCAACGCGGATTTATGATGCATCGCAATGAAATCAATCCCTACACGGCCTCCGTCGGCATTCCGGCCTCGACTTCTGCAAAGGAAAAGAACGGGAACAATTATGCGTACGATATGAAGCGTTATAATTTGCTGTCGGCGTGGCACGGACGGTTTATTGATGTTTCCAATATGTGGACGGAACGCGGTGAAAAGCAACTCGAAATACCACTCGGCGCCAAACTCGAACTGGCCCAAAAGCCCCTGCTGGCCAATTTATCATCTCCGAAAGCGCCATGGCCAGATTCAGCCCAAACAGCGGAAGGCGTTTTCACAAACCGTGGTTATAAACTGACTAACAGTGGATTACCCATTTATTTTTATACACTTAATGGGACTACTGTTGAAGATCTTATCAGTGCAGACAATGATAATGCAGGGTTAACAAGAGAAATAAAAACAGCTTCAAAACCCGGAACGACTGCCTATCTCTTGCTGGCGGAAGGAAGGGTGATCGAGCAGACAAATGGCGGCGGATATGCCGTGGATGATAAGAGCTATTATATAGAAAATCTGCAAACGGGAGGCGTGAAGCCGATTCTCCGCCGCGATAATGGCCGCCAACAACTCATTCTGCCGGTTCAAAAAGATACACTTACGATTAAGTACAATATAATATGGTAAGGTGCGCAATTATTGCATTGTTGTTCATCTGCGCGGTGAATGCTTTTGCTCAGAATGTTTTAGAAAATGAAAGTAAATTTTACAAAATATCGACAGTGCCTGTGCCCGACAGCATTATGCTGGAAGTAGGCGGACTGGCATTCACCGATGATGACAAACTCGGCGTGGCCACAAGGCGCGGCGAGATCTGGGTGATTGACGATCCTTATCAGAAAAGGAGTCGGACGCCACGTTATTCGCTCTTTGCCAGCGGCTTGCACGAACCGCTTTGGCTGGCTTACAAGAAGGGCGCTTTTTATACTACGCAGCGCTCCGAGCTCACCAAAATGTCGGACAGCAACGGCGATGGCCTGGCGGACCTGTTCCAAACCGTTTACTCCTGGCCGATCTCCGGAAACTATCACGAATACTCATACGGCCCGCTGATCCTGCCGAACGGCGAAATGTTGGTGACGCTTAATCTGAGTTGGGTGGGCCGCGGCGAAAGCCTTACCAAATGGCGCGGATGGATGCTTAAAATTACAGAGGATGGCAAAATGACGCCCTTTGCCACGGGTATGCGTTCGCCGGCAGCCTTTGGGCTGAATGCTTACGGAGACATTTTCGTGGCAGAAAACCAGGGCGACTGGATCGGCTCAGGGCGCATCACGCACCTGAACGCAGGCGATTTCGCAGGGCATCCGGCAGGGTTGAAATGGGCATCGGAACCAGGTTCACCTATTGATTTGGAACGCTCCTCTTTTACCGATTCCATTGGCATTATGTACGATTATGCAATGGGGAAACCGCATTTCAAAGTCCCGAGCATTTGGTTTCCACACACGGTGATGGGCATTTCCACTTCTGCGATCGTGTCCATGGATTCGGAAGAAGCCGGGCCTTTCAAAGGGCAGCTGCTCGTTGGTGATCAAGGGCATAGCAAAATTATGCGTGCATTTTTGGAAAAAGTGAATGGCCAGTATCAGGGCGCTTGTTTTCCATTTCGCGAGGGCTTTGCTTCTGGTATTTTGCGCATGGCCTGGGGAAGCGATCACTCCCTATTTGTTGGCATGACGAGCCGCGGCTGGGCGTCGACCGGGAAAGAGCTTTTTGGTTTACAAAGACTGATTTTTCCAGAACAATTCCCATTGGAAATCAAGGCAATGCGCATTACAACAACCGGTTTTGAACTTGAATTTACCAAACCCATAGACAAAGCGGTTGCTGGTGCCACAGAGAATTATAAAATGACCGGTTTTACTTACAGCTACCACAAAAAATACGGCAGCCCGGTTATCAATTCAGGAAATTGCCATGTGGAAAAAGCGGAAATTTCAGAAGATGGGACAAAGGTGAAACTGACTGTTAACGGGCTTCGTGCAGGCTACATTCATGAGTTAAAAATTGCAAACCTGGCGACACCGAAAGGCGAAAAGTTGCTTCATCCCGAGGCCTATTACACCATTAATTCATTCCCAGAAGGCACCAGCCATACGCACCATGCCATGGCACATTCGCAAGCACCCGCATCAGCGACAGGCTGCGGGACTGATCCTACCAAATCCATTCACGAGCAGCCCTCAGAATGGAAAACGGGAGCTGATGTGACGATCAATATGGCCACCAAGCCGGGGTTGAAATTTGACAAAGAAATTCTGGAAGTGAAGGCAGGCAGCAAGGTGAAGCTCGTGTTCGATAACAATGATGACATGCTTCATAATCTGGTGGTTATCACACCGGGAAAAGGCGAAGAAGTGGGTCAGCTGGCCATGGATATGGGCCTCAACGGCACCAATGCCGGCTACATCCCGGACACTAAATCCGTCCTCTTCCACACCTGCCTCATCCAACCCGAAACCTCCCAAACCATCTATTTCACCGCCCCAAAACCAGGCGACTACCCATTCATATGCAGCTTCCCCGGGCATTCGTTCGTGATGAAAGGGGTTATGAAGGTGCGGTGAAATGCTTTTCTCATCAAGTCGTGCCCCTTTTTGTAACACTAATATGAAACATCAGCAAATTTCTGCAATCCTAGTTTTAAATCTGCTGCTGAACGTGGTAGCGCCCGCCCAAACCCTCCCACCCGCTTCTGCCACGGAAGACTGGTCGGTGAAACCGCCGGTTGTGATGCCTGGGGAGCGGGATATGCCGCCTTCTGATGCAGTTGTGTTATTTGGCGGGAAGCAGGATTTGGGTCAGTGGGTGCACCTGGATGGGTCGGCCGTGAAATGGGAGGTTAATGCGGAGGGAATGACGATCGTTCCTAAGACGACGGACATTCAGACGAAGCGGAAATTTGGGAATGCGCAGGTTCATGTTGAATGGAAGACGCCCGATCCAAAAGAAGATAAAGGCATGAACCGGGGCAATAGCGGTGTGTTTCTGATGGGACTCTACGAATTACAGATCTACGAATCCTACAATTACGAAACACGGATCTACTACAACGGACAGGCCGGAAGCGTTTACAAACAACACGTTCCGCTGGTAAACGCGGCGCGCAAGCCGCAGGCCTGGCAAACCTTTGACATTGTTTTCACTGCGCCGGTTTTCAATGCCGACAAGACATTGAAAACACCGGCCTACATGACGGTCCTGCACAATAATGTGCTGATCCTCAATCACGTGGAACTGAAAGGACCAATGGTTTACCAGGGCTATCCCAAATACGAATATCACGAATCGAAGCTGCCATTGCGGTTGCAGGAACATGGCAGCCGCGTGAGTTTCCGCAACATTTGGATACGGGAATTTTAAGCAGCTAACTTGTCGCTAATATTATTCAAACAGCCAGTCCAATGTGGTTGAAGCGTTTGCTTTTGCGTCGTTCTGCATTGCTTTTAAATCCTGGTTTGCCTCAATGAATCCGAGTACAAGAACCCTTCCCTGGCCTAAAATAAGTGTATTTTCTCCTGCTGGAAACCGGTAACTGTGCACATTCACTTCCGGCAGGTCCGATAGCTTTACAGCATTGGCAATGCGGACCTCAGCTTCGCCGCGATCATTCGCGCTGGCGTCGGTTTCAAGGTTGGGCGCTGCCAAAAACTTTTTGTCCTTATCCTGGAAATATCCTACAAGCACGTCAACCGGCTTGTCATTCGTGAACGTAATCCGCGTCTGCTTACTTTCCCGATCCTGCGCTGAAAACTGAATTCCCTGCAACGGCTGCAAAGCTTGCGCTATTCCGGAAATTTTGGTGGCGCGATCTGAGAAGACTTTCTGGCCGGTTTCCCAGCTGATCCGTTTCAGACTTTTGTCTTTTAATGTAACGTCAGCGACTTGGAGCATTGCTTGTGCTGCCGCTGCGACATTTGCACCAGCGCGTAACTTTGAAACATTGCCCTTAAAATGTTCCAATTCCTGTTGGTAGTAGGGCAGCAATTCCACCCACGTTTTATTTTTGCCATCGTCCCCGCCCACCGGTACGCGTCGCTGGGCAGTTTGCATGCTGTTGGCATACAAATAGGTATTTTTAGTCAGATCAGCGAGCCGTTGGAAATGTACTACACTATTTTCCAGGTATGGAATCGCGTTTTCAAGATCATTAATATTATTGGAATTTTGATATTTCAAAACCGACGCTGCTGCTTTCACTTTTTCAGCAAAGAAATCGGCTAGCGCCTGATTACAATACATGTCATTTTGTACGCGTGCGAACTCTTCCTTGTTTTTACTCACATGCGGCGCTGCTTTTTCAATGGCCGCAACGGCTAACTTTCCGTGCTCCGCCACTTCGTCAATGATCTGCACCGGCGTTTCCCCCACGTGCTTTTCGCCACGCGATTCCTTTCGGACATATTCCGTAAGCGTTTCACCCTCAGGTCCGTCGGAATTATAAAGCTCCGCCCATACCCTGTATTTTTTGGGGTTAACCAGCTGGCTCATGGTCATGCCTAATGTGAGCGTCTGCCGGTTTCCGTTTGTGATCCCAAACCTCCGCAATAACTTTGGCGCGATTTCGCCTGCCTGCTCATAGGCTTCCAACACCTCTTTTCCGTGATTATTTATGCCAAAATCATCACCCAATTGTTTGGTCCAATAGACAATTTCCTCATTCCGGCCGCGGCGGCAATTCCATGCGTAACGTGCCCAGGCTTTGTACCAAACCCAATCACGATCCATTTGAAGCTGGCGTGGTGTAACATTGTCCGCTGAAAAAGGCCAGTCCCAATAGGATGCTTCGGGATACAAATGCAGTCCGTTGGCACCGTGAACGTCGTGCATCGCCTGGACACTTTTTTGAATAAAATCCGCAGAACCATACCGAAATGGCTCTAAATTGGCCAAAATGTGCACATTATCAATGTGTGTAGAACCCAGCTCGCTCATTTCCCGGTGCATTTTCGCCCATGGCCCGCGGGGCTGGTAAGTCGTTAAAGCCTCGCCGTTGTATTTATTCATCGTGTACAGATTTTTGTAAAGCGGCAGTGCGGCTTTCATCACGAGCTGCGGGTTCGTATCATGCCCGCGAAGGACAATCGGCGGTTGGATTGCGTGCTGTGACAAACCTTCCTTTACACCTGGAATAATGGTTTTTGTAAACCATTCCACGTCCGTATCATCCCCGTCCATGGCCTCCCCAAGCGTAATGAGCAAGCCAACATTCGGATACTTTTCGACAAAAGCGGCGATGGATTTTCGGGTGTAGTCGGCGATTAGAGGGGTGATCGGACGCTTTCTGTCCTGCGTTTTGATCCCGTGCTTATCGGCAAATGGTTTCGAAACAATGATATTGTAAAACATCTGGATCACCCAAATCCCACGCTTGTCGGCCTCCTGGGTGAGAAAGCTGAAAATCTCTTCATTTTTACGAAATGTCTCGTCGTCCACCTCAACCGCGTAGGGATAATCTTTGAGCTTAACCAATGAAGCAAAAGGATGCCCATTCCAAAGATAAAGGGAGTTCATCCGGTTCTCGACGAGCATATCCAGATACTTGATCCATAGTGCCTTATCATAGAACCAGGGGAAATTCTCAGGCGTGTAAGGATATTCATACACCGTGCGACCAGGAAGATAAACGGGCTTTTGAATGCCGATGCAAGTCCCGCGCAGCACCATTTCAGGCTGGTCGGAAATCGCCAGGTTCTCCGGAATTTTGCCTTCATTTTTTATCCGTTCAGCCAGTTCCAGACAGGCATACAAAGCACCCGACGCGTCGGAACCGGAAAGGATCACTTTGCTGCCGGACGATAAAATTTGAAAACCTTCCTTACCCGGACTTTTTGCCGGAGTCTCAGGCAAATCCTTCATGTTCATTTCCATTAACTCATCGCTGGAAATGCCAATGAAAATAGTTTTCACTTTGCCCGAACGCGGCATTTTACGAGATTTCGGCAACATGGTCACTGCAAAGCCATTCTGCCTGAGCGCTTCGGATAGTTTCATGGCACCAAACGCTATGCGGTTGCTGACCGGACCGGCCAGGTAAATGTTGATCTTTTTACTGCCTGCATCACCGGATTTGACTTGCGCCAGCGATGCAAATGCAAACAAAAACAACCCGAGCATTAAACTATACTTTTTCATTCCGTTTCAATTTTGAAGACATAAGCGAGGTCAGAGGGAATCCTGGTTTTTGCAGGAACTGTGAGTGTTAATCCGCTGGCAGATAGTGTGTTTTCGCATTTCACCAGATTTTTCAGGCCCAGCAGATGTACGCTTTTTAGTTTCCCGTTAACGCTTTGTGAAGTGAGGTTTTTGAGTTTGACAGCCACATTATCACCCGGCCAGTCCAGGAAAATGGCATAAAGGGTCTTTCCTTTTTTAGTATAATAAACCTTTTGATTTGCGGCCGTGGTTTCGCCAAAAACACTGAATGGCCGGGTGTCATAAATAGCCTCGCCAAACGACCACATCCAGCGCCCAACCTTATAAACCACTTCTTTCTGGTCGTCCGGAAATGTGCCGTCAGCCTTAGGTGAGAGGTTCAAAAGCATTTGCCCATTCTTGCTGACCACTTCAATCAATGTATGAATAATCTCTTTGGGCTGGCGAATCTCCATGCCTTCGGTGTAGCCCCAGGAGTAAGAGAGGCCCGTTCCGATGGAATAATCGCATAGCCAGGGCTTTGCTATGATGTTTTTGGGATTTGAATTTTCATGGTCTTCCATGCCAACGCCGGCGGGAATATCTTCGCCCTTATACGTCACAATCACGTCCTGCTTGCGTTTTTCCGCTTCGTTAAAATAATGTGCAAGATACGTTTGCAGGTTTTTTTCAGGCACCTGTTCGAGCCAGGCGTCGTGGTAAATCACGTCGGGATGGTATTTGTCGATAAGCTCCTTGCATTTGTCCATCCACATCTGGTCCCATTCCTCCTTTTTCATGGTCGAGCCATAGAGCTTCGCATACTTTGGATCCGAACCTGCCCAGCCGGGTTTCATTTTTACATTGGTGTAATTCAGTTCGTGGTGCAGGGAGGTGAAAAACTTCATCCCCCGCTGTCGGATCGCCTTTTCCAGCTCACCCACAACATCCCTTTTCGGCCCCATATCCTTCGCGTTGAAAGGCGTAAGATCACTGTCCCACATCGCAAAACCATCGTGATGTTCGGCAACCGGGCCGGCAAACCGCGCACCGCCTTTCACAAACAGGTCCGCCCACTCATTCGCATTGAAATGCTCGCCCTTGAACATTGGAATAAAGTCGTGATAATCGAACTTTTCCAAAGGCCCGTAAAGCGCGAGATGCCGCTTATAAGTCCCCAGCTTCGAATAATCCGGGCTGTCGTTATGCATATGCTGAATGTAATGCTCATTATTATAAGCCGGCACCGCATACACGCCCCAATGACAATAAATCCCAAACTTCGCATCCCGCATCCAGTCCGGGACTTCATTGTGATTTTCAAGTGACTGCCAGTTGGGCTCATAAACTTGCTGCGCCTGAACCCCATGGCAAAGCAAAACGATTAACAAGGAGTAAAATGCAGGCCTAATGTCCG
Organism: Dyadobacter sp. CY327; assembly: GCF_021390415.1. Lineage (NCBI taxonomy): Bacteria > Pseudomonadati > Bacteroidota > Cytophagia > Cytophagales > Spirosomataceae > Dyadobacter > Dyadobacter sp. CY327. Next base: position 458,637 of record NZ_JAJUXJ010000007.1, on the reverse strand, counting down.
ATCCGAATAATTTCATATTTTGAAACAATGTTTTTATTTCGAAAACAATATTATAATTTTGGGAATATTTAATTTTGGCGTTTTGGTAATTGTTTCGCACAAGGCTATCAGGGAATTTTGCATCAAGAATCCGGCTTGGCAGCAGGCTCTGGAAAAGTGGTATAAAGAAACGGCCGCCTGCGATTGGTCAAATTTTAGCGATATCAAAAAGACATTTAACTCGGTTGATTCAGTTGGAAATGGGCTTTTTGTGTTCAACATTGCTGGTAACAATTGCCGGTTGGTAGCAAGGATATTTTTTAAGAAACGGACATTATTTATCCGGTTTGTTGGCACACACAAACAATATGATCACATAGATATCTCAACATTATAAGCGTTATGAAAAAATTAAAAACCGAGCTTGAATATCAGCATGCTTTGCATGATCTTGATGTTCTGATGAAAAAAGGTGAAGACCATATCTCTGATCAGGAAGCCGAAATGATTGAGTCGCTTGCGCTGGCAATTCAAGCATTTGAAAAAACTTATTACCCTTTCCCTATTCCCAAAACCATCCCTGAAATGGTTGAATTAAAGCGCTTTCAGCTGAAATTGACACAGGCGGCGCTGGCGGATATGTTAGGGCTGGGGAAGCCTAAGCTTTCCCAGATCCTGAATGGAAAGCGCGAGCCGGACGTTCCTTTTTTGAAAGCCGTATACCAAAAACTGGGCGTTGACCCGGGCTTTCTGCTGGATAATGCCTAGCTGCTTTTACCGCGCCAGCGGCAGCCAGACCGACATATCATTGTGCCCGCGGTTGCCCCAGGCGTAATATGGGACCAGGCGGACGGGGATTGTTTTTGGCGTTTCTGTGGAAACTTCCCGGTATAGTTTTCTGGTCCAATCCGTGTTATCCACCAGCATCGCATCGCCTTGCAGGCCCATAACCGGGCTGTTTTCAATGGTTAATGGTGTCGGTTTTAAATTATTTTTTACACTGATGGCCACGTCGAAAATGGTTCTTCCTTTGGGCAAATCCACCGATTCCAGGCAATACACAACCGGGCCGCGCTTCACGGCGATCTGGTTGCGTGTTTCCTCCACCAATGAGTTTGATTCGATCAGTTTTACAGGCATAGGAAGCATTATTTCGATCTTGTCGCCTGTTTTCCAATTGCCCTTGATTTCTGCGTAAGTTCCTGAAACCAGCCTGCTGTTATGCGCTTTTCCGTTTACCAATATCTTCGCATCGCTGCACCAGCCGGGAATGCGGAAAAACATGGTAAACGGGTCTTTGGGTGCTGCTTGCAAAGTTATATTCACCTTTCCGTCCCAGGGATAATCCGTGGTCTGGGTCAGCTTTAATGCACCCGATTTGAGCTTTGTATCCAGATGATTGCCTCCATACAGATTAAAAAACACACCTGCATCCGACAGGCTGTAAGCATACTGGCTCACTTCTGAAACGGTGCGCACAACGTTAGGCGGGCAGCAATTGGATTTTGAGATATAACTCACCCGATCCTTCGACCAGCGTTGCGCAAAAGGAAGTGAGTCAGAATAGCTTAATGGATTGGTATACAAAAATTTATCCCCTTTCAAATTAATGCCTGACAACACACTGTTGTATAAGGCGAGCTCTACAATGTCCGCGTATTTTGCATCGCCCGTGATTTGCAGCATCCGCCAGTTCCAGAGCACATTGCCAATGTTGGCGCAGGTTTCGTTGTGGGCGGTGTAGTTGGGAAGCTGGTAATCCCGGCCGTAAGCCTGATGCACTTTTTGAACCTCGTCGGGCTTATAGGAAGTTCCGTCCGGGGAGACGCCGTCGTAAAGCGAGCCACAGGCGCCGGTAACATACATTTTATGCTGGGTAACATCGTCCCACATGACGTGAAGCTGGTTCAGCAGCGCGGCGTCACCTGTCTCGGCATACACATCTGCTACGCCTGCATACAGGTAATTGGCGCGCACGGCGTGACCCATGACTTTGGTTTGTTTCAAAAACGGGATCCGGTCCTGGTTGTCATCGGTGCCTTCGGTTGCGCCTTTGATGGAGATCAGATGCTTGACCAATGTTAGGTATTTTTCATCTCGCGTGGTGCGGTAAAGCTCCGATAAACCCATGTAATGTGACGGGCAAATGGCATTTCTGGATTGCTCGGGCGTGGCCGTGTTGTAAAAACCAATCAAAAAATCGGCTGCTTTTTTAGCAACATTCAGCAACGACGTTTTTCCGGTTGCGCGGTAATGTACGCAGGCGGCGGTCATCAGGTGGCCAAAATTGTAGGCTTCAAAACTGAGCCTGTCGGCGAACATTTGGGCTTCGCCGTTCTTCTTTTGATCTATAATCGCTTTGGTATAAATATAGCCATCCTCACGCTGGGCCTTGGCCATAACGGCGATGGCCTTGTCCATCATTTCATCCAGCTTTTTGTCCTTAGTAGCCGCATACATGCTCGCGACGGCTTCAAATGTCTTGTAAAAGTCACCATCATGAAAAGAAGGCCCTTTGAAGTTCCCTTTTTCCAAGCCGGCCGCAATTTCGAAGTTGCGGAAAGAATGGCTGATAGTCGGATCGGTGTAGGTTTTCCAAAGTTCGGGGACCATCGTTTCGCGGCAAACTTTGAAGCGATCGGCCCAGAATCCTTGTGTCCATTGCACGGCGTTCAGGTCGGTGCCGTGGAGTTTGGCGAAGGAGCTTTTTGACGTGTTTACCAATGCATTATCCTGTGCGTAAAGCATTTGTGCAAGGAAAAATGCGGAAATCGTAGTGATTATTCTCTTATTTAAATTCATATCTCGTTCGTTGAGAAGTTATTCTGACTTGCTCGTTACATATCGGACGTTATAAGCCGCTTCCCGGTCTTTTCCGCCTGCATTGGGAAGGTCGTACATTTGATCTGTGGGCGTGTCGGCATTAGGGAATCGTCTGGTGTTTCCGGTCCGGAATGTGATGCGACTCACGGATTCCAGCGGGGCAAAAAGAATGTTATTGCCTAGATTTTTGCCATTGACAGTCACGCTGTAAAGCCGCGTTTCCGTGTTGAGCCTTACCGTGATCTCGTATTTTTCACCCGGCTTATAGGTCATCAGATTTTTGTTCCTATAACCTGCTTTCGTCCTGAAATTACCCGTCGAATCGAAGGAAAGTCTGATCCCGGGTGTGCCTTTTGCATCCTGGAACTCAATATCCAGCAAACCGTGGTCATTTTGTTTTGGCTCAACAGCAATTTCAGCAATCAGCTGTTTAGTAGCCGGTATTACGCGTTCAGCTTTTGCATAATCAAATGGATCTGAGTCCTTTAAAGACAGAAATTTGGTATTATCTGCACCTTTTTCAATGCCGACAGCGGCCCAAAGGGGACTGTAAATGTTCCATTCCGAAAGTTCCTTTCCGTTTGGCAGCTCATTAAAGCGGTCTGTTGCGTGTTTCTCGGCCACGGACCTTACAGGCACAGGCACGGATGAGACCCAGATGTCTTCTTTGTTCATACTATAACTGACCCAAAGCTTTCCATCCGGAGGAATCCCGTTCGATGGGCCGCCTTCACCCTCACTGATGCCGCGCGGATATTGCGGGCCGTAAGACTTGTAATTGCCGCCATAACGCATGGACGTTATCTCGCCATTTACCAGGAGCAGATTTTTATAATTCAGTCCATCATCACTTACCGAAATGGCGAGCGGCCAGCGGAATTCGGATGGATTGTAAACCGTTGCATATTTGCCGTCGGAAGTTTTTTGCCCCCATATTTTAGCATTACTATTGACGAATCCTGGCGCACGCCTGGGCTTGTACAGCCAAGTGGCGCCATTGTCTTTGCTTATGCTGGTTAAGGCATTTTTCCAAAGGCCCACCACCCTGCCATCTGGCAAATGATAGGCACTAAGCGCTTTATATTCTCCTTTCAATGAGATCAAGGGATCATCGCGGTCGGCTTCCTCTACCCATTGCTGCGTTGCAAGCTTATTAGCCAGCAACTCTTCGCATGCTTTGACAAAGTCCTTATCCTTGCTTTCCGTATACAGCGGATAACCCGATTTTTGGTTCCAGGAAGCATTAGGCCGGATGAAGTAAATAGGCCCGAAACCGCCATCCTGCTTGATTTCCCGCACCACCCGGCCAATCCCATTTCCATCATTGGGATCATCTTTGGCATCCAGGGCAATGCCATAATAGGCAAGCGTCAGCAATTTTTTGCTTTTGGAAACATAAAAACCCATGCGCTGGTGCATGACTGCATAAAGGTCTTTTGCCGTTCCGGGATGCGTCTTTTTCTTTGTCCCGTCGGGAATTTTATAGGGCGGAAAGAGCGTAACCGGTTTCGTCCAGATGCGGCCATCTTTTGAAGTCTGAAGTAATGTTTGCCCCGGCGGAATGTGCTCACCCACAGGATTGCTCAGGTAATTGAGATAAAATTTATTGTTCCAATAAACGAGATTGGGTGCATGATTATAAGTCCAGGTTATAGCCGTATCCTTGCCCGGATCTTCGCGGTTAACCCGTAATGTCTGGTAGGAATGGACGCCGATCGCCGGCGTAAGCGCGCCATGGTGATAATCTATATTCACCAAAGTTTTACCAGTATAACGGACCGTGTCCTGCGCGTGCGAAAGCTGCACGCACAGGACTGCCACCAATGTTGTTATTTTCAGTTTAATATCCGGCATTCTGTGTTATTCTAGAGTTCTGATCGCGGACAATGTTCGGGATCGGCAATAGTAATTTGGGTTCGGAAACATTCTTTCCTTTGGCGGTCAGGACCGGAATCGCACGGTTTGTTCTCTTTAAATCAAACCATCTGTGAAATTCAAAAGCAAGCTCCATTCTGCGCTCGTGTTCCAGTGCCAGCGCCACGGTGTTGTATTTGGCAGGATAACCCGCTGTTCCGTAAAGCGGTAATGCTGCCCTTTTGCGAACTTCATTGAGATAGAAAACTTCCCCGGTTGCTTCTGTCAGCATCAACAGGACATCCGCATAACGCAGCACGATAAAGTTGTTGTTGGCTGCAATGTTCTGATTGATAAGCGGTGCCGTTTTATCTGTCCATTTTTTGGGAAATTTCGCAGCCGTAAAAGCACCTTTGGCATCCACAAAACCGGTATCAATGCTGGCTTCCCTGCGGGAATCGCCTTTTTCATATTCGTTCCAGATGTCGTCAACGACCTGGTTCATGCCCGCTCCGTAAAAGCCCAGTGCGATCGAATTCGGGAAGAATTCAAGATAGTAATTGCTGTAAGGGTTCGTCGCGCTGCCTCCCAGGAACTGGATTTCGAAGATGGATTCTTTCGTATTCTTATTTTTCACGTCCCAAAGCGAAGCATAGGAAGGCAACAGCTCATATTGTTTGCTGTCGTAAACCTCTTTCAGCTCTTTCGCCGCGTTGGCCTTATCACCGGCTGTGAGGTATATTTTGCCTAAAAGCGTTTGCGCAGCGCCCTTGGTTGCCCTGCCCACAATGCTGGAAGTGGCGGGTAATTTTGCTTTGGCTTCGTTCAGGTCTTTGATGATCTGCGCATAAATTTCTGTCGATGGAGAACGCAAAATGTTGTAAGCTTCCGCAGCAGTTACCGGCTTGGTTACCAGCGGCACATCACCCCAGATCCGCACCATATTGAAATAGTATAGCGAACGCAGGAACAGCATCTCACCTTGCACCTGCGACTTGTAAGCGGCGTCAATATCGGCCGTGGCAATCTTGTCCAGGATAATGTTGATGTTGTAAAGCGACTTGTAGAAATCCTGCCAGAACTGATAAACCATTGTGTTCGCAGGAGCCAGTGAATAATCCCGGAACTGCCATTTGTCGGCCTGGTTGCCTGAAATGTTAAAGATCGTAACATTGTCGCCCATCAATTCACCGGCGTAGGAAACCGGACCCTGCGGATGATAAACGGTTACCAAAGTGTTATAAGCCGCATTGGTAGCGAGGTCAAAATCGGTTCTGGTTTTATAGAAGATCTCGGCGTTCGGGTTTGAGATCGGTGCAAGTTCCAGGAAGGAGTCTTTGCATCCCCACGTGGTGGCCAATATGCTGGCGGCCAGCGCTATTTTTAATATATTTTTCATTTTTGTTTCTAATGTTTTGGGTTTGCCACGAATGCGCCGCAACAGCAGCCGCGAATTGATTCGTTAGTTTCTGATGCTATGCTGCATTAGAAATCAGCTTTGATGCCTACTGTAATGGTTCTTGGCAATGGATAAGATCCGTAATCTACGCCCTGGAATGCTCCCGGAACAGGCGCATTTCCGCTGCTGTACGAGCCTGCTGTTTCCATGCTGCTGCTATATGACGTCGTTCCGTAAGTTGTATTTTCGGGGTCATAACCTGTGTATTTGCTGAATAAATGCACGTTTTCGGCATTCACGTAAACCCTGGCACTGCCGATTTTGAGCTTGTTGGTCCATTTGGCAGGCAATGAATAGGAAACCCGCACATTTCGCAACCGCACGAAAGATGCATCTTCCACCCAGTAGGACGAGAATTGCTTTTGAAGACCCAGATAATTTACCGACGGCTTGAAATGTTTGCCATCGCCAGGCTGGGCTTCCGAACGCCAGTAATTGTACATGCTTTCAAAGAAATTACGGCCATTATCCCAAGTGCCCAGATAGCGCACATTGTTGTTGGCAATCTCTCCGCCAAACGATCCCTGAAACAAAAATGAAAGCTCAAAACCCTTATAACCAACCGTATTGGTGATCCCGGCCGTGAAATCGGGCTGGTAGTTGCCCAATATCGTCCGGTCCGCATCTGAGATTTTCCCATCTCCGTTCACGTCGCGCACCCTTGGGTCGCCCGGTGTGGTGCTGGCGTGGTGCGGGTAAGCATCAATTTCGCCCTGGTTGTTGAAAACACCATCAAAAACATATCCGTAAAAATTCGAAACAGGCTGCCCTACTTCCGTGCGGACGGTCACCACATTATCCACATACTGGATCGGCGCATTGCCCGGGCCCAGTTGCAGCACTTTATTGCGGTTTCTGGACACGTTGAAATCGGTTGTCCAGGTAACGGGACCTGCCAGGTTTTTGGTGGAAATGTTTAGTTCAACACCCCGGTTGCGCATCTTGCCAATGTTTGTGAGCTGGGAAGAAAAGCCGGTAATGTCGGGAACAGGCACGAAAAGGAGCATATCACGGGTGATCGAATTGTAATATTCTGCCGATAGGTTTACCCGGTTATTAAAAATGGCCAGGTCGACGCCCACATTGAACTGGTTTGTCTTTTCCCAGCGCAGTCCGGAGTTAGCCAGGTTACTCACTTTCAAGCCATTCGCAATCGTTGTGCCGTTCACATAAGGAGCCGATGCCAGCAAGCTGATCGATCCGTAATTAGGGATCTGATTGTTGCCGGTCACGCCGTAGCTGGCGCGGAGTTTCAGACTGTTGATCGCATTCACGCCTGATAAAAAGCTCTCGTCAGAAATGAGCCAACCTGCTGATACAGAAGGAAAGTAACCCCATTTATTATCTTCTCCAAAACGCGACATACCATCGCGACGGATCGCACCTGTCAGGAAATATTTGTTCTTAAAATTGTATTGCACCCGCGCGAGATACGAAAGCAACGACCATTCGCTCGCCGTGGTGTTCCCGGCTGTGACCGTTCCCGCATTGAGCGTGTGAACCAGGTCATTAGGGAAATTATTGGCAGCCACATACATGGTCTCGTCACGCTGTTTCTGGCTTGTATAACCCAGAAGTCCCGTTAATGCATGCTCTCCGATCTTTTTCTCATAGGTTAACGTGTTTTCGCTCAGCCAGTTGAACATATAAGCGTCTCCTGCATTGCCTTGCGCTGCCAGCACCGCCGAGTAACCGTATTTTTGTTTATCATTCCAATAAAATGCATTGCGAGAGTTGTAAAGGTTACCGCTAAGGCTCGTCCTGAATCTCAGATTATCCACGATCTCATATTCCAGAAAGCCCGTTGCCAGCGTATTGAACGACTTTCTGGACTTATCCACTTCCCTTGTAAGTGAGTAAGGATGCCATAAATTCATGTCACCGAATGAGGTGAACCGGAACCAGGCTGAATTGGGATCACGGAACCCCAGGTTGCCATTTTCATTGTAAACCGGAAAATGCGGGTTGCTTTGTAAACCCAGACTGATGACATCGCTTTTCCCCTGCGTGCCTTCCGTGCGGTCAAAAATAGAGGTGATACCCAGATTGAGTCCGACACTTAACCGCTTGTTGATCTGCGTTTTAACATTGGATCTTACGGACAGGCGTTTGTAATAGTTCGCATCTAAAACTGCCGTTTGATCCAGGTAAGCGGCCGAAAACATGTATTGCGTTTTTTCCGTGCCGCCGGAAATCGTCACCTGCGCATTATACGACGGCGCTGTGCGGAACATGACATCCTGCCAGTTGGTGCCTTTTCCGAATTGCTGCGGATTATTTGTAAAGTCTTCCGGTATTTTTAATGTTGCGGGACGCAAACTGTTCGGGTCGCTGGCCTTCCCGCCCTGCGCTATCCACGCATTGTTTTTTGCATCTTTATAGGTTTCAATGTATTGCTGTGCGTCCATCATTTTCACGCGACGGACTACTTTTTGCGATCCGTACTCCACGTTGGCGCTAACGCTTACTTTTCCGGGCTTGCCCATTTTGGTCGTAACCAAAATCACCCCGCTGGAACCTCTCGAACCATAAATCGCGGCCGAAGAAGCATCTTTCAAAACCTCGATCGACTCGATGTCCTGCGGGTTAATGAGGTTCAGATTGAAGTTTTCAAGCGGAACGCCGTCCACAACGATCAGCGGGTTTGTGCCGGCTGTAATGGAGCTGACCCCACGGATCTTGATCACCGGCGAAGCGCCTGGCGCGCCTTGCGATTGGGAAATGTTAACCCCGGGCAAGGTTCCGGCAAGCGACTGCGTCACATTGCTGAAAGAGCGGTCTTTGAATTTATCATAGTTAATTGAAATCACTGCCCCGGTAACAGCGCGCTTGCTTTGCGATCCATAACCGACCACCACCATTTCTTCCAATGATTTGCTTTCTGAATTCAGCTTTACCGAAATCTCCGTGCGGCTTCCAACTGTCTCTTCAACAGACTGGTAACCAACGAAACTGAAAACCAGCACTGTTTCCTGACTCGGCACTTCGATCTGGAATTTTCCATCCGCGCCCGTTGTCGTTCCCCGCTGCGTCCCCTTGATCACAACACTCACACCCGGTAACGGGTCCGTGTCATTAACGCCTGTCACGCTGCCTTTTACAGCGAGATTCTGCGCATTCACCACCGGCACAGCCAGTATCAATGCCAGAATGATCGGTAAGATTCTCTTCATATGTGATTTTTCTTTTACTTTCTTTTTTATTCTATTTTTTACGAAAAATAGGAACATTTTCACATACAAAAAACAATTCGCTAATATTTATGTCTTATTTCGATAAAAAATTGTTTAAAACCGTCCCTATCACACATTTCGGCTCTCAAAAGGGTGTGCAATCGAAATATTGTCTGGAAAAATAGAAGAAAAATAAAAGCCCGTGTGTTGCACACAGGCTTCATCGATTGATAAAATGCTGATAATAATCAACCAATCGCTTCCTGCCAACCTTTATAGCCAGCCCGTGCGATCGCATTGTCAGGCGAGGGAAGCAGCATTGTATGGTTGGTGTTCAAATTTTTGAGAAAAGCAATGTCCTTATATACACCAGCTTGCAGGCCAGCCAGATAAGCCGCGCCCAAGGCTGAAACCTCCGGAAAGCCAAGATTCACCACCGGCTTTTCCAGCAGATCCGCCAGGAACTGAACGACGAATGTGTTGGCGGTGAGGCCGCCATCAACTTTCAATTCCTGCAACAAAATGCCCGTATCCGACTCCATAGCCGTAATTACATCCTTGATTTGATAGGGAATAGATTCCAGGGCAGCCCTTACCACGTGATTTTTATTACAGTCAAAAGTCAGCCCGGTGATGGAAGCTTTGCGGCTCATATCCCAGTGCGGCGCGCCTAGTCCGCTGAATGCCGGAACCAGATATACGCCATTGTTATCCCGGACCGAATTTGCCATTTCCTGCGTATCTGCAATGTCGCCAAACATGCCAAGATTATTTTTCAACCATAAAACCGTCGCACCGCACGTGACGATAACGCCTTCCAGTGCATATTCTACGTGATCGCCTGTACTCCACCCAATAGTCGTTACCATGCCATTTTTGGAAGATTTTGGCTCTTTTCCAATATTCATCAGGATGGAAGAACCCGTTCCCAATGTTGCTTTCGCCACGCCCGGCGCGAAACATCCTTCCCCAAAAGCAGCGGCATGTGAGTCGCCGATCATACCGGTGACATTGATTTTGGTCTGTAATAATCCTTCAAAATCGGTTGCGCCAAAGAATGAAGATGACGCTTGAATATCAGGAAGTTGCAGGTTTTGCAGATCAAATTTGCCAAGCAAGTCGCGGTCCCAATCCAATGTTTTAAGATTGAAGAATAAGGTCCGCGAGGCATTGGTATGATCGGTGAGATAGGCGGCACCGCTCGTTAATTTGTAAAGCAACCAAGTGTCGACTGTCCCGAAAAATGCCTTTCCAGCTTCGATAGTGGCTTTTACGGCTGCATTGTGCTCATTGAGCCAAATCACTTTTGAGCCCGAGAAATAAGGATCGATCAGCAGTCCGGTTTTCTCCCGGATCTCACCTTCCAGGCCGGACGTTTTAAGTTTTTCACAAACAGCAACCGATCTTTTACATTGCCAAACCACGGCAGGGCACAAAGGTTTTCCATTCTCATCCCACAACACGAATGTCTCGCGCTGATTCGAAATCCCGCAGGCCGTTATCTCAGAAATGATTCCCCCCTTTTGCTCAAAATCGGCGAGGCACTTGCGAACCGATAGAAGCACATTTTGATAAATCTCCTCAGGATCCTGCTCTACAAGCCCGCCATCCAGATAATGCGTATGAAGAGCTTCCACACCGCGTGCGACAGCAGCGCCCATTTTATCAAAAACGAGTGTTTTGGTACTGCTCGTGCCTTGGTCAATCGCCAGTATAAATGGGCCGTTCATATTATTCAAAATTCAGAAAGGAAATAAATAAAAAACATTCGGAAGTAAAGCTAAATATGGGGCAGGTTTACTGTAATTGAAGATCCGCATTCAATTTATAATGTTTCCCTTTCACCGTATCAAATGTCACACGCTTGGATCCATAGCGGACATGGCAAGGGTTACCCGCCTTCGAAAGGACGTCAACACGCTGTAACTGACCGTTTTTCCATTCCATCGTAATTTCAAATGCACCTCTTGCCACCAAGCCGGACACTTTTCCCTCGGGTAATGCTTTGGGAAGAGCCGGCAATAAGTGCAGTTCTCCAAGATGGCTCTGCGCCAGTAATTCCAGGATGCCCGCTGCTCCGCCAAAATTCCCATCGATCTGGAACGGTGGATGAGCGTCGAAAAGGTTGGGATAGGAACCTCCCCCGCCCTTTTTAACGGACGCATCCATGATGGGGTTGAAAAGCTTTCGGATCATCGTGTAAGCGTGCTCGCCATCCAGGAATCTCGCCCAGTAATTGATTTTCCAGGCAAGGCTCCACCCAGTTCCGTCATCGCCGCGGAAACCGAGCGATTTCTTTGCGGCCTGAATGAGCTCAGGCGTTTTTTCAGGCGTGATTTCCTCGCCCGGATACACGCCCCACAGATGCGAAACGTGCCGGTGATGGCTCGTTGTATCATCAATATCCGTCATCCACTCTTGCAACTGACCTGCCTTACCTACCTGATTCGGAGCAATTTGTGAGGAAAGTTTCTCTAATTTGGCTGCAAAATCCTGATCTGTTTTCAGCACATCCGCACTTTCAATGCAAGCTTTGAACAAGGCCCTGATAATTTGGTGGTCCATCGTCGGTCCGGCTACCAGGCCCCCGTTTTCAGGGGAATTGGAAGGCGAGCTGATCAGCATGCCGGTCTTAGGGTCTTTGACCAAAAAGTCAACAAAAAACGCCGCTGCGCCCTTCATGAGCGGATAAGCTGTTTTTTCGAGAAAAGTTTTGTCCTGTGTAAAACGATAGTGTTCCCACAAATGCAGGCTCAGCCACGCACCGCCTGTAACCCAGATTCCGTGGTTGGAAGCATTTATGGGTGCTGCGCCGCGCCAGACGTCGGTGTTGTGATGCACCAGCCAGCCATTTGCATTGTAATGTTCCTTTGCCACCGCTGCGCCGGTTTTGGACAGATCGGCTATCATCGCGAAAAGCGGCCGATGACACTCCGGCAGATTGCCCATTTCAACCGGCCAGTAATTCATTTCCGTATTAATGTTCACCGTGTATTTGCTGTCCCAGGAAGGTTTCAGCTGGTGGTTCCACTTTCCCTGCAAGTTCGCCGCATGCGTACCGGGCCGACTGCTCGCAATAAGCAAATAGCGCGCGTACTGCACATATAAGGCCAAAAAAGCCGGATCATCCGGGTTATCCTTGAATTTGACAAGCCGCTCGTCTGTGGGCAATGCGGAATTGGCTTTCACAGGAAGATGCAATGCAAAACGACCGAAAAGCCGCTGATGATCTGCAATGTGCTCTTTCAAGGCTTTATCAAAAGGTGGTGCATTTTTGAGGATAGCGGCAGATTTCGCAGCAGCATTGCCGTTTACATTCTGATAATCCACATAGTTCGTTGCTGCTGAAAGTATTAATATTGCTGCCGTGGCATTTTCAACGTTAATTTTACCATTCTCATGACTAACTTTTCCATCGGTAACGACCTTCATTTTCGCCACGCCTTCAAGCACACCATTTTCAACCTTCACTTGCAGTGTCAGCTCATTGGCATGCCCGGTTATGTTTTTTTGCGCATGAATGGCGTCCATGCGAACGGCGAAATTTAGCTTTCCGGATTGATCGGCTGTAAGTTTTATGTAAATGGCCTTAGCGGGATAACTTGCAAAAACTTCCCTTTTGAAACCGACATTACCATTCTTATAGTAGACCTGCGCAATCCCTTTTTCGAGATCCAGCTCGCGGCGATAGTCGCTCACGTTCCTATGCTCCGGAAAATCAATGTGCACATCGCCGAATGCCTGATAGGCCATCTGCCGCAGCGGAACGCCCATAAAATGCTCACTGGCAAGTTCTTCCGCTTCTTTTTGCTTACCCTCGTTCAGCAATGTCCGGATCTGAGCTAAATACTGGCTTGCGCCTTTGTGCGCATAACTCCGCGGCTCGCCGGTCCACAATGTCTCCTCGTTGAACTGGATCCGCTCATTTTCCACACCGCCAAACACCATCGCCGCCAGGCTTCCGTTGCCAACAGGAAGGGCGTCTTCCCATTGCTTGGAAGGTTGTTTATACCAAAGTTTCAGATCCTGCGCATGGCTGGGAGTCATACACAGACTGATCACAAACCCGGCCAGTAATGTTGCTTTGGAAAGTTGTAAGAACCTGAAAATCATTTGTAAACATTTAAATTAAAAACTAAACTGCTCTACTGCGCTCAATATGATTTCGCCCATTCGGCCATCACCACGTCCTTTTTCCGTGCCTCCGGGATCACTTTCAAATGATGGACCTTTCCATTTTTCAGTTCTCCCTCAACCGTTGTGTTATGAGGCGCATGAAGCTTGAAATGCACATCCCAGTCCTGCGGCCAGGCCGGGAAAAGGTGGATCGAGTCGCCGACGGTTTGCATCAGCATTTCCTGCAAGCCGATCATGCCCGAGCCGCCCCAATTGTGGTCGGGAACCCAGTCATGGCCCGGCCCCCAGAATGCCGGAAACCGGCGGCCAGAATCTTGTAACTTCTTGATGGTAAGCGCTGCGGCTTCCTCGGTCAGCCCTAGTCTTGCGCAAAAAATATTGTCCTGGTGCCAGCTCGTATAGTTCCTGTTTTTGATGGCTTCGGTGTCATATTTCCAGGTGTTCACCGCCACTTCCAGGTCGGGCAGGCCCACGCCGTACATGCCGAACGGGAAAACAGGGTAAAGCTGCGGGATCTCCGTGTTCTGGATCCGCTCCCAGGCTTGGGCCGGCGCAATGGTCTGATATCCCTGCATTTGACGAAAACTTAACGGCGGCACCCTGCTTAGCCTGCTTTCCCAATCTTTTCGCTGATCCGGTGTTCCGTATATTTCCGGCAGGGCAAGCAAGCGCGAAAGCACTGTTTTCAGGCCGGAAATGGTTGTTACGGAGTTATAAGTCATTTTGTACGTCTCCGCTGCCGAGCCTGGGAAAATGATGAGATGACCGTTTTGATTAAGCTTTTTCGCTCCGCGTTTTTCAGCCAGATATTGATAATGTTCGTCGAAAAAGACAGTGCAGCTTTCGATCAGCGGAAGATATTTGCTAATGTCGGAGCCCGTAAAGCGCTCGATATCAAGCATCATCAGGCAAAATTCTAACGACGTGTCCCAGAGATATTCCAGCCAGGCATTGTATTCCAAACCCGGATCAAAATCCTTCGGGCGTTTTTGTCCGTATTCTGCATAATTGGGCAAGCCGAAATTTTCAATTTGCTCCGTAAAAGAGGCGCCCTTGTGGCCCCAGTAATGTTTTGTGCGTGCTTCTGCAGTGCCCAATGTGCGCAGGTAAAAATCAAATTGTGATGACATCATATCAAAATCGCCGCTTTTCAGCATCGGCCAATAAACCAGCCGCTGGTTCTGGGCCGTGAATGTCCCGCCGCCCCAGCTCCGGTAATCCGGCCCGAATTTCAATGTGGAATCGATAAAAACGGGGTCGTATGTGAACAATCCGCCATTGAATTTTGTGGGATACGAGCCATAAGCATTGCAACCCAGCATATATCTGAAAATCTGATAATTACGCCCCACTTGCCAAATTAGAGAAGCCGCATCCGGCTTGCTGACATTAATTGCAATGTGGCTTTGCTGCCAATAAGCTTTCCACCAATCCAGCGTTTTCTTCCGAGCTGTTTGTTCTTCTTTTTTGACTTTTGAAACAACGACCGCCAAGCCGCTTTTCCACTTTTCGGCATGGCTGTTGTTGTCAATATGAAGGAATACATTCAGTTGATGCGTTCGGGCTGCGGCTTTGCTTCTCAGACCAAATCCCTGAAACGGAGCATTGACATAATTTCCGGAAACTGCCTTCAATTTCCCTTTGTCAAGGTCGGGAACCATATTTTCACCCTGCATCCAGCCGCCATAAACCATCCCTTTCAGTGGATTCCATAACGCCGGTTTCAAAGGTTCGAGCTGCTGCTGTTTCACTGCCAGATCGAACAAGGTTGAATCTTTATTTTGATGGTAAAAAAGAATCCCGTTTTGATGTGTATGGACAATATCCTTTGAGGCGATCACTTTGTCTTTCAGCCATTTGAAAGAACTCGCATTCTTTTCCCGCGCCTGCACTTCGCGGTCCTCTGTCCGCCAGCTTTCATACCAGGCGCTCACGTTAACAGGCTTGTTACCAGACACATCTACATGCACAACCGGATTAAAAACATCAACCCAAACTTTTAAAGTAACTTCCTGATTTCCAGACTTGCCGGCGATCTCAATATATCCTTCCTGCAATTTCAACTCTTGCCTGAATTCGGACCCATTTTTGAACGGATTCGGAGATATACGAACCCGCACGCGCCCTAATTTTGGGAAAATATTATTCTCGTCAAATACCCCGCTTCGTGATAAATAAAACAGTACATCCCCATTTTCAACCCACACATTCAGCCCGATGTCACCGCCGCCACAGGGCATGGATTCTCCCGAATTTCTGCTCTGGCTTGTCCACTTCACATTGTATATCTCAGGTGAAAATGACTGCGCATATACACTCTTTATGAGGCATATATGGACGAAAAACAAGAAAATACATCGTGACAAAAATGACATGGATCAGCCGTTTGATTTGGATGCTTTCTGGCGCGCTTCCCAGTTTTTCCGCTCCTGCTGAATGTCGTAGCCCCGACTTGAAAGATAGTTATTAATTCGACCCTTGTATTTGCCAAAGACCTTATGCTTTTCTTCGGAAGATCCGCCGTCCATCGCCAGCTCCCGGGCTTCTGTTAACCAACTCATAATCTGGGCTTTCTCATCTGCTTTCAAAGTTGGGATCATGTCGGTATAAGCTTTGTAAGTGATCGGAAGAACGCCATAAGTCATGCCATCCTTGATCTTTTCGACCTGCGCAGGCGTAAGCTGAGCCGAAAGTTTCGCCATGTATTGCTTGTGCAGATCAGTCCTTTTCTGAGCCGCCTGTTCGCCGTTTTTGTCTTTTTCAAGATCACTCAAATCAACATATTGCTGCACCATAATCTCTTTCACTTGCTTGTATTTCGCCGAATCAGCAATTTGCAGCCCGGCGAGTATTTTATCGGAACGCCTGGTGACAGTTGTGATATAAGCTTTGTCGTTATCAGGGTTGCTTTGGGCGTTTGCCAATGCGGGAGTCAGCAATGCAATGCTAAGCAGGAATAATTTCAGGTTCATAATGGTTGCGTTTTATGCGTTTTGAAAAATAGATTTCATGAATCTGGTGTTGGCGCCGAAATTCCCTTTTACGTCGCGCGGTTTTGCTGCATCGCGTGAGCGTTCTATCACCAGCCAGCCTTTCCAGCCCATTTTATCCAATGTTGCCTTCACCTTTTTCATGTCAAGCCGGGTGTTGTTTTCGAGCCAAACGCCGTCCTTATCCGTGCAATGGATCTGGCAAATGCGGTTTTTGCCCAAAATCTTCAATTCCTCATTCACATCCCGGCCAGCTTCCAGCGCATTGGAAAAGTTGAAATAGATCTGAATCGCTTTTGAGCCAACTTCGTCCAATAACTTCACCTCTTCTGCTGCACTGAGCGCGGTTTCAATGCCAATGACAACGCCCGCTTTCTCTGCCATGGGCGCGATGCGTTTCAGCCTCTCGATGATCTGAGGCCGCAATTCCGGACTTTTAACGAGATCGCCCTGCACGCCCATCGGCAGGAAAGCGGTTTTGATGCCCATCTGTTTCATGGTTTCAATGCAATCGCCAACCGTCTTTTCAATGCCGTCGCGTTTAGCGAATGATTGCGAATAAAAACCGGTCATCGCGAGCGAGCAAATTTCCAGATTAAGCTCCTTAGCTTTGTCTAAATATTGTGTTCTTATTGCCGGCTCGGCCAGTTTGTTATCAAATGTCGGCCTGTCCCCCAGCCCGCCCATATCCACTTCCAAACCATCCGCCCCGATCTCCTTAGCCAATGGTAAGGCGCTCAATTTCTGACGTTTCAGGATCATCAGATCAATGACCGCAACCTTATAGCACTGCTTTTTTCCTTTTGCCAAAAGCGGCGGTGCCCAGTGCGAGAGCGCTCCGGAGAGGGTTAACAGGCTTAAAAATGTCCTTCGTTTCATGTTGATCTTGGTAAAAATTCAGGCTTAACCTTCCTAAGCAGCATTCATGTCAGTCCAGCTTTACTGCGGCCATTTGCCGTCGGTAATGGCCTTTTCTTTTAATTTCGTCGGATCAATTTTCACATATTTGATCCGCTCACGACGCCACGTGTAAACAATGTGCACCATGCCATCCGCCGACTGAATCACAGACGGATAAGAATACTGGCTGATAGGCGAATCTTCCAAAACCAGCACGGCTTCCCACTTTTTACCCTCTTTTGAAATCGCCACATTCAATGGCGTCCGCGGGCCTTTTGCTTCGTTGCCCGGAGGCAGCACGTGGTTGTAAACGAGCAATTGCCGCCCATCTTTCATTGTCACCGCATCAGTCCCGGAGTTGTTATTAGGCAGATTGGACGCCTTCATTTCGGACCAAGTTTTACCGCCATCCTTTGACCACGATTCAACAATGGCGCGGTTCCGGCTGCGGCACAAGATCTGCATATCTCCGTTTTTATAAGTTAAAAGGCTCGGTTGAATGGCCTGGATCGTTTTTCCATCATTCAGCGGGCCAACTTTTCGCCATGTTTTCCCAAAATCGGGCGTCACTTCGAAATGAACGCGCCAGCCGCCCTTGCCCTCCGTGCTCGACGGGCACCATAGTTCGCCATTCGCGAGCAAAACAGGTTTGTTTTTGATAGGGCCGAGAAACCCTTCCTGCAATTCCCTGGGTTTTGACCAGTTTTTGCCATTGTCCTTCGAGGTGATCAGGAAACCCTTCCATCCCGGCACATTCGGCCCTACTTTGTAAAAAAGCATCAGTTCACCGTTTGGAATCTGATATAGAACCGGGTTCCAGCAGGCATAGCGCAATGTGTCGTTGACGATGCCGTTGGCCACCTCCACGGGCGCGGTCCATTCGCCGCTTTCGAGGCGGCTTACCCAGATTCCTACATCGGGATTGCGTTCTTTTGTCCCGCCAAAAAACGCGCTTACCAGTCCGCCGGGCGTTTCTACAATCGTGGAAGCGTGACTTTCCGGGAAGGAGGTTTTTTCGAAAATAAATTCGTCGGTAATGATGCCGTCTTTCCAGGTTTGGGCCTGAACATGACTGGCGAGACATAACAGGAATGCGGCGATTGGGATGAGGTGTTTTTTCATATTTGTTTAATCAATAATCTTTCGATGTTTTCTGATGATCCTGCTTTTTTTCCGTTGACCAAAACTTGTAATCCTTTTCCTTTTTTGTAATGATCTCCGTTCTTATCCCATATGATTGTCAGTATCTTACCGTGATAGAGCACATTATCGAGGCAAAACCAGTCCCACTTTTCCTGCGGGATCAATGGGTTGACTTCAATCATATCATCTTCTCTCGGCCGCAGCCCGACCAAACCAGAAATAATGAGATCATTGAATGTTGAATGATTGTAATAGCGGCTTCTTTGCTGGTCACCTTTGAGCCAGTAACCCGTCGTTTCGTCCAGATATTCGCCTATGTAAGGCTTCCCGCGATAATATTGTGATTCTACATACAGCTCCATTAACCGGAAATACGTGGTGTCCGTTAGTGGCTTTGCTTTGTCGGTATTCATCCTGTTGGCCATGCCGGTTAATGTCTGCGAAGTGGCGAATGGCCAAACTGCGCCGTCCCACTCACATTTGCAGCAGCCATGCGTACGGAAATCAGGGTGGCGGCGCTCTGCGGTGGTGAGGCCAAATGGCGCCCGAAAGCCCTTTGGATCAATGACTTGCTGCCAGGCTATATCATGTTTCCCATCAGCTAAATTGAAATACCACGGAATATAACCGATGGCCTCGCGAACGCCTGCAAATTCTCCTGCGCCGCCCTTTTTTACTGTTTCAAAAAAGTTGTTTTCCGGATTCCAGAGTTTGCTGGTAATCAATGTTTTGAGTGTATCTGCCTTGGCGTTATACAGGCTTTTGGTCGTTGAATCGCCCTTTAAAGCGGCGATTTGAGCGATGGCCCGGGCGTTGCCATACATATAACTGTTGATGGTAGGCCGGGCATTCTGCTCCCGCCTGCCTCCGCTGAGCGATTCTTCCATGCCGTCCTTGACATCCGTTTGCCAGAAAAGTCCGGTGGCTGTGCGGCGGTCTTTTTCCCACGCCTGATATTCAGATTGCAGGTCGGGCAACATGTTCAACACGAATGCTTTATCCCTGTTAACCTTGTACCTGTTGAAAAGCGCATTAGCCGTCCAACTGCTGAATGTAAGCAGTTTTTTCATCCTACCACCTGCATTTCCGCGAAACCAGACATTGACGTAATCATTGATATACTGCTGGTTATGGAGCCAGCGGCCCTCATAAATGTGATGCCCGAGCGCGCAGCTGATCATGTTGTATTTATCCGCATAATTACGGTCGACCAGGAATTCGGTGATGATAAAACCCTGCGGCGTGTTGTGAATGTGCTTGCGGAATGTCCACCAGCGATAATAATAGATCTCCTGAAAATTGTCCTGCGGGCTGTCAAACAAGGGAATGTTGGCCTGCATCCAGTCCCACGATTGCGCATTGGGAATGGCATTCACCTTGTTTTCGTCCTCCATCCGGTTGAATTTTTCCACGTGATGCCGGAAGTTTTCCGCTTTCAGCACCGCAGGTCCAATGCTTCTTTTGGAACACGCACTTATGGCGACGAGGAAAATCAGCAAAATAAATAGTCCGTTTTTTGTACGCATAATCAATATTTTGAAACCCAGATTACCATAGGAGCGGTCTTTGCTTGCGCAGAAGTCACCGCCTGAATTATCTTTCCACCCTTCACTTTTTCGCTTTTACCAATCCATGTTCCAGTGGCCGGATCGATGCGGCGAAGCACATAATTTCCTTTGAAACCAGTCAGATCAATGTTCAGATCAACATTGGCCTCCTTATAAAAAACGGCAGCCACACCCGGATTCACCAGTTTATAATCGCCAGATGTATCCGGCTTCATCCTGGAAACGTCCGCTAAAAATTCACTCGAAACGCGTGGGATTGCGCTGATGGATCCGCCCGCCATAAGCACCGCCCAGGCATTGGAATCGTAATTTCCGGCTGAATATAGGACCGCTTTCCCGGGATATTTTTGTCTGTATCCGAGCACAGCTTTGTAAATGGATGCAAAGGAAATTTTGCCCGTTTTCTGTAATCTGGCGTGTTGGCGGGGAGCCAGATTTTTGCCGCCTTCCGGCGCATAAAATGTGCCATCCTCGCGCAAATGCCAGTAACGGATGTCGATAATGTCTACGATTTTGGCATAATTGGGCTCTGCCAAAATTGCATCCTGAACGTCCTTCGTGGTGCTCAATGCGATCAGCGCGTTTTTGCCCGTTTCCTTTTCCCAAACCGCAATCACATCCAGCCAGAACTTTACAAAGTGCAGCGGACCCGTGTATTCTGCACCAATAAATTGAATGACGCCGCTTTGATCTGCGAAGTTTTCGAGGCATTTACGGATGTAGGCCGTGTGGATGGCCCGGCGTTGCGGATTAGCAATGTCGTAAAACTGCTCAGCCATGAAAATCCGCTTGTCACCCGCGTAAGGCGGTGGTTCGGGGAAGCCTGTGTTGTTGACATTATTGGCTGTGCGCCATGGAAAATCGGCATAATGTGCGCCCGCTTCGAGAATGTTGTGCTGAAAATAATTTTGATGATAAAGGACAAGGCCTTTTTGGTCAGCTAGTTGTACAAATGTTTTGAGCCGCTGCCAATACCAGTGGTTGTATTTTGTGAGATCGTATTTACTGAGGTTGTCCCAGGCCGCATCTTTGCCGCTTCTGGCAAAAGGCTGCTCATAAAATGGCGGCCACACCTCGGCGTCGATCCGGCGAATGCGCTCGTGATCGTCTCGGCGGCGGTCGTACCAGAGTCCGTAATTGTGGTCGAGTACCGTGATGTTTTTGGCTAATAAAGAATCTGTCATTGCTTCCGGAACGTCGGTTAATCCCGCACCTGACCGACCCGGAACGAAGCGGGTCATGTGTGGTTTGGCCTGCGCCACATCGTGCGGACGAATGCTTCCGCGCCACCACGGCACTTCCTGGCGGTTGCCGGTAACCACTTCCTCGCCACGCACCAGCCATCCATTTTGGATGGTTAACAGTGATAGATTTGTCTTTTGCGCTATTTGTTTTATACCAATTTCGTCAATGGTCTTCACATTGGTGAAGGCAGTGGGAATCGGATTTCTTTTCGAGGCGGCATCAATCCAGTCTGCTAATGAAGCTGCCGGAACATTCGATTTTGCGGTTAGTTCTTCCGCCTGTGCAATGCTCGGACTGCTGGATGCCTCGGATTCTTTTGGCATAAGCGCAGCATGTACGATTGCTTCATTACCAACCCTTTCCGCTAGCTGCGCAGCATACAAACTGCGCGGTTTGATGTGCTCATTCACATTTTCCCAAAAACCGTCACCCGCAAATTCTGCCCAGATCCCGAATGCAAAATTCGTCGCACCTGGCGGGCTGAAATTCTCCACACGGGAGGCAGCACATTGCCACATAACACTGTTAGCCGCAGTCCAGCCGGCACCATGGCCGTCCTGACCGCGATTTTTGAAGCTCAATGCCTGCCCATCGACATTTACATTATCAAAAAGAACCCCGGAAGCCCAGCTATCCGCAGCGCCACTGAACCCGAATGGCTGGATTGACTCGCATTGGACGAATGCATTAGGTCCCGCCGCGCGGTAACCCGTGGTGAAATCGTGATAGCCGTTTTCGGCATAACACCTTTGAAAAAGCGTTAACTGCCCTTGTGTGTAAAATGTATTCCGCCGCTGCCCCGCTATTTCAGAAACAGGCATCACCGACTTGCAATCCTCAACAGTAACCTGCGAAGCCGCCTCAAAAAGCGCCACCGCCGAACCCGCAAGACCTTTAAAATGAACCTGCCGTACCCATGCATTTTCGACATTATCCATTGTTACACCCATCCAGCGATGGTCTTCGTCTTTTGGATTAGCCGGATCAAATGTGGATTCAATGCAAAGATTTTCAATCCCGACCTGACTAATGCGTCCAGGCCATTGATATTTGGTTATAAAAGCGCCGCCATATTTATTGTTCAAAGCGGTCGTTAAAGGTGCTTGAATGGTGATCTGGTTGCCCGAAATGGCTGTAATGGTGCGGTCCCAGACAACGTCCCGCTGCCCGGGCTTCCATCCTAGCCAGCCCGTTTCGCCACCGAATTCCTCCATTCTCAGTAGTTGAATCCACGCTCGGGTCGATGGAAGATGGATTTGGATCCGGTCACCCGCTTTAAGATTATCTGAATTTGACACATTAAATGTCAATGCATTAACCGGGACGTATTCATCTGCTACTTCAATGGATTTGCTTTTCTTTATATCATTCGCACCTGAAATCTGAATGATAGTTTCCCTGGAAAGTCCGGCTGCAAGTAGTGTTGTTTTGCCTTCCCGCGTCCCATTTCCCCGGATAATGATTCCTGATTTTTTAACCAAAAGACTTCCCTGGATGGTATGGACGCCTTTTTCCAAGAAAACCACCCCTCGAATCCCATCCCGATCTGCCGGAAAGGTTCCCACATAATCGATTGCGGACTGAATCCGTAATGTAGCATCACCCGGCTTGGTAGGCACGACAACCCGGATAGCAACATTGGGAATTGGCTTGTTTCCCGACATATAACCGGCATAGGAGAAGTCGACAATGCGGTTCCCCAGCGAATCCGGCGCGTAATGCAGCTTTCCGTCCTCGCCCATGGCAACGGGAGATGGTACTTTGATTTTTTTCTGGGCCAGGGCATAATCAGGCATAAATAAATACAATCCCGTCAGCGACAGGATTGTATTCTGCACAATCACCCTTTTTATATAGTCCTTAACCTTCAAAATCTTATTTTCTGTTAGACGTTTCCTTTAATGAAGCCAGCGTATCGCGGTTATTCTTAGGGTCTTTCCAATTTGTTTTCTTTTTCGGATCGATGCCGTTGATGAATTTTTCAATGTTGGCATAACCGTCGCCGCTCATGTCCTTTTGTGCGTCCGAAGCGTCGTTTGGGTTGAGGCTGTATTTGATTTCCCAATCGTCCGGCATGCCATCATCGTCGGAATCCTTATAAGGCGTTCCCTTGTATTCCGGATAGCCACCAACTTGCGAAATATCAGTAATAATCCCGTTTTTGTATGAATCAATCGGCAAGCGACGGTGCTCAAACTGGGTTTTTGGCAAAGTAACACCATCAATCGGATTGATCTTTCCTGTCCTGACCTGTGTGGTCACCCGCGTATCTACCGGATCGCGCCTGGGCAACGTTGCGCCTGCGTGAGTGAGCACATAATCAAATGATTCTTTGGCACTCATGATCGGGAATTGAGGCATAGGCAATGGCTGGTTCCACTTCATTTTATCCTTGTATTTTCCAGTATTAGGAAGCTCTTCCACCTGCACACCGCCGTTCCAATTGTCTTTGGTTACCGCGTCGAAACCCTCCATAATATTGCCATGCACATAAGCACGGCCATAAACCTGATAACCAAGTTTGCTCCTGCCTGCTTCGGGTTTGACGATCCGATGCGCGATCGGGCCGTCTTTCGGCGTTTGCGGACCGGGTTTGAAATAGTTATTTATAATGTTGTACATCGCACGGTAATCGCCGCCATCAATAGAGCGGTGGACCCAGTTGAAGACCACATTATTTGTAAAATTAAATATACCAAACCAACCGATGGAAGGATTTCTACCAGCGTTATTTGCCCATAGATTGCGCATAAACGTACAATTCTCCCCACCGAGCGTGCTCCCGAAGGAGTGGTTCCACGTATCCAGTGTTTCTGAAAAAATGGAATTCTGGATCGTAATATTCACCGTAGGAAGCTTCGCTTCGGCAGCACCCGTGCTGTCGTTATACATATGCCGATACATCGACATATTCTCATCCAATCCCCAGCTAGCCGAAACGTGGTCGATCATAATATTGCCGATCGGGTTACCACCAATCGAGTCATCGCGGCGTCCCACAAACGTTTCGCCCCGGCGGAAACGCATATGCCGGATCACCACGTCATGCGTATTGATCCAGACCGTCTCGCCCGCCACGCATACACCATCGCCCGGCGCCGTTTGTCCCGCAATAGTAATGTAAGGCGCACGAATAATCAGCGGTGTTTTCAAACGGATGATGCCCGCCACATTAAAAACAATGATCCTTGCGCCGCCCTGCTCGCAGGCATCACGCAATGTGCCTGGTCCGCTGTCTTCCAGACTTTTCACCACATAAACCTTCCCTCCACGACCGCCAAAACTATAAGCACCACCACCTTCTGCCCCCGGAAATGCCGGAATATCGGACTGCGGCAGATCAACCGGCCGCGCCGCCCACGGAATGTAGGGCTTCCCGTTCCTGGCCTCCTGCTCTATAACCGGCCAAGCCTTCTGCCAGGCAATCTCCGATTTCCACATTGCCGCTTTGAGAAGCGAATCGCTGGTTTTCTGCGCTGCCGGTGGGATTTTAGGATACTGCGCCTGTGCGGCTGGCGCCAGGATTGATAAGGCTGCTGTTAGGAGTTGGAGTGAGATTGATCTTTTTGATATCATGTTTGTTGTTGGTTTTGCATTTTGGTTGTTTGTTGTCGTTGTGGCTTCACTTCGGCTCCGCTCAGTGTGACCGGCTTCACTTCGGCTCCGCTAAGTGTGACAGGGCTTGGTTTTTGTCGTTGTGCCTTCACTTCGGCTCCGCTCAGTGTGACAGGCTTGGTCTTTGTCGTTGTGCTTGCACTTCGGCTCCGCTCAGTGTGACAGGACTAGTAATTCGTCAATAGGCCCTGTCAGTCTGAGCGGAGCCGAAGACCGACCCTTACTACTTCAACGGATCAAACGTCCCTGATGGCCACCCGATATTTTGTTCGAGCCTGGCATTATTAGTTAACGCTGTGCTGGGGATGGCGAAGAAGTAGTATTCGGGCAGCCATTTGATTGTGTATTTAGTGTCCAGGTCTTTGGGTATAATTTCCATGTAGTTGCGGTAGACGGAGTCCAGGCTCATGCCGTCTCGGCGGGCGCCGAAGTCTTCGGGTGATATGGCGGATGTTTTCAGGTTGATGGTTACGCCGGTTCTGCGTTTTCCGTTTAGTTTGGTTTCGAATTGTTTCCAGCGGCGGATGTCCCAGAAGCGTTTACCTTCGAAGGCGAGCTCTATTTGTCTTTCGTGCAGGATGGCCTGGAACATTTGTGCGCGGGTCATTTTTGGGCTCAGGCCGTAGAAGCCGTCGGCTCCCGGGTCAATGCCGGCTCTTTGGCGGATTGCTTTGAGTTGCGTGTAGGCTTCGTCCAGCTTGTTGATGCCGCAGGCAGCTTCGGCGAGATTGAGCATTACTTCGGCGTAACGCATTTCTATCCAGTCGGTTCCGCTGTTGGCGACTGCGCCGGTGGGCAGATTTGGGTCAATGGCTTTGCGGACGTAAAAGCCGGTTACTGTGGCCTTTTGTTCAACGGTTTTGTTGTTTACAAAATAGGTCCATAACCTGTAATTCGTGTTGCCGTTAATGTGCCAGGTTGCGCCGTTGTAGGCAATGGTGTTGTCAAATCTTGGGTCGCGGTTTTTGTAAAACAGCTTTGGATCGTAGCCTGAACCTTTTTCTTCAATATTTTTACCATTCTTCATTGGGAAAGCCTGCGCCATTTCCCAGGTCGGCTGGTTGGAGCCGCTTCCTGTACCCAGGTAGGAAGGCCGCGTATTGTTGTCCCAGGTTTGATTTTTATTGATCTGGTCCCCTACTTTATTGTTATAGCTTGTCACCCACACAGCCTCCGGGTTGTTGGCCTCTGTAAACCACAGGTCTTTGAAACTCTGGTGTAACCCAAAACCATTTGCTTTCAACAGCTCAATGGCCTGTTTATTAGCATCATAAGCTGCCTGCCAGCGCTCCGGCAGGTCAGTCGGATTGAATTGCGGACTTGCATAATGTAGTAGAATCCGGCCCTTGAAACCAGCGGCTGCTCCACTCGTGATCCGGCCCCAGTCGTTGGAATCGTTCCATTTCCCCGGGAGGTTTTCGATGCTGAAATTAAGGTCCGTTACAATTTGCTGAATGCTTTCCGACGTGCTGCTTCTTGGAATAGCGGCCTGCTGTTTCTCCTCCTCACCTATCGCACCAAGCGGTTCCAGCACCAAGGGCACGCCGCCGTAAAGCTGTACAAGATCGAAATAGCGGTAAGCACGGAAGAATGTGACTTGCCCTATCAATTGCTTTTTATAACCCTCACTGAGCGCACTGGCAGGCATTTTGGCTAAAAACTGATTGATAGAACGGATCTTTCCATAATTGTTTGTGGCATTTACAGAAGTCCCGAAATCCGCGACGGTGTTCACCTGCACGGTCCCTTCAAAAAATCGCGTTTCGCCGGAGATCTCGTCTGTGGCTTTCAGGAAGTCACCGGTTGGCCATACGGGCAGGTTTTGGTCATACACATAATCGACATAACCCCTGGCCAGCAGTGTGTCATTGAAAACCTGCTCCTCATTGAATGCCGAAAGGTCGGTTTTGTCAAGCACTTTTTCGCAGCCCGAAGTCAGTAAAACAGCTGCCAGTAAAAGAATATGTTGCGGTTTCATTTCAGTCCGTTTTAAAGTGTAAGATTTAATCCCAATGACCAGGTTTTCATCAGCGGATACACGTTATAAGCGCCTACCGAGCCTTTGTAATCGTATGGATTGTAGAAATTGAACGGGTTCATGGCCACGCCAATCAGTTTGAGGCCGCTCACGCCGAGTCTTTTGGAAATATTCTGATTCAAACTGTAAGACACATTCATACTGCGCATGCGGAACACAAATGCGTCGCGGAACCAGAATGATGATGCCACTGAATAAGTGTCGTCGTAATAAGGGTCGGGATAGGCTGCATTAGGATTTTCGGGCGTGTAATGGTCGGCCCAGAAAACAGGACGGGAAACGTCTACGGCTGCTTTTTTCCGTGCGTCGCCATCTACAATGCCTTGTCCGCCAAATGATCCTGCGGTAACAACATCCAGCCTGAACCCTTTGAAACCAAAACCCAGCGAAAGACCGAAATTGTAATGGTTGTTCTCCTTGTTAGACAGGTAATCCATATCATCTTCGGTGATTTTGCCGTCGGGCGCTTCGTAGCTGCCATCTGTCTGGCGCGGGCCGCGGATATCCTTATAGTAAAGCATGCCGGGCATGGGCGCTCTTCCAAAGATTGTGTAACCATTGTTTTGTTCAAGGAACCGATCCACTTCGTCCTGCGAACGGAACATGCCAAGATATTGGTAACCCATAATTCCGCGGTCGCCCGAACGGCCCGTCGGGTCCAGCCAAGTGCCTACATTCGACGGCGCTACATCCACGAGCACATTCCGGTTGTCGTTCCAGGCGAGGAATGCATTTACATTATAATCAATGCTCTTGCCGATTTTGCTGCTCCAGCCGGTTGAAAACTCGAAACCGAAGGAATTAATGGTCTCATAATTTTCCGAAGGCATCACCGAACCGATGGTTAGCGGGACGGATGAGGATAATGTCGTGAGCAGGTTGTAGCCGTGATCGTGGTAAAAGTCGAGACCCGCGGTCAGTTTGCTGTTCAGGAAGGATGCGTCCAGACCAATGTTCTTTTTGGTAACATCATCCCAGCGGCCAAAGTAGTTGGGCAGTTTTTCAAGCTTGATCCCCACCGTGCGGTCGCTGTTTCCTCCGAAAACTGCTCCATTGGAAGCCTGGGGCGTGTAACGCTGCAGCCATTGCCAGTTGGCCGTGCGGTCTCCCCCCAGGAATCCGATGGATGCGCGGAGTTTTAGGAAGTTGATGAAGCTGAGTTTTTCTTTAAATAAATTTTCCTCCGAAAGCACCCAGCCGGCCGAAACCTGGGGGAATGTGCCCCAGCGATATTCGGGAGCGAATTTCGTGGACGCATCGCGACGGAAGGAGACTTCAAACAAATAGCGTTCTGCAAAACTGTAATTCAGCCTGCCGACATAGGATAGCACGCCGCTTTCATTTGCTGTGTTCGGGCCGATGTCCTTGGCTCCCAGTGCGGACATTAAATAATCATTTCCGCCTTCAAAAATGCCTTCCTTGAATGTGGCAATGCTTTCCGAGTAAATCTCCGACTGCTCCACCAACGCAAGCGCGCTCACCGAGTGCCGGCCAAAATCGCGTGCATAACTGAGGTTCACATTCATTTGATAGGATTCGGAGTAACCGGGATTGAATCTCAGGCGGTCACCATTGTTGAGCCGCGTGGGCGCATTGGGCGTCCCTCCGTAAATGTGCCGGTTTTCGCCCTCCATCGAGAAGCCGTAAGTCTTATAATAGGTGCCAAATTGTTTTCCCCAATCATTGCCCAGGTTTTTGTTGTAAACCCCGCGCACTTTCAGGCCCTGAACAAACGGCACATTGTATTCCAGATACGCATTGATATTCAGCACCACATTTCTGGCGCGTGTGTAGTTGTTGAGCTTTTGGGCTTCAAAAAAATGAAAACCGGTTGTAGAAGAACCGCCGGGAAGCAGAACGGGCAAACCATTGACGTAAGGCGGGATAAATTGGGGTGTATTTAAAAGATTTGTTACGTCTTTCTCCACATTCTCACCGCCCTGTTTGAGATAAAATAATTTGTTATCAGACAAATTTCCGCTCACGCCCAATCCTACTTTCAGATTTTTGGTGATCTTGACGTCGCTGCTGGCTCGGAAATTCCATTTCTTGTAACTGATGTTGTCTACGTTTCCGTTTTGTGCAAAATAGGTGGCGCCGGCAAAGAATGTGGCCCGCTCCGTTCCTCCGCTGATGTTGATGGCATGCCTTGTATTGAAGGAAGGTTTCCAGGCCATATCAAACCAGTCGTAGTTGTTGTTTCTGAAATGTTCGAGCTCGTCGGGTGAGTAAAATTCGGGATCAGTTGCTGCCAGTCCTCTTGTCCGGTTGAAATCGTTGAGATAAGTGGCGAGCTGGACGCCGTTCATCATTTTGGAGCGGTCCGTAGCTTCGGATACGCCAAATGTGGTGGTGTAATTTACCTGCGGCTTGCCCGCTTTGCCGCGACGTGTGCGCACCACGACCACGCCTAATGCGGCACGTGCCCCATAAACAGCCGCCGCTCCATCTTTGAGGATTGAGAGGTTTTCTATTTCAGAAGCATCCAGCAGCTGGAAATCAGCCTCGGTGCGGATCACATCATCTATAATGTAAAGGGGGGAATTGCTGCCCCCGTCTTTCGAGGCTTTGGTAGGGTTACGGATCACGATGGAAGCAGGCGTTCCCGGCCGCGCCGAACCGCCGCTTACCGAAACACCCGGTAATTTGCCCACAAGCGCCGACGAAATGTCGCCGACCGGCAGCTCGTCGATCTCATTGATCTTCACCGTTGCCACAGCGCCTGTTAAATGCGAGCGCTTTTGTTCGCCATAACCCACCACAACCACATCTTCCAGCGCCTTCACGTCCGGCTCCAAAGCCACTTCCACCATTGAGCGGTTGCCGATCTCGACGGTTTGTTTCATAAAACCGACATAGCTGATAATGATCGATTTCCCATCCGCCGGAAGGCTGAGTGAAAATTTCCCTTCGCCGTCCGTAGTGGTGCCCTGCGTCGTTCCTGCAACAAGAACGGAAACGCCCGCCATGGCTTCTTTGGAAGCTGCATCGGTCACGACGCCCTTCAACTGGCGGTTCTGCGCAGTTCCGGAAAAGGACACGGCCAAAAGAAATAGAAAAAGTAGAAAAGCCCTTGCCATATTCATCGAACGATTTAAAATAGAACTATTTCAATACAACTTCTATTGTCCATTGATAAAGTACAATAGAAACCCTGTTCAAGTCTATTTATACAGAATCTGGTAAGCAAGATAATTTTCGATTTTATTTCTGCACACGTTACCGGGAACGATTGCAAAGGGTAAAAGTAAATGTTCGAAATTAAACGAAAGTGTTAAATTGACACAATGTGTTATAATGCAAAATATCCAAAAGTGACGAAAAGTAAACGTTTGAAATTGCACTTTCTTTATAAAGACAATCCGGGATGAAACAAAGGTTTTCTAAACCGGATCTTCGCCGATAGATTTGAACGCTGTCTTCCTTATAGGGATAATGTAAAATCAATCCTATGCAAAAATTTACAAAGCCATCGTTTCATACATCTGCCAGAAGGTGGATGATCTGTTGCATACTGTCTGCCAGCTACTTAGCATCTGCGCAACAGCAAGCTGCCAACCGCCCGACGATGGTTGCCGGTTTTCCGGTCAATTATTCCGAAGATTCAGCAGGCACTTACACCCTGCCCGATCCGCTGAAAACCAATGACGGGCAGAAAGTGACCAGTGCTGAGGTTTGGACAAAAAAGCGTAGGCCAGAAATTGTGAAGTTGTTTGAAGAATCACAATTTGGTAAAATGCCCGGACGCCCGGTGGATATGCACTTTACCGTTTTTGATAAAGGAACGCCTGCATTCAATGGGAAAGCGACCCGCAAGCAGGTTACGGTTTACTTTACCAAAGACACAGCAGACCATAAAATGAACCTGGTCATATACACACCGGCGGCGGCGACCAAACCCGTTCCGTTGCTGATGAACATTTCATTTATTGCTTATAATCAGCTGATTGATGATCCAGGATTAATGATAGGCAATGTCTGGAATAAAGAGGGCCAGCGTGTGAAAGCGGATAAGCCTACGGCATTCGGAAAAATGAATGTAGAGCAGTTTATGGATGCCGGCTTTGGGTTTGCAACGGTTTATTACGGCGATATCGAGCCCGATTTTAAAGATGGCATCAAGCACGGAATCCGTAGCGTCTATTTAATACCCGGACAAACACAGACTGCACCCGACGAATGGGGCGCCATAGCAGCATGGGGCTGGGGACTGAGCCGTGCTATGGACTATTTCGAAACGGACAAAGCTATTGACAGCAAGCGTGTTGCATTGCAAGGTGCTTCGCGTTTGGGCAAAACAGTGCTATGGGCGGGAGCGCATGATCCGCGTTACAAAGTCATTATTGCCAGCATTTCGGGCGAAGGCGGCGCGGCCCTCAGCAGGCGGCATTATGGCGAAACAATTCAGCACATTTCTGATCCGAGCCGGTATTTATATCAGTTTGCGCCCAAATACCACGACTACGCGGCCAATGTAAACAGCTTGCCCGTGGACGGACATATGCTGATATCTCTGATTGCACCCAGACCATTGCTGCTCCAAACCGGCAGCACCGATTACTGGTCGGATCCGAAGGGCGAGTTTTTAGCGGCTGTTGCGGCGGCTCCGGTTTACAAATTATTTAAGGAAAAAGGCCCCGAAACGACGGTTATGCCTGCCGCGGGTGACACCTCCTTACTCATGAATGAGCTCGGTTACTTCATGCACGACGGCGGACACAGCGTGCTCCCCGGCGACTGGACGCATATTATTAATTATATGAAAAAGTATTTGTAAGAGCGGTCGCTTCCTAAGTATTGAAAGCTCTTTTGATGAAACCGCCCAAAAAACTGGCAACGAATGTCAGGATGAGCGAGCCGTACAGACTGAAATTTTCGAGCTCTTGCCGGGCTGTGTTTTCGGGTAAACTGGTAAAGAGGAAGTAACCTGCCAGCATAAGGATGCATTGTAATAATGCTAAAAACCAGCCTTTGCGGGGTTCTGCAAATCCCAAAGAAACGGCGGTCAGCACGGCAACAATGTAGGGTAAATGAATGCTTTCCGCGCCCTTGATAACCGCAACAACAATCGCGCTGCCAGCAATCACGATCATGGAGCCGATCATTAGTTTCTTATCAAAAAAGGATGCTTTCGTATTCATGTGCTTGTTGCTATTGCATTAATTCCAGAACATTATAGCGCCTGTTTTCCAGGTCAGTTTTCAATATCAAATCAATAATCTGCCTTACGCCGGCTGCATAAGGCGCATGGCCAAGCACTTTTGTTTCAATGGTCAACGTATCATTGCCATCCTGGATTCTGATTTTATGATAAGCGTGTTTACCAAGAAATTCATCCGGAATACCGATTTCGATGGATTGTGTTTCAGGTTCCCGTACGGAAACGATCTGATTAACCGGAAATGCGAGCGAGTTGGCAAAATTATATGCCGTCCCGGGCTCGGTCTGTTTCGCGGCCTGATGCGATTCTGTAATGGATATCTGGTAATCCTTGAAATGCCTCCCAAACTGACCTAACATAGCCATGGTCCGGAGCATTAGCATGGAAGTATTCGGGCAAATAATGAGTGGAAAATTGGGTGTCATATGTTCCGTTTCCAGGCCAGTGGAGAGCTCGATGAAAGCAGAACCTGTTTGCTGACAGAACTTTATGCATTCAGCAATCTGTCGCCCGGAACCGCAATGCAGGATCATTGCCTTTTCGGTTGTTTGCTGAAATTCCGGTTCCCAGGGAATGAGCCCGGAGTTTTGAAAGGTCGCAGCGGCCGAAAGAATTGCACTTGCCAACTTACCCGAACCAACAACAAACACTTTCATTTTCTAAAACTATTTAAACCTTAATTTCTTCCCGTTGCCTGGTCCATGTGCATATGATCCAGGCAACGAATATTCAGAAGAAATGGTCAGGAATGCAAACGAAACCCTGGTTAGGAAAGCTAAAACCAGGATCTCGATGCGTATTTATACATTGGTTACTCTGTTACTGCCGTTTTCGCCAGCTGCTTGCGTGTAGAGTCGGTAAGCTTGCGATTGGCAAGTGCATGGCATTCATAAATGGCATCGCTGAACATCATTTGCTCGGGCGGTGTTTTTTGGGTTGAAGCGGACGGACCTCTTAATGCACCCACAAGCCCCATTTCCCGCGCAACATACACGTAACGAATGGCATCAATGACCACGCCCGCTGAGTTGGGTGAGTCCTGAACCGAAAGCTGCGCGTCCAGGATCACAGGCGCTCCCATGAATCCTTCGAGTTCCAGCCGAAAATTGGCCACTTTGTTATCGCCATAATAAGCAATGTATTCCGACGGTCCCGCGTGCAGGAAGCTGTCCTGCGTGGAAATGCCGCGAATGTCGTTTTGCGCGCGGATGACATTCTCTTTGGAAATTTTCTTTGATTTGAGACGCGCCTTGTCTTCCATATTCAGGAAGTCGGTGTTGCCGCCTACATTGCGCTGAATGTGCGCTTTCACATGATGTCCACGCTCGAAAGCCAGTTCCTGTAACATTTGAGAAACAATGCTGGCGCCAAACTGGCTGCGCATATCGTCACCAATGATCGGAATGCCTGCATCAACGAAACGCTGTTCCCACTGCGGATCGGAAGCAATGAAAACCGGAATGCAATTCACCAGCGAGATGCCCAGTTCAAGGCAGATCTCAGCATAAAATTCGGTTGCCAGCTGTGATCCAACCGGCAGATAGTTAATCAGCACTTCGGCTTCATGCTGCCTGAGTTGCGCTACAATTTTACTGCGCATGGAGGCTACCAGATCCTTATTATACTGCTCGCTTTGCGCCAGGAAATCCGTTTCTGCCAACTCACTCTTGATCACAAAACGGTTCTCAGCCGGGTATGCTGCCATTTGCGGTGAAACACCATCCAGAACGGGCGACGGGTACACGGGCGCATCGGATTTGATGTCACTATTGAGGACAATTGTGCAGTTGGGTTTAGCAAAAATGGCTTCTCTTAAAGGCAAGCCGATCTTTCTCTCATCCACTTCAAAAGCGCAGACAAATTCAATGTCAGCCGCTTTATAACCCCCGATATCGTCTGCCATTAACCCCGATTTAAGTTCGGAAAACGTGGTGTAATATTCAACGCCCTGCACCAATGAACTCGCACAATTTCCAACGCCAACAATGGCAACCTTGATTCGTCCAGATTTATTCGACATTTGTATTTTTTGTTTAAATTATACTTTTTCAAACCGGGCATATCTTTTCAGTTTAATCTTGAAATAAATAGGCCCTCCAATACAAATAAAGCAGTTTTATCGCGTATTTTAAACTTTTTAAGAATTTTATGCAAACGTTTGCAATTTTATGAACCAGTTTGCACTATAACAATAAACCCTAGCCATCCTTTTCTGTATTCTTGATCTTCATGAGCAATGCATAAGCGTTTTTCACAACGAGCCTGGTGCTGTCGTCGATGCCGGTTGCTTCGATTTGTTGCTTGCCCTGGTTAATGACGCCGGGTTTGACGTGGATCATTTCAAAATTGCCGCTGCCGTTGTCGGTAAAAACGTAAAATTTGTTCTCCCAGCGCACGAGTGCATCCTCAGGAACGGTTAGTGCTTTTTTATTGCTGACCGACACCTCGCCGTTCATGAACATACCCGGCACAAGCGCCGAATTGTATTTTGTAAAATGGCAGTGCACCTCCGCCATCCTGTCCTGGTCGAGGCTTTTGGTGATCAGGATAATTTCAGCCTGGAATTTCTTCGACGGATCGCCATTGGTAAATGCGGTAACGCGCTGGCCTACCGACAATGCGCCGAGGTCCTTTTCAAACACATTCAAAACCAGATGAATGTCGCTCGGATTCACAAGCTCAAACAGCATATCCGTAGGCGCGGTGTATTTGCCCACATTGACATTGACTTTGGAAACGAAACCATTGATAGGCGATTTAATGGACACACTTTTGGAAATTTTGTCGGCTCTAAGGTGGGCCGGATCAATACCGATCACTTCGAGTTTTTGTGCCAATGCGCTCGCTAGTATGCGCTGGGTTTCCATTTCGGCCCTGGCTTGCTGAAAGACGCGGTCACTGCTGGCCTTGCTCGCATTCAGGTCGCGCTGGCGGTTGAACTCGGATTCTGCCAGAAGCAGCTTTTCCTTGGCGGTGAGATAATCCTGTTGTAGCTGGATAAACTGCATATCCTCCAATTCGGCAAGCACCTCGCCCTTGCGCACGTGCATGCCCGGAAGCATTTTAGTGGATTTCAAATAACCGCCCAGCGGAAAGCTGAGGCTAATCGTGCTTTGTGGCGGAACATCGATTTTCCCTTGCAGCGACAATACGCCGCTGATATCTTCCATTGCAGGTGTACCCACTTCTATGCCCACGCTTTTCTGCTGCGCATCGCTGATGGACACCATTTTTTCCGTTTGTGCGGAATCTGAAGCGGTGCTTTCCGGCTGTTCGGTTTCCCTTGAAGTCTTATCCGTGCAGGAAAACATGAGCAGCAAGCTCAGGCAAATAATGATATGATTTTTCATTTTCATGTTATAAGTTGTTCAGTTTCAACCATTCGATTACAGCCAGGTTATAGCTGTTCAATGCATTGATATATTCGTTTTTGATCGTGATCGCCTGGTCGGCGACAAGGGCCCATTGTAGAAAATCAATGTCGCCTTCCTGGAACTGCTGGTCGGCGGTGGTAATGATCAGGTCTGCGTTTTTGAGGCCCTGGCCTTCGTAATATTCCAGGCTCTGCCGGAATTTCCGTATCTGCTGACCGGCATTATCGAGCTCATTACGCAGCCTCAAACTGATCAGGTCCGATTGCTTTTGATTCCTTTCCCAATCGAGTTTTGCAGCAGCCACACGGGCATTGTGGGCTTTGAAAAACAACGGTATACCAATGCCCGCACTGACATAACCAAACCTTTTCCCCGCACCGTAATTAAGCTCCTGCCCCCGCACGACCTGCGGCCCGATGAGCGTCTGATTGTTATAGCCAATGGTGAAATCCGGCAGGAGTTTCGACTTTTCTGTTTGCCAGCGATAACGGGCTGCATCCTGCTGATGACGGGCCAGTTCCATCAACGGCAGCTCTTGCATAGCAGTCGAGTCGGATAGTGTCAACGGGTCATTTATCTTGGCACGATCCGCTTTTGGCACGTAAGATTTTGAATCCTGCAACAAGAAATCGAACTGTCTGGCCACGATTTCCAAGTCATTGTTGATCAGGTTCAATTGATTGGTAATCTGTTGCCTGCGTGTTTCGGCGGCTGTTTTTTCCAAAACATTGGCAGCTCCTTTCTCAAAACGAAGATTGGATTTTGTCTCAAATAACCGGTAAACACTATCTGCGTAAACGAGTAACCGCCTGCGTTCGGTGAGGGAAGTATATTCAAAATACAGTTGGCGGACATGGGCACGGATTTCCTGTTCGGTAAGCTTTGTGGTGGCCCGGGTGGCGAGAAAATTAGCTTCCAGCACTTTTCGCTGATTGGCATAAACGGTTGGAAAACTAAATGTTTGACTAATCCCGATGCGGTTGTCCTTATTAATGCTGTTAACCTGGCCGTAATCTGCACTGACATTCGTTTTGGCCATATCAAACGAGCTGGATTGCAGGCGTTCGCTTGCGTTTTCAGCCAGCCGGTCGCTTTTTATCTGCAAATTTTTATTCAGGGCCAACTGAATGGCAGAGTCCAGACCAATGGGCGTTTGCGCGGTTTGGGAGAAACCAATGTGGGCAAAGCAAATGAGCAGCAATGTTAATGCTGGTTGAAGCCCTTTGATCTTTGGTTTTTTATCAAACAACAAATACAAACCTGGCAGCACAAAAAGCGTGAGCAATGTGGCGCTGATCAGCCCGCCTATCACCACCGTTGCCAGCGGGCGCTGCACCTCCGCTCCTGCACCATTGCTGAGCGCCATTGGCAAAAACCCGAGCGAAGCAACCGAGGCTGTCATCAACACCGGGCGAAGGCGGTTGCGCGTGCCGGTCATCACCACTTCCCATGCATCATGGATCAAGCCTTCCTTCCGGATCCTGTTGAACTCGGAAAGGAGCACAATGCCATTGAGCACTGCTACGCCAAATAATGCGATGAAGCCGACGCCAGCCGAAATACTGAACGGCATCCCGCGCAACGCAAGCCCGAAAACGCCGCCGATTGCCGAAAGGGGAATGGCCGTGTAGATCAGCAAACCGTCTTTGACCGAAGAAAATGCAAAATAAAGCATGATGAATATCAATAGCAGCGCGATGGGAACGGCGATCATAAGCCGGGATTTTGCTTGTTGTAGATTCTCGAACGCACCACCGTAAGTAATGCTGTACCCAGGCTCGAATTTCATT
Organism: Dyadobacter sp. CY327; assembly: GCF_021390415.1. NCBI lineage: Bacteria > Pseudomonadati > Bacteroidota > Cytophagia > Cytophagales > Spirosomataceae > Dyadobacter > Dyadobacter sp. CY327. The sequence continues at coordinate 421,388 of NZ_JAJUXJ010000007.1, read as the reverse complement.
TTTGCGTCCACCTTCTCCTGCAACTCTTCCACAATAGACTGCACATCTCGCCCCCGGACATTGAAACCGACAATGATCCGCCTGCGCGTATTCTCGCGCTGGATCTGGTTCGGGCCTTCCACTTCCTGAATGCTGGCGACCTGGTAAAGCGGGATCTGAACCCCGCCGGGCGTGGTGATAAGCAAGTTTTGGACATCCGTAATGTTCCTTCGGCCTTCGTTACCTACCCGTACGACGAGGTCAAATTTCTTTTCACCTTCATAGATCTGCCCTGCGGCGGCTCCGGCGAAAGCTGCGTTAATGGTGCGGTTTACGTCGTCAATGTTCATGCCGTACTTGGCAATTTCATCCCGGTTGAATTCAATCACGACCTGTGGCATCCCGGTCACTTTTTCAATGTACCAATCCGCCGTTCCGGCGACGGTTTTGGAAATGCTGCCGAGTTGTTCGGCATAGGCAGCAAGCTTGTCGAGGTCTTCGCCGAATATTTTACAAACCACATCCTGCTTGGCTCCGGTCATCAACTCGTTGAAACGCATTTGAACCGGATACTGAAAGCCTGTTGTCACGCCGGGCATCACTTCCTGCGCCGTAGCGGCCATTTTGCTGGCCAGGTCAGGGAATGTTTCCGCACTTTTCCACTCGGCTTTATCCTTTAACACAATGATCATGTCACCGCCTTCAATGGGCATGGGATCGGTGGGGATTTCGGCGCTTCCGATGCGGGACACTATTTTTTCGACCTCGGGATAGTCGGCTTTCAGCTTTTCGGAAATGACTTTGAATGCGTCAATAGTCGTGCTGAGGTTAGTGCCGACGAGCAGTCTCGTTTCAGTGGCGAAATCACCTTCTTCGAGTTGCGGGATAAATTCTCCACCCATTTGTGTAAATAAAAACACGGCAAATCCGAACAATGCAAAAGCGGAAACGACAAGCGTTTTCCTGATCCTTAATGCGCCGGAAAGCAAGCGGGCATAACCGTTTTCCAGCCGTGTCATAATGCGGTCTGAGAAATTTGGTTTGTGCACGATCTTTTTGCTGATAAGCAATGCACTGATCATGGGAATGTAGGTCAATGATAAAATGAATGCGCCCATGACTGCGAATGCAACCGTCTGTGCCATAGGCTTGAACATTTTACCTTCGATGCCGGAAAGCGAAAGAATGGGCAGATAAACGATCAGGATAATGATCTGCCCGAACACCGCGGCATTCATCATCCGTGATGCCGAGCCCGTAACCTCCTCATCCATTTCTGCCTGTGTAACCCTTTCTGTATTGAGATATTTTTTGGAGAAATGCATGTGATGCAAAATCGCCTCTACAATGATCACCGCGCCGTCCACGATCAGGCCGAAATCCAGCGCGCCCAGGCTCATCAGGTTTCCGCTAACGCCGAAAAGATTCATCATTGTGATGGCAAACAGCATGGAAAGCGGGATTACGGAAGCCACAATCAGCCCCGCACGCAGGTTACCCAGGAAAAGAACGAGTATCAGAACCACGATGAGGGCACCTTCCAGCAGATTGTGCTCTACTGTTCCAATAGCGTTATTCACCATCTTGGTCCGGTCCAGAAACGGCTCGATTTCCATGCCTTCGGGCAATGTTTTCTGGATTTCGGCTACACGCAACTTTACATTTTTGATCACCTCGGAAGAATTTCCGCCTTTCAGCATCATCACAATGCCACCTGCGAGCTCACCTTTGCCCGCCATCGTGAGCGCACCATAACGAATGGCTGAACCGAGCCGCACATCTGCCACGTGGCTGATGAGCACCGGCGTGCCGTTATTCGTATTCTTCACCACAATCTTCCGAATGTCATCCATCGAACCGGCCAGCCCGACGCTTCGTATATACATTACAGTGGGACCTTTCTCTATATACGCGCCGCCTGTATTCTGGTTGTTCCGGCTTAGCGCAGTGAAGACGTCGCTGATTGAAATGTTCAGCGCTTTGAGGTTGGCGGGGATCACGGCGACCTCATATTGTTTCAGGTCGCCGCCGAATGTGGACACGTCTGCAACTCCCGGCGTGCCGAGCAATTGTCTGCGTACGATCCAATCCTGCGTGGTGCGCAGGTCGGCGAGTGAATATTTTTTCTCAAAACCATCTTTGGGTTTCAGTACATACTGGTAGATCTCCCCCAGCCCGGTTGTGGCCGGCGCAAGCTGCGGCGTGTTGGCATCATCGGTGATTTCTACTTGCGAGAGCCTTTCTGTAACCTGCTGCCGCGCCCAGTACACATCGGATTCGTCATCAAAAACAATGCTGATGAGCGAAAGCCCGAAGCGGGACATGCTGCGACTTTCTTTGAGGCCGGGAATGTTGCTGATGGCCTGCTCGATGGGAAAAGTAATGAGGCGCTCCACGTCTTCGGCGCCTAATGACGGTGCGGTGGTAATGACCTGCACCTGGTTATTGGTAATGTCGGGAACGGCATCTATGGGCAACTGTGTAACTTCATACGCGCCGTAAATAACCCACAGCAGCATGAATATCCCAATTACCAGTTTGTTCTTCACAGAGAACCGGATAATTCTGTTCAGCATATCGAATCAAAATAAATATATAGCAAATGAGGCCATATGCGCCCGGATAGAGCACAAATGGAGTTCAGGAGCGGGTCCTGGACATTGATATATATTTAAACTCGGGGCGGGCGGAAGAGGGAGCCCAGCGTGGTGTTGTACGCGACCTGAGGCTGGTCGGGGCCGTAATCGGCCTTGCTGATTGGTTGTGAATGGTGTACAAATGTGAACCGTTCCGGGTGGGCAACGAAGAAGAAACTGGCATGGTGCATTTCAATCTTCTTGAAAGGCAGCTGCATATCCTTTTCGTCGTCATTATCGTTCAGATCTTCGCCCCAGTAATGCATGGAAAGGAAGTCCACGAAACTCACATTCTGATCCAGTGATTTGTGTTCGAGAAAATGCTTGATAAGCGACGGCGCCTTCATCACCTGATACAAGGATGTTGTATCAAGAATGACAATCGTCAGGAGCATATTTCGGATAAACCTTTTCACGGCCTAAAAATAGCCCCCGACGACTGTAATCACAAGTAAAATGATTTTTATTGCGCCAGCCTGCCCACGATGGTCACAATACTTTTTGCCTCGATCGACACCGGACTTCCGGCTATAACCGATACGGGTTCAAGGTCAGCGGAGGCGGATGTTTTGTAGATTTTAACGTTGGAAAGCTTGTTTGCCGACGAATTCAATGTTATATCGGTTGCTTTGGACTGGTCATTGATGATGATCGTTACAAGCTGGTTATCCGTGTTTTTATACGAAGAAATCAACAATCCTTCGCTGGCAGCAGAAGCCGAAACTTCGGTCCTTACTGCACCCGGACGCACGAAACGGCTGTAATTACCCAATGCCCACAGCATTTTGGATGACTGGTAACTGCCGTCAGTTTTGTTTTTGTCTATATAAATCAGGCCGTCTTTGTAATCATAGGGTGAAATCGCAATCCACCAGTGCCAGGCCGAAGCATTGGCATTCACCAGATCATTGTGGATCACTTTGGCTATGTAAATTCCTGCATCGATCCCCAGGTCACGCCCCGAACCCTGGATCTCGCCTTCATTATCTCCCAAAATACAATATTCCGACATCCAGTATTTCAGTCCCGGCGTTGCTTGCGATGCTTTCGCAATTTCCTGTCTTTTTGAGGCAGCCTTGGCATAAGGAGAAGTTGTGAAATAACTATGTCCGGAAATGGTTTGGGTCAGATTAGGCAGGTTACCAATGTAATCCGGCGATGATTTATCAAAGAACGCGTGGATCTGGTTACCTCTGCCCTGCTTGTTGAATTCAGAATAGAGATAATCAATCTGCCCGGCTTCGGCCACGTCGATCTTGGTAGACAGCTTGTTTTTGAGCAATGCTGCACTCAGCGATCTGGTGATGCCTGCAATCTCATTGTTATAAAACGGCGTCCCTTCCTGCCCGCCATCGCTCCAGTCCCACTGCGGCTCATTTACCGGACTAATGTGGTTGAAAGTGATGCCCGTCTTTTCGCGCACGCCGCTCACGACATTGGCCATAAATTCGCCGTATTTATTAAAGTTTTCGGCCGTTAAATTCGGCTTTCCTGCATTGGCATAACCCTTTTTGTTCACGGTAAATTGCACCGGCGGGCTGTTCGGGAATGCAAGAAACTCGTTGACGCCACGCTCTTTCGCAGCTTTCAGAAACCAGATCTGCCCGGCCTGCTTATTCCAGTTGTAAGTGCCATTGTCATTTAAAAACGACTCAGCACGCCGCCATTCGTCCTTAATCCCGCTTGCATCGCCCTGCTCAGCCGTTCCGGCACCAATGTTGAACCGCCATAATGACAAGCCGATGCCCTTCGGCTTCCCGCTACCAAGCGTATCGCTGCTGAAAAGCAAATCGGCAATCCCATTCCGTTTCGCATCCGGCCACTTGCCCACAAACTGGCAGGACCACGCATCCGAAGCTCCAAAATGGTCAATCGTCTGGAAAGTTTTGGCCGGGTTAACCGTAATAGCAACAGGCTCCGCTTTCCCACCAGGACCATTAACAGTCCCCGGCGTTGCTGAGGAGCAGGATGTGAGTGTCAGGGCCAGGAGAAGTGTTGGGAGAAGTTTGTTTGTTGGGTTCAAGGTGTTTTTGGGGTTGGGTTAGTGATGTTCATTGGAGCTTGGGGCTTTTGGGGTGCCCAGCGACTTAGTGCTAGCCCTTCGGCTCCGCTCAGGGTGACAGAGCAGATGACCTGTCACCCTGAGCGGAGCCGAAGGGCTTCCACCCAAGCTACCGGCTAGCACAACGCCCCGTCACCCTGAGCGGACCGGGCCGCCGGGCGGCCGAAGGGAAATCAATACCCAGGATTCTGTTCCAGCTTATTGTTCGAAGCCTGGATCTCGGCTCTTGGGATTGGCAGCCAGTATTGCTTTTCGGTGAATGCTTTGCCGGTTAGGGCTTCCTTTACCTTGTAAGTGAAGGCGTTGCCGCTTTTACCGATTTCGATGCCGTTTGCTGGTGCATTTTCTGTTACGTTGGCAATTTTCCAGCGGCGGACGTCGTAGAAGCGGTGCTCTTCGAAGGCTAGCTCGATGCGGCGCTCGTTACGGATTTTTTCACGCATCTGCGCTTGGGTCAGCCCTGCTTTCAATACGGGCATCATTACGCCTGGGCGTCGTCTGATTGCGTTGATGGCTGCGTATACGGATGCATCCGGGCCTACTGCTTCGTTTTGCGCTTCTGCGTAGTTGAGCAGGATTTCGGCGTAGCGGAAGTAGATCCACGTTTGTGTTCCGGCGATGTCCCATGGATTGTCAATCGGCAGGGCGTCGTTCATGAATTTTTTCAAATAGTAACCAGTCTTGGAAGTGTTCCAGTTGGATGGGCCATCCTTGCTGTCTTTTCCACCCGGCGTGAAGGTCTGGATTGTGCTTCCACGATAGGGCGCGCCGTTGTAGAGAATGGTTTCGTAAAAACGCGGATCTCTTCCTTTGTAGGGATCTTGCGGATTATAGCTGGTTCCGGTTTCTGTAATTCTGGTCCCGTCCATCATCTCGTAATCATTTACCAGGTTTTGAACCGGAACATTGCCGCCCCAGGCATTGTAGCTATTCGGGCCGTTGGCAATTTCAAGCGCCACGTGGCGTGCTCCCTGTGCGTAAAGACGGCCGAAAATGATCTCAGAATGGTCGGCTACTGTAAATATTTTGCCATAACCGCCTGTATAAAGGCTGTATTTATTCATATCCATTACTGCTTTGGAAGCGGCGGCTGCCTGCGCCCATGTTGCAGCGTTGTACAAAGGACTCGCACCGTAAAGCAACAATCTCGCTTTCAAGGCCAGAGCGGCTCCTTTGGTAGCGCGGCCCAGCTTCCAGGATCCGTTGTCATTGTCCTTGGGCAAAAGCGCCGTGGCTTCGTCCAGTTGTGCAACTGCATATTCAACTCCCGCCTTGATTTCCGAGCGGGTGAAAAGGTCCTGACTTGTGAGGTCGTCGCCGAGTTCTGTCACTTTATCGCCCATTAAAACCACTTTTCCATAGTTTCGGATCAGGTCGTGATAGCGGAAGGCACGAAGGAATTGGAGTTCTCCTTTTAATCTGTCCTTTTTACCCTGACTCATCGGAACCTTGTCCACATTGGCCAGCGCATAGTTGATCTCGCGAATGCTTCTGTAACTTCTGCCCCAAAGAGTTCCGGCGATGCCTGTGTTTTCAGGTGCAAGCTGTCCACGCTGGATCACCCAGGTGTTGTCATCGTTGTTGTAAATGGATTCGTCGGTAAGTGACGACCACATGGCGTATTCGAAACCGCGTCCGAAACCTGGCAAAGTGCCTTCCGCTTCTTTATCGGTAAGGCGTGTGCCCATGTAGCGGTTGATCACGTATGCCTCAAAAAGGACCGAGTCGGATAAGATGGATGCATCGGAAACACGGTCGGTAGGAACCACATCCAGGAAATTTTCCTGGCAAGCCACAACCACGAGCCCGCAAGCTCCGCAAACGGCTGTGATCAGTATATTTTTTAATTGCTTTATCATTTCAGTAGTCTTTAAAACTTAATGTTCAAACCCAGGTTCAAAATCCTCTGCTGCGGATAAAACTGTCCGCTCGTGCTGTTTCCTTCGGGATCGTAATCTTTTACACCGGTGATTGTAAACAGGTTAAATGCGCTGGCATAAATTCTCAGGGAAGCTATCTTGATCTTCGACAATGCGTCTTTTGGCAATGTGTACCCCACTTCAATATTTTTCAAACGCACAAAGGATGCGTTATCAAGCCAGAATGTGTTGGCATAAAGCCCACCATTGATCGAAGACGAAGCGCGTGTATCCACTCTCGGATAAGAACCTTCGGGGTTAGCAGGGCTCCAACGGTTGTCGGCCCAGCTGCTGTAAAAGTTTCCTACCTGGCCCGATTCGGGAAGCACATACTGGCTTACCATGCCTTGTCCGGAAAAAACAACCGACGCATCAAACGCTTTGTAACCGCCATTCAAAACCAATCCGTAAGTCAGCAAAGGCACATTTCCGTAAGGTGTCCGGGTCTGATCGTCGGCTGTGATCTGGCCGTCGCCGTTGTAATCTTCCAGGATTAAATCTCCCAGTTGAGCGCCCTTCAGGTGCGGATATGCGTCCAGTTCTGCCTGCGTGCGGAAAATGCCAATTGAGTTATACAGCAGGTTGGTGTAGAGTGGGCCGCCTGTCTGACGCTGATAATCCAATGTTCCCGGTGCTTCGTCTATAAACACGACCTTGCTTTTTGCATAAGTCACGTTACCTGAAATGTTGTAGCGGAATGTGCCTGAATGGTTATAGCCCAATGTAGCCTCAAAACCCGCGCTGTTGACCTTTCCAATGTTCTGATCGGGCACCAATGGCGTGTTATCATTCGTTTTGAACGGGTTAACTATACCGGAAGTGTTCGGAATGGAAGCATTTCTGGCAGCAAGGATATCAGATCTTTTTTGTTGGAAATAAATTACTTCCAGACTGAAATTTTTCAGGAAAACTGCATTCAAACCAATGTCCATTTTCTTGGCAACTTCCCATGTAATGTTCGGGTTGGCAAGTTTGGTAAGGTCGATACCCGGCGTGATCACATTGGAACCCAGCACATACTGATTTACAAACGAGTAATTGTTGTAATACTGGAATTGACCCACATTATCATTACCCAGTGAACCATAGGAAGCACGGATTTTCAGATCATTGATAAAATTCACGCTGTTTTTAAACCAATCCTCTTCCGAGATACGGTAACCTGCTGATATAGAAGGAAAAAAGCCAAATTGCTTTCCTTTCGGGAATACGGATGAACCATCGATACGCGCCTGCACTTCGGCCAGGTATTTTTCGCTGAAATTGTAAGCGATACGCCCGATCACACTTTTACGGGTGAAGTTATAGCTGCTTCCGGAGTTGTTTTTGTCCGTTGCCGCTGCACCTCCCTGCGAAAGTTCCGGTGTGGAAACCGTCGGATAGTTGATGCGGGAAGCGTCGAATTTCACTTCGTTGCGCTTGTTCTGCTCGTAAGCGACGAATGCATTTACATTGTGATTGCCTAGTTGTCTCAAAAAGCTCACACGGATGTTCTGGGTAATGTTGGTAATGTTCAGTTGCGATTGCGTGAGTGAAGCAAGGCCCGCAGAACCACCCGTTACCACTGCATTATAAGCGCCGGTGTCGCCATTGTAATTATAAAGCGTGTAAGGCGTGCTGAAACTTTTGGAAAAATTGAATGATTTATCCACGGAGTAAAACCCGTCAGCAGACAGCCCTTCTACAAACGGCATGTTGTAGCTGGCACGAACGATCCCGTTGAATACCGAAGTCGGGTTGCTGGTGGTTCCACCCATATCCGTTCCTAACACGACCGGATTGCTGTTTTCCACGCCTGTCGAGTAATTTCCGTTCGGGTAGCGCGAGATAACGGTTGGGTAAGCGCGGTAAATGGAGCGGAAAGTGTTCCCCGCAGACGAAATAGGAAATTGTCTGTTCTCCTGACGGCCTGATAAAGAAAGGCTTACTTTAAAATCCTGCGTTACATTAGCGTCAATGTTCGATCTGAAATTGTATTGCTTGTATTTCGTAGCGCCGTTTTTATACAAACCATCCTGGTAAATCGTCCCCAGCGACACATAGTATTTTACATTCTCCGTTCCACCATTGATGCCCAGATTGTGCTGATTTTGCAATGCAAAACTTTTCAGCGTCTCTTTCTGCCAGTTGGTGTTCGGGTAATTCAATGGGTCCGATCCGTTCTTGAACTTCTCAATTTCTTCGGCTGTATAAAACTGGTTCATGCCGCCGGCAGGGTTGTTATAGTAGTCGATTTCGTTCAAAATCGATGCGTATGTCGGGGCGTCGGCCAGGTTTGGAAGCCTGGTTGGTGATGAAAAACCCTGGTTGAAGCTGTAAGAGATCACCGGCTTGCCTGTTGTTCCCCTTTTGGTTGTAACCAGGATCACACCGTTGGCAGCGCGGCTTCCGTAAACAGCTGCCGAAGCGTCTTTCAGTATTGAAATGCTTTCAATGTCATTGGGGTCCAAACGTTCCAAACCGCCCACCTGGCCAGGAATCCCGTCGACCACGATCAGCACGTCGTTGTTTCCTGTGGATGCGAAACCGCGGATGGTGTAGCTGGAACCGTCATAACCCGGCTCTCCGCCTCTGTTATTGGCCACAAAACCCGAAAAACGACCTGCCAGTGAGTTGGAAAGGTTTGGCTGCGGACTTTTCACAATGTCAGCACCCTTTACTTCCGACACCGAGCCGGTCAACGTTGCTTTTTTCTGTGTGCCGTATCCTACCACCACGATCTCCTGCAATGTTTTGTCATTGGTCACGAGTTTTACGTCGATTTCACTGCGGTTAGCCACAGCAACTTCCTGGTTGATATAGCCAATGTAGGTAAATACGAGCGTGCCGTTGGCGTCGGGAATGTTGAGTGAATATTTCCCGTCTGCGTCAGTCGTGGTTCCTGTCGAGGTTCCTTTTAAGATTACGCTGGCGCCCGGAAGTGCGTCGCCGTTGTCGGCAGTAACCGTTCCTTTTACCGTGATTGCAGACTGCGCGACAGCAACCTGCGTGTAGCCGAAAAACGCGATAGCGGCCAGGAACACAGTCAGCCGGATATGCTTCCACATCCTGCCCTCAGTTTCGTTAAGCATTCCAGGCAAAGCCCACTTGCTTCGAAAAGATTTTATCATAAATCGATGTTTAAAATAATTAAGGTGATTGGTTGTCAGCACAAAAAAAGCATGTCGCCCTTTTTATGAATTGATCAATCAAAAGTATGATTATTTGTATTTGACCGACAGGGGTCATTTTCACATTAAGAAGGGGGTATATCAATAAAAAGCGCCCGATTCGGGAAAAATCGGGCGCTTCGAAAAGAAATTTTGTAACTGAATCGGCTAATTGTCCAATTTATTTTGAAAAACACCCCTGTTTACCTGGAAATTCTCATGGAACGGATTTCGGTATTTTTTGACATATTCCGAGGGCTTCATTTCGAAAAGCTTGTAAAATTGCTCCCTGAAATACTTGATATCATTGATCCCGACCTGGTAAGCCACCTCTGAAATCGTGATGTCGGTCGTGATCAATATCTGGGCTGCGCGGCGCAGGCGGATGAAGCGGATGAAGCTGTTGGTGGATTGCCCGGATATGGATTTGATGCGATTATACAAGGTCGAATGGCTCATGCCGATCTCGGCGGCGAGCACCTTAATGGAGAAGTCCGGATCGGTCAGATGGTTCTCGACAACCCGGATACATTCTTTCAAAAATTCTTTATACTCGGAGGAGATTTTGGAGTCATTGGCCTGCAGTGTGATTTCATTGTAAAAGTATCGCTGCAGGTCATTGCGGCTTTTCAGGATCGCGTCCACGCGTGCCATTAGTAATGCTTTGTCAAACGGCTTGCTGATGTAATCGTCCGCGCCGCCTTCAATGCCTTTCAGCCGCGATTCCTGGGAAGTGCTGGCAGTGAGCAGAATAACGGGAATGTGGCTCAATGTGATGTCGCTTTTGATCTGGCTGCACATGTCGATGCCGCTGATGCCCTCCATGAAAACGTCGCTGATGACAATGTCGGGTAAATGTTTTCTGACCAGCAGGATGCCTTCTTCCCCATTCTCCGCCTGCAGAAGCTTGAATTTTCCTGCGAAAGCCTGGCCGATATACTGCCTGATATCCGCGTCGTCCTCCACGATAAGCATGGTCTTTACATCAGAACTCAGCTCTTCCACCACCAGCTGGTGACGCGAAATGGCCGATGGTGTGAGCATTACGCCATCTTCCGAGAGTTCTTCCAGCAACACAGAATTGCCTTCTTCCACAATGGTCAGCAGATCGGCGGACACCAACTGCGGATGCGCTTTCCAGAGCAAAACCTTGAAAACAGTGCCGCTGCCAACAACCGATTCGTAATGAATGCTCCCGAAATGGCTTTCAATAAAAGTTTTGGTTAAAAATAAACCAATGCCAAAACCGCCCTTGGAAGGAAACCGGCCGTCGTGGAATTGATGAAAAACGGAGAAGATGCTGTCGCCTACATTTGTAGGAATACCCGGGCCCGAATCGCTTACGGTAATCTGCACCTGATCGCCTGTTTCGCCGATTTCCAATGTCACACTTCCGTTTTTGGGCGTGTATTTGACCGCATTTGAAACGAGGTTGAAAAGCGCAATTTCTATTTTTTCACGATCTGCAACCAGTTCCAGGTCTTCGTTCGGGCTGATAAACTGATAATTAATGTGCTTCTGCTCAGCCTGATGCGTGAAACATTGAAAAACTTCGAGTGCCAGTTTGGTAATGTTCTGAATGGCCGGGTTCAGCTTGTCTGCTTCCCGGTCGGCCTTGCGGAAAAGCAGCAATTGATCCACCATACTCAGCAGACGTTTGGCATTCCGGTATACAATGTTGAGGCTGTTTTGATCGGGATGGCGGTTCTCTGCTTTGAGTAAGAGCTCTTTTACAGGGTTGATAATCAGCGTTAATGGTGTCCGGAACTCGTGGGAAATGTGTGTAAAGAAGGAAAGCTTCTTTTCGTTAAGCTCTTTCTCCTTCTGGGTTTCGAAATGCGCCATCTGCACCTCATATTTCAGGCGCGCCTGCCGGATCTTATATTGCTGGTAGTAGTAAATCACCAGCGCTGCGATGCCCATATAAAGCAGATAAGCCCACCAGGTCTGATACCACGGCGGCAGCACGCGCACATGCAGACCCGCCTCATTCTCAAACCATACACCATCCTGATTGGCCGATTTGACCTTGAACACGTAATCACCCGGCGGAAGATAACGGTAAGTCGCCGAGCGCTCGTTTTGCACATAGTTCCAATCCTGATCGAGGCCTTCCAGCTTGTAAGCGAATTGGTTACGGTCCGGATAAGCGTAGTTCAATGCGGTGTATTGAATGGTAAAAACCGACTGACTGGGCTGCAAAACAATCTCCTCCTGGTCAGCGATCTGTTTTTCCAGAATGACCTTTCCATCTTTTTTGGCACCCACGGCTACGCTTTGCCCGAATAATTGAAGCCCGGTGATCATTACTTTCGGCTTGTAATCAGATGGTTTAATGTCCGTTGGCACGAAGAGGTTCCAGCCTTCGGTGCCGCCAAAAACCATGGCATTGCTGCTTGCAATGTAGAGGGTGGAATTGGGATTGAACTGCCCGCCCTGCAACCCGTTGCTCTGGTCGTAATGGTCGATGCGGTTGCTGGGGAGATTGATCCGGGACACTCCCTTATTGGTACTAAACCATACATTATCAATGCTTTCCTCCTGAAATGCGTAGATCACATCATTCGCCAGGCCGTTCTTTTCGGTGAAATGTTTTGTTGTTCCATTTTTTGTGTCGTAAACCAAAAGTCCGTTTCCTTCCGATCCGATCCATAACCTCTCTTTGGCGTCGTAATGCAGCGAGAATATGATACGGTTTGACAAATATCCTGGTTTCCCCGGCTCGTTGAAAAACGACCTGAACTGCATCGTACTAACATTCAAATAGTTAAGCCCGCCGCCATAGGTTCCGATCCAGAGATTTCCCTGACTATCCTCGTCGATCGCCCTTACATCATTGGAATTAATGCTGCTGTTTGTGGTTACGAAGTTCCGGAACTTGCCGGTTTCACGGTCGAGCAGCGCGAGCCCGCCGCCATTGGTGCCTACCCACAAGTTGCGCTTGCGGTCTTCATAAATGACACGCACATCATTCTTGCCCAGGCTGGTCGGATCCCCGGGAATGTTCGCGAACTGTTTGAATGTATCTTTTTTAGGATCATACTGAAAAAGCCCGCCCGAATATGTGCCGAACCACAGATATTCGTCGCGCCCGCGATGCGCCGCTATGACGGCACCATCGGACAGCCCGCCCGGGGCGTTGGTAACCGCATAATGTTTAACGGTTTCTCCTGAGTTTTTGGTTTTATAAATACCATCTCCATCCGTTCCCAGCCACAGATAGCCATCTTTGTCCACGCACATTCCGTAAAATCGCAGGTAACTTTCGGCACGGGAGTCCTGTATTTTCTTTTCAAAACTCTTAAATTTTTCCGGAATGCTGCTGATCAGGTAGACGCCCTCGCCATAAGTTCCCAGCCAGATGTTGCGATCGGCATCCATATAAATCGTCTGGACCGAACGCTGCGTGATGCCTTCGTTTTGTGAGTTATTGACCTTTTCAAATGAGTATGCTTCCGGCTTATGGTCAGCTAATTGCGTCAGGTCAAGGCTGTACAGGCCGCCGTCCTGAACGCCTACCAGCAGCTGCCCGCGGTGGTTTTCGCGTAATGACAGGTAAATGTCGCTCCGGTGGTTTCCAGGAAGATGGATCACATAGAACCTGGCTTCATTCCGCTTAAAGAGAATCAGGCCTCTGGCCGAAGCGATCCAAATGTTGCTTAAATGGTCCTCGTAAATGCTGTTAATGCGGGTGGCTGGCAGACTTGCCAGGCTTATGTCCGCTTTTGAAAGCTTCCTGTTTTGACCTACTTCCAAAACATCAATTCCCGATTCCCGCGTGCCGAGCCATAGCAATCCTTTCGAATCCTCGAATGCACTCAGGATGGCATTTGTATTGAGTTTAGGGAGATTCTGCTTGTTATAGTAAGTGAACCGCTCTGCTTTTTTATCAAACAATGCAAACCCTGCTCCATTCAGTGAGATCCATAGGTTACCGTCCCTTGCCTGGGAAATATCACTTACGTCTGTGCCCGAAACGCCCTTATCAGGCATAGGCGTGTGGCGTTGGAAGATCTCTTTTTCGGCAATGAATTTATTAAGACCATTGCGGGAGCTGGTCCAGATGGTGCCGTCCCGGTCGCAAAAAACGGATTTGACATAGTTTCCGGAAAGACTTTGCTTGTCGTCGGGACTGTTTTTGAAGACTTTGAACGATGTGCCGTCGAAACGGTTGAGCCCGTCACCGGTTGCGAGCCACATCAGTCCCTGCTTATCCTGGACAATGCTGTTGACTATGCCAAATGACAAGCCTTCTTTCAGGGAATAGCGCAGCACTCTCCCATTCTCGGCCGCTAAAACAGGGAACATGCCCAGGTAAAACAAACCCAGGCTTATCAGATTTTTAAGGAACGTCCCCTTCATTTAAGTCACTCGCAGTTTACTTCAACCAACCCGCCTCTTTTGCCAAAAATAGCAATTCAATCACAACAACGATTCCCGTCACGGCAATTACCGCATATTTAATCTTGTTCTTTCTGCTGGTTGGTTGTTTTGGCTGTTCGACTTTTTTTTCAACAACTACTTTTTCAACAGGTTTCCTCATAAGCGGCATATCTGTGCCTAATTTAGCCTTATGAAGCTCAAATAGTTCCCTGCGCTTGTCGTCTAAATTTGAACTCATAAACCAAAGTATTTTTTACCTGACAAATAGATTCACAGTGTTTTGTAAAAAACGTAAACTAATGGTTTTTAGTTGAAAAAAGACATGGGTTATTTAGAAATTATTACTTTAATGTCAGGCTTTTATCTTGTGCACCGTTACTCAATTCTTTGGTTTTTTGCGCTTTGGAGAAGTCCGTATTATCCATTTTAATGTCCGCACTTCTCTCTCCGTTCACTGAAATGAGAACATCGCTTTTGTCATTATAACTGATCTTGTCAAAACGGATCTGCGTGCCATTTTCAATGAAGATAACCGGCTTGGTATGCTCGGTAATCAGCTTTACATTTTTGAACCGGATCTGATCGCCGTCGGTGAGCTCAATGCCCTTTTCGGCTTTTAAGACCATATTCTCCATAACAATGTTCCGGACAGGCATTTCGGCAAGTCCCCGGATGAACACGCCCTTTGTGGCGCCATTGCAAACAATATTCTCAAAATGCATATCGCGGAAAACCGGCGTTCCTTCGTTCACCACTTCCCGCATGTCACGAGCGCCATCTGTAGCAAATTTCACAAAATAGAACAGATCAAAGAACACCGCTTCCTGCGCAATGTCCTTCATATAAATGTCCTTCGCATAGATTTTCTCGACGACGCCTCCCCGTCCCCGGACGGATTTGAAACGCAGCCCCTTGTCGGTGCCCATGAATGTGCAGTTCTGAACAAAAATATTCCTTGCCCCTCCACTCATTTCGCTGCCTACGACAAAACCTCCGTGCCCGTTGTAAACAATGTTATTTCTGATCAAACCATTTTCGGTAGGCATACCGCGCTTCCTGCCTTCTTCATCTTTGCCCGATTTGATACAAATGGCATCATCGCCAACGTCGAGCGTGCAGCCTTCAATTAAAAAATTTTTGCAAGACTCGATATCCATTCCATCGCCATTATGCGCATATTCCGGATTTTTTACGCGCACGTTTCGGATTGTCAGATCCTCGCACATGAGCGGGTGGATACACCAGGCGGCCGAGTTCTGGAATGTTACACCTTCGAGCAACACGTTTTTGCAATTGTTGAAAACAACGAGGTTAGGCCTCAGGAAATCCTTCATATCAGCAAAATCCACTGGCTTTTTGCCGGCAGTGAGCAACATGCTTTTATTTCCGGTGCTGGCATCCTTAAACTGCTGGCTTGGATACCAGGTTTTGCCATCATCTTTGAGTACGCCTCCTGACGCCACTTTTTCTTTCCATTGGCTTTCGGTCAACTGGCTTTTATGCACCGCGCGCCAGACGTCACCATTGCCATCCACAATGCCCTTGCCCGTAATGGCGACATTTTCGAGGTTGATACCCGAAATGGGCGATTGGTTACGGGCTGCGCTTTTCCCCTCATAAAATCCTTCGGTAAGGGCATATTGCGTTTTATCGGGCGTGAAAAGCAGCGTTGCATTTTCGCTTAAATGCAGGTTAATGTTGCTTTTCATGACGATAGGTCCGGTCATCCAGAGTCCCGCTGGCACCAGCACGACGCCTCCACCTTTTTTGTTCACGGCATCAATGGCTTTATGGATGGCTTCTGTATTCAATGTATGGCCATCCGGTGTTGCGCCGTAGGCTGTAATACGGACCGTATCTTGCTTGAACACAGGCTGCCGGGCTTTCGGCAAGTTTGTCCAGCTATAATTTTCACTGCTCTGGGCGGCAGCGCCTAAGGAGTAAAGCGCCATTAAAGCAATGTTCGCGAATCGTAATTTGAATGTCATCATGTATTTAAGTTGGTATAAATCTGCTGAATATGGTCGCCGGAATATAACTTTTCGACGATCCCATGCGCCTCATAGTTTTAGTGTCAACTTAATTTGACGGCATTTAACATCACGAGCAACGCATTCTCACAATTTTTTTATGCATACGTTACCGGCAACGTTCTCAAAGCGCCGGATACAGGTTGAAATATTCCCTCTTTATACCAAAATCAGCATACATCTCAATTTCTTGCAAAAGCATAATTTGGAATATAACAAGATTATTTTGCCTCAAAACCTATTTGAAGATTTGCCGCGTGAAATAGTTGGGCTTTTCAACTATTTTCGACCTGACTTACATGCTTAACTACCGCAGTAATGACGGGAATGACCATTTACAAGACAGCTGAAACAGATCAGGAGTTTGAACAGGCGAAAGAGCTTTTTGCAGAATATGCCAACTCGCTCGACATTGATCTGTCATTTCAGAATTTCTCCAAAGAACTGGAGTCCATCCGCCAGCAATACGACCGGCCAACCGGCGCTCTTCTGCTCGTTTATAAAGACGACTTGCTGGCCGGGTGTACGGGAATCAGGCGCTTGGACGACGAGACCGCGGAATTGAAACGCATGTATGTCCGCCCGGATTTTCGGGGATTTAATTTTGGCAGATCATTACTCGAAAGCGCAATCCTGTCGGCAAGCAGGCTGGGTTACAAAAAGATCCGGCTCGACACTTTGAGCAGTATGACCAAGGCCAGGAACCTTTACGAATCCTTTGGCTTTCAGGCCATCGAGCCTTATTATTTTAATCCAATTCAAGAAACGATTTATATGGAGCGGGTCATTTGATGTGGCGTGTCTTGCTGCTGGTTTTCGGATGTTGCTGCATCCTGAATTTGCCTGTTTTCTCACAGGATAGCGATTCGGTTAAGAAAGAGCTGATCATTGATTTCGAAGTAAGGCCGCGTGCCGAGTTTCGGGATAATTTCATGCTTACACCCGCTGATTCGGTCATGCCGGAATTGTTCGTCACGCAAAGGAACAGACTAAGTATCAATTACCTGACCAAGCGTTTCAGGTTTCACGCCTCTCCTCAGGAAATTCACGTCTGGGGGAAATCGGGTCAGGTTTCGCGCATTGGCAGCGTTAATGCGTATGAGTTGTATGCCGAAGGGCTTATTAACAAACACATTTCTGTCCGCGTTGGCAGGCAGGCGTTGACTCTGGATAATGGCCGGATCTTCTCGGCAGCGCCATGGAGTCAGCAGGGCCGGGCACATGAGGGCATCCGGTTTTTCTTCAATAAACAGGTGAATACGGATTTGACGATTGCATTCACCCGGCCCTATGGAAGTGCTTTTGATGCGGCCTACTCGCCCGTAGCATCGCATCAGTATAATCTGCTTTTTGTCCATCATCTGAAATACACTTTTAAAAACCATATTACACTGACCACCATTAATACGTTGGAGGATTTTGACAAAAGCAGCAAGCAGCAGCAACATTATCAGCGCATTACAAACGGCGGACGACTGGAATATAGCCAGGGCTGGCTTTACGGAACGGTAAATGCATATTACCAGTATGGCGAAAATGCTGCCGCTAAGAAAATCAGGGCGTATTACATTCAGCCCGAGATTAGCGCTGTCGTGAACAAAGCCACATTACGTCTGGGCGCTGAAATACTCAGTGGCGACGGGAAAACGGTTGCCAAAAACGTTTCTAATTCGTTTGTGCCGCTGTATGGTGTTGCATGGAAATTCATGGGCAATATGAACCTGTTCACCCGGTTTCCCGCCGATCTGAATAATAAAGGGCTGGTTAACCCTTATCTTTTTATTTTATATCAAATCAATAAAAAAATTAGCGTGCGTTCGGATTTTCACCTGTTTTATTCCAAACATCCGCTTAGCGAAAGCAAAAACTTATCCGGCAATTATCTGGGTTTCGAAAAAGACATTTCCATCAATTACAGGCCTGTGAAAAGGTTGGAACTTATTTATGGTCTATCCTCGACCTTTGCTACCGAACGCATGGAACTGCTCAAAAAAGTCCCTGATTCGGGCAAAGTCCCGGTTTGGAGTTATCTGATGATTTCTTACACGCCCCGGCTGCTGCACAGGAAGCAAAGTGCTGACTAGCAAACGTTTCAGAACAGTCAGGAAGCCTGGCCTGGCGCGAGAACAATGTGCTATGAAGGCCATTTCAATCGGAATATGTATTTTTGTTGGCACATACGCCGGTTATTTCCGGCCGCTTTTAATATTCCAGCATCCGCCTGTCTATTGTCAACTTCATTAACCGCCATTTCAGAAGATTATTTCACGCCGTTCGAGCACGCGGAGCGGTATGTGTTACCTGAGAAATTTACATTCCCATTCAACTATAAACCGCATCCATTAAGCTTACTGGCCGTTTCCATGCTGCAATCACATCTGGAAACACAGCAGGAATGGGCACATAATTTCGGCTTGTCTGATGATCCTGAGAATATTATTGGTAAAATGTTCGGCGTGCTGGTGGTGGAAGCAGAGCAGCGTCAGATCGGCTATCTCGCTGCCTTCTCGGGAAAGCTGGCCGGGGGAAATCACCATGCCAAATTCGTCCCTCCTATCTTCGACGGCGTTGCAGAAGGCGGCTTTCTGAATGCAGGCATGACCGAGCTTTCACGCATTAACGAAGCGATTAGAGTGCTGGAATTCGACAAAGGCGAAGCATTTGAAACAAAGGTCCAGAACTTGAAGGCGATTAGGAAAGCTCACTCGCTTTCCTTGCAAAATGCGATTTTCGATCAATACAGCTTCCTAAACCAGGCAGGCACGCGCAAGAGCTTGCGAGACATATTTGCCGATGCTTCCTACAAAAACCCGCCCGCCGGCGCAGGTGAATGTGCTGCTCCTAAATTACTTCAACACGCCTTTCTCAATAAAATGAAACCGCTGGCTATGGCCGAATTCTGGTGGGGAATGTCTCCTAAATCTGCGTTTTGGAAACACGGCCAGTTTTATCCGGCGTGCCAGGAAAAGTGTGCGCCTATCCTTGACCATATGCTGGCAGGCATTGCTATGGAAGCCAATCCCGAGCATTCCGGCGCTATTTAATCCGGAACCATTTGTAGCCGTAGCCATCAAGCTTAATGCTGTATTTCCCATCGGAAGCCTTCTGATCGTCTTCATCAATCAGATCAACCAATAATTTATTTCCGGGAATGTTAATCCTCGACTGTGTCGGCCGGTCGCTGAAATTGTGCAGCACCACCAGCGATTTCCCTTCATGCTCATACTGAATCGCAAAGACAGCGGCTGAACCGGCATCCAGGATTTTATAGGTTCCTAACCCGATTTCCGGGCAGGATTTGCGGAGTTTAATCAATGCCGTCGTCCAGTTCAGCAAGGATGCTGAATCCCGGGTTTGATCTTCAACATTGATTTTCTTATAACCATGATCCCCGAAATCAATCACCGGACGGAAGGCTGTATCGGCTGTTGTGAAGCCAGCATTTTTTTCCGCTGTCCATTGCATAGGCGTGCGCACGGAAATCCGTTCTTTTAAACGAAGGTCGTCGCCCATCCCGAGTTCATCGCCGTAGCGGATCACGGGAGTTCCGGGAAGTGAGAATAACAGGCTGTAAGCCAGCTCCATATGCTTGCGGTTGTTGCCCAGCATGGTTGCCAGCCGCCGCCGGATGCCCCGGTCGTAAAGCTGCATGCTGGTATCCGGGCCGAACCTGGCATAAACTTCCTGTCGCTGTTTATCGGAGAGCCTTCCCAGGTCTACTTCATCGTGATTGCGCAGGAAATGTGCCCATTGCGACGCGTCCGGAATGATCTGCGTTTCGGAAATGGCTTTCTTGAAAGGATCTATGTTGCCGGTAGCAAGCGCATAAAACAAATACTGGTTGGCAAAGAAGTTGAACATCATTTGCATGCCCTCCCCATTTTTTCCAAAGTAATTCTGATTTTCCTCAGGCACAACATTAGCTTCGCCAAGAATGACGACATCAGCTCTGCGCGTTTGTGCAAACTGCCTGATATCCATCAGGAATTTGTAGTCCAGCTTGGGTTTTCCGCTGCCCGTTTTAGGTATCTCAATAATAAATGGCACCGCATCCAGGCGAAAGCCCGAAACGCCCTGACCCAGCCAGTAACCGATGATCTTCTGGCTTTCTTCCACGACGGCGGGATTTGCAAAATTAAGATCGGGCTGAAAAGGGTAAAAACGGTGGTAATAATATTGCCCGGCCAGTGTATCCATATCCCAAACTGCCTTTTGCACGCCTGGAAACACCATTCCTTTGTTATAGTCTTTCGGCAGCTTGTCGGACCAGATGTACCAGTCGTGATACTTAGAATCCTTACTTTTTCGGGCTTGCTGGAACCAGGAATGCTGATCGGATGTGTGGTTGATCACGAGATCGATAATTACCCGTATGCCTCTTTTTTGTGCCTGAAAAACAAATTCGGCAAAGTCACCGCTTGTCCCCAACTTCTCGTCAACACCATAAAAATCAGCTACATCATACCCATCATCCTTGCCCGGCGAAGGCTGAAAAGGTGCCAGCCAGATTATATCCACACCCAATGCACGGATATAGTCCAGCTTCTCGATCAGACCCTGAAAATCGCCGCGGCCATCTCCATCGCTATCCTTAAAAACCCCTACTTCGAGATTATATATAATGCTGTTTTTAAACCAGATGTGGTTTTTCAGATCGACCGGCGCGAGTTTGTCCTGCGCGTGGCCGTATGCAGGCAATACGAGTAAAATGAAAAGCAAAAATTGGTTGAGCTGCTTCATTGAGTGCATTTTATGTTCAAATATTTTTTGTTCCGGTCCGGATCGCGAGCTGTTTAAAAATTGTGCCCGGTAATGATGCTGCCCTAAAATATTTGTCTGGCGACCCGATATGTATTTGCGTGCGCATTCAAAATGGTCCTGAGTTGGGGAGAATAACCGCCGCCCATGCTGCATTGCATGGGAATGCTGTGCTTGTGGGCCAGCTGCATCACCATTTCGTCCCTTAACTGGCACCCCCGCTCCGTGCACGACATCCGCCCGATCTTATCGGTTTGCAGAATGTCAACACCTGCCTGGTAGAAAATAAAGTCGGGCTTTACCTGCTCTATTAGTTTGGGGAGCGTGTTTTCCAATATCTTTAAATAAATATCATCACCGGTTTTATCATCCAGCGGTACATCCAGATCGCTCTTTTCTTTTCTGAAAGGATAGTTATTTTTCCCATGCATGGAAAATGTAAAAACCAGCGGCTGATTTGTGAAAATCTGCGCTGTTCCATTGCCCTGGTGTACATCCAGATCAACAATTAGGACTTGCCTGCACAACTTATGATCAATTAAATACTGGGCCGCAACGGCGTGGTCGTTGATCATGCAAAATCCTTCCCCGAAATCGCGTCCGGCATGGTGGGTGCCGCCTGCAATGTTGAATGCGATCCCTGTTTCCAATGCTTTCAGCGCGCCTTGCACCGTTCCGTTGGTGATCCGCAACTCCCGTTCCGCCAGCACAGCCGACTGCACAAAACCGATACGCCGCATTTCCTGCTTGCTCAGCCTTCCCTGAACGATCCGGTCCGCATAAGTGCGATCGTGGACTGCATAAACCGACTGCATATCAACAGGTTCCGGACTGAAAAAATCCGATTCCACCGCAATGCCTTCGCGCAGTAGCTGCATAGGGAGCAGCTCATATTTATCCATCGGAAAACGATGCCCGTCCGGCACCGGGTATTTATATATAGGGTCAAACGCAATGGGGAACATTCAATGCTGTTTATGGAGGATTTCGATGGTTCTCTGATCCGGCTTACCATCAAAATATTTATCGAGGACAGCCTGGAAAACAGGATCTGCGTCGTCGGTCATACTAAATAAAGTCATACTGGACCGTAACTTCATATCGTCCGGGCTTCCAACGATCTGGTTGGCTGACTTGCCTTCGATAGCCAGGATCGCATTTGAGATCTCAATCAGTCTTTTCCCCAAAACCAGATTTTGCAAGTAACGGTTCGCCTGCCCGATATCCTGAATCGCATAATGCACCGAAGTGCTGCTCATACCCAACCCCTTAATCTGCGGAAAGACATACCATATCCAATGCCCCTGCTTCCGCCCCCGCCGTATCTCCGCCAAAGCCCCAGCATAGTCATGCTCCTGGGCGGTTATGAATTTATCAAGGTCCGTCGCATTCATATTACCAATAGTTGTTGCTATCTGCTTTTGGTTAAAAAAGTCAGTCCAGGTTGTGGTTATAGATTGATATTTTGAGATATAGTTTTTCATCCTTTTTTTGGAATTTCCAGTATAATGTGTTTTGTTTGTATCACGTAGGCCTGGTCAAGCCTCTTTCCTTCGTGGAAACGTAACCAGGTGAGTTTAGGGAGTTCTGTACAGAGCTCCCTTTTTTTGTGTCAAAAAAACAGGCAGTTGATCACGCCAATTGCCTGTTTTTTTGGAGCGTGAATATTCCGCGGATTCCTTTAAAAACAAGCTAGAATACAACGATATAAGTGTGACTTATACTTTTTTTATTGAAACGTTCTCGAATCAAAAATGAAGGGCATTATCTTCTCGATTGTCACTAATGAGGCCAGCTCATGCCGTGGATTTATAATGTAGTTGAATTCGTGCTCGACAATGCTTGAAGGCACTTTCATACATAAGAATTTGCCATCCGCAACCCAGGCTTCGCCAAACTCCTTGGTATACTGCTCATCGTTTTGCCAGCCGGGACGCAAGTCCGGAGCATTGCAGATATTGGATTCGGGGATCCTGATAAAAGCCAGGGCAAATGCATCATTCCTGGGTATAATGTTATTAGGTAAATGCACCCGCACTTCCCAGGCTGCCAGTGCAATACTGCTGGCTGCATACAGAAGCGGTGTGCCCGCGTAATTCCATCGACCGCCCTTCAATCGGGCACCCTCTCCTGATGTGTCTAAAATATATAATGGATTGGCGATCCGGTACACGCTTATCATCCTTCTTCTAAGCCAAAATGCCGTGAAGAATCCTGCCTAAAAGATCGCTGATCTTTTGAATATCGGAAGTGATATATTGTATCGGTGCGGTGCCGGAAAGGCCGGGATTGGGAGAGTCCAGCCATTTAACGAAGTCTTCCCGGTTTTGAAAAATCTTGTCAGCCCCTTCTTTGGTCCACAACTGGCTGATTTCAGATCGGAACTTTTTGGCAGTTGACATTGACCCGGAATTGTAATCTTTGTGAGACAACGGAGTAATTACTTTTTGGCTGACGCTCTTCATATCAATGTAAAATTTATAATGTGTGATCATGCAAGTTAAGATAAAAGAACAAATTCATACACACCAATACAATCTTTTCCCCTTCTGAAATAGACGCGTCCAAGCCCCGCTGCTCTCTTCCAAAATGGCCGTTGGTTTTATATGTTAATACAGAAAAAATAGAATCCATTATACAAAAAGAGAAGCCGCATGAAACGGCTTCTCTTTTACCTTATGAACCCTAACTAACTTATTACAAAGAATATCTCAGCGTTACTCCATAAGTTCTCTGATCACCAACGATCCCGGCGTA
This sequence comes from Dyadobacter sp. CY327, assembly GCF_021390415.1. Taxonomy (NCBI): domain Bacteria; kingdom Pseudomonadati; phylum Bacteroidota; class Cytophagia; order Cytophagales; family Spirosomataceae; genus Dyadobacter; species Dyadobacter sp. CY327. Next base: position 397,715 of record NZ_JAJUXJ010000007.1, on the reverse strand, counting down.
TTGTCCGTAACTTCCAGGCGCAGCAAGCAATTGTTCGTAGTAATTTTTGTTAAACAAATTGCGTCCCCAAAGGAAGAATGTAATGCCGTTGGAAGCTCTGAAACCCGCTCTTGCGTTTGTCAGACCGTAGCCATCAATGTTCAGATATTGAGATGGGGACGGGCTTGAAGAGAACTCTGAGCGATAATATTCATCCACGCTCAGGAAATAATTACCTTTTAAGCCAATCAACTTTCCCTTCGCAATCACTTCACCACCCACAGAGCCTGACCATTTAGAAATTCCCGGCAGACGTCCGCCCGAAACATCTTTGAAAGCCTGCGGCCCGCCTACTTCTTCCAAAGGAACCGGAGCATTGGTGAATTTCACGTATTTGCCATCTGTATAAGCCACCGCAGCATTCAACGTCAATGCGCCAAAACGAATGTTACCATCCAATTCCGCACCTTGTACACGAACGTTCTCAGCATTGGCCAGGTAACCGCGGTTTACGCCAGGCTCAGGCGTTTGCACCTGTGTCTGAAAATCATCGATGTCGGAGCGGAAGAATGTCAGGTTCAATACCGAGTTGCCTGTTGGCCTTGTTTTGATACCAAATTCTTTGTGCTCGACAAATTCCGGTTTTACTTTCGCCAGATCAAGCAAAACGGCCCCGTTTGCTGTTGGTAACCCACCCACATTCACACCAATTGGCTTAAATCCAACCGAATAGGTGGCATATGCATTGAAACGTGTGCTGGCCCTGTATTGGACCGATAACTGCCCCGAGAAATTGCCCTCAGCATAATCCGTATTGAAAGCCTGGTTGCTGTAAACGCCGTTTTTCAGTTTCAACAATTCCGCATCGGTTGTCTGCAAGCCGCCGTAAGCCACCCTGCTGTAATCCACCACTTTCTTATCATAATTGTAACGAACTCCTGGCAGAATGTGGAACTTGTCGGCCACAGCCCAGTCAGCTTGTGCAAAAACGGCTAAACTTGTGCTTTTGATGCGGTTTGTTGTTCTGATCCCGAAGTTATCGAACAATCCTGGTGTTTGCCATAACGGGCTGGTAGAGCTTTGCGCGAACCTCCATTGTGCAGAACCCGCTTCTTCTGTTTGAACGGGGTCAGAAGTCAAGTCTTGCCAAAGGCCGAATACGCCGATCACACCACTCAGCTTCGGAGAAATTTTTCCTGAATAACGCAGTTCCTGTGACCATTGATCATGTGCGGAGTTACCCGAAGAAATTGTAAATACAGGAAGTCCGATATAGTCGCGGTCATTCAAAGGCGTCCATTTCCAGTAACGCCACGCAGAAGTAGAGGTCAATGTTCCGTTCCCGATTTTGATATCTGCATTCACAGAAACACCACCCAAACGGTTATCTGCTTTGGACGGAGTGTCCAAGTCCAATCTGCGCTCGAAAGCACTTTTGTAAGGAAGCGTGTAGCCCAGATCAGCAATAATGCTGTTAAATTGTCTGTAACCAGCCCTTTTGGTTGTTACAACCCCGGCCACCGGCCAGCCATATCCCGTAGGTTTCTGATCTGAAACATCTCCGATTACCGTAATGTTGACCTTTTCCGAAGGCGTGTATAGCAGCTGCCCTCTTACACCAATGTTGTTGATATCATTGATTGGCAGTTGCGTATGCTCATTGAAAAATGTGCCGTTACGCTGCGTTCCTGTAAAAGACACCCGGGCGGCAAGCTTTTTGCTCAATGGACCCGTTACCGAAGCTTTTGCCTGGATATATCCCAGGTTACCATAGCTTAGTTCGAGGTTGGCACCGGTTGTAAAACTTGCGGCGCGCGTTGTAATGTTAAATGCACCCGCTGTTGTGTTTTTACCAAAAAGCGTTCCTTGTGGTCCGCGCAAAACTTCAACGCGCTCAATGTCAATAAAATCCAATGCGGTTGCCGCCGGACGGGCATAGTAAACGCCATCTACATAAAAACCTACACCGGGGTCAATCCCGTCATTGGTAAGTCCGTAAGTAGAGCCCAATCCACGGATGTTCAAGGTTGTGTTTCTTGCGTTGGAAGCGTAAAGCTGCACGGTAGGCACCAGTTCTTTCAAGCGGTTCACATTAAATGCACCCGCATCCTCAGCCCTGGTTCCGCCAATCACCGAAATAGGGATGGGCACTTCCTGGGCAGATTCCTGACGACGACGGGAGGAAATCACCACATCATCCAGCTGCGTATTATTCACGGCGAGTTTTATCTCGACTTTACTTTCATTGATCAGGACTTCTTTTTTTACATAACCCACATAGGTTACGATTAATGTAAATGGCAGGATCTGGCCGGTAACGAGACTGAATTCACCGTTGGAATCCGTAACACTTCCGTTGGTTGTCCCTTTAATGGTAACTGTGGCGCCGATCAAGGGCTCGTCTGTGCCGGCATCCAGCACTTTCCCGGTTACCGTGGCATTAACGGTGGCATCCTGCGCGAATAAATAGAGGGGAAAAAGCAAGGCAATTGTCAGAATGGCTGACTTAAAACGATTTTTCATGCTTACTGCAATTAGCGGTATAATGGTTGTCTGGATTTAATTGGAGTCAGAAAGTTGAAAAGCAACCTCCTGGTTGTAAAGCAATAATGTACCGCCAACAATAAGAGCCCTTACTTAGGATAACTGAATGCATAAAGGAGTTTGATTAGTTTGGCCACAAATATATAAAAACATAAACTATATAGAGTTAGTAGGTTAGTAAAAAAGTTAAAAAAAAACGCAATAGCGGGCTTGGAAAGCTACCATTACGTCTTTTTAATCCTATTCTTGGTTATTTATTCCACCAAAGTAAGGTGGTAATGTCGTCGTTTCCCTGTGCTTTCACCGCATTCTGGTAGTTGGCGAGGTTCACACTTTGTTCTTTTGGCGGATAATATAAGCGCAATGGAACTCCTTCACCAAACAGCGGCTGAAACTTATAATCCGTCGTCTGGCCATTCGCAGTCCTGCGCCACACCACATCGCCGGATTTTACCAGGAATGTGGGATAGCCCGTGCGGCGGATCTCGCTCCACGCTTCATCGCCCTGGGTGTAAAGTGCCAGGTATTTTTGGTTCAGCACGTTGGCCTTGTCGGCTTTCGGAAGGGCTGCGACATACGTTGTAATGTCCGCCGGAGCAACGCCCCATTTTTGCAGAGAGGCAGTAACGCCGTTGATGTACGCCTGCTGATCCCAGTTTTTATACTCTGAAATCAAGAAAGAAACTTCTGCATATTCCTGCAAAACCTCACCATAATTGGCTGCATTAACTGCCGCTCCCGGAAGACTCACGTCTGTGGCTGTGAGTAAGCCGGCTGCTGCAACCGGCAATCCGTAAGGCTGGCCTACATACTCGCCCGCTGCATTCTTTGTAGCGTAGACTGGCAATCTCGGATCCTGCACTTTTACAGTTCCAAGTTCACCTTTCAGCACATTAATGAGCACGTGCGAAACAGCGAAGTCCTTTCTGTTCGCCGTTACAGTTGCACGGAAAAGCGGCGCCTCGTTGGGGGCCAGTGCCTGATATTTGAAAACCGCATTGTCTGCATTAGATGTGAAAACACCTTTTGCCAGGGCATCCTCAAAGTGTGCATTCGATTCTGCCGGAAGCTTGGTCCTGATCCGGGTGGCAATGCGCAGGCGGAGCGAATTCGCAAATTTTGCCCACAACTCATTTTTGCCTTTGTAAATCACATCATAGTTGCCGAATGTGTTGGCCGCTTTGTATTTGATCAAAGTGTCACCGGCTGCCTTCAACTCATTCAAAATGTCCTGATAAATCTTTTGCTGGCTCGCATAGGCAGGGCTCAGGTTCTCGGGCGTTTGCTGCAAAGCCTGAAACTCGGGGTCCGGATTGCCATACGATTGGTAAGGAACATTCCCGAAAACATCCGTCAAACCTTGAAAGGCATAGGCTTTCAAAATCCGCGCAATGGCGATCTGGTTTGCATTTGTACCCGCCACACCGGCAGCGGCAACATCCTTCTTAGCAGGATCGGAATTCAGGATGATGATCTCGTTCAGATTGTTAAGCGCCTTGTAAGCATTACTCCAATAAGTGTCTGAATAAGAACGCGGAATATCGTAACGCGACTGGTCGCTGTAAATGTTCTGACTGTAATACTGAGCGAACAGCTGCGTGCCGCGCAGGGAGCTGTTTTCGTTCCGAATGTTGTCAATAAGCTGTTTTTCAGCCGATAGCAGGATCGTGGTCGTCGTCGTATTCCCGGGACGGTTGGGATCTTTATTTATTTCCTCAAAATGGCTGTCGCTGCAAGAAGCAAGAAATGCAAGCGCGCCGATGGCAAGAGGAAGAAGGCTTTTTTGATATATGGACTTTTGCATGGTCTTCTCTTTTAAACTTTAAATTAAAACTTCACATTCACGTTCAAGCCGTAAGTAGCAGGCACCGGAATGCTTCCGCCTTCAAGTCCCTGAATGTTCCCGCCGCTGCTTGTGAATTCAGGATCAATGTATTTACTGGCGGTATAAATGTTGGCCAGGTTGCGGCCGTACAGACCGAAATAAATTGATTTCACTGTTTTGTTGGTCAATGGCAGGCTATAACCGAATGTAACTTCTCTCAGCTTTACAAATGTTGCATCGAAGATCGTCTGGGGCGTCGGGCCGCTGTATTCACCACGCGCCCAGGCTTGTGCAGTGATGCGTGTGTCGTTTTGTGTTGTGTTTGTAACTTCGTAGGAGCCGTCTGCATTGTATTTCACTGTTCCTTTCACACCTTCCAGCACCACACCGGTTTCACGCACATTGTTGGCAGCCGTTTTGTCCAGGACGCCGGCATACATACCCACCTTATAGGTTTGCGAGAAGAATTTTCCACCTACGCGGCCATCCACCAGGAAGCCCAGGTTGAAGTTCTTATAGGTAAAGCTGTTCTGGAAACCGAAAAGATATTTTGGTAAAACACTTCCCAGCGGCGTCAGTTGCTGGCCGCGGTCGTAAGTTCCGTCCGCCTTAATGACTTTCTGGCCATCGGATGCGTAAATGAAATCATTTCCCAATATCTGCCCGTAAGGCTGCCCTTCCCGTGCAACCAATGTTACCAGGCTGTTGGCTAGCTGGAATGTGTTTACACCCGGCGCAAGCGAAATCACCTTATTGCGGTTGCGCGACCAGTTCAGGCTCGAATTCCATTCAAAACCGTTCTGCCGGATCGGCGTGCCGGTTAATGTTACTTCCACCCCTTTGTTATTGATCTTACCTGCATTAATCACCTTGGAATCATATCCAAATGCCGAAGAAACGGGAATGTTAATGATCTGGTTGCGGCTGACATTATCATAATAAGTCACGTCCAATCCTACCCTGTTCTTAAATGCCTGAACGCTCAGACCGGTTTCCCAGGAGCTTGTGATCTCAGGTTTCAAAGCTTGGTTGTTGAGCTGTGTAGGCAGTTTGTAAGAAGCCAATCCGTCAAATGACTGCGAAGCTTCATAGGCACGCTGCAACTGGTATGGGTCCGTGTCATTACCCACCTGCGCCCAGCCCAGACGAACTTTCGCAAAGTCAAGCCAAGTCCAATCTTCGATCCCGTTCAGCTCGCTGAGGATCAAACTGGTTGTTAATGAAGGATATGCAAAGGAATTTCTGGCAACCGGCAATGTAGACGACCAGTCGTTACGCAATGTTCCGTCTACAAAAAGTAAACTTTTCCAACCCAGGGAGAAACTCGCAAAAAGTGAGTTGATCTGCTTGCGGTAAGCATTGGAATTCACCAGAACAGAGCTTGCATTTTTAAGGTTGTAATATTCAGGAATGATTAATCCACCTTGTGTTACAGCGTCGCTCACTCGGCGTTTCTGGCTCATAATGTTACCTCCCGCGTTCACATTCAGTGAGATATCACCCCAGCTTTTGTTAGCCGAAGCTAGCAGCTCATAGTTGAACTCGCTGAAATTATTGATATACTCCTGGTATTGCGACTGCGTCCGCGAATACACTGCAATGCGGTCCTGATATTGATAATTGTAAACATCCGCATTTACTTTTCCGCTCACTTTCAGCCAGCTGTTCACGTCGTAAACCAAGCCAACGTTACCATAGAAACGGTCGCGGTTTTCGTCCAGGTAACTTTCGTATGCCGACCAGTAAGGGTTATCGATGAACTTGGCAGCCTCTCCCGCAGGCGTGTTCTGATAGCCGCTACGGTTCCATAAAATCTGCGTTCCGTCGGCCCTCTTATAGTTTTTCAGCTTTTCGTAATCCACCTGCACAGCGCCCCACTGGAATGCTTCCAGGATAATGTTCCTATTCGTAGCACCCGTCCATGGCCGGCCCGTCGACTGGTTTTTGATATAGTTAAAATTGTTGTAAACCTTCAACTTACCCAGTTGCGTCGATCCTGAAAAGTTGATCGAATTTCTTTTCAACGACGAATTCGGCACCGTTCCCTTTACATTTTTATTGGTATAGGAAAGCCTGTAAGTCGAGTTCGCATTGCCACCGCTTACGGAAAGGCTGTTGGTATTGGCAACTCCCGTTTCAAAGAATGTATGGACGTCGTTTTTAGGATAACTCCATGGTTGCGGGTTCAGGTAATCCGCCGTATTTTCAGGATCAAGGTTATACCAATGCAGCACGGGCGTTCCGTCCAGCTTCGGCCCCCAGCTTTCGTCTACGGCATATTCTGCAATGTTGTAATCTTTGCCGCCAATGTTCGCCTGCTGAAATGTGCTTGAAAAACCGCCGCCATATAATTTCTGACGCTTGGGCAACCGCACGATCTGCTCAAATTCGATGCCCGTGTTCAGCGTAATGTTAACCTTACTGTTTTCTTTTCCTTTTTTGGTTGTGATCAAAATGACCCCGTTCGCCGCCCTGGTTCCATAAAGAGCCGCCGCCGAAGGTCCTTTCAGCACCGAAATGTTCTCGATATCATCCGGGTTAAGGTCCTGGATCATGTTTCCCACGTCCTTTCCGCCGCTTCCAGAGCTGGTAGCCGCACTGTTCAGGTCCGCATTGTCGATTGGCGTTCCGTCGATCACATATAATGGCTGGTTATTTCCAGAAATAGAATTAACCCCCCGCAAAAGCACACGAGACGAACCGCCCATGTTACCACCCGAGGTAACAACCTGCAAGCCAGCCACTTTACCGGAAAGCGCGCTCAATGCATTGGTAGGACGCGTTTGCAACGCCTCACCTTTAACTTCCTGGACGGCATAACCCAATGCCCGCTTCTCCCGCGAGATCCCGAGTGCTGTCACCACCACTTCGTTCAGGATCCGGGTGTCGGCTTTCAATGCAACGGCAATTTTATCGCCATTGCCAATCGCCACATCCTGGGCCAGGTAACCGATAAAAGAAACGACGAGGATAGCCGCATCATCGTTGACGCTTAAACTGAAAGCACCGTCTGCATCGGAAAGCGTTCCCGACGAGGTTCCTTTTACCGCCACCGATGCACCGGGAAGCGGCGAGCCGTCATTGGCATCCGTGATGATACCGCTTATGACCCTTTGCTGGGCAATGACAGATCCCGTCGCGAGAAACGTCAGGAATAATAGATATAGAAATCTTGTTTTCATGAATTGTATTTTAGTAAGATGAGTAATGTTAAGTTCAACGCACCAGGCGTTCACAATTCCTGCACAAATTTATTAAAAAGGGATTAAATATCTAATCTCTATCGAATTTATAGAATAATAATTTTATTTGTCTTATTCATTGATTGTCCCCGTCGATAACGAGGACAATATTGTATTGGAATTGTACAGGATCTATGCAAATCGGCGGCAGATCTATTTCGGTGAATTGACTTTTCGCCAATGATTTCCCAGCTTTGAAGCTTGTGCGAAAACCAAACCTTTATTATCCGATGAAAGGAATAAATCTGCTTAAAGTTGTAGCAGCACCACTTTGGCTTATATTTCAATGTTTGCCGGTTTTGGCGCAACCTCAGCATGCAGAAAAAGGAAAGTCGCGGCCTAACGTGATTATTATTTTGACCGACGATATGGGCGTCGGCGATATTGGCGCGTTCGGCGGCAGCATGGTTCCTACACCTTATATCGATAAACTTGCAGTCTAAGAGATGGAACCGCACCGCATACTTCATTGATAAAACATTGGATTTCATGAGTCGGCACCGAGACCAGCCCTGCTTTGTAAATCTCTGGCCCGACGATGTACACACGCCCTGGGTCCCGGAGCCGGGAGTAGGCGAAGAAACATTGAAACCTCAGTCAGAAGCCGCATTCAAACGCATGCTCAAAGAATATGACATCCAGATCGGCCGCCTCATCGACGGCCTGAAAGCGCGCGGACTCTTTGAAAACACTATTATCATCTTCACCAGCGACAACGGCATCCAGCAATATCAAGAAGCGGGACGAATTAACCAGGAAGTTACTGGCTTGGTGGAACGCGCTGCCGCGGTTGGGAAAATAACTTAATGAAGACGTGTAGGACAAACCTCACTCCAAACGAAGCACATTCGCCCCCAGCGGCTGTTCGGTGACGCGTTCCAGTCTTTTGTCATTGACGGTGATGATGATCTCGACGGAGCCGGTGCTAACTGTGGCGCCGAGCATATGGCCACCATGAGCGGTGAAGTCTTTTCCAGTGACGGTTCCGTGACAATGCAGGGACGGCTTTCCTTCTTTCCAGGCGAGGGAGCCGCTCATGGAGGCAAGCTCCACATCTTTGAATTCCTTTGGATCGTACTCCTTCGTATCAAAGTTGAAGAAACCGAATTTCACATTTACGAAACCCATTCCGCTCAGGTTTGCAGAAGGGACTTTTTCTTTCTCGGCTAGCTTTTCCAATTCAGCAAAAACATCATCCCCCTGCCGAAGGACCATTAGAAAGCCAGCTGGCACTTTCACGTATCTAGGAATTTCCTGGGCATGTGAATTGGTTTTTAAAACAGAAAAAAAGAGCAGCAGCGAAAGAAACGTTATGATCTGCATAGCTGAGATATCGGTTGGTTGAATACGTCCCGCCATCAAATAACTGTGCCGCAAACCGGCGTGAAACTATTATTTCCCACATTCATCGCGCCACCCAGAAGGTTAATTATTGGTTAATCCACCCTTAACACAGCCTTAACATTGCCTGTCTACTTTTGCGGGCGTTAAACCTCCCTGCCCTGACGAGGCGAATTTTATCCAATCACAACTATTACTCAATTAACTCACCAAAAAATGAATCGATTAATTACCGGACTTATTGTGGCATTCGCAATGATCTTCTGTTCGGCCGGCCTTTATGCGCAGGGGAACGAAGCAACCATCATTGGGAAAGTCTCTGAAGTGAATGCTGGCCCGATCCCGGGCGCGACCGTTCTGGTCAGAAATGAATCTACCGGCTTCCAGGCGGGTACGGTTACGGATATGAATGGCGACTACATTATCAAGCAATTACCGCTTGGCTCACCTTACTCCATCACCGTTTCTTTTATTGGTTTTGGAGAACAAAAGAAAACGGGATACGCACTCAACCAGGGCGATCAGCTGAGACTGAACTTCGCCATGGAAAGCAGCGCTAACGAATTGCAAGCCGTTGATATCAAGGCCAATTCGCTGAAAAACACCGTAGTAACGTTAGGTGCCTCTACACCGATCACGGCAAAGGACATTGCCAAACTACCTGTAAACGGCCGTAACTTTACTTCGCTCATCGACCTTTCTCCATTGAGCAACGGAAGCAGCCTGGGCGGACAACTTGCCTCTTCTACCAACTATACATTGGATGGTATGACATCCCGCGGGACCATTGCGGGAGGCGCAACACAGGGCGCTTACTCGATTTCTATGGAAGCGATCCGTGAATTCAAGGTGGTAACGAATGAATATGACGTAACAATGGGCCGTTCAGGTGGTGGTACAATCAGTACTGTGACCAAGTCAGGAACGAACAAGCTTTCGGGAAGTGCATTTACATTCATGCGTACCGACTGGCTTTCAAGCGGTTATGATTTGAGAGGAAACAAGAGAGTGCAGGATTTCTCTACATATCAATATGGTGCCTCTTTGGGAGGAGCGATCAAAAAAGACAAAGCTCATTTCTTCGTAGCATGGGATCACCAGGCTGACTCACGTCCTTTATACATTGCCAACATTCAGTCTCCGGCGGATGAAGCGGCAAATAAGGTGACGCAGGCAACCCTCGACCAGTTCTCGGCTATTGCCAGAGACAAATATGGTGTTTCGAACAACCCGCAGTTTGGTGCATTTGGAAAGAAAAAAGGAACGGACGCTATCTTCGCAAAAATCGACTGGCAGCTGAATTCGAAAAACCTTTTGACTTTGCGTAACAACATGGTGATCGAAAACGATGCGCTTTCAGAAGGTGACAACAGCGGTATCAATGCTTATGAATCCTACATCGACCGTAAAAGATTTGACAACAGCATTATGGCGTCATTGCGGACGATTGTGAATCCGAAAATCACCAATGAGCTGAAATTGCAGCATTTTTATGAAGATCAGGCTATCATTCCAAGCTCTGAACTTCCTTCGGACGGGATTCCCCGTGCGATCGTTGAAAACGTTCAGTCTGTTGCAGGATCCAGCACTTACAACACTTCTATCCAGATCGGTGGTCAGCGTTTCTCACCTGAATGGTTTAAAGGAACGGTGGTTCAGTTGGTGGATAACTTCTATTACAGCACAGGTAAGATCAACTTTACATTCGGCCTTGACCTGATGTACAACCGCATGAAATCGCGTTACGGAAGCGAGATGAACGGCCGTTTTTACTTCACAGGTCTTGAAAATTTTGCCAACCAGACTCCTTACCGCTATGCAAGGGAAATCAACTTACTGGACGATCCTAGCAATGTTGTTAATTCTTTGAGCACAGGTGTTTATGCACAAATGGATACAAAGCTGGCGCTTGGTCTTGAAATGATGGCCGGTCTGCGTCTGGATAACACACAATATCTGAACAAAGCGAATTTCAGCCAGGTGGTTTTTGACGAGCTGAGATTGCGCACGGATAATGTGATCAACACCACGCAATTGCAGCCACGTGTACAATTTACATGGGACGTAAATGAGCAAAGCAAGGATATCGTTCGTTTCGGTGCGGGTGTTTTTGGTTCGGCTTTGAACCCTTACTCGATGATCAACAATATGTTGTTTGACGGAACAAGGGTTGCTTCGGTCGAAATCCAGGGTGACCTGGTTCCAAAACCAAACTTCCCGGGCTACCGTGCAGATCCTTCAACGGCGCCAGGTGCAGAGCTTTTCAATATTCAAGGCATCGAGAGACTGGTGACAATCAACACGAACAGCAAGGACGCAAAAATCCCGGTTGTATATAAGACTAACTTCTCTTACAACCACTTTTTCAGCGATCGTCTGCGTGTAGGTGTGAGCGGGTATGCATCATGGGCGCGCAACAACTATATGTATGTAGACCGCAACATGGTGGAAGATCCTTTCTTCCGCATCGCAGCAGAAGCTAACCGTGGCGTATATGTGCCTGCCAATACGATTACTGAAAAAAATGGAGCTACCAACTGGCTGAACAGCCGCAAGACCAAAAACGTAGGTCGCGTGCTTGAATTGAACAGCGAAGGCAAGAAAAACCAGTATGCAGTTGTTATCGACGGAACTTACAGATATTTCAAAGACGGTCAGATCACTGCTTCTTACACATGGAATGACTCGAAAGACAACACTTCTTACAACGGAAACGTGGCCAACACAGCAACACTGGATTTGATGGTTGCCGATGATCCACGTGATTTGAGCAAAATGGCTTATGCCAACAACCAGTTCCGCAGCAAAATCGTATTCTACGGAACAGCGCCGAGCATTTATGGTGTAACAATCGGTTTGCGTTACTCTGGAATCGGTGGAACGCGTTACTCGATGGCAGTAAGCGGTAACATGAATGGTGACTTCGTATCATCCAACGACCTGGCTTACATTTATAATCCTAACAGTCCTGAAACGCCGGAATACATCCGCAAAGGAATCCAGACAATCCTTGACAACCCGGACGCAGAGCAGAGCATTAAGGATTATATCAAAAGGGATATGGGCAAAATGGCCGAGCGTAATGGTGGTATCAATGATTTCTATGGCGTGTTCGACTTGCGTCTTGCCAAACGTTTCAAACTTTTCGGTGACCACGGATTGGAAGCGTCTGTTGATATTTTCAACGTAGCCAACCTATTGAACCACGACTGGGGTGTAGGCAAAAACCTGGGTAAGCAAAATCTTTACTCAATCAAAAGCTTCGACCGCGCAAAAGAGCAGTTCGTATACAACATCGGAGCCGGAACAGGAGTATCCAGCCTGAACGGTAACCCCTACCAGATCCAGCTTGGGTTGAGATATGGGTTTTAATGTAAGATAAATGTTAATGTTAAATGCCCTGTCAGCCTGAGCTGACAGGGCTTTCCCCTTACTTAAACATCTTAGTCAGATCATTCAGATCAACATCTCCGTCTCCATCCTTATCGAGGCCTAGCTTGGCGCCCATGCTGCCCAGGTTTCCGCCTAAGCCGCCGCTGGATGATGTGGTGGTTCCGCCCATGCCTCCGCCGAATTTTCCGCCGGTGAGTGAGCCCAGAAGTCCGCCTAAGTCGAATCCGCCTGCTCCGCCCTGGCCGCCTCTGTTGGCCATTTTGGCAAGAACAACAGGAATGATTGCGGCGGCAATCGATGCCGCTGTGCTTCCGTTGATGCCGAACTTCTGCATGATATTACCGGAAAAATTATTTGTCATCTGCTGCACGGCCGGGTTGCTTTCCGCCTGCCCGCTTCGCACGGATTCGAACAGACTATTTACCTGATCCGGCTCCTTTATGTTACTCAAACCATCCACTATGGACGTCTGTGCCTCTTGCATTACGGCTTCGTTGTGCTCGTTGGGCACTTCGTTATTTTCAACAACCGCCTGTTGTCCGTTTTGTTTTATCAGATTCAGCAATTCATCAAACATAGTTTCTCAGTTTAAGATTTGAATTTTTGAATGTTAAACAAACCATGCCAATTCCACGCTGTTGATCTGCTTATCCATATGAGACTTGCGAGGTGCTGTCCGATGCGCCTAACAGTTTGTGCAAAGCCGTTGTCAGTCGCTGGTAGGAACTGTGGCCTGCGAATTTTAAGCCTTTTCCGGCTAATGTCAAGGTAATGGTCGGAAATGAACCGATGCGGTTATGGTGAAGGCACATTTAATGCAATTTTCGCGCCGCCAGTTAAAAATCCCACCCAGAGGCTTACTCCCAAAAGTTGTGGAACGATTTTTAATTGCAACTTTTCCGCATTGACGAAAATGCAAGACCAAATCAAAAATATCGACCGGCATGAAAGATATACAAATAGGTTACCACGCTTCCCACGAACAATTCAGACCCAGTCAGCTTACCGAGTTTGTGCAGCTGGCGCAAGCCGCAGGATTTACAACGGCGCTTAGTTCCGACCATTTTTACCCATGGAGCGAAGCCCAGGGTGAAAGCGGATTTGCATGGAGCTGGCTGGGAGCTGCAATGCAGGCGACCAATCTTAGTTTCGGGATTGTTAACGCGCCCGGGCAGCGTTATCACCCTGCCATTATTGCGCAAGCGGTGGCTACCCTTTGCGAAATGTTCCCGCGCCGGTTTTGGATCGCGACGGGGAGCGGCCAGTTTTTAAATGAACATATCAATGGCGAAAAGTGGCCTTCCAAAATGGAACGCAATCAGCGCCTGAAAGAGTCTGTGGACATTATGCGTGCCTTGTGGGCCGGCGAAACCGTTACAAATAACGGGTTGATTAATGTATACGACGCAAAACTTTATACGTTACCGGGATACATGCCAGATGTAATCGGCGCCGCAATTACTGAGCAAACGGCTGAATGGGTCGGCGGATGGGCGGATGGCATGATCACAACATCGCGCCCGCCCGCGGAGCTGGCCCGAATGGTAGAAGCATTTCACCGTGGAGGCGGGGAAGGCAAACCTGTTTACCTGAAAGTGCAGCTGTCCTATGATGTTACCCTTGAAAGGGCATTGTTAGGCGCGCACCAGCAATGGCGTAACAATGTCTTCCCATCCTCGCTCCTGGCTGACATCCGTTCCCCGGCAGGTTTCGATTCTACGGGCTTAATGGTCCGGCCGGAGGATATGATGCAGGCAGTAAGGGTGTCGGACAGTCTCGACCAGCACACGGAATGGCTTTCGCAGGACATTGCGGCAGGAGTTACGCACCTTTACCTGCATAATGTAAATCTGGAACAAAAGCTTTTTATAGAGAAATTCGGAAAAAATGTCATTCCGCACCTTGTCTGACAGTTCTGTTCCTCACTGAAAAATGCAGCCCGGCGATCCAGGAGTCCGGGCATACTTTTAATGGAATTTGCATAATACTTCTTGGCAATACATTAAAACAATAACCAGGGGAATCATTAGTATGGACACCGAATTATTTATAGTAGACGATAACCCGGATTTACATTTTTTGCTTTATAATATTTTCAAACAGTTTGATAAATCGTATCGTGTAAAGTTTTTCGAAGATGGCCGGTCCCTGTACCGCCATCTCGATGCTTTATCGCAGCGGCATGATAATCACCTGTTTCCCGGGCTTATCATTCTCGATCTAAATATGCCGGGTATGAGCGGAATGCAGCTTCTTACGCTGCTCAAACAGCCGTCCAAGCCGGAGCACGTTCATCTCAAAGACATTCCTGTGGTAGTAATGAGCAGCGATAACTCGGAAGAAAAGATCATACAATGTTACAAGCGCGGCGCGGATGCTTATGTGATCAAACCGATTGAACACGAGCTAATGAAGTCGACATTGCATTCTGTATGCAAGTTTTTTCTGAGAACGGTGGATCGAAATAACCAGTTAAGCATTTCACACTCTGATGTCACTTTCAGGGATTAAGGTTTCGAGCGCAGATAAAATCATTTCCGGCGTGGGATAAGGAATGTGTTCGGTGTATAGTTTTTTTGAAACATATTGAATGACGGTGTTACGGCTTTGCAAATGGGCGGGAACCGAAAACGGTAAGATCCGGTAATCCGACTTCCACGGCGTGTGCTGCGGGTTGGTTTCCGCATACAAAACAACCTGAGGCGTTTGCATTGCCGCTGCTATGTGGATTGTGGCAGTATTAACCGAAACGACGCAAGTCGCCTGCCCAATAAACGCTGCAAATTCCCCTATTGAAAGCATTCCCGCAACCGACACTGCCGGTTTCCCGATTCCCAGGCTGATCATTTCGGCCGGTTCCCGCTCAGCAGCAGATCCGGTTATGAAGATCTGCAAACCATATTTTTCCGCAATCTGCTTTCCCGCTTCTATCCAGTATTCTGTCGGGTATTCTCTTTTCGCTTCGGACACACCCGGATGCAGTATCATGTATGGCCGCTCCAAGGAACTGGTCACAATAGAAAGTTTACGAAATAAGGAAGCCCGATTCAAAGGTTCGATCCCGAGTAAAAGGCGGTCGTCCGCGGTAACGGCTCCCAATTGAGCAACCAGTTCAAGATCACGCTTAACCTGATGGGATATTTGCTGATAGGGCTCCGGATCTGGGAGCCAGTGTGTGAGCAGTTGATAAGGATTTTCCCGCGCATAAGCCAGGCGTACAGGGATATCGGCCATATACACGAGCATAGCGGCTGGCAGAGCACTTTGACTGTAAACGGTAAAAATGATAGCTGCATCAAAATTCCTGCTTTTTAACTCCTCAATTCCTGCAGCCAATGCACCGCTGCTGCTGCCCGCACTCTGCACCCAGGGCAGGTCGGATACGATCAGGTCATCGATGCAATCCAAATAAGGCCCGATGAGCGAGCCCGCTTTTGAGGTGAGCAGGGTTATGCGGCTTCCGAATGTCTCTTTCAATGCGCGAATGGCGGGTGCGGTCATGATGACGTCGCCCATATTGTCGGCCCGGATGCAGAGTATGTTTTCAAGTGTTTGCTCAGGCATGGGCAATGGTGTTTTCGTTTGCAATAATGTGGCTTGCAGCGTCCAGGAAGAAAGGTGTCGTGTAATCGGGCTCCCGGAAAGGGCCTTTCAGCCATTCCGTTTCATTTCCGTTATTGATTAAAATGCTTCGGCAACCAGCACGGTTACCCGCCTCTGCATCATTGAGAATGTCCCCAATCATCCAGGATCGCGCCAGGTCAATGTTCAAGTTTTCTGCTGCTTGAAATAATAACCCAGGCTGCGGCTTGCGGCATGTACAGGTTTCACTGCCTTCTGACGGTGCATGCGGACAATAGTAAAATCCAGAAAGTGCAAGCCCGTTCTGCTCGAAAATGAAATTGAAATGGTCGATCAGCTCGTGCAATTTACTTAGGGAAAACTTTTGTAAGGCAAGCCCGGATTGATTGGAAATGATCACAAGTTTGAATCCCTCTTCCTGCAACGCACCAAGGCCTTCAAAAACTCCCGATTCGAATGTTACTAGTGCAGGATCAACATTATAGGGAACGTCTTTTACAAGCGTCCCGTCTTTGTCCAGGAAAATGGCTTTGGCGGGAGGGGTTTTCGAATACTGCATGCATTATATTGGTTATAAGACCGCTTTTAGTAAAAAACAGTGCCACTGTGCCGGCTTTTCCAAAGCGCTGTTCAAAACTTGCAGAAGCACTGGCAAACTTTTTGATATGCCGCTATTTTACGAACGTAATAAGAACATAACCTTTCATATACCAAACACAAATGGGCCAGGCCAACAAGCAGCATTCATTTTTATACAGAAACGGCTTAGGCCTTCTTTTTGTGGCTCTTTTTATTATAACGCTCGGTGCGCAGGCTGTAACAGGCTGGCACGAACACAACTCAGAGCTTGAACAGGAACAGGCAGCGGCAATCACCTTCCTCAGTTATCTTCAGACCGGGCATTTTATTTCTGCAACTTTCGAAAATTTTGAAAGTGAGTTTTTGCAAATGGCCCTTTACGTAATACTTACGGTAGGACTTCGCCAGCAAGGTTCCGCAGAATCAAAATCCCTTGATGAGCCGGAAGAAGTGGATCGCGAGCCTAAGCCGGGACCGGATGCGCCCTGGCCGGTCCGAAAAGGCGGATTTATATTGAAGCTTTATGAAAATTCATTGTCCCTGGTGTTCGGGATCCTCTTTATCATCAGTTGGGGGCTGCACTTGTATGGAAGCTGGGTGGACCATAATGAGCAGCAGGTTTTACTTGGGAAGGCAAAAGATTCAATTGGTGATTATCTGCTGCAAGCCAACTTTTGGTTCGAAACATTCCAAAACTGGCAGAGCGAATTCCTATCCATAGCCAGCATTGTAATATTGACTATTTTCCTGCGCCAGAAAGGCTCCCCGGAATCAAAACCGGTGGATGCACCAAATTCTGAGACCGGGAAGTAAAGTTTAATAGTTTAAGGCGAAACATTCAGTGTTACTGCTCCACAATCCAGCGGTTGACCACATTGTATTTTCCTTCGACAACCACCTTGTAAAATCCTTTCGGGAATTTGCTGATATCTAATGATGCTTTTCCTTCCGACACGGGGAGTTGTTTCATGAGCATGTAAAGGTCGCTGCCGCCGGTTTCGAATTTGTTGGTTACTGCAAGCCAGATCTTCACCTCGCCATCTTTTTCCTGCGGCAGCCAGCTTAGAAGAATGTTGTCCGATTCCTTATTTACAGCCAGATCGGTGATGGAAATTTTGCCTGTTAAAGGGATGCCGTCCAGCTCGAAGCGCTGCTCTTTGGGGATTTTCAGATCCAGGTGCCGTGCCATGGTCGGCATAATGTCCACGATAGCCGGAATCTGCTTGTTTTGTGCAGATTTGGTAAAATAAGGGTTCAGTTCTTTGGCATTTGTGACAATCCAGGTGCTGCGCTCGGCATCGGACTGGCCGCCGTGGTCCTTGCCAGCCGGCTCTCCCCTTCCGTGATCCGTGGTGATAAATAGCTGCCAGTTTTCACCATGCTTGCTCTCTCTCTCTTTCACCGCTTCCCATAGCTGGCCCATTTGCGCATCCATTCTTTTTACAGCATCAAAAAACTGCGGACTATTGCCATAGCGATGGCCCATATCGTCCGTAAATTCCAGGTAAACCCAGGAAAGATCCGGCGCTTCACTTTTGATGTTGGCAGCTGCTTCGTCCACAACTTTCCCGTCGATCTTGCTGATGTATTGTGCGCCTTTATCGTGCGGAAAATTGATGGTATCGAGCTCAAAACCATCGAAAAAATAATCCATCTTCATCTTCCCCGTTTCCGGCAAACCCGTCCCGATCAGCTTCGTGCGGTTGTCAAGCCAGGTGGAAAAAATGGCTGTTTTTTTGGCAGGATAGGTTTCACGCAAAAACCTGAAAATAGTCCAGTACTGGTAATTGGGAGCCTTAATGTCGTTATCCCAGACATTATGCTTGTTCACCCACGTGCCGGTTAGCAGGCTATTGTAACCTACGGCCGAAATCGTCGGCGTTTGTGAATATGTCTTTTTCTCACCCCCCACATAGGCCCGCGTCATCCCTCCCACTTTCGCAATCGCATCCAGATTAGGCGTCGCCACTTTTTTCAACTGCTCATATGAAATACCATCCACGATGACGAAGAGGGATTTGTTCTTAGTCTGAGCAGCGGTCTGGTGGAAGATGAAGAGGGTTAGGATTATGGAAATGGCTTGTTTTGGGGACATTGGGTTTGTGGGTTTTTGGGTGGTTGGCCTTGTTTATTTAATGTGGTTTGTAACATCCTCTGTCACCCTGAGCGGAGCCGAAGGGGCGTTGCTGCCAAGTAGTAACGCCCCCTTCGGCCGCCCGGCGGCCCGGTCCGCTCAGGGTGACAGAGGAACTGACATCGCGGTTCTGCCCTTCGGCCGCCCGGCGGCCCGCTCCGCTCAAGGTGACAGGGTTGGTAACGGGCCAGTTGTCACCGCTTGCGCCGTCAATCTCGGCAGTAAGATAACTACTCCCAGCCAAAATACTGCTTCAAATTCGGGTTAAGCGTTACTTGTGACTTGGGTACGGGTCGGTAATAGTATTTTGGTTCCTGGAATGTGCCTCTTTCCGGGTCGGTAACGATGGTGCCGCTGGTTCCGTTTTTCAGGAAAAAGGATGCATCGCTGCCAACCGGGCCTACACGGTAATAGATCAACTTCTTGCCCAACGAATTGGATTCTTTGTTGGCCTCGGCCGGAATGGCTGAGGATACGGGGATCAGTTTTACATCCACGACACCATCGCCGGTAAGGTCGTAGTTGCCCAGGCCGGGAAAGTATAATCCTTCCGGTTCTTTTTCAATGAGCTTTCCGGCGTTCCAGCGCATAAGGTCGTCGTATCTGAAACCTTCCATAGCCAGCTCAACGCGCCTTTCGCGGCGTATTTCGAGCAATGCGCCCAGGGTGCTGCTGGTTGCGGATGGATATTGCGATTTCAATGTGGCATCCGCTGTGGCATTCAATGTCAGCTTAGGCATCCCGGCCCGGGCACGAACCTTATTTACAGAAAGATCCAGATCGGCTTGCGTCAGCTCGTTTAGTTCTGCTTTCGCTTCTGCGTAAGTGAGCAACACTTCCGCATAACGCAGCAATGGCGTGTCCAGGCTGTTGGCAACTGCCACTTCTTTTTGGTTTACAAAACCCTTTAACTGGTGATAACCCGACTGATTCTTGGCAAACTGCTGAATATAAATCCCGGCTCCCTGCGAATAAGTGGTCGCATTCACCAGTTCCCAACCTGGGTAAGCGAATGTCTGGTAGAGGCGCGGATCCCGGTTTTTGAATTCTTCGGTAAAAAGCTTTGCAGCATAACCGGCCTGGTTTGTGAAAGGCGTGCCATCCTTCATGAGATACGTTTGCAGCAAATCACGCGCGGGACTGGCTTCGTAATTCCCGAACATAAATGCACCCCACCAGCCGCTATTGATCTTATCCTGTTCATTAAATGTACCCAGGATCACCTCTGCATTACTTTCAAGACTGGTATTATTGAATAGCGAAGCGTAATCTTCCATTGGTTTGCCGGTGCTATGGACCGAGTAATCACCGCTGTCAATCACTTTTTTCGCAGCGTCCCTGGCAATTTGCAAGAAGCCGTTTGCAGAGGCTTGCAGGTTAAGCTCGCTATGATATTTGCGGAAAGTGCCTTCGTATAAAGCATGCCGGGCCTGGTAAGTAAGCACAGTGGCATTGTTGACCGCACCCGACCGGTTGTCGTCACGCACATGCCGCGCGGCGAAAGCATAGTCTTCAAATATTTTACCAATCACAAATTCCCGGTTATCCTGCGGCTTGTTAAGCGCTTCGTCATTGGTTGCGAGCACGTGGTCATACCAGGGCACATTGGAGTAACGCTTCACTTTTTCCATATAAAATCTGGCACGAAAAAATCGCGCGAGGCCTTCGTAATGGTTGAGCGCCTCTTCGCTGATCGGTGCTTTGCGGAAATTGTCCAGGAAAAAATTAATGTTGCGCAATGCTGTCCAATCCCAACCTGCATTGACCGTGGCCGATGAAGGGTTTCCTACCATAATGCTCTTGATCTCCGTTGCGCCGGTGGTGGCAGCATTGTCGGTAGAAGCATCATCGACGTAAATGCCAGTTCCGCCGAAATCGTACAGGCCCAGGATGTAGGTTTCGAGGTCCTGCTCGCTGTTGAAATATTTATCTTTTGAAATTTCCGTTTGCGGAACGCGGTCCAGGAACTCATCATTACAGCCCGAAACAACGGTTAGCAGACCGGCTGCCAGCAGCAATTGAATATATTTTTTCATTTTAAGATCTTATTTAAATTAAAACTGCAGTTCCAATCCGAATGAGAATTTCCGCTGGAACGGATAAGCATATCCCCAGCCGCTTGAAGTGCTTTTGGAAGGGTCTACTTTATCGACATTATCCGTTATGGATTCCGGGTCAAAGAACTTCTTCACCTGCGATAGCTCCGCCAGGTTTTCGCCGCTTGCATAAATGCGCAGTCTCGAAACCTTGATTTTTTGCAGCATTGCCGATGGGAATGTATAACCGATCGTAATGTTTTTGAGTCTCACATAAGCGCCGCTCAGCATGTAACGTGTCTGCGGAATGGCAAGCCCTTGCGACTGGTCCACCCGTTCGCCCAGGTTTCTGTCTGCAAGCCAGGATTGTAATACGGGGAACTTCGCGTCGGTGTTGGCATCGGCCAGGCCGGCGTTGATATAGGACTGCGAATGTTGTCCGCGCAGGACATCGCTATCAGCCGCGCCGCGGTAAAAATCGAGCAAATGCGCGTATCCGCCGGCATATGGCTGCTGGTAAAAGCCCCAATAGAGATAATTGAGTGGATAATAATCCATTTTACCAATGCCCTGGAAGAATGCGCGGAAATCAAAACCATTCCATTCTGCGCCCAGATTCAACCCAAAACGAAGCCTCGGCGTAACATTGCCGATCCTTGAAAGGTCTTTGGCATTATCCACTGTCGTCCCTTTTTCTATTTTACCATTGCCATCCAGGTCCTGATATTTAGGCCAGCCCGGCACAACCGACAATGCACCCCAGGGAATGATCTGCGTTTGGTCGAGCTTGCTGATCTCGTCCTGCGTCTGGAAAAGGCCATCGCTTTTCAGTCCCCACATTTCACCAAGCTCCATACCTTTGTAATATTGGGTCAAATTCTTGTTCGGGTTGTCGAAGCCCGTGATCGTTGAACGGCTGTCGCCCAATGTGAACTTGCTGTTGAAGCGCAGGTTTTTTCCGCCTACATTGAAATCTTCATCATAACCCACGGACAGTTCCCAACCTTTTGTTCTCAGGTCTGCCGCATTTTCTCTCGGCTCAGCCGCACCGAGCACGTCCGGAAGATCGCGGCCCTGCGTGAGCATTCCCTTAGTATCCCGGCTGTAATAGTCAAATGAAGCCGTGATTTTGTGTTGAAAAAAGCCAAGATCAGCGCCTATATTGGCGGACGTTACTTTTTCCCAGGTATAATTAGGTGAAACCGGTGCGTCCGAAGTTACCACTTGCGGCACGTTGCCGTCTACAATGTATTGGCCTCTCTTAGTCCCCATCTTGGCGATGTAGCCGTATTCACTCACAAACTGGTTACCCAGCAAACCGTAGGATCCACGGATCTTAAAATGGTTTACAACCTTCGACACTGGCTTCCAAAACTCCTCACCGTCTACTTTCCAGGCCGCCGACGCCGACGGGAAGAAACCAAAACGCTTGTCCTTCGGGAACTTGGAAGAACCGTCGTAACGACCATTGAACTCGACAATGTATTTGTCTTTATAAATGTAGTTCAAACGGTAAAACGCGCCCCGGATCGCCCACTCACGGATTCCCTCACCCACAAGTGCCTCGCCAGTTGCCAGGCCTATGCTTGGTAAGGAAGCAGAAATAACACCCGCTTTCTGCGCCTCGAAATACTCAGCCCGGTTTGACTCCTGGTTGTAACCTGCTATGGCATTCAGACTGTGAAATCCTAAGGCCTTGTTAAAGGTCGCATAAGCATTAAAAACAGTGTAGTTAACATTATCCGCTCTGCGGTAGGCAATATTATTGCCCTCTTCGCGAATGTCCGACGGCCCATATCCGATCCGCACTTTGGACTGGTTTCCCGCGTAATTAATGTTCTCTCTCCGCGTAGTGAAATCAGAATTAAATTTCAGCATATCTTCAAAAAAGGACATTTCCGCATTGAAAGTCGTCTGAAACATATTGTCCTTTTTGAGTGAACGACCGCCTTCCGTCAGCTGCGCCGCTACTCTGCCCACATCCGTATTGGCCCAGGTTCCGTCCGGATTTTTATCCACCGATGTAGGGAACAGGTCATAAAGCCTTTGGATCGAGAGTTGATACGGTTTGGCTCTTTCAGTCAGGGCAATGGAAGTGTTGTTTCCGATGGAAAGCCATTTGTAAGGCTGGAAGTTAACCTTGCCACGCGTGGTGTAACGGTCGAATTTGTCCTCTGCAATTTTCAACGCACCATTCTGAGAATCATACGCGCCTGATAAATAATAAGTTGTCTTACCCGATTTCCCGGCAAGCGAAATGTTGTGGCGCTGCGAAAGCGTAAAATTATCCAGGAAATATTTGGTCCAGTCCGTGTTACCCATGTATTCATAAAGCGAATTATCGACCGGGTTCAGGCGGATCGGATCGGTTCCGGAGGGGTTGTCTGAGCGGTCTTTGGCCCAGGCATACTGGCTCGCCGTGTAATTAACGTTGTCCCAGGGCGTGTTATCCGTCGAAGTTTCAAGCAAACGCATGTATATATACGGATCAATCACTTTGTTGGGAAGCACGGTGGGTTTACCGAATGAAAAGTTGTTAGAGTAGTTGATGCTCATCTTTTCCCCTGTGCCGGTTTTAGTCGTAATAAGGATCACGCCGTAGGCCGCACGCGCTCCGTAAATGGCTGCCGAAGAAGCATCTTTCAAAACCGAAATACTCTTAATGTCCGAAGGCGCAATGAAACTCAGCTCCGCCGCGTCCATCGGCACATTATCAACTAAAATCAGCGGGTTACCACCATTAATGGAAGTAAAACCACGGATGTTGATGTTGGGAGCCTGCCCCGGCTCGCCGCTTACGAAGTCAATGTTAAGGTTGGGAACTGCGCCTTGCAAACCCTGCGCTACATTCTGGATTGGCCTGGCTTCCAGCATTTTGCTGTCTACCACGTCCACCGCTCCCGAAAGGTTTTCCTTTTTCTGGGCACCATAACCCACCACGACCACTTCGTGCAGGTTGGCAGCATCCAGTTCGAGGGTAATGTCCAGGGATGTTGCCTTGCCTACCGTTGCTTCCTGCGGTTTGTAACCTATGAATGAGAAAACAAGAATGGCATCGGGCTGTAAACCGCGCAGGACATATTTTCCCTCGCCGTCGGAAACGGTTCCTTGCTGCGTTCCTTTCACCAGTACATTCACGCCGGGCAGCACGCCGCTGCCGTCAGCCGATTTGATCACTCCCCGCACCTCGCCCTGCGCAAAGGATTGGAGCGCCGAGCCTCCCAATAAAGCCGTCAGCAGCCACAACAGGCAAACCGACCGATGCTTTTTAAACAATTTAGATAGATTTTGCGCCATACAAATGATTTGGTTAAAATGATGACTACGGCCGAAAACGACCGTTTTATTCTTCGCAAAATTGCTGATTCAGGAGGACATACGTTTTAAGGGAATGTTAACAATTTGTCATTATTTTGATTGAACGTTCATTCAATAAAAATACGCGGGTATAGTATTCTACTCTAATGTTTTTCTTTTGTATTATCGCGGATTCAAATCAAAACTCAGGCATGGGAAGAAAAAGCCTCAAAGGGGCCCGACAGCAGGAAATTATTCTGGCATTTTATAAATTGGCAAAGATAGAGGGACTCGAAAATACGTCTATCGCCAAGATAGCCAAGGAGATGGATGTGAACCCGAGCCTTATCATTCATTATTTTCAAAATAAAGAAGAGCTGAGCTACGCCCTGATCGACTTCATTCTCGACCGCTACACGCCGATTTTCAATGTGCCGGGAAAATCTGCCAAGAATTCGAAAACCATTCTGCTGAAAGTGATCGATAATCTTTTTTCAAAAAAGTGGGATACCTTATTTGACGACGGGCTTTTTTACAGCTGCTATGCGTTGTCGTTTAGAGACGAGAAAATTAAAATGAGATACAAATCCCTCCTGGAAAGCCTCAGACATAAACTTTCCGAGCTGATTGAGGCATGCAATGAAGACGGAAGCCTTTCCGTTGACAATCCCTACGAATGCGCCGATCTTATATTTACGATCCTGGATGGCGCCTATTTTTATTTAAGCATGATCAAAGAACCCGCCATCGCCAAAGCAAAACTGGCCAGCTACAAGCAAAAGGCGTTGAATGTGGTGGGTTTGGAATGCTAATGTAACCGCGATATATTAAAAAATTCTTTCGGAGTCTGCCCGGTGAACTTTTTAAAGTTTCTGATAAAGTGCGATTGATCAAAGAAACCTGCATCCAGAGCTGAATTAAGAAGCGGCCCATTTTCCGATACCTGCCCGATGAGCGCTTTCATACGGACTATATCAGCAAATTGCTTCGGCGTTGTCCCGACGGTCTTTCGAAATCGTTTTTCAAAAACATCTAAACTAACGTGCAGGTTATCAGACAATTCCTTTACACTGAGCATTCCTTTGACAGCCTTTATTTTTTCAACAGAGTGCGTAATGAGCAGATCCTTTTTTTGACACCGAATCCTTGCAATAAAAAACTTCTGTACAATATTGACTTTGCCTTGAATGGATTCAGCTGCTTCCAGCTGTTCTTGCAAAAACATTAATTCGGAGGGCTTGAAAAAGTGATCTAATGATACATGCAGTTCAAACAATTCGTGAATGGGCAGATGGAAGAAGGCAGCAGCGCCGCCTTCTTTAAACTGGACAAGAATATTAGCACTGTTATGGCCGTATTCGGCAATCCTGAAAGATTTCCTCAGTCCGGATAGCGACAGCACAGGGAGGCAATTGTTGCCATTCTGCCCTTGATAATGGACATGACCCTGCAAGCGGATAGCTGCTACAACCGAAGTATCCGGCAACAAACGGTTCACAAAGGAGCCGTTGCTTTCCACAACCACAAATGCCCTGATAAATGGGCTCAGGCGAGCATGGCCCGCCTGTCTTCGCCGGGCTCAGAAAATGGGCGACGGTATTCCGCCATTTCTTTGTCCGACAATGTGCGCAGGATCGTTTTCGGCAAATTAAACTCTATGAATGAGTTCTTCATCAGCACCATTTCTTCGCCTTCACTGGTCCGCAGTTTTTGAAAAGTTTCGCGTGCTGCACCGGGTACTTCGTCCCAGGCGCGTGGCCTGGTAATGGCTTCCATATACACGAATCCTTTCACGGCACCAGGATGTTTTCTTGCCCAGTCAAAAGCGAGCGCCGAGCCCCAGTCATGCGCCACAAAAATGATATTTTCATGAATGCCGAGCGCGCTGAAAAGCATATCCAGATGCATCATGTTATTAACAAAATTATAATCCGAGGCATTGCTGAAATGTCCCGAATCTCCCATGCCCGGCAGATCAGGAGCTATGCACCGTCCCAGATCCTGTACATATGGAAGAACATTTCGCCAGATATAGCTTGACGTTGGGTTGCCGTGAAGAAAAATAATGGGATCACCTTTGCCATAGTCCAAGTAAGCCATTCGCAGCCCTTTGATAGTCTTATACTTTTTCCGAAGCTGAAAGGCAACTTCGATTTCCGTGTTTTGAGTTGTTTTCATTTTTTACTTTCCTTTTTTACACAAAATTCTGTGTATCCCAGGAAAGTAAATTGTATAAAATCATTGATTTGGTTTAAATGCTGCTTTCAAAATAAGCAGTAGCACAATGATATACAAGGACTTATATGTTTGCTTGAACCGCAGAGTCATCATCTATCCTGATTGGTTTTATAATGAAGCGACATCACCAAAAGTCACATCATGTTATTAAATACTAAAATGATGAAAACTATTGAAGCGAAGGGTTTTGTTACCTGCTAGTGAAATGCTTTCATTCGTGAGAGCATTACTATTTCGGATCAAATGCTCAATACGGACATTCATCTTATCCACTGTCCGAAATCGGACAAATTCTGTGGCAGCCATGGGCTTTACGACATAAAATCGATGATTATCGCAATGGCATAATACTTGACTTTGCAATCAGGAATACTGACCAACCTAACCGACCCACGCGATTGCTACGGAATTATATCAAAATGGCACTGCGGAGCCTGATCCAAAATAAATGGTACTCTGCAATTACGGTTACCGGGTTAGCCACCGCACTGACCATTACACTCTTTATTGGTCTCTACATTAAAAATGAGCTGAATTTTGATCGTTACAATGAAAATTCAGAACGCATATACCGAGTAAACAGCGACATTAGCTTCTCCCTACAAGGCCTGCAAACGGCTGCCGCTCCTACCCCGCTGGGCGCAACTTTGAAAACAGAATTCCCGGAAGTGGAAGAGGCTGTCCGGTTGGGCAAATATCAGAACTGCCTGGTGAAAAGCACGCGCGATAATGTCCGAGAGCAGGCTATTTTGCTTGCCGATTCTACTATATTTCGTGTTTTTACATTGAAGATGCTATCGGGCAATCCAGCAACAGCCTTAGCAAAACCCAATTCCGTGGTCATCACCGAGCGGATGGCCAGAAAGTATTTTGGCTCAACCCATGCCTTAAACAAAGTTTTGACTTTCAATAATAACGAGTCCAGGCAAGTAACGGCTGTCATCGGCGACATTCCGGCACAATCCCATTTCCAGGCCGACTTCATTCTACCGCTTTGGGAAACCAGGGACGCAAAAGCAGACAAATGGGGAAACCATATTTTTAACACCTACATTCTGCTCAAACCCGGAACCAGTCCAAAAGCCGTCCAGGCCAAATTTGAAAAAGTATTACAAACCTATCTTGATCCTGCCTTACGACGGTTTTTCAACACTACATTGGCCGAGGCTCGCAAGCAGGGCAACTACTTCCGTTATTCGTTAATCCCACTGACAGACATTCACTTACATTCCAACAGAGCAGGTGAACTGATGCCGAACGGCAGCATAGAGTATGTTTACATTTTCGCTGGCATCGCCCTGTTCATACTGATGATCGCAGTTGTGAATTTCATCAATTTGACAACGGCCCGCTCCATCAAACGTGCACGGGAGATCGGTGTCCGGAAAGTGCTGGGGTCCAATCGCATTGGTTTGATATATCAGTTTTTGTCTGAGTCCATGCTGATCGCATTTATCTCTCTGCTCGTTGCGATTGGAAGCTTGGTTAGCCTGCTGCCTGTTTTCAATTCATTAACCGGCGAAAGTCTGTTGATCTCAGAGTTTACAACGCTGCCGGTTGCTTTCTTTTTGTTCCTGGGCACAGTTGCTGTTGGCTTATTGGCAGGGATCTATCCTGCTTTTTACATTTCTTCGTTTCAGCCTGCAAAGGCCATTAAAAACGGCTCCGGTTCACATCCGAAAAGGCAAAGTCTGCGCAGTTCGTTGGTTGTATTTCAATTCTCCATGTCTGTGATCCTGATCATTGCGACTTTACTGATTAACCAGCAACTGCAATTTATTCAAAGCAAAAATGTGGGCTATGGTAAAGAACAGGTAATTGTCCTGAATACACCCGAAGTACCCGAAAACCAGCTTCGCACTTTTAAGGAAATTGCTTTGCAGGATGAACAGGTCAAGGCGGCGAGTATCAGCAGTTTTCTGCCCGTAACCTCCAAACGGAACGGTGACTACTGGTATCCCGAGAGTCAAACCGACCAGAAATATTCGATGGCCATGCAGGAGTGGGAAGTTGATGAAGATTACCTGGCGACGTATAAAATGGTGTTGGTTCAAGGCCGTAATTTCATAAAAGGCCAGGCGGCCGATTCATCCCGCGTTGTGATCAATGAGACTGCCGCGAAACAGCTTAGCTACAAAGAACCCATCGGAAAAAGCATTCACAAGCAAGGCGGTGAAAGATTAACAATTGTGGGTGTTGTCAAAGATTTTCATTACGAATCGCTGCGAACCCGAATAGAACCGTTGTGCTTCATGCTGGATGCTGATATTGTCTCGGGCAAAAGCAGTGATGCGCTGTCGCTGCGACTGGAAACATCGGATATGGCCGCCTCAATATCCGCATTGGAAAATAAATGGAAGAAAATTGCACCCGGTCAGCCGTTTGAATATTCTTTTCTGAATGAAAGTTTTGATGCAATGTACCGTGCCGAACAACGGACACAGGTGCTTTTTACAACGTTTACAACTGTTGCCATATTCATTTCGTGTCTGGGCTTGTTCGGTCTGGCGACATTTATGGCAGAGCAGCGTACCAAAGAAATCGGCGTTCGGAAAGTGCTCGGCGCATCTGTGAAAAGCGTAGTAACATTGCTATCAGGCGATTTTCTGAAACCCGTATTATTTGCCA
Organism: Dyadobacter sp. CY327; assembly: GCF_021390415.1. Classification (NCBI taxonomy): domain Bacteria; kingdom Pseudomonadati; phylum Bacteroidota; class Cytophagia; order Cytophagales; family Spirosomataceae; genus Dyadobacter; species Dyadobacter sp. CY327. The sequence continues at coordinate 368,897 of NZ_JAJUXJ010000007.1, read as the reverse complement.
TCCTGATCGCCTCTCCTATTGCCTGGTACATGATGAGCCGCTGGCTGCAAGGCTTTAATTACCGGATTGAAATTGAATGGTGGGTTTTCTTCCTGGCCGGAACACTGGCGGTAAGCATTGCTTTAATTACTGTGAGTTTCCAAAGCGTCAGAGCAGCGCTTATGAATCCTGTAAAATCACTCAAAAATGAATAGTATTAGCCGCAGGAATTTCACAATTATTTCGACACAATTACGTGCGCTTTTAACGGCAGCCTTAATTTGTCCTGCTTCCTTGAACAACCGTTCATTTTCGAACAGCAACGCTGGTAAGCGCTGCATTAATTTCCTGATTTTCAATTTGTTAAAAACATGGCATAGATATTGATCTTTTCCAAATATATTTATTTAATGGATTATGATCGGAAGCTACTTCAAAACATCAGGACGTGGTTTATTGCGTAACAAACTCTTCTCGTCCATCAATGTTGTCGGTCTTGCTATCAGCATGTCCGTCGGCCTGCTGCTGATTGCATTCGTGCTTGACCTGCGTTCGTATGACAAGTTTCATAAGCATGGTAAACGGATCTATCGCATCACCAATGTGGCGACTTTCAAGGGCGAGCAAGGCAGCAGCAAGTATTCATCGACTTCCATTAAGACGGGTCAGCTAATCAGGGAAAAAGTGACTGGTGTCGAAGAAGTGGCGATTCTGCGGAATGACTTCCTGCAGGACGCTACAGTTGGTGACAATGTGCTTCCTATCAAGGGCTTCTGGGCGGAGCCTTCGCTGTTCAGGATATTTACATTTCCGATGCTGGAAGGCAACCCCGAAACAGCCCTGAAAGATCCCTACTCAGTCGTTCTTACAGAAACAGCGGCAAAAAAGTTATTTGGCAACAGACCAGCGCTCGGCAAGGCGGTCAAATTTGATACATTAGATTATCAGGTTACCGGGATCATAAAGGATGTTCCCTTTTTCTCACATATCAGTTTTGAGGCGCTGGTATCGTTATCAACGGCCCAACAGCTCAACAAGAATGACAGGGAGTTTGGTAAATGGGCAAACATGTTTTCCAACTCCGTGTATTTGATGCTGCCGGAAAATGCCAACCTGGCTGCCATCCAGACACAGCTCGACGCGATTGCAAACAAAGAAAATCTCGCCGAAGCGCAAACAAATATTCAGCTCGAACTGCTGCCATTGCACGACATTGTAATTGGCGAGGATCTCCACTCCGGCTCCATGAGCGGCTCGGTGAACCCGCATATGCCACCGATCGTACTTTGGATACTGAGTGGTCTTGCATTTGTTGTGATTTTGTCTGCTTGTTTCAATTATACCAATCTATCGATAGCACGTGCAACGCGCCGCTTTAAAGAAATAGGCCTTCGCAAGGCCATAGGCGCCCGCAAAGGCCAGATATGGCAGCAATTTTTGGCCGAGGCGATCCTGATTTCGCTTGCTGCCCTGGTTCTCTCCTATTTCATTTTCCTCGCCCTGCGGCCACAACTGATTAATATTGCCCCGCAAATGCAGCGCACGGTGAAGCTCGATCTCACGCCCACAACCGTAGCAGCCTTTATATTTTTCTCAGTTACTGTGGGTGTCATTGCCGGTGTCATACCTGCATTGTTTTTTTCGAAAGTAAGTGCAATCCATGCGCTCGGGAATGTTTCATCGATAAAAGTATTCAAGAATGTGACACTCAGGCGCGCTTTGGTGGTGGTTCAGTACACGGTCACATTGATTTTCATAACAACAACCGCGGTGGGCTATGTTCAGTATAAAAACATTCTTGCATTCGACCTGGGATTTAATACTGAAAACATCCTGAACATTAACATGCAGGGAAATAAGCCTGAGGCACTGCTGAAACAATTACAGGAAATGCCGGAAGTAACTGCGTTATCCAGATCGCTGATCATCACCGCCGTTGGCAATGCATGGGGCGGTTATATGAAATACAACGATTCGCAGGACTCTGCACTTGTCATGACCAACCACATTGACGAAAATTACCTGTCTTTACACAATTACAAGCTGCTCGCCGGTGACAATTTCGTGACGCGGCCCACCACATCAGAAGCAGCTAGCGAGGTGATTGTTAACCAGCAGGTTTTGAAGCGGTTTAACTTAGGTGATCCTCAAGAAGCAATCGGAAAACAGGTTATGTTCAACAGTTTTCGAATAAAAGACCGTAAGATGAAGATTGTCGGCGTCATTAAGGACTTTCACTATGGCAAAGTAGACAACCTTATCGAACCCGTAGCATTCATGTTCTGGACACCTGAGGACCGGGCAGTTATTAATGCCAAGATACAAAGCGCGGACATGCCGGCAACCATGGCCAAAATCGAGTCCGGATGGAAGAAAATTGATAGGATCCATCCTTTTAAGGCAAAATTTTATGACGAAGAGATTGAAGATGCTTACAGCGAATTTTCAACCATAATCAAGATCATTGGCTTCCTTTCAATCCTGGCCATTTCCATTGCCTCCATGGGATTGTTTGGAATGGTAGTATTCACAACGGAGACAAGATTAAAAGAAATCGGTATCCGGAAAGTGATGGGAGCCAGCTCCGGCAACCTCGTTTTCCTGTTGAGCCATGGTTTTGTCGTGTTGCTGTCAATATCAGCATTGATTGCTATTCCTGCTACGTATCTTTTCTTCGAATCGTTTGTGCTTACGAACTTCCCTTATCATACACCGGTTCAAATTGCCGAGCTATCCGCCGGCTTGCTGGTGGTATCGCTGATCGCTTGTATCATGATCGGCTCGCAGACTATGAAGGCAGCAAGAAGTAACCCGGTAGAGATCCTGAAAAGCCACTAAGGCATCAAACAGCTAATCAACATGCTTGCAAATTACCTCAAAATCGCCCTTCGGATTATCAGGAAAGACAACACGTTTACCGTGATTAATGTCGTAGGTCTGGCGACTGGATTGGCTGTGGCGTTGCTGATCATTCAGTATGTGCGGTTTGAATTGAGCTACGAAAAATCTTATCCGCTTTCGGAGCAGGTCGTGCGGATCTCTATGGATTATCTGAACAATGGCGCATTGGATGCACAGGACGCTGAAATGTATCCGCCAGTTGGGCCCAGGGCGATGCGCGAAATGAGTGAGGTTGTTAATTTCACGCGTGCTTACCCGTTGCGAAAGCCCAATGTGACCGTTCAGCTGGACGATAAATATTATCTGGTAAACAATGTCTACGCAGTCGACTCGGCCTTTTTTTCAATGTTCCATTATCCGCTGCTCAGGGGCAGCCGAAAAAATCTTTTTACCAAACCGCGGCAGGTTATTCTGACAGAATCATTGGCGCTGACTTATTTCAATACGCTCGACGTCCTGGGCAAAACATTAAAAATGCCGCGAAGAAATGGCACCATTCTGCTCGAAGTGGTGGGCGTGGTGCCGGATAGCCCGGCAAACACACACCTTAAATTGGACATGATCGTATCTTATCCAACCATGGTGTTAGATTTTGGCGAATCGGATGATAATTGGAACAACAATAACACATACACTTACCTTCAACTGGACGCAAATACGACTTACGAAGCATTTACAAAATCGCTGGCTGCCTTCAGTGACCGGCTGGTCAGCGAAAAGAAGATAGTCAATGAGCGGGTTGTTGCGCAGAAGATCAGCGACATCCATCTGCATTCTAACAAGACTTATGAGACTGAACCGGGCGGCGATGCGCAGTCGGTATATTTCCTGCTGGGCGTAGCATTTCTTGTGTTGTTGACTGCTTTTGTAAATTATGTAAACCTTACCACCTCCAAGGCGCTTGACCGCGCGCGGGAAATTGGCATGCGGAAAGTGGTCGGTTCAACGAGTGGTCAGATAAGGACACAAATTTTCATGGAAGCTGTGCTCATCAATGGGCTGGCGGGAATTGTGGCGGTCGTGTTGGTAGCAGCTTTTGCTTCGGTATATATTGAGATGGCGGGGCTGCCCGAGGGTTTTGTTGTTTTTGAAGATGCATTTTTTTGGGAGAGTCTCGGGACATTCTTGTTATTGAGTATTTCTTTATCAGGGTTTTACCCGGCCTTTGTTCTCTCTTCGTTTGATCCCGCCGCTGTGCTGAAAGGGCAGTTCTCCCGTTCGGCGAAAGGCGTATTCCTGCGCAAGGCTTTGGTCGTTTTTCAGTTTACAGTGACCATTATCCTGCTTGTCCAAACGTTTGCGGTATACCGGCAGGTGAAGTTTTTGAGGCAGCAAAATCTTGGCCTCAACATGGACCATACGCTGGTGGTTGAAGCTCCTGTGGCGAGTGACGCGCACAAGGATAATGTTGCGTTCAAGCAAATGCTGCTTGCTCAGTCTAATGTTAAATCGGTTTCATTTTCGGGAACGGTGCCAGGGCTGGGATCGACGCAAATGGGGACGACGACTGGCCTGAATCCATCCGGGGCCGCTAAGAAAACGTATTACAATTATTATATTACGGAGGCTGACACTTCGTTTTTTAGTGTAATGGGCGTTAAACTGCTCGCTGGAAAAAACTTCGATGCGCTGACAATTCACGGTTTTTCGGACACCACCAATAGGCAGCTGATCGTCAATGAAGAAACTATCCGGCTTTGGGGGTTTGCGACGCCCGAAGCGGCCATCGGTAAGGGTGTTGATATGTGGGGACGCAAGGCAACCATCCGGGGCGTTGTCAAAAATTATCACTACGAATCACCAAAAGCTGCCCACATTCCAATCATCCACCTGTATTCTCCATACTTCCGCTCGTTTGCAAGTGTGAAATTCACAACAGGAAATGCGGATGAACAGCTCGCTTCATTGAAAAAGGTTTATGAGGCCAACTTCCCTTACGCACCATTCAGCTATTTCTTTTTAGACAGCGAATACGACAAACAATATAAATCCGACGACCGCTTCCAGCAGGTTTTCGGCGCATTAACTGGCTTTGCCATCCTGATCTCCTGCTTTGGCCTGTTCGGACTTGCAACTTTCACTGTCTCAAAGCGAACCAAAGAAATCGGGATCCGCAAGGTAATCGGGGCAAGCACCACAAGCCTCATGCTTTTGTTGTCCAAAGATTTTATCAGGACTGCATCCATAGCCATACTCATCGGCTTACCGATCACGTTCTTACTGGTCAAAAACTGGCTGGCGCATTACGCTGTCCGCATTGAACTGAGCTGGTGGCTTTTTTCCGCTCCTGCCCTATTGGTGATGGTGTTGGTACTCATATCTATTGGCGGCAAAACGGTTGCGACGGCGTTGATGAACCCCGTCAAATCCTTACGCAGTGAATAGATTTTTCCTGTTTTTACCTATGGGCGTAAAGCCTTCCCTTCATTTTTATAATTCTTAATACTTCTTAATGAATGTTTAAAGCCTGGCCTGTCAGCAGACAGTAGTTTTGTCCGTCGCATCAATTACGGATTTCCAGCCATTTGTTTTAAACTTAAAAATCTACTCCAATGGAATTTAACTTCCAGTATTTACTCAGCCATTTTGAACTCAGAGAACTTAAAAGCGAGGCCGATTTAACAGACCACCTTGCCCTGAGAAGAAAGATTTACCAGAAAGAATATTCAGAAGAATATCTGGACAATAAATATGATCTGCTGCCAAGTGACTGGAAAGCAAACCTGATTGGAGTATTTTCCGAAGGGCGACAAATCGCCACGATCCGGGTGGTGAGAAGGCAGGTTAATACAGCGATAGAAAAACAGCTGGCAAGCATTAACCATAAGTTTGGCCTCGGAATCAAGCCCGACATGTCTGATTCTCTTCCAACCGAATATGCTTTTGATATAAAATCCGGCAATAACCTGCATTTCAGGGACGCTACCGTCGAGTTGAGCAGGGTTGCGGTTTCGGACGAGTTCCGGGGACTAGGGTTGTGCAGATTTGCTATGTTAGCGGCAATTGGGATTTCGATTTTAGATAATGCCAAATATTGCCTTTACTCGTGTTCGACGAATGCGGTGAAGTATCACGCGGATCTGCTGCCGATGATGGCAGGAATTTATGCAGAGCAGAATGACAATGGTTATCCAGGCTTTAAATTTCCCACTTCCTCGGCTGCTGTTCTTTCGGAAATCCATAGTATGTCCCAAAAACACATTAACCGCGCCATTCTCGCCGGAATTGTTTGCAGATACGGCATCGATGTCTTAGGCGATCATTTCTCAGAAAAAACTGGAAAAGCAGAGCCTGGAAGTAAAGCGCATCTTGCTGAATATAATGCCGTCAGCGCTTAATACACATTGATTTTACACAAAAAAACTCAAACCAAAATCCCGGACAGAATGTGTATGGATACATTAACAAAGCCCGAAGAAAGGACTTCTGAGCGACTGGAAGATACATTCAGACCGCTTTTCTTTCGCCTGCGTCATTTGGAGGACAAAAAAAGGCTGGAAGTTCTTATGGAGCGGAACCCAGGCATTATGCTGTTTGACACTATCTACGATCAGCTTTTTGAACTTGTAAAAATTAAAAATCCTTCCATCAGGCTCAGTCCGGAACAATCAGACGCCGGCATACAGGAACACCTCGGCGGACTGACATTTCAGGAATATGGTGTCTGGGTGTATTATCCTTGGAGCAGGAGGCTGGTACATTTGCTTGATAATGAAGAATTTGGCATGGTCAGGACCAATCGCAACTATTGTAAGATTACCCGTGAGGAACAGCAATTATTGTCTACCAAAAAGATCGGCATCATTGGTCTGTCGATCGGGCATGCGGTTGCCATGACGCTGGCGACCGAAAGGTCCGTGGGCGAATTGCGGCTGGCCGATTATGATCTCATTGAACTTTCAAACTTAAACCGCATTCAGACCAGTACGCACAACCTGGGCATGAACAAGTCTGTTACTGCTGCGCGCGCCATTGCGGAAATCGATCCGTTTATCCAGGTGCGGATCTATCGCAACGGGATTTCAGAAGGCAATATCGATGATTTTCTGACAGAAAACGGAAAGCTCGATATGCTCGTGGAAGTGTGCGATGGCCTCGATATTAAAGTGCTCGCACGGCACAGGGCACGACATCTTGAAATTCCTGTCGTTATGGACACCAGCGACCGGGGAATGATCGACATCGAGCGTTTCGACAAAGAGCCGCAGCGTCCCATCCTGCACGGCTTGCTTCCGGACATTGATCCCAGCAGTTTGAAAAACCTTTCAACACAGGAAAGAATACAAATTGTGGGAAAAATAATTAATACAAATGAAATTTCGGAACGTCTGAAAGCTTCGTTGCATGAGGTTGGAAAAACGATTTCATCCTGGCCGCAGTTAGGGTCCGCCGTTGCACTGGGTGGGGCGATCACGACGGACACCTGCCGCAAGATCCTGCTTGGGATGGATTTAGAATCAGGCCGGTTTTATGTTGATATCGACCGGATCATCGGGGCGGTATGACCATTATCGTTTTGTAAACTGACGACCATCACTTTTATCCGACCGATACTGATTTAGCTTTGCCGGAAAGCAGGTCACGCCTGCCGCAAACCTGTAAAGCCAAAAAAGATCTATGAAAACTTGTATCATCCTGATTTCCCTAGCATTGATTTTCCTCACCTCCTGTAACTCCGGGCCTACTGAAAATACAGGTCTTAACAGAAAAACATCGGATTCGGACAGCGTCTTCAATTCCTGCTACGCCTCCTTCGTCAAAAAAGACACGGTGCTGCTCAATGCACTTGTTTATGGAGACAGCATAAAGGGCAGCCTGGGTTACAAACTGTATGAAAAACAGCAGGATAACGGCCTGCTCATGGGAACAATGCACGGCGACACCATCTGGGGCCTGTACACATTCATGTCATCCGATTCCGAATATGTCAACGAAGTCACATTCCTCCGAAAAGACACATTACTCATAGAAGGCCGCGGCGAAAGAACATTCAAAGACGGCAAATTCGCCTTCAAAGACAGATCCAAAGTGCAATATTCAGGTGTTGCACTAGCCAAAACCGATTGCAGGCAATTGCCGGAACGTAATGAAGCAAAGCGCTAAAATAAAGGCAAACCGCGGCCATGCGGTTTGCCTTTATTTTAATTTAAATACAACCTTAATTAAGGAGCTGCAACGAAGATAGATGTTGTTGTGGCGTTCTTGGTGCCGTCGGAAAGTTCGATCGGCGCGCCGTTTTTCCAATATTTGGCGATGCTTGTAACGCCGTTCAAACCAGCGCCGGAAACATAAATATCATTGCCGATGATTGTGATTCCCGTTGCTGCTACGCCGCCTGGAAGTGGTGTGGCGATGCCGTTTTTCCAAATGTTGGCGGTGTAATGATTAAGGCTGTCGCCGACATTTCCAACAATATAAACGTCGTTCCCTGCCACTGCAACGTCTTCCGCATTTGAATGATATGATGAAGGACTAAGGACGGTTTCAACGCCATTCTTCCAATATTTAGCAACAGTTCTATACTTTCCTCCCGTCGTGCCCACAACGTGAACGTCAGTACCCGATACGGCTATTCCGCTTGGGAAAGTCTGTTCAGTTCCATTTGTTAAGTCTACATCAACGCCGTTTTTCCAGTATTTAGCAACTGTATTTGCTCCTGCGCCGTTGGAGGCAGTTCCGGTCACATACACATCTCCATTCGCTATGGCCATATCCCTGGCCCATCCGCTATATGAATTGTTCAGACTTACGGGCACCCCATTCTTCCAATACAGGGCATAGTAACCACCCGCATCTGCACCGGAGCCCGCAACATATACATCACCGCCCGATAACAGCACTTTACTAAGAACAGACGGAGCATACTGGCCCGAAAGGGATTGCAAAGCACCATTTTTCCAGTATCTGGCATGGGCTGTCAATGTGCTGTCCCCATCCCAGCCTACCACGTGCACATCAGCACCGGAGGCAGCTATTGAAGTTGCCACGATCCCATTGTTATTCGACATCAGGTCCACTGCCTGTCCATTTCTCCAGTACCTGGCCGTGTTGTTATTTTCTCCGTACTGATAACCCGCCACATACACATCCGGTGTTGTAGGTATGACGTGATCTTGAAGGTTGCATGAAAAAGTGAAAAGGCCTGCGGCGCCCAATACCAGGTAGGTGTAAAATTTAAGCATGAGTATTATTTAAGTTTCAATTAAAAATAAGCTGTTTGGTTACTCTCTGGCCTTTGCCGGTTACCTGGATGATGTATTTGCCCGATGGCAGGTGGCCTGTATCCAGCCGAACCCTGCTTCCGAAAGAATTGGGCGAAACTGACTTTAAGGCCCTTCCTTTGATATCAAATAAGGTAACCCGCGCATCCTGAATGTCGTCCTTTGACTCAATATAAACGAAATTGTTCAGGACCGGATTGGGATACACGACGACGTCAGTTTTCTCAACTTCCGTGATCTCTGAGGATGCTTTGTCGGAATAGCAGCTAAGTAAATTATTTTCCAGAGTGTATGCAACTTTTGCCCGGGCAGAATACAGTCCGGTTTTCAAAATTTTGACCATTTCGGCAGTCGTGTCGCTCTCTGATCCCGGTCTGCTCCACAAAAATTGCACCTTATTGCCCTCGTCTTCAACGCGCGCCATGAGTGAAAAAGGGCCGGATGGCTCGATAACTGGCGGCGCAACAGGTGGCCGGACCATAAGGGAAGAAGTGACGGAATTTTCTGAAACACAGCCGTATACATTTTGTCCTTTTACATAATAATCACCACTTTCTTCCACCTTCACAACCGTCCCCGTTGCAAATGGCGTTGCGGAACCTTCGCGATACCAGGTATACAGATCGGTTCCGTTGGAAATATTGAATTGAAATGAAGAATTGGCGCACGCTTGCTGCTGGCCTTCTTCTACAATGCCTGGACGCGCGGGCTTAGGGTCGCTTTCCAGCACGACGACGGGCGTAAGAATTGAGTTCCCAGATGCGTCTCTGACGGTTGCGCGGTAAGTTCCGGGGGAAGATATCTGAATCGTGTTGCCGCGCTCCCCATTAGTCCATTCATAGGACTGATAACCTGTCGGGAGCGAAACGGTAACAGCATTGTTTTCGGTAACGCAGCTGGTAGTGACCGTCGGCAGCTCTGCAGGATTGGCTGGCGTTACAGTTGAGAAAAAGTTGGCGTCCAGACTTGCATTCCATGCACTGGCCAGGATGGTTAACCCTTCCACACCTTCGAAATGCGTTCCATCGATCCGGTTTGGGACCAAAGGATCGGTTTCAGGCCCTGGATATGTTGGATAAAAGTCTGTATTCAAAACAGCATTCTGCGCGGCAATAATATGGGGATTGACTGAGGATGGTATTTCTTTCGCAGCGGACGCGCGCGATGTTCTGGCAATAACCCAGGTAATCCTTTTTCCGGTATCCATGCCCAGGCGATTCATGAGAAACTGCAAGTCGCGGCTGTAATTGGCCGAAGGTGTTTTGTATACAGCGTCCGTTTCTCCCTGCATCCAAAGCACTGCCCGGACCCCATATTGGTTGACATAGTTACGGGCAGCAATCCTCAGGTTGGCGTACGGCATATCCTTCGCATACACATGTCCGTATAAACTCGTAGTCGGGAGGCCGGCGGCACTTTCCGCCCAGTTTTTAATGGCTGTTCCCTCCCATGCAACATTGATGAATACAACGGGTACATCCAGATGCGCAACGAGCTGGTCACCAAGAATGCCCCAGCACCAGGCGGTTTGGCCGCGGGGCGACATTGTTTTCAGGTTACTGGTTATTTTTGAAAACGATGGCGGCACAGGATCAGTCAGCAAATCGGGATACTGGCCGAGCTCGTCGTTTTCGTAGTTATCAATGTAGAGCACGCGATCGTCCGTTGCGCCGGGAGGAGCAGGTTTGTCTTTAAGCCCTTGTGCATTGGATTGCCCTGCAATGATGAAGACCTCTCCCACCCCCATGCGGGTGAGAACGTCACGGCCTACCACGCTGCCATTGGTTACGCCCCTCACTTCCAGAGCGTACCAGCCTCCTTTTAGCTTTATATTCCCTAGAAAAACGCCTCCCTGCGGCTTCTGTTGCAGCTCCTGCCACGGAATGTCTACTTCCTGGCCTTTGCCAACCGGGACTGCCCTTACTTCTATTTTATCAACCGGCACCGAATATGTGCCGGAAACCGAAACGGTCCTCCAACCTTGAATATCCCTTTGATATACAGCCTGATAAACCGGCGACGTAATTTTAATTTGAGAGAAAACAACCGGCGAGACAAAAAGCACGAGCATAAGTGCTTTCGCCAGAACGCAAAGTATAGATTTATGCATTGGTATACTTGAAACTGTAGGGATTTGGATTTACTGCGGGGAGGAATAGGAATAATAAACGAGTGCTTTCTGCTCATTATAATGCATGCTCCAGCGCTCACGGTTACTATTATACAGTTCGAATTCATAGCACTTGAAATTCTCGAACTCGCTTTTAAAACTCTTGCCAAAATTCTGCTGGCTGTCCAGGTTGAAGCCGAAAAGATGAGATTGAGCCGCAAAAAGGTCCCGGAAATACTTGATTTCGCTCGTTTTCAAGTTGGAAATCCACGAGAGCGTAGTGAAATCCGTGTTAAATTGTCTGATCCGGTTAAACTGAGGAATAGATATCAGATTACCATCCTCATCAAATCGCATCCCCGACAATCCGGTGACACCCAGGAAATTGACAGTAACTGAGTAGATTTTTGAACCGTCCGGAAAGATGCTTACCACGCATTCCATGAAAGTAAGCTCATTATTTTCCATAATGTAATCCCTGCTTGGCTCATTCAAATTAGTCAGGCTGTTTACAAAGGCGTGGTTGGGCTTGTGCCTCGAATTGATAAATTGCCGGATCTTTTCGGGAAGATCATCGATGGATTTTGTGACGTAGGAAGTTTGTTGGTAAGGCCTGAGAATGACGCCGTACGCGCCACCTGTCAGCACATAATCCTTCCCATTCAGGTGATAATCATAGACATCTTCCTTATCCGGGCCTCCCGCATAGTAAGATTCCACGACCCTGTGGTTGCTGATGCGGCCACCTCTGATAGCCAGAGTTTCAAGCTTCGCAAGTAGCTTCTCAGGAATTTCTTCGTCTGCCTGCCTGGCCGTGTTTAAAATGCCTGCATTGTTGACAACCGATTGGTAATTAGCGCCTTTATACCGAAAACTGAGTTGATAAACCTTGCCCGGCTCCAAAACCTTCATCTTCGAGATTTCCGCAGCGGGATATTTTTGGTAAATCATGTGCCTTGCGCTGCCGGGAACATCCAAATGGGGTTCAATTTTTTCGCGGCTGCACCTGCTGATGAGCACAACGAGCATAAAAAATGTAGCTACAACGAGCGTTTTAGAGCCTGATAGCAAGGGAACAGCCTGATCCTTAGCCTGCATTCGGAGGTGGAGTTGAGTTTTGTTATACAGACGCGATTTCCCTATGTAACCGCTGCTTCATCTCTAAAAAAATTTTAAAGAAATTCTCCCAATGTCGCTCAGGATAATCCGACTCAATTATTGAATTTCAAACCGAGCGAAATCCCAACCTGATTCGTCCTGATTTTTACATTTTCTTCTGCTGTAAGCATGCGGATGATGTTATATTCGAAGAAAGGTCCGATCAAAATGATTGCTTTCGGGCCTGTAAAAATCCTTTTGCCGGCGGCTATTGTTGCTGCCAGCAACTGCTGATCCGAGCCCGAAACAGAACGGGAATACTCCATTCCTATTTGCGCATACAGCGCGCCCAAAGGTTTTGTCTCAAAATCGAAATGCTTCCTGGCGGCCAGTCCTACAACGTCGAATGCGCTTTTTACAACACGGGCCGCGCCCAGTCTTCGGAAATTGTAGCTTGCATTTGTCGGCACGGCGGTAAACTCTTCAAGTGCGTACACAAATTCCGTCTGATACTGCAAGTGACTGTAATTGAGCATCAATTGATAGCTTTTGACCTGCATCCCAACACCAATTTTATAACCAATGTTAGCAAGCGAATTTGGGAAAGACACCTTCAAGATACGCGAATGGGCGCTCGGCAGCAGATAGACACTCTGCGATGTGTTTGTTCCCGAGAAATTAACAAGCATAGCAGGTTTCCAGGAACCAGCGGACTTCTTGTCAGCCACATTTTGCGGAATACTGTCCGGCGTGGTTGCTAGCAGAGGCGCTGTGATCATGGGCAGCGGCAATGCTGGATATTTCAGAACATGATGCAGGTCGAGTTCTGTTACATGAATGTTGCCGATATGAGTCGGGGTGACCGGCTTGCCGTAACCCTGGTCATCGGCGGAGGCAATTTGTTGGGTGTTAAGTTTGGTATTCTGATGCAAATCCACTGTTCCGGACAGTGTTGCCGAAGGCTGATTTTCAGATTGAAAGATTGCCTTTTTCTTAACGGCGACGCGGTGTTCGGATACAACTTTGTGATCATCAATAATTGCTGAACGAGCTTCTGCAGTAGTATTTAAAACCGTTTCACTGCCGTGGTTTTTGACATTAATTTTTGCTTTATTTTGCTCAGGCAGTGCTTTGGGAGTAACATTTCCGGTTACCGGCTTTGTTGAGACAGCGCCTATTTCTTTCCGGCCAGCATTTACATACCATAGCGAAAGCACCCCCATAAGAGCCAGCAGGCCAAATGCAGCCCACAAGGGTTTGCGGCTTGGCTTATGGCCCAGTTTTTTATAAATGCGCTCGTCCAGAGATGCCCCGGGTTTTCGCTCAAAATTTCCAAGCGAGCTTTTCAGCGCATTTTTTATAGCATCATTTAATTCATCATCAGAGGATTTCATGCTGCTTGATTCCTTTTTGTTCTAATAATTTGAAAAGTAAGTTACGTCCACGTGCCAATTGTGAACGGGACGTTGCCTCCATAATTCCCAGCATCCGGGCGATTTCAAAATGCTTATAACCGTCGATAAAATAAAGGTTTACCACAATGCGGTATCCGTCCGGAAGTTCATTGATCGTTTCCAGTAAAATTTCCACGTCCATCCGATGCAAGACAGCGCTGTGATCGTCCACCTGCCATTCCATTTCCACATTTTCATAGGAGCTGCTCAGGATTTCTTTTCGCGTAACCTGATTATAGTAATCGATCGCATGCCGGATCATAATGGTTTTCACCCAGCTGTCGATGGATTCGGGGTTCGAGATCTCTCCTATTTTGGAGAAGATCTTCATGATTCCTTCCTGAAATATATCCTCGGCTTCGGCCACGGTTTTGGCATACCGCACACATATCCCGAGCAATTTCCCTTTGTACCGGTCATAAAAAACAACCTGAGCCCGTGAATCCTGCCGTTGGCAGGCCCTCACAAGCTCGGTCAGGTCCGTCTTTAATTTCGATTTAAAAAAGGCCATTCAGTAGTTTTTAATAATCCGCGCTGTTTGGCCTGAGAATAATATCCAACTATTTATAAACATAGGATGAATATTGTTCAAATATCACCTCCCCGGAATTTCCATTCACAAAGACTTCATGGGTTTCGCTAATGAAATCACGCGTGCCTTCGGGGCCGCTTTTTCTTTGAAAAACATATCTGATACTACTCAGATCATTATATGTTGCTTCGAAAGCCAGCGTGTTAGGCACATTGAAATCTGTAAAACCTCCCTTTATTTTATTAAATAGCTCGGCGCCGCCGACCTCATCATTCCGCTTGTCTTCCAGCGCCGACCCATCCGAATTTTTTGCGATCCACTTCACATTACCCTCCTGGTCAAAAAATATGGGAAACAGTGCTGCTTCGGGATGGATTATGTAAGTCTTTTTATTTGCCTGATCTTCATTGACGACTATTTGGGTACTATCAATGTCAATATTGGCCTGACTACAAAAAGACGCAATTTTTTCCGGCACCTCGGAAAGCTCCACCGTATATGACTCAACCGGATAAGGCGCGCTGAGTTTTACAATGTGCCAGTCGGCGAGCACATAATAGTTTAGAAGCTGAGCCTTTCCGTTCAGCATGTACTGCATCCGCGCTGCATTATCCCCTGCATTTTCCCGCAATTGTGCATTGGACAGTTTCCCTCCCGAAATTACAAGTTTGTCTGTCAAGCCTTTGTAAAGACTTACATCATTCGTATTTATGAACACATCACCCGAAATAGCTGAGGGGCTTACCTGCGTTTCATATGAATTAGCCCGGCTAAAAAATTTCGCTTTCCAAAGTTTATCCTGAATAAGCGTTTTGAAAACGAACTGCCCGGCATCCGGGTAACGCGTCTTGATCGCGGAAATAGCAGTTTCGGGCACCACTTCCGTATCCGGCTCTTGTACGTCCACAACATTGTTGCAACCGAAAGTAAATGCTGTAATGAAGCAGAGCAGTAAAATTTTCTTGTTCATTGAAAATTGTTATACAAGATTTTTAGCCTTCCAAGGTATGACTGATTATCGCCCCAAAACGCTGCTTGTAAACTTACATTTTTTATTTTAGCTGCAAAAAGTCAGTGAGGCAGTGCAAAATAATTGGCAGATAACAAGGCAATCATGGAGGAGCTAACGCAGGAATTGGTTAACGAAACGGGGAAATTCAGAAGCGTTTCCTGGTGCACGGATGATTTGAGGGTAAGCCACAATATATCACAATATCAAGGATCTGAACGTATCCCGATCAGCAGGCGTGATGATGTGGTGCGATTACATTTTGGATTGAAGGGGGATTATCAATTTACCCACCAGCAGCTAAACAAACGCTTTGATCTGGTTGGCAGTCACCAGAATATGATGTATTCGGAGGGTTTCGACATTATTTTAGAAAATAAAACCCCGCAGGTCGAAACGTTCGGGATACAGTTTTCGAAAGCTTCTTTTATTTCATTTGCCCAAAATGCGGATAATCAGCTCGAAGATTTTTGTGAGGCTGTCATATCCGGCAAAAGTATAATGCTTAGCAAGAATTGGGGCAGCATTAATCCGGCTATTGAGAATGTGATCCGGCAGGTCATTCATTGTCCATATAACGGCGGCATGAAGCAAATCTTCATTCTTTCCAAATGCCTGGAACTATTGGTTCTCTCAGCGGAGTCGTCATTGAAAAACGCAGGAAAGCGGGCGTATGTGCTGACCAGGCAGGATAAGGAAAAAATCATCGCCGTTCGTGATCTGATCAATGGGCGATTAGAATCGCCGCCGACATTGTCTGAAATCGGAAAGCTTGTTGGCATGAATGAGTTCAAGTTGAAACATGGCTTTAAGGAAATGTTCCAGACGACAATTTTTGGATATCTTACTGACCAGCGACTTAATACGGCTTTTCAATATCTGCGGGACACGCAAAAGACCGCAGCCGAAGTCGCTTTTGAGCTAGGTTATGCAACTCCTCAGCATTTTAATAATGCTTTCAAGAAACGATTTGGCGTAACTCCCAATTTGGTTAGAAACAATCCGTAATTGGCAATCCGGGACGCTACAATCTTGCCTATCATTGCAAAACGAAAAATTTAGCCATATGGACCAACCACTTTTTGTAACCAATTCAATAACTATCAATGCCCCCGCACCGACAGTTTGGGATGCGCTGGTAAACCCAGAAAAAACGAAACAATATATGTTTGGCTGTGCGGCTATATCGACCTGGCAACCGGGAGACGAACTACTCTGGAAAGGCGTAGCAGACGGACAGGAAGTTGTTTATGTAAAAGGGAATGTTATCAGCATAGACCCGGGCAAGCGCCTGGAATACACCACTTTCGATCCCAATGATGCCAGTATGGAGGATGTTGCTGAAAACCACCTGCATGTAATTTACGAGCTGCGGGAAGAAAATGGTCAGACCGTATTAACCGCAAGTCAGGGAGATTTTGCAACAGTAGCAAGAGGAAAAGAACGGTACGAGGAAGTTTTCAACGGATGTCTGGGATGGACACCCATGCTGGAAAAGATCAAAGCAATGCTTGAATCTTAGATTGACAAAAAAAAGGGATGGCCAACAATGTTAGCCACCCCTTTGAAACAACAAAACAAACTATCCAATGATATCCTTCACCTTATCAAAAAAGTCGGCGTCCGGTTTCACTCCCTGTTCAATTTGACCGTGGACTTCTTTGTCACCGGGTGCCAAGGAAGGCATTCCGCCTGTGGGAACCGCTTTCTCAAAAGTAAAGATGCCTTTGCCATCGATTGAAGTCCCTTCGGTCCAGCGCCCTCTTGCATTTGTATTTCCGTCCACGCTCGTGCTAATAAAGCTGTAAGCCACGTTTTCGTTTTGAAGGTTCGAAGGAAAACTGTTCGGAATCGGATGGGTATCCGGGCCAAGTTCTTCAAGCACCGCCATCCACTGGTTTTGGTGCATCGTGTCCCGGGCGATGAGGAACGCGAGCATATCTTTCATTCCTGAGTCATCCGTCCTTTCGTAAAGCCGCGTAGCCAGCACCCGGCCTGTTGCTTCCGCCATTACATTGGCGTGCATATCGGCTGCAATGTTGCCGCTGCTCACAACCCATGAACCGTTGAAAGGAACGCCATTAGCGTCCGTCGCCATCGCGCCAAGCCCGCCTGAAAGAATGTGACGCGGATCGCGACCACCCATCACCGCTTCCACCATCGGGTTGGCTTTCGCCATTTCGTCTTTCAATGCACTCGAAGAGCCTTCCAGGTTCAAGCAAACCGCCGTCGCCAGCATTTCGATATGCGCAATTTCTTCCGTTCCGGTTTCCATCAGCATATCCCTGTACTTTTGAGGCCCGCGGGAGTTCCATGCCTGAAACAGATATTGCAAGCATACCCGTATCTCCCCTTCTATCCCACCGATCGCCTGCTGAAGAAGCTTTGCAAATTGGGGATTGGGTTTGTCAACCCTCACATTGTACTGCAGTTTTCCATCATGATAAAACATACCGAAAAAATTTAAGGTTATAGAATGGCGAGCGGGCGTATAAAAACTATACCAGAAGCGTATGAATATCAGAAACCGCTAGCCATTGAAACGATAAGTCCTGAGAAACTCCCAAGGCCCGCCAAGATATCTCCACAAGTGCACGCCCCCGGCAGCAAAGCTGAATGGTTCGAAGGTCGCCCTGAGTTCGGCTTGCAAGCTTTTGGCAACAGCAGGCTCCACCTTGTTCTGGACAGTGATATGGAAATTCCTTTTCTGTTTATCCTGATTAGTAAGCACCTCCTGATAATGTATCTGCAAATTCCGGTGAAGCAAGGCCAACTGGGGTGACACAATCTTAAATGCCGTCCCGCCGCCGAGCGACATTACCTGATCGGCCTTAACCTCGAACGCAACCTGACTTCCCGTAAGCGTTTGCATCTTTTCAAAGATCCACGCTTCGTCGGGCAAGGCGTTGAACAAAGTCAGATGGGCATTCAGATGATTCCTCTCCTTCGGAAAATGCCGCATCCGCAAATCGTCGAAATAAGCCTGTGCCGCCGGGTCGATTGATAGTGTGGCTACTAACGGTGGGTTCATTAACTCAGGTTCAGGGTTCGGAAAAGCGATTGAATTGGACATACGTAAATACCAGGAGAACTAACGTTGTCATTATCAGCCAGGGCAATTGAGATGCATCCGCCAAACAATCGAGGAATAATTTTCCTTACAATCAATACTTTCTTAAATATATACTTCCTCCACGTCCGTGTTGATTATAGTTTAGCATATTTAAAAGTATCCCCTGCTTGTGGAAAGACTGCATGAAGTCGTTAAAGAGGATAATTTTATATTGGCTTTGGTGAGATAAAAAAGCACGAAGTATATAAGCTTCATTCCAACCAAACCGTCCGTTTCCATAAATCACCCATTCTTTTGGATATTCAAACGGATAAAATATGTCATGAATATGGATAATAACACCACTTTTAAGTATTGGAAAAATATTAAACAATAAGTAATTCACATCACTTCCTGTTTTCGACACATGGGTAGAATCAATAAATAATATATCATCCTTTTCCAGCTGCTCAAAGTATTTGGTATCAACGTCCTGTAAATCGCTCACTATAACGTCTGTATTTTTCCTTTCACTATGTTTCAAAAGTGAGTGCAAGCGATCCGGATATGGCTCTATAAAACTTAGTTTCATGGCATTGTCAAAAAAACGCTCATTAACGTCCAACATCACGGCTGAAGAAAATCCAGAACCAACTTCAATTATTTTTTTAGGATTAAAATGACGAATCATAAAATATAGGGAGGTGGCGTCTGCGTGTCCGAAGTACTTATTGTTATAATAATAACGTCCTCCGGAATTAATATTGTCAGAAAATGCTAACTCCTGATAATAACTATTGAAGCAATAAGTAAATAGCGCAATTTGCTCTTCTTCGGCCAAATCTAATCCCTCCAACTTGTTACAAGGCAGAGGATATACCTGTTGCTCTCTACGTTTAATATCTTTTACTGAAACGATTGGGCTATAATAGTGTCCAGCAGGAACCCTCGTTCTATAAGTATTGAATTTACGAACCCATTTTCCTAGGACAGGAAGGTTTTTTACTACTTCTTTTAGTTGAGACATAGAGTTTGAGTTATATAGTACTTTTTGAAAACCTACTCCTACAATTAAATAAAGTCTGATAGAATGAATCAAATATCCGGCAGTGAGGAATAGTACTCCACTTTATAATTATAGTATTAAAGCAAGTTATATTATAAATATATAAACACTCGTATATTCTTAGTTAACGGTAATTTCTACAATTCGCCGACGGAACCTCGGAGCGCTTTGTGAAATAATCAAAGAATGAGGATAATGAGCCCGGTCTTGTGCTGGGTTCATTATCTTAGTGCACAGAAACCTGGTCGATTTGCTACGACAAGTCCAATTACATTCAGTCCAACATTATGATTCATCGATTTACCTTCCTGATCAGCCTTTTTCTGAATATTTGTGTCGCTTACGGACAAGTGACAATCACCAACATTTCCACACCGGAACATATACCCGTCGCCGGAACAAAAGTAAGTCTCATACCACCGAAGGGCTTTGAGAAGGCAGCTAACTTCGCTGGCTTCCAGCAAACACAAAGTGGATCGAGTATAATGGTTATGAGTATTCCGGGTCAGTTTGAAAAACTTAGCGAGGGATTAACGAAGGAAGCATTTTTAACCCAGGGCGTTGAAATCAGCGAAATTGAAACGCTTAAACTAAATGATATGCCGGCAGCATTTTTCACCGGCACGCAAAACGCGCACGGAAATGTATATACAAAATTCATTCTTTGTTTTGGAAAAAATGACGAGTCTGTCATGATCAATGGTGCTTTTCCACAGAACTTGCAAGAAGTTGGAAAGGGAATCAAGCAAGCAATTCTTGGCGCATATTTCGATGCCGACAGAAAAGTAGATCCCTTTGAAGCGATTGATTATGAAATAAGTACTACCGGAAGCAAGTTAATTTTTGCGAAGAATGTGGCCAATTCATTGATCTATACCATGGATGGGAAAGTTCCGACCGAATTGGCAGATCGGACTTCCTATATTCTCACGAAGTCGTTTTCAAAAATGGAAATTGAAGACAAAAAGCTCTACTGTTTGAACCGTGCGAAACAGCTATATCCGGAGATCAGAATAGATTCAGTGGGTCAGTTAAGCGTTGACGGCATTGCGGGCTACGAATTGCTCGGTACTGCTAACAACAAAAAATTTGATCAAGAAGAGAAAGTCTATATGGCAATCCTGTTCAGCGACAATCTGTATTATATAATGATCGGCTCTTCGAACAATGATATGGCAAGCAACATGCAAAACTTCAAATCAATAACGAAGTCATTCAAACGTAAATAAATTTTTCACGACTGTTTACACATCTTATTGCTTGTTACCCTCCAGTAGCCAGCCTGCATATGCAATTTTCCACTGCCCGTTGTGTTTTTCCAGAAAACGGGTTTCCCGGCTGAGCCCAGGCATATCCAATAACGGCTCTCCTGTATCCGTACCATACTGATCGAAAGTGACCCAGGCGGCATCCTTAAAGATTCTGACATTGATGTTTTCCCGCCGCACATTCTGTGGGTTAGGCTTAGGAAAGTCCTTCATGTACCCTTTTGTCCTACTATCTCTTTCGTCCCATCCTTTAACTACTGTAACCCCGCCATCTTTCCACCAGCCCATTGTACGGATATAGGGCGCATGTACCCAGCAAGCTGCCCATTTGTTGTAGTCCTTGTCCCAGAAGGCTTTGGATTCTGTGTCGATCAGCTGTAAAATTTGTGTCTGCTCTTTGGCGTGGTCAGTTGCCAGGGGTTGTGTCTCCTTGCTGATAGCAGCCACGTACAGACTGGCTACAAAGAGTAGAATGATAATGAATTGGATGCTTGTAATTTTCTTCATAATAATTGATGGATTTAAAAAGTTTTCTTTTCCTCTTAGCAGTAATTATTGCTTGGCCTCTTATTTAAGAACAAATTTAGGCTTGGCCTGGCCACGAAAAAGTAAACGTATGTTAACAATTATAAAAGATTATAAAATCAAGAGGACGTATGCAACGCAGATTAGCGTCCAAGATTACCGGCAAAATGTGGATGGTTGCTCAGGCTGGATAATATTCCGATAAATTATTACTTTCATGGGAAATTGTAACCAACCTCTTACATGTTGAAACTTTCCGCATTATTAAGCTTAATTATTTTATTATCCTTCTCAAACGTTTCTGCCCAATCCCCCAATATCCTCATCAATAACGATAACTTTTCATGGTCGGGTTGCCTCGGGAGCACTTATCGGTTGCCGATCATAACTACCGGCACTTTTGGCGCGGGAAATAAATTTTCTGTTCAGGTTCGCAAATCTTCTGCTCCGGCTGTGGTCAAAGAAATTGCAGCGGTGCTGAATGATGGCTTTTTGGAATTTGTGTTTTCGGATTCACTGCTTTTCGCAAATACTGATTTACAACTGAAAGCTGTATCCTCAGCTCCCAAAGTGGAAAGCGCGTGGTCCAACAGGCTTGGCATTAATAGTAAAGGCACCATTACATTAAACAACGCGACCATTTCCGACACATTGAATAAGTTTGACCAGGTCAACATCAAATTTACCGGTTACGGTGCTGGTCAGATTAATGTAACGCTGGATGATAGCAGCCACTTTTCCATTTATCCGAATGGGCTAAACTTTGTATCAGAACAACCGCTTCGAGTTTCGAAAACTGAGCCTTACAAAATTGCGCATGCTGAAAACGTGTGCGGTGCTATGAGGGTAAGTGGAAGTTATCTGGCAAAGATCAACAGCACTTCGGTCAGGACGATTTCCTTTGCACCGCTATCGGTCTGTGAAAATGGGGAGGTGAATGTTACAATTTCAACTTCGGGAACTCCCCTAACCGCTCAGACAAAATATAAGCTACGATTTACGGAGGCTATTTTCAACGACAAACCCAAAGTAGCAGAAGTCGCAGCGACGCTCAGCAATAATGTACTTACCGCGAAAGCTCCGGCCCAATTCGGAGTTGAAACTTTGAATGAAGTTTACATTCAGGTTGTTACCGACAATCCAGCCACTGTAAGTTCGCGTACGAGTGAAAGGTTATTCATTTGGGCATCACCCTCGGCTTATTTCAATACGCAAAGCAGCACTATTAATTTTGGAGAACCGGTGCAGCTGGATGTTCGGGTAAAAGGTATACCTCCATTTACGGCTGAACTAACCAATGGTGCCACGGTGAGCTCACCCAATTCCTCGCTTCAATTTTATTCGCTTCCGCTCAAAGACGAATCTTACACATTGAAATCAATGTCATCGGGCTGCGGGAAAACAGAAATAATGGACATTCAGACCGTTGAGATTAAGGTCCGGCCCGGCATCCGGATCGATGAAGATAAGACACCTCAAATCTTATGCGCTGGCGCGAAAGGCAAGATCAAGTTTTCATCGAATGCATCGCTGACCGAGGCGACGCGATTTTCCATCAGAATGACGAATGGTGTAACGGGCGAGACGTCGATCCTGCCTGCGTCGCGATCAGGTGATTTTCTGGAAGTGACGCTGCCGCAAAACGCGCAGGGATACAGAAGTTATACTTACCAGATTATCACTACTAATCCGGCTATGGAGTCTCAGCAATCGCATTTTATCACTGGCCAGACAATTCCTGATGCACAGTTTTCGGGATATAATTTTAAATACAATTATGACATTCCTTCCGACGCAAAACTGAGTTATATTCTCACTGGCGGTGCTCCTTATTCGGTGGAATATGCGGATGGTTCGGTTGCGACATATCCCAATGACGGCGACATTATAACGCAGGAAATGTTTTTGAAAGAGACTACTGATTTTAAAATCAAGTCGATAAGCAATACTTGTTTCAAAAATGAGAATGTAAGATCGGCCCGTTTGACAGTTACGCCTTCACAAAATCCCGGCATTTACCTCGAACCTGTGAAAAGGGCGATTTGCAATAATGATAGTCTAGAAATTGTTTTTGGAACCGTAGGCACATTCAATTCGGGCAATAAGTTTACGATTCAGGGACACATTAATTACTCTGAACTTCAAAACATCATTACCGTAGACAATGCTGGAAAATTTAAAATAAAAATGACTACGCAATCCTTTTATGAAGCGAATGCAGGCATACGGATTGCTTCAACGAACCCTGTACTATTTACAGAAATACGTCCATTCAGCGTTCAGGAGAAGCCTACAAATTTTTCTGTTTACCCGCCGTCCAAACCGGAAGACCCATATAGGATCCTGGAAATGGACATTCAGCGTAGTTTGACTTTGACGTCGACTTCTCCATCTATTTCCAAAATTGTTTACACTGAAAATGGGGTGGAAAAAACTTTTAACAACCTTGATCCAACTCCTACTGCAGTATACATGCCTATTTCGCCAAAATCGGGCGAGCTTACGACTTATGAAATCAAATCAGCAACTAATGTATGCGGAACCGCGGATGTAAATTTAAAAACCTACGTGGCCAAAATGCCTTACCGCATATCCATTTCGATATTTAACAGCATGCTGAAATTCTGTGCAGGCGCGCCGATTCAAATGCCTTTCGGCATCCTGGAAGGCACCGCCTCTGATGCCACATTTTCACTACAAATGGGCAGTGAAGGTTCTTCGGACTATCAAACATTGGTCAGTGGTGTGAAAGACCGGATTTTGAAAGGCGTTATCCCGGCAGCAACGCCGGCAGGGCCTTATTACGTCAGAATTGTTTCTTCGGATGGAAGTATTTCCGATTTGCTGCACATCACTATTACAACACCACCTACTGCGACCTTGCGGGCACAAGACCAAAGCGGGCCTATACTGGTCAATGCGGGCGAACCGGTGCGCCTGGAACTGATCCTGACCGGCACTTCGCCATGGGAAACTACTTGGACCGATGGCAGATTCAACCTTTTTTCGTCAGATAATCTGCAAATAGTGGATGTGCGCCCAAGCAGAAAGCAGGAGTTCGCAATCAGCTCAGTAAGTAATGAATGCGGATATGGTACTACATCGGGCTCCGTGGCCGTTTCGGTAAAGCCAAAACTTATCGTGTCTTCCTCATCAAGCAGTGTATGCGAAGGGAGTAAGTTCAAGGTAAATTACGAACTGCTCGGCGAAGTGGACATGGCTGACGACTACATTCGTTTTCTGCTTGTTAACCAAAGTACCGGAGCCATACAGACGCTGGATTCTGCAAAAACCGTTTCAGGAACAATTAACCTGCAAATGCCAAAAGTGCTGCCAGGAAGCTTTTATGAGCTGCGCGTTACCGCCAGGAAGTATTCTCTGTTCGAACCGGTACCTGTGTACGTGGCCATTCTTGCAGATCTTACGATAAAAGGAAGCACAACGATTAATAGCGGGGAAAACGCACAGCTTTCACTGAAATCCAACAGGCAAAATTTTGAAAGCGTGCAATATATACTGTCAGACGGCACGACCGGTAACGCCACGGGATCGCTTGGGGCGGTGTCTTACGTACGGGTTTCTCCAAAGCAAACCACCACATATACGCTTACATCTGTGACAAATGCCTGTGGAGCAGGCCAGGTGAGGGGATCGGCTGTTGTGGAAGTGAATCCAACTGCGACAAAGACGGTGAGCGTGACCAACTGGTCATCCCTAACCAGTGCCGGATTTTGTACCGAGGATACGATCAGCGTTGAATATAAAACGACCGGAACATTTTCAGCCGACAACAAAATGACAGTCCAGATTTCGGATACAACAGGACGCAACTGGCGGAACATTGTGACCACGGGAGCGGGAAATCCTTTGAAAGCCACACTTCCTTTGGACTTGTTTCCAGACAAACAATACAGCTTACGAATTGTAGCCTCGGACGGCGGCACGGCCAGCGGCGCCTACGAATATCCACTTACGGCGGGCAAGAAGGCGAGAGCGAAATTCGCCACAGAATCCGTTATTTATGACGGCAAGACCAATCCACGTGTTAAGGTTTTGCTGGAAGGCGGTGCGCCCTGGACCTATCATTATGGAACTTCTGTTCAGGACCTGTATCGTCGGACATCCAGCCCTATCGATGAGATTGAGCTATATAATGCCTCGGTAAATCAATTTTACATGTTGTTTCAAGTTTACAACAGTTGCGGTACGGGTATTATTAATAATCCGGCAACTGTCAGGATTGAAGTAATCACAGCCACAGAACCCAGAGCGAACTACCTAAAAGTCACCGTTTCACCGAATCCAACACAGGATTTCCTTCAACTTGCATTTGAGTCGGGTGAAGAGAAGCGCATCCAGTTAATCGATCTGAATGGCCGTATACTTCGCACTTTCTCCACAAAGCAATTGACTGAAACTATGGACATTCAAATGCTTTCTGTCGGGATCTATATTTTAAACATTGATTCAAAAGGTAAAAAAAGCACATTCAAGGTCGTGAAAAGATGAAGTTAGTTGGCGCAAAACCTACACCGTTAATGGCAGATAAACCGTCTTACCTGGATTTCAATAGTCAAGCTTACGAGTGGAAGCCTGACATCGATTATAAAAAACAGCCGGAACTTTATCGGGTTGGAAAAGGTGAGCAGGGTGTATTGATTTGTGAACCTTACAAATCAGAAATCGGACAATATTGGCGATTCAAAACAAAAGCCATTGCCGAGGAAAGCAGCAACATAATTTATGAACTGTTTTTGGCTTATCTGGAACTCGACGACTTTGTAGGCGCAGATATGGCACGCAAGTATTTACAAATGGGGTTTACCAGGGCGCGGCGTTACGCTAATTATAAGGGAGGAAAGAAATACGATAAAGACAACGATTATGCGCTGCTCGAAAAAGGCGCCGGGCAACAAGAGAAAGCGGAGGCTGCTGCTGTATTTTATGAAAAATGGAAGCAGGCAGAAAGTAATGAACAGTATACGCAATTAAAAAAAGAATGGAAAAGCAAACTGGGCTGATCCAAAATTTGAATATTGCATCATTGCCCCAATGGCTGTTTTTCCTGCCAGTTAAAATTTGCTTTTCTCTTGGCAATGAGCCAATGATTGTTTTCACGTACAAATTCATCCTGATAAATGACTCCAATCGTGGTTTTCATTTTCCTGCCATTTTCATTGGCAATCAATGTCACCATGCAGTATGAAGTTCCCGATGCCTTAGCACCATTCAGGCTGAATATTTGCTGTCCATTGAAGTGGTAAACGGTTTCAAAGTTTGCAAGAAATGCACCAAAAGCTTTTTCAAGCTCGTCACGGCCGGTTAGCTTGGAAACCGAGGCACCATTTACAAAAGTTTCTGATGTGGCATTGGGCGTAAAAAGCTGAACCTGCGCGTGGACTTCTTTGGTGTCTGCCAGATTGGAGAATGTATCAACGAGTTCTTTAAGCGCGGCCCGGTCTTTTAATTCGTTTGTATAGTCCATTGTCTGTGCGTTGGATGAAAAAATAAATGTGGGTAAAAAGCAAATTAATAGGACGGTTCGTTTCATGATCCGATTTATAAAAAGTTAGCAGTGTCAATTCATATGCTTGAAATTGACAATGCAAAATTAGCCAGATCCGAAAGGAGGCGATTACCTGAATTCCTGATAATCCTACCCGTGTTCCTGTTTTATGGAGGATGGCTGTTAATTAGGATTTGGAGGTGATAGATTTGTTAAAGCATCTCAGAAACAAGCATGAAAACAGTACAGCGTCTTTACACCGTCAGCGAATACAACGCGATTGCTGACCAGCCGACACTCCACCCGATGGTGAGTGTCATCGACTTTTCAAACAGCACCCCCAAACAGAGAAGCACCCAGATTTCAGCTTTACAATTCGGGTTTTACATTGTTTTCTTGAAAAATGACCAGAGTTGCAGGATCCGTTACGGGAGAGGCAAATATGACTACCAGGAAGGGACCTTAATATTTATCGCTCCGGGACAGGTCGTAAGTATTGAAGAAGACCCGGAATATTATCAGCCTTCGGGCCATGCATTGTTGTTTCATCCGGATCTGATCCGCGGTACTGCCATTGGTCAGCACATCAAGGATTACACCTTTTTTTCCTATGACGTCAACGAAGCATTACATCTTTCGGATCTCGAGCGGCAAATTGTTCTGGATTGTTTTTCTAAAATCAGCATTGAGCTTCACAGACCCATTGACCGGTACAGCAAGAAACTAATTGCAAGCACAATTGAACTCTTCCTGGATTACTGCATGCGATTTTACGATCGTCAGTTTATAACAAGAGAACACGTAAACAAAGGAATCGTCGCAAGATTTGAAAGTGTGCTGGATGCTTATTTCCAATCTGAGGAATTAACGAATTCAGGGCTGCCCACAGTTAATTACTGCGCTGAGAAACTGAATGTTTCAACGAAGTATTTTGGAGATTTAATCAAAAAAGAAACCGGCAAAACCGCGTTGGACTGTATTCAACTACAATTGATCGATTTGGCAAAAGAAAAAATGTTTGAACCCGGGAAGTCGGTGAATGAAATCGCTTACGAGCTCGGCTTTAAATATCCACAGCATTTTACGCGGTTCTTTAAACAAAAAGTAGGCTTTACTCCGAGTGAATATAGAATGATGAATTAGATAAAAACTACGATCTTCCCTCACCCACCAAATAATCGCTGTATTCCCTCATAGGTATCGCAGGCAAAAATGCATTGGGCTTCACATTCACGCTTGACAGTGGACTATACTCCAAGGTTTATCTTTGTCAAAAACGACATGAGAACACTGGTGATTAGCGGGCTCTTCTGGCTGATGTCCGTGGCCTGCTTCGGACAAATAACCAAGGATATGGAACAAACTGCAAAATTAAAACAGAAAATCGCTCTTGCATGTAAGCTGACAGATAAAGATCAAATCAAGCGCATGCAGCAGTTGCATCAGACACTCTTTAAAAAAATTGATAAAACTATTGAAAGCCCAACCAGCTACGAGCTGGTCTTTGACCATCCGGACAGCACCCTGAGTAAAGACCTTTTTGACTTCATTCAGTTTGAGCGTTTATGTTGTCCATGGTTAAATTTTCAATTGCCCTACGAGCCAGGCGATGGACCTGTTTCGCTAAAGATGGGCGACTCTGCCGAAACCAAGGAAATGGTATATTTGGTCATGGAGCTGGACAAGTTGACCCAAACCCGTTGAGCATTTCCAGGAAAAGGGTAAATGCCTATCTTTATCTGAAATTCAATCTTATGAAGTCCGCAGCGTACGACATGATTTCACAATCATTCAAAATTCCGTTTATGGTTTCTAATCGTAACTGGCTGTTTCTCCTGTTATTTATTATGATAGGAAAAAACAGCTATTCGCAGCAAATAAGAATCATCAAATATCCGGAGCTTCAACAGATCCTGGATCAAACAAGTGATTCCATCCTTGTTGTCAATTTCTGGGCAACCTGGTGTGCTCCCTGTGTGGCTGAGATACCGCATTTTGAAAAGGTGAGCACTAAATATTCCTCAAAAAAGGTGAAAGTCATCCTGGTGAGTCTGGACGCATTTACATATGAGCCTGGCTATCAGGTTGGAGACAAGGCCATGAGTTTTTCATTGAAGAATGTCAACGGCAAAATCATCTCCCTCGATGAGGACAAAAGCGCAAAAGGTACATTGTCGTTTTTACCTGCAATACTTGCCCTGTTGCGCAAGCCTACGAACAACGGGTGGTTGATCTTAATACGCAATTTGCGCCAAAAGGCTATCCTGTCATTGCCATCAATGCCAATGATGCACAACTCTCACCAGGTGACAGTTATGATGAAATGAAAAAAAGGTCCAGCGAGAAAAAGTACGCTTTCCCTTATCTGATTGATGAAACCCAAGAAGTGGCTAAAACATACGGTGCTAAGCACACTCCAACTGTTTTTGTTGTCCAGCGGCAGGAAAGTGATTTCATCATCAAGTACATCGGGGCAATTGACAATAACGCCCAAGATGGAGAACAGGCGAGTCAAAAGTACGTTCAGAACGCAGTGAACGCATTATTGGCTGATAAGCCCGTAGCCATTCCGACGGCGAAAGCAATCGGTTGTGGTATCAAGTGGAAAAAGGCATAAACGAGGGCGCCCCGATGATGGGGCGCTTTTTTCTAACACTATTGCCGGGGAGCATAGTAAATAATGCAAACGCCAATCAACGCGATTGCAGCTCCGATCAGATCATATTTGTCTGGTCTGAAACCGTCAACCTGCCAGGCCCAGATAAGTGCCATTACAATAAAAATGCCGCCATATGTGGCATATACCCTGCCAAAGCCAGCCGGTTGAAATGTAGCTACGACGCCATACATGGCTAAAATGATTCCGCCCAAAATTCCAAACCAAAGCGGCTTATCCTCTTTCAGCCATAGCCAAACCATGTAGCCGCCTCCAATTTCACAGAGTCCGGCCAAAATGAAAACCAATAGAGACTTTAAAACAACCATCTTGAATTAGTTAGCAGAAGCTTGACCTGCTCCGCACGGTTTAGATTTACAATTACAGTCTGTCGAGCAGGCAAAGATACCTAACCCAGCTATCCAAATTCTCGTTCTATTCTTCATAAGAGTTTTTAAATTGTAAAACTAAACCGTAGAGTATAGTCCACTGTCAAGAATCTAAGTCAAAAAATATATGCTGATTGGAGAATTATCGAAGCAAACCGGTTTATCCCGCGACACAATACGCTTTTACGAAAAGCAGGGACTAATTGCCGTAGGTCGAAAAGAGAGACGTTTCAATAACTACAAAGAATACTCCGAAGGAACAGGTGAAAGATTATTTCAGATCAAACGAATTAAAAGCTTTGGTTTCACGCTAAACGAAACGGCAGACTTTTTAACGATGATCGAAAATAAGGAGGCTTCCTGCGGTAATGTTTCGGCGAAGATTTCTGAAAAGGTAAGTCTGATCGATCAAAAAATCATGCAGCTCATCGAACTCAGGACTCTAATGCAGTCAGGCGTACAAAATTGCCTGACCTGCTGCACGCCGGAAGACGACCGTGAAAATTGCCCTATGCTCACGACCGACCTTATATCTGAAAGAATGTAGGCCTTTTGAGGACGCTGTGATATAAACCAGATGTCTTTCCGTTTACCCATTAATCAATTCATTACTTCCATCAGACCAACCGAACAAGAGAAGATCACCATTCCTGTCAAGCTTGCTGAGCAGCAGGTTCAATTTCGATTCAGGAATGCACAGCGCCGGCTGCCGGCTTTTGCTTTACCGGAGAGTCTTCGAGGTATTGGCGGAAGGAACTGGCGCAGGTTCTTGAAATGTACGGAGGCATTGCACTCGACTCAGTGACAGCAAAGCTTCATTACCTGGTGATATGCGACGTGCGGAACCCTGCCTGGGCATTTGAAATGTACGGGCGAAAGGCGGAGATGGCCATGAATATGAAAAAGAAAGGCGCCGGGCCGGAAGTGGTTTTTGAGGAGGATTTGTTTGCCGCGCTGAATGTGTTCGGATTTTCTCATTCCTGAACACCAAATGCATTGAAAATCAATTGCATCAAAATCAAGAAAGGCAACCAGCTTTGAGCTGATTGCCTTTCTTTAATCTGTCAAGGCTTCATCTTCCCAACATCCTGAAAGAAAAACACCAGCTGTTTGAAAGAAACAAACCTGTTGTGACCTCTCGGATCATAACCGGCTTCCTGGCTGAAAAAGGTGAAGCCCGTATACATATCCCAAAGGTCTTCGATCCAAGTCTCGGCGTCACTTTGGCTGAGAAGATCTTTAACTTTCCGGCCGTAGGCGCGATAGAGACGGTCGGCCGACTCCGAGTCTTCGGAATCAATGTCTGAGTGTGGACTATGCGTCAGCAGTTGTGTGTCCATTTTGTTAATGTTAAAAGTGTGGTAAAAATCTTGCATTTACGTTCTTTGCAAAACACTCACTCTTGCGGACAGTACGCAACACCATCGCCGCGGTAACATACATTACAATGCATGTAAGATATCCGAGCAGTTCCCGGGAGATTTATATAAATTGCTTTTTTTAACCAAACACCCTTTCCACATGGCACATACTACCTCCAATCCGAAGATTCACGAAGGCCGTAACTTGAAGAGATTCAGAGAAATGATGTCGGTGAAGCAGGACGCGCTCGCGTTTGAGCTAGGCGAAGACTGGAACCAGCAAAAAGTCTCTCTACTGGAACAAAGAGAAAAGATCGATTCTGATATTTTGGAGCAAGTTGCGGCGATTTTGAAAATACCGGCTGAGGCGATTCGGAATTTTGATGAACAACAGGCTATCAACATAATATCAAATAACACTTTCGATAATTGTGTTCAACCAGCCTCGGTTTTTAATAACTCTACAATCCACCCAATCGACAAAATGATTCAGCTTCATGAGGAGAAGATTGCTTTATATGAGCGGATGTTGAAGGAGAAGGACGAGATGATGGGGCGGTTAGAGCGGTTGATTGGAAAATAGTAAAAAATAGATAATCTCGATACGCCCCTGTCACCAGCGTAGCCGATCGGCAGTAAAATTCGCATCGAGATAACTTCTACAATTCAGAGCGATTTGTTCCCCTTACTGAAGATAAATACTCGTGGCAGATTTTGATTTTTCCACATTAAATAGTTCAGATCTCGAGAAGTTAGTGGGAGATCTCTTGAATGCTAAGCATCGAGCGCTTGGAGATCATATTGAATTCAAAACATTTAAGGATGGGAAGGACAAAGGAATCGATCTCTTATACTCCACAAAAGACTCCGAATATGAAATTGTGGGACAAGTAAAACATTACTACAGGTCCGGATATAAAGCCTTAGCAACACATTTAAAAAAAACCGAAGCGGAAAAGGTGAACCGTCTGAGGCCGAAAAAATATCTATTTGCAACTTCCGTCGATCTAAGTGTCGCCAATACAGAAGAAATTCGTGACATTTTCCATCCATATCTGAATAGTGCTGATATTCTCGGGAAAGCCCAAATCAACGCTCCTTGACTCTCACCCAGAAGTATTGACTAATCATTTTAAGCTTTGGTTTTCTGGTGCTGCTGTTTTACAAAAATTGCTTCACTACCATATCGTGGGGCGCTCGCAAGAATTCATTGAAGAGGATTTAAAAAGAAAGCTACGGCTCTATGTCGAGACGCCGTCCCTAGAAAAAGCCCGGCAACAACTTGCCGACCACAATTTTGTTGTAATAACTGGAGAGCCCGGTACAGGAAAGACAACGACAGCCGAATTATTGCTTTATGACCTTATTAAAGACGATTATAACCTTGTTTATATTTATGATGACATCAAAGAGATCGAGGCAGTCATTCGAGAAAACAAAAAACAAGTTTTCTATTTTGACGATTTCCTTGGACACAACATCGAGGAAATAAATAAGTCACGCGGCGCTGAAAGTGCGCTCGAACACGTAGTCAAAACTATTACGAGAAATGAAAATAAAAAATTAATATTAACTACCCGCACTTTTATACTCAACTCCGCATTAGAAGCATCCGAACGATTGCGACGATCACGTCTTAAGGATGGTGAAAGTGTCGTTGAACTTGCCGACTACACTTTTGAGCAAAAGGATCGTTTATTGTCTAACCATATTGAAGAAAGCGAGATAAGCGATGAATTAAAGGCCGTTTTGAACGAAGAGAATGTTAAAGATTTCATTATAAAGCACGACAACTTCACACCTAGATCGGTAGAGTTTATCACTACAATTGATCGAGTTGAAAGTTTTGCGCCTGAGGAATATCGAAATTTCGTAAAAGACAATTTCAATTTTCCAGATGAAATTTGGCGGCACTCATATGAGCAACAAATCTCAAATTTTGATAGGATTTTTTTGAACACGATGCTAAGCTTTGGTGATAGTGTTGACATCCAGATCTTAGAAAGAGCTTTTAATTCCCGCCTTAGGCTGGAACAACAGTTAGGTACAGCTGTACCTGCAACTAATGTTTTTGTACAATCGTTTAGGCATCTCAACGAAGGTTTCATTGTTCGAGAATTTCAGGATGACGAGAATTTTTTTAAGTTTATTAATCCATCACTCGTCGATTTCCTGTTGAAATATATTGAAGGTAATGTGCCAGAGTTTGAAAAAATACTGTTGTCATCTGTCCATTTATCCCAAATTACTAGCAGATTTTTACCAGTAGGATGGGTTCGAGAAAACGTACAAGAAACCACATCTATTATTCGTGACCGGCTTATTAAACAATCGGAATTTTACATATATGAAAACACGAAGCAACTGGATTTATTAGTGTATGCAATGCTACTCGCAATGTACTATAATGATGATGAAGCAATAAATAATGCTTCTGATGCACTTCGCAAAGTCGAGGACTGGTCTCATTTAGATGATGACGAAAAGATTTTAAATGATTTTAGATTCTTTTTGATAATAGTTGATAAGGAGGAGGTGGTAAATTCACTTAAAAGCTCAGTCGAAAAAATCGCAGAGCAATTGCTGGCCAATCAATTTGAAATAGATGAAACTATCGGTGAAATTAAATTGCTAATATCAAAATATGATTTACCAGTGCCCCTACCTTTTAATGAAGAAATCATCGACTTAATATCGGATCTAAATGAATCTTTGCTAAATGATAAAATTGAGAATTATATCGAGGAATGCCTTACATATACCTCACCTATGTCATTTATTGAAGAATTTGAAGTCGAAGCAGATGCAATTCAGAGCTATCTTAACGACGTTGGTTTAAACATCAATGCAAACTTCTCGCAGCTCGGAGACCATGATTGGCAGTCGATTGGAGCTGAAAATTATTTTAGGGAGCAGATGGAAAAAGACGATTAAGTTACATTGTTAATTAAAATCAAGTAGCAGTTCATAACGTTACTCATACCAGCTGTCTGTATCGACTTCAAGTTCATCAATTTCGATTTCAAAATCTTCGGGAATTTTGTAAGCTGATATTCGAACAGTACCTTTAAATGGAAACGTGCTGTTAATTGTGGCTCCTTCGCCACTTGCACGATCTGAACTTGATCCATAATCCTGTACAACCTCTAAATATCCCTTAATTGACACCACTATACTGTTGCTATCAATCTGCACCAAATTGCACTCCTCAACTTCTGAATGCTCGATATAATGATGTGTAGAGAGAATATCGATGTTATTAAACGTCTCCTGTGATATGTAGCCGTATACTCTTGACGTAATTCCGGATTCGACTTCTTCTTGAACGCTATCCCTACACTCTTCGATTTTATTTAACAATTCAATGAAAGACTCAACAACATTCGTTATTAATTCATCAATCTCAGGTTCTTGGACATTAAAGGTTTCTTCTTCAACGTGTGTATACTTGCTTCGCAACGATATTGAATCTAGAAGATCAGATATACGCTGAGGATTTCAAGATCCATTCTATCAACAAAATCTGGGTTAAGGCCTCCATAAATAATGTATTGAATTCTTTGCTTCCTGGTTATCTTAGCTTGACCTTTTTCTTTTGGCTCAACATACCACGTACAAGACATTACATCAGAATCCGGAGCGCGAGAGTGGAGTATATGCCGAGAAAGCTCACGCATTGAAAATGCAAAATTATTGAACCTCAGCTTATTTGAATGGTCAAATAGATTATCAAGACTAGCTTTAAGTAATTCTCTTTGAAAATCAGAACTAAGTAAGCCTTCAAGGTTGTTGAATAACAAGGCCTTTTTTGCAGAATTTGACATTAGCTTAAACTGTTTAAATTTCATGCATTTACATGATTTATTTAGAAAATGGTCTCATCGAAAGGTTCAAGCATAGGGATGCTCAATTAAAATCCCTGTTTTGGGATCGGCCGGAAGACAACCAAAAACTGATGAACTATTGTCAAGCCGGCCGAAAGAATTTGTCAATCAGTCAAAAAGGAATTAGTTCTCGCTAAATGAAGCCTTGCTTGCTAAGGAATGCTCATAGCGAGATTCCTTAGTTCACATGAGGCACTCATCCGTAAACGAGCAGAACCCTTCGGCGCTCACAATCAAATGATCCAAAACCCGGATATTCAGTAACTCACCAGCCTTTCTCATATTCTCAGTAATGTATTTATCAGCATCACTTGGCGCGAGCTGCCCAGAGGGATGATTGTGAGCTAAGATAATCCCTGTTGCATTGGCTTTCAAAGCAGCTGCAAAATCGATCCTTACATCAGCACTTGCTCCTGAAATCCCGCCTTTGGATACTTCAAAAATACCTAGCACGCTGGCATTGTTCAATAGCAGTATCTTGAACTCTTCAATAATTCAAGACGATTAGGATTCCAGCTTTGAATCAGCACCTTGTATGCATATTTGGACGATTCAATTTTAGCACGCTGACTTGCTTGTACATTGGTTTTGTAGATCAGCTCAATTTCTGCTACCTGATACAAGTTTGAGACATTCGCGAAGCTTTCCATAATTACCTTGATTGGGATAGTATTGAATGAACTATGGCGCTTCATTCTGGCACCAGGTAAGCAAGTAATGAAGCAACGGAATAGATAGCTGAAATCTTAGATATGAATTTCCGGCAGTTATTCTGAAATTGACGGGACTATGGAATCTCTTGTTCTAACCATACCACAGGTAAGGAAAATTATCCTGGAAGCAGCCGGACTTGCCCGCAAAGCGCAATTCGGGACTGGAATCGAAGCTGTTTACCGGATCATTGACCATTTGGGGTTTGTCCAACTGGATACTAATTACGTGGTTGAGCGGGCGCATCATCATGTGATGGCTGCCCGTATCCCCGATTATCAAACAGAATAGCTGGCCGAACTCTGCGAAGATGGAAGCATTTTTGAATATTTCACGTCAGACTCTGGTTTTCTTCCCATGCATGATTTCCGCTTTACGCTGCCGATTAAAAAGGCATTCAAAGCGCAGCGTAAACAACTTACACAGGCAGAGACAAACCTGATGAAACAGATTCTGGACCGGGCTGAACGCGAGGAGTCGCTCACGGTAGGTGATTTTGAAAACGATCGCGTAGAAGCTAGCTCCGGCTGGTGGGACTGGCGCTTGCGGGCGAGTTGAAAACAATTACCGTTGAAGGCTTAAAAGGTCCTCTTTATATGTTGCCCGATCAAAAGGTCGATATAGATTTATCAGACGAGGTTTTTATCCTTTCCCCATTTGATATTCTGAATGTATTTCGTCACCGGTTGAAAGATTTTTTTGATTTCGATTACCAGATCGAATGCTTTGTGCCGGCAGCCAAACGCCAGTATGGCTACTTTTCTTTACCAATTCTCTACGGCGACAAGTTTATTGCAAGAATGGACGCAAAAGCAGACCGAAAAGCGAAAGTACTGATCGTCCATAACATTCATTTTGAGCCGGTAGATATCAGCGAAACCATAATCGAAAAGTTGACCCGAGCGCTGAATGCATTTGTCCGGTTTAATAAATGTGATGATATTATTTTCAAGAAATCCAACAACGATTCTTATCTGGAAACGATCAGGGCGTCTATTTCTCTATTGTATTTCCGGAAATTTTAGCACGCTGACTTGCCTGCACATTGGATTTGTAGATCAGCGAACAAGCAATTAGTGGAATAAAAAATGCCGCCCGGAGATCCGAAACGGCATTTTGTGGAGATGCGGGGAGTCGAACCCCGGTCCAGAACAGGGAAACCCTGCGCCTTCTACATGCTTATCCTCGATTAGATTGTCGGGCCAGACAAGGTTCGCGGCGGACCCGCGTCATGACCTTAGATACTGGTGTCTCGTTGAATTTCCGTACCACTATTTCAACCAGCGCTGATTTGCGACACCCCGGAGCCCAACCATCAGCACGTAGGTTGGAGGGATGATGGCATTAGCTAAATCCTCCGGATTAGGCTGCCATGGCGTAAGTAGATTCGCCAGTTATTGTTTGAGACCATTATTTACGGGAGGTAATCTCAACTCCCGACATGCTTACACACAGACTTCCAACCCGCTGTCAATTCCAGTCACCCCCATTTGTTTGACTTCGCCAAAGAACCAGGTTGCAGTTCAATTGCATTGCTAGTTACACATTTTATAGCCCAAAAGTTCGCCAGGTTAAAGAGGTTTTCTTCAAATGACTGGAAGTAAATGGTTTAGATAGGAAAAAAGTTTGGTCATTCAGAAGTCAGTGGTTGTCTTGTCGTTGGTTGTTATAAACTAGAATTCCCATCGGTAGCTTAGGACAGGGATTAGGCCTAGTTGGGTTTGGGTAATGATTTCTTTCTTTAATGTGTCGTAGAACTTGAATGCCTGATTCTTGGTGCCGGAGACGTTTTGGAGGTCGAGGGCGAGGGTGCGGCTGTATTTTGCGTTGCTCTTTTTCCAGTAAATTCTCAGGTCCGGACGAAAGTAATCTTTCATTTTATACGAAAAATCTTCGTTTTGCAAATATACGGTCTGCTGAAATTCCCGCGAGGCGGCGAGGTTGATCGGTGTGTCGCGGAAGCCGCCTAGCCAAAGAATTTTAGCATTCACACCCCAGGTGCTCCGGTCGCCGGATTTGAACTCTTTGCCACCCGTGAAGCTGAATGTGTGCCTTCCATTGAACCGGCTATCGCGTCTCACGCCATCTTTGGCTACATATGTTGCGTCGTAGAGTGAGCCAGACAGCAACATATAATAATTGTCGGTCAGCAACTTTTGATATGAAACTTCCACGCCATAATTACGACCGGTCCCATCATTTTCCAGCCGCTTTGTGACATCGTTTTCAATAAGATTATTCGCAGAAAAATGATCTTCTTCATAAACTGCAATGGGAATGTTAAAATGTTCCTGCCAGTATGCTTCTACTTTTAAGCTCGCATTTTTAGCAAAACTCCTTTGATAACCTAACACGAAATGATGTGACTTTGATGGTGTTAAACCTGGATTCCCCCACGCATCGGTTGTTGAATAGGCTGCAAGATAGGTTTGCGGCTGTTGCATCTGACTGTGAAGGCCGTAGGAAAAATTGAACTGTTCCTTCTCTTTAACCTGCCATTTCAATGATGCCCGCGGTTCCACAGAAATGTTGGTTTTCGATAAAGGCAAATCCAGTTTGCTTATCAGTGAATGCAGACCAATTTCGGTCGTCACGCTGCTGGTGATCTGGTAATTCCAGGATGCAAAAGGCTGGACGATGTAACTGCCTACCCCGCCGTAATAGCGCGTCAAAATGTCTTTCTGCCAAGTGAGATAACCACCGGCGCGCATTCGGCTTCTCGTCCCGAACCTGGCATTTAAAATAGAACTGACCGAAAACATTCGTTTCTTGATCAAATCTTCGCCATTGCCGTCGGCTGGTGTGGATGGCGTATTGAAAACAGGCGCCGCGTCCCGGGACGTGCGCAAGCCCGAAGCCGCAACCACTGTCCTGAGCGACGCATTCCTACCCAGCGGCAGGTCATTGGTGACACCTATTGCACCCATTTTGTTTTTATAAATGATGTTATAGCCATCCTTTTGCGTTTCCCAGGTTGTGCTGTCGCCCTCGGATTTGAAATCATTGCTGCTTACACCGCCCATGCCAAACAATGTGAATGTACCAGCTTTCACAGTGGGAAGATTAACGTGGAACGATAAATCCTGGAACCGGATGTCCTCGCCGCCAAACTTCACGCCCAACGCGCCAAGCAATCCTGTGAACGAGTAGCGGTAATTAACGAGATAGGATGCTTTTGATTTCTTGGAAAATGGGCCTTCGGCTGCAAAATCGAGCCCTAGTAAGCTGGCCTGGGCGGTGAATTCGGTTTTCTGATCATTCCCGTTTCGCAAATGCATGTCCAGGATGCCGCCGTTGACATTGCCGTATTGAGCTGGAAATGGTCCTGAAAGAAATTGAGATGTGCCCAAAAGCTGCGTACTCAGAATGTTCACACCGCCGCCGGTCGATGTGGGCCGGTCGCTGAATGTGCCTGCGTTTGACAAATGGTTCGGGTTGACGATCTCTACACCTTCGAGCCGCCATTGCATGCTGTTGGGCGAGTTTCCTCTTATTACCAATCCATTCGCCTGATCATTCGCGGCTGCGACGCCCGGAAACGAAGTTGCGACCCTGGCCGGATCCATGTAAGTGGCTGCATATCTGAGTGTTTGCTCGATAGTTATTTCCTGGACGCTGTTGAATGCAACGGGCCGCGCGCCGGTGACGGTGGCTTCATTCAATTGTTTACCTGCCGGTGCGAGCCGAATCTGCTGCACATTTTCCTTGCCCGACTCCAAGAGCAGTTCGGAGATCCGGACAGTTTCATAACCTACGTAGGAAACCGAAAGCTGATAGCGGCCAGTCGGGAGGTTATCAAATCGGAATGCGCCTTGGGCGTCGGTGATGGTCCCGGTTTGTGGCGATATCAGGGCAACGGTTGCGCCTGCGAGCGGCGATT
The DNA here is from genome assembly GCF_021390415.1 of Dyadobacter sp. CY327. NCBI lineage: Bacteria > Pseudomonadati > Bacteroidota > Cytophagia > Cytophagales > Spirosomataceae > Dyadobacter > Dyadobacter sp. CY327. The sequence goes on along the minus strand of NZ_JAJUXJ010000007.1, from coordinate 329,295 downwards.
TCGTGTCAGCGTCCTGGACGGTGCCGCGGATCGTGGATGTAAAATTTTGGGCAAATCCGGCTTGGGCAAAAAACAGCAGGCAGAGTAAAATTCGGAGCATTTGAAAACGTGTCAAGTAATGTCCACAAAAATAGTTTCTTCCGGTTTACTAACTATCCTGCTTTAAAGTTTTCAAAAAATAAGCTGATCGCATAGGGGAATGACTTTGTTCAATTGTCACAGGGAAAGGTAATATTCTAATTTAACCACCAATTACATGAAAAAAGCACTCTCAATTTACTTTGTACTAATCCTTTTGGCCGTGACTGGCTGTGATAATGAGAAGGTTGTCGATGAAACCAGCTTGCCGCCGCAAGCCTCAGAATTTATCGAGGCCCACTTCCCAAATGCAAAAGTTGCCCGCGTGGTGCGCGACCGGGATGAGCTGCTCACCAACTTCGATGTGATCCTGGACAATCAGGTTGAGCTGGAATTTGATAAGCAGGGAGAATGTTTCAGTGTGGATGGCAATGCCAATGAAAAATTACCGGATAGCGTGATCCCGCTGAAAATCCTGGAATATGTTCAGAAAAACCATGCTGACAAATACATTACCGACTGGGAGAAAAACAAGACTACACAGGAAGTAAGCTTGTCGGATAACAAAGAACTTGTCTTCAATCTGAGCGGAACATTTCTTAGAATTGATGACTAAGTAATCCGATGGATGTTGAATAAAAAAGCGAGGGCGACCATTTGGCCGCCCTCGCTTTTGTTTGTTATGCACAGATCTTAGTAACCTGGGTTCTGCGTCAATGTAGGCTTACCATCCAGCTGGCTGTTCAGGATTTCATCCTGTGGCAGCGGATAGTAGTTGTTTTTCTCCGTGAAGGTTTTCCCAGCCATGTAACCTCTTTTGCTGAATGTCCGGCCAGACGGCTCTTTTCCGGGAAGCGCTTCTTCGGCTGCATATTTGTTCAGCACTTTGGCTGCAATGCCCCAGCGAACCAGGTCAAAGAAACGGTGTCCTTCCATCGCGAATTCGAGGCGTTGCTCCATGCGGACTGCGTTTCTGGCGTAGTCGGCACCTTTGCCTGCGAATGTTCCTGCTGGATAAGGCTCCACTTTGTAAGTAACCGATGCATCCTGAACAGAACCGGTTTTTGCGCGCAGACGGATTTGGTTCACATAACCTTCCGCAGCGGCCAGGTTTCCAAGTTCAACTTCACATTCAGCCAGCCACAACAATACGTGTGACAGCTTGATCATGCGGAAGTTGTTGTTCACATTACGCTTGCTTGTGGAGTGCGTTGTGCTGTTTTCCTCAGACAGGTAATACATCCATTTTTTACCTGTAAATGGTCCCGCATAAACCTGATCACGAATCCAGGCAGAACCCGGCATAGGGCCCCAATCCAGGAAGTTAACGCCGCGACGGCCAACTGTCCAGTCAAGACGAGGATCCACGGGCACTGTTTTGTCCAATGTAAATGCAGCGGAAGAAACGATTCCCTGGTCATTTGGAAGATCCACTTTGTTGTATGTATCCAAAGTACCATCGGCAGCAGTGCCAATCATTGGCAAACCATTTTCAGTTTTAAATGCATTCACAAGGTTGTGCGAAGCCTGGTAAAAACCGCAGCAGCCACGTCCCGGTGCACCTGCTGAATACGGCCAGTTGAGGTTATCCCCTGCATTACCATTGTTACCGTTTGTTCCGTCGTTTACAGAGAACTGTACTTCGAAAATAGACTCTGTGTTGTTGTTTCCGGTTGTTCTGTAATTGTCGTGATAGTTGGGCACCAATTTTTTACCAGAGTTTTTCACCACATCATCCAGCAAAGTTTTTGCCTCCGCCCATTTCTTTTGGAACAAAAGCGTTTTTGCGAGGAAAGATTTAGCAGCCCACTGTGTTGCCCTTCCTTTTTGCGCCTGAACTGCTGGCAAATTATCCGCTGCAAATTTGAAATCAGCCTCAATTTTAGGCCAAACATCTTCTGTATTAGGGACCTTGGTTGAGTTAGGATCCGCTGACACATATACAGTTTCGTCGATAAACGGAATCTTGTTCCACATTTTCTTGGCTTCAAAATGGTAGAAACCTCTTAAAAAACGTGCTTCTGCAACAACCTGAGTAATTTCAGCCTCCGTCATATCCTTTACCAAATCACTGGTAGCAATCTGGATTACTTCGTTACATCTTGCTACACCATCATATTGGTGCCACCATTTGCCCAGAAAGTAGGTGTTGTCCGAAAGCCAGTTGTACTGCTCGATGAAAGATTGTTCCGGCTGATCACCGGCATCGGTTCCTTTAACCGCGTCATCGCTGGCAATTCCACCGAATACATAGTTAGAAACGGTAGACTGACGGCCCGTATTACCGGAACCAACACCGTCAACAAGCGAGTAAGCGCCAATTAATAAGGCATTTACCCCATTCTTGTTACTGAGTTGCTCCACAGAAGCACGTCCCTGCGGTTTTAGATCGAAAAAGCTGTCAGAGCAGGAAAAGCTCAGTCCAATCAGAACGATTAATATGGTTATTTTTTTCATTGTAATAATATGAAATTTCGTGAATGTCAAAGGATTAGAAACCAAAACGCAAGCCCACCAGATATGATTTAGAAACCGGATAAGCACCTTCATCCACACCCATGTGCTTGTCTTCGTTGTTGTTACCAGATCTTCTCAGGTTAATGTCCGGATCAAGTCCTGTGTATTTAGTAAATGTGAACATGTTCTGTCCTTGCAGATAAACCTGCGCCGAGGCGATTTTCACCCTTTTCAGTAATTTGGCTGGCAAAGTGTAAGTCAGCTGAACATTTTTCACACGGAAATAAGAACCGTCTTCCAGGAAGTATGATGAAACTTGCTGGCTGGTTGCATCACCTGAGTTAAGGCGCGGCAATTTGGCGTCGTCACCTGGTTTTTTCCAGGAATTGTAAAGCATATCTTTTGATCTGTTACCCTGGAAAACGTTGAAATCCGTCCAGTATCTAACATAGTTGAAGATCTCATTACCCTGAACTCCCTGACCGAACACCGTCAAATCGAATGCTTTGTAACCAACATTCAGGTTAACACCATAGTTGAAATCCGGGTGCGGGCTGCCGATGATCGTACGGTCGGCGGCAGTAATAATGCCATCACCATTCACATCGCGGAATTTGAATGTTCCCTCACGTGTATACGAACCAAATTTAGGTGCTGCATCCGCTTCTGCCTGATCTTTGATTACGCCATCCACAAAATAACCATAGTAGCTCGCGATCGGGTAACCTGCTTTCGAAGCGGACATGGCCGGAAGACGCGTTGAGAAACCAAAGATCGTTGCATTAGGATCATTGTTCAGCTTAATCACTTCGTTTTTGTAGTGACCAAAGTTCACACCCGCTGCATAGTAGAAATCTCCTTTTTTGTCACGGAAGTTAAGACCGATGTCAAAACCTTTGTTGCTAACCTCACCAATGTTCGTGTAAGGGATCGTACCTGTTCCGGCTGTTCTCGGAATGGCGATCTGCGTTAACATATCGGTTGTTTTACGGTTGTACAAGTCGAGCACAAATTCCATTTTACCGTTCAGCAACACGGCGTCAAGACCAATGTTGGTAGAAGTGTTGGTTTCCCATTTACCATTGTTGTTACCAAACTGCACAAGGTCAAATCCACCTACGATGGAAGTTCCTGTTCCGTTGATATCGTAAGCATTGTTTTGAGGATCCGGCGCGTACAATGTGTAAGCATTGTAAACATTCGGGATCAGCTGGTTACCTGTTTTACCCCAACCGAAACGAATTTTGAGGTCATCCAGCACTTTCTTGGTAGGCTTCATGAATTCCAGCTCTGTCAAGCGCATACCCACCGAGAATGCAGGGAATATACCATAGCGGTTGGCTTCCGAGAAACGGGAAGATCCGTCGCGACGCAATGTAAAGTCAGCCAGCAAAAGCTCTTTGAAACCATAGTTGATTTTTCCAAACTGGGAGAAAAGTGCAGTTCTTTCCGCACCCGCTCCTGCATTGGCCAAACCGGACGCCGAACCTGCATCCAGGTAACGATAGTCTAGGTCATCAAATGCAAAACCACTCCTACTTGCCTGAAATCCAGCGAAATAGGTTTTAACAGCTTCTGTTCCCACCAGGAAATTGAAGTTGTGCACACCAAAGGTCTTGGCATAATTCAACGTATTGAACCAGGTGATGGAGCGGTCCAGGTTGTTGATCACGTTAAGGCTATTCGCATTTCTGGATTCTGCTGCTTCAATGTCGCGGTGGAAATATTCAGAGCGGTTTGTCTGATTGTATTCCAAACCGAAGCTGGTGCGTGCAACCAGTCCTGGCAAGATATCCACCTGCGCAAACATGTTTCCGAACACGTGCGTGCCTTTTGTAATGTTGTCCTGTTCACGATACAGACGTGCCAGCGGGTTTGGCGCATTACCCAGGTTACTGCCGCGGCTTCCTGCAAATCCATTATATGCTGAAAGGTTTGTTCCGCCCAATGCAGCAGGACCGCCTGTGATGTCAAAAACCGGAATAATCGGGTGAACGCGGATGGCAAACATGATCGGGTTACCCTCGTCATTGTTTGTGATTCCTTGTCTTTCATCATAAGAGAATGTAAGGTTCTCTCCCACAGTAATTTTACCTTTTGTAAACTCTGTGTTGGCCCGAACCGAATACCTTTTGTATTTGGTATATCTCAAAATACCGTCCTGCTTGAAATGGTTAGCAGAAATCGCATATTTAGCTGATTTTGAACCACCGCTCGCGCCGATCTGATAGTTGGAAATTGGTGCCGGATCGAATATCACGTCCTGCCAGTCTGTTCCTTCTTTGTTGGCCTTGGTAATGTTGAACGCTGTTTTACCCAGCGCCGGATCAGCAATGTCATTTGTATAAGTGTAATTGGATGGCAATTCACCGTACACGTTTGGATAAATGTAATCCGCGATGGTCTGGTTGCCGTTTTCATCAAACTTATATTGCACAGAAGGCGAAGTTGCAGAAGGGTTTTTACCAGCGCCCAGATCCGACTGATACAAATACTGCCCTAACTCTTTTGTATTCAGCAAATCCAGCATCTTACCAGGTCTTTGCGTACCTGTGTAGTAGTCGAATGTAATGCTGGGATCGCCTTGTTTTCCTTTTTTGGTCGTGATAATCACAACGCCATTCGCTGCGCGGGCACCATATATAGAAGCCGCAGAAGCATCTTTCAACACCTGCATGGATTCTATATCATTCGGGTTCAGCTGGTTAAGCGTTCCTTGTGTAGGAACGCCATCAATTACGTACAGCGGGCTGTTGTTATTGATAGACCCAAATCCGCGGATACGGACCATTGTTCCACCACCCGGAGAGTTGTCATTTCCAACCGTCACACCGGCCGCACGCCCCTGCAACATTTGCGTAACGCTTGCAGAAGGCACAGCCGTCAGTTCCTTGGTGTTGATAACCGTCACAGCCCCGGTAATGTCCTTTTTACGCTGTGCGGCGTAACCCGTTACAACAACTTCTGTGAGTGATTTCACATCGGCGCTCATGGAAATGTCAATCGAGCTTCTGTTTCCGATCTCAACTTCCTGGGTGAAATAACCGATGTAGGAAACTACAAGTGTTCCTGTTTTGGAGGGAGTGGCAAGCGTAAAACGGCCGTCAGCATCCGTCGTCGTTCCCGTTGTTGTTCCTTTTAAGAGAACGCTTACCCCGGGTAATGGCACATTTTCGGAGGCATCGGTAATGCGTCCGCTTAGCTGGTTTTGTGCCCAGACGTGCAGCACACAGAAACACAGTAAGAAAGTCAGGTAGAGATTTTTTTTCATTAACTGTTCGGGTTTGTTTAAATATTAATAAAAAAAGAAGTATTTGTAACCTACTGTCACATAACAGGCTGGGCAAAAAATGATGTCTGTGAATAAAATAGGCTATTACTGGCAAATTATAGAAAAAATCATAGATATCAAGAAATTCGCATGCGAATTAGCAACATTATCTTTCAAACGACGTTGTGAGCATTTTTTCGGTATTAAGTCACCTCTTGTTTACATTTTTATCACTATTCCGACCGAAAGTTTACTTAATCTAATTATTTCGACACAGGGTTTATGGCTCTCATGCTAAACCATGCTTGTTTTGCGGATGCGCCGGGGGACGTTTTAAGTTTTATCGTATTTTTGCCTGCTACGATAACGGTTAGGTATGAAGGTTGACGAAATAGAAGGTTTTTTTAAGGAATTACAAGACAGCATTTGCAGTGCCATTGCGGAAGCGGATGGGACAGGAAAATTCAAGGAAGACCTGTGGGAACACCACTCCGGCGGCGGTGGCAGAACGCGGCTGATCCAGCATGGCAGCGTGCTGGAAAAGGGCGGCGTTAACTTTTCCGAAGTGCAGGGCGAAGTGCATCCCCGGCTACGGCAGCAAATGAACCTGGGCGACAACGACGATTTCCACTTTACGGCCACCGGCGTTTCGATCGTCATGCACCCGTATAATCCGCACGTGCCTATTATACATATGAATGTGCGCTATTTCGAGTTAAGCAACGGCACATGCTGGTTTGGCGGAGGCATTGATTTAACACCACATTATATTAATGAAGCAGATGCCGCTTTTTTTCACAATTATCTGAAACAATCCTGCGACAAGCACCACATTGATTTTTATCCCAAATTTAAAACCTGGGCCGACGATTACTTTTTTATCCAGCACAGAAATGAAACCCGTGGCATAGGAGGCATTTTCTTCGACTATCTGAAACCCGGCGATGCGGGAAATGGAAATGGGTTGTCGAAAGAGGAGCTTTTTGCTTTTGTAAAGGAAGTCGGCAAATCGTTTGCGCCTATTTACACGACGCTTATGCAGAAACACCGCGACGAACCATTTACGGAAGCGCAAAAGCAATGGCAATTTCTGCGCCGGGGCCGCTATGTTGAGTTTAATCTGGTCTGGGACCGTGGGACAAAGTTTGGCCTCGAAACCAATGGGCGCACGGAATCCATACTAATGAGCTTGCCACCACAGGCCAATTGGGAATACAATCATGAGCCGGAAGCAGGCTCGCCGGAAGCTGCTACTTTGGAGGCGTTAAAAAAAGGGCTGAATTGGGCTTCCTGATTTGTCATAAGTAAGGTAACCATTTTGAACAACCAGCGGCGACTCGAAATTATTGGTGTAAAGCTGGCCCGTTCCCAAACCCTGCGGAAGCGGATTTTGATAGGAAGCCGTAAACTGTGCGATCGCGCTGAGGCCAATGTTGGATTCCAGTGCCGATGTGATCCACCAGCCAATGTTCAGGCGGTTTGCTATTTCGATCCATTCGGCTGTGTGCCGGAAGCCTCCGAGTAATGTGGGTTTTAAAATGATAAAAGGAGGCATCAGCTTTTTAAGCATAGCGAATTTCTCGCGGTAATCGAAAATGCCGATCAGCTCTTCGTCCAGCGCAACGGGGATGGGCGATGAGACGCACAATTCCTGCATAAGCTGATGTTGCCCCGGCTTCACCGGCTGTTCAATCGAATGCAGATCGAATTCAGCCAATCTTTTCAGCTTATCATCCACGTTATCTGCTTCGAACGCGCCGTTTGCGTCCACTCTTAATGTAATGTTCTCTTTATCAAAACGCTTGCGGATAGATTCCAGGATGCGGCACTCCTGATCAAAGTTGATCGCGCCGACTTTCATTTTTAATGTAGAAAAACCCTGCGCCAATTTGTCCTGGACCTGCTCCGACATATTTTCATAGGAACCCATCCAGATCAAGCCGTTCATAAGGATGCCGGTTTCACCTCTCGAAAAGGCATTTTTGAACTGAACCCTTTCCCCGCCGTTCATGATATCGAGCAAAGCCATTTCAATCCCAAACCGAACGGATGGCAAATGTTGCGGAATAACCTGATCGAGAATGATGCCAAGATTGAAAGGGAAAACATCCAGGTCCATGTCGTTAAAAAGATCACAAACGGCGGCTAGTTGCTGCTCGTAATCGGGCATGTCGTCGACGCTCAGTCCTGGCAGCGGGCCGCATTCGCCGTAACCTTCCACGCCTGGTTGTTCAGAATCGGTGATCTTGATGAGCCACGACGTCTTTTGTGTAAGAACCCCCCGGGAGGTGCGCGCTTCATTGCGAAAATGCAGCGTGTACGGTTTATACACAATTTTTAAAGGCATGTTTTTGAGGTGTCAGCGTTTTTCGGGGCACAATATTAGCCAAAAAATACGTAATTATGCACCAGTTATGAAAGAACATAATTGGATAAAAATCGCATTGACACCGTTTTCGTGGGTATATGGTTTGATCACCAACCTCCGCAATCTGTGTTACGATTACCGGTTATTCTCTTCCGGAAGGCCTTCCCAATTCGTTATTTCCATCGGCAATCTCACCGTCGGCGGAACGGGCAAAACGCCTGTAACTGAATATCTCACGAAGTTATTTTCCGATAAAATCCCCACAGCCATATTAAGCAGAGGTTACGGTCGAAAAACGCGTGGTTTTCTTTTAGCTGATCCCGCATCAACGCCATCCGGGATCGGTGATGAGCCTATGCAGTATTTTTTGAAATTTTATCCCAATGTTACAGTCGCTGTATCGGAGAACCGCTTCAAAGGTGCTGAGAACATTGCGGTATCCAATCCTGATAAAAAGCTGCTGCTCCTCGACGACGCGTTTCAGCACAGGGCCATTGCCCGGGATGTCAACCTGCTTTTAAATGATTTCCAGAGACCGTTTTATAATGATCTTCCCTTTCCGGCCGGCCGTCTCCGTGAAAACCGCAACGGCGCGCGAAGAGCCGATGCCATCATTGTGACCAAGACCCCTGCCCTGCTTGCAAATGATGTACGGAAAGACATTACCATGCAACTTCAAAGATACAGCCGCCCGGAAACGCCCGTCTTTTTTTCATTTATTGAGTACGGGCAACCCGAAACTTACGCCGGGGACCCATTATCGTTAAAGAAAGTTAAAATGGCGGCCGGCATTGCAAATCCTTTGCCATTCTCTGCACATCTTCGGGCCCGGTTTGACGTTACAGATGAGGTTGTTTTCCGGGATCATCATAATTACACTTCCGCAGACGTGGAAGAACTGATTAAGAACTTAAAAAACGATACTTTTGTGGTAACAACCGAAAAGGATATGGTTAAGTTGAAACCCCTGGTTGAAGCGTTGGGCGTGGCAGGAAAGTTTGCCTATATTCCTGTTACCGTGAGTTTCGGCAGTGATACCGGACGCTTCCATGAATGGATTTTTAAACAAACCGCTCACCTCTTTCAGGCAGAACGATAGTTGCTTCTATGAGAATTGCTTTTTATATAATACTGTGGGTTTTAGGCAGTTTCATTTTTTTTACTCCAACCATCCAGGCGCAGGTAAGGATGCCGGGCGGCATGCAAATGCCAGGTAATACAGGCAGCGGCGGCGCCCGGGGACAGCAGGGAAGTACAAGCAACACAGGCGGATCGCAGACGGGCGGCGTGATCCTCGACGACAGCACCAAGAACATCTACGGCCCGAGCACAACGCACCATTACTTCGAAAATGACATTCTAAATAACCGGGATTCAACACGTTACCGGGTAGATACGAGCTTAACGAATTTTCATCGCTGGACGCCGGTGGACCGGTCGTGGGGAAAGCTTACTGATCTTGGAAACACCGTAACTGCCACCCGGAACCTGCTTTTTGCCCCGCGCGAGGACATTGGGACGCAACTCGGTTTCAGAGCTTACGACGCCTATGCAATTAAGCCTGAGGAAGTTCAGTATATGGACACCAAATCGCAGCATACGGAACTTAATTTCATTTCCGGAGCTCGAAAAACCTCGCTGGGAAGCTTTTCTTATACACAGAATGTACATTCCCGTTTCAATTTCGGGCTTGGCTTCCGGAGGCTCACTTCCAATAAGCAATACGGATTTGTCAATACATTGAATTCGGGTGCATTTCTGGGACAAAACTGGACGCTTCTGGCGCATACCAGCTTTTTTTCCAAAAATAAAAAATACCTGATCCTTGCCCATTACCGCCACATGAACCAGAAAGTGCGCGAACAGGGAGGAGTAATACCAAATATCGGCGAGGACAGCATCGTTGAGAAATATTCTTACGACGGTGCGGCCAGAATCAGCGATGACGCCAACTCCTGGGAGCGAAGACAGGGACTGCACATTTACCAGCAATATCGACTCGTTAACGGGTTCCAGCTATTTCAGCAAGCTGATTATTCCACGGTGATAGACCGTTACACTGACCTCGACATTACGCGCGGGTTGGAAAAGGAGGTTTACCCAGCTGCAAAATACGATCTGGAAAAAACCAGGCAGGACATTTATTACAAGCTTTTTGATAATAAAATAGGGATCAAAGGCTTTTATTCCGGTTTCAATTACCGGGCTTATATCCGCCAACGCTTCTATGGCATGCGGGCGGCCACGCAGCTGGGAAACGAGATCGGCGAGACTTACGCCACGTACCGGACCGGTTTAAAATTTGACAACATTATCGGCGCATGGCTGGGTTACTATTTAAAAGACTCTGCTAATTATCTGACTGCCGAGGCCGACCTCAACCTGGCAGCCAATGTGGAATATCGCTTAAAAGGAGAACTGAACACGCGTTGGGGAAAGGCTGGTTTTCAAAGCATTCAAACGGCGCCTGATCTCCTGGTGCAACGTTATTTAAGCAACAATTTTGACTGGCGAAACAATTTTGACCCAACCAAAGTGCAGACCATTTATGCGTCCCTGCCCCTGAAAACGGATAAGATTTCCTTCGTACCTGAGATTCAGATCCATCAGGTGAATGATTACATTTACTACGATACATTAGCATTGCCAAAGCAGCTGAATTCGGGCTTCCGGTTGCTCAGGGTTGGTTTTAATTCGGGGATCAATCTCAACAAATGGAATTTCACAACGATGGGCTTCCTCACTTTGAACGACAATAAGGATGTGATCCGCATTCCTGCATTGTTTGCCAGCGGCGAGGTTACTTATGATTTTGTGTATGCCAAAGTCCTTTTTATACAGCTTGGTCTGGCAGCCCGCTATCGCTCGGGTTATCTGGCGGATAGTTACATGCCTATTACGCAGCAATTCCACATTCAGAACAGTTACAGACTGGGACAAAATGTGATTGTGGATGGCTTCGCGAATGTGCGCATCAAGCGCGTGAGGCTGTTTTTCAAAATGCAATACCTGAACCAGGGCGGTAATTTCGGTCTTTTTCCAAAAGGCTATTACATTGCTCCCTCCTATCTTGGGCTGGCCAGGTCCTTTTCTTTCGGCGTAAACTGGCCGTTATTTGACTAATTAATCCTGAACATTATGGCTGCATCGCTTACCACATTGGGACTTGAACTGCCAACCGATCCGCGTTGGACAGACATCGCGGCCATGCAGCTGGACGAAATCCTGATCGACCACGCCTACTGCGAGCAAAAAGCCGCTTCGACCTGCATTTCCATCATTGTACATTATCCCGAGCGAACAGAACTCGTAGAAACCCTGACACCGATTGTCGCGGAAGAATGGGGCCATTTTCAAAGGGTTTTGAAGGAGCTGAAAAAGCGTAATATTCCGCTGGGACGTCAGCGGAAAGATGAATACGTAGGCCAGCTCATGAAGCTGGTGCGCAATAAGGGCGACTACGAAGGCGCTATGCTGGACCGCCTGCTTATCAGCGGATTAATAGAAGCGCGCAGCTGCGAACGCTTCAAACTTTTATCGGAATCTCTGGAAGATGAGTCGCTGCAAAAATTCTATCGTGAGCTGATGATCTCGGAAGCCGGGCATTACCGCACATTCATTGAGCTTGCCGAAAAATATCTGCCGGTGGAGGAAGTAAGGGCACGCTGGAAGGAGTTATTACACCAGGAGGCCGAAATCATGCGCTCGATAACGCCCCGGGGCGACCGGATACATTAACATTTTTCACGAACACATTCGCATGCAATCCTTTCTTAATCTTGTTGCAAAACACATTCTTGGTAACCATGCAACGCTGGAGAGGGTAAATATCATTGTGCCCACGCGCCGGGCAGCCTTTTTTCTGATGCAGGAACTGGCAAAGGAAACGACGGAAGCCATCATGAGCCCGAATGTGGTTGCCGTGGACGACTTTGTGGAAAGCATGTCCACGCTCGAAATTGAAGATCCGGTGCATTTGCTGTTTGATCTTTATGAAACCTTCCAGGAGATCGATCCCGATGTGCAATTTGATCGCTTCATGGGCTGGGCTTCTGTGCTGCTCAATGACCTCGACCGCATTGACCAGTATCTTGTAAAAACTTCCTATCTGTTTGACTATCTGACAGAAGCACATGCGATCACCCGCTGGCAGGAAAGCATGCCTGCCGGAAAAACGCTTCAAACGGAAGGCGGAACAAAGCAATATTTTTCGCTTTTTGAAAATATAAACAGGGTTTACATTTCATTTCGCAGCCGCTTGCTGGCCAAAGGCAAGGCATACCGCGGCATGGCTTACCGCGAGGTGGCAGAAGATGTCGAGGGGATTTTGGTTGAAAAAAGTGATTTTGAAAAACTCTATTTTGCCGGTTTCAATGCATTCACAGAGTCTGAAAAAGTGATTGTCAGCGCATTGATCAAGGCTAAGAAAGCGGAAGTGCTTTGGGATACGGACCGCTACTATATGTCTGAAAATGCAGGCGTTGAAGCGGGAAAGAGTTTGAGGGAATATCAGAAAAGCAACGCATTTGGCGCCTGGAACTGGACCACGGACCATTTAATGTCGTCGGAAAAGCACATTACCATTTACGGCGTGCCCAATGCAACATTACAGACCAAGGTTGCCGGACAACTTTACAAGCAAATGCGGGAGCTGGATGCCCAGGGCGACGCTATTCCAACGGCCATTGTGCTTGCGGATGAAAACCTGCTTTCGCCCATGCTGTATTCCCTGGACGAAAACGTTAGCGACCTGAATGTTACCATGGGCCTCTCCATGCGTAACTCGCTGCTTTATACATTAATAGACAGCATTTTTGAGCTTCAACAGAATGTTGTTGAATTTAAAAATAAAAAAGGACAGCTGATCCGCATCCCGAAATTCGGGCATAAATCGATCAATAAGGTCCTTAACCACCCTTTTATCAGACATTATGAATATGTGGCGCTGAAACCGCTCAGCGACGGCCAAACGATCATTCAGAAAACACTTTGGGCCATAACCAGCGGCAACCAGGTGTTTCTGAGCCCGGAGGACCTGATGGCGCTGAGTGATGGTCATCCCCTGTTCAAAATCCTGTTCACACATTGGCAGAAAAACAATTCCCGGCAGGTTATCCAGACTTTCTACCAGCTGATTGAACTGCTCCGGGAAGTGTATAAGGATTACAAAAATGCGCTGGAAACAGAATATCTCTATCTTTTTTATACACTGCTCAAACAATTTGAACAGACAATCGAGGAAAAATCGGAGCTGATCACTTTGCGGACATTGCGTTCGTTTATGTTTGAGTTGATCCGCCAGACCAAAATCCCTTTCAGCGGCGAGCCGGTGAGCAATCTGCAAATCATGGGAATGCTCGAAACCCGTGCGCTTGATTTTGAGCGCATTATCATCCTTTCAGTAAATGAGGGAATGATTCCGCAGGCAAAAAGGCAGAACTCACTCATTCCGTACGACGCTGCACAAGCCGTTGGATTGCCTACGCACCAGCATCAGGAAGCGGTCATGTCCTATCATTTTTACAGGCTTTTGCAGCGTGCAAAAGAGGTGCATATGCTTTATACCAGCACCAATGATGCGCCCGGCGGCGGTGAAAAAAGCCGGTTCATCAGGCAGGTGGAATATGAGCTGTCGCAATATAATCCGCTGATCCGTATCGAGAATAAAACCGTTGTGCTGGAAAGCCGGAAGCAGGACGAGCTGGATGAAGTTGTGCATAAAGACGAGGCCATGCTGGTCGTTATCCGTAACTATTTGGCTGGTAAGGGCATTTTCCCGACACATTTGAATGAATTCATCCGCTGTTCCATGCAGTTTTATTTGAAACACATTGTGGGCGTGAAGGAGAAGGAAGAGGTGGAGGAAGAGCTTGGCATGGACAAGATCGGAACCTGGCTGCACGCCGCGCTGGAAAGGCTGGATAATGAATTTTTTCTTCAAAAAACAGATCCTTCGGAGGAACAGATCAAGGCTGTTTTAAGGGAAGAATTTGATGATAAATTCAAGGGTTATGTAACGGATATGGGCCTTAACCGGATCTATTATCAGGTGGGTGAAAACCAGATTCTTGTTTTCCTGAAACACCAAATGTCGCAGCGGCCGCGCCGGGAAATCCTTGCGGCAGAACAGCCACTGAGCACCAAAATCCAGCTCATATTGCAAGGCGCTTACACACCTGTGCGCATCGGCGGTAAAATCGACCGTATCGAACAAAGCGAAGACGGAACATTATATGTGATGGATTACAAAACCGGGAGCGTCGAGCTGACCGGAAAACAAAAGCTGGCCGATCCGGTGCGCCGTGAAGAAGTGATCCGCAATGATCCGGACCGGAAAATGGGTTACGTGCGGCAGCTTTGGATGTATGAATATTTGATGTACCGCAAAATGCTGGATGAGCAGGGGCTGAAAATTGCAGGAAAAAATTACGCTTTCGGCGACTACGCGGTAAAGTCAGGTTTCTACTCCTTCCGAGATCCTAAGAACCTGATCTCAAACCCGCTTGACCTGACAGAAGAACTGGCTCCCGCACAGTTTATTGAAAAGTCGGAAGTGATTTTGACGGATATTTTGAATGTGCTGCTGGACCCTGATGTCCCATTCCGCAAAACGCCTGACCTGAGCACTTGCCAGTATTGTGATTTTGTCGGGATTTGCGGCAGATAGTGCATTGTAAACGAAAAAAGCGATTGGGATCACCAACCGCTTTTTCATTTATCAAGTTCTCTTATTTCTTTTTGAATTCCAGGTAACCTTCGTAGGAAGTTTTTCCGTTATCTGGGTCAGCCAGTTTTATATTGGTATTCAACTGCGCCACGCCCGAAGCGCCAGCAGCTCTCGTCGCAATGCCCGTTACCACATGCCTTAACGGCTTTCCGTTGTCTTGTTTTACATCCACCGTTTCGTTGATCGTGAATGAATCTTTGGTAGTTTTTACGTCTTTCAGATTATATTCCTGAACCACATCTACTTCGGTGCCGGCAATTTCAACGTGGATATTTCTCGTGTAAACAATCGCCAGTTGATTTTTCCCGGTCGCCGTGATCACCCAGTCATTCTGAACCGAAGTAGGCCCGTCTACAACCAGCGTTCCGTAACTTCCAACGTATTCAGGTGCATAATCAACTTCTGGTTCCACATCGTCTTCTTTATCTTTGCAAGAACCCATTAAAACGACCAGGCAGCAAAAAATCAGCTTTTTCATACTTTAACTTTAAGATTAAATAACATCTAAATTAATAAGCCGGAGTGCGGCAATTTTCTACTAATAACGGCAATGAAGTGTTAACCGCATATTTAACCGCAACTAAATTGTAATCACTTACAAAAGTCGCGCCTGAACGCAGCTAAAATGGCAATTTTCCAAGATCTACATTTCCACCGGTCAGGATAATCCCTACCTTTTTCCCTTCAAATTGATCCTTATTTTTAATGAAAGCAGCTAACGGCACCGCACCTGACGGTTCCACGACGAGCTTCATCCGCTCCCACAAAAAGCGCATCGACTGAATGATCTCTTCATCGGATACCGTAAAAATATCGGTGACATGCTGCTTGATGATCGGGAATGTTTTGTCGCCCAGATAGGTCAGCAACCCGTCCGCAATAGTCTTAATATAAGGCGCTCTTTCGATCTTATCGCTTCTGAATGAAAGTACTGCGTCCGCTGCGCCTTCGGGCTCGCCTGCGTAAACTTTGGTTTCCGGGGAAAAGTAATGTGCTGCCAATGCAGTTCCGCTCAGCAAACCGCCACCGCCAACCGGGGCGAAAATAAGGTCCAGTTTTTCGCGGCTGTCTTCCATCAGTTCCTTCGCTGCGGTGGCCTGCCCGGCTATCACTTCGTAGTTGTTGAATGGGTGAATAAATGTTGCGCCTGTTTTCTTGGTTATTTCCTGCACCGTGCGCTCTCTTTCTTCGGGTGTGTTTTTACAAAAAGTAATTTCTCCACCGTAATCTTCCACCGCTTTGATCTTCACCAAAGGAGAATTGTCGGGCATAACAATGTATGCCTTCGCCCCCACTTTTGCCGCCGAAAACGCTATCGCCTGGGCATGGTTTCCACTTGAATGCGTGGTCACTCCGTTTTTCAGCTGTTCCCGGGAAAGCGAAAGAATGGCATTAAGCCCTCCCCTGGCCTTGAATGCACCTATTTTCTGCAAGTTTTCACATTTGAAAAAAATCTCTGCTTTACACAGATCATTCAGGAAGCTGGAAGTCAGAACCGGCGTGTGGTGAATGTATGGCGCTATAAGCCTGTGCGCCGCCTCAATTGTTTCCCTGTTTGGTACAGTATCAGACATTTGAAGGTTTGGTTTTAAGATTATTTGATTGCTCAAAGTAATCAGAAATTATAAAAAAAGAGCCCGTCGTACCGGACGGGCTCTAAAAATAATGCAATTCAACTGTTACTTGCCAGCGTTAGGCGTGTACAGGTTGAAGAATTGATCCAATTTCGGCGTAATGATAATTTCAGTACGACGGTTCAGGCTGCGGTTAGGTGCCGAATCATTTGCCACTTTGGGTAGATATTCGCCACGGCCGCCAGCAATCATACGAACTGGCTCAACACCATATTTCTTTTGAAGTGTACGGGCAACTGACGTAGCACGCAATACGCTAAGATCCCAGTTGTCGGCCACTTTATCTGTTGCGATAGGCACATTATCCGTGTGGCCCTCGATCAGGATTTCGATTTCTTTGTAGTCATTCAGGATCTTGGCAACTTTGCTCAACACCGACTCAGCTTGTGTATTGATAACAGAGCTTCCCGATTTGAACAACATTTTGTCTGAAAGTGAAACGTATACAACGCCTTTTTTCACTTCGATCTGAACATCTTCATCGCTAACATCAGCCAATGAACGTTTCAGGTTCAAGACAAGCGCCATGTTAAGCGAGTCTTTTTTCTGGATGCTGGAATTCAGATCGCGGATCTGCATGCCTTGTGCGTCCATCATAGCAAGTGATTTCTTAATGCTTTCCGAACCTTCCTTGCTGATAACCGACAGATCAGACATGCGGTCAAGCAGATTATTGTTGTTCTTTTTCAGGAATTCAACTTGTTCTTCCAGCTCTTTCAATTTTGCATTTTTGCTGGTAAGCTCATCATTTTTGGCCTTCAAATCATTATTTAATCCAGCAGTTCTGCTGTCGCAATCGTTAAGATCAGCACGCGCTTTGTCAAGTTGGATCTGGATTTCATTGGCTTGTTTCTGTGCAGACAGCATCTTTTTCTTGCTCGCGCAGGAGCCAAGAATAAAAAGCATGGCAACGGCCAAAATCGTTTGTTTCATAATAAAGGGTGGTTAATTAAATCAACAGTGGTTAAGTATAAAAATCGGTACGTTAGGAAATTTTCTAAAAATATCGAGCCAAACCAAAGCAGGCCCTGCCCGTTTCAAGTCGCAAAGGTACAAAAAAAGGGAAGATTGTTTGAGACAATCTTCCCTTTTTACGCTTTTTGGATAATTCTAATTAAAAACTAATATGGCATCGACCAGTATGGATTGCGATGCGCTTTCATGCTGTCACGAATATGCTCAGCAACCAGCTGTTCATATTTTAGTGTATCCAGCTTTTTTCCTTTCATCTTCTTCGGAAGCGCCATTTCTTCATCTTTTACCTCTCTCATTTTCACCTCTTTGGCCGTGATGACCACGTCTCCTTCATTAATATCCAGTTCAAGGATCAGGCCGGGCAAACCAGAATAAAGCTCCGGACCAGCGGAAACGGGAATGTTGTCTGCAAACCAGGCTGTGATTTTCTGACCTTTCGTTGTATCCTCGGTCACGGCCATCATGCACATATAGCCTGCGATTTCCTTGATCTTATTCATAACCTTCCATTTGGGCACTTTCAGCGAATCTTCGAGAATGTAAGTTTTGCCCAGCATAGCAATGATGTCCGTCCGCTTTTCCTTCTCAAAATCCCTGTATATTTTGTACTCATCTTTCTGCCAGGAATAGCCGCCTTCGGACAGGTCTTCTTTGGCCGGATAGCTGTAATAGCTTTGCTTTTCATTGAACAGCAGGACAAAATCCTGTTTCTGCTCATCATTGTTTGCCCATGTCGTAGCCGCACGTTCCTTTTCCTCCTTGCTTAAAAAGGTCATCCGGTTATTGATCCGTGACCAGGTTTTCACGCGTTCGTAACTGATTTCGCCCGAGGTTTTTTGCGCCGTTGCGGCAAATCCCAGCAACATGAATATGAGTAAGCTAACTGATTTCATAGGTGATAGTCTGATTTTTAGAAGTTGTTGCGTTTCACAGAAGCCGTTACACCGCGCATATTATACGTAAAGCTCAGCATGAAATACCGGGACAATGTCGCCACTTTTCGTTCAGTATAATAGTTCTGGTTGACATTTTGGGTGATCCCCAGGTTTTTCTTAAACACGTCATTGGCAGTAAGCCGGATCTCGCCTTTTTTACTTTTCAAGATAATCTTATAAACAGACAAGTTGAGGATCGGCAGTTTCTGATCAAAGCCAAACTGGTCATTTTTATAAATCCTGTAATTGAAACGTGCATTGAAATAAATGTCTCTCGGCCCTTTCGCATTCACATCAGCGCCGTAAGTCGCATTGAATATCTTCTGGTTCTGATTCGTATTGATGGAATATTCCGAGTTACTGAAACCCCAGTTGGCATTTCCATAGAATGTAAATGCATCGCTAGGCGTCAGATCCAGGCGCGTTCCGAAATTGTAGCTGTTTGTATTGGTTTCGTTTTCAACGTTGTTAATGTAAGTAATGTTGTTGTTCAGATTGACGCTCGCATTCAGGTTCATCGTAGCCTTTGTTTTCTTCAACGGAAATCCGAATCCGCCATAAGTGCCGTAACTGTAACCGCCTGAAACGTTGATCGGCTTTGTAGTTGTGATCAGGTTCTCGACATTCACCGTGCGGTTGTAGACGATCTGATTCACATTATAATTGTAAGAAAGACCGATATACACATTCATAAATGTAGCCGGATTGAACATATTATAACCCGCATAAACGCTGTGTGACGACGATGGAATCAGGTCCGGATTTCCTTCCGTGATGAACAGCGGGTTGCTGTTGTCAATGATAGGCTGCAAGTCGGTAATGGAAGGTTCGCGAACATTCAAACCATATTCCGCGTAGATATAGCGGTTGTTTTTAAGGTCGTAGTTGATTGACACATTGGGCACAAAAGTGAAATAGCTTTTACTGACCCGCATAAAATCGGCGGCAGCTTTGTCCGCAGCAAATTTTCCTCTGAGCTCGAACTGCACACCGGCAAGCCCGGCAGCGACATTGAATCCTTTGTTGGAGTAACGAACGCTGGTCCCAATGCGGTTATAAGTGAAATCGTTGGAATAAAAACGGGTCAGGAAAGGGTTAACCTCGCGCTCGGTGCCCGAAACGTTGAATACATCGCGGTCTACTTTGTCCTTTCGCATGCTGTAATTGTAGAATGTCTCCCAAAAGAATTTCTTGGCAAAAGGCTCGATATAGGACAAGCTTCCTTTAAAGTTGCCGCGCGTGCTTTCGGTCTCATTCAGCTGGTTGATAATGCTGTTCCGCGTCGAATCCTGGAAGAAAACATTGTCCGATCTAAGGTTTTTGTTCTCGTCGCCATTGTTGATGTTATAACCCACGCTGGCAGCAAAGTTCCGTCCTTTCTTTTTAAACTTATGGCGATAGATGAGCAGGTTAGCCATCGCGAAAGAGCTGTATTCGCTTACATTCCGCACGGTTGACTGGTTGGTAGCATTGCCCTCGTTCAGGAATGACTGCTGAAAACTGTTAAAGCTGTCGTCCCCCGAGTTGATCCGCGAATTGCTGATCAGGATAATGGTGTTCAGCGAATCAATGTTCTTTTCGAAACGCAGGCTTGGACGGTGGTTTCCTGTAAATCCGATTGTTTTGGAATTGGCGATCGAGCTGTAAGAATCGTTGGTCAGGAAATTCTCCGTGCGCGACTCCACATCCATAATTGCCTTTGTCTGGTTATAAAAATAGCTGGTGCTAAGCTTTGTCTTTTTGTCGTCATAATTATAGTTGGCGCCGCCCGCAAAGTTCTTCGTAAAACCTTCCGATCCACCTCCGCCCCAGTTGGGCTGAATGGTGATCTCATCGCCTCCGTAATAACGGCCGCTGTTGAACCCGAAATCCCCGTCATCGCCCCAGTTGAATGACTGGCTTCCCTTAAAATCCTGGTAATCGTTCCTGGCAATGCCCGATTGGTTCGTATTGTTTCCGAAACCAAGGAGCGCAAACTGCTGCTTGTCGTTAAAGCGGTTATAGCTCACTTTTCCTTCCAGGCGCTTATCGGTTCCCACACCGGCGATCGCCTTTCCGAAACCGCCCTTTTTATGGCTGTCTTTCAATTCGAGGTTCACCGTTTTCTCCCGTTTTCCATCATCCACACCGGTTACTTTTGACTGCTCCGTTTTACCATTGAAAACCTGGACTTTATTAATGGCTTCGGCCGGCAGATTTTTCGTCGCCATTTTAGGATCATCGCCGAAGAAGCGCTTACCGTCGACGGTTACACGTTTCACTTCTTCACCCTGCGCTTTAATGTTCCCGTCGGCATCCACCTGCATGCCCGGCAGCTTGCGCAGCAGATCTTCTACCGTCGATCCAGGCGGCACTTTAAACGCGCGGGCATCAAACTCCACGGTATCGCCCCTGATACTCAATGGCGCACGGGCGGTTTTGATCACGATTTCGTAGAGTTCCTGTTGCAGCACTTTCATTTTCATCCTGCCCAGGTCGGTTACATCGCCGTCTTTGGGATTGACTGTTTCCTGATAAGGAACAAACCCTACATAAGAAACTTTGAAAATGTACTGCGCACGTTTCAGGTTTTTCAACTCAAATGCGCCTTCTTTGTTGGTTCTTCCGAAATTCACCAGCGATGAATCTTTTGGAAGTAGAAGCATCACCGTAGCTTCGGGCAGGGTTGCGCCAGAGGTGTCTGTGACTACGCCTTTGAGCGTGAAGCGTCCTCCGGTTTGTGCTTGCACAAGCCCGATTTGAAGACATAAAAAGAACAGAAGTAGGATTTTTTTCAAGGCTGGTCTGGCGGTTAAATGAGTCGAAGTATGTAACTGATAAATTACAATACGCAATAATATAGAAAGTGCTGCAACTTTAAAACTAATAAATTAGTTTGCAAGCAGTTTTATATGATGTTAATAAAAAATTAACTTTAATTAAGATTTAAGATCCTAATATATGAAAAGGTTATATATAAGTTACTTTAATCTTCAAGAAAATAAATTAATTTATTTTGCGGTTACAAAATGCGGGGAATGTTCGCGTTAAAACGATATTTTATTTAAACAGAATGAAAACAATTGGCTTAATATCAGACACACACGGCTATCTGGACGAACGGGTTTTTGATCATTTTAAAAATTGTGATGAGATATGGCATGCAGGCGATATCGGATCGGTAACGATCATTGAACAGCTGGAAATGTTCAAGCCCTGCCGCATTGTCTTCGGGAACATTGATAATAATGATATCCGGGCGAGGACGGTGGAAAACCTGCATTTTGAGCTGGAAGGGTTCCGGGTCTGGATTACGCACATTGGCGGCGCGCCTCCGCGCTACAACCCGATGGTCATGCCCGAACTGAAATCACAAACCCCGGACATTTTCGTGTGCGGGCATTCGCACATCCTGCGGGTGATACGCGACAAAGCATTGAACAATATGCTTTACATTAACCCCGGCGCGGCTGGGCGGGAGGGTTTTCACAAATTCCGCACGCTGCTGCGGTTCAATATACATGAAGGATTGATCAGCCAGATGGAGGCTATTGAGCTGGGAAAACGCGGGGCGATGATCAGTTAGAAAGTGATTGAAACCTTTTTCGTTTCGGCTCCGCGTAAGAATTCTGCCTCTACTTTTTCTCCCTTTTCATGCTCGCTGAGCACATCCATGTAATCGTAAATGGATGTTATCGCTTTACCGGCAAGCTTTGTAATGATGTCACCGGCCTGTATCCCGGCTTTTTCGGCTGGACGGGCTTTGGAAACGCCGTCAATTTTCAGGCCTTTGCCCGAATAGCTGTAATCCGGCATCACGCCCAGGGTTACCTTGAAATCAGATGTTTTGTTGCCTGTATGCGGATTATCGGCTGTTATAAATTGTGGATCAGTTGTTTCTTTGTCTATATTTTCCAGCAGGCCGGCAATAATGCTCAGGATTTTGGCCTCACCTTCGAAATTAATGCGCTCAATGTCATCGCTAACCTTATGATAATCGCTATGAACGCCTGTAAAGAACTGCACAACAGGAATATTTTTCAAATAAAATGAAGTGTGATCCGATGCGCCTACGCCAGAGGAATCAACCGTATATTTCAGATTCTGCGCCTTGACAAGATCAGGAATCAGCTTTCCCCAGACCGGGCTTGTTCCCCAACCCGAGATAATGATCCCTTTTTCATCGCTAAGCCTTCCGATCATATCCATATTGATCATGCAGGAAACGGACTCAAGCGGAATGGTCGGATTTTCTGTAAAATACTTGGACCCGATAAGCCCAAGCTCCTCCCCCGAAAATGCCAGAAAGAGGTAATTATGCTTTTCAGTAATGTTGTTTTTTGCAAAATGCCTTGCCAGTTCAAGCAGCCCCGTTGTACCCGATGCATTGTCGTCGGCACCATTATGGATTTTGTTGCGACTATCCGTTGTGAGCGAACTTCCCTGAAAACCTTTTCCCAAATGATCGTAATGCGCACCGATAACGATTGTTTTCCTGGCACCATTATCTAAAAATCCAGCAACATTGCGGGCCGTAACCTGGTGCAAGTTGCCTTCAATGGCATATTTCACCGGAAATGGCTGAAAGAAACCGGCATCCGTTCCAGCAGGTTTCAGACCCAGTTCTCCAAAGATGGTGGCAATGTAGTTTGCTGACCGGATTTCCCCCAAACTCCCCGTTCCCCTCCCTTCCATGTCGTCCGATGCCAAAAATTCAATGTGCTTGCGGATGGCCGGCGCCTGAAATTTCTGTGCAGAGGATGAAAAAGAAGCACAGCCAAGCAGCAACAAAAGGAAATATTTCATGGGTATGGATGAATTAAAACAACGGAAAGTTACAATGTCTCCTGCAACTCTACGAGGAACTTCCGGACGCGCATTAAGCGCTGAATCAGCAGCTGTGATTCCTCTTTTCTTCGCATCTGCTCACGAGCGCCTTTGATCGTACGCCCCTGCTTGTCGCGCTGGTGCATGATCTTTTTGATGATCTCAATGTCGCGCTCCGTATATCTGCGCCTGTTTCGTGCGTCCCGTTTGGGGTTCAGCTGTGGAAATTTCTTTTCCCAAAAGCGCAGGGCAGATGGCTCGCAGCCAACCATTTCGGCTACTTCGTTGGTATCATAGTAAAGTTTGGTGTTCGGTTGCATGACTTTCGGCGGTGATAACTACAAATATACTCACCCCCGGAATTAAAGTCTGTTTTCCGCCAGATTTTTGATTTTCTCCAATGCCGTTTTTGCGAACTCCACAGAAGCGTCATAGTAACTCTGCCCGTCTGCCAACACCGCAAAATCGCCAATTTCCACTTGCAGCAAAACGCCGTTTTCATTTTCTGAGAGCCTGTATGTATACGCAATGTCATATGCAGCAGGCGACTGCTCCCACTTCTCTACGTACAGCGAAAGTTTCAGAAGCGCGTTAGGCTCGTGCGCCGTGACGGTGAGCCGCGACCGGCCCGACCAATCAATCACCCTTCCAAGTTCCAGGTAATAATCGCCAAAATCCGAAGGAAGCTCATCCCACTGCCTGACGTATTTCGGGGCTATCAATATTTCCCACACTTTGCTCAGCGGAGCTTCTATACTTATCTGATCCTGAACAGTTAACGCTTGATCCATCATATTCAATTACTTTTTGCAGTATACGTTTACAAGCGATGAACTAAAATTATGCCGACAAGGCCTGAAACGCACTGTTTCATGGAAAATCGCGCCCGGCTGCTCACAAATTACAACATGAAGCAAACTTTAACTTACTTTACAGCCGGATCCCAAACCGCAAAATTTTACTTAACAGAATGAATCAGGAGATAAAGCCGGTCAGCAATCCCTTCGAGTCCAAGATCAACAGTATACAGGTTCTGAGAGCGGCTGCGGCACTAACTGTCACCATTTACCATCTTAAAGACGTCATCGGAAAGGGTGAACCCTTCAAGCAGGAACTTGACTTTTTTTTCAATTCAGGCCCTTCCGGGGTTGCCTTGTTCTTTGTGATCAGCGGGTTCATTATGGTGTACATTACCAAACAAACCACATTTTCACTGCTTTCGGTTTATAAATTCATGGCGCGCAGGTTTATCCGGATCTGGCCCACCTATGCGATCATTACCCTTCTTTACTTTTTATTTCAAATGAAAGTCGGGCTGCAACCGGGCGCTGTGAAGAGTGTGATCTTGAGCTTACTTTTCATCCCGGTCACGCACACCGATCCGCCATTTTACGGATATGCCTTCCTTCCGGTTGGGTGGACGCTCAATTACGAGATTTACTTCTATGCGCTTGTGGCCATCTCCATGTTCTTCTCCCGGTTCAGATGGTATGTATTCTTCGTGATCGTGATCATCACATTGGTCATCCTTCCGCTTACATTGGGTTACATTACATTGGAAACCCAGCGAACTGCCGACTATGGCAACGGATATCTAAACATGATTGCAAATCCTATTATCTGGAATTTTGTATATGGCGTGATTATCGGCCTCATTTATACGAACGAGAAACTGTTTCCCATCCTCGCATCCGCGTTTGCAAGGGTCTGGCTTGTGTTTCTCTTCATTTCCCTTGCATTATGGCAATACTGGTCTGGCTTTTTTGGTGGCTTGGGACCTTCACAATGGGGATTTGGGTCCAGTCTGCTTTTTACCGCATTCATATTCTATAATGCGCGCCGCCCGATTAACTTTCCCGACTGGCTTGTCAAAATCGGCGATATGTCGTTTTCGGTTTATCTTGTACATATGCCTATTGTTGTCATTTTAGGTCAGTTTTTCAAAAGCCTGGGGTATCCGGTTTACAGCACCGGCACTTCCATGTTTTTCCTCGCGCTGTTCCTGACTATGGTGGCGTCTTACCTATCCTATCAATATCTTGAATTGAAATTGTCCAGCTATCTGAAACAATTCCTGCCCTTCATGAAAAAACGATAACGGATTTCAGGGAATCTTGATATCCTGAATGGTTTTCATATCCTCGACGGTTGTTTGCCGCAAGTCTCCGGACCAGAACCGCTTCATAAATTCGGCGTAACGGTTGGCGATATATTCCTGTGAGTAAGACAGAACGTGGCCTTTTCCAGGCTGGTAATTGAGGTCATAAGGCACTTTCAATGAATGCAGCCGCTCCGAAGCAGGTTTTGCTCCCAGCATCCAGAAGTATCTTCCGCATGAGAATAAATTGCCTTGTATATAAGGCAGCACACTGTCGCTGGTTCCCTGGAAAAACACGGTTGGCTTCGCATTGTTTCTGTTAACATAAGTCGTCTTAAAAACAGAGTAACCCATATAAGTCAGCAAACTGCGTACGCGAAACTCGGTGCCTCCCTTAGCATTGTCCAATGGTCCGAGCGTCTTGGAAATTCCCGGTTGTAAAGCCTCAAAATCAGCCTCATCCATGTAAACCAGGGCGGAAATGATCATGGAACCTGCGCTGCTTCCGGCTAGCATCATCTGGCCGGGATCTATTCCGAACTCGTTTGACTTGTCTGCAAAGTAATGTAAGGCAGTATACGTATCCTGAACGCCGCGGTAAATGGCCTGGATCACTTCCTTGTTATTGCCGCCACAGGTATTTGTTTCGCTTCCGCCTGCAAATCCAAGACGATAATTGATAGCAGCCGCTGCATAACCTTTCCTGGCCATGGATCTCGCTTTCCCCATTTCGCTGCCGAGATCACCATAGATAAATGCGCCTTCATGCACGAAAATCACAAACGGGCGATATTTAAGTGTATCGTTTTGTGGGGCGATAAAAGAATAATTGAGGTTCGCAGTGGCACCATTGTAGTCGGGCGCCTGCTTGTAAGTTCCGGTGATAATGCCCAGCTCCGATTCACTGTAAATGTTGGCAGTGCCGAAGCCCTTGGACAATGCCAAAAACCGATTGCTGTTACGGGGCTTTAATGTATCAATAATGACGGGGCCGGGATTCGAATGTCCCGTGGTGTCAACGCCGCTGGTATCGATAGGTTCCGGCTCTTCGCCGGGTTCTCCAATGGGCTCTTTAATGGGGGGCTCGAAGGGACTTGGCCCTTCGCATGCAGCGAACAATCCAACTAAAAGTAAAAAAATGCATTGTAGGTAGACTGTCCGCCACATTATCCAGGTAGAGTATTTATGCTTGATTTGCCTGGTAATCAGGCATTTTAGTTATTCATGCTCGATGCCAGCTGCCCTGCGGTTCCATCCGTGGCCAGTTCGCTTTGGTGGTAAAAATACCCTTCTGTTTTGTTATTCCCGGTAAGTTCGTCCTGTTTTTTTTCAGCGCCGAAATTTCTTTCCATCTGTCTGAAAAATTTGTTGAAGAAAACATACAACACAACGCCTGAAACTGCTCCTACTGCCAATATCTTTTTCATGATTGAATCGGTTTGATGAATTTTTGCTCACTTTTTATATTACAGTAAGCAAAAAGGATACCAACGCATCACGTCATAGGGTTTCAGGGCTGCTTTTTCATGCTGGTATGATTTTAACATATCAACGTCAAACACCCACTAAACACATAAGCAGATGGACTTTATCATATTTTTGAAAGCGATAGGCAACCTTGTATTTGCAGTCATTCTTTTCCTGGCAATATTTATTACGGCTGGCTTTTCAGTTGTGCTGAACCTGTTGAAACAGTTCGGGCATGCACAATTGTCAAGAAGGAACATCAGTTTCAGAAGAAAATGAATGTTGCAACCTGCTAGGAAAGCAGGTTTTGCCTGAGCAGGAATTCCAGCTGGCCATTCACTTCGATCAGCTTTTCAATAAGTTCCTTGTTCTTCTCCCGCAGATAAAAAATCTCATGCGCATTTTTAATGATGATCCGCAGTTGGGCCTCATCCCACGGCTTATTGAGATAGTAATAAATATGGCCCTTGTTCACGGCATCAATCACGGCCGAAACGTCCGTATAGCCCGTCAGCAGAATGCGGACTGGCTCTGCGTAATCCTTTAACACTTCTATCAGGAAGTCCACCCCGGTCATTTCAGGCATGCGCTGATCCGTAATGATCACGTGAACCACGTTATGTTTCAGCAGCTCCAAGCCTTCCCGCCCCGATGTGGCGATCAGAATATTAAAATCTCTTCTAAACGCAGCCTTGAATGAATTGAGGTTGTTGATCTCATCATCTACATACAGGACGCTTATTTTTTCTTTGGTTTCCATTATTACGTAATTCTTTCTTTTTTCGGAGGTTGTTTGAAATTTGAGTTCGATCCGATACGCTCAACTAATTGATAATATTATAATATTAATTCTATATTAGTATAAAAGCGCTAAGTGGTTTTTACAAATTAACTTTTTACCTCTGTGTAACCAACTACTTGTCAACGAATTTAGACGCTTTCCAATCAAATATTTTGTCCTGGATACAACCTGTGATAGTTTTAGAAAAATAATTTCAGCAATTTGTGTAACTATTGATAGACATAGGATCACTTGCCCGGTTACAAAGTTTCAGCGGCAGCGATTTTATAAAGATCAATACATTTCGTCGAATTTTAAATTTTACGTGAGTTCTTCTGGGAACCGTCCTCCTAATAGCTTAAAAATGTATCCCTATCCAGCAAACAATACGATCTATAAGCCGATTTTTATCTTTCACGAACAAAGTACTGACAAACAAAAGTTTAACGCAGTCCTTTCGGACTATCAACAAAAAATCGTCCTCGATCTGTTTTCTTCCCAAATGAAGGAGCTGATTAAGATACAAAATCCCAGGAAAAGGCTCACAAGTATCGAAATTGACGAAAAGTACGACGAATGGATTTCAGGCAAAGATTCCGATCTGCTGGGTTCGTGGGTCTATTATCCCTGGTCCAACCGGCTGCTGCACATTCTCAACAAGCACGACTTCGTAACATTAAGAACCAGCAGAAACCATTATAAGATTACCCCGCACGAACAGGCAACATTATCTGAACGCAGAATTGGTATCATCGGACTTTCGGTTGGTCATGCGGTTGCCCTCAGCGTTGCCACAGAACGCATTTGCGGAACATTAAAACTTGCTGATTTTGATACCATTGAGCTGAGTAATCTGAACCGGATAAAAACCGGTCTGCACAACATAGGCATCAACAAAGCGATAGTAACGGCCAGGGAAATTGCGGAGATAGATCCCTACCTGGAAATAGAATGTTATACGGAAGGAATTACAGAAGACAATATCACTTCATTTCTTACCGAAGGCGGTAAGCTGGACATTCTTGTTGACGAATGTGACGACCTGGAAGTAAAGATCAGCGCACGGCAGATGGCCAAAAGCTTTCATATTCCGGTTGTAATGGAAACAAGCGACCGGGGAATGCTGGATGTGGAACGGTTTGACAGGGAAACGGACAGGCCTATTCTGCACGGAATGCTGGCTGATATTCCCGCTGAAAAATTAAAGAACATTAGTCCCGCAGACCGCTTTCCGTTGGTAATGCGCATTATTGATGCAATGAACACTTCCACCCGCGGGCGGGCTTCATTGCTGGAAATCGGGCAGACGATCACCACCTGGCCGCAGCTTGCAAGTGCGGTAACCTTGGGCGGAGGCGTTGTAACCGACGTTTGCAGGCGCATCCTGCTGGATCAATTTACGGATTCAGGAAGATATTATGTAGATCTCGAAACCCTGATCAATAACAAACCAGACACTTCCACGGTCGCCGTTTATAGTAATCCGAACACGCCATTCGACCTGGATCGGGCTCTTGCCATCATTGATTCCCTACCCCAGACTCAGCCGGACGCTGTCCCGAACGAGGATGAAATCGGGCAGATTGTTAACGCCGCAACACAAGCATATTCAAATGGAAATGACCAGCCCTGGAAATGGGTTTTCCGAAATGGTCTGCTGCATTTATTTCACGATACATTCCGCTCGCATTCTTTTTCCAATATCAATAACATGGCCGCGCACCTCGCCCTGGGCGCTGCCTATGAGCATGCGTTGCTGAAGGCCAGTCAGCTTGGCTATCAGACCATTGTACAAAAATCCCCTGTTACAGATTCGAACGAGCTGGTTGCCAGCATTCAATTTATAAAAGACACCCAGCCCGGAAATCAAACACACAGGCTGGCAGAATCTCCGGAATCTTTCGCAATTCATCGGAATTCAAGCTTGTCTTATGCATTGCAAGAAGAAGAAAGGAATGCCCTGCGCAAGGCTGTGGAGGGCGTATCCGGTGCTGATGTTCAACTCATTACTGAAAAGGAACAGCTCGCTGGACTTGGAAGAGTTGTCGCAGCCTGCGACAGGATAATGATGCTTCATACGGAAGGTCATAACGACTATTTCAACCGCGACATCCGGTGGCCAGGCGCGGAAAATGCAAATGCAGGGGACGGTGTTCCTATCCAGGCATTGGCCTCAACGCCAGCGCATATGGCTGCATTATCGATCGTCAAGGACAAAAAAATCGCTGCTGCGCTGAGCGCATTTGGCGGTGGAAATGCTTTAACGGAACCTATCCAATTCAGCGTCGCAGATGCTTCTTGTATGGCTATTATTACATTGCCGGATGCAGCAGATCAGTACTTTCTGGGAGGGGTCGCTTCTCAAAAGCTTTGGATAACCGTTGAACAACTCGGTCTGGGCGGCCAGCCATTGCTATCACCCCTGTTTTTGTTTGAACGGCTTGATTCGGGCGTCGGATTAAGTGTAACGGAAAAAGACAAATTACAGAGTTTACGCAATGAGTTTCAAAATATCATATCTTTAAAAAATAACACAAAAGCAGTTTTTCTATTTAAGATCATCGAACCGGAAATGCCAGCAATTCCATTACCACGCCTTCCATTGAATGAAACCTTGTTTATTGTAAACGACGCAATTTGATGGTAGCAAAAATTAAAGCGTACAAGTCAACTGAGGATATCGAAACCTGTTACAGGTACATTGACGAGCACCGAAAAGTATTGGAAGCCTATGGCGTAAAGCAGGTGACTTCCGCAAGCCATGACTGGCTGAATGATGAAAATACTTATGTGATCATTGTTGAGTCCGAGGACGGTGAAAAGATTTATGGCGGCGGGAGGATCCAGGTCCGTAATGAGAAAATGAAAATGCCGATGGAAGATGCCATTGCCAAGAAGGACGAGCGCATTTACGGGTATGTAGACAATCTGAAAGAAAAAAAGATCGCCGAGTTCTGCGGCCTCTTCAATTCCAAAGAAGTGGCGGGTTACGGCATCGGAAGCATTTTTCTGGGAAGAATCGGCGTTGCGATTACTTCGCAGATTGGTGTTGACCATTTATTTGCATTGTGCTCTCCGCCTACCTTGCGCCAGTGCCTGCGGATCGGGTTTGAAATTATCCGTGACCTGGGGGACAACGGAACATTTTATTATCCCAAAGAAGGCCTCATCGCCACCGCCATTATCGTCAACGACCTGGACAATCTGCCCCAGGCGCATGAAGAAGAGCGCGAGCGCATCATGCACCTGCGCAAGCATCCGGTTCAGTTTGCGGTGGAAAAAGGCCCGAAGGGAGAAATTGCATTACATTATGATCTTGATATGAAGATTTAGGATTTTTATGAAATTTTTAAAGCACCTATTTGCAATCACATTTCTACTTTCCGCAAAGCTCGTTTACGGCATCCCGGTGAATTTTTACCAGGGCTCACAAATCATTGGCAAGCAGGTTGAAATTTTTGAAGATGTCACCAATGCGCGCAATTTTGAGCAGGTCCTGAAAACCAACGCTTTCGTTCAGAGTACGGACGACACGCCTAATATGGGGCTGAGCCAGTCCACATTCTGGATCCGGTTTTCCATCGCCAACAAATCGGCCAGCTCGCTGCTATATCTGGAACTCGCGCATCCGCTGATACATACCTGTGAGCTTTTTGAGATTGAAGGCGCAAAGGTCAAAGTTGAAACAAATCGTGAAAATGCGGACTTCAATGAACGACGGATCAAACACCAGAATCTTGTTTTTGCGCTTGATATAAGGCCGGGCCAGCAAAAGAACTATTATCTGCGGGTGAAGGGCTACAACCAGGTGATCCTGCCGCTCATCCTGCGCGACCAGGAAACTTTCTTCGAAGCCGCCCAGATCGGCGAGACCATCAATGGCATTTTCGCAGGGATCATTGCAGTAATGGTGCTTTATAATGTCTTCATTTACTTCTCCACCCGCGACAAGAGTTACCTGTTCTACGTGCTTTATGTGTTGTTTGTAGGATTGGCACAAACCGCATTGTCGGGTTATGGGTTTAAGTATATCTGGCCATTTGCACCAAAATTCAACTCCGTAGCAACTATTTACTTCTCGGGTGTCGCCGGAATCTTTGCCATGCTTTTCGTGAAAAACTTCCTCCAGCTTCCCGAAAAATGGCCGCCAGGGGTCTTCATCCTGAATGTGATCATCGCACTTTATTCGTCCACAGGCCTACTGAACCTGCTTGGGTTTGAATTGCTGAGCTTTCGCGCTGTCGATGTATCAGGAGGAGTTGGGGCGATCGGGCTTTTTATAATAGGGTTTAAACTTTCAAAGGAAAATTATCGTCCTGCCAAACTTTTCTTATTGGCCTGGAGTATTTTCCTGCTTGGTCTGTTCCTTCTTGTTTTGCGAAATATTAACATCCTGCCGTATAATATTTTCACAACTTACACCATGCAGTTCGGCTCTATTGCAGAAGTTGTACTGCTATCTATTGCACTGGCGGATAAGATTAATATATTTAAAAAGGAAAGGGAAGAATCGCAGGAGGAAGCCCTGCGCGTGTCGCTGGAAAATGAAAAGATCATTATGGAGCAAAACATTAATCTGGAAAGGAGTGTCAACGAGCGAACTGCTGAGTTGCAACACGCTAATACAGAACTAAATGTGACGCTCAATAAACTGAAAGACACACAGACACAGCTGCTGGATTCCGAAAAGATGGCTTCACTGGGTCAGCTTACAGCAGGGATCGCCCATGAGATCAACAATCCGATCAACTTCGTAAGCTCGAATATCAGGCCCCTTCGCCGTGACATTGACGACGTCCTTGAAATCCTCGATTCCTATAATGACATTCAGGGCGTTGACTCAATTGATCAGTTACAGGTTAAGATAAAAGAAATCGAGCGATTGAAAGAAGACCTGGATCTGGACTACATTAAAACCGAGCTGGGCACCTTACTGAAAGGCATGGAAGATGGCGCCAGCAGGACGGTTGAGATTGTAAAAGGGTTAAAAATATTCTCCCGCGTAGATGAATCCGACCTCAACGTCGTCAACATTAATGAGGGCATTGAGTCAACCCTTATTATTTTGAACTATCAAATGGGTAATTCCATACATTTGGTAAAGGAACTGGGGAATATCCCGAGTATCGAATGTTTCGCAGGCAAGCTGAACCAGGTGTTTATGAATATCCTCAATAACTCCATTTACGCGCTGCTAAATGCTAAAACAGAAGGAAAAACCCCGACAATTTGGGTCAGATCATGGCTGAAAGACCCGGACAATATTTCTATTTCCATCCGGGACAACGGGCCCGGTATGCCGCCCGCGGTCCGCGCGAAAATTTTTGAGCCGTTCTTTACCACCAAGCAGGTGGGAGACGGAACAGGCCTCGGATTATCCATTGTATTTAAAATAATTGAAGTTCACAGCGGAAATATCCAGGTAAATACCGAAGTTGGCGAGGGAACAGAGTTTTTGATCACCCTGCCCGTAAAACAGAAAGCACGCCCTATCCACGATTTCAATGAGTGAAAAACCAATAACCATCCTTTACATTGACGATGAGGAGCATAACCTTCATTCGTTCAAGGCTTCTTTCCGGAAGCAGTACGATATCACAATCGCCTCATCTGTAGTAGATGCGGAAGAGATTCTTGAAAAACAGGATTTCTGCATTATTCTCGCAGATCAACGCATGCCCATTATGACGGGTGTGCAGTTTTTTGAGAAAATCAGGACTAAATATCCCAAACCAATCCGGATTCTCATCACAGGCCACACTGATATTGGCGCCGCGATCGATGCCATTAACAAGGGAGAAGTGTTCAGGTTTATCGACAAGCCCTGGGATTACGGTTATGTAGAGAATGCAATTTCGCACGCATACGACATTTATAAAACGCGCGAAGATCTTAAAGAGCGGAATGAAGAGTTGCAAAAGGCGAATGAAGAGCTCGATAAGTTTGTTTACAGCGCTTCCCATGACTTGCGCGCGCCGTTGATGTCGGTGCTGGGGATCGTGAACCTGGCGCTGCTGGAAGACGATATTAAATCCCAGAACGAATATCTGGAACTGATCCGGCAGTCGGTTAAAAAGCTGGATACATTCATTATTAATATCATTGATTACTACAAAAATGCAAGAGGCGTTCCAGTCGTTACAGACATCAGCTTCGAAGAGCTTGTAACCGAAGTGCAGGCCACCATCCAGTATCTGCCCGAATACGGCAACCTGAAAATGACCACCGACATTGAGCAGGATGGTGTGTTCCGGTCGGATGTAATGAAGCTCCGGATTATATTCAATAACCTGATCAACAATGCTATAAAATTCCAGGATACGAACAAGCAGAACCAGTTCGTGCATCTGAAAATCAAGTCGACGCCGAGCTCAGCCAGGATCACCATCGAGGACAATGGCTCGGGCATCAAAGATTCGGATCAGGACAAAATTTTCAAAATGTTTTACCGGGCAGGCGCAACAAACAGTGGATCAGGCATAGGTTTGTACATTGTACATGAAGCGATTGCTAAACTCGGAGGTGAGATTAGCGTTTCTTCCAAAGTTGGCGAAGGAAGTATTTTCGAAGTCAACATCCCTTCTATCCATAAATAAGAAATACATGAAGCCACTTTTACACTTTTTCCTTATAGACGACAGCACATTCGATCTGTTTATATACGAAAAGTTATTGAAGAAAAGTGGCATAACGGACTCTGTCAGGACATTTAATTCCGCGCGCGATGCGCTCAAATATCTTGTCAGTGAAGCGGATAGCCTTCCTGACAGCATTATTCTGCTGGACCTGCAAATGCCCGACATGAACGGATTTGAATTTATAGACGAATTCGACCATCTTCCGGAAAGTCTCCATAAAAAGATTAAACTCTTCATGTTATCCTCCACCATTGATACCCGGGACATCGACAAGGCAAAGGCCAGCCGGCATATCATTGACCTCCTTCCCAAACCATTGGAAATCTCAACTTTGAAGCGAAAGCTCGAAATCTGACTTTTGTATTTTGGCGTGTTTCCGCCTGCTTTAATTGTTAAAAAGGCCTCGCTCTCAAATAAAGGAAGTAATCTAAGTTACTTAGGCATAGAACTTTAACATTGTTCTGCATAATGCCCCGGGACTAAATAAAAATTACGTTTGCAGGGTTCCAGTTAGTACAATTCCCAGTTTGTCCAATAATGTAACAAATTTTCTTCGGGAGAATCCACACATTTGCCATTAGTGGGAAAATTATGCCACATGATATGAACATATAAACTATTAATATAATTTTTTTAATTTTTTTAAAATTGCGCACTGTTGAGGAACAGCTTTATAGCAGGATTTTGGCATATAGTAATCTTTAACATCCCTTTTTAAATGAAAACTGATAGCAAAACCCTGTCTGAAATCTTAAAATTACACGCGGAGTACGTTAAGGAGGTTGAGTATAGCGGCATTAAGCCTCTATCTATGGAAATTTATAAAACCAATTCCAACAATTTCGTTCGCTGGATCCAGGATGATTTCAACCCCGGAAGCAAGTTGCGCAGAGGTGCGTGAGACTTATTAGCTAAAAAAGACATTCTTACTCAACGTTTAACTAGCATATGACTATCGGGAACACTTTCCTGATAGTTTTTTTTTACCCCAAACTTTTCTATGTTTGGTGAACGTTCATAGGAAAGTCATCCTTCAAATATTCAAATATGTTATTCGCTCTTTTTAACCTTTTCAAAGGTCGCTTTTCCAAGGAATCCATCAATGAAGCGAAAGCAAGCGAAAAACGCATGTCGCGCCAGGAAGCGTTGCAGCAAATGCGCAACATTGCCAGCAAACGCCCTGAAAATAAGAACTGATCAGCAACCCTGCCCGTAGTAAGCATCCTTTCCGTGCTTGCGAAAATAATGCTTGTCAATCAGGCCTTGCTTAATGGTCTGAGCAGAGGGGTTAATATGCATTGTAAGGTAAGCCATCTTCGCAATTTCTTCCAGCACAACGGAATTATAAACGGCCTTTGCCGGATCTTTCCCCCACGTAAATGGCCCGTGACAAGCCACCAGGACCATCTCCGTTTCTTCATAATTCAACTTATCATACCCGAATAAATCCAGGATCTGATTACCCGTCTCCAATTCGTAATCCCGCTGGATCATTTCATCCGACATTACCTCGGTAACAGGCACAGCCGAAGTTAAGTGATCGGCGTGTGTGGTGCCCAGGTTCGGGATTGCCCTAATGGCCTGCGCCCACGCCACGGCGTAAGTTGAATGCGTATGGCAGACGCCGCCAATGGACGGGAAATTTTTATAAAGCAATGTATGGGTTTTCGTATCCGAAGATGGCCGCATATTGCCTTCCACAACCTGGTTATCCAGATCCAGCAAAACAATATCCTCGACTTTCAGCTTGTGATAAGGAACGCCGCTGGGCTTAATAGCAATCACGCCCGCATTCCGGTCAATCCCGCTCACATTACCAAACGTAACAATGGCCAGGTTCTCCCGGGGAATCTCCATGTTGGCCTCGTAAACCTGCTCTTTTAAATAAGTGTATTTAGACATGCTTTTTCAATGTTATCTATACGAGGCCTCGCTCCATCTCAATTCATTTTTCAACTGCCTGAGCGACGTGTTCTTATCTATCACAACCAGCTCAACACCAGTCATTTCGGCCAGCATTTCAATGTGATCCGTGGTGAGATTCTGGCTGTAAACCGTGTGGTGTGCCCCGCCTGCGTAGATCCATGCCGCGCAACCCGTGGCCATATCCGGGGCTGGTTTCCATAAAACCCTCGCAACCGGAAGTTTCGGAAGTGCTTCGGTCACTTCCACCGCTTCCACTTCGTTCACCAGGATCCGAAAACGGTTGCCCATATCCACCAGGGAAACATTAATAGCAGGACCTGCCGCGGCATTGAAAACCAGTCTGACAGGATCTTCCTTTCCGCCGATGCCCAGGGGATGGATTTCACAGGACGGTCTGCCGGAGGCAATGCTCGGGCAGATTTCAAGCATATGTGATCCCAGAACGAGGTTATTGGCCGGGTCGAAATGATAAGTGTAATCCTCCATAAACGAGTTTCCCCCTGCCAGTCCGCTGCCCATTACTTTAAGCGCCCGCACCATGGCCGATGTTTTCCAGTCACCTTCGCCAGCATAACCATAGCCCGCCGCCATCATGCGCTGAGAACCAATGCCCGGAAGCTGCTTCATGCCGTGCAGATCCTCGAATGTGTTGGTATAACCCTTGAAATTTCCGTCTTCCAGAAAGTATTTCAATCCCAGTTCAATCCGGGCAGCATCCCAAAGCGCCTGATGCCTCCCGTCTCCCTTACGAATGCCGTCCGCCAGATCATAAAGCGATTCATATTCATCAATCAAAAGTCCGACTTCCTGTTCCGAAACCTGATTAATAACAGCAACCAGGTCTCCCACAGCATACGTATTTACCGAAAATCCGAATGTCATTTCAGCAGCAACCTTATCACCGTCGGTAACTGCCACTTCGCGCATATTGTCGCCAAAACGAACAAATTTCGCTCCTTTAATATCGTGCCGGGCAGCCGCCACGCGTGTCCATTTTGCCAGATCTTCTATAATGTGCTGCTCCTGCCAGTGTCCCACGATCACCTTCCGGTTCAGGCGCATACGCGTCATCATGAAACCAAATTCCCGGTCGCCATGCGCCGACTGGTTCATGTTCATGAAATCCATATCAATGTTTGCCCAGGGAATGTCGCGGTTGAACTGCGTATGCAGGTGGAGCAATGGTTTTTGCATGATCTGCAAACCACGGATCCACATTTTTGCCGGTGAAAAAGTATGCATCCAGGCTACTATACCAATGCAGTTTTTAGCCACATTCGCGTCCTGCATGATATTAAAAATCTCTTCCGATGACTTCACGACAGGCTTGAAAACCGCCCTGACCGGCATCTGAGCAGATTCGTCAAAATGCTTGCTGATGATCTGGGCGTGTTCGGCGACTTGTCTGAGCGTGTCGGCGCCGTACAGATCCTGACTGCCCGTAATAAACCAAATTTCAAATTGTTTTAAATCAACCATTATGATTGTGGAAAGGGTTACATTTTACAATGAAGCGGATAATATATTCTCGGGAGCCGGCTCCCATTTGCGCAGAAAGTCGTTTTCCAGGAATGCACCACACTGCGTGTATTTTTGATATAATGATTGATAAACAGCCGTTTGCGCCGGTCTGGGCGTATAAACAGCGTCAAAGCCAGAGTTCATGGCTTCCTGTGCTTCCGGCAGGGTCTTATGAATGCCCGAAGCAACCGCCGCGAACATTGCCGCACCCAGCGCACAGGCCTGCTCGGAAGCAGCGACTTTGATAGGCATATTAAGCACATCCGCCAGCGTTTGCATCACAAATGCCGATTTCTTGGCAACACCGCCAATCGCAATGACTTCATGAATCGGAACGCCTTCTTTCCTGAACCGTTCCACGATGCTTTTAGAGCCGTAAGCTGTGGCTTCCACCAGCGCTTTAAATATCCGGACGTGATCGCTGGCCAGGTTCAAGCCCAGTATAGCGCCTTTTAATGTATGTTTCGCATCGGGCGTCCGGCGGCCGTTCATCCAGTCGATGGCGATAATGTCGTTTTCGGTAACTGGCAGTTTTGCGGCTTGTTCGGCCAGATGCGGGATGAGTTCTTTGGACAATCTTTGCGCAGCTTCCTCGCCGAGCAATGTTCTCACAGGCTCAACGATCAACTTGGAAAACCACGCATAAATGTCACCAAATGCAGATTGACCTGCTTCCATACCCAGCATACCGGGAATAATGGAGCCGTCGACCTGGCCGCAAATGCCCTTGATCAATAAATGTCCGACTTCCTCGTTCGGAGCGATCAGCATGTCACAAGTCGACGTCCCGATCACCTTACAAAGTGAATAAGGCTCGATTAATGCTCCTACTGCGCCCATATGCGCATCGAAAGCCCCTACACCAATGACTGTGTTGGCAGGTATGCCCAGTTTTTCGGCCCATTTTGGCGAAATGGTCCCCATCGCTTCGTCCGAAGTTTGTGTCTGGGAGAAAAGCCGGTCGCGGATGCCATCCAGAAGCGGATCAAGCTTGGTCAGGAACTCATTGGGTGGTAAACCGTCGAAATCGCTGTGCCATAGAGCCTTGTGTCCGGCTGCGCACCTGGATCGTTTCAATGTCAGCGGGTCTGTGTTACCGGTCAGTTCGGCAGAGATCCAGTCGCAATGTTCC
Source organism: Dyadobacter sp. CY327 (assembly GCF_021390415.1). NCBI lineage: Bacteria > Pseudomonadati > Bacteroidota > Cytophagia > Cytophagales > Spirosomataceae > Dyadobacter > Dyadobacter sp. CY327. Next base: position 290,481 of record NZ_JAJUXJ010000007.1, on the reverse strand, counting down.
ACCCACGAAAACGCTTTGTCACGCACTTCGCTGTCTACCCGCAGCGTCCGCAGGATTTTGGCCCAAAACCATTCCGACGAATAAATCCCGCCGACGTATTTGGTATAATCTGTTTCTAAACTGTGTGCCAATGTGTTGATTTCCTCCGCCTCGGCATTGGCCGTGTGATCTTTCCAGAGGATAAACATGCCATTTGGATTTTCGGCAAACTCAGGGAGAAGTGACAGAGGCGTGCCGTTCCGGTCCACAGCAACAGGCGTAGAACCCGTTGTATCCACAGAAATGCCCCGGACATTGTTCCGCGCATCTGCGGGTGATTTGTCCAGTGCTTCCAGCAAAGCAGCTTCCATGGCTTCAAGGTAATCCAGCGGATGCTGTCTGAACCGTGACGACGATGCATCGCAGTATTTTCCCTGCTTCCAACGGCTGTATTCCCGAACCGCCGTTCCGGCCTGATCGCCCGTATGCGCGTTCACAACCAGCGCCCGCACGGAGTCCGTGCCAAAATCAATCCCTATGACGTAACTTTCTCTCATGATCGTATTATTTCACTTATCACGTAACAAATATAAATAAATTTGTTTATGGTGTTATTTTGACACAATTAATATTACTGATTGACGCCAAACTAATCTCCTACCCTACGACTGCTTCATGCTGTCGGGCATAAAATTCCAGAACGAGTGAAACTTCTCCTTATATCTCACTTCGTCCAGCTTATACAAAGTAGCCTTTTTAGTCGTGCTGTTGCTGTTTTTGTTTCCGGTGTCGATCAGTAATCCCGTTGACAAAAGTTTGCGGCTGAAATTGCGCCTGTCGAGCGGGATGTTGTAGATGGCTTCGTAGAGTTTTTGGAGTTGAGGAATGGTAAAAAGCTCGGGTAAGAGCTCAAAACCAATGGGATGCAGTGCAGCTTTGTATTTTAAATGTTCAATGGCCTTGCAAACCATATCCTCATGATCGAATATCAGCGCCGGACGATTTTCCAGCGTAATCCAGGAAGCATTATGGCTTTTAACCGCGTCGGCGTCATGGTCGTCAATCTGGATGAGTGCAAAAAACACAACCGAAACAGTCCTTTCAGCCGGATCGCGGTAGATCTTTCCGAATGTTTCGAGCTGCTCGACGTAGATGTTTTTCAGCCCCGTAAGATTGTATAAGATGCGCGCTGCGCCATCCGAGAGGTCTTCATCCGCATTGAGAAAACCACCCATCAGCGACCATTTCCCCTTTTCAGGCTCAAAATTCCTTTTAATTAGCAACAGCTTGATATCCTTCCCGTCGAACCCGAAAATAATACAGTCTATTGCCAGCAGAATGCGCGAAGCCTGCGGATAATTATTCATTCAATTAATTGTGTAGGGATAAATAGTCGGCAATTTAAAGAACAGGCGGTTACAAAAAACATTTGCCGCCCGCGTCACTTTATATTAATGTTAAGAAAGTAAAAAAAAGAACGAGATTACTTAATCTGTTAAAAGATTCAATAAGGAAATATTGTCCGAATTTTGTGAGCTATTCCAATCCGGGCAGCCGGAATTCAAAGGAAATCTTCGTTATGAACGCCATCTATACTTCCTGTTCCGATGAAAATATCCTTGCGCTGATCAGCGAGCAGGACGACGAGCTGGCTTTTGCCGAGCTATATAACCGCTATTTTAATGTGCTCTTCAATTACGCTTACAGCAAAGTGAACGACCGGTTCGCTGCACAGGAAATTGTGCAGGAATTATTCGTAAACATCTGGCAGAAGCGTCGCGGACAGCAGATTCTTTGCTGCCGCACATTCCTTTTTGCTATCGCCAAGAAGCAGATCATTTCTTTTTACCGCAAAGAATTTACCCGAAAACAACATTACGATCATTGGGAATCACTGCATGCAGATCCCGTTGACTTTGCCGACCAGCATACATTAACAGCCGACCTGCAAACCCGCTACGAACAGGGTCTGCACTTGCTGTCACCCAAATGTCAGGAAGTGTTTGTGCTGAGCAGGCAGGGCGTTTCCAACAAGCAGATCGGCGACCGGCTTGCGATTGCCGAGAAGACGGTGGAGCAGCACATTTCCAAAGCGATCCGGATTTTAAGGGCGCATTTGAAAGACCACATAATCTCCGGCATCGTCTTTTTCGTTTTTAATTAAAAAAAATTTACACCCCACCTAAGGGTTTGCTTTCCGGCGTGCGACTTGAAGTTTGATACCATACTTTAAGCAATGAAGGCACCCTTTATCTCCCCGGTTTTATTGGAAAAATATCTCCTCGATCAATGCAATGATCAGGAAAAAGAAGAGGTTGAGGCGTGGTATGCTGCCATCAAAGGAGATGCCGACCATTTGGAAAAATTATCTGAAACAGAAAAATCTTCCATCAGGGAAAGCACTTTCGAAAGCATTAAAGGTGAACTGAATATTCTGGACGAATCGCCGGCACGGCCTTTCCCATGGCGCTGGATTTCGGGCATAGCGGCGTCCGTGGCCATTGCAGCGGGACTTTATTTTAATTACCCGATCCGGAAGGAACAGCCGGTTTCCATCATTGAAGAAATCCAGCAGAAGAAAAAATCGGACATTGTCCAGTTTGTCAATACGGAATCGAGGATCGTTACGCATATGCTGCCGGACAGCAGCTCGATCATCATGCACCCGGAAGCTTCGGTAACCTATCCCGCCCGCTTCGATACAGACCGGCGCATAGTCACATTTTCGGGGGAAGGTTTTTTTGATATAACAAAAGATAAAACCCGGCCTTTCCTCATCCAGAGCGGGGAAATGGTCATCAAGGTGCTGGGGACAAGCTTTAATGTAAAAGCTGCTTCGGCTCAGAAGGTGTTTCAGGTGGATGTGCTAACGGGTAGCGTAGAAGTTACCGCGCCGGGCACCGAGACGAAGCCACAGCAGCTCGTCCTGAAACCAAAGCAGCAGGCCATCTTTGAAATTGAATCCAAAAGGCTGACTGCGAGGCAAATAACCATACAGCCCCGCAAAGAAATATACGAGCCGGTAACAGTGGTTTTCGAAGAAGCACCGTTGAATAAGGTTATTGAGCAGCTCGAAAAACGGTTTGATGTAAACATTCGCTTGTCTAATCCCACCACTGCTACGTGCAGTGTAACCGCCAATTTCGAGTCGCAGCCATTTACGGTAATCCTGGAAATGCTCTGCACCACCTTGGAAGCCAACTATACTATTTCAGGAAACACGATTTTACTCAATGGAACACCTTGTGAATAACCGCCTATGAACCACCGATCTATTCCGCCATGAAAAAACCGGAGGTGTACCACCACCCCCGGTCCAGAATTCCATCCTTTTAACCTCGTACCACCGAAACTAAGGGATGTTTTTACCCAACAGTGCTTAACCATCAGACAATCAAAATTATGCAAAAAACAGTACGTAACAAGCCCGTAAACTGGCAAATGATTATGCGCATTGGATTGCTTCAATGGCTTTTTGTTGCCTTACTGGCAGGCAGCAGCTATGCAAAGGAAAGTACAGCCCAGTCTATCCTGAGCAAGGATATGACAATCAGTCTTAAAAATGTTTCGCTGAAAGAAGCATTGGATGAGATTCAGGAGAAAGTGGATGCGAAATTTGTCTACAGCAGCCGGGTTTCTCTCAAAGAAAATGTAAGTATCGAGGCAAAAAATCAAAAATTGTCGAAAGTCCTGGACCAGCTGCTGGTTTCCCGCGGCATTAACTACAGGGTTATCAACGGGCAGATCGTGCTGGCAAGAGGAAAGGCCGCGAAGGAAGAATCCAACATTCCGGATCTGGAAGAAAAGCTGCAAAATTACGTCCTGCCGGTCGAAATCAATGTAAAAGGCACGGTAACCTCTTCGGATGGCCAGGGCTCCCTGCCCGGCGTAAGCGTAGTTCTCAAAGGAAGCTCCACCGGGACAACGACGGATGGAAACGGAAACTTCGAGCTCGTGGTGCCCAATGTGGAATCGGTGCTTGTGTTCAGTTTTGTGGGTTATACTTCCCAGGAAGTCGTGGTAGGGAACCGTTCGACAGTGAATATCACGCTGGCTGCCGACAACAAGGCTTTGGAAGAACTGGTTGTGGTAGGTTACGGAACGCAGAAACGCGTAAACCTCACGGGAGCAGTAAGCCAGGTGCAATCGAGGGATTTGGAAAACAGGCCATTGAACAATATGTCGCAAATCCTGCAAGGCATGGTGCCCAACCTGAACATTACATTCGGAACGGGCCAGCCAGGACAAGGCGGAAACTTGAACGTCCGTGGTGAAACCTCGATCAACGGCGGAGGCCCGCTGGTTCTGGTCGACGGCATCCCGGGTGACATTAACCGCATTAATCCTAATGACGTGGAGTCGGTTTCGGTGTTGAAGGATGCGGCCGCGTCCGCCATTTATGGTGCACGCGGAGCATTCGGGGTGATTTTGGTTACTACAAAAAGTGCGAAGAATGGCAAAACCAGTGTCAGTTACAGCAACAACTTCGGCTGGTCAACACCGACAGTAAGTACGAACTTCCTGACCAATGGTTACGACCATACCCGCATCAATGACGAGGCATTCAAGCGCGCCAATGGAAATACCTACACGCGTTATTCCGAAGAAGATTATGCCGAGCTGGAAGCGCGCCGCTACGACAAAACGGAGAATCCTGCACGTCCATGGACAGTGGTGAAGAATGTCAATGGGAAGGACATTTACAATTATTATGGTAATTACGATTGGTGGAAAACGCTTTTCAAGCAGGTTGAGCCGTCCATGCAGCATAATATCAGCCTTTCGGGCGGCACGGATAAGGTCAATTATTTCCTGTCAGGTTCTGCATTCCAGAAGGATGGGATTATGCGGATCAATACAGACAGATTCAATTCCTATACATTAAGAACCAAGGTGAATGCGCAGCTGACGCCGTGGCTGAAAGTTAGCAACAACACCCAATATTTCGATTCGCGTTATAAATATCCAGGTTTGAAAGGCGGTGCAAATGCCAACTTTACCGCCATCACCGTGCACGCGCTTCCCGCGTATGCACCGCGCAACCCGGACGGGACCGCGACTTACAACACATTGAAAAACAACTATTCAATTGGTGACGGATTGTTTGCAAATCTCTTGAAAGGCGTGGCCGGCGGTGAAAAGAAAGTGCATGAGCTCACGACCATTAACTCGGTTACCATTGATTTTACCAAAACCTGGAACCTCGTCGCAAACCACTCCTACTCGTTCTACATCACGGATGATTGGTATCGGTCAGCCATTGCCCAGTACTCGATACAGCCTGGTATCCTGGCAACGGTCCCGAACTACAATACCGACCAACTAGAAAAGACATTCTGGTTTGATCCTATGCATGTTACCAACGTTTATTCCTCATATAATAAAACATTGGGCAAACATTACCTGGGCGCAACTGCGGGGATCAATTACGAATCCAAAAAGCATCAGGTGCTGACAGGCGCACGCAAAAACCTGCTTTCCGAAGACATTAACGACCTCAATCTCGGAACCGGAGAGCAGCTTGTGAACGGCGGCGCTTACGAATATTCGCTTTTTGGTGCGTTTTTCAGGCTGAATTACGACTATATGGGCAAGTATCTGCTGGAAGTAAATGGTCGCTATGATGGCACATCGCGGTTTGGCGCAGGCAGGCGTTACGGATTTTTCCCGTCGGTTTCGGCCGGTTGGAGACTGAGTGAGGAAAAATTCTTCGAATCAGCCCGCAATGTGGTTAGTAACCTTAAAATCAGGGCTTCATATGGAACATTAGGCAACCAGCTTCCGCCTAAGTTCAATGATAATCCAAGTTCAGCGAGCTTTTATCCCTACATCGAAATCATGCCGACGGCTCTTTCGTCGTGGATCAATAACGGACAAAAAATCCCGTACGTCGACAGCCCCAACCCCATCGCTGCCGGCCTGACCTGGGAATCGGCAACGACTTCCAACATTGGTCTGGATGCAGATCTTTTGAAAGGCAAGCTGACTATTGCCATGGACGCTTATATCCGCGAAACCAAGGATATGCTCGTGCCGGGACGTGTGCTTCCGTCGGTGTACGGCGCCACGGTGCCTACGCAGAATGCGGGTGATTTGAAGACAAAAGGATTCGAACTTTCCGTGGCGTGGAAAGACCAGTTCAAACTGGCCGGGAAGACATTTGCTTACAACGCCACATTCATGGTGTCGGATTATAAAGCGAAAATTACGCGCTATGACAACCCAAACAAGCTGCTTTCCAGCCGTTACGAAGGACAAACGCTGGGTGAAATGTGGGGGTATTCCATTGACGGATATTTTAAAACCAACGACGAGGCGCAAGCTTATCCGATTGACCAGACATTGGTTAACAAGCAGCGTTTGAGCGCACCTGGCGAGTGGAGTAAATTACAGGCAGGCGATCTGAAATTCCTGGATTTGAACGGTGACGGCAAGATTTCGGAAGGCGCAAACACACTGGCGGACCACGGCGATTTGAAAGTGATCGGAAATACCAACCCGCGGTTCAGATATGGCCTTAATCTGGGTGCTTCCTGGGGTGCATTTGATTTTTCTGCGCTGGCTCAGGGGATTCTTCGCCGGAACTGGTATCCTGGAGCAAATGCGGATAAATTCTGGGGCCCTTACTCCCGTCCTTACTATTCATTTCTTCCTGAAAACTTCGAGGATGATATCTGGACGCCTGAAAATACGGATGCATACTTCCCTATCCTGCGCGGCTACACAGCGCTTAACGGCGGTGGCGACCTCAATGCCCGCAACGATCGGTATGTGCAGAATGTGGGTTATCTGAGGCTGAAAAATATCGTGCTGGGTTTTACAATTCCTGAGCGCCTCAGCAAGAAAGTCCGCATTCCCCGGGCGCGCATTTACGTAAGCGGCGAAAACCTGTTCACTTACACGCCATTAAGATCTAAATATATTGATCCTGAGCAATTTGACGGTGATTTTACCAATGGAAGAACTTACCCGCTTTCGAAAACATACTCTGCGGGCCTAAGCATTAATTTCTAAAATCATTTGCCAAAACATTAAAAAAAATCACATGAAAAAGCTGATATATATCATGACCCTGGCCATCGGGCTCGCTTCGTGCGACCTCGACAGACTTCCGCTCGACGCCATTTCTCCCGAAACTTTTTTCAAAACTGAAAACGACCTGCTGCTTTATACCAATTCATTCTATAACATGCTGCCGAGCGCGGAAGATGTTTACAATGAAGACGTGGATAATGTGGTCAAAAACAGTTTGCGCGACGAGTTGCAGGGAACGCGTATCGTGCCTACAAGTGGCGGCGGCTGGACCTGGACCAATTTGAGGAACATTAATTATTTCCTGGCCAATTCTGGCAAAGTTCAGGATCCAAAAGCAGTGGCAAAATACAATGGCGTCGCTCGCTTTTTCCGGGCTTATTTTTATTTTCAAATGGTCAAAAGATTCGGCGATCTGCCCTGGTATAGCGGCCCGATTGAAGCAGGAGATGAAGCATTGCTGAACAAAGCACGCGATCCGAGAACGTTAGTAATGGACTCTGTAATGGCAGACATTGACTTCGCAATCGCCAATCTTGAAGCTACGCGACAAGTCGGCACCGTTACAAAATGGACTGCATTGGCTCTGAAATCCCGAATCGGATTATATGAAGGCACATTCCGGAAATATCACACCGAATTCAACCTTCCCGATTCCGAGAAATTCCTGGATGCCTGCATTACGGCCTCGGAAGATCTCATGAAAAACAGCGGATACAGCATTTATAAATCAACCCCTAAAACGGCTTACCAAATGTTTTTCGCATCCGATAATGCGATTGCAGACGAGGTGATCCTGGCGCGCGATTTCAGCGATGCATTGCAGGTCTATCACAACCTGAACTATTATACCATGACGGCATCTTACGGAAAGCCCGGATTGGAAAAGAAGCTCGTTAACAGCTATTTAATGGCTGATGGCTCCCGATTTACCGACATAAAGGGCTACGAAACCATGCAGTTTTATGACGAAGTCCAGAACCGTGATCCTCGCCTTTCACAGACGATCCGCACGCCGGGATATACGCGCATTGGCGAAACGACCCCGCTTGTTCCGGAGTTCGGAGCAACGGTTACGGGTTACCAGCTGATCAAATTTGTTTCGGAGCCAAAATGGGACACATTCGGGAAGGACATTACCGACATGCCTATCTTCCGCTATGCCGAAGTGCTGCTCAATTACGCCGAAGCAAAAGCAGAAAAGGGCACATTGACGCAGGCTGACCTGGACATTTCTACCAAACTCACCCGCGACCGCGTGGGCATGGTGAACATTAATATGGCGACTGCCAATGCAAAACCGGATCCCTACCAGGCCGCACAATACACAAAACTGACCGGCAAAAATACAGGTGTGATCCTGGAAATCCGTCGGGAAAGACGCATTGAGCTGGTTATGGAAAACTTCTTCCGCTGGGATGACATTGTGCGGTGGAAAGAAGGCCAGTTGCTCACGAAACAGTTTAAAGGAATGTATTTTCCCGGTCCAGGAAATTACGACCTGGACAAAAACGGAAAGATTGACCTTGTTATTTATGAAGGCACGAAGCCGGCTGTTCCGGGAGCGCAGTTATTAAAACTAGGCAGCGAGATCCTTCTGGAAAATGGCAACAAAGGAGGGAACATTGTTATCAACAGCCACATTACCAAACGGTTTGACGAAAACAAGGACTACTTATATCCAATCCCCACACAGGAAAGGTTATTGAATCCAAACCTCACCCAGAATCCAAACTGGAAGTAACTTTAAGCTTTGCATCTATTCCTAAACCCATAAAATATGCTTTCAGACAGAAGGTCGTTTCTTGAAAAAATGTCGCAGATCGGCGCGCTGAGCCTCTTGCCATTATCTGCTGCGCAAGCCGGCGACTCCAATGCTTCGTTAGAAGAAAAAAACCATTTCGTTGCGGGCCCTTATTTACAAAATATGGGCACCAACGAGGTGACCATCATGTGGATCACGCATAAAAACAGTTTCAGCTGGGTCGAATACGGGGCCGGGACTTACACCAGCAAGCGGGAATTTGGCTATAACAACGGACTGATTGAAGCTAATAATCGCATCAATAAGGTGACATTAAGCGGATTAAATGCGGGCACGGAGCACAAATACAAAATTGTTTCCACGGAAATAACGGGCTATAAAGGCTCGAAAGTTGAGTTCGGCGACACCATTGCCAGTGCGATGTTTGGCTTCAAAACACCGGCTGAAAATGAGGAAGAGTTTAAAATGGTAATCTTCAACGACATTCACGACCGTCCGCAAATTATCCCGCAACTCCTTTACCGCCACGGTTATACGGGTAACACCCGAGATTATGATTTTGTGGTTTTCAACGGCGATTGTTTTGATTGGGTAACCGAAGAAATTCAGATGGTTAACCATTTGATCAAGCCCGCAACGGACATATTCGCTTCCGAAATCCCATTTATCCTCACGCAGGGAAATCATGAATGCCGGGGAAGCTTTTCGAGGCATATTCCGGCTTACTATGCCTATCCCGAAAACAAATATTACTATGCTTTCACGCGCGGACCGGTGCGGTTCGTGGTCCTGGATTCGGGGGAGGACAAGACGGATGACAGCGTGGAATATGGCGGACTTTCGGCCTTTGACCGTTATCGTGAGGTTCAGAAAAAGTGGTTGGAAAAAGAAGTGGAATCCACGGATTTCAAAAAAGCTGATTTCCGGATCGTCCTCATCCACATATCGCCTTACCATTCCGGGGATTGGCATGGAACATTACATTGTCGCGAGCTTTTCGGCCCGGTTTTGAACAAGGCAAAAATCGACTTGCAGATCTCCGGCCATACGCACCGCTACGCCACGCACGAGCCTGACGCAACGCACAATTATCCGATTGTGATCGGCGGAGGCCCGCTGGAAGGCAAAAGAACATTGATCAAACTGCATGCGACCAAAAAACACCTGGACCTGAAAATGATCCGGGATGATGGCGAAGTGGTCGGAAAGTTTCTGCTTGCAAAAAAGGGCAAATGATCACGCAGTCAAAATATCAATAACCGGCAAGCCTGTTAACTTTGCTTCCGTTCACAAATCATAAGTTTTAAATGAAAAAAATCGCCTTCGCCCTTTCCCTGATGTTAGCATTGTCGCAAAGCACTTTTGCGCAAAAAAATACGATCAATGTTGCCTCCTATAACCTCCGCTATAACACCGCGAATGATGGTGTAAACGCCTGGCCCAACCGCAAGGAAAATGTGAAAGGGTTGATCCGGTTCCATGAATTTGACATCTTCGGTGTACAAGAAGCACTGATAGGTCAATTAAAAGATGTGGCCGAATTGACAGAATTCACATTCTACGGAAAAGGCCGGGATGATGGCAAGGAAGGCGGAGAACATTCGGCAATCTTTTACAAAAAAGACCGTTTCAAAGCGCTGCAATCGGGCGATTTCTGGCTTAGCGAAACGCCCGACAAGCCTGGCAAGGGCTGGGACGCAACCTGCTGTAACAGAATTGCTTCGTGGGTAAAGTTCCAGGATTTGCTGAGCAAAAAAGAGTTCTATTTTTTCAATGTTCATTTCGATCATCAAGGCGTTGAGGCCCGCAGACAATCGGGTCATCTGATGGTAGAAAAGATCAGCGAGATTGCCGGAAAATCTACGGTTATCCTTACAGGTGATTTCAACTCAACGCCTGAGACCGAGCAGATTAAAACTATTCAGGGATTGCTTAACGATTCGCATGAGGTTACAAAACAGCCTCCTTACGGTCCGGAAGGAACATTTAACAGTTTCAAATTTGACGCGGCTATGGACAAACGCATCGATTATATTTTTGTAAGCAAGAACATTAATGTGCTTAAATACGGCGTTCTAACAGATGCCAAAGAGCAACGTTACCCATCTGATCACCAGCCTGTTTTGATCAAGGTTGAGATCAAGTAACCGACGCGGTGCGCGTGCCGGCTTCTGGCAAATCGATTCTGGGATTTTTTTCCTAATTTACTTGTCAAAAGCCGGCCACTTAAAGTCGGCTGCGTCTAAATTTCCGTTGTAAGATGACCAAATGTTTCCTTCGGGTTATTGCTTTTTTCTTCCTGCTATCCCCTGCTTTTGGTCAGATTATTAAAATAAAAATTGTCAACCCGGAACAAATGAAAGGTCGCAAGGCCATTTTATTGACCCGGGAAAAAGGCTTCGCAGCAACTGTACATTCGATCAAGCTCGGCCAGGACAGCATTAATTTGCTCATGGAAAAGGACTTGGTTCCCAACCTGTACCAAATGCAGGTTTCCCAGCTGAAAGGCCAGCTTTTCTTTTTTCTCGAAAATGGTGTAAAGATCCAGCTCGACACTACGGACATTTCAAGATCCGTCGTCAGCAATTCCAGAAGCAATGATGAATGGCGGGATTACTGGAACAACATTCAAAAGCCCTCCGACGACCGCCTGCTCATCTACACCGCTGGTGAAGGACGCGCCAGAAACAAATCCCAAGCCGACAGCATCGATTACTGGCGCGGTCTGCAAGCCCTCGAACGCCTGGACCTCCAAACCAAAACCAGCACCTTCATCCAAAGCAACCTAAGCTCATTCGTAAGCCTTTACCTCTTAAAAATCAACTGGTACGCGCTCAAAAGCCAAGGATTATTCGAAAAACTCAACCCAACACTGGCAAGGCACCGGACGTATAAGTTCTTAAAGGAGAGGCGTCGGGGGAATTGATCGACATGCATCAGCGCTTTTTTTGTTCGCCAAATATAGATATTTTTGTATGTGATGCTTGGAAAAGCCTCTTGTCCTCGGACAACGTATCCAAGTAATAGATCAATGACCTGCCATTTATGACAGGTCATTTTTATTTCCCCTAGAATTAAGATTTATAGATACACTTGCTTCATAAATCCGCAATATACTTCTGCCCGCCCAGATACCGCATTTGGCGTATGATCTGACCGGTTCGTTTTTGGACGTAGCCGGATGGGTTTTTGATGGAGAAACGGACGGGGTTGGGGAGCACGGCGGCGATGCGGGCGGCTTCGGCGCGGGATAGCTTTTTGGCGGATTTATTGTAGTATCTTAATGAGGCTGCTTCTACGCCAAATGTCATTTTTCCCATTTCGGCAACATTCAAATAGACTTCCAGAATGCGCTCTTTATCCCAGATAACTTCGATTAAGACAGTGAAATAAGCCTCCAAACCTTTCCTGACAAAGCTTCTGCCATGCCATAAGAAGACGTTTTTGGCAACCTGCTGCGAGATCGTACTGGCTCCGCGCGCGCGTTTCCGCTTCTCTGTCACCGCATTATAGATCTGGTCAAAATCAAATCCCCAGTGGTTCGGAAAATTCTGATCTTCGGATGCGACAACCGCCAGCGCAACTTCCTTTGAAATATTTTCATAAGGCTCCCAATCGTGATGGATTTCCGTGTCCTCGTCGGCCCGGAAAGCTTCGATTTTTCTGGATAGCATAAATGGCGTTACCCAAACCGGTAAAAACTTCAAAACCAGCACCCAAAAGATTGAAAGAACGAAAAAAACAATGAGAATTCTAAGCGCAATAAATTGCAAACGGCGGAGCATAAAACTTTTTACTTCAAAAACCTGTGACCAAACCAAAACATCAGCGTACAAAGAACAGAAACTAATCAGGTTTAGACAAAGAAAATAAAGGCCATTACATTAAATATTTCTACACACGCTAATTCTAAATGCGATGAATGAAGATATCCTGAGTTTTATATGGCGATTCCAATATTTCGCCAACGAAGCCCTTTACACTGATGAAGGCAGCAAGCTCTCCATCCTCCGAACAGGGCACAGGAACGCCAATGCAGGCCCCGATTTTTCCGAAGCGCGGATCATTATCGAAGATTGTCAATGGGTAGGAAGCATTGAAATCCATGTTAAATCCTCCGACTGGTTTCTGCATAACCATGAGGCCGATCCTGCCTATGAAACAGTGATCCTGCACGTGGTGTGGGAAAATGACCGGCCTATTATAAGGCAGGACGGCACATTACTGCCGACTCTGACATTAAAGAATATCGTCAATCAATCGGTTCTGGAACGATATGCGACATTGCAGGACGAAACAGAGACGATTCCATGTGCATCCATGTTCGCGCAGGTGCACGACATACAAAAATACGGAATGCTCGACCGCGTACTGCTCGAAAGGCTCGATCGGAAAGCCGCTCTGGTGATGGATTTACTAAGTAAAAACAACAACGATTGGGAAGAAACGGCTTATCAATGGTTGGGAAGGCACTTTGGTTTTAAATTAAATGACGCACCATTCGCGCGGCTTACTGAAATTGTTCCCTGGAAAATAATCCGGAAACACCACGAAAAAGTGAACCAGATTGAAGCATTGCTTTTCGGTTGTGCAGGACTCATCCCCGCCGACTCCAATGACCCTTACATTCGTCAGCTACGAGCGGAACATCAATTTTTGAGTGCGAAATATGGTTTGAAAGGTCAGCAAATGAATGGTCATGAATGGAAGAACCTGCGGATGCGGCCTGCTGGTTTTCCAACGGTTCGCCTCGCTCAATTTGCCCGGTTGCTGCATAAAAACGGGAATCTGTTTCCTGAGATTATATCTGCGCAGTCGTTTTCGAACTTGCAGGCCATGTTCCAGATAGAGCAGTCGGATTATTGGCAGGACCATTATCTTTTTGGTAAAAAATCAAAAGGTAAGGTGCCATTTCTAGGAAAAGACTCGGCAAACTTACTGATTGTCAATGGCGCTGTGCCTCTTTTGGTCGCCTATGCAAAGCACCGGCAACAGCCCGAACTGCTGGAAAAGGCCATTTATTGGTTGTCGGAAATCGGCGCAGAAAAAAACCGCATTACGCGGGAGTGGGAAATATTGGGAATGAATGTCAAGACTGCCACTGATTCTCAGGCGCTTATAGAGTGGTATAACAATTACTGTACATTCCGGAAATGTCTGGAATGCACAGTTGGAGCCACACTGGTGCGCTCGGTCAGCCCTTAACAAGGTTCACACCGGTAAGCAAAAACACGGTGCCGACCAGAAACGGAACCACGGATTCCCACTTGGAAACGGTAAGTCCCAGAACGGGCTTGTCAGATAAAAATGCGATGCAGGCAAAAAGCAGAACCGAAATGCCCAGGATAGTGAGAAGTGCGCCGAAGAAGCGTTTGAACTGAGTATTGTTTTCCATTTAATTGTAATGAGGAGTCAGATTTTATGATTGTAAAGTTAAGCCCATTTTTTCGCCCTCTTGCACCATATACGCGTATGCGGGATCAAATTCATTTGGAATAATGCCTTCCAGAATGGCCTCCCGTATCACTTCTTTGATGATGCCGACTTCCTTTGCCGGTTTCAAGCCGAATGCTTGCATGATCATTTCGCCCGTAATCACGGGTTGGAAGTTGCGCAGCTTATCGCGTTCTTCGAGGTCCTTCAACTTCTGTTCCACCAGATCGAAGTTTTGCAGGAAGCGCTTTACTTTATCGGGGTTTTTGGAAGTAATGTCGGCCCGGCAGAGTTTCATCAATGCCTCAATGTCCTCTCCCGCTTCCACGAGCAGGCGCCGCATGGCGGAGTCTGTTATTTCTTCTTTGGACAAAACAATGGGCCGCAAATGCAATCGCACAAGTTTTTTTACAAACCGCATTTTTTCATTCAAAGGCAGTTTCATCCGCCGGAAAATGACGGGCACCATGCGCGCACCTACTTCCTCGTGGTTATGGAATGACCAGCCGATGCGCTTATCAAATTTCTTGGTGGCAGGTTTCGCAATATCGTGCAGGATCGCTGCCCAGCGCAGCCAAAGATCATCTGTGTTTTGGGACACATTGTCCAGCACTTGTAATGTATGGTAAAAATTATCCTTATGTCCCTTGCCATCAATGGTTTGAACGCCCAGCAATTCGATCATTTCCGGGAAAATGATTTGTAAAATGCCTGCGTGATACAGCAACTTGAAACCGTAAGAAGGTATTGGTGACAGGATTATTTTATTCAGTTCATCCGAAATGCGCTCCATCGAAACGATCTCAATGCGATCCTTCATTTTAATGATCGCGTCGAATGTATTGGGCTCAATGTCGAAGTTAAGTTGGCTCGTAAAGCGGATCGCCCGCATCATACGCAACGGGTCGTCGGAGAATGTAATCTCCGGTTCCAGCGGCGTACGGATGATCTTTCTTTTTATATCCCGCATCCCTTCAAACGGGTCCACGAGCTCACCGAATGTTCCCTTATTAAGGCTTATCCCCATGGCATTGATGGTAAAATCACGCCGGTTCTGATCGTCGCTCAATGTGCCGTCTTCCACTGCGGGTTTCCGGGAATCCGCGCGGTAAGATTCTTTGCGCGCCCCCACAAATTCGATTTCCAGACCGCCCTGGCGGATTTGTGCCGTGCCGAAGGTCTTGTATATGCTCACAAAAACGTCGGGGCCGAGCTGGCTGGCAACACTTTCGGCCAGTTCAATGCCGCTCCCGATCGAAACGATGTCAATATCTTTACTATTCCTTTTGAGTATCAGGTCCCTTACAAATCCACCGATAACATATGCCTCCACCCCCAGCTCCGCCGCAGCCTTCGCCACAATTTCAAGAATCGGATACTGGATTAACTGCTCTTTAAAATTCATGCGGCAAAGGTAAAGATTTCTTGTTCTGCCTGACTTGGAGAATTAAATTATCGAATAAGCTGGTAGTCCCCAATGAGGCTGTTTGCTGATAAATGTAGACGTGAGGCAAGGTTGCGGATCATCTCCACACTCAATTTTCTCTTTTTATTCAAAATTTCGGAAACCCTGCTTTTGCCTCCGATCGCCTCAATCAAATCGACTTGCTTCAACTGCATTTCCTCCATCCGGATTTTAATTGCTTCGATTGGATCTGGGGCTTCTATAGGATAATATTGTTGCTCGTAAGCATCAATCAGCAATGCGAGCACATCTGCTTCATCACTTTCAGGTGTTCCGATTGCCGCATCAAAAAGGATTTCCATGCGTTTGAGCGCTGCCTGATAATCTTCTTTTGTTTTAATGAGTTTCATAACATTAGATCAAATTAGCGTCAATGCCGTCATATTCCTGATGTGTTCCAATGAAGCGGATAAAGGCCCATTGCTTTTCAAAATTAAACTTTACAACCAGTCGGTACGCATTGCCTTTAACATTAAAAACGATCCTGCCATCTTTCAGAATGCTCGCAGAAGCGTAAGTCTGCTTAATATCAGCGGGGGTTTTCCAGCTGGCGTTAAAAACCGTATCATACCAGGTTTTTAAATATTGTTCAGTGTCAGGATGTGATTCCCAATATTCTCGTAGTGTGCTTTTAGCAAAGATGCGTTCCATCTAAATTTTATTGACGACACAAAGATAGGAAAAGTTCCCAAATCAAGAACTTTTTAATTTATAATAAGAATTTACTCACCGATTTACCATAAAAAACGCGGTCCTGGGAAAACGGTCGAATAACTCGTCTTTGAGCTCCTTGCTGATGGGGAGCGTTCCTACTGCTTCGGACATGCATTGGAGCCAGGCTACGGCGTCGTCTTCGGTGATGACGTGGGGCATGTGGCGGGCGCGCATCATGGGGTGGCCGTGAATGTCGGAGTAGAGTTGCGGGCCGCCTAGAAATTGGGTGAGGAAGAGGCGCTGTTTCTCCTTTATTTCTTCTTTATCACTTTTGAACAGCCTGGAAATCAACTCGTGATTGAAAACCAGGTCGTAAAATTTATCCGTTAATTGCCGTAGCGCCGCATCGCCGCCGATGCGCTCATATAATGTAGCTTCACTCATTTTGCTGATCAATTTTCAAATCGCAGATGTTTCACAGACGCACCGGACCTCGCCAGTTCCGTCAATGATTCAATGCCGATCTCAAGGTGCATTTTGACATAATTAGTAGTCACTTTTTTGTCACTTTCCTCTGTTTTTACCCCTTCCGGAACCAACGGGTTGTCGGATACCAAAAGCAATGCGCCATGCGGAATGGAATTGGCGAAACCCACAATAAAAATCGTAGCCGTCTCCATGTCAATGGCCATAGCGCGGATATCGCGCAGATATTCTTTGAAGCTGTCGTCATGCTCCCAGATTCTCCGGTTCGTGGTGTAAACCGTTCCGGTCCAGTAATCCATTTTATTTTTGGCAATACTGGCCGATACCGTGCTTTGCAGCCGGAATGAAGGTAATGCAGGAATCTCTGAAGGCATATAGTCATCGCTGGTTCCTTCGCCGCGAATGGCTGCGATGGGCAAAATAAGATCGCCTACCTGAGTCTTTTTCAAGCCGCCGCATTTACCTAAAAACAAAACCGCTTTTGGACTAATGGCAGATAAAAGGTCCATCACCGTGGCGGCCATTGGACTTCCCATGCCGAAGTTAATGATGGTAATATCCTTAGCAGTAGCCGTTTGCATCGCACGCCCTTGACCCTTTACCTCAACATTGAATTTCTCCGCAAACATGGTCACGTAATTCCCGAAGTTGGTCAGCAGAATGTAACTTCCAAAGTCCTCAACGGCCGTACCAGTGTAGCGCGGCAGCCAGTTTTCGACGATTTGTTCCTTAGTAGTCATGAATTCAATGAGTTTATTGGCTGCGTTTGTTGTGATGTGTATCTTCGTTCATGGAATCTTTGAACCTCCCGACGTTTGCTTACAAAGTTAAGCACGTTAACGGGAAACCGCATATTTTCGACATTATACGCAGGAAATTCGTGTCGCTCACGCCGGAGGAATGGGTAAGGCAGCATTTTATTCATTTGCTGATCACAGAATATGGTTATCCTAAATCCCTTTTCGCCGTAGAAACGGGCCTGCAATACAACACATTAGCGAAACGGACGGACATTATGGTCCTGTCCGGCGAATCGCTTCCGTTTCTGCTGGTGGAATGCAAAGCGCCTTTTATTACTGTGAATGATGCCACCTTTGCGCAGATCAGCCGATATAATTTCACATTACAGCCTCAATATCTGGCTGTTACCAATGGCATGGCCCACTATTGCTTCAAAGCAGTGAACGGACAGATTCATTTTATGGATGATTTTCCGAAATACAGAGAATTCAACAACTGATTTTTTTGGTATAAAAAACAAAAACCTGCCCAACCAAAAGGTCGGACAGGTTAACAATCTTAGCCATGAAAATCTTAAAACTCAGTTGATTATTTTGAAGCAACCAATTTCACGTCAATCGTGAAATCATCGTTGATCATTTTGTCACCAAGGTTTTCGAAGAAAGACTTGGAGTTGTATTTGATATCGTATTTTGAACGGTCAACAACAATTTTGCCAGTTGCTTCTGCACCAGTTGCCGTTGTTTTAACAGTTACTGGAAAAGTGACAGGTTTTGTAATGCCTTTGATCGTCAGGTCGCCCGTAACTTCGTAAACGCCAGTTGATTTTGGTGTCGCTTTCGTTACTACGAATGTTGCAGTCGGGTGTTTTTCAACGCCGAAAAAATCGTCAGATTTCAAGTGGCCGATCAACTTGCCATTGTATTCTTTGTCGGTAAGATCGGTGTTTGTGATTGTAGTCAGGTCGGCAACAAATTTTCCGCCTGTCAATTTAGCGCCGTCCATAACGATAGTGCCTTCTTTCAAAGCGATTTTGCCGGTATGCTCACCAGTGACTTTTTTGCCTACCCAGGTAAGCTCACTTTTTGAAGTGTTTACTTTCAGATTAGTTGCTTTTTTAACTTTGTCGTCAGCTGAAACAGAGCCTGATACGAATAAAGCAACAGCAACAGAAGCGAGGAAGAATTTAACGGATTTCATTGTAGTTTTCATTTTTGGATTAATTGATTGTAATTAAATTATTGGGTTATTCATTTTTGGGTATTCATGCTCATTATCACTTGTTTGATTCCCGAAGTTTGTCAAGCAAAGCGCTGATCTGGTCTGCCTCTTCGCTGGAAATCACATTGAAACGGTTTTCCCATTCTTCCACGAACGGATCAAGTTCTTCCAGCAATTTCAAGCCGTCTTCGGTAATCAACACATCCACAGCGCGCCTGTCGTTGGGGCAGGATGATCGTTTTGCGAGGTTTTTGGCCAGGAGCTTATCCACTAACCTCGATGTATTAGAATTTTTATCCAACATCCTTTCCGTAATGTCACTTACCTTGATCGGGTTCTGCTGCTGTCCGCGCAGGATCCGGAGTACATTATATTGCTGGCTGGTGATGTCATGTCCTTTAAAAAATTCAAGTTGTTTGGATTCCAGCCAGTTGGTTGTATAAACCAGGTTCAATGCAAGACGCTGATAGGCGCTTCGAAATTTTTTTTGTTTTATATCAGTTTCAATAGACATAGCTGACGGCAAAATGTAATTATGATGTATATACATTTAATGTAGTAACATCAATATTCCGGCGAATGGTTCATGCATGTGAAAGAATTTTTAAAATATCTGCTAACAGAACTTAAATACGTTGATTATCAGCGTCATTTCCTTTTTCTTAAATGATTCAGTTAAAAAAACCCCTCATACTCGCTTCTAATTCACCGCGCCGCAAGCAGTTGCTGGCAGATGCAGGATTTGATTTTACTGTGGAAGTGCTGCCAACGGACGAGACATTTCCAGCCACATTAACAGCCGAAGCGGTTGCCGATTATATTTCACGGGAAAAGGCAGAAATGTTCTGCGGCCTCCGGCCGGACGACATGGTCTTGACCGCGGATACGATTGTGGTCGCAGATCATGAAATCCTGGGAAAGCCGGCCAATTTTCAGGAGGCATTTCAAATGCTGCAAAAGCTGTCCGGCAAAACGCACACGGTGATTACATCGGTGAGTTTGCTGCATGATAACAGCATTCAAACTGTTTCAGATGTTGCGGAAGTGACATTCAGCAGACTGGAAGATTGGGAATTAACACACTACATTGATCAATATAAACCTTTCGACAAAGCCGGTTCCTATGGCATCCAGGAATGGATCGGGATGGTTGGGGTTGAAAAAATTCAGGGATCATTTTACACGATTATGGGCTTACCGGTGCATATTGTTTATAAATTGCTGAAACCTTATTTCATCCGCTGAGCCGGTCCGGTTTCGGGCAACATTCATATGATTGCAGACAAGTCAAGATTTATTCCGAGGGTTTGCTACGAGATATTTGTCCGTTCTTTCTGCGATTCCAACGGCGACGGGATTGGTGACTTAAATGGCATTACTTCAAAACTGGATTACCTGGCCGACCTCGGCATAGAGGCAATCTGGCTCACGCCTATCCATCCATCGCCCAGTTATCATAAATACGATGTGACGGATTATTATGCCATTGAACCGGAATTCGGGACAATGGATGATTTCAAAAAGCTGCTCGCCAGTGCGCGTGATCGGGGCATTGAAATTTACCTCGACCTGATCATTAACCACACCAGCACGCTCCACCCGTGGTTTTCCGAAGCGCGTAAAAACACGGCGAACGCTTATCGCGAATTCTACTGGTGGATGACGCCCACACAAATCGAGGCCCTGGGAATTTCAGAAAGGGAAACCTCGGACGATTCGCAGGTGGTTTATCCATGGCACGAGAATCCCGAAGATTTGGAAAAGTATTACGGCCTGTTTTACAAAGGCATGCCCGACCTCAATTACCATTCGCAGGCATTACGGGAAGAATTGGAAAAAATTATTCGTTTTTGGCTTGTGGACGTGGGTGTCGACGGTTTTCGTCTGGATGCTGCCCGGCACGTTTACCCGGAATGGGAGAAACATTTAAGTGTTGAATTCTGGCAATATTTTTCAAAACTCGTGCAGGATATCAAGCCGGGTGCATTTACGGTTGGTGAAGTATGGGCGGAGACGGAAGAAGTAGCACCCTATTTCCGTTATCTGGACGCCACTTTTCATTTTGATCTTAGTTTCGCTTTGCAGCGTATGCTTATCGGTGAAAAGGATGAAGACATTGTTGAGAAGCTGCAATCCAGTTATGCGGTTTTTGAAAAATATAACCCGCTCTTTGTGGACGCTATCATGCTTACCAACCATGATCAGGACCGGATTGCGAGTGTCACCGGCAACCATAAAGAGAAAATTAAGATGGCGGCAAGCATTCTGCTGACATTGCCCGGCCAGCCGTATATTTATTATGGAGAAGAAATCGGCATGCTAGGCACGAAGCCCGATCCTTATATCCGCGAGCCTTTTATATGGTCCGATGACCTGGAAAGCAGCGGAAACACCAATTGGATTGATGCCCAATTTTCAAAAAAAGAAACCGTCGTGCCGCTGTCTGTACAAATGGAAGATCCGGATTCGGTTTACAATCATTATAAAACATTGATAAATCTGCGGAAGTCCGAGCCGGCGCTGAGCCAGATCTTTGCGCCGAACCTCCACCGCGTGTGCCTGCAAGACGATCAGATGCTCTCCTATTTCCGGCCGCATGTGGATAAATCGCTGGTTATCATTCATAATTTAAGCAGTTATGACAAGCCTATCCTGATGCCCGACGATAAAGCTGACTTCAAGCATATCCTTTTTTCAACCGATCCCCAACATTCTGGCATGTTACAAACCATGCAGCTCGCGCCACATTGCAGCCTCATTCTGGCTTCTCATTCGTGAAATCCGTACAGTAGGTTGCGGTGTATCCGATTCTTTCTTCCATATTCAGGTTGTATTCTAAATAAACTTCGGAATCATGAAGCTCTGCGCGCCATTTCTATGTTCTCTCCTATTGCTTTCGGTATCTGGTTTTGCCCAAAAATCGTATCCCACCATGGGAAAGATCATTTACGAAGATCCTGCATTTGAGAAGCTGCTTGCCAAAGACGCGAAAATCGAAGTGCTTGCTTCGGGTTTTGAATGGTCCGAAGGGCCGGTTTGGGTGAAGGACAGCAGCTTTTTGCTGTTTTCGGATGTGCCTAAAAACAAGGTCTATAAATGGGATGAAAAAAGTGGTCTGTCGGTCTTCCTGGAACCTTCGGGTTATACAGGCCGGGGCGTTTACAGCGATGAGCCGGGCAGCAACGGCCTGATCATCGACAGCAAGGGACGGCTTGTTTCCTGCGAGCACGGCGATCGCCGCATTTCAGCAGTTTCATTAACAGTGGGAGGAAAAGTTACGCTTGCGGATCATTTCGAAGGCAAAAGGTTTAATAGCCCAAATGATGTGACAGAGCATACGAATGGCAGTTATTACTTCACTGATCCACCTTACGGGCTTGCTAAAAAGCATGAAGATCCCACCAGAGAAACCAAACAATTCGGCGTTTATCGCATTGCAAAAGACGGGAAAGTAAGCCTGCAAATCCCCGACCTTACCAGGCCCAACGGGCTCGCTTTTTCCCCTGACGGAAAAATGCTCTACATTGCCCAATCCGATCCTGAAAAAGCCATAATCGTGGCCTATAATGTGGATGAGAGCGGCAATGTGACAGGAAAAGGAAAACTCATTTACGACGCGACACCTATGGTAAAAGCAGGAAAACCGGGCCTTCCGGACGGTTTGAAAATAGACAAAGACGGAAATCTCTGGTCCTCCGGCCCCGGCGGAATGCTCATTATTACCCCGGCTGGAAAGCTGATAGGCAGGATCGAAATGGGCGAATTGACCTCCAACTGTGCCTGGGGAAATGATGGCTCTACATTATATATGACCGTGGATGGTTATGTGTGCAGGGTCAAAACAAACACCAAAGGCGCGGGCTGGTAATTAGCGGTCCGCAACTCGCCGAACCGATCGCAGATCATTCTCTACATCCCGTTTTACGGAAGCCCAATTGGTTTTGCCATTGCGGTAAATGTTTGTATACGCCCTGTAAAGAACCAGTTGGTCCGCGCTAATCCTGTCCAGCTGATCCGCCAAAACGCCTTTTTGCGAAGATTTGGCCGTCCGGTATTCGTTGATCAGCACATTATAGCGGCTTTCCAGGTTGTCCAGTTCATACAACACCACTTCGCCCAGCTTGTCCATTTCCTGGTATTGGGCGATCAGCTGCTGGTTGTAATCCGAGCTTCCGGCTGAAACCGCATTATCGCTGCGCGGCGTTTCGTTGAGAACGCGGTCATAATCTCTTTTGTAAGTG
This sequence comes from Dyadobacter sp. CY327, assembly GCF_021390415.1. Classification (NCBI taxonomy): domain Bacteria; kingdom Pseudomonadati; phylum Bacteroidota; class Cytophagia; order Cytophagales; family Spirosomataceae; genus Dyadobacter; species Dyadobacter sp. CY327. The sequence goes on along the minus strand of NZ_JAJUXJ010000007.1, from coordinate 267,464 downwards.
CCGTTATTGGAGCGATAGTCGCTGTCGTACGAACGGTCGGAAGCATCAGTACTGCCGGAAGATGTGCCGTGGCGCTGGTCGTAGCGACGTTGTAATTGCTGGGAGCACGATGAGCCGATCACCGTCAAAGCGGCCATACAGCAGATAAAATAAATGTTTTTCACGATTTTGATGGTTAAAAGTTGTGTCTTAATCCAATGCTCAGATTGGGATTGAAGTAAAAAAACTTGGGGATCAATTCAAGATAACCACCGCCTTCTACGAAAAATGAAGCAGGTTTCTGTGAGAAAAAGAATTCCAGCCCCGCTATGGCCGACGGCCCTGTTGAAATGTTGGTTGTATAAACTGATTTCACATTCCGGTCTGGGTAATATCTTCGCGAATTCACCTGCACACCCGGACCTGCATACGCAATCATCCGTTCGTTAAAAAACGGCGCATACCAAAGATACGTTCCATTGAACATAACGCCTACACCGCCCAGATCGTCATTGCTAACTTTGTAATTATCTTTGCTTTTGAACAACCCGATGTACGTTCCGATGCTGATATCCAGCGCATTACGTTCTCCGTATTTACGAATACTCACGGCGATGGGCTCACCGACTTCAAATCCGACGGCCCATTTTTGAGTCTGGGCAAAGGCAGGGGATGCGATAAAAAACAGAGAAACGAGCGTAAGAATTTTTTTCATATTCACTATTCAAAATTGTAAAGAGGACAAAAATAGTGCCATAATAATGACATTGCCTTCCATTTCCAGTTGCTCAAATTACGATTCTGCTTTTGTTTCAGGATCATTTTCTTTCTAATATTGGGTCACAATTGTTCCCGGCAGTCCATTAACCAACTCTCAAGTGGCCCAAGTAAAGCAGGATAAAATTCTCAATGCCAAAGATTTAATAGCGTATTTTCTTGTTGCGGGCACCGGGGCAGTTATACAACTTGTTTCAAGCAGTTTAATCCAGGATTGGTTCGATGTGACATGGAGCGAGTCCATCACATTGTCTTATTTAGTAGGATTTGTTGTCGGTTTTATCCTTACCAAATTATTTGCATTTGACGCCCGCCGCAGCAATCAGACGCGCCGGGAAATGGTGAAGTTCTTAATCGTTGCTTTAATATCACTGGGCGTCACGAAGATTTTCACATTAGGATCATTCAAGCTGGCGACCGAAGTTTTAGGCATGGACATCTACATTGTGAAGCTTCCATTTGGCAAAAAACAGGTTAACATCACCGAAATGGGCTCATATGTGTCGGGAATGGGTTTTAGTTTTGTGAGTAATTATATTTTGCACAAAACCTTCACCTTCAAAAGCACAGGATTTTACAATCGCCTCAAAGTCCTTATCCGCTAATTTTCCTACAATCTTTCAACTATAATTGCCGACGCGCCGCCGCCACCGTTGCAGATGGCCGCCAGGCCATATCGTCCATTTTTTTGTTCCAAAACAGAAAGTAATGTCGTGATGATCCGCGATCCCGAAGAACCCAGCGGATGGCCGAGCGAAACGGCGCCTCCAAAAACATTTACCTTGTCTATATTAAGTTCCAGCATTTTAATGTAAGCCAGCGCCACCACAGCAAACGCCTCATTCACTTCAAAATAATCGATCTGGGAAAGTGACATTCCGGCCTTTTTCAAAACTTTTTGTGTGGCCAGAACGGGCGTTGTCGTAAACCAGGCCGGTTCCTGTTCCGCGTCGGCATAGGCGACGATCCTGGCTCGGGGTGTAATGTTGTTATTTCTGACAAATTCTCCTCCTGCAATAACCAGTGCCGAAGCGCCATCATTAATGGTGGGGGCATTTGCCGCGGTCACCGTTCCTTCCTTGGAAAAGGCAGGTTTAAGAAAAGGGATCTTTTCAAATTTTACTTTCTTGAATTCCTCATCCTCAGAAACGATCGCAGACTCTCCACCTTTCGGCGAAGGCACTTCCACTGCTGCTATTTCATTTTTAAAAAAGCCGCTTGCCGTTGACTCCGCACTTTTTGTATAGGACCGGATGGCAAAAGCATCCTGCTCCTCTCTTGAAATCTCATATTTTTCAGCCGTCCGGTCACCGCAAACGCCCATTCCGATCTGGTCGTAAACATCCACCAAACCATCTTTCAGCAATCCGTCAATGATCTCGCCATTTCCATAACCATAACCATTTCGGGCTTTGGGCAGATAATAGGGCACTTGCGACATATTCTCCATCCCACCTGCCACCACCAGATCCGCATCGCCCAGCCGAATGGATTGCGCCCCAAAAACCACGGCCTTCATGCCCGAAGCGCACACTTTATTGACCGTCGTGCAGATCACACCGGAAGGCAAACCGGCATATAACGCAGCCTGACGCGCAGGCGCCTGACCCAGATTGGCAGAAATCACGTTGCCCATAATCACTTCCTGAACCTGCTCCGAAGAGACACCCGCTTTTTCAAGAGCGCCCTGAATGGCCGTCGCACCCAGCTTTGCAGCATGAACAGCAGACAAACTTCCACCGAAACTGCCTATTGGTGTTCGGGCTGCGGACAAAATAAAAACTTCCTCTTTCATGGTCATTGGCTTGTATGATGAGATCGTCAAAAATAAAAACTATCCTGACAAATTCATGTTAACAAGCACCAAATCCACAAAAGAAGAAGTTTGTGCACTCCTCGCTCCTATAAATCAGCCGAGCTTCCGGGCAATTTCTCGTACTCGCCTTTCCAGCCGTAGTAGCCGAAAATCACCAGTCCCGCGCAAATGGGGATGAAGATCAGGATGATGATTGACCATTGCAATGTTGTGTTTGTCCGTGCAATTCCCTCCGCTGCCAATCCTATTTTTTCAATGGCCTGCATGAAGAGGAAAATAATGATAATGGGCCCCAGCAGCATCCATACTACGCCCAGATATTTCTTTAAAGCATTCATATTAAGCTATTTTTAAAAATATTTTTTACAAATCAAAAACTCAATCCGCCACGTTCTCATCTCCCTTATTATTAATGTAAACCGCCCCGATCACAAAGGAAAGCGCAGCAATGCCGATCGGATACCAAAGTCCGGATAATGGCGTAGAGCCGCTGAACGAAGCAACCAATGTAGCGATAAACGGCACCAGACCGCCAAAAACGCCATTTCCAATATGGTAGGGAAGCGACATGGAAGTATAGCGGATCTTGGTAGGAAACAATTCCACCAAAAAAGCTGCAATAGGCCCGTAAACCATTGTTACCAGCAAAACCTGGAAGAAAACCAGCGCAATAATGATAATATAAGATGACCCCGAAAGCGTCACGTCCTTGATCACCGTTTGCGGTTCGGGCAATGGCGCCAGCACATCGTCGGGAATGATCACGACTTTTGCTTCCTTAAACGTCATTCCGTTGTTGAGTGTCTTGAATACGGTGGTTGTGATCAGCGAATCCTTGGTATCGTTCAGTAAAGTCCTTTCAACAACCGGATCCGAAGCACTTTTCAACTCCGTCTTCTGGAATTCCTTTACATTGGTTGCGTCAATAAAATATTGGTAAATAGGGCGATAGCAGATCACCCCCAGCAGCATTCCGGTAAGCATGATCCATTTCCTCCCCACTTTATCGCTCCACGAACCAAACACAACAAAGAACGGAGTCGCAAATAAAATGGCCCAAAGCAGCACATAACGCGATTCATTGAAATCCAGCTTGCAAGTATTTTCCAAAAACGATTGGGCATAAAACTGTCCGGTATACCAGACCACCCCCTGCCCCATTGTGGCGCCGAATAATGCCAGCAACACCATTTTGAAATTCGCTTTCTTCTGAAAACTTTCTTTAAGAGGATTGGTAGAAACCTTACCCTCCGCTTTCAGTTTGGTGAAAACAGGGGATTCATGCATTTTCATCCGGATATAGATCGAAACGCCCACCAGCAATATCGACACCAGGAATGGGATCCGCCAGCCCCAGTCCGCAAACGCTTCGGCACCTAACATGTTCTTGGTGAGCACAATAACACCCAGGGAAAGAAACAAGCCCAATGTTGCCGTGGTCTGGATCCAGCTCGTAAAAAATCCTCTTCTGCCAACCGGTGCATGCTCCGCCACATAAGTCGCCGCGCCGCCATACTCACCACCCAGCGCAAGGCCCTGCACCAGTCTAAGGATCAAAACCAAAATCGGAGCTGCATACCCGATGCTTGAATATGAGGGAATCAGTCCAATCAGAAATGTGGAACCGCCCATTAGCACCAGGGTAAGCAGAAATGTATATTTCCGGCCAATGAGATCGCCTAACCGACCAAAAACCAATGCCCCGAATGGGCGCACGATGAAGCCGGCGGCGAAGATGGCCAATGTGTTGATTAATGCCGATGCGCCTGCGTCGCTGGGAAAAAGTTGTTGCCCGATGATAACGGCCAGGCTGCCAAAAATGTAGAAATCATACCATTCAATTAAAGTACCAAGAGAAGAAGCAGCAATTACCTGGGTAATGCTTTGGGTAACATTTTTGTCTGTGGACTGCATGGGTTTAGGTAAAGGTGAGGATAAGATGTTCTTCCTGAATTAGCTGGAAAAGCCTTGGGACGGGTATCATTACTCATTATATCAATAAAAAAGCCCCTGGACAAATCCAGAGGCTATATTTATTTAAATCAACTTATTGGACGGATCGTTATAAAACGTCATCGTCCTCATCGTCATCTTCACGGTCGATAATCTCGTCCCCGTCAATGATCACAGGCTCTTCGTCATCTAGCAGGCTGTCATCATCATCGTCCAGGACATCTTGTGGCAGGACATCATCTGCATCGTCGTCGCCATCCAGATCGTCGTCATCATTACCGCCTACCAGGTCCGGATCATCGGCTACTGCGCGGGTTTTTTGTGTATTTGTTGGAAAGTCCGGAACTACCGGTGCTTCCAGAATGGGTTTGCTGGTATCAGCTATTGCGGGTTCTCCTCGTTCGCGTATCATAATGCTAAAAGTTAAATGGTTTTCAGTTGATTGATATGTGCCATTTGTTAAATAATCATTCCAAAGCGTGCCGCAGTCTGGAAAATCGGGCACTTACGGAAAATAATCATTTGGTAATATCTAAAAACCTGAGGAAATTGCCGGAACCTGCTTCCCGCAGCCCCTATTCCATTCCTAAACCATACAATGATGTTGAAAAAAATCGTCCCCTTTTTTCTATGGGCGGGCATTTTGACGGGCGCAATTGCTCCACGTGCCCAGGCGCATGCCGCAATCCCGGATTCTTCCATGGTGATCAAAAAAACGACCGACTTTAAAGTTGACGGGCAAGGCAGTGCTGCAAACTGGGCCACTGCGAAGGCTTTTGACATCACGGTCCAGAAAGGTCCTAACCAGCCCGCGCCGGGAAAACAATTTCCCACCAAAGTAAAAATCCTTTACTCCGAAAAAGGAATGTATTTCCTCTTCGACTGCACCGATAAAAAACTGACTGCGACCATTATGGAGGATTATGGTTCGCTGTTTAAAGAGGATGTTGTGGAAGTTTTTCTCTGGCCGGACACCACAGTGCCCATTTATCTGGAATACGAGCTTTCACCATTGGATTACGAACTTCCCATCATCATTGCCAACATAAAAGGCCGGACAGAAGGATGGAAAGCCTGGCATTACACAGACCGCAACCGCGTACAACATGCCACCAGCGCCCAAGGAGGCCAAAAGAAGAGCATGGCGTCAGTAGAGGGCTGGAAAGCCGAATTCTTTATCCCTTATGCATTGATGAGCCCCATGGTAACAGCCGCGCCAAAGTCCGGGACCAAGTGGCGCGGCAACTTCTACCGCATTGATTATGATGAAGAAACCGCCTATTACTCGTGGCAGAAAACAGGCGGCAGCTTCCACGAATTTAACAAATTCGGCACCTTGATTTTTGAATAGCAAGTCGCTGCCACTCCTAACATTGATCCAAACATTTAATTCCTGAACCATGCGCAATACAATTTTAACATTCATTTGCCTATTATCCGCTGTCATGACATTTGCACAAAAATCCGGAAAAGAAATCCTTTACATTGGCACTTACACCCAAAAAGGTGAGGGCATTTATGTCTACGAATTCGACAGAAGCAACCTGTCTTTCAAAGAAATACAGGTGATGGTGAATAAAAACAGCCCCTCATTCCTGGAATTCCATCCTAACAAAAAATTCCTGTATACAGCTAACGAAGGCAACAGCACGGTTTCTTCTTATGCCATTGACGCCGCCGGAAAACTGACAACAATGAATTCCAAACCCTCGCTCGGCAAAGGCCCCTGCCACGTCAGCGTAGATCCGAAGGGCCGGTTTTTATATGTTTCCAATTACGGAAGCGGGCAACTGGGCGTTTACCTCATCAATACTGACGGCACAATCGGCGCGGTTGCCGACAGCATTCAGGACAAAGGTTTAGCGTCCCAGAAACCACATATGCACTCGGTAATCCCCTCAGCAGATGGCAAATACATCTACGCCTCGGATCTTGGCATCGATAAGATCATGGTATACAGCATTGATGCCAAAACGGGTAAGCTCACGCCCGGAGCCGTTCCCTATGCAGAAGTGAAGGCCGGTGATGGCCCGCGTCACTTTGCTATTCATCCTAATGGCAATTTCGGTTACTCAGCCTGCGAGCTGGGTTCGGCTGTTAACTCCTTCAAAATTGTTAAGAATTCCGGCGCGCTTGTGCCTATGGAGCGGGTAACGATGCTTCCTGCGGATTTTACGGGAAAAAGCTTTGCCGCTGACATTCATTTCTCGCCGGACGGCAAATTCCTGTACGCTTCCAATCGGGGACATGAAAGCCTTGCTATTTATGCAGTAGATGCCAAAACCGGCAAATTAACCGTCGCCGGGCATGCCGAAACGCACGGAAAGCACCCGCGCAACTTCCTGGTGGATGCCAAAGGTGAGCTTGTATTGGTGACCAATCGCGACAATGATAATGTGGTGTTTTTCAAAAGAAATGCAGAAACAGGCCAACTGACTTATGCCAGCAAGGAGATCAGCATTCCTACGCCCGTATGTGTGAAGCAGCTTTTTATCGATTAGGAATTGAGCCGGAATAAAAAGGGCGTCAATATTTACATTGACCAAAGTTTATTTTCTAATTTTCAATAATTAAAAAAAATAATCTTACAAAAAAGAGTATCAGCATGCATTTCCTGCATCATTGATATGTTGATGCTTTCATCGTAGATTTTTAACGCCCTTAACACTTTTCAAGTCCTTTCCAATATCATGATAAACCGTAGAGATTTAATCAAACATTTGTCCGCTGTGCCCCTAATAGGCGGATTTTTGGGGAACGGCAGTGCAGAAGCTGCAACTTTCGCGGCTAAGCTGCCTGCGAGGAACCTTGCAAAGGAGCTGGGGATCCGAACTTTTATTAATGCTGCGGGTACCTACACGGCTATGACCGGTTCCCTCATGCAGGACGAAGTGGTAGAAACGATCCAGGGCGCTGCCCAGAATTTCATGATGCTGGACGAAGTTCAGACCAAGGTTGGTGAAAAAATTGCTGCATTAACGCATGCCGAATCTGCGGTAGTTACTGCCGGATGCTTTTCTGCATTAACATTAGGACTTGCGGGTGTGCTTACCGGAATGGATCAGAAGCGGGTGGAAGCATTGCCGCATCTGGAAGGAACGGGCATGAAGTCCGAAGTTATCATCCAGAAAGGCCATAACATCGGCTACTCCCACGCGCTGACCAACACAGGTTGCAAAATTATCCAGGTTGAGACGGTTGAGGAGTTGGAAAAGGCCATTAATGAAAAAACTGCATTGCTTTGGTTCCTGCATATCCAGTCGGACAAAGGGCAGATCAAGCATGAGCAATGGGTGGAAATTGCAAAGAAAAATGGCATTGCTACGATGATAGACATGGCTGCGGATGTGCCGCCTGTTGAAAATCTTTGGCGATTCAATGATATGGGCTTTGACCTGGTGTGCGTCTCTGGCGGAAAAGCCATGCGCGGGCCGCAAAGTGCAGGCATACTGATGGGTAAAAAACACCTTATCGACGCTGCCAGACTGAGCATGCCGCCACGTGGTTCTACGATCGGGCGCGGTATGAAGGTGAATAAAGAAGAGATCCTGGGCATGTATGTGGCTTTGGAAAAGTTCGTAAAAATGGACCACAAGAAGGAATGGAAAATGTGGGAAGACCGCGCGGCACTGATCAGCAATGCGGCAAAAAGCGTGGCTGGTGTCAATGTTGAGACATTTGCTCCGGAACTGGGCAACCATACGCCTACCCTCCGCATTTCCTGGGACGCTGCCAAAGTGAGCCTGCCTGTGAAATTGTTGCAGGAAAACATGCGGAACGGCAACCCTTCCATAGAGATCATGCCCGGCGAAAACAACACATTAACCATCACAACCTGGTGCCTGAAACCCGGGGAAGAAAAAATAGTTGCCACCCGCCTGAAAGAAGAATTGTCAAAGGCGGTTGTTTAAGATTTTGCATTACCAAGAATACCTATTCCTAAGCCCTATAAAAAATGAAACACAGATTCCTGCTTATCCTTTTCCTGATATGCAGTGTAACTCTCGCAGTTAATGCGCAGACTTACAGCATATTGATCAAAGGCGGAACGGTCATCGACCCTAAGAATAACCTCAACCAGATCATGGATGTGGGCATATTTGAAGGAAAGATCAAGAAGGTTGCCAAGGACATTGATCCGAAGGAAGCCCGACAGGTTGTGGATGCCAAAGGCATGTATGTCACGCCCGGACTCATTGATATTCACGGACATGTGTTTTTCGGAACGCAACCAGACCATTATTTAAGTAATGGTTTGGTTGCATTACCGCCCGATGGTTTCACTTTTCGCGTAGGCGTAACCACGATCGTGGACGCAGGCGGTGCGGGTTGGGATTCGTTTTCTGAATTTAAAAAGAATGTGATTTTCAATTCCAAAACGCGGGTTCTTTCCTTCCTTAACATTGTTGGCGAAGGCATGCGCGGGGGAAATTGGGAACAGGATACCAGCGACATGAACCCCGAGCTGGCTGCGGGCGTCGCGCTGAAAAATAAGAATGATGTGGTCGGCTTTAAAGTCGCACATTTCATGGGCAATGACTGGAAGCCGGTCGATAATGCTGTGAAGGCGGGTAAGCTGTCCAACATGCCCGTCATGATCGATTTTGGCGGAAGCACGCCGCCCTTGCCATTGGAAGAATTGTTTTTAAAACACCTTCGCCCCGGAGACATTTTTACACACGCATATACTTTGCTGGAAGGCAATGTAAGAGAAACCATTGTAGATGAAAAAGCGCAGAAAGTGCGCCCGTTCGTTCTGGAAGCGCGCAAGCGCGGGATTATTTTTGACGTCGGCTACGGCGGCGCGAGCTTCAATTATTCACAGGCTATTCCTGCCATCAAACAAGGCTTTTTCCCCAACACCATCAGCACCGACCTGCATACGGGCAGCATGAACGGCTCCATGAAGGACATGCTGAGCATTATGTCCAAATTTTATGTGATGGGCATGGATCTGCCTTCGGTGATCAAGGCCAGCACCTGGGAACCTGCGCAGGTGATCAAGCGCGAAAACCTGGGACACATTTCAGAGAATGCCATTGCAGATGTCGCCATATTTTCGATGCGCAAGGGCAATTTTGGTTTTTATGATAAAACCGGTTATAAAATGGAAGGAAAAGAAAAGCTGGAATGCGAGATGACGATCATGGGCGGCAAGATCGTCTACGACCTCAATGGCATTGCCAAGCCGATCTATCTGAAATAGCTGCTGACCCTGTTATTCCTAAACTCCTCTATAAATAATGCGCTACCATTCTCTCAAACTCTCAGCTTCGCTTCTGCTGCTTTTTGCATTGGGGTTTACTCAAAAGAGTGACCGGCAGAACGACGTGGCTAATGACAAGAACGGCGGCCTGTTCCTACCGGACGGCTTTGAAGCAACCGTTGTGGTGGACAGCCTGCCCGGCCGCGCCCGCCACATTGCCGTGAATGACAATGGTGATATTTATGTAAAAGCGCGTTTTTCCGGAAAAGGGAAATCCGTGATTGCGCTGCGCGACACCAATGGCGACGGCCGTGCAGACATTATTAAACATTTTGGTGGACGTGACGGCGAAGGTGTTTACGGAACTGCCATGCGCATTTACAAAGGTTATCTTTATTTCAGTTCAGAACTGATTGTTTCACGTTACAAACTGAACCCGGGCGAGCTTGTTCCGTCCGGCGAGGAAGAAATAATCCTGACGGATGACCACGCACACGGCATGCACGAGCACATTGCAAAGCCGGTCACATTCGATGACAAAGGATTTATGTATGTGCCATTCGGCGCTAATTCCAATGCCTGTCAGGATGATAACCGAATCCCCTCATCCAGCGGCCTCGATCCCTGCCCTATCCTCGAAGATCACGGTGGGATCTGGCGTTTTGACGCGAATAAGAAAGGTCAGTTGCAGAAAGACGGTCTGAAATTCGCGACCGGCTTGCGGAGCGTAGTGGCGCTCGACTGGAATTTTGCTGATAATAATTTATATGCATTGCAACACGGACGGGACGATTTATTGCGCCTGTTTCCGCAGCTTTTTTCCCCCTGGCAAAGCGCTATGCTTCCTTCCGAGGAGTTTTTACGGATCAAAGAGGGCACGCATGCAGGCTGGCCTTATTGTTATTGGGATCAAATGCAGGGCAAAAAGGTCCTTAATCCTGAGTATGGCGGTGATGGAAAAGAAGTGGGCCGCTGCGGCGAATATGAAAAACCGCTGATCGGTTTTCCTGGCCACTGGGCTCCGAATGACATTCTGTTTTACCAGGGAAATCATTTTCCGGAACGCTACAAAAACGGCTCATTTATCGCATTCCACGGTTCTACCAACCGCGCTCCTTACCCGCAATCGAGCTATTTTATTGGATTTGTTCCTTTCAAAAATGTTCAGCCATCGGGTGATTATGAGGTTTTTGCAGACGGCTTTGCGGGCGTAGATCCGATTGTGAATGTCAGCGACGCGGTTTATCGTCCGATGGGCCTGGCGATTGGTCCTGATGGTGCGCTTTACATTGCGGAGACAGAAAAAGGAAAGATCTGGAAAGTGACTTACAAAGGCGATAAAAAGAAATTTGCAAAAACGGCTTTGGTCAAAATGGAAAAGAGAAAATCCATGTCCAACATCCGCACGCCGGACGAAATTGCCGACAACCTGGATAAGGATAAGCCCGTTGCCGGAGGGAAGGTTTACAGCGTTTACTGCTCAGCTTGTCATCAGCGAAACGGCATGGGCGATATGCAGCGTTTTCCACCTTTGGGCGGGGCCGAATGGGTAACCGGAGACAAGGAACGCCTTATAAAAGTATTGCTCAAAGGGCTGGAAGGGCCGTTGGAAGTGAAAGGGCAATCCTACAACAATGTAATGCCCCAACACAGCTTTTTAAAAGACGAAGAAATCGCAGAAGTTCTGACGCATATCCGCAGTAATTTTGGAAACACCGCCAGCGCCGTTTCTGCAAATGAAGTTTCGAAAGTCAGGGCAGCCGTTGAAAAAACAAATTAGCAACAACGTTTTTCTCCTTCCAACCTCGTTTAAGTGGATATTACTCTCCGGCAATTGAGTGTTCCTTTAAGGGGTTGGAGGGAGAAAAATCAGACATTTATATATATCACGTTTCTTTACATTTGATGTTTAAAAATAAGATTTTAGCCGCAAATTTTATCGTTTTAGCCGGAATTATTCTGACTGGATTTTCTTCCGGGCATTTCAATCCGCACGTCAGCCAGGATCCCTGGAAAGCACCCGCCTGGGCAGATACACTGAAAAGTCCCTATCACGAGGAACCGCTGACATTGGCGCAGGGCGAAGAACTTTTCACACTCTACTGCGCCACCTGCCACGGCGATGCTGGTTATGGTGACGGCGCAGCGGGCGGCGCGTTGGGGCAGAAACCCGCTAATTTTCACGACACATTGGTAAAAGCCCAGAGCGACGGCGCCATTTTCTGGAAAATCTCCACCGGCAGGGGTAACATGCCGCCATTTAAAGATGTGTTCACCGACGAGCAGCGCTGGCAGCTTGTGGCCTACATCCGTCATTTAGGCAAAACTGAATAAACTGAACCCATAGGATAAAATGCTGACTATTAGCCGTTATTTCAAACCCAAAGTCGCTGCATTGCTGCTTGCCACCATTGCAGGACATGCATTTGCGCAGCCTAAAGAAACCGTCACAAGCACGCCGAAATCACTGCGCGACGACATTACCATTGAGCACTACATGAAAATTGAGCCGGAAGCGGTGCGGATTATTCAGCATCCCGTCACGGGGGAAATTTATTATACGACGTTCTTTGGCGATGTATTAAAGATCGTCACAAACAACGGTCAGCCCGAAAGTAAGAAAATCCTCAGCGCCGAAGACCACGGCATTACGCGCTTGCAAGGTGCGGCATTCAAAGGGAATACATTGTTTTTGGCAGGAAACATTAATGTCAACAACAACAAAGGGAACAAAGGCCGCATGGTTCGTTATGAGCTGAAAGCTGGCGTAGATACGAACTCAACTGAAAAGCCTGCGATGACGGTTGTTTTCAATACGGTGGAATATGGTGCCAACAAAACAACATTTGACCACGGCTGGAACGCGTTGGAAATTAGTCCGGATGGTAAATATATTTTCGTTAACACAGGCGCCAGAACAGACCACGGCGAAGTGCAGGACAACGGCGGCGAATATCCAAACGCGCGCGATAATGCATTAACAGCCAACATCTTCCGCTTCCCGATCGATGCCAAAGATTTGCTGCTTTCCACCGATACACAAAAATTAAAAGCAGACGGCTATCTCTACGCAGAAGGCATCCGCAATGCATATGACATGGCTTTTGATCCGAAAGGGAATCTGTTCGCAGTCTCCAATTCGGGTGATTACGACCATTCCGAAGATATGTTCTGGGTGCGACAGGGCCATCATTACGGTTTTCCGTGGGTTATGGGCGGCATCGATAATCCACAGCAATTTCCAGATTATCAACCCAATCCGGACACCGATCCTTTCCTGAGCAAATTTGCTTTTGCCTGGCTGATGAAGTATTTTCACAATGACCCAAATTTCCCGAAACGCCCCGCGGGCGTGAAGTTCAGCCCGGGCGTGCAGAACATGGGCCCGGACGCCAACGAGTACCGCGACCGCAAAACCGGCCAGGTCTACGACGGCGATTCCACAGGCGTGGGCGTAAGCACATTCAACGCGCACTCTTCCCCGCTTGGGTTGTTTTTTGATACTAAAAATACACTGGGCAAAGACCTTACCGGTGACGGTTTTGTCATCCGTTACACGGGCGGACCAAGAAACGGGGTCGCTAATCCGAGTCCGCTGAGGAAGCAAGGACGGGATTTGTTACACCTCGAAATGGCCTACGACAAAGCCACAGACAATTACAAAGTTAAAACCACCCGCATCATCGACGGTTTTACTTCGCCTACGGATGCGCTGCTTGTTGGCAATACGCTTTACATTATCGAATATGGCGGCAAGCAGGGCGGAAATAAATCGGGCGGAAGCATTTGGAAAGTGACGCTGCCTGCGAACGAGAAAATGGCTAAGAAGAGCAAGAAAAAAAGATCATAATACATTCGTTAATAACTTAATTATACTATCATGTCCGAAAGAAGATCAATCCTTAAAAAATTATTCGCCTCAGTTGCCGGAGTAGCCGGAATTGGCGTTGCTTCCAAAGCAATCGCAGAAACGCCTGCTGCGCCAGCGCCCGAAAAGGAAGTCGGTGATGTTGTTATGTATCAGGATGTTCCCTTGTTTTCAGGCCATACCAAGTTCAATAATATGGTGTTCATCGCCGGCAAAGGCGCCCACTTCGAAGGCGATATCACCGCCCACACCAAGCACGTTCTGGACGAACTGGAAAAAGAATTGATCAAAGCCGGTTCTTCAATGGAGAAAGTGCTGAAATGCAGCGTTTTCCTGCATGATTTGAATGATTATAAGGCAATGAATGAGGCTTACAAAGGCCGTTTCGGCTCAAAACCGCCTTGCCGGACGACAGTGGCTGTTTATGGCGGAGTTCCAGGGGATTCGTTGGTGGAGATTGATTGCATTGCTTATATCTAGGAGGATGACGTGGTGCTGCCCTTCGGCCGCCGGGCGGCCCCGTCCGCTCAGGGTGACAACGGCAGTTGTTAGTGTCGCCGGGTATGCCCTTCGGCTCCGCTCAGGGTGACAGGGCTGGTGTAGCAGTCGTCGCACCAGCCCTGTCACCCTGAGCGGAGACGAAGGGCAAGCACTAGGCCACTTACTATCGCCTTGTCACCCTGAGCGGAGCCGAAGGGCAGGCACCATGCTAATTGGTCCGCGTAATGCCCGACCGCCAACAACACGCCAACCCCTCCCCCAAAATCAAATCTTTATTCTGGCATAATCCAATTCTGCCGAATGTAATTTTAAAATAAAAAATAAAGTCGGTGTTATATTTTAAAATTAAGCGATTAAGCAGTTTCTTTGTTGCCTGACCCAATAAGATTTGAACAAACGACAACGCATCGCTGAGGAGAATGTAATTCTTCTGAATCTCTGGCAACAATCCCAGGCCGGGGACAGTCTTGCATTTTGTCAGCTTGCCGATAAGCAATATCGCACGCTCTTCAACTACGCCACCAGCTTCACGTCGGACCGGGAATTTATCAAGGATTCCATTCAGGAATTGCTGATCCACATTTGGGAAAAGCGCGAGACAATTCATATTCAGTTTGTTTCCATTTACTTTTTGAAAGCGCTTCGCAACCAGTTGCTGCAAGAATTTCGGAAAAACAATCCGGCCAATTCACTGCTGGACATTGAAGAAGTTGGGCAGATGTCAGATTATCAGACTGTCGAAACGCAGATTGAGCAAAGTGAAATATACTCTGAAAACCAGATTAAAGTCCGCTCGGCCATAGAAGAACTTCCACGCCGCCAGAAAGAAGCCGTTTTCCTCAAATATTTCGAAGGAATGGATAATGAGCAAATTGCAGACCTTATGCAAGTCAACCGCCAATCCGTCGCCAACCTTCTCTTCAAAGCCATATCCTCCCTAAAAACCCATATCCGCGCAGTAACAAGCCTGATGCTGCTGGTTTTTGTGAATAATGGTTAGCTGCATTATACCAAATGACAATTTTGGATTTTAATAACTCTCGAAAGAATCCTGGGCATATAGACTGAGCGCGTCGCTGATGTTTTCCATCACTTCGTTGATGGTCTCTCCTTGCGTCATGACAGATGGAATTTCCTTGATGCGTCCGATCAGGAATTCCTCGCCCTTTGATATTAATACTGTGAATTTCATATGAATGTTTAGTGTGGTTTAAATCAGAATTAAAACTAAACATTAAAATGCCATCTCACAAACTTTACGTCTCAGAACATTAATACTCAAAACGGTCTTCATCAAAAAATAATTTCTAAAAAAGAGTATTGGCCGGAGGAAAGTGCATCCTTAAATAAAATAGCTATACAATTATTTGCCCTATATGCACAATTACCGCAATTTTCTTCCGGAGGAACTCGCAGCCGATCCATCGTTCAGACGCTGGACGTTGTTTAACGATCCCGAAGAAGACATTTTCTGGGCTGAATGGCTTGAACTTAATCCGGATAAAAAAGAGCTTGTCGCAAAAGCAAAATACTTTCTTATTAACACCAAATCGGCTTTTGACCAGATTTCCGAAGATGAAATTGCAAATGAGATTTACCGGCTTTCACATTCTATTGGAGAAAATAAGGCAAAGAAATCGGGTATAAGAAAGCTTTTCAGGCCCAATTGGTATAATATGGCGGCTTCCGTCGTGCTGCTGATGTTTGCGGGATGGTGGTTTAACAAGCAAACGCCTTCACAACAGCAGTCAGACCAGTATAAGGTGATCCTGAGCCAGATTAAGGAGCCGTTGGTGAAGGCTGAGAATGTGACGGACAAGGCGCAGCTGATCGTTTTGGCGGATGGAAGCTCGGTGCTTTTGCAACCCAATAGCCGTATTACCTACCCTTCCAGGTTCGAAGGAAATAAGAGAGAAGTGTTCCTGAGCGGGGAAGCGTTTTTTGAAGTTGCCAAGAATCCGGACAAACCCTTCTATGTATACGCACACACATTGGCGACCAAAGTGTTAGGCACCAGTTTCAAAGTGAGCGCATTTGAAGGCGATAAGGAAGTGAAGGTTGTAGTAAAAACAGGAAAAGTTTCTGTGTTCCCGATGACCAAAGAAGCCATCGCAACGCAGCAGGCGGACGATAAGCTTGGTGGAATGGTGTTAACACCGAATCAACAGATCGTATTCGCTCCCAAAGAGTTACGCCTCACACGCAGCCTGATTCCGGACCCAAAACTGCTTGAATTACCGATCCAGAGCCAGTCGTTTGAATTCAAAGGCACGCCTATTACCGATGTTTTTGAGACGCTGGAAAAATCTTATGGCGTGAAGATCATTCACGATGCCGATGTAATGAAGGATTGCTATCTGACCGCATCCCTTTCCGACGAACCGCTTTTTGAAAAAATAAACCTGATCTGTAAAACGATAGGCGCACAATATGAACAGCTGGATGCCAGCATTATCATTACCAGCAAAGGTTGTTACTAACGTTCCTCACCAATCCCCTAAAATTCTGACAATGCCTATGACGAGATCTGTTACCAGTCCCCTAAAAAATGAGCCGATGATGCTGCAACACCACCGGCTCCGTTAATCCCCTGTTTGTTTCTTCTTACGGTTATCGCCTCGCAGCGGCCGTGGGAATCAATTAATGCCAAATTTTAATCCGACAAAAATCAAAATTATGTCAAAAACAGTACAAATTCATCATGCTTTACAGAAAATCATGCGCATTACGCTGTATCAAGCCATACTCGCTATCGTCGTCAGCACATTTGTGCAAGCCAATGACGTACGCGGTCAGCGGGTTTTAGAACAAAAAGTAACGCTGCGTTTAGCCAATGCCGAAATTGACAAGGCACTGGAAAAAATTGAGAATGTGACCAAGGTTAAGTTTATGTATAACCCGCAGATTTTCAATGCACAGAAATATACATTCAAATTCCAGGACGAAGCATTGTCCGATGTGCTGGGCAAAATCCTCGCTCCGCATAAAGTGACTTACGAAGTGGTGCAGGACCGTATCATTCTGAAACGCGAAACGGCAGCCTCCGAAACAGGATCTTCTTCCAAAGAAGCTCCAAAACGCAATGTTACGGGTGTGGTTACGGACGAAACGGGCGCGGGTCTTCCGGGTGTAAGTGTTTTAGTAAAAGGCACCCAGCGCGGAACATCTTCGGACGCGGAAGGAAAATTTACGATGGACATTCCGGATGCAGAAGCAGCGTCAGCAGTGCTGATTTTCAGCTTTGTAGGTTACACGCCACAGGAAGTTGCAGTAGGAACGCAGACAACACTCTCCGTTCAGCTGGCTCCCGAAGCCAAAGCATTAAATGAGGTTGTTGTAACGGCTTTGGGTATTTCCAAAGAGAAAAAAGCACTTGCCTATGCAGTGACCGAAGTAAAAGGTTCTGAATTCACACAGGCCCGCGAAAACAACGTTGCCAATGCCTTGACAGGTAAAATCGCCGGTGTAAATGCAACGGGGATGTCGACAGGACCGGGTGGATCGAGCCGGATTATCATTCGTGGTAATGGTTCTTTGAGCGGAAACAACCAGCCTTTGTATGTGATCAATGGTATGCCGATGGACAACAGCGTTCCGGGCGGTGGAAATGCTTCTGACGGAAATGGTAACAATACCGACCGCGGGGACGGAATCGGCGGGATTAACCCGGACGATATTGAATCGATCAGCGTTTTGAAAGGCGGACCGGCAGCAGCTTTGTATGGTGCTCGTGCGGGTAATGGTGTTATTTTGATCACCACCAAAAAAGGTCGCGCGCAAAAAGGCATTGGTGTGGAATTCAACAGCAACTTTACAACGGAGAACCTGGCGATCATTCCGGACTGGCAATATGAGTTCGGACAAGGTGTGGACGGTGTCAAACCAATGACGCAAACGCAGGCAAAAAGCTCAGGGCGCTTGTCATATGGCGCAAGAATGGACGGCACGGATGTGATCCAGTTTGACGGCCAGATGCGCCCCTATTCTCCTCAGAAAGACAATCTTAAGAACTTTTACAGAACGGGAACGAACTACATTAACTCCATTGCCTTCACAGGTGGAAATGACAAGATCAACTTTCGTTTTGGTCTGAACAATACAAAATCAAACAGCATTGTCCCCAACTCTGATTTCACGAGAAGGATTGCAAACTTGAATGTGAATGCATTTTTGGGCAAAAAACTGAGCATCGAAACGGTTGTTCAATACAACATTGAAGACGGCCACAACCGTCCGAAAGTGGGTTATGCAGATTACAACCCGCACTGGGCAACACATTTGATCGCCAACACGGTGGATATCAGAAGCCTTTCTCCTGGTTATGACGCCGTTACAGGCAAAGAATTGGAATGGAACCCGGTTCCGGCTGCACCAAATCCTTATTTTGTCATTAATAAATTCAAAAACGACGACCGTAAGAATCGCTTTTTGGGACAGGCTAACATTCGTTATGATATCCTTGATAACCTGTTCATCAAAGGAAGCGTGAGCCAGGATTACTACAATTTCAAATACGAATTCATCGTGCCGACGGCCAATGCTTTCGAACCGCTTGGAAAATACGAGTCCAACAGTACGACTTCGTCTGAAACCAACGGCATGCTGACATTGAACTACAACAAGGAGTTTGAAAATTTCAGCTTCTCGGCATTACTCGGCGGTAACACGCAGCGCAGCATTTACGACGAAATGGCTTACAGAGGCGCTGAATTCACAATCCCGAATTTTTACAGCTTTACCAACCTTGCAACGACAACAACGACGCCAAGATATTTGAAAAGCGGCATTAACTCGGTGTTTGGATCGGTGGATTTGGGTTACAAAGGATTAGCCTACCTGACGATGTCGGGCAGACAGGACTGGTTTTCTGTTTTGAACAAATCAAACAACAGCATTTTTTATCCGGCAGTTGGTGGAACGGTGATTCTTTCTGAGGCTATTGATATGCCTTCGGCGATCAGTTTTGCCAAAGTGCGTGCTTCGTGGGCGCAGGTGGGTGCTGTGAACGTGGATCCTTACCGGATTTACCAAAGCTATCAAATGGCGCAAGGCGGTCATAATGGTCGTCCGGTGCAGCAATTGGCTTCGGCGTTGGTTCCTAACCCTGATTTGCGTCCGCTTACTTCTACCACTTACGAGGCTGGTTTGGAAGCGCGTTTCCTGAACAACCGTTTTGGTCTTGACCTTACTTTTTACAATCGTAAGACCACCAATGACATTGTGCAAAGCAACATTGCATCGTCATCAGGATACACGCAGGCTCTTTTGAATGTGGGCGAACTGAGCAACAAAGGGGTTGAGCTTTTGCTGACTGCAACACCGCTTCGCAAGAATAATTTTACCTGGGATATCAGTTACAACATGGCTTACAACCAAAGCAAGATCGTTAAACTGGCTGATAACCTGAAAACATTGAGCATCGGACTTGGTGTAGGCGGCGGTATGATCAATAACGTTGTCGGCGGGACTTACGGAGAAGTTTGGGGTTACAACAAGAAAACGGACGGCAACGGAAATGTGGTTTTCAACACAGCAAGCGGATATGCCGTAAGAGGTGATCTGGAAAAACTAGGCAATGGTATTCCCCCGTTGACGATGGGTATCACGAACAATTTCAAATACAAAAACTTCTCGCTGAACATCCTGATCGATGGTAAGTTCGGAAGCGTGGTTTACTCCAACATGTATCAGTATGCGTATCGTTTTGGTTTGCCAAAAGAAACATTGCCAGGCCGCGAAACGGGTGTAACGGTAACGGGTGTGACGCCTGAGGGTGCTCCTTTTACCAAAACCTGGGAGAAAAAGGATGTGGATACTTATTATGACAATGACAAAAACTACACGGGAATCTTCACTTTCAACAACGATTTCGTGAAGCTGCGCCAGGTGATTTTGAGCTACAACCTGAATGTGAGCAAAATGTCATTCCTGAAACTGCAATCTGCTTCGGTGTCGCTGGTTGGCCGTAACCTGCTGCTGCTTTACAAAGACAAGCGCAACAATTATTTCGATCCGGAATCGAGCTATACTAATGGCAATGCGCAAGGTCTGGAAGCATTCGGGGTTCCAAGAACGAGGAGTTTGGGTGTGAACCTTACAGTGAAGTTTTAATCATTAAAAAGCATTTTAGTGAATATGAAAAATTTGATAAAAGTCCTATATCTGGCTCCGGCCCTGTTCATTGCCTCCTGCGACAATGGATTTGAAGAAATGAACATTAACCCCAATGCTTCGACGGAAGTTGTGCCCGGCTTCCTTTTCACAAGGGCGCAACTTGTGACGTTGAGCAACAACTTTACCGGCGCGGCTTACCTGACGATCGGCGGTTCGATGCAGCATTTCGCAACTTATAAGGAAGTGCCTGGCGCGGGTGACAAATATTTCAATTTCGGTTACAGCCAGGGCAGCTGGCAGCTGTATGGCGGCGATCCGGTTTCTCAGGGTGCGGTGATTGACATTGCGCAGGTTATTGAAGCTGTTTCAACAAATCCTGCCGACGTAAACAAGCTGTCCGTTTCGCGGATCTGGAAAGCTTATCTGTTCCATCGCTTGACGGATTTATACGGAGACATTCCTTATTTTGACGCAGGAAAAGCACTTTCCAGCCAGAATTTCACACCGAAATACGATACGCAGCAAGCCATTTACGCGGATATGCTAAAAGAGCTGGACGAGTCGATCAATGCATTTGATGCGGCGCAACCTACTTTTGGAAATGCGGACCTGGTTTACGGCGGGGAAATTGCAAAATGGAAAAAATTCGGTTACTCGCTGATGCTTCGTCTTGGCATGCGTCTGACAGAAGTCGATCCGGCCAGCGCTGAAACCTGGGTAAAAAAGGCCATTGCAGGCGGTGTGATCACATCTGATACGGATATGGCGACGATCGCTTACGTGGATGGCTCCATCACAGCCAGCAGAAATTTCATCGCTGCGGGCCTCATGGCGACAGATTATGTTTCTCCGGGCGGTGACAATGTGGAAGGTGGAAAGTTGGCCAAAACATTGGTTGACCATTTGAAAACAACCAAAGATCCGCGTTTGAATGTAATCTCTGTGGTTTGGACAAAAGCTTCTGCAACAGCTCCTTACGTTGCCGACACGGCTACTGCATTGCAAAAAGGAATGCCTAATGCGGCTTTCAACTCATTGCCAGCAGATTTTGATTCTTATTCCGAGCCAAATCCGAATACGATTTTGAAATACAATGCGCCCTTATTGGTCTTCACCCCTGCAGAAGTGCATTTGCTGCTTGCTGAGGCCGGTTTGAGAGGCTGGTATTCGGCTACAACGCCGGCTGCGGAATATGAAAGCGCCGTAACATCAGGCATGAAGCAATGGGCTGCATTTGGTGCAGGCGGTGTCATTTCCGATGCCAAAATCGCTGCTTACCTGAAAGCAAATCCCTTTAAAGCAACAGGAACATTGGCTGAAAAAATGGAGCAGATCGGCACGCAGAAGTGGGTCGCGCTGTTTTTGGAAGATGAATATGAAATCTGGTCTAACTGGAGACGCACCGGATACCCTAAGCTGACGCCTACCAACTATCCTGGTAACCTCACCGGCGGCAAAATCCCAACCCGTTTTGTAATTCCTGATTCGGAAGAGCAGTATAACCAGGCCAATTTCTACGAAGCAAGAACCAGACAAGGCGGCACGAATACGCTTTCCAGCATGGTTTGGTGGGATAAATAATTTTTGCAAAACAATGTAATGTCAGACTTCCAGGCCACAAACCCGGAAGTCTGATTTATTCATAACCAACGCTCTAACATTAAACACACTTGTAGCATTAAAAACGAGCCGAGAATTCCTTTAACTATCTAATGCCCATATTCCTAATCCTGAAAACATGAACAAGAAATTACGCTTAACTTGTTTTGCGCTGCTATTTGCATGCGCCGCCAACGCCCAGCAATATTCTGTGGTGATCAAAGGCGGCCACGTTATCGACCCTAAAAACAATGTGAACGGCATTATGGACGTTGCGCTGAAAGGTGACACCGTCATGCTCGTTGCCAAGAACATCGATGCCAAAGAAGGCAAGCAGGTCGTGAATGCCAAAGGGCTTTTCGTAACGCCCGGCCTCATCGACATGCATTCCCACAACTTTTACGGCACCAAGATGGACCAGACTTACAGCAATGGTCCGAATGCACTGCCACCGGATGGTTTTACATTCCGCACCGGCGTTACAACGGTGGTAGACGCAGGATGCGCCGGCTGGAAATCGTTTCCTGACTTTAAGAAACAAACCATTGACATTTCAAAAACCCGCGTGCTCGCATTCCTGAACATTGTAGGAGAAGGCATGCGTGGCGGCACTTACGAGCAGAATGTGGACGATATGGACGCAGCTGCGACGGCAAAAGTCGTAAAGGAAAATCCGGATTACATTGTCGGCATAAAACTCGCACATTACAACGGTTACAACTGGACGCCCACCGAACGCGCCGTGGAAGCCGGAAAACTTGCTAATGTACCTGTGATGGTTGATTTCGGTGGCAGCAAGCCCGTTTTACCGCTTCAAGAATTGTTTACAAAATACCTGCGCCCAGGCGATATTTTCACACATTGCTTCGGCCAGCTCAACAGCCGGGAGCCGATTCTGGACGTGGCGACTGGCAAAATTAAGCCATTCGTTTACGACGCGCGTAAGAAAGGGATCCTTTTTGACGTGGGTTATGGCGGCATCAGCTTTGCCTTTTCACAAGCCATTCCAGCCGTTAAAAGCGGTTTTTATCCCAACACCATCAGCACCGACATTCACACCGGCAGCATGAACAATGCCATGAAAGATATGCTGAATGTTATGTCCAAATTCCTGGCTATGGGCATGGATCTTCCGGCTGTGATCAAAGCCAGCACCTGGGCGCCTGCTCAAGCCATTCACCGCGAGGAGCTAGGAAACCTTTCAGTTGGCTCGCGTGCAGATGTGACTGTTTTGAGGGTTCTGGATGGTAAATTCCAATTGAACGACACAGGAACATTCGGTTTCTGGGATTACACAGGAACCAAGATTCAGGGAAAACAAAAACTGGAAGCAGAAGTAACAATCCGCGCCGGAAAAGTCGTTTACGACCTCAATGGCCTCACCGAACCGCTCGTGATTACCAAAAGATAGTTTGAATGATAAGCCATTCGATGCATCTTTGACATTTATCTTGCCGCAATTTTATTTTTCAAACATGAGAGTACAATTTTTAGGTGTAATAGCCCTTTTAGCCCTCAATTTTAATGGTCTGCAAACGACGCAGGCGCAAATGATGCCCAAGGAAGAACTGATGTTCCTCACTTCCGAATGGAAAGGCGAACGCTTCCCCGACGGCCGCCCCAAAGTCTCCGACGAGCTCATTAACCGCGCCAAAAATATCTCCATTGAAGAAGCGTGGGTGGTGTTGCAAAATGAGGGTTACAACTGCCAGTTCGACGGAAACTGGAAAATATTGAAAGACGACATCGTCATCACGGGCCGGGCACTAACCGCCCAATTCATGCCCTCCCGCCCCGACGTTGAAAAGCTCGTAAAAGACCGCGGCAACAAAAACGGCATGTTGGGAAACACCAATTCCTGGCCCATCGATAAGCTTTCCAAAGGCGACGTATACGTAGCAGACGGCTTCGGCAAAATCGCCAGCGGAACATTGATCGGCGACAATTTAGGAACATCCATTTTTACAAAATCAGGCAATGGCGTTGTTTTCGACGCATCCGTCCGCGACCTGGAAGGACTTTCCAAAATCGAAGGTTTCAATGCATTTGTAAGAGATTTTGACCCATCATTCTTAAAAGACGTTTTCCTGACCGGCATAAACACACCAATCCGCATAGGCCGCGCGATTGTATTGCCAGGAGACATTGTGCTTGCTAAAAAAGAAGGTGTGATCTTCATTCCGGCGCACATGGCCGAAAAAGTGATCCTAACCGCCGAATTCCTCACATTAAGGGACAAATTCGCCCTCCAAATGCTACGCGAAGGCAAATTCACCCCCGGCCAGATCGACAACCAATGGACCGATCAGCTCAAAGAAGCATTCCTGAAATGGCTGGACAGCAATCCAAAGGAAATCCCGATGAAACGCGCCGAACTGGACGAATACATGAAGAAAAGAACCTGGTAACTTTCTTATTGAAGTGCCAGGGCACTTTTGCGTTCTTTTTTAAATAGCATTATAACGACAATTATATGAATGTTTACAAGCTACTAGCCGGTGTTGCAGGTCTGTGTCTTCTTGTTGCGCTTTTCCTCGCGCTCTCCGGAAACCTGCCGCAAGCCGGTCCCTTCTTTATTGCTTTTTTTCTTGCCTTAGCAGTCAGTTTCAGGGGTTTTGAAAAACTGAAAGGTTTCACTTATACAACCGTCATTTTCGCCGCAGTAACCACAGCCCTCTACTATCCGCAGCATTTCCAGTCAGTCAACGGCTTCAAGCTGGCAGCATTAATTACGCCTTTGATCCAGATTATCATGTTCGGAATGGGGACGTCAATGAGCTTCGGGGATTTTGTAGGAGTTGTAAAAATGCCAAAAGGCGTGCTGATTGGCGTAGTAAGCCATTTTATCATCATGCCAACCATTGGATTTACATTAGCTAACCTAAGCGGCTTCCCACCCGAAATCGCGGCCGGAATTATCCTCATCGGCTGTTCACCAAACGGAATGGCTTCAAATGTAATTTCCTATCTGGCCAAAGCAAACCTGGCATTATCGATCACGATCACGGCGATCTCTACAATGCTCGCTCCTATCGTGACGCCCTTGCTAATGAGCGCATTGGCAGGTGCATTTGTACAAATAGATACATTGCACATGATGTGGGACATCATTAAAATGGTCATCATCCCAATCGGCGCCGGACTATTATTCAACAAGTTTTTCAGCGGCAAAGCAAAATGGCTCGACGACGCCATGCCGATCGTTTCCATGGCCGGCATCGCCTTCATCATCGTCATCATCACCGCCGCCGGCCGCGACAGCCTGCTTACCATCGGACCAACATTACTCCTACTCGTCCTGATCCACAATTTATCGGGTTACACATTGGGTTACTGGTCCGGCCGCCTCTTCAAAATGAGCGAACGCGACTGCCGCACCATCGCCATTGAAGTAGGCATGCAAAACGGCGGTCTGGCATCTGGTATAGCCAAAGAAATGGGAAAAATGGCCACCGTAGGGCTGGCACCCGCGATTTTCGGGCCGTTAATGAACATTACAGGATCAATTTTAGCATCCTGGTGGCAAGGCAAACCGACGGGCGATGAAGAGACCTATGTGGAGACGGGAAGGGCGCATTGAACGGGAAACCCGGAGGGATGACATATTGGCGGCCGCCGATATTACATCCCTCCGGGATTTGCGTCTATTTTATCTATCTTTTTCCTACCGCGGCGCGGCCACCAATGTTACATCGCTCCGCGATTTGGGAGTCGCCTTGAACAATTCCTCAATCTTCTTCCAACAACAACTGCATAAACACCAAATCCAACCACTGGTCAAACTTATATCCAACCTCCTTCAAATAACCCTTCTCCACAAAACCATACTTTTTGTGAAATTCAATGCTGCCGCGGTTGGCGGCGTCTATGCCCGCTATCATGCTGTGGAGGCCGGATTCGCGGGCGCGTTGGATGAGGCTGCCGAGGAGTTTGCCTCCCACGCCTAAACCTCTTGATTTTTCATCAAGGTAAATCGAATGTTCTACGCTGAATTTGTAGCCTATTTTCGGCCGGAAAATATTGTAAGAGCCGTAACCAATTACTTTTCCTTCCCTTTCCGCGACAATCACGGGCATGCCGTCATTGAACATTTTCTCAAACCATTCCCGTTGCTCGTCCAGCGTGCGGGGCTCGTAATCGTAAATCGCAGTGGTGTTAAGAATGGCGTGATTAATAATTTCTAACAGGGATGGCAAATCCTTTGGAGCAGCGCTTCTGATAATAAGATCCATCAAGTAACGTAGGTTCGATATAATTGGTAAATATGACCTTAAAGTTACCCGATAATTCTTAAAATAAAAGTGCTTCCATTGCTTCGTTTCGCGGTGTTTTCTTTGGTTAATTTTTGAAAATACATTTTTTGCGATAGCTTTGTCCAAACTTTAGGGGTGTCCCGAAATGCGGACTGAGATAATACCCTTTGAACCTGATGCAGTTAGTACTGCCGAAGGGAAAAGTAAGAGATACTGCTATTGTATCTCAATGTATCTTTCTTCCAAAAGGTCCATTCCTGAAGTTTTTCTCAAAAACATTATTCAGAATGGAAATTATCATCAACGGTCAATCGCGTGAATTTTCTGAACCGCTCTCGGTCCAGCAATTACTTTCTGCTCTTTTTCCGGATCCTGCCAAAGGAATTGCTGTCGCTGTAAACCAGTCGGTTATCCCTAAAACGGCGTGGGCAGCGCATCCGTTGCAACCGCACGACCGCGTCATGCTGATCACAGCCACGCAAGGCGGCTAGCCTCCATTCTTCCCCATTTGTTTAATCCTTAATCCAACATTTTATGAAAACCGAAAAAACGCCACAAAGCAGCAGTGTGACCACCGACCCGTTCCCGAATTCACGGAAAATTTACGTAAAAGGCAGCCTGCACAATGTGTCCGTTGCGATGCGGGAAATTGCACTAACCGACACGCGTTTGCATGGAAAGCTAGGCCAGGTGGAGAAAAATGCGCCTGTCACGGTCTACGACACGAGTGGCCCTTTTACAGATCCCAATGTTGAAATCGATGTAAAAAAAGGATTGCCTGCGTTGCGTGCAGAGTGGATTAAAGCACGGCAGGATGTAGAGCAGCTGGAAGGCATCAGCTCGCAATACGGACAGCAGCGACTTTCGGATCCTTCATTGGATGCACTGCGCTTTGCGCACATTACCAAGCCGTTTCGGGCCAAACCGGGTGCGAATGTATCTCAATTGCATTATGCAAAAAAGGGCATTATTACTGCGGAAATGGAATACATTGCGATACGGGAAAATCAGCGTATCCAGGAAAATCTGTTGGAATTAAACGGCAAAGCGGGTTCGCTTTCGCACCAGCATCGCGGCCATAGTTTTGGGGCAAATACGCCGGTTAACTTCATCACACCCGAATTTGTGCGCTCCGAAGTAGCAGCCGGCCGCGCAGTGATTCCGGTGAACATCAACCATCCGGAAAGCGAGCCGATGATCATTGGTCGTAATTTTTTGGTTAAAATCAATGCCAACATTGGCAACTCCGCGGTGTCATCCACCATTGAGGAAGAAGTCGAAAAAGCCGTTTGGGCTTGCCGCTGGGGTGCTGATACGATCATGGATCTTTCAACCGGCAAGAACATTCACGAAACCCGCGAGTGGATCATCCGCAACTCACCCGTTCCCATTGGCACCGTTCCGATTTATCAGGCTTTGGAAAAAGTAAATGGTAAGGCCGAAGACTTGACTTGGGAATTGTTCCGAGACACGCTCATTGAGCAGGCCGAACAGGGAGTGGATTACTTCACGATTCATGCCGGCGTTTTGCTGCGTTACATTCCGCTTACGGCCAAAAGGATCACGGGAATTGTTTCCCGCGGCGGCTCGATCATGGCCAAATGGTGTCTGGCTCATCACAAGGAAAATTTCCTTTACACGCATTTTGAGGAGATCTGCGAGATTATGAAAGCTTATGATGTCGCGTTTTCGCTGGGTGATGGTTTGCGTCCGGGCTGCATTGCAGATGCCAATGATGCCGCACAATTTTCCGAACTGGAAACTTTGGGCGAACTAACAAAAATTGCCTGGAAGCACGACGTGCAAACCATTATCGAAGGTCCGGGCCATGTGCCGATGCATTTGATCAAAGAAAATATGGAGAAGCAGCTGGAACATTGCCAGGAAGCGCCATTTTATACATTAGGGCCCTTAACAACAGACATTGCACCTGGTTATGACCACATTACGTCTGCTATTGGTGCGGCTATGATCGGCTGGTTCGGGACGGCAATGCTTTGTTATGTGACACCGAAAGAACATTTAGGACTGCCGAATAAAAAAGATGTGAAGGACGGCGTGATCACTTACAAAATCGCTGCGCACGCCGCGGATCTTGCAAAAGGGCATCCGGGCGCGCAATATCGTGATAATGCATTGAGCAAAGCCCGCTTCGAATTCCGCTGGGAAGATCAGTTCAATCTTTCCCTCGATCCCGAAACGGCCAAATCCTTCCACGACGAAACATTACCAGCCGAAGGCGCCAAAATCGCCCATTTCTGCTCGATGTGCGGACCCAATTTCTGCTCCATGAAAATCACGCAGGACGTGCGCGACTATGCAGATGAGCATGGTTTAAATGAGGACGCAATTGCGGAAGGAATGGAAGAAAAATCGCGGGAATTCGCGAGTCTGGGCAGTCAGATCTATCTATAATCAGCTCTTTTATAATATGGAACTGATCGCAATATCTCATCCAGATTTCATCCCGAATGAAGCCGAACGGATTAACGCGCTTTTTCGGGATGGCTTGCAGCGCCTGCACCTGCGAAAACCTGTGTGTAATGTGCTCGATTTGAACCGATTGATTGGTGAGATTAATCCAGTGTTTTATTCTAAAATAGCCCTGCACTCGCATCACGAAGTCGCGGCGCAATATGGAATTACCAGGCTTCATTTCCCGGAAAAATTGCGAAAAAAAACGCCGGAATTTATGTTAGAAAAACTGAAAAACGGAGGTTTTAAGCTTAGCACTTCTGTTCACAATATTGATGAGCTGGCTGATCTTTCTGACAATTTCGAATACACATTTTTCGGTCCAGTGTTCGACAGCATTTCTAAAAAAGGCTATTCAACGATCATCAGTAAGGATTTTTATTTAAATAATGAACAGAAAACGGTGAAAGTAATCGCGATCGGAGGCATTGATCATTCCAACATAAGCCAAATTCAAAAAATGAACTTTGACGGCGCTGCCTTACTAGGTGCAATCTGGCATGCTCCCAATTTCAAATTTTCAAACATTGCCGGAGGCCTAAGCCCCCGGCAAATGAGATCAGAATTGCAGCACATTGACAAGCTGCAATTTATTTCTAATCAGACACAGGAGTCTAGCCATTTGGAAAGCATTAGCCTTGCTTTGGAAGCCGGCTGCCGATGGATCCAGTTGCGTGTAAAGAATGAGCCGGAAAACCTCGTTTTGGAAATGGCCCAAGCCGCCAAAGCACTGTGCAACACTTATGGTGCCAAACTGATTATCAACGACTTTCCAAACATTGCAAAAGCTGTTTCTGCTCACGGTCTGCACCTTGGATTGAACGATATGCCCATTCCCGAAGCTAGGAAAATCGTAGGTGACAACATGATCATCGGCGGCACAGCCAACACATTCGAAGACATTCTTTTACGGATTAAAGAAGGAGCGGATTGCATTGGGTTAGGCCCATTCCGATTTACCAAAACCAAACAAAACCTCAGCCCAACCCTGGGCCTGGAAGGTTATCGCGACTTGATGCAAAGGCTCGCGAACGAGAAAAAGGAAATCCCAATCATTGCTATCGGCGGCATCCTGCCCGATGACATTCCAACATTGCTAAGCACCGGTATACACGGTGTCGCCATGTCTTCCGCATTGATTCAGTCAAAAGTACCAAGAGAAACGGTCCAAAAACTTGAAGAAATATTATGTTAAAAATCGCAGATAAAACATTTGAATCGCGGCTTTTTACCGGGACTGGGAAGTTCAGTTCTGCCGCGTTGATGGAAGAAGCTTTGCTGGCTTCGGGCTCGGAACTGGTGACCGTTGCGTTGCGGCGGATAGATGTGCATGATGCGCAGGATGATATGCTTTTGCATTTGAAACATCCGCACATTCATTTGCTGCCCAACACTTCCGGCGTCAGAACGGCAAAAGAGGCAGTTTTTGCGGCGCAGCTTGCCCGGGAAGCATTGGAAACCAACTGGCTCAAACTGGAAATCCACCCCGACCCAAAATATCTCCTCCCCGATCCGATTGAAACGCTAAAAGCAGCGGAGGAACTGGCAAAGCTCGGGTTCGTAATCCTGCCCTACATTCATGCAGATCCGGTTTTGTGCAAAAGATTGGAGGAAGCTGGCGTGGCCGCCGTAATGCCTTTGGGTTCTCCCATTGGCAGTAATAAGGGTTTGAAAACCATTGATTTCCTGGAAATTATTATTGAGCAGAGCAATGTTCCCGTCATTGTAGACGCTGGGATTGGCTCACCTTCGGATGCTGCGAAAGCGATGGAAATTGGTGCGGATGCGGTTTTGGTCAACACAGCGATTGCGGTTGCTGGCGATCCCGTGGCGATGGCGGAGGCATTTAAGATGGGGGTGATCGCAGGGCGTATGGCATTTGAGGCGCTATTGGGAAATCAAGAAAATTTTGCCGTGGCTAGCAGCCCGTTAACCGCATTCTTGGATGAGCTTTAAGGACAAATTCGAGGCCTATGACTGGGAGGAGGTTATGGTCAGCATTTATTCCAAAACGGCACAGGATGTCCGAAATGCACTTTTGGCCCAAAAACGAACATTGGAGGATTTCAAAGCACTCATCTCCCCTGCAGCATCCCATTTCCTTGAACCCATGGCCCAGCTCAGCTGCAAACTGACCCAAAAGCGGTTTGGTAAAACCCTGCAAATGTACATTCCGCTGTATTTATCAAATGAATGCACCAATATTTGCACCTATTGCGGGTTTAGTCTGGACAACAAAGTGCGGCGAAAAACGCTTTCTAAGGAAGAGATATTGCGCGAGGTGAATGTGATCAAATCCCTGGGTTATGACCATGTTTTGCTCGTAACCGGTGAAGCAAACCAAACCGTGCACACGGCTTATTTCAAGGAAGTGATTGAGTTGATACGGCCTTATTTTTCACAAATATCCATGGAAGTCCAGCCACTGGAAACCGCGGAATATGAGGAATTGATCGCATTAGGGCTGTATTCGGTGCTGATTTACCAGGAAACTTACCACAAGGAAGATTACAAAAAGCATCATCCAAAAGGGAAAAAGTCAAATTTCAATTACCGGCTCGAAACGCCCGACCGGCTTGGACAGGCAGGCATTCATAAAATGGGTTTGGGCGTCTTAATCGGCCTGGAAGATTGGCGGACGGACAGTTTTTTTACAGCCGCCCACCTCCAATATCTCGAACGAACCTATTGGCAAACGCGTTATAGTTTATCATTTCCCCGGCTGCGGCCATTTTCCGGTGGGCTCGAACCAAAGGTAGAAATGACAGACCGGGAACTTGTACAGCTGATTTGTGCGTATCGGATCATGAATGAGGAAGTTGAAATTTCACTTTCAACGCGCGAATCTGAGCAGTTTCGCGATCATTGCATTCAGCTGGGCGTGACTTCAATCAGTGCAGGGTCCAAAACCAATCCGGGCGGATATGCCGTTGAACCTGAGTCGCTTGAACAGTTTGAAATTTCAGACGAGCGCTCGCCGGCGCAGATTGCAGCAATGATCCGGGAAAGGGGTTATGAGCCGGTTTGGAAGGATTGGGACGCGGTTTTTGTGCCATAGAAATTTAAATACAATGTTTGAAAAGGAAGAAAGGAAGCGTTATAGTCGGCAGATCATCATGCCGGAAATCGGCCTGGCTGGGCAGGAAAAGCTGAAACAGGCCAGAGTGCTTATTGTTGGCGCGGGTGGTTTGGGTTGCCCGGTGCTGCAATATCTGGTGGCGGCTGGTGTCGGTAACATTGGCATCGTCGATGATGACGTGGTGGATTTGAGCAACTTGCATCGCCAGATTTTGTACTCTGCCGCAGATGTAGGCAAAAGCAAAGTCACTACCGCCGTCCAAAAGCTCAAAGCATTGAATCCCTTTGTGCAGCTTACGCCTTATGCCGTTCGCTTACAGGAAGATAACGCAGCCCAGCTCATTGCCAATTACGACCTCATCATCGACGGCTCCGACAATTTTCCAACCCGCTATCTGGTCAACGATATCTGCGTGGCATTAGATAAACCCTTCGTTCTCGGTTCCATCCTGCGTTTCGAGGGACAAGTGTCTGTCTTTAATTACAAAGGCGGCCCCACATACCGCTGCCTTTTTCCCGACGCCGAAGAAGGCGACAACTGTGCCGAAGCCGGCGTTATCGGCATTTTGCCCGGAATTATCGGAAGTTACATGGCCAACGAAGCCATTAAAATTACTTGTGAAATTGGAGAACCGCTATCAGGTAAACTGCTTATCATCAATACATTAACCAACACCACCAATATTTTTACTTTCACAAGGTCCAGTAACATCCCAGCATCCGCCTCCAAATCAACCCAAACATACTCAGCAAAGGCCGACATAGCAAAAGCAGACCCAAAATCTGACCTCAAAGAGCTAACCTTTGCAGAATTCGAACGCATTGAAG
Source organism: Dyadobacter sp. CY327 (assembly GCF_021390415.1). Taxonomy (NCBI): domain Bacteria; kingdom Pseudomonadati; phylum Bacteroidota; class Cytophagia; order Cytophagales; family Spirosomataceae; genus Dyadobacter; species Dyadobacter sp. CY327. The sequence goes on along the minus strand of NZ_JAJUXJ010000007.1, from coordinate 235,017 downwards.
CCTCCTACCCCGGCCAGATCCACCTTGTCGACGTCCGCGAATACAACGAATTCGAAGCCGATAACTTCGGCGGCATTAACATTCCCTTATCCGAAATCCCAGACATTCTCCCCACATTACCGCCAAACAAAACCATTGTTTTCTACTGCCAAACCGGAAAAAGAAGCGCGCAGGCTGCAAAATTGCTGGCGCAGAGTGGATTTGACGGGGCGAGTTTTTGGGCTGGGAATTGGTAAGTTGTTATCTTAATCAATACTTTCCGTATCAATTTTGTTAATTCATTGAATTAACTCAACAGATTTAGCTAAATTCGTTGAGTTCATTCAACGAATTGGTAATTATGTATTACTCTAGACACATTTTTTCCGCTATTCAGGAGAAGCTGAAATCTAATAAGGTTCTGATTCTGACCGGCGCACGCAGAGTTGGTAAGACCGTTCTTTTAAACCAACTTATATCTGATTTTAATGGAAAATCATTGTTCATGAATGGTGAGGATCTTGATGTGATCGGGCTTTTGGCCGATCGGCGTGTTGCATCCTTTCAGCGATGGGCTGGAAATCTGGATCTGCTAGTCGTGGATGAAGCGCAGGTTGTTCCGGAAATAGGGAAATCACTAAAACTGCTCATCGACTCTTTTCCTAATCTTACCATTCTTGCCAGTGGTTCATCTGCCTTTGAACTCTCTAACCAAACGGGCGAACCATTGGTTGGCAGACAAATAAACTTTCAGCTTTTCCCTTTGGCTCATTTGGAATTGGCACAAAAGGAGAATTTCCTCGAAACACGCCAGAACCTTGAAAATCGTCTGATTTTCGGCAGCTATCCAGATGTCGTGCAACTTCCCACCGCCGAAGAGCAAACCGATTATCTTAAAGGTTTGGTAAACGCCTATTTATTGAAGGACATTTTGATGTTTGAACAAGTGCGTTACTCGCACAAAATGTTACAGTTGCTCCAACTGGTTGCCTATCAGGTTGGCCAGGAAGTTTCATTTGAAGAACTTTCCAAAGCTTTGCAGATTGATCGTAATACGGTCGAGAGATATCTTGATTTGTTTTCAAAGGTGTTCATCATTTTCCGCGTTGGCGGTTACAGCAAAAACCTCAGAAAGGAAGTTACAAAATCTTCCAAGTGGTATTTTTTTGACAATGGGATCAGGAACGGACTCATCAATAATTTTGCCCCTATATCACAACGCCAGGATATAGGCGCGCTTTGGGAAAATTATCTGGCTTCTGAACGCGTAAAATACAACACTTACACGCGCACTTTTCCTTACACTTATTTCTGGCGGACCTATGACCAGCAGGAACTCGATTGGCTCGAACTTAAAAATGAACAGCTTAGTGCATACGAATTTAAATGGAATGACAGTAAAGTAAAGTTTCCCAAGGCTTTCGTTGAAGCGTACCCGGATGCCAAAACCAACTGGATTAACCGGGACAATTACACTGACTTCCTAACCGGCGTCATTTAACAACAAATCCACCTTTATCAAGACTTTCATGATCATCAAAAATATGCTGCGGTGGATTTTGTCAGGCTTTGCTCTTCTTGTTTTCAGCAAACATTGCTCTGCCCAAAAAATCAAACAAAAACCCGTCGCCATCGAAATCAACCTCGCTGTCGAAAAGGGCCCGGCGAAGCCGATTTGGGCTTGGTTTGGATATGATGAGCCGAATTATACTTATATGAAGGATGGGAAGAAATTGCTAACGGAGATTTCGCAGTTGAGCAAGGTGCCGGTTTATGTTCGGGCGCATAGTATGTTTGTAACGGGTGATGGCGTGGCGGCGTTGAAGTGGGGCTCGACGAATGTTTATACTGAGGACAAAAAGGGAAATCCGGTTTATGACTGGACCATTGTTGACAAAATCTTTGATACTTATATAGAAAGAGGTATGAAACCGATCGCGCAGATTGGCTTCATGCCCGAAGCATTATCGTCCAAACCACAGCCTTACCGCCATCATTGGAAGCCGGGCGATGATTATAACGACATTTACACAGGCTGGGCTTATCCACCCAACAACTATGAAAAATTTGCGGAGCTGGTGTTCCAATGGGTGAAACATTCGGTGAAGCGATATGGCCAGGCCGAAGTTGAATCCTGGTATTGGGAGCTTTGGAACGAGCCCAACATCAGTTACTGGAAAGGTACGACGGAAGAATACATTAAACTTTACGATTATTCCGCCGACGCCGTGAAGCGTGCATTACCAACTGCAAAAATAGGCGGACCGGAAGTTACGGGCCCAAACTGGGATGTATCTGCCAAGTTTTTCAGGACTTTTCTGGATCATGTCGTGAGCGGCAAAAATTATGTAACAGGCAAAACTGGCTCGCCGCTCGACTTCATCACCTTTCACGCAAAAGGCAATCCCAAAGTCGTGGACGGCATTGTGCGCATGGATATGGGCACGCAGCTGCGCGACATTGACAAAGGTTTCGAGATCGTGGCCTCCTACCCAAGCCTGAAAAATCTGCCGATCATCATCGGTGAATCCGATCCCGAAGGCTGTGCGGCTTGCTCGGAAGATCTGCATCCCCAAAACGCTTACCGGAACGGCACCATGTATTCGAGTTACACGGCTGCCTCATTTGCCAGAAAGCATGAACTGGCTGATGCGCATGGCGTGAATCTGCTGGGTGCGGTGACGTGGGCCTTTGAATTTGAAGACCAGCCCTGGTTCCGCGGTTTCCGGGATCTGGCGACGAATGGTGTTGATAAGCCTGTTTTGAATGTGTTCAGAATGTTTGGGATGATGGACGGAAACCGTGTGGAGGTGAAGCAAAATTTGGCTTACAATTTTGAAAAACTAAGAAAGGAAAGCGTTCGAGGCGAGCGGGATATCAATGCTTTCGCAACCAAAAATGACCGTGAAGCTGCCGTTATGGTCTGGAATTATCATGACGACAACAAGATCGTCGAAGCTTCTCCGGTAAGTGTGCAGCTCAATGGTGTGAAGGCAAAACGCGTTCAGGTGCAGCATTACCGCATTGATCAGGAGCACAGCAATGCGTATGAAGTCTGGAAAAAAATGGGATCACCGCAAAAGCCGACGTCAGAGCAGATCGCAACATTGGAACACGCCGGTCAGTTACAAACATTGACTTCACCACAATGGGTTAATGTTGAGAACGAGCGAATTAAGCTTGATTTCGATTTATCCGCCCAAGGCGTTTCACTTTTAAAGATTATCTGGTAAACCAAAAAACGGATCAAATTTTAATAATCTATTAATTACGTAGATTAAATAGTTTTACTACTTTTGTAACTTCCTGTTCAACGGCGATTCCAAAATCCAACAGTAATGCTTACAAAAGTGCTCTCACTTAAACTGCCCACAATATCCAACTGGTACATTGTTCCCGCGGGCATCGTGGTCATATTATCTGCGCTATTTATTTTCAACGGCTCATTTTCGATCAGCGAAGAGAATGTTAGTGCGTTTATTGGAAGCGATTTTGCATTGTATCTGTTGGTAGGTCTGGCCGCACAGCTTGTGGATGGCGCTTTGGGCATGGCTTATGGGGTTACATCCACATCTTTTTTGCTAAGCCTGGGCGTTCCGCCGGCGATCAGCAGCACGAGCGTGCACGTGGCAGAAATGTTTACGACCGGTGCTTCCGCGATCTCGCATTTTCGTTACAAAAATATCAATAAGAAACTCTTCAAAAGTCTGCTGATCCCCGGCGTGCTAGGCGCGGTTACAGGTGCTTATCTGCTCTCAGACGTGATTGATGGCGATTTAGTTAAACCTTACATTGCGGCTTACATGCTTATTTTGGGCCTGATCATCATCAGGAAAGCATTGCAAAAGAATCTGGTTAAAAATAAAACCAAGAAAATAGGCATCCTGGCAGCAGCAGGTGGTTTCCTGGATTCCATCGGCGGCGGCGGCTGGGGACCGATCGTTACTTCAACATTGCTTGGCCAGGGCCGCGATCCACGCTACACCATTGGTTCTGTAAATGCTGCTGAATTTGTAATTGCATTTGCCAGCGGTGTTACATTTCTCATTTTCACGGGAGTTAGCAGCTGGCAAGTTGTTTCGGGCCTTATTATCGGCGGCGTTATTGCTGCTCCCTTTGGTGCAATGCTCGTTGGAAAAATAAAGCGCAAACCTTTGATGCTGATTATCGGAGCGCTGGTAATCGGGCTGAGCGTAAGAACAATCTGGCTAAGTCTTTAAGCTACAAGCCTCTTCTTTGCCACTTCAAACGTTTTAAAGCCTGAATTTACGTCAAAAGCCTAAAATCAGTAGCTTTGTAAAAACGAGTCCCGGACTATGATCTCTGATTTTGGCTACATCCTACTCTTCATCATTGCAGCAATCGCCTTGCTGGGCTTAATGCTTACCATTGCCAAATTTTTGCGACCGCACCGGCCGAATGAGGAAAAGCTGACCACCTATGAATCAGGTGAAGATCCATTGGGAAATGCCAACATTCAGTTCAATGTGCGTTTTTATGTGATTGCATTGATCTTTGTCTTATTTGAAGTTGAGCTGCTTTTCCTGTTTCCCTGGGCGATTGTTTTCGGAAATGAAGACCTCATCACCCAAACCAACGGACAATGGGGCTGGTTCGCCCTCGCCGAAATGACCGTCTTCATAGGCATCCTCATCCTAGGCCTCGCCTACGCCTGGGGCAAAGGCTACCTCGACTGGGTAAGGCCAAAACCACAAATTCCTGTGATTGACTCGCCTGTTCCGGCGGATCTGTATATCCGGGTGAATGCGAAGTATCAGAAAAAATAATCCTTTTTGGGTCTTAACTCACCAAACCTCTTTATAAAAATACTTCACCGTATCAGCCGCTGCTCCTAGCTCCGGTAGATAGGCGGATGCTTCTAGAATTGTTGGTTGTGATGTTGTTCTGTGCAGTTTATAAAAGCGTTTAAGGCCATAACGATAACTTATTGATACAGTCATATCCTTCGTTTTTGCGATCGGTGCGGGATTGATACGCCAAACTTCTGTTCCAGTGAGGGTGTCATCTCGAAAAGTATTTTCAATATGACCATCATTGGATATTATTACCAACTTTTCGGAAAAGCCAATTTGACTTCCTAGAAGTGTTCTTGATGGAGTTACTATCTTTTCGAGCTGCCAAGTTCCAAGCAGAAACATGGTTATCGGGCCACCAGCAGTCCAGCCATCGTGACGTCCACAACGACCGGCCAGCAGGATTAAACTAGCTAATATCACGAAAGGCACAAGTAACTTCTTCATATTTTACTTTTTAAAATTGGCTATGTTGACATTACATAAGCTTCTTAACTGGCGTTGTTATAAACTACTGCACTTCTTTATAGAAGAATTTGACGGTATCAGCGTTCCCGCCCAGCTCTGGCAAATACGCCGATGCTTCAAGAAGGGTCGGTTGGCCGGTTTGTTTCCTGATTTTATATGATCGTTTGAGACCGCTGCCCCGGTAGGTAACAATCACTGTCATTGTTTTGGTTTTAGAAACAGTTCCCGGCACACGCGACCATATGTGCTTGGCGAAAAGGGTGTCGTTTCGGTAAACCCGTTCAACCTCATCATCAATTTCATGTCCGCTTTCCAGGACTTCCTTGTATCCAATTTGCGCACTATCAAATGATTTTGTCGGTGTTACAATCAGTTCCAAAGCCCATTTTCCAATCAAATTTACCTCGATCGGTACGCCTCCGAACATCCCGGTGTCACGTTCACAGCTAACCGTAGTCAGCATAGTTAGGATGGCTAAAAGTCTTGCTAGCTTTATCATGTGCTTTAAGGTCTAATACCGGTTATGATATGCAAATTGCCGTTATAATTTTCGCCCTTAGGATTGTATTGCCCAAAAGCGTAGTAGTCGTTCCACTTCCCGTCCCAGCCCCAGTTCATCCGCAGGTAAGTATATGACCACTCCTTGCATTGTTTTGTTGCGCAGTCAAATTCACTATACTGATTTTCTTGATATCCCTCACAAACCCAAATGTGATACTTTTCAAAGCAACTCAGACATGTAGAGCCCCAGAAAAGTACCGGATGAGCACCGCCTAGCTCGCTTTTTATAATTGAGTAATTATAGGCTTCACTGCCGGAGCCACCACTTGAAAACCCAAAGCTTTTCAATCCACTCTTTACATCTGCAGGCCATGTGAATGTGTTGCAGGTTCCCATATAATTATAGCTTGCTTTTGCTTTGTCTCCCATCGTTTTCATGAGCGAGCCCAGACTGTGTTGCCCGGCAGTAGTTGCAATGCAGATCCCCTCAGAGACGCGTGGACGTAAGAGATCAGGATGATAATATTCTTCCAACTGTGCCATTGCCACAGGCCCGCACCCGGCGAGTCTTCTCCCACAGTCATCACAGTCTCCTGCAGTACTCAGTTTAGTAGTTGATAATGCAGTTTGTCCCCAAACCGTTGTCATCAAAGGGCCAATGATTGTGCTTTTATTCTTACATTGATACTGGCCCCATTGATACCATTCAATACAATTGGTGTCAGTCACCCTAAATTTTCTAGTAAGAAATTTCTCCCATTCTTGAAGGACAATAGGATGCGGTGGGGATTTGTCGGCTTTGGCTCTTTTGATTTTCGTTGTAGCAGTTTCTAACCAGAGCTGGATGCCGTTTGGAATGTTGTGCGGGTCGATTTCAGACTTGTCTGAAAAAGCCAGAATGGGCATTACCCGCAAATCTGCTGATACAACTGTGAATCCTCTTGCTTTCTTGAAAATATAGAGAAGCGGAGTGCCGTCTGTGGAATCCCTGATGGTTACCTGATCCACAATTTCATTTCTTTCACCTCCTATTCTGGCGGAGGAATCCGTGGTCGCGCCGGTTACAGCGGCGTTTGCGGCAGAGGCAACCTCAGACGCTTCAATTAGGGAGACCTGCAAAGAATCAGACCTGGCCTCTTTTAACGATTCCGATTTTCTGATCGGCTCATCGCGATGGCATTTTAAAAATACAAGCGCGATGATTAATAGCAATAGCGCAGTCTCAGCTGCTTGATAGTGTGTCTTTATCATATAAAAGCATGTGTTAAATCCCACCCTCCCGCCGCACTATTTCGAACGACTTTGGATGGTTTGCAAAATTGCTTTGTAATGATACTTCAATCCAACAAGCTGTGCTTATAAGTCAATAGCTAATGCTTATAAAATATAACCGGTGCTTATAATTGAATTTTGGGCTTGGTTGAAATGGAAAAAATATTGATTTTGCGCACCGAATGGCTTGCGTGCTTAAATACTTTCAACACACTATTATGAACATATTTGCGAATAACCTGCTCACCAAACGTGAGGAAAAACGGCTTACACAAGCGTATATGGCGTTTCTCAGCGGGATGTCACAACCTAATTACTCGGACATTGAAAGAGGCAAAACACGCCCGTCGATCGACCAGCTCAAAAAGTTTTCTGAGATTTTAGAAGTGTCTGTCGATGAGCTGATTTCAGATGTAAAAGCCAAGAAAAACCCTTGGGATGCCGATGTTACGGAGAATCCCAAGGGAAAACAATCTGCCCTGATCCGGGCCATTGAGGAAAAAGACAGCTATATAAAAATTCTGGAAAGGCAGCTGGATGACTTACGCAAAAAAGATATGGGATGTCAGTGATGTTTTCCCATTCCATTCCACATTTTCGCATCCTTTTTCGGGAAAAACACCAGACCCAGTTGCAGATAAACCTGGTTAAGTTTCAGGGACGACAAATCGCTGATCGTTACGTCCTCTCCTTTCCATTTTCTACGTCCCAGCAAGGGTAGATGATACGATGCTTTTCCGCTCAGATATACCTGATCATGCCATTTGGGTAGCACATTCATTTTATAATCGGCCCCGATACCCGCATGGAAGTTGATATTCCCTGTCCGGAGCCTTACAGGTTGATACGATTGCGGATTTTGCGTTACCTGGCCAATAGTTGCGGTCTGGTTGCTTTTGATTTTCAGTTGGTACAACATCAGGTCAAAACCGATGGGAACCAGCACATTCCAGCGACGGTTGTTGACCAATTTCGGCCCTCCGTCTGTTCCGATCCCGATGCCGTTGAGATATGCTTTTCTTAGGTCCTTATCCGTTGTATAATTGGTGCTGTTCATGATAATAATCCGGCCTTCTGTAAACCAGCGCTGGGATTCGGTCCGCTTGGCGAGGACGATTGAGCCCATGAAGGAAGTGAAAGGCTTAATCTGCAATCTGTCAAGCTGTTCGCGCATGGTTTTGTTATTGGGAAGCAATCCGAATTCGGCATAAATGGCCATGCCGCTCTTGAACATCCGCACGGTGCTGTCGGTTTGGGCCTGCACATTAGTGAAAATAGACATAGCCAGAATGGCGCTGAAAAGTAATTTGTTTTTCATAGAGTTGTGTTGTTGAATGGCTTCCAGATGAAAGCTTGAAACAGATTTTTGCTAAATATGGTTACTTTTGTATACATTGATGTAGCTTAACAAGCAATATCTGTACCACTGGATTTTTAGGAGCACAATATAGGATGAGTGATAAAATAAAAACAGGAGACGGAGGCATTATTCTTACAAATGCAGAGGATCTGATGAATTGGGCGAGACTGTCGTCTCTCTGGCCGATGGGGTTCGGGATTGCTTGCTGTGCTATTGAAATGATGGCTGCATATGCTTCAAACTACGATCTGGAACGTTTTGGTATACTACCCCGCCCTTCCCCGCGCCAGTCGGATGTGATGATCGTGGCGGGAACTGTGACATTTAAAATGGCAGACCGGATCAGGAGATTGTATGAACAAATGCCCGAACCGCGCTACGTTATTTCGATGGGCAGCTGTTCAAATTGTGGCGGGCCTTATTGGGAACATGGTTATCACGTTGTAAAGGGTGTCGACAGAATAATACCGGTGGATGTATACGTTCCTGGCTGTCCGCCGAGACCCGAGGCCCTGATCGGTGGTTTTATGAAGTTGCAGGAAAAAATCAGAGGCGAACACCCGCTCGCTCCGGAGCTCTTCTTGGAAATGGAAGCAACTGAAACCGCAACTGTCTAATTAATTGATTACAATGACTTTTCAGGAAATTTCGGAGCTGGTAATTACTACTTTTTCGGATAAAAATTTCGAAACGGACACGAAAGGGCCGCAGCCTGTTTTGATTGTTCCTGTGACGGATATCTACGGCATCTGTGATTTTTTATATCGGGACAGCCGCTTGTATTTTGATTTTCTGGCTTGTGTTACCGCGATAGACAATGGCTTGGCTGCTGGCACGATGGAGCTGATCTATAACCTCACATCCATTCCATACGGGCATGATCTGATGCTGAAAACAGTTTTTGCAAGAAGTGCGGAGGGCGCTCCCCTGCCCGTTGTCTCTTCCGTAGCAAGCATTTGGCGTACAGCTGATTGGCACGAAAGAGAAGCATATGATCTGATGGGCATTCATTTTGAAGGACACCCCGATCTGCGCAGGATCCTGTTGCCTGAGGATTGGAATGGTCACCCTTTGAGAAAAGATTATAAGGTCCAGGATCGTTACCATGGCATTTATGTGCGTTATGAAGATGGCGTTTCTGAGCAACTCCCCGAGAATGAGGACAGGGCTTAATGTTTTAAATTGATAAATTCCTAATGTATGGGCATGCGCTTCATCGGTCTGGCGATTATTTTTTCAGGCTTTTTTACATTCTCTTCTGCTTCCACTGATTCCCTAATCGTTAAGGGGCGCATATTAAACCTGAATGGCAGACTATACCGCCAAGCTCCTGTCATCACCTTTTCAAGAAACAACATTTTACAACCACAGTCCGAGCTTAGCAAGCAGACGCCACTCGAAGCGGACGGAAGTTTCAGGGTGTCGCTCCCTATCCTGTTTCCGCAAGAAGAATTTTATCTGGATTACGGTGGAAAAGCTTTTACAACATTTCTGGGCTCACCGGGCACTGTGGAGATCACGTTTGACGGCGATTCGATTGCTATGGCTTCAAAGCTATTTTATTTTGCAGGCGTAAATGCGGATGCGAACAATCAGTACGCTCAATACTTGGCTGCTGAAAACAAGCTTCTGGCAGCGAACAGTTACTTAGGCGCCAATTTTTTCAAAAATTTCTGGCAAAACAGTGCTTCCGGCGCCCGCGAGATCGCACAGCAACGCGCTGCCCTGCGACTTTCCGCCGTGAAACAAGCCGCAGCCAACACGGTGCCTTCTCCTACATTATCCCAATGGGCTAAATCGATCACGGACGAAGAACAGTTGCAAATCCTGTACGAACATGCATTGAGCAACCAAACAGATGTGAGTAAGGTGCTGCTCGACAGCCTCAAACGCCTATCGGAGCCGCCGCTGACTGCGCAGCGCGTGATCTGGGCTAATCGCTTCGGTAACTATGCCGACCTGAAAGTGGAGGAACGGAAATACACAAATCCAAGCAAAACAAATTCACTGCCCGTTCGCCTTATGGCTACATTGATAAAAGACAATGCGGCGAACCTGACTCCCACGGAAAGGCAGCGCCTGAATGACATTAATGCAAATGGCCTGGCAGAGAAAACTGACCTGGATTTTTTGAATAAACTCTTTGCAAAAAATGAAACGGTGCTAAACATTCTTTTCAACTACGAGCGCGAGAGCCGTATTTATGCGGATCTGTTTGACAGCACAGCGACTGAATTTCTCAAAATCCGGTATCTGGCTAAAAACCTTTTCAAATTTACCTACCGACAACAACTACAACTGAACAGGCACATTCAGTCAAGGAGCAGCCTGCCTGTATTTCGTGAATCGCTGGATGAAATCGTACGTCTGGAAGTAAAAGATAGCGCTGATATCCGCAAAATTGTAGAATATAAGAATGTAAAAACCGACCCGACCGAAGCATTACCGGGCTATTTTCTGGCAGCTTCCAATGACCGTGGAACAAGCTGGTTTAATCGCGTTCTTGATCAATACAAAGGCAAAACGGTGTATCTCGTAAAATGGAACCTGGACGACGCTAAAAGCCGCGAAGAACTCGACTATATTCCTGCATTAAAGGCGAACGTGCCGGAAGATGTCGTGTTCCTTTTCCTGCATTTATCAGGTGATGAAGTCGTTCCTGCTGATGCATTGCTGAGACAATACATTGTGCGGCACAAGCTTAAAGGCACACATTTATTCATGGACGCTAACCAGATGATGGACCTGCTTTTCCGCCTCAACCCACTGGACCCAGGCACTTTTTCACTAATCCGGCCCAATGGTAAGTTTGCATCCAGGAACGCCTCGGCACCCAGCGCCACCGACAAGACGATCAAAGCCATATTGGATGCCGGGAAGTAGCGGCCTCTTTTTTCATATCAATTTTGAAACCGGTTTACAACGCCATATATATCTATCATTCGTACCTTATCGTTTAGTCTGTTGATTTGGAATTGAAAGTACACATGTTTAGATATGTCCTGTTTTTTTTGCTGTTATCCACCTATGCGTCGGCGCAAAAAAACCCCGATAGCCTGGAAGTGTACAGCAGAGACAGCCTTCGATATACCAACCTGAAAGTACGGATGTCGAAAACCAAGTTTTCGCGTGCGGTTTACAGGCTTTTGTTCAGGGATGTGTATAACCAGGGGCAGGTGACGGAGGTGAAGGAAATTGAAACCAACCCGTTTACGCCTTACGAAGGGATGGTGATCCGGAAAATCTACATCCGGCAACTCGACATCCTCGGTGAATCGGTTTATGACACCTTGCGAGAAGGGAAAAGGCTCGAAAAATTTCTCAGTAAAAATCTGCACACCAATACGCGGGAAGGCATCATAAGGCGTTCTTTTCTGCTGTTTTCCGAGGGGGACGACATTAAAGCACAGATCCTGAAAGATAATGAGCGTCTGCTGCGGACTAACAAAACAATTACCGATGCGCGTATCATTGTTGTGCCCAGGAAGGACGTAACCTGGATGGCAGACGTGGTCGTGCTGATTCAGGATTCGTGGTCGCTCAATTTCAGGGGCGGTTTCAGCTCTTTTAATAAATTCAATGTTGGCGTCGAGGATATCAATGTACGGGGAACGACGCATTCACAGCTCACGCGGGTCCGATGGGACGGAAATGATGACCTGGGCAAAAAATTTCAGTTCCGCACGATTTATACGGTTCCTTACATTAGTAAAACCTTCATAACCGGACAAGCGAGCTTCATTTATGAGAGGGACCTTGAAGAAAGATCGATCCGGTTTTTTCGTAGGTTTTTGACCAACGAAACAAAATACGCGGGCGCGGTGGAAGCCGGTCAAATGATGGTCAGGCAGATAAAAAGAAATCCAAACGATACCGAAGAACCTATCATATTCCCCACCAGATTCAATTATTACGATATCTGGTTGGGTCGCTCATTCAAGTTTCCGTTTCCAGCCAGCCGGTTGGCCGAGAATTCCAGGATCGTAATTGCTGCCAGACACAACAAATATCATTATACAGAGCGCCCGGAGGTTTCACCCTATATCAATAAAGTATACTGGAACAAAAGCGCAACATTGCTCAGCTTGGGTTATTCCAACCGAAATTACAAGCGAGACGTCCTGATCTACGGTTTCGGACGGACGGAGGACGTTCCGGTAGGTAACCTGTTTGCGCTCACCGCGGGACGTGAGGACACCGAATTTGGCGCCAGAGGGTATGCGGGCCTGCAATATGCACGCGGGAAATATCTGCCGCACAACCTCGGTTATATGTACGGATTGATCAACATTGGTTCCTACATTAAAGAAGCCAAAGCGCAGCAAGGCGTCATCAGCGCGCAGCTCAACTACATCAGTAACCTTATCCCGTTCAGATACAGCTTTTTCCGGCAATTCTTAACCGGCCGTTACACCCGGGGTGTGAACCGCGATCCGCTTGATTATCTGAACATTAGCGGGGATCAGGGCATCAGGGGCATTAACAGTGAACAACTAATCGGGACGACGCGGCTGACGCTGGGTACGGAAACCGTGTTCTTTTCAGATAAAAGTTTACTTGGCTTTCGTATTGCCTACTTCGTTTTCGCAGATATCGGCTTGGTCAATGGCGCCGAGTCGATCTGGAAAAGTCCGCTTTATCAGGGTTACGGGCTTGGTTTGCGACTAAGAAATGAAAACCTGACGTTTAATACCGTCCAGTTCCGGATCGGTTACTATCCGAATATTCCGGGAAATACTTCGGTGTTCCGTTTAGGCGCTAATGGCAATGTTCCGCTGAGATTGAGGGATTTTGACATCTCTGCGCCTTCAATTGCGCCACTCCAATAATTGCATTTAACTGATAATTAGTTTGTTAAATATCTTGCGGTAAAAAATAACAGTAATTTCCGCTAACCTTCCCTTCTTTTTCGGATATGTGAATTAACTTTGTGGAATTTTTGGACGTACCCCTGCTGAGATTAACAGGAAATGTTGCCAAAAGTTGCTAAAAAAGTTTTCCTCATTTCTACAAATTACCAATTACTGTGCCCAAAAATACGAATATCAATTCCGTTCTAATTATCGGTTCAGGTCCAATTATCATCGGTCAGGCATGCGAGTTTGACTACGCCGGCTCTCAGGCCGCCCGTTCACTTCGCGAAGAAGGGATAGAAGTTGTATTAATCAACTCTAACCCTGCGACGATCATGACTGACCCGATTAGCGCAGATCATGTCTATCTGCTTCCATTGGAAAAGAAGTATATCGTTGAAATTCTTGAAAAACACAAAGCGATGGGTAAGCCTATCGATGCGGTGCTCCCTACTATGGGCGGGCAAACTGCATTGAACCTGGCCATCGACTGTGATAAAGCAGGTGTTTGGAAAAAATATGATGTTGAAATCATTGGGGTTGACATCAAGGCCATTGAAACGACGGAGGATAGAGAAAAATTCAGGCTGAAAATGCTTGAACTTAATGTGAATGTCTGCAAAGGACGCACAGCACGGTCGTTTTTGGAAGGAAAAGAAATTGCGCAGGAAATCGGTTTCCCGCTGGTTATCCGGCCTTCATATACATTAGGAGGCACAGGAGGCGGATTTGTGAACTCGGAAGCTGAGTTTGACAAAGCATTAAACAACGGCTTGCACGCATCGCCGGTTCATGAAGTTTTGGTAGAACAGAGCGCAATGGGCTGGAAAGAATACGAGCTGGAACTGCTTCGCGACAGCAAAGGAAACTTTATCATCATTTGCTCGATTGAGAACTTTGACCCGATGGGGGTTCATACAGGCGACAGCATTACGGTTGCGCCGGCGATGACGCTTCCGGATACATTGTATCAGCAAATGCGTGACCTGGCTATCAAGATGATGGACGGGATCGGTAAGTTTGCAGGCGGATGTAATGTTCAGTTTTCCGTAAATCCTGCGGATGACCAGATTATTGCGATTGAAATTAACCCGCGTGTTTCGCGCTCGTCTGCACTGGCATCGAAAGCGACCGGCTACCCTATCGCAAAAATCGCTGCTAAAATGGCGATCGGTTATAACCTGGATGAACTGATCAACCCGATCACAGGAAGCACATCTGCATTCTTCGAACCATCTATCGACTACGTGATCGTGAAAGTGCCGCGTTGGAATTTTGATAAATTCGTTGGCGCAGACCGCTCACTGGGACTACAAATGAAGTCCGTTGGAGAGGCCATGGGAATCGGCCGGAATTTCCAGGAAGCATTGCAGAAAGCTTGTCAGTCACTGGAAATCAGAAGAAATGGTTTGGGAGCAGATGGTCGCGAGCTGCGTGATCAGGAAGCGATCAAGCACAGCCTGGCGCACCCGAGCTGGGACCGTCTTTTCCATATTTATGATGCTTTCAAGATCGGTTTGTCATTCAAAACGATTCAGAACCTTACTAAGATCGATTCCTGGTTCCTGCGTCAGATCGAAGAGTTGATCGAGCTGGAACATGAGATAGAAAAATTTGATCTCAATGACCTTCCAAAGGAGCTTTTGCTTACGGCCAAACAAAAAGGCTACGCGGACCGCCAGATTGCTCATTTGATCGGAACCAAGGAAAGCAAGGTTTACGATCGGCGGAAAGAGCTCGGAATCAAGCGTGTATACAAGTGCGTTGATACTTGTGCAGCTGAATTCGAAGCCAAAACGCCTTACTACTACTCTACTTTCAATACATCTCAGGAATATCCGGACAACGAATCTGTGGTAAGCGACCGCAAGAAAGTGGTTGTTTTGGGTTCAGGCCCGAACCGGATCGGACAGGGAATTGAGTTCGATTATTCCTGTGTGCACGGAGTTCTTGCTGCGAAAGAGGAAGGTTACGAGACCATTATGATCAACTGTAACCCGGAAACGGTTTCGACAGATCCGGATATCGCTGATAAACTTTACTTTGAGCCGGTTTTCTGGGAACATGTTTTCGACATTATTGAGCATGAAAAACCGGAAGGTGTCATTGTTCAGCTCGGCGGACAAACTGCCCTCAAAATGGCAGAAAAGCTTGAAAAATACGGCATTAAGATCATCGGAACCAGTTATCAGTCACTCGACTGGGCCGAAGATCGCGGACGTTTTTCACCGCTTCTGGAAGAGCTCGGGATTCCTTTTCCAAAATTCGGAACCGTAAGGACATCAGACGCTGCCGTAGAATTGTCACGCACGCTGGGCTTCCCGCTGCTGGTTCGTCCGAGCTACGTTTTGGGTGGACAGAGCATGAAAATTGTGATCAATGAGAAAGAACTGGAGCAGCATGTGGTGAAGATCCTGCATGACATTCCGGACAACAATATTTTGCTTGACCACTTCCTGGAAGGTGCATTGGAAGCAGAAGCAGATGCGATCTGTGACGGCGAAGATGCCTACATTATCGGGGTTATGGAGCACATTGAGCCAGCGGGTATCCACTCCGGAGACTCGCATGCTGCACTTCCGCCATTCGATCTTACCGAAGATGAGATTCGTCAGATCGAGGAGCATACGCGCAAAATTGCGCTGGCGATGAATGTGATCGGATTGATCAACGTGCAGTTTGCGGTGAAAAACGGCATTGTTTACGTGATTGAAGCAAATCCAAGAGCATCCCGCACGGTTCCATTTATTTGCAAGGCCTACAAAGAGCCTTATGTGAATTATGCAACGAAGCTGATGCTGGGCACGAAAAAATTGAAGGACTTTACATTCAATCCGGTGAAAAAAGGCTGGGCGATCAAAATCCCCGTGTTCTCCTTCAACAAATTCCCGAATGTGAATAAAGAACTCGGCCCGGAAATGAAGTCGACGGGTGAAGCGATTTATTTCATTGACGATTTGCAGGATGATTTCTTCCAAAAGATTTACAGCGAGCGCAATTTATATTTGAGCCGCTAGGGTTTTAGGGTGTTTCATTCAATTTGAAACACCCTCTTTTTATATACCAAATGCCACGAAGGATTTAAATAATCAACGATTACTCTGAGCAGACTTCCTGAGGAAAACAAGTTTAAAGCTACTGCTTTACGATCAAACGCCCGCTAAAATTGCCCCCTACCATGATTAAGGTCTCACCCTCTGAATTACTTATATTATAAGCTTGTACGTTAACAACATCTCCCTGTTCCAGTAGAACATCTGTAGAAATCGTATTGAAACTCGAGGTCGGGCTCCAAATAACATCGGTTTCTATCACAGAAGTATTTCCATTTCTAGTAAGTTTGATGTCCAAACCTGTTTTGAACGAACAACCGGATGGACACTCCCAACCCACTCGAACATCAAAATGATATATACCCTTTTCTGGCGCTGTAAACGAGCTATGTGGCGATTGGGATGAATTCTTGTAGTCACCGGTAAAATCGTAAACCTCTATGGCGAAAGGCACTTTTACACTACTTTGTACTGCAACGTTTTGACTTCCGTTACCCAGGATGTCAACTGCCTTAAAAGCAACATTTCCTGCAACATTCTCCCAAGTTGCGTTTCCATTTTCGTCGGAAGTAAACACCTTACCTTTTCCGGGAGACTGCCCTGGCCCAGCAATTTTAACAGGTCCGCTCACTTCCAGCGCTTTTCCGTTAGTGTTTGCAGCGGATGCAGAAACACCGGTACCAGTTGACGAAGTGTAGCCAGTAACACCAGATCCAGAACCATCGCTTCTCCCAAAGATTCCGTCGCCTGTAAGCGTTTGGCCTTTTACACCGACGGAACTTTCACTTTCCCCTGTTATAGCCGAGCCGACAGAGATCCCACCTGTGTTGTTGATATGGAACAATGAGCTGATACTGCTTCCACTCTGCGAAAATGGAAGCGTCAGACTCCCACCTTCACTAATCAAGCTCCAACTTGGGCTCTCAGATGTGCCTGCATTGAAATAAAAACCTGCTTTACCAAGTGCAACATTCGTATTGTAAACCAGCAAAGCCGTTGCTGGATTTGGGATGGTAGAGTTATCGGATACGGATTGCAAAGAAACCCTGGGAATTAATAATCCCTTATTAACACCAACAATGTCTAAAACAGCACTGGGGTCAGGTTGGGTTGTGTTGATTCCTACGCCTTGGGAAAAAACATTTGTAGTTTCAACAAAGAGCCCAATACAGAAGATAATTGCAAATGCGAATGGATAGGATTGTCGTCTGGCTGATTGTAGAATAGATAGTTGCATATAAATGACAAGTTTAAATTATATCACCCAATATCAGCGACCCACATGAATTGAACTAGGATCCTTGAATTACCGGTTGTATTGAGTTATTTGTAGGTAAATGTCCAAACTCATAAACCTTATGTATTTTAGCTTTATAGACTTTTTTTTGGAAAATTTCTGGGGAAAAAATCTTCATCTAAATACTCAATTCTTGAAGATATAAAAAGCAAAAGCCGGCACAAATGTGCCGGCTTTTGATTTTATATATTATAAAAAAAATTTACTTCACTTCTTCATAGTCTACATATTCACCACCGCGAAAACGGGATGATGGATTTGCGTCGGGGGGCGTGTTATCCACTTTCACACCCGCATTCGCACGCTGGCGTTGCTGCTGGGCCTTGTATTGCCTTTCCTGTTCTTTAATAAGCTGGCGGCCTACAAGCAAGTGGAAAATAAACCTCCTGAAAAACGGGACAAAAGCAATCAGAAGTAAGAATATGAGGATTATATTGAATAGCAGTTTCATTTTTCAAATTTTGTTACATTAATATATAACGTAAAGCTGGCATAAATAGCACACGAATATAACGAAAACCTAATGAATGATCCAATCCCTCATGGGAAAGGCCATATGAAATTATGAGTGGCTATGCTGTGCTTCCTGTTTAACTGCTTCTTCGTTCTTCTCGTTTTTGTTTGATATCTGCTCAATGGTCTTGGGTTTCAGGATAAGACGCAATGACTGGTCATAAGTTGCATAATTCCAAACCCAGTTGATTAATATCAGCAAACGGTTTTTCACACCGACAATGGAAATCAAATGCACGAACATCCAGGTCAGCCAGGCAAGGAACCCCTGGAATTTGATAAAAGGCAGATCTACAACTGCCCTGTTACGCCCGACTGTGGCCATCGAGCCCAGATCTTTGTATTTGAAAGGAACCGCTTTTTTCCCGTCCATCACACGCCACACATTTTTGGCAAGCGCCTTACCCTGCTGAATCGCCGGCTGTGCCAACTGCGGATGCCCGTTTTCCCATTCACCTTCCTGCATAGCAGCGACGTCACCCAAAGCAAACACATTGTCATAACCTTCAACGCGGTTGTACTGATCCACTTTAATGCGGCCACCGCGCACGATTACTTCCGGATTTAAGCCATTCAAAGGATTGGCCTTGATTCCTGCCGCCCAAACGAGATTATCTGCCCTGATGCGCATTCCTTGTTTGGTAGTCACATATTTTCCGTCAAAGCCTGTTACAACTTGCTCAGTATGAATGTGAACACCCATTTTTTCAAGATACTCGCGTGACCTTTGAGACGATTCGTCCGACATAGCGCCCAGCAATTCTTTGGAACCTTCGAGCAAGTGGATTTCCATGGACTTGAAATCCATTTCAGGATAATCTTTTGGCAGAATAAAATGCTTCATTTCAGCCAGCGTTCCCGACAATTCCACGCCGGTGGGCCCTCCGCCTACTACAACCACGCTCATGAGCCCCGCGCGCTGCTCGTCAGAATCCACTGACAATGCGTCTTCAAAGTTTTGTAAGATTCTGTTTCTTAATGCCAAAGCCTCGGAAACCGTTTTCATAGGAATGGCGCGTTCCTCGATTTCTTTCATTCCAAAATAATTGGTGATAGCACCCGTTGCAATAACCAGATAATCATAGGTAATCTCACCCAACCCCGTCATGATGGACTTTCGGTCGGTGTTTACACTCTGCACCTCGGTGATGCGGATATGTACGTTTTTTTTGGATTGAAAGATTTTCCGGAGCGGAAAGGAAATGGAGCTGGGTTCAAGGCCAGCCATAGCCACCTGGTAAAAGAGCGGCTGAAACTGGTGATAATTATTGCGGTCGATCAGCACAACCTGGAGGTCTTCGCGCTTAGCGATTTCTCTTGCCAATGCAAGCCCGCCAAAGCCCGCGCCTACGATTACTACCCGCTTGTATTGTGTATATGGAATATTTGGTAACATGGTCTGGTCGTTTGTGAATTTCGACCAGACCATAAAAATACCATACCTATATCGCTACTGCTTTGCTATTTTCGACAACTTTCTCATAATAAGCTTCATAATGAGGAAGTATCTTGGCTATATCAAAATCTTTTGCCCGCGCCAATGCGTTCGCTTTGAATGTGGGCAGATTCGCGTCATCCAGGATGTAAGCCGCATGCTTCACCATGTCATCCACATCGCCGACATCACTCAAAAATCCGGTAATGCCATGCAGGTTCAGTTCAGGAAGTCCTCCGGCATTCGACGTTATCAAGGGAACTTCGCAAGCCAGTGCTTCCAATGCTGCCAGGCCAAAACTTTCTGATTCAGAAGGCATTAAAAATAAATCAGCCACAGAAAGCACTTCTTCAATGGCGTCGAGCTTGCCTAAAAACCGGACATCCGAAAGCATATCCAGGTCTTTGCACATGCGTTCAATGCGTTGTCTGTCGGGACCATCGCCTACTAATAAAAGTTTGCTTGGCAATAACTTGCGCAGCTTTTCAAAAATCATGATCACATCATCAATCCGCTTCACTTTCCTGAAATTGGATGTATGTACGATCAGTTTTTCGTTATTCGGGCAGATGGCCAGTTTGAAATGCTCTTTTTTCTGACGGTTGAAACGATCCAGGTCAATAAAGTTAGGGATCACTTCAATGTCCTTTGTAATCGCAAAATGCGCGTAAGTATCTTTTTTCAACGATTCCGAAACAGCTGTTATGCCGTCCGACTGGTTAATACTGAACGTTACAACCGGCTCGTAGGATTCGTCTTTTCCTACCAATGTAATATCCGTTCCGTGCAATGTCGTTATCACCGGAATGTGAATGCCCTGCTGCGCTAGAATCTGTTTGGCCAGATACGCAGACGACGCATGCGGGATGGCATAATGCACGTGCAGCAGATCCAGATTAGCGCTTGCGGCTACATGGACCATTTCACTGGATAATGCGGATTCGTAAGGCGGGTATTGAAACAGCGGGTAAGCCGGGATATTTACTTCGTGATAGTAAAGATTTTCATTGAAGAAGTCGAGTCTTTGAGGCTGCGAATATGTAATAAAATGAACCTGATGTCCCACTTTCGCAAGTGCTTTGCCAAGTTCGGTAGCTACCACTCCGCTTCCACCGAAGGTAGGATAGCATACAATACCAATTTTCATAATGCTATTTAAAAAGTTGAAAGTCGCACTCGGGCGAGCTGCTGTAATAACAGATCTTTTAGCCTAACAACAAATGATCCATTTTTTATCCCCAAAATGGATAAAGATGTTGAGATTTGTCGTTAATGGGATAAAATGAATAATTTTATTCCCTAAACCTTCTGTTTCCAGAGTTAGCCTCCATGAATGTGTCTGCCAGACCAAAAATTACTTTATGGGATTACATTACCGGAAGTGCCCGTCTGGTCCGTATGACCAATCTGGTGATTGTGGTCGTAACGCAGTATTTTACACGCATTCTCCTCATAGGCCCCCGCGACGAATGGCGCAGCATCATCGCGAATGCGGATATGTTCTTCCTATCGCTTTCCACAGTCTGCATCGCCGCAGCAGGTTACATTATCAATGATTATTTTGATATAAAAATCGACATTGTAAACAAACCCGAACGCGTTGTCGTGGGGCGCTATCTGAAACGGCGCTGGGCAATGGGCGCGCATCAGATCCTTAATGTTTTAGGCGCAGTGTTGGGGCTTGTGGTCAGTCCTTATATATTTGTGATCAATGTTTTCTCAATTACATTACTCTGGTTTTATTCCGAGCGTTATAAGCGACTTCCTTTTATA
Organism: Dyadobacter sp. CY327; assembly: GCF_021390415.1. Taxonomy (NCBI): domain Bacteria; kingdom Pseudomonadati; phylum Bacteroidota; class Cytophagia; order Cytophagales; family Spirosomataceae; genus Dyadobacter; species Dyadobacter sp. CY327. The sequence goes on along the minus strand of NZ_JAJUXJ010000007.1, from coordinate 213,699 downwards.
GGCAACTTTATCGTTTCGCTGCTTACCGGTTTCTCGTTGCTGATCCTTACCGTTCATTTTCCGGCAAATCGGCATTTGGTGTTCATTTATGCGGCTTTCTCTTTCTTTATTTCCCTCGTCCGGGAAATTGTGAAGGACATGGAAGACATCAAGGGCGACGAAGCGCATGGCTGCCGCACATTGCCTATCATATGGGGCATCCGCCAGACGAAAAATTTCCTGTATGTGATTCTTTTAATGTTCGTTACCACTTTATTTGTGATGGCGCGGGCGCTGGACAATAATGTGCTGATCATCTTATTCTTCCTCCTTTTGATCCCTATTGCCCTGCTTACGGCAAGCCTGGCGCGGGCGGATACACGTCGTGATTTCAAGCGTATCAGCAGCCTGTGCAAGATCATTATGCTGCTTGGCCTCATTACGATGGCTTGGGCATAGCGCCTTACCGTAAAATCAATATTCCAAACAAAAAGTGTATTTCTGGCAGCGGGGACTATCTTTGTTTACCGCAAACTAAATCACGTATCCACGTTACATTCATGAAAAAACTGCTGTTGTGGAGCCTGCTGCTGCTCTTTTTTATCCAAACAAAATCCATTGCCCAGGACTGCGGCGGTCTTGTATTAAAGCAAGGCAGCGGATTTGAGATGATGAACTACGATGGGAAGGGAAAGGAAACTGGAAAGATCATTTACAAGATCCTGGACGTTTCGACAGAGGGCGCCTTTACGGTTTTCAACATTGAAATGGAGGCAATGAATCCCAAGGGCAAGTCGGAGCTGAAAAACGTTTATAAAATGAAATGCGACGGAAATGTGATCAGCATGGACGCCAAATCGCTCATCAGCCAGGAGCAGCTCAAATCATTCCAGAACATGGAAATGAAGTTTACCTACGAAAACATTGAATATCCAACCAAATACAATGTCGGGGATAAATTAAAAGATGCGTCTGTGAAAGGAAATGGTCAGTCGGGGCCTATGGCAGTGAATTTTGATATGATGATCAAAAACAGGAGCGTTACCGGCCAGGAAAAACTTACGCTGCCAGCCGGAACATTTGATGCCTACAAGATCAAATCAGATCTGAGTTTTGAAATGAGAATGGGCTTTCCTGTAAAAATGGAAATGGAAAGTATTTCCTACCGCGCACCCGGCGTTGCCTGGGATTTGAAAACGGAAACTTACCGTAAAGGCAAGCTGATCGGGCGCAGTGAACTCACTAAAATTTATTGAGACTCAAACATTTAACTTATTATTCTTTGGGTACGGCTTCCGGTCATCTACCGTGAGCCGTTCTTTTTATAAATTTGCCAAAGAATTTTGACACTACATTACGAATAATTAATTCTTGACGACAATGAAACGACTTGCCATCTTCGCCTCCGGATCCGGATCAAATGCGGAAAAAATCGCTGAATATTTTGCTGAGCGGCAAGATGTAGAAGTGTCACTGATTTTCACCAACAATCCTCAGGCCGGTGTAATCAAGAGGGCTTGTAAGTTGCAGATCCCCGTTGTTTTTTTTGATAAAAAGACATTCTACGACACACGCAAAGTGCTTCAAATTCTGCAAAATGAAAGAATTGACCTGGTCGTGCTTGCAGGTTTCATGTTACTAGTTCCTGCCTTGCTGGTGGAAGCTTTCCCCAACAAAATCATCAATATTCACCCCGCTTTACTCCCTAAGTATGGCGGGAAAGGCATGTACGGGCAGTTTGTTCACGAAGCGGTTGTGAACGCAAAAGAGTCAGAATCTGGCATTACGATCCATTATGTGAACGAAAATTATGACGAAGGAAACGTAATTTTCCAAGCCACCTGCCCCGTTGCTCATACCGACACTTCGGACGATGTGGCAAATAAGATCCATGCATTGGAACACGAAAATTACCCGCGCGTGATTGATGAGGTTCTTTATCAAAAGCGCTAGAAACTGCTCATGCTTTATTTCCTGCTGTCGGTCCTCTTCACCGTTGCCCTTTACCTGATCATGCGCGCGTTTCCGCGCTATAAAGTGCATTCTTTCCATGCAGTTGTGTTCAATTACTATGCATGCGTGCTTACCGGGCTGGTGCTTACGCCGGACTTGGGCCTGTTCAGGAATGTGATCTGGAATTCGGAAGGAACGCTGGTAACCCTTGCGTTGGGCGGAATGTTTGTGGTCACATTTATGCTGATAGGGCTTACTGCGCAAAAGGTGAGCGTCACCGCTACGTCGCTGGCTGGCAATATGTCGCTCGTTATCCCGGTGCTTTTTGGTCTGTTTGTATTTCAAAACAACAATAAGGAATTCACTGTCGTCAACTATGCCGGGCTTGTTATTGCACTTGCAGCACTAGCATTAGGCGCAATTCAGCAAAATAATAAAGATGCTGCCTCCGCTACAACCACCTCGTCTGCAAATTCGGTTTCAAGGGCGAGATTGTTGCTGATTCTTCCCCTGCTCACTTTTCTTGCCGCCGGAACCAACAACACATTGATCAATTACTTGTCGGTAAAGTATTATGCAGCCGGAGAAACCACGCTGTTTATGATTATTGCCTGCTCGGGGGCTATCCTTATCGGGTCAGTCATTTTGCTTTTCCGCGTTTTGGTTAATGGTGAGAAATTACATTGGCGGAGCATTTTGGGAGGATTCATTCTGGGAGTTCCTAATTTTCTTTCCCTTTATTTCCTGCTGCTCGCGCTTGCATCATTCAGCAACAGCGCCGCTTTCGTATTCCCGATCTACAACATTCTGACCATGCTGGTATCTGCGGGTGCCGCCTGGCTGATTTACCGCGAAAGACTGAACCAACTTAACAAATTTGGACTTCTATTGGCAGTCATTGCGATCATCATGATTTCCTATCAGGAGTTAGGCTTTTGATCGCAAATTTTTCCATAAAATTACCTACATGCCCGAAACTGCTATCTTACATATTAATGAGCGGAAAAATGTCTTGAATAAAAGACAGAAAGAGTTTAACCAGCTGTCCGAAAAAATAGAAGAACTGGATCGCCTGATCCCCGAGCTGGAAAGCGCTTATGACCAGATGATCCAGCGAATTCCCACGGATCTCGACCCATTGGTCAGAGAATATCAGGAATTCCGCGCGGAGATTGTTCACATTATGGACCGAACATATTCCGCCGATCTTTTCAGGAAAATTTACCAGGATAAGCTCGCTTACCTGATCACTGAAAGTGCTTATGACCTCATTGCACATTACGGGTTCGATGATTTGAAGCCGGTTTTCAATAAATACAGTGCGGTTGACATTGAAGTCCTGCTTGCAGCGGAAAGGGCAAAATCCGAAAAAATTACGGACCCGGCATTTTTGATAGAAAGTGAGTCTGCGCAGGAGCCCGTCGAGTACGAAAACTTCCATGACCTTCCCGAGGAAGAACGACAGCGCATTAAAGCCGAGCAACGCGAAGAACGGCTTAACAAGCGCATACTGGAAGCAAAACAAAACGCAGAACAGCAGAAAACGACGAAGTCGGTGCGGACCGTCTATATGGACCTGGTAAAGGCTTTTCACCCGGACCTGGAAAAGGACGAAGCGGAAAAATTGCGCAGAACGGACATTATGCAACAGGTGACGCAGGCATATCAGGAAAATAACTTGCTGAAACTTCTGAAATTACAGATCGCGCTGGATAGGATTGATCAGGATCAACTGGAAAATTTGAGTAAAAACCAGCTCAACTACTATAATAAGGTGCTTAAACAGCAAGTAGAGGAACTGGAACTTGTCAAAGAAGCCATTCAGAAGAAGATCTCAGCCGTTTGCGGATTGCCATTCCAGCATGCCAATTCTCTTACGACCGTAATCGTCAAGTTCAATACCAATGTGAATGAGATGAAAGCGGAGATAAAAAACATCCGTAATGTGATCAAAAACTGGAAGGTGCCTTCACAGCTTAAAGCCTATCTGAAAACCTATCAGATACCTGGCCAGTCTTTCCTTGATGAAGAAGAAGACTAATAAGTGAATCAGCCGATTTTTGAGGGTAACGTATACAGTTGTAGAGGTAATTCCCCGGTTCAGAGTTTAGTCTAAATATAAATATACGAACATTGCGCTTGCAATGAGCACATTGACTAGCGGGCGTTTTTTCATTCGTGTTGGTACATGTTTTGTTGTTTTGCAGCGAATGTATATTTAACCTACTCAGATGAAAAATTGTATTATTCTATTACTTGCGGTTACATTGTTTGTAACGCAGGCACAAGCACAAGAGAATGTTTCCATTGGACCTATTGTTGGGGTTTCCATCGCTAATTTCAGGGGAGACGTGGCTAATACGGACTGGAAACCGGGCATAACGGTCGGTGGTTTCTACAATTACAGTTCAGAATCCGGCTTTGGATTTAGCGGACAGCTCTTGTTTACGCAGATGGGCGCTCAGAACAACAACAAGACAAATGAGCTTAACCTGAACTACATTCAGGCTCCGTTGCTGGCAACATTTTTCTTCGGACAGTATGGTGACAAAGTTCGCCCGAAAATTTTCCTGGGACCAAGCCTTAACTTTCTAGTAGGCGCACGGGACAAAGACGGAAACAACCTGAATGGCGATTCCAACAACCGCGTTTATTCTCCATTTGACCTTGGGTTGACTTTGGGAGCAGGAATTAACATTCGCCTGCAGGAAAAAATCTGGCTGAACCTGGACGCACGTTATGGATTAGGCCTTATTGATGTAACCAAAGATGGCAACACCAATGTGAAGAACCAAAATTTCGGAATCAATGCTGGCCTTAGCTTTCCGCTAGGAACTTACAACAGCAACACCGGCAGATTGAGGACGCGCTAACTAGCCAAGCTACTTAGCAATATTTAGAAGAACCAGATGCGATCATCCATCTGGTTCTTTTTTTGGCGTTGCCCTTTATACCGGCAAATGATGCCGCGCTAACCGCAGATTAGGCGTAACTTTGTGCTTTATTATAATCATTGTTATGACTTTTGAAGAATTAAATCTCACCAAACCTCTATTACAGGCCCTCGCTGATCTGAATTACGAAACGCCGACAACGATCCAGCATAAGGTTTTTTCAGTAATGATGTCTGGGAAAGATGTATGCGGGATTGCGCAAACCGGAACTGGAAAGACTTTTGCCTATCTGCTTCCTACCCTCCGGCAAATCGAGTTTTCCAAAGATCGCCTCCCACAATTGCTGATCCTGGTTCCTACCCGCGAGCTTGTGGTGCAAGTGGTGGAAGAGGTGAAAAAACTGAGCGCATACCTGACATTGCAGGTCGTAGGGGCATATGGCGGTGGCAATATTAAAGTACAAATGGCTGAGCTGAAAAACGGGGCAGACGTAGTTGTCGCTACACCGGGCCGGCTTTTCGACCTGGCATTGAATGGCTCGCTCAAAACAAAAGCAATTAAGAAACTGGTGATTGATGAAGTGGACGAAATGCTCAACCTGGGCTTTCGTACGCAGCTAAAAAATATTCTTGACCTCCTGCCGCAAAAACGCCAGAACCTGCTCTTTTCCGCGACATTAACGCCGGAGGTTGAAGCATTAATGCAGACTTACTTTAATAACCCGGTAAGAATTGAAGCAGCACCCGTGGGCACACCATTGGAAAACATTGAACAGAAAGCATATTACGTTCCGAACTTTTATACCAAAGTAAACCTGCTGGATCTGCTGCTGGAAGAAAACCCGGATATGACCAAGGTGCTGGTGTTTGTCGCGACTAAAAAGCTGGCCGACCAGCTCTTCGGACAACTGGAAATGGGTTACCTGAACAAGATAGGTGTCATCCACTCCAACAAGGAACAAAATCACAGATTTAACACTGTTAAGCAATTTCACGAAGGTAATTATCGCGTTCTGATCGCCACAGACATCATTGCGCGTGGATTGGACGTTGCAGAAGTTTCCCACGTTTTCAATTTTGACATTCCGGAAATCCCTGAAAATTACATTCATCGCATCGGCCGGACTGGTCGCGCGGATAAAAAAGGCGTAGCCATTTCCTTTATTACAGAAGGTGAAAAAGAACGCCAGGAGCAGATCGAGGAGTTGATGAATTACCAGATCCCGATCGCAGATCTTCCCGAAAACCTTAAAATATCAGAAATCCTTACGCCGGATGAAGAGCCGCAGATCTACATGAAGAGCATTGATGTGAAGCTGCCCAAAAGAGAAGCAGGCGGCGGTGCATTTCACGAAAAGATAGATAAGAATAAGAAGGTAAACGTCAGAAGAAATCACGCGCAGGAAAAAATGCAGAAATACGGACGCCCTATCAAGCGCTCCGGCAAAAAGTAGGGCATAGTTATTGGGATAACTCCTGAAATGAATCTAATTAGCTTCCCCGAACATTCACTATGAGTATCTGGCAAATATTCCAGCGCCTGCAGCCTTACGTAAAGCCGTATAACAAACAAATCGTTTTCGCGCTCTTCCTTACACTGCTTGGCGCGGTGACTGCCCAGGTTAACCCCTGGGTTTTGCGTTATACAGTGGATTCCGTGCAGGCAATGCTCGACAGAAACTGGGGCATCATTCAAGGTAAGGATTTGCTGATCAAGATTTCCCTCATTCTTTTTGTAAAGGAAATTGTTAACTCGCTCATCGTTTTTGGCCAGCGTTATTTTGGTGAAAAAATCAGGATTAAGGTGTCCAGCGATCTCGCTCAGGAAGCCATCAGCAGAATCCTCACCTATAACCTCGCCTTTTACAGCGACAATGACAATCAGAAAGGTAAGCTGCAAACCCGCATAGACCGTGGTGTGGAAAGCCTTACCAAACTGATTCAGAACTTTTTTATTGACATTCTCCCGCTTTTTGCCAATTCCATCGTTGCGCTTGCGATCATGTTCTCTGCCAATTTTTATGTCGGAGCGATTGCCCTTGCGATCTTACCGGTTTACTTCTGGATCAGTTACAAGCAGGCGGGCGAATTGCAGGGCGTAAGGCGCAAACTGAAAAGGCAACGAGAGAATAAAAGCAGCGGACTGATCAACCTGATCGAGTCTATCATTGTTATCAAATCATTTGTAAGGGAAATATTTGAGGGGCAAAAGCAGTATCAGACGCAGATGGAGCTAATGGAGACGCAGCTCAAAACGCGCCGCACCAACTTTGCCTACGACGGCATTAAAAGCTTTATCGAGCAAATCGGCGTCGTGCTGATTATCATTCTTACGGCCTATCTTGTGCTGGATCAGCAAATGTCCATCGGGGCGATTATGTTCCATATCCTGCTTTTCAATAATGTGTCCGCCCCTATCCGCCAGCTGCACCGGATCTACGACGAGATGAACGACGCATTGACCTATTCCGAAGGCTTTTTTGAAATACTGGACGCCGATAATGCAGTTGAACAAAGTGGAAAGGTTATTCCCGAGACGATCCGCGGCGATTATGCCTTGAACGATGTTTCCTTTACTTATCCGAATGGCACCAAAGCATTGTTTAATATTGATGTCAACATTAAATCCGGGCAAACGACTGCGCTGGTTGGGTTGTCGGGAGCTGGAAAAAGCACATTGATCAACTTACTCATTGGTTTTTATGCGCCGGATTCCGGCACGCTTACGCTGGACGGGCGTCCTCTGGAAGATTATGATCTGCCTGCATTGCGTAACTCCATCGGAATGGTTTTACAGAAAAACCACATTTTTAAAGGGTCTATTGCGGAAAATATCCGTTACGGGCAAATGAACGCAACCCAGGACGAGTTGATCGCCGCAGCGCGAAAAGCATATCTGCACGATCAGATTATGGAGTTGCCTGCGCAATACGAAACCGACGCGCAAATGCTTTCAGGCGGTCAGCAGCAACGCATTGCCATTGCACGACTTTTTCTGAAAAATCCACCCGTCATTTTCCTCGACGAACCCACAGCCAGCCTTGACGCCATCGCAACCGAGCAGATTAAAAACAGTTTGGATGCCATTAAAGAAGGCAGGACAGTTGTCATCATTTCGCATAGCCTTTCCCAGATCCTGGATTCGGATCAGATTTATGTCATGAAAAAAGGACGCATCGCAGAGTTCGGGACGCACGCCGAACTGTATGAAAAAGAGGGCGTTTACAGGGAAATATTTGACGCTTCGGCCAGAAGCCTCAACCTGGATAAGATGATCGGCATGATGTCCAAAGAATAACCAGTCTGCTCCACCCGCATTAAAAAACCATTAAATTGAACCGCATACGCATTAAAAATTAATTAAATGCGATTGATCTAAATCGGGTTGAGGGTCGTATGTGGTGTGTCAAATTACTTGTCACACTCAACCCAAATGGTATGAACATCTCTAAAATTTTGCGATCCGTCTCGGGCAGTTCGCTGCTTCTCGCTGGTCTGGTCTTCGTCAATCAGGCATGTACGGAACAAACCCAACTTGATAGCCAGCCGGTGCCGCTGGTGAGCGCTCCTAACCAGATTTTTTACGCATTAACAAGCGACAACAAGATTTATGAATTAAATGTACAAAACCCAGGTACGCCCATCCGCACACTTACGATTTCCGCAGGATTAGAGCCGGATGAAAAATTATTGAGCATTGATTTCCGCCCTGCAACAGGCCAGCTTTATGCAGTAGGAAACAAAAATCACATCTACACCGTCAATCTCCGCTCCGACATTAATCCGGGAAGAGTTACAGTTATTAGCCCTGTTCCATTTAATCCTGGCATTTCGGGCCCGGAAGTGGTTGGTTTCGACTTCAACCCAACTGTTGACCGCATCAGACTGGTTACAAACACAGCGCAAAATTTACGTTTACACCCTGAAACCAACGCATTAGCTGCGCTTGATGGTTATCTGAAAGGTTATAATGATGTGAAAGTGGCTGCTGCTGCCTATACAAACAATGTTGCCGGTTCAACAACTACACAACTTTACGACATTGATCCGGACGTTGATAAACTTTTCCTGCAAATGCCTCCTAATGACGGCGTTTTGAAAGAAGTCGGCCCGTTGGGAACGGACATTCAGGATGTAGGCGGGTTTGATATTTCTTCTGTTAATAACTACGCGATTGCATCCGTAAAGGTGAACAACATCTGGGAACTTGCCGAAATTAATCTTTCGACAGGTGCACTTTCAAAAATCGGCAATCTGCCTGCTGGCAAGATCATTGGCGTTGCCATTCCTACCAGCCCGGTTGCTTATGCGGTTGATGCTTCCAACAAGCTGCTGATCTTCAACCCGATGAACGCCGGAACACGCATCGAAAAAGCGATTACAGGCTTGCCAATGGGCGTTAACATCGAAGGAATCGATTTCCGTCCTGCGGATGGTCGCTTGCACGCACTGGGTTCTGATGGAAAACTGTACGGACTTGATCTGGCATCAGCTGCTGCAAAAGCGCTTCCTCCATTGCATTATCTTGGTGATCCTAACTTTAAAGTAATGGGTACAAGCTTCGGTTTCGACTTCAACCCTGTTGCTGACAGGCTGCGCATCGTGAGCAACACGGGACAAAATCTGCGTATCAATGTTACCAGCGGCATTACACTGCTTGACGGACCATTGAAATTGGTGCCGGGACCTGGCACGCCATTCGTGAATGCTGCGGCTTATACAAACAGCTTTGCAGGCACAACCAGCACGGTGCTATATGATATCGACAGCGAGTCGAATTCATTATTCAAACAAAATCCACCAAATGACGGCGGTCTCGAAAAAATCGGTGCGTTGGGCATTGATATCGATGCAGCCAGCGGATTTGATATCGGTGGCACTACGGGCATGGCGTACGCTTTGCTTACGGTTGGCGGAAACACCGGACTATACTCCATTAACCTGACCACCGGAAGCGCAACGAAAGTTTCGGATTTCGCAGGATCTGTAAAAGGATTTGCATTAGGCTTTGGGTTGTAATCAAGCATGGTAGAAAAGGGCGCTATTTAGTCATAGCGCCCTTTTTTTTATTTATTTTAAAGAATTTCAAAAATATTTTTAAGTAAATAATACAATGTTTACACCAAATATCCTTCGTTTAAATTGGATTAATACAAAATCAAAAAATAGTATTCCTAAAAGTTGCAAGATAATTCCCTGATACTTAATCCATAAAGATTTATACAGCGTAAGTCTGCCAGGACCAGGATGGAAATTCTGAAATGGTTCACAATAAACTTCAAACACTTTCCTGATTATGAAACAAACATTAACTCAAATTTCTGAACCTTCTGAGGGCGCAATGCTATCAAAAGTGGGCAGACGTTACTTCCTGAGATCTGCGGGCGTTGCCGCTGCCACGGGAGCATTCATCCTTGGTGCCTGCACAGAGCAGGATCTGGCATCCGACGATACTGTAAACCTTGGAACTGGTGATCTTGGTATCCTGAACTATGCGTATGCATTGGAACAGCTTGAAGCTGCATTCTACACGCAAGTAATGATGACTCCTTATCTGAACATGACAGATATGGAAAAATGGATCCTTACCGACATTCGTGATCACGAAATTATCCACAGAGAATTTTTCAAAACAGCACTAGGCAGCAACGCTATCAAAGGCCTTACTCCTAATTTTTCTGCTATTGACTTTGCTGACCGCAAAAGTGTACTTGGCGCTGCAAAATTGTTTGAAGATACTGGCGTAGCTGCTTACAACGGCGCTGGCAAGCTGATTAAGGACGTTAATTATCTGCTTGTTGCTGGTAAGATCGTATCTGTTGAAGCAAGACACGCTTCTGCAATCGCCGATTTGATCAACCCGAATGCATTGGAATTCGCAGGTGGACAGATCAACAATATGGGCTTGGAAAATGCTTATTCTCCGTCCGTAATTTTGAGCGGTGTTGCACCATTTATTATGGATAAAATCAGTGGAAAAGATCTGCCACGCTAACTTTTAAAAAACTTACTGACATGAATATTTTTAGAATACTAGACAGCATTCAACAAGTTGACGGTGATGCAGCAGGACGTCTAGCGCACTCTACCCGTCGCATGTTTATGAATCGTGTAGGCAGCACACTCGCTTCGGCAGCTGTCCCAACCGTTTTCGCTTCCATTGTAAATAAGGCATATGCCGCTACGCCATCTGTAACAGATATACTTAATTTCGCTCTGACGCTGGAATATCTTGAAGAGACATTCTACTTCCAGGCAAACAGAATGACCAATTTCATTCCTGCGGAATACACATTGGTTTTCTCACAAATCGAAAGACACGAAACACAACACGTTGAATTCCTCAAATCTGCTTTGGGAAGTGCTGCTGTTGACCGTCCTCAGTTTGACTTCACATATGGTGGAGCTTTCCCAGATGCATGGACTAACTTCATGACATTCATCACGATCTCATCTGCTTTGGAAGACACGGGTGTACGTGCTTACAAAGGACAGGCAGGAAACCTGATCGGTTCTCCTCAGATCCTTGAATATGCATTGCAGGTTCACTCGGTAGAGGCGCGTCACGCTTCACTGGTAAGAAGAATCATCGGTCACCTGAAAAAGGATCCAATGATGAAAGGGTGGATTACACAAGATAAAGGTTTCCCGGAAGCAGTTTATAAAGGCGCAACGCCTGAGTCTAACACAGTTCACGCTGGTTTGGACGCTGCTACGCTACCAGGTGTTGTGGGCATCAGCAGAGACGCTGTAACAGAATCATTTGACGAACCTTTGACTATGGAAGAGGTTTTGGCAATAGCAGGACCATTTATCAAGAAAATGGGAATGTAATAAGAAACAATTAATTATTGTGGAGGGTAAGGTAATACATAAGAAAGGATGGCAAATGCCATCCTTTCTTTTTGATATATATAAAAATATAGAATCTTGATTAATGCTTTTCCGCTTGTTTTTCCAGATTGAAGAGGTCATTCAACACATCGATGAGCGTTTCTGCTTCTCCTCTTTTGCAGGCTGCTTTCAATTGAAGCACAGGAAGTTTGAGGATTTTCTGCATCATGCTGGTTGTGATGCGTTCCACTTTTTCAAGTTCCGAATCCGTCAGGTTTTTGGTAAAACGCGTCAGTTCTTCTTTTCTGATCTGTTCCAAAGCCCCTTTCAGTTTCTGAATGGTTGGTGACACCACCATTTCTTTGGACCAGTCGTTGAATTCAATAACGGCTTCATCAATGATCTCACGCACATGCGGCACGGCTTCCAGGCGGCGGTGCAATGCCTGATCCGCTTTGGAACGGATGGAATCAATTGTATAAAGCATTACGCCAGGAATTTCCTCTACTTCCGGGGAAACGCTGCGTGGTACGGAAAGATCAATGAAATATTTGAAAGACATTCCGCGCAAGCGAACCATCATTTCCTTGGTAAAGAAAGGATCATCGCGAACGATGGAAGAAACAATGATATCCGCTCTGGAAATCTCGCCTTCAATGTCAGAAAAGTCTGCTACGCGGAAACCGAGCTCCTCAGCCAGCTTATCCGACTTATCCCTTGACCGGTTTACGATGGTAACCTCGGCAGTTCCTTTTTTCTGGGCCAGGTTACGGCAAACATCCGCTCCTATCTCGCCCAATCCCACGATTAGCACTTTCGGATTTGGCATTAATCCTTCCAGCAATTCTACGGCTGCATAAGAAATAGAAGCAGCTCCATCCCGGAAGAAAGTCTCCTGCGCTACGCGCTTATTGGCAAAGAAAATGGTATGTAAAAGTCTGTGTAAGAACGGCCCGGCCATATTAAGGTCTGCCGACCACTGATATGCATGTTTGATCTGATTTGGAATCTGCATATCGCCCACAACCTGCGATTGCAAGCCGGTAGCAACCTGAAATAAATGCTGCACTGCACTCTCTCCCGCTGAAAAGCGCTCAAAATAGGATTTGAACGATTCAATGTCAGCAACGCCCTTTTGGATCAGGAGCATTTTGATGATCTCCTCATTCAGGTCCGTTGCGGCGGAATAGTATATTTCGGTGCGGTTGCAGGTGGAGACAACAAGGACATCGGAAACATCAAAGAAATCTTTCAGCCTGAGCATCATGCTTTTCGCCTCCGCCTCATTCAATGCAAGCTGTTCTCTGATCGCCAGAGTCGCATTCCGATGTGATAAACTTATTGATTTGAACTGATTATACATCACTGGTTCTTATTCGGTACACAAAAGTACGGCACAAAACTTACAATAGGAACGTGTGTAAAGCACCGGAAGTTTATTTAGAAATCTTACAAATAACAATCGCCTGCAAACACCGATTTCTTTCGTTACAGGCCACTAAGCACGAATATTTTACGTTATTTACAGGATATAACATTAACTGCGGGAAATGCGTGCCCGCCCATGAATGATTAGCGAAACTCCAAAACAAAAGCCTCGTTTTCGACTGCATCCCGTTGCCATTCTCAACAGCCAGCGCCTGCGCCGCTCTCTGATGGACACGTATGATCAGAAAAGCTTTTATAAATACATTATTGGCATTATCCTGCTTTTGCTCAGCATCGGATCATTATTTTATACTGATAAACTGGTGGAAGAGCTTGAACAACGGGAAGAACGCGAAGTGCAGCTTTATGCGGAAGGAATGCGATATGTGTTCAACAGCCCTTTTGACGAGAACTTCAATGTGGTGTTCCAGGTGATCCAGGATGCGGTGAATTTTTACCAGATCCCGGTTATTTATGTCAATGAAAATAATCTGCCCAATCCCAACAAGAATATTGAATTCCCGAAAAATGCCGGCCCTGCCGAGCGCGAGCGCATTATTCAGGATAAGCTGGCTGAAATGAAACTGGAACATCCGCCGATCCCGGTTGATTTGGGCAAGGGTCGGACTGGGAATATCTATTATAGTAATTCATTCCTGCTTACACAGCTACGTTACTACCCGTTTTTGCAGCTTTCGGTCATGCTTTTGATTGGTTATCTGGCTTATCTGGCGTTCAGTTCGGCCCGAAAAGCGGAGCAAAACCGTGTTTGGGTTGGTTTGGCCAAAGAAACGGCGCATCAGTTAGGAACGCCACTTTCGTCATTAATGGCCTGGGTGGAATATTTCCGGAGCGATCCCAGCATTGATCCGTCCATCGCAGAAGAAATAGAAAAAGATGTGATCCGGCTCGAAATGATTACTACGCGCTTTTCAAACATTGGTTCGGTGCCCACTTTGAAGGAAGAGCCTGTTACCGAGATCGTGACGAATTTTATCAGTTACCTGGAAAAACGTGTTTCTTCGAAAGTGAAATTTTCGGTCTTCAACCAGCTCGCGGATGAGCAGACGGCATTAATAAATAAAAACCTGTTTGAATGGGTGATTGAGAATGTCTGCAAAAATGCTGTGGATGCGATGGGTGGGATCGGCGAGATTAATGTTACACTTCAGGCACCGCCTAACACCAAAGAAATCTGGATTGATATTGCAGATACAGGAAAAGGAATGAGCAAGGCCAATATGAACAAGATTTTCAATCCCGGATTCAGCACGAAGAAACGCGGCTGGGGATTGGGATTGACATTAGCCAAAAGGATTATTGAAAACTACCATTCGGGCAAGCTCTTTGTCAAAAGCTCCGAAATAGGTCGGGGAACAACTTTCCGTATCCTGTTGAATGCAAATATTATTGAGTAGCGAGAGCTTTTATCTATAACCGGGAACAGTGACAATGTCCGTTTCGACCTGGTTGCTGTAATGCAATGCCCTGTCGCGTATCCGGACCTTGTATTTTTGCTCAATATCAATGGAGGAATTCCCATAAGGTCTCTTCAGCTCATAATCGAGCTTACCTTTTATAGGGCCTGTCCTACCGTCGGGTTTAAGGATAGGCATCCACATAACAGAATCACTGGACAGAATACGCTCATCCCAGGAGCCATCGGTATTTTTGGTAAGCGTTATAAGTTCATAATTACCACGCTTGCCATATACGGAATTGAAGTTTTCGTCAGAACGTTCATCCGCCGTCGCTCCCAGATCTCCGTCCTTATCTTCAAAAGTGACTGTAATCACCACATTCTCCCGCAGCTTCTTGCCTGTCACAGGATCTGTCTCCGTGGATTGATCAATGGACGCATATTCGATTCTGGGGACCGAATCGAAATCCGGCGCAGGCACGCAAGCGGTGAATGAGGCTGATATACAGAGAAATAATGCGCTGGAAACTTTCATAATCAATCTGTTGAAGGGTGTGAACAATGCTTAACGGTAACCTGGGACCTGAATGCTGTCTGTCTGGATCTGGTCGCTGACATTCAATGCCCGGTCACGGATACGCACTTTAAATCTCACATAAACCGGAACCGTGCTGTTACCATATAGAAAGCTTGTATTCAAGTCTAACTTTCCTTTGATAGGACCTGGCTTGCCGTCAGGTTTCAAGATAGGCATCCATTTGTATTGATCCTCGGCAAGAATAGACTCAGTCCATTTGCCGTCGGATCCTTTTCTTGCCGTGACAAGCTCATAGTTACCCCATTTTCCGTAAGGCCTTACAAAGGACGAATCCGAACGTTCATCAGCGGAAGCGCCCAGGTCACCGTCACCGTCTTCAAAATCGATGGTAATGATCACATTTTCGCGAACTTTCTTGTCGGCAGAATCAGTTTCTGTAAACTGATCGATACCATTATAATATATTTTGGGTGTGTTATCAAAGTCCGGGATATCCACGCAGCCTAATGCTCCTGCTGCCAAAATGATGAATAGGGAAACTTTCAATTGCATATTAGCTTTGTATTTATATTTCTACGAAAGTAACAGTATTGGAACTTCAAAACAACAAATCTCAAACCGAAAAACGGCAGGCACTGCGTGAGCAGATCCTAGCTTTACAACCTGCTAATTTCGAGCGCCTTACACTGGAAATTTTCCGCTATCAGGCAGCATACAACCCGGTTTACAATCAGTATATCAAAAATCTGAACATTATCCCGGAGCATATAACCCGCCTGACCCAGATTCCGTTTTTGCCCGTCCAGTTTTTTAAAAACCACATTATCCAAAGCGGCGACCTGCCAGCGGCTACCGCTATTTTTCAAAGCAGCGGAACAACCGGCCAACAAACAAGCCAGCACCATTTGTTCGACGGGACATTATATAAGGACGTCTCCGCTCGTATTTTTCGGGAAAATTTTGGTGACCTGAAACAGTTCCATATTCTGGCGCTGCTTCCATCATATCTTGAACGAAACAACTCTTCGCTGGTGTATATGATGCAACATTTTATTGAGGAAAGCGGGTCAGATTTGTCCGGTTTTTATCTTAAAAATGTGGATGAACTGCTTCAAACGCTCACTTTTCTTGCAAACAACCCCGATGGAAAGAAGGTCCTCATGCTGGGTGTAACATTTGCCCTGCTGGACCTGGCCGAGAGCGACCACGATCTCTCGTTTTTAGCCAAGATCAAAGAACTTACGGTAATGGATACTGGCGGCATGAAAGGACGCCGGCAGGAGCTTTTAAGAGAAGAAGTGCATGACATTCTTACGGGCAGACTTGGGGTTGACAAAATCCATTCTGAATACGGCATGACCGAAATGCTTTCGCAAGGCTATTCACACGGAGCCGGGCTGCTCATGCCAGGATTTTCAATGCGCATTTTGCTGCGTGATATCAATGATCCTTTTGCGATTTACGATCACAATATCAACAGTTCCAAAACCGGCGGCATTAACATTATCGACCTGGCCAACCTGGATAGCTGCTCATTCATAGAAACCCAGGACCTCGGCAGATTCGGTGAAAAGGAAGGCTCGTTTTATGTCATGGGCCGCTTTGATAATTCTGACATCCGGGGTTGCAATTTAATGGTAATGTAAGTCGTTCATTGTTGCGGCAACCAAAATTGACCATGCTAAGAAAGTACACATTAATGCGTTTTTAATATCGCCGTACGCATTGACAGTGAGTTACATAACCTTTGTTTACATTATATAGAATTGTTCTAAGAACCCGTAAACAGAGAATATTTCATAAATTAGCAGGCTTTTTAAAATTGCATTAATCAAATGTATTATTACATTTTGGATTGTTAACCTATCATATAAAGTATATCAAATGAAAAGACGTGATGCCCTTGGTCGTGTGGCACTTTTAATGGGTGGTGCACTCTCAGCCCCCACCATGCTGGCTTTTCTCGAAAGCTGCAAAAAAGCTTCTGATACTGCTACCGGGATTACTTTTCCGTTTACCCCGGAAAGACAGGCGCTGGTTGCGGAGGTTAGTGAGATGATCATCCCAAAAACAGACACCCCGGGAGCAAAGGATGCGAAAGTCGGTGAGTTTATCGAAAAAATGATGAAGGATTGCTATTCCGAGCCTGAGCAGAAAAGCTTTAACAAAGGATTGGAAGAGCTCGAAAAGAAGGATTTCATGAAGGCAACGCCACAAGACAGAACGGCAATACTGACCGAAATGGAAAAAGCGTCGAAAGCAGATCAGGCCAAGGCCGACACGGAAAAGAAAAAGTATACAGAAGCCGGAAAAGAATACACGGATGCACCGGTTCCATTCTTCCGTTTGTTGAAGGAGCTTACCTTACTGGGTTATTTCACATCCGAACAAGGCGCAACACAAGCACTTGAATATGTGGCAGTTCCGGGTCGCTACGATGGATGCATCGATTACAAGCCGGGACAAAAAGCGTGGGCCTTGTAAGCACCGCATTTCCAGAATTTATCAGGCCGGCATCTGGCCAAGTCATTAATATCGAAAAACATTCATCATGAATTTAAACATAAAGGCAGCGAAACAAACCACTTACGACGCAATCGTGGTTGGATCGGGAATCAGCGGCGGCTGGGCAGCTAAAGAATTGACAGAAAAAGGCTTGAAAGTGGTCATGCTCGAAAGAGGCCGTGATATCAAGCACATTACCGATTACAAAACAGCAACGCTTGCCCCCTGGGAATTTGAACACAGAGGCCGCGTTACCACCATTGCCAAAGAGCAATATTGGGCAGGGATCAGGACAGGTTATACAGCCAACGAAGAATGGGCATATCTGTTTGAAAACGATAAAGAGAACCAATACGAAGAAACCCGCAAATTCGACTGGATCCGTGCCTATCACGTAGGCGGACGCTCGCTGCTGTGGGGACGCCAAAGCTATCGCCTCAATCCAATGGATTTCGAAGCGAATGCCAAAGACGGCATCGCGGTAGACTGGCCGATCCGTTACAAAGACATTGCTCCGTGGTATGATTACGTGGAGAAATTCGCGGGAATCAGCGGCGCAAAGGACGGACTGGATGTGTTGCCGGATGGCAATTACCTGCCTCCTATGCAAATGAACTGCGTTGAAAAGCACGTAAAAGGAGAAGTAGAGAAGAAATTTGCAGGCCGCCACATCATTATGGGCCGCGCTGCGCACCTTACCCAGCCACAAGCTTTCCATACAGAACTGGGACGTGCTGCTTGTCAGTTCCGTAATATGTGTATGCGCGGGTGCCCTTATGGAGCCTATTTCAGCACACAATCGGCAACGCTTCCAGCTGCTCAGAGAACAGGTAACCTTACATTAGTGCCTGATTCTATCGTTTCAGAAGTGATCTACGATGATAAATTAGGCAAAGTAACAGGTGTTCGTGTGATCAACCAGAACACATTGGAAACCAAGGAATATTATGCGAAGATCATTTTCATGAACGCTTCGGCTATTGCTTCGGCTTCTATATTAATGAACTCGAAGTCGAAACGTTTCCCGAATGGTCTGGGAAATGAAAGTGACCAGCTGGGACGTAACATTATGGACCATCACCTGGCAGTTGGCGCGAGAGCGGATGTGGATGGATTTGAAGACAAATATTATTTCGGAAGACGTGCAAACGGAATCTATATCCCACGTTACCGCAACTGGGGCGACGACAAGCGCGATTACATTCGTGGCTTTGGTTACCAGGGAGGCGCAAGCCGCGAAAGCTGGGGACGCGGCGTCGGAACGGACGGCTTCGGTGCTGATTTCAAAAAATCGCTCTCAGAGCCAGGCGGATGGAATATGAACATTCAGGGCTTTGGTGAGATGATCGCGGATGAAAAAAACCGCTTCACATTGCACCCGACCAAGAAAGATAAATGGGGTCTTCCGCTTGTGGTTTTTGATGCAGCTTACGGTGAAAACGAGCGGAAAATGCGCGTTGACATGATGAATGATGCAGCGGAAATGCTGGAAGCAGCAGGTCTGAAAAACGTTACACCATACATTGACGATTCCAAACACCCGGGCATTGGTATCCACGAAATGGGCACAGCCAGAATGGGTAATGATCCGAAAACCTCTGTTTTGAATAAGAACAATCAGGTTTGGGGCGCAGAGAATGTGTACGTAACAGACGGCGCATTCATGACTTCCGCATCTTGCGTGAACCCGTCGCTTACCTACATGGCTATGACCGCACGCGCGGCCGACCATGCCGTGAAAGAGCTTAAAAAGATGAATGTTTAGTTAAGCACATTTTAATTGAAAAAACCTCGCTGGGTATATCCGGCGGGGTTTTTTCTTTTATGCTCTGACTAAACCCATCAAAATTTGAAAGAGTATATACCCGCTCCGAAACGTGTTTCCTCCATCGATGCCTATCGGGGATTTGTAATGTTCCTGATGATGGCCGAAGTGCTGCGGCTGGGAAAAGTCGCGGAAGCCTTTCCGGGCAGTGCATTTTGGGCATTTCTGGATTATCATCAAAGTCATGTGGAATGGGTAGGCTGCTCCTTGCACGACATGATTCAGCCGTCTTTCTCGTTTTTGGTCGGGGTGGCACTTCCCTACTCTATCGCCAGCCGTGCAAGCCGGGAACAAAGTACGACTGTAATGTGGCTGCATACATTCAGGAGGTCGCTGACGTTGATCTTGCTTGGCATTTTCCTGCGTTCCATGCATAGCGAGCAAACCAATTTTACATTCGAAGATACATTAACACAGATCGGCTTAGGCTATCCTATCCTGTTTGCACTCGGCTTTACGGGCGAACGCACGCAATGGGGCGCGCTAGGCGGGATATTACTTGCATACGGACTTGCATTCGCCTTATACAGCCTGCCCGGGCCATATTTCGACTGGTCGGAAACGGGCAATGTTGCCAACTGGGAGCACAACCTCAAAGGCTTTGCCGCACATTGGAACAAGAATACAAACATTGCGTGGGCGTTTGATCGCTGGTTCCTGAATTTATTTCCACGCCCCGAAACATTCAAATTCAACGGAGGCGGATATAGCACAATGAGTTTCATTCCCACATTAGGAACCATGATCCTCGGCCTTATTGCAGGGAAATGGCTCAAATCCGCCACATCTTCCGCGTGGTTGCTCAGACGCCTCGCTATGACAGCAGCAATCCTGCTGGCCTTGGCCTTGGTCCTTAATTTCGCGGGCATTAACCCCATCGTGAAACGCATATGGACGCCTGCATGGACGCTTTTCAGTGGAGGAATTTGTATGTTTTTCCTGGCTGGATTTTACTTTATTGTTGATGTAAAGCAAAAGCAGCGGTTCTTCTTCCCGCTTATCGTGATTGGCACCAATTCAATTGTGGCCTACGTTATGGCTGAAACCATTGTCAGCTTTATAGACAGCTCATTCCGCATCAATGTCAGCCAAAACTATGACCTGCTCTTCGGGCCCAATTACCAGCCATTGGTTCGCGGTGCAATTATCCTGCTGGTGGAATGGGCGATCCTGTATTGGTTATACGTGCGAAAGATATTTATCAGGATTTAAAATATGCGGTCTATATTTGAGCCCTATATTCCTGTATCATGAAACTACTCAAAGCCGTACACCACATTGCCATCATTTGCTCGGATTACGAAAAATCCAAGCACTTTTATACCGATATCCTGGGTTTTGAGATTGAAAGAGAGGTGTACAGATCAGAAAGGGATTCTTATAAGCTTGATCTTTCGCTCAACGGGCAATACATTATCGAGCTATTTTCCTTCCCAAGTCCGCCTAAGCGCCCGTCGCGGCCCGAGTCGACCGGCTTGCGGCACATTGCTTTTCAGGTGGATGATATTGAACCGGCGATTGCACAGTTGCGAAAAAAGGGGATTGTTACGGAGGCTGTGAGAGTGGATGAATTTACCGGCAAAAAATTTACATTCTTTGCCGATCCTGACGACCTGCCTATTGAATTATATGAGATCTGATTTTTGTGGATCAGGCAGCAGCGGTATAACCTACCCTGCTTCTGGTTCCGACTTCCAGCTTGCATAAAGATTCGTAAAACTCAGATATACGCACCAAGTGTTCGTCCAGCATTTGTCGTGCTTCGGAATCCTTATCAACGTAAGTACGCAGCTTTTTGTAGAGCTGCAATGTAGCTGCTTCTACCTTTTTTAGACAAGTTGCGATTTCTTCTTTTTCTTCCACGTCTTCCAGCAGTTTTAATGCTGTCCGGGCTGTGATATGATTGGTCTCGCCCAACTCTTTGTCCGTCAGAAAACACTTAAAATAATCATAAATCCACTTGATCTCCTTCTGGAATAATAAAGCACTTACATGGCCCTGGCTGAGAATGCGCCTGCAAGGGCCCATATTGTCCTTCTTCAATGCTTCTAAATAAAGGAGTTCTCTGGTTTTCTGCTCGATCCACAATGCTCTGATTGCCTGAACGAAATCATTTTTTCTACTCTCTTCCATAACCAACCTTTTTTAAGAACTACTTTTGCCCGCGTCCGCTAAAAAAATTGTGCCTGAAACGCCAAAAAAGGGCATTTATGATAATTAAACCAAAGATTCATGCAGGAGTACAAATAGAGGGACTTCTACACCGGCTTCCTAAGAATGGCCATGTTGCAAACGTTTGCAGTGGGGCGATCACGCCATACTGAAAATCACAGCTACTGTGGACAACAGAGAACAAATCGCCAGCCTGTACGTTATATTTTTGATCTGTTCGGAAAGCGTCTAACTTTGCCGGCTTTACCAGCGTCGTAAGGCAGCCGTACATTGCCGGAAGCCCCTTTAAAATTCGATTTGTAGATATGCCTAAAATACAATACAACATTGCCCTGCTTGCGGTTTTAGCCGTAAGCTCCTG
The DNA here is from genome assembly GCF_021390415.1 of Dyadobacter sp. CY327. Taxonomy (NCBI): domain Bacteria; kingdom Pseudomonadati; phylum Bacteroidota; class Cytophagia; order Cytophagales; family Spirosomataceae; genus Dyadobacter; species Dyadobacter sp. CY327. The sequence continues at coordinate 191,791 of NZ_JAJUXJ010000007.1, read as the reverse complement.
TAAAACAACCGCACCTCCTCAACAAGCAGCAGTAGTAACCGAAACGCCCGCCTTACTGGAAATTGGGAACGAGAAATTTTCGATTGAGGATTACCAGGATTCATACAATAAAAACAAAAATGCTTCTGATTCAACGCGTGAGTTAACTCCGGAAGAATATTTTAATTTATACAAAGACCTTAAAATAAAGGTCCTGCATGCCAAGCAAGAAGGAAAAGACACCACTCAGGACTATAAAGAAGAAATCACCTCCTACCGCGAACAGCTCGCAAAAAACCACCTGGTTGACAAATCACTTGTCGAAAAACTCTCGAATGAAGCTTATAACCGCCTGAAACAGGAAGTGAGAGCTTCCCATATCCTGATCGGTGTTTCGGAAGATGCTTCTCCGGCCGATACTTTGGAAGCCTACCGCGCGGCCATCGCATTGAGGGGAAGATTGGAGGAAGGCAATGATTTCGGCGACCTGGCCGCAAAATTCTCGAAAGATCCCGTTGCATCAAAAACCAAAGGCGATCTGGGTTATTTTACCGCTTTTCAGACCTTATATCCCATAGAAACGGCAGCTTATACGTTGCCCGTCGGAAAAGTTTCGCAGCCCGTGCGTACGAAGGGAGGCTATCACCTGGTAAAAGTAACAGATCGCCGTTCGAACCGGGGGATGGTTCGGATTGCGCATATCATGGTTCAGCAGGATACGGCAGGAACTGCGGCGCAGAAAGAGTCTGCGAAAGCGCGGATCGATGAAGCCTATGCCCTGTTACAAAGCGGTGAAGATTGGGAAGCAGTCGTGGAAAGTTTTTCAGACGATAAACAATCCAGGAAAAACAGCGGGTTACTCCCCATGTTTGGCATCGGGCAAATGGTGCCTGAAATTGAAGAAGCGGCCTTTGCATTGACCAAGGTGAACGCCTATTCCAAACCTGTGCTGACCATGTATGGATGGCACATTGTGCGACTGGCCGAAAAGCGCAGCCTGGAACCATATGCAACCATGGCGCCATCGCTGCGGAAAAAAGTGGTGACGGATTCGAGAGGAAAAGTGCTGGAACAAGCCAATGCGAAACGGCTCAGGGAGAAATACAAAGTCCAGGAATTTGCAGAACAGTGGAAAACAGTTGCGGCGTTGGGAGACAGCAGCATTACCAGCGGAAATTGGGATTATTTAAGTGCAGTATCAACAGATTGGGCTTCGGTTGCGTTATTTAAGATTGAAGAGCAATCGTACGATGCACTGGGCTTTTTGAATTATGTAAAAAGAAAGCAGCAGGTTAAACCGAAAGATGCATCGCCTGCGGTTGTGTTTCGGAAATATTATAATGACTATTTGACGGAAAGCCTGGCTGATTTTGAAAAGGAACACTTGGAAGAGACTAATGCTGAGTTCAGGAGCCTGATCAGCGAGATTAAAGAAGGGGTGCTGCTTTCACAAGTAATGGAGGAGAATGTATGGGGACGTTCATTGACGGATTCGACGGGTCAGAAGGCTTTCTATGACCAGCATAAGGACCGCTATAAGTTCCCGGAACGTGTGCTGGCGACCATTGTGTCGGCTAAGGACACGCAAACTGTGAATGCGATCAAGAGAACATTGGCACAAAGCCCTTACAAGCTCGAAAGAAGATCGAAGGAAATATTGTTCGCAGCCAATGCCAGCGAAATTGATAATGAGCAACTTGATGCACTGACCGACGTTTATATTGTAATGGAAAAGAATCCTGATTACATTGTAGAAATTGCAGGTTACAGGTCAGCGGACGAGGGTGAGATCACATCCGCCAACCGCATCAGGAATGTTGTAAAGTATTTGAATGGCCGGAATATCCCGATTTTACGGATCATTGAAAAAGACTATGGCTCGTTCAGGCAAACGGCCGAAGCCGACCGCAACCGGCGGGTAGGCTTCCAGTTTTACAGCCAGTCGAAAGGTGATGTGGAGAAGGTCTATAATGCAGACGCTCCCGACGCCGTTATGATCCGGGATGGATATTTTACAAAGGACAACCCTTTATTTGCCCGATTCAAATGGCAGACAGGCGAACAAACTGTGACGGACAACAACATGGTTTTCTGGACTTCCGTACAAAAAATAGAGCCATCACGCGGGAAGACATTTGCAGAAGCGCGTGGAAGCGTGATCAACGATTACCAGAAAGAGTTGGAAAAACAGTTGGTAAACCGGCTGGAAGCGAAATTCCCTATTAAAGTGAATGCGCAAGAATTAGAAAAAATTAAGCGTTAAGCGTATTTTAGCATTTCGTAAACCGTTTTGTAATCAAAACCATAGTAACCCGAACAGATTAAGGAGAATCAAATAACCATATGAAAATAAATAAAGTAATTGCGCCCGGTCTGATAGCAGTATTCTCACTGTTTTTCAGTCTCATCAGTTTCGGACAGGGGCAGCAGGGGATCAGCATTGATAAAATCATTGCCCGGGTTGACAATCACTACATTTTGAACTCCGAATTGGAGGAAATGTACAATCAATACAAAGCAGAAGGACGCGCCGCTCCTGAAAAATGCCAGCTTCTGGAATCACTTATTATCAACAAAATGCTTCTTGCCAAAGCCGAAATTGACTCGGTTGTGGTGGAAGACAAAGAAGTCGACGGCGAGCTGGATGCCAAAATGGGCTATATGGTACAGCGTTTCGGATCTGAAAAGAACATTGTAGAAGCCTACGGTAAAAGCATTGAAAACCTGAAAAGCGAGCTTCGCACGCAGGTGAAGGAGCAAAAGATCGTAGAAAAAATGCAGCGGACCATTTCAGGCAATGTAAAGATTACGCCGAATGAAGTGCGCAAGTTTTTTAATTCTATTCCAAAAGACAGTCTACCTTACATTCCTTCCGAAGTCGAAATCGGCCACATTGTGAAGCTGGGAACTGTTACCCGCGAGCAGAAGGACAAGCTGAAACAACAACTGCTGGAATTGAAGCAACGCGCTGAAAAAGGTGAAGACTTCGCTACTTTGGCGCAGATCTATTCAGAAGACCTTGGTTCAGCAAAAAATGGCGGTGACCTAAACTTTGCCAAACGTGGTGCAATGGTTCCCGAGTTTGAAGGAGCTGCATTATCATTAAAACCAGGTGAAATGTCGGATATCGTTGAGTCGCAATTTGGTTTTCACTTGATCAAGCTCATCGAAACGCGCGGCGCTGAATATCACGCCAGACACATCCTGCTTCGTCCTGATTATAACAAAGGAACAGATATGACTTCTGCGGTCCGCGCCCTGGATAGTCTTAGAAATCTGATTGAAATCGATACATTGAAATTCGCGAAAGCGGCTTTGGACAATTCGGAAGATAAAGAAACAGCCGAATCGGGTGGTTTGATCATGGATAGAAATACAGGTTTAGCTCGTCTTACACTGGATGCTTCTATGGACCCGGCACTATATTTTGCTATCGACACCATGAAAGTAGGCGAATTGAGCAAACCGGTTGCCTATCGAACCGAAGATGGAAGAAGCGCCATGCGTATCATCTGGTACAAGAGCAAATCGGAGCCGCATACGGCCAATCTTCGTGATGATTACGAAAAACTCGCTCAGATCGTGTTGAGTAACAAACGGAACAATGCATTGGAAGAATGGTTTAAAAAAGCGCAGGGCGACGTTTTCATCAGCATCGAGCCTGAATATAAAGATTGTAAAGTGCTCGGATTAGAGGCTTTGGCAAACGATATTTAGCTTTCAGGACAGGATTGCGGTTAAGGAATTGAAAATTTAATCTGACACATTGTGAAGTATTCATCGGACGTTGAAGCTGCCGAAGCTATGAAAGTAGCTTATGATAAAATCCGGAGTGAGATTGGAAATGTAATAATCGGGCAAGATGAGGTTGTTAAAGGACTACTGACCGCGATTTTCTGTCAGGGCCATTGCCTTTTGGTGGGTGTGCCCGGACTAGCCAAAACGCTTCTTATCCAGACGATCGCTTCTTCGCTAGACCTCAATTTCAACCGGATCCAGTTCACGCCTGACTTAATGCCGTCAGACATTCTGGGTTCTGAAACATTGGATCAGAACCGCAATTTCAAATTTATCAAGGGGCCCGTTTTTGCCAACATTATCCTGGCCGACGAGATCAACAGGACGCCACCCAAAACGCAATCTGCACTGCTGGAAGCGATGCAGGAATATTCTGTTACAATCGCGGGAGCAAAGCACGCGCTGGAACGTCCTTTCTTCGTACTCGCTACTCAAAACCCTATTGAGCAGGAAGGAACTTATCCCCTGCCAGAAGCCCAGCTCGACCGCTTCATGTTCATGATCCAGCTGGATTATCCTTCCTATGCAGAGGAAGTTAACATTGTTAAAAACACCACCAACGACGTTCGTTACCAGGTAAAAAAAGTCGTGACTTCCGAGGAGATCATGGATTTCCAGCATTTGGTACGACGCGTTCCGGTAACCGATCACGTCATTGAATATGCGGTGAAACTGGTCCACAAAACCAGGCCCGCTGCCGGCCTTGCCGTAAAAGACACCAACGATTACCTCGACTGGGGCGCTGGTCCCCGTGCCTCACAGGCGCTGATCCTGGCAGCCAAATGCAACGCATTGCTTTCAGGTAAATATTCTCCCGACATTGAGGACGTAAAAGCAGTTGCATTGCCTGTACTACGGCACAGAATCATCCGGAATTTCAAAGCCGAAGCCGAAGGAATTTCAGTAGATGACATCATTGCACGTCTCGTCTGACACAATCTTAACTTATGGAAATCAAAGGTAAAAACTACATTGGCTATTCACTTTCTGGCCAGGGCGACCGCACATTTCAATCCTATGTGCCAGCCAAAGATTCATTTCTCCCTGAAAATTTCCATACGGCGACGATTGAAGAAGTCGAAAACACCATGGCGCTTGCCAGCAAGGCATTTGGCGAATACGCAAAAATTCCTGCCGCAAAAAGAGCTGATTTTCTGATTGCCATTACCGAAGAGATCCTGGCGATTGGCGACGTCTTACTTGAAAGAGCAAATCTGGAAACAAGCCTGCCCATGGCCCGCCTGCAAGGTGAACGCGCCCGCACGATCAATCAACTGACTCAATTTGCGGAATTGCTTCGCGAGGGCTCATGGGTGGATGCATCCATCGACACAGCCCTACCCGACCGCACGCCCGTTCCCAAGCCCGACATCCGGAAAATGCTCGTTCCGATTGGTCCGGTTATCGTTTTCGGTTCCAGTAACTTCCCTTTCGCATATTCCGTAGCCGGTGTGGACACAGGCCCGGCTTTGGCAGCCGGAAACCCGGTCATTGTAAAAGCCCACGCAGCACATCCCGGCGTAAGCGATCTGACGGCGCAGGCCATTGTAAAAGCCGCGCAAAGGACCGGAATGCCTGATGGCGTTTTTTCCATGCTATATGACGATGGTTTTGAAGTGGGGACAGCATTGGTTAAGCATCCTGCCAGTAAAGCTGTTGGTTTTACAGGTTCTATGAAAGGTGGAATGGCGCTGTTTAAAATGGCGCAGGAGCGCGAGGAACCCATTGCCGTCTTTGCTGAAATGGGCAGCGTTAACCCCATCGTTGTTCTTCCGGACTATCTGGAACACAATGCATTGGAACTTGGGAAAACGCTTGCAGGTTCGGTAAGCCTGGGCGCCGGACAATTCTGTACCAATCCCGGACTTGTGTTTGTTACAAAATCACAGGGCCTGATCGCATTTACGGACTCTTATAAAAATGAAATCCTGAAAACCACATCTGCCACAATGCTTACGGCGGGCATTTGTAAAAATTATTACAAGCTCCGCGATCATGCGTTTGAACAGGAAGATGTTTCCAGACTCGCCGTTTCAGAGCAAATGTCTGAGGGAGAAAATCAGGCGCAGGCATCCATCGCAACAGTTTCCGGGCAAAGCTTTATTGCCAATCCAAAATTGCATGAAGAAGTTTTCGGGCCATTTTCGCTGCTTGTCATTTGTGAGCATACGGCTGAATTGCTTGAAGCGATTTCACATTTAAAAGGACAGCTTACCTGCTCGCTGATGGCAGAGGAGCATGAGGTGCTGGCCCATCAGGCTATTGTAGACAGGCTCGCGCAAATTTCCGGCCGATTAATCCTGAATGGCGTTCCTACCGGCGTGGAGGTTTGCACTTCTATGCATCATGGAGGGCCTTTTCCGGCAACTGCGGATGCGAAATTCACTTCTGTTGGCAGACATTCAATCTTACGTTTCGTCCGTCCGCAATCATTTCAGGGCTGGCCCGACGCACTGCTGCCGGATGAATTGAAGAACAGCAATCCGCTGGGAATTTTCAGGCTGGTTAACAATCAGTTCAGCAAGGAGGACATCAAATAAAATCATAGCCCACTTCAACCAGGAAAAGACCTTCCGCAGGTGCCTGGGCGCCTGCTGCTTTTCTGTTTTTTGCCAGGATAACCTGTTCAAATTCAGCAACGCTCCGCTTGCCTTTTCCTACTTCCAGCAGCGTCCCCACCAGCGCCCTCACCATTCCGCGCAGGAAACGGTTTGCACGGATATGAAAAACGAGCATATCTCCCGCTTCAATCCAAATTGCCTCCGTAATCGTGCATCTGAAATTGTTCACTTGTGTATGGATCTTGCTAAAACTCTCGAAATCATTGTATTGCAACAGCAGCGCTGCCGCTTCGTTCATTCGATCAATGTCAAGATCCGCTTTTAATTGAAAAGCCAGATCAGTTAGAAAAGGATTTTTGCGTTTCGTGATGCGGTATTCGTATTTGCGGTGCGTGGCTGCAAAACGGGAGTTAATATTGTCCCCAACCGGAATGATGCGCTTTACAGCAATGTCCCTGGGAATAAGACCATTAAGCTTGTAAATCAGCAGCTCAAAATCGGCTATCTCATTTTCTAAATCAAAATGCGCAAATTGTTGTTCTGCATGTACGCCGGTGTCTGTCCTGCTGCTACCTGTGATTTCAATGGGTAACCTCAGGACTTTCGCGAGTGCTTCTTCCAGCACCTGCTGGACGCCTAATGCATTGTTTTGTTTTTGCCAGCCATTATAGGCCGTTCCTTTATAGCTGAATTCGAGAAAATAGCGCATTTTGCAAAAGTAACGGAAACAGCCCGGATTTGCGATTTGCCGCGGTTCGTTGCTGATAATGTTCGGAAGAAGGTTAACTTTGAAAATCGAAAAATATTTCCAGTTAGTATGATTACGGAAGAGAAAAAAGAAGAGAAAAGCCTGAATTTTATTGAGGAAATTGTGGAGGCGGATTTGCAGGCAGGAAAATACACCCAGATCATCACCCGATTTCCACCCGAACCAAACGGCTATTTACATATCGGCCATGCATCCAGCATTTGCCTGAATTTTGGTTTGACCAAAAAATTCCCTGGCTATACAAACCTTCGTTTCGACGACACAAACCCGGTTACGGAAGATACGGAATATGTGGAAAGCATTAAAAACGATATCCGGTGGATGGGTTTTGAATGGGAAAACGAACTTTACGCTTCCGATTATTTCGATACATTATACGAATATGCCGTTGAGCTGATCAATAAAGGGCTGGCCTATGTGGACGATTCAACTTCCGAGGAAATAGCGCTGCTTAAAGGCACTCCGACGGAACCCGGGAAAGACAGCATTTACAGGAGCCGTTCGGTTGAAGAAAACCTTGCGCTTTTTGAACAAATGAAAAATGGTGGTTTTCCTGACGGAAGCCGCACATTACGCGCCAAAATTGACATGGCGCACATCAATATGCTCATGCGCGACCCGATCCTTTACAGGATCAAACACGCCCATCACCATCGCACTGGCAACAAATGGTGCATTTACCCCATGTACGACTTTGCGCACGGACAAAGCGATTCAATTGAAACGGTTACACATTCTATATGCACATTAGAGTTTGTGCCGCATCGGGAATTGTATGACTGGATCATTGAAAAGCTAGGCATATATCCATCGCATCAATACGAATTCGCACGCCGCAACCTGAATTACACTGTGACCAGCAAACGGAAGTTGCTGCAACTGGTTCAGGAAAAGCATGTAAACGGCTGGGATGATCCTAGAATGCCGACCATCAGCGGCTTGCGCAGGAGAGGTTACACGCCGGAAAGCATCAGAGATTTCTGTGAGCGGATCGGTGTAGCGCGACGCGAAAACATGATCGATGTAGGTTTGCTTGAATTTTGCGTTCGCGAAGATTTGAACAAAAAAGCGCTCCGCCGAATGGTGGTTTTGGATCCTTTGAAAGTGATCATTACCAACTTCCCGGAAGGTGTTACGGAGATGTGCCACAGTGAAAACAATCCGGAGGACGTAGCAACAGGGAACCGCGAAGTTCCTTTTTCAAGGGAGATTTATATTGAGAAAGAGGACTTTATGGAAACGCCATCCAAGAAATATTTCCGTTTGGCGCCTGGAAAAATGGTCCGACTGAAAAGTGCATACATCATTCAATGTGATGATTTTGTAAAAGATGAAAATGGCGAAATCATAGAAGTGCATTGCTCATACATCGAAAACAGCAAGAGCGGGCATGATACGACCGGCATCAATGTAAAAGGGACATTGCACTGGGTGTCCGTTCCACACGCGCAGGAAGTCGAAGTTCGCCTTTACGACCGTCTTTTCTCCGTTGAAGATCCGTCTTCGGAAGAGGGTGATTTCAAAGATTACATCAATCCCAATTCACTGGAAATCATCACTGGCTATGCCGAACCGGCACTTAATGAAGCCAAAGAAGGCGAATCATTCCAATTCCTAAGAAAAGGCTACTTCGCCAAAGACCCCGACAGCACCGCCGAAAAACTCGTTTTCAACAGAACAGTAACATTAAGAGACAACTGGGCCAAGGCTGGGAATTAGCATTTCCGTTTTTCTTAATTACACACACTAATATAAATGATTGTCACCTTTAAGCATAAAGGGTTGTTGGTATATTACCGGGATGGCGACGCCTCCGGATTGCCGTCAGTGTATTTGCGAAAAATTAACCGGATCCTGGACCAGCTCGACGCGGTCACTTGTACTGACGACGTTGCTCAACTCGGATCCGGTATACATAGGCTCACTGGAAAACTTAGCGAATTCTGGTCAATCAAGGTTTCGCCGAATTACAGGATTATATTCCGGTTTGAAAAGGGAGACATTTTTGATGTTGATTATTTAGATTATCATTAAATGATCATGGTAAAAAGAAATCTTGCTCCGGTTCATCCCGGAGAAATTTTACGAGAAGAATACATAGTAGAACGAGGCTTGACCATTACAGAAGTGGCTCATGGGCTGGGCATAACACGCCAAACCCTTTCTGCCGTGGTAAACGAAAAATCCGCTATAACTCCGGAACTCGCTGTTAAGCTTTCGGAAGCTTTCGGTAACACTGCACAATTTTGGATTAATCTTCAAAAAAATTACGAGATATGGCACGCGGAGAAAAAAGTGGACCGCACCATTATCAGGCACTTTGGCAAAGATCACAATATGCAGACGGCCTCATAACATCTTCCATGTACTTAGATTGCTTACAAATAAACTTGCTTGACATTTAGTTTGCGGTTATATTTGTGCAACAATTTCCACGATTCAAATAGATTGCTGTCAGTGAATACCCCAAATGAATTGTTTAGTACTGCGAAAGGATCTAGCTTACAGTGCGATTTAACTTCTAAGATCATTCTTCATTTTGGTGAAATGCAGGCTTCGTTCAGGATTCAGGACTTTCTGAGTTTCCGCCGCTTCATTAACAATATTGACATTCACAGCAAGATTTTTGACCTGTCAGATGAGTCTGACTATGAGTTTGTTGAAGCGCCTCAGCTTAACATTTACCAGAAGCTTACTCTTTGCGAGCTGATCCAATTGAGAGAACTGGTAAACGGCACCCACTTCGCAATCGAACTCAATTCCCTTCTGCACCAACTTCTGTTTAGCGAGCCGGAATTAGTCTAAATAGCTCATTTCGATCATATTAGACCAATTCCAAATTTCGGGTTTCGTTTGCAATGCTGAACTTTCGCATGATATTTGTACTTGTTAATACAAATAAAAGAAAGTAACCATGAGAGATTTATTAAGACAACGGACTTCCCTGAAAGAGGAAATAGAAATACTTTTGAACAATCAGGTAAAGATGGAAGCGGAAGCTTCCGCAAAATATCTGGCCATGGCTTCATGGTGTGACCGTAACGGATTCAAAAACAGCGCAAAATATTTCCTTAAGCAGTCTGACGAAGAGCGCGGACATATGCTTAAAATATTCAATTACATCATGACTGTGGGCGGAACCGCCGTTTCACCGGAAGTAGCAGCAGTAAAACAAGAGTTTGCAACATTCAGAAGCGTGTTCGAAGCAGCATTGCAAAGCGAGATTGCAGTAACGCAATCTATCAACCGCATTGTTACGCAGAGCCGCAGAGAAGAAGATTATGGCACGGAAAGCTTCCTGCAATGGTTTGTAAACGAGCAGATTGAGGAAGAAGACAACGCACGCCGCGCTATTGAATTATTTGACGTAATCGGCGAAGAAGGAACTGGTCAGTACTTCATTGACAAAGCAATCTTGAAAATCGGCTCTGAGAACTAAGCCAAGTTAAGGTATTTATATAAAGTAAAATAGCTGTCCCGCAAGGTGCAGCTATTTTTTATGCCGTTTTATTAAGCAGCGAGTAAATCTCAGTATCGAGGAATTTACCATTCTCATAAAAGCTTTCCTTAAAATAAGCCTCTCTTTCAAAACCGTGTTTCAGCAAAATCTTTCTTGAAGCCTGATTATCAGGGCTTATTTTAGCCTCAATGCTGTGAAACTGCATGTTTTTAAAACCGTAGTCAATAATCCGCCTGACAGCCTCGCTCATTAGGCCTTTTAACCAATGTTCCGGATGGATCATATAACCAATCTCAGCGCGGTGATTATAAAGATCCATTTTATGAAAGCCTATGGTGCCTATCAGGCCAGTGTTGTCTTGCAGGCCTTCCACGCGCTTCATTGAAATGCCCCAGGTAATGCCAATCTTATCCCGCAGATTTCTGGAATAAGCATCAATCAGATCCTTTGCATCGCTTTCCGATTGCATCAAGGGCTTTCCAATGTACTGCATGGCAAGCGGATTGCTTCGCAATCTGAACATATCTGCCACATGCTTTTCTGACATTGCGTGCAGAAGCAAACGGTCTGTCTGCAATGTCGGAAAGGTGTCAAAGTTTACAAATAGCATTGTCTTCTGATTCCGTTGAAAGCTGTTTCCGGAAGCAATCCGGTTCTGGATTTACCAAAAATACAAAAACAACGCAATATCCGTGACGGCTATCCCGACACAAATAATCCTGATATTTGGAACGCGTTTTGTTGCTTGTGGATTATTAATAAGTAGTATTGCACAGCTACCGATTGCCGTTTTCATGAATTACCTCGACGAATTCAAAGGCGTTGAAAAAGTGTTGTTAGGAGCGTAAATGAAGGGATTTCAATTGTATGAACCAAATAATCACAGTGAAATTCACAATGACTGTCAACTAACTCGCTGCTTTGTCTTGAATTTGGATTGCTTCTTCAAGTAGGTCAATTTCAGCTCCAATGTCCAAAATATCACTCGCGGTGTGGCTGTCGCCGTAGGTGCTTTTTATTTCTTCTATTAACTGAAGCGCTGCTCTATCATCTACATGCAAGTAATTTTCCTTCAGGATTTTATAGATACGCAACGCATTGTATTTGGTTTGCAGTCCAGCACAAAATATCCTGATTACATCTGCATCACGCGAATAGCGCGTTTGCCTAAGTCCAGCCCAAATCTGAACAACACGTTGATGCATTGATTCTGCTGGCAGTGCTAAATATGCTCTGAGCGCCTCCGGAATCGATGTGCAAAGGTCTACTTTGAAACAGTTCCGAAAGATAGGAATGATATAGCCGAGAATAATATCTTCCAAATCTCGATCACTTGAGCTTTTATATGGAAAGTGCTGAAACATCAGCGATGCAAATACACCGGTTGATGTATGATCATGTAACTGAGCATCCCTTGAAACCTGGTTTAGCATTGCAACTTTCAACATGAGATAATCTTGTTGTGTAAGATTGGCTGCAAACAATTGTGCCCCAAGATTATTAATATCTTCGGGTCGGTCTTGAAGCCTCTTCAGGATATTCTCAATCTCAGCCCGCTTTATAGAGTTGTAGATTTTATCAATGTCATTTTCTATCCAATCCTTAACCTGTTCAGAGCGTCGGGCTGCTGATTCAGCATTTGCCCGAGCCTGCTCCGCCATGCTTGCCATACTCATTATTTTATCAGTCTGCTTGCTTACATATCCACCTAGTAATAAACCTATTATCGCTAAAAACAATCCAGCCCCGGCAAAGAAATATCCATTAAGTGCTACAATGTCTTGTATTCGCTCATGATGCGCGTCGTCCAATGCCTTTTGTGTAGCAAACGCTGATCGCAGCTCAGATACTTCCTTTTTTACGGCCAGATAAGTCGTATCGTGTTGATTCGTCCCTTTACCGATTTGCTGTGCAGATACACCAAATGTTAAGGTAAGAAACAGAAGAACTGTTAAAATGGAAGCGGGCGCAGATAGCATATTACGCTAGATAATAATGTCGTGAGAAAGTATAGCTTCGGAAGGCCGAATCATTCTTGACCTGCATCGTCTAATGATGTCTTTGGTTCTTCACTTTGACTTGATTCTATGCCAGGGAGCGGATGCAAAATTATTTCATGGCTTTTTCGCAAGATCATTCGAAGTGCATCTTTTGCTTGTCTTGAGTTAGGCGGGTTTTGATTGATATCATTTACCATTACGTGAATTTCCGTATGGGGGTACATACAATCTTCTGGTCTATGCACAATGTCGAAACGGCATGTGAATGTTTCTTGCCCTCCCGAATATTCAAATTCAGAAGTTCTTATAGATGAAATTTGAATTTCAATAATTCCGTGGTCCTCGAAATGAGGAACATCTAGCTTAATACTGAACAGGACATCGCCTGGTACTTCGCATAGAGAGGCAAGATTATAAGAATCGTTTTTAAGAGGAAAGGCGACTGCCGATATCTTTCCACTGACATCTCCAGGGAAAAAAAAATGTTTAGCAACTCGCCTATAGAGAGAGTCATCTTCTCCGATTTCAATATTGGGTCGCTCTAATTTCCATAGATGCTCGGGGATCCCTAGTGCGGTACAAACCTCACTCATTAAGCTTTGTATTTAAATCCCTATATAAATTCTGAGAAAGAATTTCAATACTGATAGGGTCATCATTTCTCGCATAAATGATGTAGCCATCATTATAAATATTTAAAAACTGATAGGTTTCTCTGTGATAGAACTCAATTAGTATTCCACCGTCTTCTGTCGGATTAACATGATCAATGCATCCGTTATTTTTTTTAATGAGAAAGTAGGCCTCATTCGCCAAAACAAAACTTGCCTTTGAAGGTTGTTCAAATCCGAATGTGGAAGATTTTGCAATAATAGCTCCTTCGTTTAGATAATAGTCCAAGCTACCAAACCCGCCAGCATTAGGGCTGTAGCCTCGCCATAAAGTAGTTCCACAGCCTGTGACAGTATACGCAAGTTGGTGAGCCGTATCTCTAATCGTGTCTGTAATTTCTATATCAGGACTTACTAGTGGCATCATTCGCATCTGTATTTTTCCTACCGTGTATCATTAGCTCTTGCTCCTTAATCCAGTTCCCAAAGAACTCGTAGAAACTTTTTGCAGTCGGATAGTCCATAAGGACACCCATCTGAACTTCTCTTACGATTCCTGTCTTTCCGTCCTTGTGTTTTTCTCTTGCTACTTGCGTAACAGGATCAATATCGAAAATTATCTTTTGAGGAATTGGAACGCGCTCAGTAAAAAGGTTAACGTTAAGCATTCCATTTCCCATAACTCCTCCCCATACACCAGTTATTTGGACAGTTTTGAAATCCGCAGATTTAATAAAATGCGCCTCTATTTCCATATGTTTCTTTATTGTGCACTCAATATAACATAACGCTATATCATAACGCTCGATATAACGACAATTATCTTTGTATGTCTTGTTATTGATACTAATGCTATACTGTAAACCTTAAAGCATTTAGAGTAGTTCACCTACTTGCGCGCGCACAGATGACTTTTAGCTTTTTAGGGTAGGAAGTTACCACATCGAATCCTTCCGTCATCGAATATTCATCAGGTATGATATTCACCTGGTATGAAACTGGAGACACTAGCCCCTACTTATCTTTGCAGACTCGTTCATTATAACTGTTTAGTGAATGCATTTACACATCGGCTTCAGATTTCATGAACATAGACATTGACAAAAACTTCCGCGTTCTCCATCTGCGTTGACGTGTATTTGTAGTCCCAAATGTTTATCTGGATGTCATTCACCTTATAAAGTTTGCCGTCAAAAGAGAATTCATTTCCAATTGCTAAAAACTGTGAGCGTGGATCCTCATCCTCACGCTCAAGATTTGAATTAAAAAAGAACTTGGACAGGCTATTGTAATTGCGAAGGTCTTGTAAAACGATAGTTGGATCGCCACTGGCAGTGATGTTCAGGTGATATACAATACTGTTTGCCATGTTGAAAAATGAATAAATTCTGTTATTTGATTAACCCGATGACTTGGAGATAGGCATTAAACTCCCTGCCTGATAATTCAGAAATTGGTTTATCGAAGGTTATCCTCTTTACCTCTTGAATGTAATGTGAACGATAGAGTGGCAGAAGCAGCTTAAATTGTTCCCTATGTATCGTCAGAAAATAATTCAACCTCGACTCGTCAGCCGTTAGTCCATCATATCCACTTTCGAAAATCAAAAAGTTATCTCTATTGGTCGCTTTCATATCCTCCATCATACCTTTTACAGCAGGCTCAATCGTATTTAAATACTGCTTTTCTGTTTCTGATGGATTGAGAGCTTTCTCTCGGTCCGTACCGACCATTGTGTTGAGATAAGAAGAAAACAAGTCAATAGTGGCTAAATCAGTTGAAAGTACGCTATTCTCCATATCGATCATCGGTTAGTGTTCCAGAAAGATATGAAATAACTATGTAGTACAATTATTTATTGGATTTATTTCATGCCTAGCTTGACTCTGCATGACTTCGACACCCTCCTGGGACTCTATTCTGTTTTCTTAACGTCAGTTTTCCACTGCATTGAATCATTCACATCTCGAAATTCATAACTTATCGTAAAAATATATGGGATTTTTGTTATCGATTCCTTCTTGTGTTCAAAATTGCGCAGTTCGCCTGCTAAACTTTGTACTGCGTCACCGCATGAATTTCATAAATTTCAAGTATGTCCGAGTCGTACAATACCAAATCACTTTCACCAGTGATGGGATTTAAGCAAGTCAGGGAGCTTTCATAAGAATCCCATTCTGAAATCGTCGTAAAAATGATTCTATCCAGCAGGACTAATACGCATTGTGTCCCTTCGATCGTATCCATTTTCCTGTCAGAAAGTTTTTTCTCGAATCTCCTGCCAGTTACAATCATTCCAGCTTTCAATTCATAAGGATCAGTCGCGGCAATCGACCCGTCAGCAACGACAAAACTGCAGTATGTTCCTAGGTAAAGCTTATTTGTTACCAAAGAGTGTTTTGGCAACGAGTTTAGAAACCCAGATTCACTCAATTTATCAAAATACCTCTTTGGTGGAATCTGACTAACGAGAGGGCTGATTATGAGTATATCATCGTCTCCTATTCGTCTAAATTCTGTTCCTCCATCTCGCTTTATCAGCTCCAAGTAGATCCTATCAAGGTTCTCTAAAACAACTGAACCATCTTCATTGTTCTTTGCAAGAGATTTGTAATGGTTTTGATCGATTAAGGGCTCACCTATGCCATACAACAGCCATTCACGGCTAATGTGTGGATAGTTTTTCAACAATGCGTCGACAACGATTTTGATAAGATCCTCGTGACTAAGTAAAGATTTTTTCGTAAAGAGTTCACTAAAGAGTCCACCGTACACGGAAAAGCTTGCCTTCAACGACCTAAGCCCTTCTGATAATATTGTACTAACTGGCGTTCCTGCCGCGACAAATTGTTCAGTTTCTTCATTTACCGTATACATAACCAATCTAGTAAGGATTGGCATTATCTCTTTCGGAATATCGGACGTATCGATAGGGCTATCGTCAACTTTAAGCATTTCGCCCGAACCCTTAAGAAGCCAGTTGGCATTTAAATTTGGATACTCTGTCAGAATCTTGGCAATAAAATCTGCTGATGGGTTGGCGTTTTTCTTGACAATGTTATAATATACTTGCCTGCTATAACCAATCTTGGGCATCAAAATGGCTGGATTAATTTTGAACTTCTTAAAGAACACTTCTAATCTTGCCCCAATTGTCAATGAATCTTGCGATACTGGCAAAGACCTACTCTGCTCACCAGTGCCAGTCTCAAGCCATTCGGTGTTCACTTTGAAGTACTCGCTTAAAACCTGTAAGGTACCAGCGCTTGGATCATTCTGCCCCTTTAATAATCTGCCTATCGTTGTTTCCGACAACTCTGTTGATTTTGCGAGCGAGTATGCAGTGTCACCACTCTCTTCCATTAAAGCAGCTAATCTCTCATTAAAATTAGGCATATTAATAATCATTCTAAATTACTCACATTTGTAAACTATTCTTACTTGATGTTAGGATAGTTTACAGATGCGAGTATATATTTGCATATAACTTTAATTCTATACAAAAGTAGGCACAAAAGTTTACATGTGAGTATCAATCTGATTAAACGGCAAAAAAAATGGAAGATTTACGAACGCTCCATGTCATTAAGAGAGAAGCGCGTGACATGGAAATTTACAATGAATTCTCACGTCTATCTCAGCAGCCCGGGGCGATGAAGAGTCGAGTAGCGCACATGATTAATATTAAATATGACTTGCAATCAAATGCAACGCTGCACAACATCAGAAAAAGAGTTGAGCGAAGACTTTTAAATCAACTTTCAAACGAGCGGCCATGAAAACCAACATCACACTCACAAGCCAAAGCAGGGAGTTATTCGGGGTTACGATTCGCCAAGAAACCAAAACGGGACACTTAAACCTTTCTGATTTGGAGCGTGCATACCAGTCTGCACGACGGGAATACGGCTGGGCTGAACGCGGTAGACCAAACGACCTTCTTGCGCAAAAAGAAAACTCTGAAAGAATATATTATGTGCTCAAGGAGACCGGTCTCATAAATACAGACTTCCCTGTATTTATGGATATGATTCAAAATGAAGGAGTTATTAAGGTATTGAAATCATTGGAGTGTTATCGAACATCTGGCAGAGCTGCAAATAAAACTACCTGGTGCAACCCTTATTTATGGGTATTAATTGCAATGGAGCTTAACCCAATGCTCTATGGTAAAACAGTCGTTTGGTTAACGGATAGACTGATTTTCAATAGAATAGAGGCTGGTAATATGTTTAAGGGCCTCACAAAAGCCGTAGCGAAATTTACAAACGTCGATTATCCTAGTTTGGCAAGAGCACTTAATCATATCGTGTTTGGGCGACACGAATCAGGGATTAGAAATACCGGGACAGAAAAACAATTGCAGGAGCTTGAACGATTGGAATCCAATTTGGCATTTTCTATTGATGGAGGTTTTCTTAAATCATTTGATTCAGTAATGGAGCATCTGCGGACAATTTGGTCAAGCAAAAACTATTCCCTAATAACTGTTAACAAGCAACCCAATGAGTACAAAAATAGAAGTCCACTACCAGTGTGAACACTGCGGCCAGCACTACCTTAAGCGAGATTCATGGCAGAAACACGAAACCGCTTGCGCTAAAAAGTACGTTAAAGAATCACCATGTTTCAAGTGCGCGTTTATTGAGGAAGGTTCAGAGCCCCGATACGACGGTAAAAGGTTAACAGAAACTAAAACCCATTTTTGCGATAAGCTAGGTTATAACCTACAAAGTGCCGCCAAGCGCTCTGTTACAAATTCTTACAATTCAATTCCAATGCCCAAACAATGCCCATGCTTCAAAAAAGCATAGGTAAGTCGTTTAAAACTACATTTTTTAAAACCATTTAAAATTCACAAGCAACGGATTTGTAAAAATTCTTAACAGGAAAGCTATGCCTATGGAAAATCCATTTGAAAAGTTGCTGAACGAGATCGCGGAGTTGAAGCAGTTCGCAAAAGACGCGATTGAATCTGGAATACATCGGAATACGCCCGAGCCGGAGGAATTCTTAACAGTGCAGCGGGCGGCGGACTACACCGGATTACAAGTTTCAACCATCTATGCGTATATCCGATCACGTAAGATTCGGCACTACAAAACCGGCTCAAAAGTGTACTTCAAAAAGTCAGAAATCAACGCTTACATAGAAAGAGGTCTAGTTCAAACAAAACCATTAAAAACGTATTAATCATGAGTAAGGGAATCGAAATTGAAATTTCTGATTGGGCCCGCAATCAGTGCGCAACAAAGTCTGGATCCGCAGAAATATGTCAGAAATTTAACAACATCTTTTGCAACTACCTTGCCTGTCAATTCAATGACGCGGATTGCAGGTTTCTTGACAACTTCTCTCCCGCTAAGGCGTCAGATGTAGTATGGTATAGTCAAGTCTTCAATGAAATCTTGGGAAAGATCGCCAACATGCCAGAAGGTACGCGCCATTTGGACTTAAAGGAGTACCAGGAGTTTTTCTTTTGGGATTTTAATCAATTGAAAAAATTGATAATCATAACCTGCGAGGCGTTCGGCTGCTACAATATGGATCGCGACATAGCTTCGACTCTGAAAAACGAAGAGGTTAAGCTTAGCATCAACCTTCAAAATACCATCTTGGAAATTATCACAGACGTTCACGCTCGGAATGCCCGAGAAGTTTGCGCTTACCTGGAACAAATCGAAGCAGAAAAAGAAAAGGAGAAGGATCCGAAAAAACGCGGTAAAGCAGCTGCCACCACAAATGATCCAATAGCCGGATTCTAGTAATCCACATTTGAACACATTGCATTCACATTTTAATTCAATATCGATCATGGAAACCAAGACAATCAATTTCAAGGCATTTCTGGATAATTCAATTGTTCATGAAGTAGACAGCACCGACACTACGCTGAAAATGATTCAGTACATGAATGAAGGATTTGTCAATTATTACAAGTCCGAAAGATTCACGAACGGAGCGCCTGAATTCACGAATTACTTAACAATGCTTCACAACGATGTTAATCACCTTCTCTTAAATACTTTTCGCGGAATTTTGGATGACACTTATGAAGTTGAGTTATACACCAAGATTGCCGATGATTGCGCGACCTGGCCGGGTTATGATCAAGTCTGCAATAATCTTACCATGGTCATAGAAGATTTTATTGCCGCTGAGCAAGAGAATGGATGCATTCCAAATTTGGCGGTCGTATTTGCCGCAAAAAGGCTAATCACTTCCATTCTTCATAAATATCTGCAAGAAATCATCCGTGACGAGTTGGTCAAGCTTCGGGCAAGCTCAGAGGAAGTAATAGGAGTATACTAATTAGTCACTTACACTAATCTCGAATAATATGAATAACGCAAAGGCCTTACAGGCATTTACTTTCTCAGCGTTCAATACGCTATCACTTTCTAAAAATATCCATGATGTATGGGTCGATGAGATGCAACGCACGGAGGATGTATTGATTGAGCATGCCGCGGGCGGCGACGTTCCAAAAGTAAAGGAAGCAGTCCAGTATAGGGATCACCTCTGGAAGGTCAAGGAGCTTATTGAATCAATTTCATCAATTGGCGCGGAAGACATTCTGGATAATTGGGTCGCCGAAATAGCAGACATCCCCGACTGAAATGATCCGGCTAAGAAAAAATAGCAGAAATGAGGTCAGAACGCGGTTAAAGCTATCTGATCTCATTAAAAATCAGGATGATTATAACAAGATCCTTGATGTCTACTTAGATCCGGTCAAACCTAGAAAAATGTCGAAGGCCCGGTGGAAAGGCGAGTTGTTTGAAGCAATCGGAACTGGATACGACGGAGAGGCTCAGCTAATTAGGCTGTTAGTGCAAGGGGACGGACTGCGCATGTACCTTGACAAAAAGGGTCACTTTGACGGTAATCTTCCTTTTCAGAACGGCAAAATACTTAACATGTTAAAGCAGATGGGGTACGAATTAACAGTTGATCGCACCCGCATGGCTTACCGCTACAAAAACTACACAGAAACCGGTATTTCTCATCTTGATTGCCGGGAAGAAGAGCAATCCTTTTAACTAAAAATGACATGAAAAAGAAACAGATTTGGCACAATGCTGTCGCCCGGAAAGATCCTCGCATGATACAGCTAAGAGACAAATATGGATTGGAAGGTATAGGTCTGTATTGGATGATCATTGAAATTATGTACAAGACCGCTGATAAAAAGCTTCTATTATTAAACGATCCAAGGCTAGTAAAAGAAGGCGGAAAATCAGGTTTCCTACATCAACTTGATTTTTTGATGGACTGTGTGAACGAATTTGGATTGTTTGTCCATGATGGAGTTCATTTTTGGAGTGATTTAAAAGACGGTAACATCTTCGTCTATCAAGAGGAATATCCAGGTGATTCAATAAGCTAAACCATTTTTAATTTTTTCCTCATGGCACGACCGATCTTAGAAGGTCTCGATTATTTCCCGTTGGACGTTGATTTCTTCGATGAACCAAAGCTATTACTTGTTGAGGAAGATCTTGGAATGGAAGGCGGATATATCGCAATTAGACTATTCTGCTGGATATACAGAGACAGCTATTACGCGAAATGGAGCAATGACATGTCGGTCGTGTTCGCAAGGCGCATTGGACACCAGATGACCAGTGAAAAAATAAACTCAGTTATCACCTCGATGCTAAAACGTGGCTTATTAAGCAAGCGCCTTTACGATGATTTCAACATACTTACAAGTAAAGGAATTCAGAGCAGATGGCTCAGAATAAGCCAGCAGGCAAAGAGGAAAGCATCTATCCTACCTGAGTATAATCTCCTAGAAATAGACGTTGAAGACAAAAAAAAAGAAGTGACTGAGCTTGAAGAAATCCGAATTACTTCGGAGGAAACAGCGGTTTCTTCGGAAGAAACTAACATATGTCAGGAAGAAACTGCGCCGAAAAAGGAATTAAGTACACAAAGGAAAGTAAAGGAAAGTAAAGTAGAGAAAAGGAAAGAAAAAAAGAGTAAAGAAGTTATAATTAAAACGCCTGTTTTTGATTCTTCTCTTTTTGATCTTCCTCATAAATCAGAGGCGTTCAAAGAATCATTCAAAGACTTCTGCTCCCAACGAGAAGACAGGGCACTAACTAATAAGAAGACTGCCCATCTGACGGACTTAGCAGTTAAAAGAATTCTCAAAAAACTGGCGCAAGAGAAGGAAGAAATCGCAATCATGATGCTTGATCGGGCAATTATCAAGGCTTGGGATGATGTTTATCCCATACCAGATTACGAGATTGAAAAGATTAGTGCAATGCCCCGGGCCATAATTGAGAAAGATGGAGCTGAATTGCCTCCAGAAATCGCGCTCGAACGAGAAGGAAGGAAGTCGAATTATGACACCAGGATTCGCGGAATGATGGGTTACGAAGGTAAGCCAATAGATTTCCCCGCAAACTTATCCGTCTATCACGCAACAACAGGCTATTACGACGAGCTGAAGAAAGATAAGCCAGTGAACCCGCCGCAACGCAGACGGCATTATTTAAACGATAAGCCAGAGTATAACCAGACCGAACTAACCGCTGAAATCGGAGAAAAGGTAGAAGTTAAGCCGCCTTTTGATACCGACACGTTTCAACCAGTATGGGCGCAATGGATCCAACACCTGAACGCGTCTGGGAAAAATATAACGCTGCTCATGCTTAGCAAACAGGTCGAGGAATTATCTACTAAATCAGAGCGCGTAGCAATGAAGATGATTAATAATTCAATAATGGGTGGTTATACTTCAGTTTATGCGCTTAAACCATTTGAAATCAATGAAATAGAAAAAGAATTCGAGCCAGAGGATGAAAGAGAGAAGGCTATGAAGGAGCGCTCTTATTATGAATATGCCGATGAGGTCTGGATAGAATACAAAAAAAGAAAAGCCTATTGGAATAAAAACTCCAACGGGATATCCGTATCGGGATATCCCGCCGACCTTTCAATTTACCACGAGGCCGAAGGAAATAATACCAACGCGATAAGAGATACCACCCGAACGATTCGGCCACCAAGGATACCAAAGAGACTTCAAACAGAGCGGGTTTAAAAATATGGCAAACTTAGCACAACATGTCAACCTGATCCCCAGAGGTCGGGATGGACAAAGAATATTTAATCCGGTCTTCTCTAAATTGAGAAGTCGTAAGGTTGAGAAGCATTCGTCTGAATTCGATGTGTACACAGGAGATATACCCGGTATCGTTGGACTGATCGTCTTGCTTGTCAATTATCGTAAGACCGAAACGTTTGTTTTCGCAAGGAAAGATAATGCGGTCGCAATCAGTGAAAAATATGGCAGGGGATTTAAAAGATTCTTAGGGGAAGTGCGCCATGATCCGCGGCCATTTCAGCGGCCGAAAGTTAGCTACAACTATTGGGATGCTATCTTCGATGAGCAAGAGGATTTTGATGATACGCCAACAGAAGAAGATCAAATTGTGGCGTATGAATTAAGTAAAAATCAAGTAAATGATGCGCCACCTTTAACTGAATGCGATCACGACCCTTACGCTAGTCAACGCGACGAGTCTGCCGAAGAAGATGAATCGGAAAAAATTGCAGACCCCGATAAGCTCACACCAAAAAACTTTAGTACAAAGATTCAGGAAATCATCGATGACAAACTTACTGACATTGAGAAGCGGACATTCGACTTATGGAAACGTGGGTTTACGACAACTGAAATTGCGAAACAACTAAGTTTGACTGACGGAAATGTAACGTACAAGAAAAGGCGATTGCATGTCAAATTAGGTGAATATTACAATGCGAAAAATGCCGGAGATTTCGCCAGCATAATCACCCAGATAGGTAATTCTTACCGCGAATACCAGGCGTTATCCGAAAGGAATAAGCTACGGCGTGGCGGAGTTGTGTCAGAAGACTCATCAATATTCAAGTCATTAACAGTCAAAGAAGGCGAAGTATTAGGGTTGATGCGCCGCGGTATGACTCATACGGCGATCGCTAGCAAATTGGCTGTTAGCACTATGGCAATTTCCGGCTTTAAGAAGAGAATCATTCACAAGATCGGGGATGAAATCTTTTACAAAGTCGTAAACAATCGGCTTCGCTTCGATACCAGCGCTTTTGAAGGAATTTCTAAGAACTCCAATTTAGCGGATACGGACAAGGAAGAATTAACCGATTTCAGATCAGGAATCAATTTCGATATTCTTGTCAATGCTCACGAAGACGAGCTTGATCTTGAAGAAGAAATCGAAGAGATATTCGAGCAAAAAGCAGTTGACAATCTAGACTCAATAACGCCAACTTCCGACAATTTCCACATCCTAAAAATACTACGGGACCTTGGTGAGCCAGTAAAGTCAGTGCAGACAGACAACAGTGGATCTGAATGGCGGCAGAGCAATGACCCTCACCGACTTTTCCCTCAGCAGATCAGGAAGAAAAAAGAGATTGTCCCAGAGCCGAACATTGAAGTACCTCAGTTGTGGGAAACGGAGGAAGACCCGAATTTTGAAGAAAAGTCACAGTATCTAACTGAGCTAATTAACACTCCTCTCCCACCCTCATTTCAGGACTTTATTGCAGTCTATGGAAACGGCCGGGACTCTAACAAAGCAGAAGAGAAGTATAATCATTTAACTGACGAAGAGAAATTAGCACTAATGTCCGATGTTCCTAAGTATTTAAAGTTGGTCTTAAACCCTGCTTACAAGAAAAGTCCATTGGCTTACATTACAGGTAATTCCTGGAAATAGGCGAATAGTTTATTAGCCATAAGTTCTTCTAAATCAGCGCATGGTGCGCGAAGTTAGAACACTTAAAATAAACTGTTATGCTGCTAAACAATCTGATAACTTACTTCTATGTGAGGAAGTCAACCACGCCAGGTAAAAAGGGAATTCTTCATGTTCGTGTTGTGGTCAACAAAAGGGTTCTCTCGGTGAACTCTATTAAAAACGTTCAGATGGATCCGGATGATTTTGACTCCAAAAGGCAAGCCCCGAAGCCAACCTGCCCCAATGGTTTGATTTGCACTATGTTTATGAACGAGGTAAATCAAGTCCTCAATGTGATGCATATCAAGTTAGAAGAGAAAGGACATATTCTGACAAAACAAGCAGTGAAGATGGCACTCATTGGCGTTGAGGCGAAAATCAAAGGCGAGGTTCCAAATCACCCAACATTTATAACCTCGTTCGACGATTACCTTGCAGAAATGAAAGCCCTAATTGGGACTGACATTGCCCGTAATACGTATGAAGTCCGGAAAAGATATAGAAATTTCGCTTCCACGATCCTCAAACAACTGGATTTATACAACACGCCCATTGTTAATTTTTCAAGCGAAGACGTGAGGCGCTATCAAAATCAACTGCTTGTGAATGGATACGCCAAAGCAACGATAGAACGATCCATGGCCGTCTTTAAAAGCATTTTTGAACATGCAATTAATCGAGGATGGCTTACGGCAAACCCGTGCAGAGCCGTAAAGTTTATTCGGGAAGTTGAATCAGAAAAAGAATTACCAATCTATCTTGAACAAGATGAATTGGAGCGCCTAACCAAATTAGAGCTAGAAGGCCTAATTGAGGAATATCGTGACGCCTATCTGTTCTGCGCATGGACTGGTTTAGCCGTTGGTGACTACTCTCTAATTAACCCCAAAACTCGATCGAAGCTATTAAGCGATGCACAATCACCAAAGAAGATTGTCGCTGCGCATATCGAAAAGACCAAAGACGGCACTTTTCTGAAAGGCAGACGACGGAAGACCGCTACTGAGTACCGCGTCCCACTCCATCCAGAAGCACAACGGCTCATTGGAAAGTATGGCGGCTTGGAATACTTGCCAATGCGCACAACAAAGACGACAGTGCCACTAAATGCGCTGATGACATTAATTAACGTTAAGAAAAAAATTAGCTTTCACACAGCCCGCAAGACATTCGCAAATTATGTTTTGAACTACAAAATGATCGATCCTTTCCTGGCAATAGAGATGCTCGGGTGGAAGAACATTGACCAATCTAAGCCATACGTGAAAGTTCAACAGTCAACTTTGCACAGAGCCCTACTAGGCGGTAAGAACGATAATAGCTCCGGCGACACCCCTGAACCAAACGCCTGTTAGCAAACAAAATAAAAACTTAAAAAAAGTTATTAGAAATTACCATAGCTATTTGATTATTAGATAGTTATGGATATATTTGTATCAGTTAACGATGTAACAATCATCCAACTTGATACGGTAATAGTGAGTGGGTTATGCAGATTTCGGAGGTGAGTATCGCCTCCGAACATTTAAAATTCAGAATGACAGATAGAGAAAAAGCATTGAGCGCAATTGGAAATATTCGTAGAGAAGTGCTCATCGATGGCGATACCATTGAGACGGCAACTATAAAAAAGGTCACATCCAAGCATCCCCGCGGCCATACAGCAATCGCAACAAAGCGCCTGATTGAAACGGGCGCTTTTGCTGTATCCAAAGACTAATTTTTAAAATCGACCAAAAGTGGGTTCATCAACAGTAAGCCAAAGTGAAGAATTAAGCGCAATAAATCTCCTATTCGAGATGAAAGAGAGAATGCGCAAGTTCCCAAAGGGAATGAAGATTACGCTAGAACTTGAAGTACTACACGACGGTGAATATTGCGACCAAATCGCAGCAGTCGAGTTTATGAACTTTCAGAAATCACAAAGCCTGGAAGGAGTTTTCAGGGTCACCAAAATGAAAGTTTGCTAGGTGAGAACGAAGGCGGAAATACTGAAAATCCGCAACAGCAGACAATGGAGAGACAGAATAAGACCTCAGCAGCTAGAAGACTTTCCGCTTTGCGCTAAATGCCATGAGAAAGGAATACTCCGAGAAGCAGTTGAAGTTGATCATAAAGAACCACTCGAGACAGCTGGTGACCCTTTTGACCCACTAAACCTTCAAAGTCTTTGCAAACGCTGTCACGTAATAAAGAGCGCGCATGAAGCGCGGGTAAGGCACATAAAAAGATTTGCAGGAAAGATTTGATCATAGACCGTCGATTTTTGTCGCAAATTTCGTCAACATTTGCGACAAAAACATAACACAAGCACCTTACATACAGCAGTTTACAATATTTAAGTACTCCCCCAACTACGGTAGGAAAACCAATCTACTTAGTTAGCAATGATTGGGTTCTAGTTGATGAAAAGACAAACAATTTGACACAACGTATAACAGCTATCGTTTAAACAGTTATGAGATAGATGAACACGGGAAGAATAAATGCAGCCCCAAATGATGGCGTAAGAATTACAATGATCCCATCCAAAACAGAGTGCGTAAGTATTGCGACCAGAGACCCTTTTTTCAGTGAGAATGTAGCGGTCGCCATTGGTAATGGTAAGATCTCTTTTAAACATGTCCCGCTGTCCTATACCGGTAAAACATACAGTCCAAGCAAGATGGGTCATCAATACTATCTCCGCATTATTGGCCTCGAGATGATCAGCGGAACGTACCCTTATGATCATGATGAGAGCACGGAAGACATAAAGGTTATTTACTTAGAGGATGTCGAACAGAATTACGCTCTCGGTCACTGCTCTTCACCAATAAAGGCGTCCACAAGTATTAAACAATAAGAATAGTTATGACAAAAGTTAAACAACAAGCCGAGCAAGAGATTGAGTATAACGGACTACCTACCAAGGTTACAGGCACCATACAGCTTCAATGTTCAAACATCACCTGGATAACCGGCGAGAAGTATGACACTTGCGTCTGCGATCTCAATGGGAATGATAAAAACGAGATCAATGATGCCTTTGAGGTGGTTGTAAAGGCTTATCTCAAAGATCGGGCGTCAATGCACACATTCGAGCTATCAGGCTCAACAGAACAGACGTTCGACGGTTACATCATCAATTTTAGCCCCTATCGTGTGTCATTGATCCGGCATAAGTGATAAGGCTTAGCTCAAAAATATATCAACTGGGGATTTTATGAAAAACGTCGAAAAAGGGCATTTCCAGCGTTCTGAGGGCGTAGTAGTACTACGACACGGGGGTACTCTGAAAGTTTAGGGCAAAGCCAGTGGCAATAGTCCGTGCCCTCAAACGCGTGTCGTGTCAAAATTCAGGGGGTGGGGGTATCAGCAATTACCCTGATATAAATATAGGTTTCGAAGACCTACTGCGGATTTGCGCCATCTTATGTGATAGTCTTAATACAAAGCAACGCATAACAGATATAACTACCTGATTATCAATTAAAATCTTATGTGATGGTTATGTGATAGTAACCGCAATTATATTTCTAAAAATGGGAGCAGGAAGACCACCAAAACCGACAGCGCAAAAGGTTCTGGAAGGAACAGCGAGAGCGGATAGAATGCTTTCCAATGAAATGATGCCAGCCAAAATAGAGCACATTCCTTCACCGCCAAGATATCTAACAGACAACGCCAAAAAAGAATGGAAGCTCGTTTGCGCTGACTTGATAGAGCTAGATATGCTGGCCGGGGTTGATCTTTCCTTGCTGTCTGCCTACTGTCAGGAAATGGCAGATTACGTCATGGCTTGCGAAAAATTGAAGGATCCGGAAATCGGTTATGTAATGACGATTGCAAGAGAGGGCGGATCTTCTTACTCGCAACAAACTCCATGGGTTTCAATTAAAAATACGGCGCTCGGGAACGCTTTAAAATTGGCAAATCAATTTGGCTTTACTCCTGCCGCCAGGTCACGAATTCAGATGAAACCGAAGGAAGAGGATGATGAGCTCACCAAGCTTATGAACAGGAATAAGCAACTTAAATGAATATCAATCCAATACAAAGGGCTTATGATTACGCGAGAGACATTTCAAACGGAACGATCCCCGCATGTAAATACATCAAGCTTGCAGTAGAAAAATACTATGATCAACAAGCTAGATCCGAGGAGTTAGGTATCTTCTTTGATGAGGACGCCGCCCAACTTGTTTTGGATTTCTTTGGACTACTCGCGTTTACAGCCGGATCAGAAGCCGGAAAACCGTTTAAAGTCGAAGGTTGGCAAGCGTTTCTAATTGCCAACCTTTTTGGATGGAAAAAACATTCCGCAGACGGTAAAGCGTACCGACTTTACAGAGAGGCTTATACAGAGGTTCCTAAGAAGTCTGGCAAGACTGAATTAGCGGCTGGGATTGCGATTTATATGCTTGTTGCTGATGATGAGCAAGGGGCGCAGGTTTACACAGCCGCGTACACCCGTGATCAGGCTAAGCTATGTTTTGCGGCGGCGCAACAAATGGTTAAAAAGTCGCGCTCTGTAAGAAAAGCGGTTACCAGTCTAACCAACAATATGAGTGTAAAATCGACATTTTCAACAATGTCGGCGGTATCTCACGACGCCAAAAACAGCGAAGGGAAAAACACCCATTGCGCAATTTACGATGAGTTCCACGTACACCTTACTGATAAATTAAAAATGTCTCTGGAATCCGGTATGGCCTCCAGGATGCAGCCAATTTTATTTACGATCACAACCGCCGGTGATAATACCCAATCACCATGCTACGAGTTTCGCAATACTTGTATCAATATCCTAGAAGGCCGTTCTAAGATCACAGACACTTTCGCTCTGATCTTCACAATTGATGAGGGAGACGATTGGGAGGACGAATCAACATGGTACAAAGCGAATCCTAATCTAGGCGTTTCGAAGCAGTTAGAATACTTACGAAACAAATACAAAAAAGCAAAGGAAAGCGGCCGAGAGGAGGTTGATTTTAAGACGAAGCAGCTTGATGTTTGGTGTAATAGTGCAGAAACCTGGATACCAGAGGAGACTTGGAACGCTTGCGCAGATCCTGGATTTGAAATTCCAGCCGGAGCGGTTTATTACGCAGGTGTGGATTTGGGGCGTACTAACGACTTTTCTGCCTATTCCAGGTACTATCCGGATTACAATTACACAACTACCCGGTATTATGTAGCAGAAGAGGCAGCACAATATGCCAATCGAGCCGGTATAGACTACCTTCAATGGGCTAAGGACGGGCATTTAATTCTTACGCCGGGGAAAACGACAAATCACGAAGTAATTAAAAATGATATTGTTGCTGACGCCGAAAGAGATGACTTGATGTTTCTCGGAGTGGACCCGTATAGTACAGACATTTTCAAGGGGTGGCTAGAAGATGAACTTGGCGAAACTTACGCCGGAACAAGAAGCGAAGACGGAACAATTAAGTACAAATATCATTTGAAATGCCAGAATTTCAGCCAAAAAGCCACTTCTATAAGTCCGCCTACCGTCACTTTCGAAGAAATGGTCTTAGAGCAGAAGCTACGGCATGACGGCAATCCAATTTCTAAATGGATGCTCGCTAACGTCGCAATTAAAACCGATGCCTCTGGAAACATCAAAGTAGCAAAAGATAAAAGTAAAGACAAAGTTGATGGAATAGTTGCCAAAATTATGGCAATCGGAGAATTTCAGACATGGCATGCATTAATTAACCCTTACGGAAATAGCACCACTTATGGCGTCCATTAATATATCGGTGACACAAACCGATTTAAGGCTAACAAAGGAGGCTTACTTTAAGCTTTTTGATACTTTGCAGATATCGGGGCTAGGCATTAAAAAGAGTTTTGAGAGGATTGATGATTATTGCATTGAAAGCGGTTATCACAATTATTACTCTTCCTTCCAGTCCTTCAAAACAGCCTACTACACCAAAGAAAAATAAATTTAAAAGAGGGTTATTCGCAGTTACCTTCTTTGCTTTAGGTAGTTCCTACCTTAGCTTTTCAAAGCGAAATTTTATTGGCGAACTGGTTTAACAGAGTCTTATTTGGGGCGGAATCTCAACCGATTTTACCCGAAGTCATTGCGGATCAACGATCCGTAGGGATGGCCTCTATTGCCGACTCGCAAGTTTTTCTAAAAAAACTCGGTCTTGAAAACCTCAATGTTTATGTAAACGCTGATAATTCGATGGGGATTGCGACTTTTTATAGTTGCGTCAACTTCATAGCAAAGCAATGCGCTAACCTTCCGTATAATGTATACCGTTCAGAGGTTGACAGTATTCCAAGACGGGACAGAAGACATCCGCTAGACTCAGTTTTAGAGACTCGTTTCAATAAAAACATGGGCTCCTTTGTTGCCAGACGCTCATTGTACCTGAATTACCTAGTACATGGGTATTCTGTTGCAGAAATAGAGCGCAATCAGCAAAGACAAACCGTTGCAATCATACCCTACCCTAGCAATCAAGTGCAAATTTTGCACGATGAGGCAACGGATGAATACTTTTTCAAAATACCTCACCTTAGTAAGACATTAAGTCAAGATGATGTCATTTTTCTTAAAGACCTCAATTTTGACGGCGCAATAGGCTATTCTATCACTGATTGGCAGCATAATACGATCAAACTGGATTTACTATCCAAGAAACATGCGACCAAATATTTTGAGAATGGCGCCTACATGGCAGGGATACTTACCCACCCGGCAGCAAATAACGCAAAAGATGAGGAAGCAGGTAAGATAATCAAAAAGAGAGCATTAGACTCATTTAATGGCTCTGACGGAGGTGCTGGAATCGCTGTCATGCCGGACGGAGTGAAATACACTCCTATCGGAATGGATCCGCATCAATCGCAGTTGCTTGAAATATTCTCGATGTCTCGAAAAGACATAGCCCTTCTTTTTGGAGTGCCATTATCAATACTCGGAGATACGGAAGTTCAAAGCTCTTGGGGTTCCGGAGTTGAGCAAATGAACATCAACCTGGTTAACTATGTCTTCTCGCCAATTGCAACGCAGACTGAGCAAGAGTTTGATTATAAATGTTTTAGAGCCGACGAACGCGCGGCAGGTTGGTACACTAGACACAACTTCAAAGGCCTCTTAAAAGGTGATCTAAAAACGCAAACGGAGCACCTCACCAAGATGGTTTCAAACGGTATTTATACACCTGATGAGGCAAGATACTACGACGAAAAAGCCCCGCTCCCTGGCGGTGTTGGCGCAAGGGCTTACATGAACGGGACAATGAATCCACTGGATTTGATCGACGATATAAAAGGCTTAAAAGCCGACAAAAATGGAAAGAGAAAAGCGGGTAATCCCTCAGAGTCTTAGCGAAGTTCGCGCTGTTGAGATTGAAGGAGGGGGATATCAAATCCCCGGAAAAGGAATCGTCTTCAATCAGCGCTCGCAAAAACTTGGCTGGTTCGTAGAAATCATTGATCCGAGGGCGCTTGATGAAGCTGATATGAGCGACATCGTAGCAACCTATAACCACGATATGAACTACGTTTTAGGAAGAAGTACTAACAATACTTTATCCTACACGATAGATTCGGAAGGGCTTAATTATGTCATTACACCGCCTGATAACCAGACGATTCGTGATATAGTCTTAGCCCCGATTATACGACGCGACGTAACCGGAAGCTCTTTCATGTTTTCGGTTGCGAATCGCGGCGACGATTGGGAAGAGCAGCCGGACGGCCTTGTAATTCGCTATGTAAGAAAAATTGATACTGTCTTCGAGTTTGGCCCTGTAACCATGCCCGCGTACAGACAAACAACCACTGACGCCCAGCAGGTTGCAAAGAGATCCTTTGACGAATTCATAGAAGAGACTAAGAAAAAAGAGCTCACCTATCGAAGCGAGTTCACCAGGCTCAAGCTCGAATTAATTGGCAGATAAGAAATACAAATATTCATCAACAAATAAAAATGAAAAGAACACTTAAAGAGTTGCTCGATGAGCGCAGCGTAAAATATTATGAAGCTGAAGCCCTTGCTTTGGAAGCGGACAAGCGGTCGTTGAATGCTGAGGAAAGAACATCATTTACGACGCTCACAAGCGAGGTGGCTGAGTTGGACTCACAAATCGCAACCGCTCGCGCACTAGAGGCTTTTGCGGCCGGTCGTGCTGCATCTGTTGGAAGCGGTGCAGAAGGTAACCGCGATACATCAAAAGGTGATCAACGTGATTTAGCTGGCTTTAACCTTAACAGGGCTTTGCTTGCAAGAATTGAGCAACGTTCGTTGGACGGAGTGGAAGCAGAAATGCAGGTGGAGGCCGAGAAAAGAGCGCTTGCTGATGGTATCGAACTTTCCGGAAACGGTATTGTGGTTTTGGAAAATGTGCCGCAGAAACGTGGACAAACCGTTACTCTTCAAACTAACAATCCAGGCGATCAAGGTGGAGTTTTGGTTGAGAAGAAAGTTCAGGGCGTTTTGGAGGTGTTACAAGCTAATACTTTCCTTGATAAAGTGGGTGCTCGGTTTATGACGGGTCTTACTGGAAACCTGAGCTTCCCAGTGCAAGAAACAATGCCAGTTATCCAGGAGCTGACGGAGATCGAGCAAATGACCGACTCTGAAATTCTTTTCAGTGCTTTTGACATGATACCGGCTCGCAGAGGAACAACTATTCCTGTTTCTAAGCAATTATTAAAACAAACGTCATTCGACATGCAAAATTTTGTAATCACAGCGATTGCAGAAGCCCTTGCACAGAAAATGAACGCAGAGGCTATCTCTAACTTGCTCACGATCATTACTTCTGGAAACGGTAATCTGTTAGCATTAGGCACGAATGGCGCTGTTCCGACATACAACGATATTGTTGCTTTGGAGGGTTTGGTAGATCAATATAATCACAATCGCGGAGAGGCCAAATACCTCACAAACAGTAAGGTAAGAGCTAAGCTTAAAACCACTCAGAAGTTTACAGGAACAAACGGCGAGGCGGTTTATAGTGACGCTGACGTTTTGAACGGCTATAAAGCTATCATCTCAAACGTTGTTCCCTCCAACCTTACAAAAGGCACAGCAACAGGCATTGCTTCAGCGATCATCTTTGGGAACTTCTCTGATTTCTTCGTAGGAACTTGGGGGGGAACAGAGTACATCGTGGATCCTTATAGCGCTAAAAGAAAAGCACAAGTAGAGATTACCGCAAACGCTTTCTGGGCTATGAAAGCCGCTCGCGTGAAGTCCTTCGCAGGTATTAAAGACGCATTGACAGCATAAGCAATCAAATAATCAGGGGGCGGTGATACGCCCCCGCACTTATAGAAAACATGGCAGAAAAAACAACAGAAGTCGTTAAGGAGATTAAAACAAAGCAAGTTGAAATCATCAAGTTTCATCCACTTGTAGCTCATGAGGTTGGCGAGCAGCCAATTCTTGAAGAGTTTAAGGCTGACGAGCTAATTGAAAATAAATACGCAAAAGCTATCAAGTAATAAATGCTGAAAACATATCCATACGTAGTTGAACGGTACCCTACTGAGGTAATTAGCTTAGAAGATGCTCGGGCGTGGCTACGTATGGATATCCCAGAATTTGAGGACGATGATCAAACAATTGAGAACCTCGTTAATGCCGGGATAGATTACGTTGAAACCCAATGCAATTTGCAGCTGGGCATATCGGATTACGAGTGGTACACATCATGTCTTCCATACGAGATTCCGGATACCTTTTACGTGCGAAGCATTACAAGCATTGAATCAGTAGCAAGCGGCGGACCAACTATTATAAACCCGTCAAATTACGAGTTTATCAGAATGAGCAAGCGGCGTTGCTGCATCCAATGGAACAACGATTATTCTAATAACGCCACGAGCTTTCTTGTGAAATTCAAAGCCGGATTCGAAGAAGGCTATGTTCCTGAGGCGCTACTTATGGCAGTGCGTGCATTCATTGGAGATGGTTATGTTAATCGCGAAGATCCCATTAGAGAAAAACGCACACTAGTTGACAAATTGATTTCTCCGTTCGTATTGCCTTATGTCTGATAAAATTACCGGCGCTGGCGCTTATAATCGACGCATTCAGCTATTAATGCCACAATCAACGCCAAACCGGTTTAACGAGAAACAAACAGGTTTTGCAATTGCTTATAACAAGTATCCGGCAAAAAGATTGGATGCAACATCCAAGACTGATGAGGGATTAGAAAAACACCTAGTTTCGAGTGGCTCTGTTGTCGAGTGGCATTTGAGGTTTATTAAGAATCTCCCAATCAAAACCACATGGCGGATTAAAGATATTTTCGACGGTAAAATCTATCAAGTCGTATCACCTGCAACCGAGATCGGAAACAGGCAAGGAATAAGGGTCTTAACTAAGATCATCGAGTGAGAGTCAAGATAAACACTGATAGCATAAAAGGTTTAGAGACTGCAATGAAACGGTACGCTCAGATCATGCCTACACAGAAAGCTAATGGTGTGCTCAAAAGAGCGGTTAAACCAATGCTTCGTAAGGCTCAGGCAGAAGTCCCCGTTTCGCTCAACGATAATGAAAGGATATCATTAAAAAGACGAGGGGCAAGCGCTAATGCATTTAGAAAAGGGGGGTCAACACGGCGGGACCTCCGGATAAAAGCAGTTCCGCCAAAGTACAACGAGGTAGGACGTGTATTGGTAGGCGTTAGCAAAAGAGCGGATAAGGTTGGCTGGCGAACAGTGTTCATTACGGCCGGTACTAAAACTCGTAAAACTAGGGCCGGAGCTAATCGCGGGCGCGTCAAGGCCAATAACTTCTTACAACGTGCCTACAACGGCACTATTGACGGAGTAAGAGCGGATTTCCAGAAAGAATACAGAATTGCTTTCGTCAGGTGGGCACGTTCTACCTGGCCTCAAATAGGCGTATAAATGATTACTGAATCTATCATTCAATTACTGGTCCAAAACCAACAGCTAGCCTTGAGGGTCGGCGACCGGATAGAGCCCAATGTAATCAAGCCAGACAGTTTTTTCCCAGCGGTTTATGTGAGCTCCTATCGCATGCAAAAAATGCCCTGCGATAATGGGAATGGGGTAATGACGGGAACTATTGAGATAGGAGTCTATTCAACCAGTTATGCTGAAGCTGCTGAGATCATGTATCTCATACGCACAACGCTAGACGATTTTTCCGGATTCATCAACGGCGTTGGAATCTCCATTCTCAACGGCGAGCAAACCGCGGACGACTACGACGAAGAAGGAGCCAGGAACATTCAAGTGATTGAATACGAGGCTTTCGCACAGATTTCATCAACATAATTAAATAAGAATAAGAGATGCCAGCAACAGCAAGAGTGCAAGAGGCCGTCTTAGCCAAAGAGGTAAACTTCTTCGTAAATAAAGGCACAGTACAGACCCCTAATTGGGTAATGGTCGGTTGCGGAAATTCGAAGGATTACGGTTTGGCTAACGAGATGATTACACTGAATTGTGATTCAGGTAAGCGTAAGGTACACAGCGGCGAAGAGCCCGAATATGACTTTCAATTAGGCGGTTTTGTTTTTGAATACGCAACAGCCAACAAAGCTACAAACGTATCGTCAACAGAGTTCGAAACGTGGGCGTCTGCCGTGCCGCAGGTTCTAAGACAATACCGGCTAGCAGGGAAGCACGTTGGCGACACAGTAAGGACTTTCAACGCCTACATTTCCAATTTTCGGGAGACAGGCTCAAATGGTGAGGCAAGAACTTATACCATAGGCTTTACCATCGATGAGCCTCCTGTTTTGACAGCACAAGCATAACATTTCATCAACAAGTACAGCTCTGACCAAATCTCAGAGCTGTATCTATTTACTAAATCAATAGAATGGAAAATCAAGCATTTGCAGATACTAAGCTAAAATTGAAGCTTGGAGAAAGTGAAGTTCTGGTGAGTTTCGGGATTTTCGCTCGCAGGAGAATTGAGGAGAAGCGCCCTGGATTCTCGGTTTTTGAGCCAAATATGGCAGAATTTGAAGTTGTTCCATTCTTGATTCAATGCGGCGTAGAGCCCGAAAATCAAATGTGGAGCACGGAAAAGGAATTTATTGAGCTCTATGAAGATTGCACAGATTTTGAAGCGCTTGACAAAATTCTACTAGCCTACTCAAACGCCTTGGGGTTTACCAATCAGAGGTTCGTGCCTCTGATAACCAAACTAAACGAACAGGTAAGCGAGGTAAAAGAAAGCCTGGAAAAGTCGAAGAAAAAACACCCGACTGGCGGGAAGACTGGCGCGACGCCGGTAGACTCGGAATAGCCCCTTCCGAATTGAAACACCTTACCCCTTACGAAATGAATTTAATGCGTTCGGGGTACAACAAACGATTAGAAGATGAGCGGGAGCTCGGCAGATTTCAGGCATGGACAAACTATGTTACCCTTGTCTCGATAAACGGGGGTACCCCTGCCGGTTTCGACGAATGGATGAACCCGAAATCTTCTTCCGATGACGAGACAGGACACGAGTCGGCCAAATCCAAATCCCTCGCAATCAAGAAAGCTCGAAAAATCAGTGCTAAGAAAAAAGCGGCTCTCGAAGCCCAAATGAACGCAATTCCATGAGTGATAAAGTTGGTGGTGCAAACGTAAAGATTGGCGGCGATGCGTCCGGATTAATTTCTGAACTCAACGCAGCCAGACAAAGGTTTGCGCTTTTCACGAGGGAATTAAATACAAACGTTACCCAGGCATACAAAAGGGCCGACGCAGGCAGGAAAGTGTTTGGTGCGGGGCTTACCAGATTGGGCGATGAGGTATCAAGTCTCGGGCAAAAGATGCTCGTTTTTGGTGCGCTCCCAACGCTGTTCGCAGCTGGTAAGGCTTACAAAGACTATACAGAAATTCAGAGAATGGAAAAGGGTCTTTCCTTATATGGAGAGACCCTTGAAGATATTCGCAGGCTCGCAAAAGAACCGAACATTGGCGTCTTCGACGGCGCTAAATCCCTAGTTGGTTTGAGAGCGGTACGGATAGAATCCGAGCTTGCTGAAAGAGCCGTTAAAGCGTTTGCGAATGCCATTGCAGGGGCTGGCGGTAACCAGGCAGACTTAGAACCTGCTTTGTTTAACTTAAAGCAGTTCAAAGGGACACAGAACATAAACACTGTTGACCTTCGTCAGCTGGCTAATCGGATACCTCAGACAATGGAGGTACTCGAAAAAGCTTTTAAAACAACGGATCCTGAAAAGCTTAATAAGCTTGGCATCGATCGGTTTATTGAAGGCTTCGTCACTGAACTTGAAAAGCTCCCAAAGGTTACGGGTCTGGCCGCGGTTGCAACTGAACAACTTGGAGACAGCTTTACTTTTACTTCTGCGACTTTTGGAGAAGGAGCGGAAAAAGCGTTTGATGTATCCTCTCGTCTATTGGCGTTAGGCGCTACGCTTGACGATCTTTCCACAAATTTCAGAACACTTAACCCAGAAGGGCAAAAAACAGTTTTAATGCTTGGCGGGCTTGCTGTTGCAGTTCCCCTTATCACTGTTGCATTAGGAACGCTAATCAAACTCCTACCGATCACGGCAGCGGGTTTTGCGGGCATTTCCTGGCCTGTTGTTGCGATCATAGCCACAGGAGCGGCGCTGACTGCACTCATTGCCCTATGGCCGCTACTGAATAATAAAGCGGCTGAATTCAATTCTCAGCAAGAGTTGATGACAAGCTTTACAACAAAGCTAAACCCTCTTGTTGCTAAATATCAGGAACTTACTTCAAATGCGAAATTAAGCGGCGAACAGCAAAAAGAATTAAAAAAGGTTACCGCCGAGATAGCGAAGATTGTTCCAGACGCCGCGACGGGTTTCGATAAATATGGCAATGCAATAGATATAAACATTGATAAAGTAAGAACCTTTATCGGTGAACAAAAACGGCTTTATGAAGCGCTAGCAAAAACCCGCAAGGAAGCGATCTCCGCTGACATATCGGCGAACACTACAAGGATCAAGGGGCTTTCAAATCAGCTTAAAGAGGGAATAACGTACGAGGCCAATCAGAGCGGCGTTGCTGTTAAGAGATCCTTATCTGCTGAGGAAAAAAAGGCGCTCAGGGATCAAGTAAAGCAAGCTCGGGACGAGATCCAAAAAGCACGATACGACCTACAAGGCGTTGAGGGAATTGACTCAATAGCAGATAGGCGTATAGGGAGATACGGTAGCAAAGAAGAAAAGCCGTTAAAAAAGAAAGAGGATGATGCCAAAGGCGCTAAGGGTGCAATAAAAGACCTCACCGAGGCCGAGTTGCAGCTGTGGAACATAGATATCACTATGCGAGCAGCTGAGCAACAAAAAGCCCTTAAAGATAAGGTTCAAGCCTATAAAGAACTTTTCGGAGTTACTGCTAACCTAAGCACTTCACTCCTTGCTATTTCAAAGGTTACGCTACCCAATAACATTATTGGTAGCACGGCCTATGACACTAAACAACGCGCAAAAACTAAAACTGACGGACTCGCAGAAACGCGAATGCCAGAGACAATACGAGCCATTGTTGAGCCTATCAAAGAAGCAAGAGAGCAATTCGAAGAGTTAAAGAATCTTTTCTCGGCGGGATGGTCAGATAGTGACATCCTTAAATTTATGGACTCCCTGCCAAAAGTTGCCGGGCAAAGTTTCGAGCAATTTAAGGAGCAGGTTGATAAATCTGCGGAAACACTTGAATCACTTAATCAAGCTCTTACAGGTGCTTTACAAGGTGCTATTACTGATTCGGCGGTCGGATTTGGCGAGTTACTTGGTAACCTGGCAAGCGGCGTAGGTGGGATAGATGACTTCGGAAAGAAGCTAATCGGCTCCCTGGCAAATATGCTTAAGGAAATGGGTAAAGCTATGATTGCGGCCGGGGTTTCTGCGATAGCCTTGAAAAAGCTGATGAAGGTCCCGGCCTTAGCAGTGGCGGCAGGTATTGCCCTTGTTGCTGTCGGTCAAACCTTAAATAACAGCGTTACAAAATCTGTCAATAAAACCAGCACAACAAGGTTTGCAAAAGGTGGACTCGCTTACCGGGAAATGCCTGCAATTGTGGGCGATAATCCTAATGCACGGTTTGACCCTGAAATGATCGCCCCCTATTCTAAGATACATAGCTCTATTCAAAAGAGCGTAAAAGAGGCCGGTCAAGGAAATAATAATACAGGTGGATTTATCGCAGAAACCCGCATTGCAGGCGGAGATCTCCTACTCGTAATAGAAAAGGCACAAGCAGTTAGAAAAAACTTGAAAGGATATTAAATGGCGCTAAGCTTAAAGTACTTTGCGCGATATCGCGATATTAATGGTGAGGTAAAGGAGATACGCTTTCTAACAAATGATTGGGAGGGAGCGGCCGAAGAATGGTTCTGTACAGACGGAGCCGTAACTTTTGACTATGGCGGATTTGACGGTATGTTTGATCAGCCTATTGTGGCTTCACAGGCTCAGATAAATCTTCACCTAAGTAAGTATTACGATCTTTCCGAATTTGTCTACAATCGAAAGACTTTCTTTTGCGAGATATGGAACACTGAAACAAACGAGATACAGTGGACGGGATGGGTAGAGCCTTGGAACGCAAGACGCCCTCACAGAAAGCCGCCTTGGAATGTTAGCTTAACGGTTAGCTGCGGCCTTGCTCACTTATCAAAGAAAAAATATCTGAATAAAACCAACGTCTTCAAAAAGACAGGGTTGCAAATTATTCAGGAATGCTTAGAAACAATCGGGGCTACTCAGAAGATCCGGATATCTACTCACATGGTCGAAACAACCTGGGGTGGTGATGATCGGCTCGGGTTGAATAGCTTCGAGATAAACACAGCCAGGTACTACGATCAGAACGGCGAGGCGATGTATTGTGATGTCATTGTAAACGACATCCTGAATCACTTCAATGCCGAGATTTTACAAGACAAAAACCGCTGGGTAATACGGGCAGTCGTTGATAATGCAACCGGGTTTGAAACTGGCTATATTGATATCAACGACCCTAGCGCTCCGGCAGATATGCCGTTTACATACGTTATCAACGATAACGATTTGGTAGCTACTGCTGATGGCGGAGAGGTCAGTATACTTGCCCCAATTAATAAGTACCGTACAGAGATAGACTTTGGAACTCAGATGCCGTTTTTCGAGAACGGTAACATGGTTCTATGGACTGAAAATGGCTTAGTTGCTTGGGACTTTTCGCACATGCCAAAGGGCAATCCAGGATGGGAGCGCTTTGAAAGGGGCGGAGAAATAACCAGGGGCGTTTTACAAATCAACGGCAAGTCTCCGAATCCAATCCGAAAGAAGCGGCCGGTTAAGAAGAAAAACCAATGGTTGAAAAACCTGTTAGTCCTTCCACTGCTTGTTGATGCGATTAAGCTCGTTTCTAAAAAGTCGTGGATGGATATTGAGCCTGCTCAATACATTGAATCCCCAGGCGGAATAATTGAGCGAGGCGACGAAAGCGTCACCATTAGTTTTGACTACGAGACAGAGGCTTTTTCTCCTGATATACTGATTTCTATCCGGATACCATTAACGCAAAAATCAGGGAAGGTTGTTAATTTTTGGGTTGATCCTTCCGAGGGCGTAGCGCTTGCTGGCGCGGACAAGTCTTTGTGGGGCGCGGACGAAGAATTTCATTTGATACGGATACCGGCCGTTGACATGGGATCCCTTACCGATAAGGGTACAATTAATGTTTCCGGAAACCCGAATTACCCCGTAGCTAATTTTACTCCTGGATCCAAACAAGTAGATTGGACATGGACAGTTGAGGGGGTTCCCGCTGGACAGACAAGAAAGATTGGAGGGGTCAATGGGGTTATAGTTGAGAATGGTGACCTAATAGTTGCTAGGATCCCGAATAACGGAGGCACACAGGCAGAAGTTGGAGGGCGTTGGGAGGTTATTAATGTTCGCAACAATATCAAAAAAGGGACATTTACGGCTCCTGTTGCGATCAATCAGTTAATTATCGTCAAGGCCGGGGATCCATGGCCAGCAGATAAAATTTATGTCCGTTTCTACAAGATGGCCGATGACAAAGGCTTTCCTGGGGATTGGTACAGAGTATACAATTTAAATGGTGCCCTCGAAGGTTTTGTTGCAAAAGAAGAGTCAGCGCAATACGCTACGACATTACAACGCGGAGACGTAACCGACGAAGAGGCAAAAACGATTAACCTGATTTCGGGGGATTACAATCCTTGGTATTCCGGGTCCTGGACTAAACCGGGATTAACGGAAAATACAAGGACTTGGAGGCGTCGCCCTAGCTTGGATGAAGGCATAAGTATTTACCGTGCAATGATGCTTGACAGGCTTTGTTTAACAAGCCGTCCATTAAGAGTAGTTGAGGGTAATATAGTAATCGGATCAGGCGAGCCCGCCCTTACATACCTTCATACTTTAATTATGAAGGATATGGATGATATGCGTATGCGTATCACTCGATTCTCCTATAATGACTATACACGCCGAGTAAGATTTACAGCCGTAGAGGTAAAGTATGAAGAGATTCCGGGCAGCGAGTTAAAGCAGGATGCTTATATCCCGGGGTCTCGTCAGTTAAACACTATTCCAGGTCAAGGCGATGGTGTTTATCCAACAAAGCAAGATAGTACAAACGGACGGTTAAGCGCGGAAGACGTGCCGTTATCTGAGGCGGAATTATTAGAAGCAATAGAGAGCGGAAGCAGATTAG
The DNA here is from genome assembly GCF_021390415.1 of Dyadobacter sp. CY327. Classification (NCBI taxonomy): domain Bacteria; kingdom Pseudomonadati; phylum Bacteroidota; class Cytophagia; order Cytophagales; family Spirosomataceae; genus Dyadobacter; species Dyadobacter sp. CY327. Next base: position 150,186 of record NZ_JAJUXJ010000007.1, on the reverse strand, counting down.
CAGCGCTGTTTGAGAACATTCCTCCGTTGATTTTTATTGCAGGTGAGCTTAGCACTGAATCGGTTGATTTAAACAAGTACCTCTCAGAAATTGTTATTTATAATAACGAGAACCAGGAGGAAGAAGATCTTTTTGATTTTAATGCGCTGACATGGGAGACCGTTAGGAAACCTGCATGGGTTACAGATCAAAGGATTGTTTTCCTAAACGCTTCTGTAACTGGCAAGCCACTATATATTGGGCAAGATTCGATAACCTTCAAAGTTGGCGATCCGGAAATTGAAAAGACGGATGAGGAAATTGCAGAAAACGAGGAACTGGCGGCGGAAGCGGAAGAAGAAGGTTTAACAATTCCTCCCGAGGTTCCATTTTACATTGAGGTCACTATCCCAATCCAGATTTTACCAAAGACAAAGGTAACTTATGAGTTGTTTGACGCTACCGGCGAGTATGATTCAATCGGAGCTCTTCCTGGTCAATATCCAGTAGTTGATGCCATTGATATTGCAGCCAAGATAAACGGTCAACACGACGGGTGGCAGATGACACTCGAGGGCGGCGGATCCACTGGAAAAGAAATAAAACAGACTGTATCAAGTGGAGTAAACCCTACGGATTCAGGCAAGTACTTCATGTTTATCGAAGATGGCGGATTTCCTGTTGTTGCGGGTCAATATAAGCTATATGTTACAACATTCTTAGATGAACGGATAGTTAGCCGCCAAAACGTTAACTTCATACTTTATGACGCGGAGTTTCTAAATAAACTAAAGTTCTTTCTCACCTCTGGTGGAGGAGATCTTGGAGAAATATCGGCTGACGGCACAAGTAAGTTTATCAAACCGGCATCGCTCAATATTAAAGCGATTGCCGACGACGTTAACCACGATAAGGCCGTAATCACTCTTTATCAGAATGATGTCGCTTTAAAGAGCAAATCTTACACATTAGGAGCTGATTCGCTTACCGGTACTTATCTGGTTTACGACGCAGATAGTGAGCTTGCAACGGGTTTTTATACTGTTGAGATTATTCTCACCCTTGAAGGAGAAGAAGTACTGGTTAGGTACGCAGATTTCACGATCAATGAAGAAGAGCCAGAGGTAACAAGCGAAGGTCTGCAAATAGGAAGTATCGCGCCAAATACGACAAGCTTTAAATTAATCCAGGATCTTGTATCTACTGGAAACTCCTTGACGCTTCCGACAAACTGGACAGCTCGAAATGTTGCGATTTCCAAACCGTTTAATTCGGAAGAGTGGATATTGCTGGAATACAAAGGCGAGAAGCTTATTGCGGTTGATATTTCTCTTTACACGAAAGAGCCTCAGATCGTAAACTATGCTACCGATACGATAGAATCAACTTCCTTTCTTTTTGGTAAGCTGAATTCTACCAAGATTGGTAAAATCCATAAAACGCCGTCTACGTTTCGATTGATTAACACCCGGCGCATGGATGGCGCTACGATCGCTATTTACCAATCAGATTTTTCCTTTGGCGCGGTTGTTCCAATTGAAGATGTAGAAGTTTCTGAGCCAGGAAATGGCATCGTCAAGTTGTTAGCTGGTAATGCGTTAAATTCGGTTACGGAAGATTCTATTCAAACCATTAACTGGCAACCGGATGAACTTACGCTTACAACTGTTGAGCCGGAATCTCCTAACGATCCAGACGCCGCGCCTAAAAACGTTGCTGCTGTTAAATTAAAGGGTATCACCTACCCTTATATCCAGGATATGCCAGCCAAAACGGTTCTGGGTAATCCTACCACAGCAGATGGGACGCCGAGAGCTATTTCTATTACTAAATTAGGCGTCACTCCAGATCCAAATGATATCCCTAATGTAGATTACATTGACAAGATCATAGATGGTGTTATAGATGGAACGGCTAATTACGTCCCCCGTTTCGGGCCTGACGGGCATTCTCTGATTAACAGCACAATGTTCCAGTATCAGGGTAATATTGGTATTGGCACTACTACCCCTATTGATTCGTTGCATGTGGTCGGAAGTATAATAGCTTCTAAGAGCTTTATTTCCCAAGTACCAACAAACACACCGCCCTTAATTGTTGCGTCTACTACACTGGTGACTAATCTTCACGCTCATTATGTGAGCCGGAATGTTGTTGCGGGGACAGGTCTAACGGGCGGTGGATTGCTTACCGCTGATAGGACACTTGCCTTTGACACGGTATGGGGTGATGATCGGTATGCGTTAAAGACATTTGTGCCGACTCTGCAATCTGTCTTAACGGCAGGCAATACGGCTACAAACCAAACCATGTCTATTCAAGGCCCGGCAGGATCCTTGAATTACATTTCCCGTTTCGGCTATAATAACGGTTGGCTTGAAATTCTTAGCGGTACATCGGTTACAGATAGTTTTTTACCTACAATAAAAGGCACTAGCGCAACTAGTAATGTTTACGGGGTTGGGATTATCGGACAAGGGCAAGACTCTTATTCTCAGGCCGCAATACTTTTGTCAGGTAGAAATACATCTGGGACAGGGACTATCACGGGGAAGGTTCTATCTGTTCGTAACTATACCACAGAAGTATTTTCTATCGATGCAACCGGCAACTCGGTAGCGACAGGGGTCATAACTGCTATCGTTGGCAATTCAACACAATGGAGCGAGGCTTACAGCTGGGGCAATTATGCGCTTAAAAGCGTTGTTGCTGGCAACGGGATAACTGGCGGTGGGGGCTTAGCAACCAATCCTGTTATAACGCTTGGTACGCCTTCGCAGATTACGCAATCATCCACGAATTCGGTTACTTCGACCAGTCACACACACGCAATCGATAAGGCTAATTTAATAGCCGGAACGAACGTTTCATTTACCGGATCAGGAACAGGCGTATTATTAGGAACAAGTAATTTAACAATCAATGTAGGTTCTGTTCCCTGGAGTACAGGAGTAAGTGGTAAACCTACTTCGTTATCCGGTTTCGGTATTCTGGATGGCGTTACAACGGGTACTTATACGGCCGGACTGGCTACCAAAGAAAATACTTTTGCCAAAGGAGATATCATACAGGGTTTTGGATTATCTATAACAGGCGGATCATTACTTAATAAACTAGTAGGTAGTGAAGATGTAACATTTGCATTGTCTTCGTCCGGCGTTGGGGCAGGCACTTATAGATCGGTAACAGTTGATTCCTACGGGCGCGTTACGGGTGGTACAAATCCAACGACAATTGCACAGTATGGTTTGACAGATGTTTACACAAAAAACCAAGTAGACATCTTTATTGCAGGCAGAGCTCAGGAAGATCATACACACACATCCGACGAAATACTGAACTTCCCGGAGCAGGTTAGATTGCAGCTTTCCGCAGGTACAGGGATAACGTTCAATCAGACAACAGGCGTGATTAGCGCAACAGGTAGCGCCGGGCCTGTAGGCGTAGGAACACAAGCTCAAAGAAGAGCTACTAGTGGATTGGGGAAACTATGGGTACAGACAGACGGGGGAACCTACGGAGCAGGCCTTTATTACTTCTATACTGTTGGCGGTGTTAATGCCTGGATCAGGTTAAGTGAAGATTCGGTTGATTACACTTTCACAGGTGGAGGCGCATAATATGTAGCATATGATTTAGTAATAGTGCATAAAAAAGGGGCTTCTGGCCCCTGCTTTATTTATCAATATCCCCATTGCATTTCAGAAACTTCTTTAACGAGATCCAGATAGTTATACTGACCCATGGAGCATATTCCATTAGGCTGGTACCATTCATCGGTGTGTCCCACAAACCCGCCGTTTTTCTCACCAGTAATCTTGATGGTGCGAGCGAATCCCAAATTCTGAGCCTTTTGCGGGTCTCTTACTTCGTAAATTTTTCCTATCCGAAGAGTAGTGTCGTTCAGTGCCATTTTCAGTGTGTACTTTTTCTCTTGAACTATGAACCCATTTTTGTGATAAGTGTTGCATCGCCATGAGCATTTATATTAAACCAATGTACTCTCGTTCCAGCATTTACTCCTGTATAACGGTATACTTTTACCCCTTCCATTTCAAATTCTAGCACAAAGACGCCTTCCTCTGCAAGCCTAAGAAACCTCTCGATGTCTTGTGCATGCGCTTGGGCGTGATAGTCAAACCACCCATGGATATAAATGTGATTTATTGGCTGTTCACTCATATTCGTTAAAGTACAAAATTTCAAGATCTTACTGATTTCTCTCAAGCCATTCCTTGAATTCTATTAGTCGAAGTCGGCAAGAGTCAACCGTCTTATGGCCAGGATTCTGTTGTAAGATGTAAAGCTCGGCCTCCACAAACGCCTTCGGGTCTACGATTGTACTGAACTTGTTTATTTTGATAGGGCCTTCCGGTAACTGCAGTACTTTAAAATATTCTTCCAGCTCTTCAACGGTCATGATGATCTTCTTAACTTTCTAGTGATTTATTCAAATTCCTCCTGTCGCGAAGCTAGCTTTTAAATTTCAATGCATTATTGCGACTAGCGTTATTTCAGAGTAAGCAAGCAATTCAGATAACGACCATTTGCGATGTTCGTTCACCGTAATATATAATAGCCAACCAGTTTCCATCATCAAAGATCTGTCAACTTGCTGGCTTACTGATTCGTGTGAATGTCTATAAATCTCGATCTCGTTTCAATGGAATTTTGAATTTAGAAAATAGCTCTCGCCTCCTTTGATCTGCCCGCCTTATCGCGTCAGACGCATCTTTACCCCAGTAGGTTCCGCCAACACCCCACTCTTTATTCGGGTTTTTAATCTCCTCTTTTCGCATGGCAACAACATGTTCTGCCTGATCGTCGAAGTCTGGCTCATCAAAGCTTTTACCCAACATATCCCAAGGGTCAAACAGATATCCGTCCCTATGCATAGAGATCTTATATGGAGTATTTCCAATTTTTACCTGGTTGGAGTATTTATCCACCTCAATTTCGCACTTATCAGCGTCAATTTCTTTAACGCTAACGCCACCTTCAATGAATTTGCCAAGGCGGCCAGCAAGCGTTTCGGCAACGGACTGGTCGCTAAAAGCCGCTACGGGCGTCTCTTGTTCATCTTCTCCTGAGTAAAGAATGTGGACGGTTTTAATATCGGTTTCCATAAATTACGAAATGGGTAGGGTGACTTACTATAGATAATAAAAGATGTTGACAGGTAAATCCAGGTGCATCACGAGACCATCGTTCAAGATTTCACTAGCTCTGAAAGATTTTAAAAATAAATATGGGAATATAAGAAATGGAGGGGCTTTTACAATCTTTTCCCAGGCAGTCAGCTTGACTTATCGATTATTATTTGATACTATTGATCTCATTTTTATGATCCTTAAAATATCATTTTCACTTATGCGTACTGTATTTAGCTCGCTTTCAGGCAATTTAAGAATTTCTCAAACATTTAGATTTGAGGGAATGGTTTTAAACTTGATTCCGGCTATAAGTGCGGGGTTTCCATCACCGGCAGCTGATTTTATTGACGTTAACATTGACCTCGGAAAGGAGTTAATAAGGAACCCTTCTTGTACCTTCTTAGGTCGGGTACGAGGAAATAGCATGCAAGATGTTGGAATTAACGATGGTGATATTTTAATTATAGACAAGAGCTTACCCCCGTCAAACGGGAGAATAGCTGTTTGCTTTCTTGATGGAGAGTTTACGGTGAAACGAATTCAGTTTGCAGAAGACGGCTGCTGGCTGGTTGCAGAAAATCCTAAGTTCCGCCCTATCAAGGTCACGCAGGAAAATGATTTTTTGATATGGGGTATTGTCATCAACGTAATTAAATACATGTGACATGTTTGCACTGGTGGATTGCAATAATTTTTATGCAAGCTGTGAGCGCCTATTTAGGCCCGATTTAAACGGAAAGCCCGTCGTTGTGCTGAGTAATAATGACGGTTGTGTAATAGCGCGGTCCCAAGAAGCGAAAAAGCTTGGGATAAACATGGGAGCCCCTGCATTTCTGTTTACCAAACAATTCAAAGAACATGACATTCATGTGTTTTCCAGCAACTACGCCCTTTATGGCGATATGAGTAGCCGCGTAATGTCCCTATTATCGCGCTATACACCTGACATGGAAGTATATTCAATTGATGAGGCATTTCTTAAATTTGAAGGATATGAATATTTTGATGTAAAAGAGCTTGCGCGTGAGATTCGCAGCGTGGTTACTAAGGGAACTGGCATTCCAATAAGTATTGGCATAGGCCCTACCAAAGCGCTCGCCAAAATGGCGAATAAGATGGCAAAGAAGTTTCAGAAGGCGACAGGTGGAGTGTATGTAATCGACAACCAGGATACGTTGATTAACGTTTTAGCTTTCTTTAAAATCGGCGATGTCTGGGGCATTGGTCGCGCTCATGAAAAACGGTTAAGGGCGATGGGCATTGAAACCGTGCTGGATTTTACTCTGATACCGGAAGATTGGATTAAGAAAAACATGTCAATCGTTGGCTTACGCTTGCAAAAGGAATTGGCGGGCATGAACACTCTTGACTTGGAAGACACCAAAGCAAAAAAGAACATCGCCGTTACGCGTTCATTCAATGAAAACTATACGGAATATGGTAAGGTAAAGGAGCGGGTAATAACATTTGCCACGATATGCGCAGAACGCCTCCGGAAACAAGATTCATGCTGTAACGTCATTCAAGTTTTTGTACAAACCAACAATTTCCGGCCCGAGCAGCCACAATATAACAAATCCATTACCATTGATCTGCCTTTCCCAACGAACAGTAGTATAGAACTTGCTCACTTTGCTGTTGATGCGCTAGAAAAGATATATAAAGAAGGCTACGCTTATAAGAAAGCGGGCGTAATTGCCATGGAATTCACTCCCGAGGCATTTAAGCAAAAGATGTTATTTGCTAATTCCGACCCGCGGCATGCCCAATTGATGGCCGTTGTAGACAAAATGAATCAGGCTTTGGGCCATCAAAAAATCAAACTTGCCTCTCAGGATATGGACCGCGTTTGGAAAATGAAACGGGAAAAACTCTCGCCCAGGTATACTACAAGGCTCGACGAGATCATTACCATCCATTGCCCGCCTCCAACTTGACTCGAAAGATTCGTAATCATGTAACTTTTTGAATTATGCTTATGTTACAATTACCGCATACCAAAACGAATACTGTCAATGTGTTATCACGTATCCAACGAAAGTGACGCCGAACAATTGAAGATAGATTTTAAGCTTCCAATGGACAAAGTAGAGCAGTTTAAAAAGCGATACGATTTCAATGGATTCGAAAAACCATTTCTTCCAGTAATCTCGAAAGAAAATCCAAGGTTAATTGATATGTACCGCTGGCGCCTGGTCCCACACTGGGTGAAAGATGAAAAGGATTTCAAAGCCAATACGTTAAATGCACGCAACGACGAATTGTTTGACAAGACGTCTTACCGGCAGTATTGGGAGAACAGATGTCTGATCATTTGCACGGGCTTCTTCGAACCGCACTATCCGGACCTAAACGGCAAGGAGCATGAAAGCTGGTATATTAAGCCGAAGAATAGAAAATACTTTGCGCTGGCCGGTATTTACTCAGAATGGAATGGAATGAAGACATGCAGCATTGTAACGACTGACGCCAGCCCGCTATTGGCAGAAGTTCATAACGATGGGAAAAGACAGCCACTTATATTACAGGGTGATGCCGCTATGGCATGGCTTGTGCCCAATCTAACTCAGGATGAAATGAAAAGCCTGATGGCTTACCAATATCCCGATGAACAATTGGAAACATATCGGGTGATCGACGGAATTTACAATGCAAAGCTAAATACCAACTTGCCTTCGGCAATAACGCCCTACGAGCGGCCAGCATTTGATACACTATCTTTGTACGGGCTTGATGATGATAAAGGCAGTGATTAAACCGCGGATTCTTCCTGCTCCGCCGCGGAATTTGCGAGCGCAGCAAAGATAACCTTATGTTGAAGTATTGCACGCTCGATTGCCATCTCTTCATCCGGAGCCCAGAACACACCGCCTATAAGCCACTTTTTATCAGGGTTCTCTGTCTCAGCTTCCTGCATTTCGACAACCCAATCATAAGCCTTTTCAAGTGAATCTTCCTCCCAACTCCGAGCGAAAATATCGGCTGGCCCAAAAGGAGTTCCGTCTGGATTGAGTAAGACGTAGAAAGGAGCCATCCCCATTTCGATTAGTCGGGCGTATTTATCGACTGGCAAAGTGTTCTGATCCGACGGCATCGACTTAACGGTTACGCCTCCTTCTATGAATTTATTGAAGTACTCGGCCAGGCCTTCAGCTAACCCCAAGTCACTAAAAGCTGCAACTGGCTCGGATTCAGAATCGTCATCCGAAAATAGTACATGAATTTTGTCAAATTGATTCTCCATTTTTCAATATTTGAAACGTAACCCACCACCACTATGAACTCTATAATTTCCACCCGAGAAATGAACATACGCAGGCGGACTATTATGTGGTTTTAAAATTATATAATAAATGTTCCCCTGATGCTCAATATCGCCAACTTCAAAAGTAAGATCGGTTCTTCCGAAATGTTGAAGATGTGCATGCATGAACTCGACTACCTCATGCAAAGTCTCGCCTTGCTCAGCTATTATCTCCTGCCGAGACCAGGCCATCCACTCCTTATGACCTTCGTAATTTTCGTCAATCGTGACCATAATACCTACTAGTTTCGTGAGAACTCTTTTTGACTAACGGGAACTCGGTTAATGGGTTGAAAAAAACGTCATCCTTAAGAGAAGCTATCGCCATAACTTTTCCATCCAGTATGATTACTTTTATTAGCTCACCTTCCATTTCCCTTGTGGTAGTTACGCCAACGGTCTGCATACAGCGCATTACAAAATGCCCGAAAAAATCTGTTCCTTGGTTGGGGATGGAAAGAAACGCCTCCGGCCCACCAAATACAAAGTAGCCCTCATCGACTTTAATTTCCATCGAAGCAGAAAGTGCAACGGAACCTATCGCTTCTCCGATCGTCGCATCGTCAATTACATGAATTTCAAAATCTATGATTTCGGCGATAATCGCTTCTGAAATATCAAGCATATAATGTTAGGTTGAATTAATAGTTTGCTATAAAATAACCCTGCCCTATAAATTTACTTCCCATAACCTTATGAAAAGAATGCCGCTGTGCTAATTTTGAAGTTTCATCCAAACATTGAAATCATGCCAGAAGTACCTGAACTTAACATTGTGGGCCTTACCCTCGAAAAGCACTTCAAAGGTCAAAAATTCAAGCGATTAGAGGTGCTTTGGAAGAAGCGTGTGAAAGCTACTGAAGAGGAATTTAACGACGCCTTGAAAGGCGGAACGCTGCATTCAGTGGGGCGTAATGGGAAAGAACTTCATCTAAAATTTGATAACGGTGCAGTCCTCGGGATCCACATGATGTTAACGGGCAAAATGATTTTGCTACCTACTGATCAGAATTTGAAGAATCCAATATTCGAATTGACATTTGAAAATGGTGCTGGTATAATTGTATTAGACGGACTGGGCCAAGCAAAGCCTATTCTAAATCCCGAGATCCCATCAATACCTGACATCATGGGTGACGATTTCACTGAGGAGTACCTAAGGAAAATCCTGGCAAAAACAGGTGGCAAAATTAAAGAGGTTATCCAAAAACAGGAATGGATCCGGGGCATAGGAAGTGCATATGCAGATGAAATTCTTTGGTCAGCAAAGATCTCGCCATATTCGGTTGCTAAAAATATACCATCGGCCAAAGTAAAAGATTTATATGAGGCGATCCGTAACGTGACTGTTGAGGCGACAGCAGAGTTAGAGAAACTGAAGACTTCAAGCGATGTTTTTGAAATGGAAAACAAAGATCACCGTTACGTTCACAATCCAAAGAAAACTCACTCGCCAGATGGGGAAGAGATAATAGTTGGCAAGCTCGGAAGTGGAAAGACGTATTATACGGAAAGCCAAACCCTATACTAACCATTCAAGTGTGAAGAAATTTGATTAATCGCACAGATTGACCTTGAAATAAACCAATCCAACCGGATACTCATTTCTCAGTTCTTTTCCGTCCCCTACCTGTTATAATGCCTAAAAACGCTATGGCAATGGAGGGATACCACTTTATAAGAGAGATTGAGCAATTTGACACTGACTCATATTTGCCTCACCTGGGATGGATTGCTAAGGATATAACCACTCTTAAAATCTATTCGAAATTTGACTCAACTTACTTTTATCTCCATGATGAAGTACAGAATAGATTATTTGAGTTTTCCGCAGAAGAGCCTGCTAAGTTGAAGTCAGCCGAAGCATACAATAAGGTTGTAGAACAATATTTCAAATACAGAGTATAACAAGCATAAAAGGCAACGACGCTAATCAGACTTATGGCTTGGTATCAATCCCGCCATGTATCGATGTGCATCTACGTCCTCAAATGATCCCAAATACCCTTGGGTGGTAGCTAGACTAGAATGTCCAAGAGATTGAGAAATAAAAGACAGGGGTACCTCAGCACGCGCAAGTGTTGTTGCAAACGAATGTCTGGCTGCGTAAGTAGTTAGGTCATCCTTGATGTTCAAGTCTTTCGCAATTGCGGCCATATTTGTATTAACCCTATTTATCGTTTTGATAATAGTGTATAGCTTTTCTCTTTCCGACATTTGATTTGTTAGAAAGCCAAAAACATAATCATTCTTGTCATCGCTCGGAACAGACCACCGCTCTAGTATTGCTTTCGCTTCGGGAAGTACTCGGATCAGTACCTTCGTACCTTTTTCATCCTTTGTGTCTTTGGTTTTGTTTCGGATAAATATAATCCTATCCTTATCTTCATTCACACTCTCCCACTTCATGCGGCAAATGTCAGCAAAATTTACGCCGTTACAGAGATAAGAAAAGAGCCACATATCTCGCCCAAACATTCGATTTGATTTTTTACTTTCATAAGTCATTAGCTTGATAATTACATCAGAGGCCAGCGCCTTTTTAGGCTTTCTTCCTTTGGGGATTTTGTACCCCTTCCCTCCTATTGGAAATTCTTGCTGAGTGATTACGCCCTGGTCCACAGCTCGGCGTAAAACTTCGGAAAAGCAGTTTGTGTAGTATGCAATCGTCGTCATACTGACAGGCTTTGCTGTCTTTCTGTGCCGGTGCGTACCTCCTTTCTCGAGCATGTACTTCTCATAACTTTTGAGGAAGTCAGTCGTCACAATGGAGAATGGCACCATTGGTTTTGATGAGGATGTTAAGCCTGCATGCACGGCAAACCTCGCAAGACTACCATGGGCAGCTATAAAGATCTTCTCACGACTATGCTTCTCAAGGTCTGAAAGCTCCGCAATTCGCTGTTGCAAAGCGGCTAACATGTCTGTATGCACCTGTTTTTTTGAAGGTTCGTTGAAGTCCAACTTTGCCTGAAATGACTCAAATGTGAATTTGTCATCCAGCGTAGCAATGATTCTCTGAACCTTATCAAGCGGAGATTGTTTCAATGATTCAGACAGTGGGTCAAAATACTCATTACCATATATCATATTCCAGAGGTTTCGCTGATCCTCATCCTTTACCCTGCCAGACAGTCCAAATTTGTTTTTCTTTAAAAAATCTACATCTTTCGCTGGAAGCATGAATCCAGTTGGAACAAGTTTTTGTTTCTCATTAAAGTACACCGAGATCTTGACAGAAAATAAACCTTCTTTCATTCGGCGTTTGTCAAAAAAAATTGAAGCGGAAGCTGTTTTCATGGTATTAAAAATTCACAATGAAATTCACAATGATAGATTACGTAATGGACTGTATTGATATCGTAAAAGACTAACAATTTCACACTCGTTAAGACATTAAATGCTTGATAATCAATTTAATATACAAAAAGAATTATCAAGAATCAAGTAAGTATGAATTACCTCGACGAATTCAAAAAGTTTATTTCAAGTCATTACCTTTCCACGGGCGTAAGATTAACCTTGGGTGCGGTTGTCCCGAGCCTTATTTTTCAACATTTCGGCATATTGGGCGAGATGATCGCATTCCCGCTGGGCACATTGCTGATTGGATCAACGGACAATCCCGGCCCTCACACCAGAAGGCGCAACTCACTGCTCATTGCCATTGCGACGTGTTTTTTGGTTGCATGCATTACCGGCTTTCTCCGGCACATTCACTTTATCATATTTCTCGAAATCGTTGTTTTCGGGATGTTCTTTTCGCTGGTCGGTGTTTATGGAAACCGGGTGAATAGTATCGGCCTTATTGCCTTGCTTGTTTTTGTTTTCAACATTGATGATCATTTGAGCGGTGACATGGTGCTGCGCACCGCCGCCATATTTGCGGCTGGCGGGATCTGGTATTTTGTCCTGTTTATGATCTTACAGAAATTGCTTCCCTATAAGCTGATCCAGCAGCTTTTGGGAGAAAATTTCGTGGAATTAGGCAAGCTGCTCTGGATCAAAGCAGGGTATTATTTTGCAAATCCTGACTATGACGACCTCTTTAACCGGATGATCCACCAGCAGGTTACACTCCGTGAAAACCACGAAAACCTGCGAGAGATACTTTTTAAAACACGGGAAATCGTTACAGAATCGACGAACAAAAGCCGGATCCTGATGCTGATGTTCCTGGATAGCATCGACTTATTCGAAAGAATCCTCAACTCGCAGCAAAATTACGCGAACCTCCACCGGGCATTTGATCACACCCAGGTTTTACGGCTGTTCGGCACTTATATTACCTGGTTATCAGCTGAGATCCAACAAATTGGCCTTGCAATCCAGAGTGGATCACCCTCCCACCCCAAGCGCGACCTGGACGAAGCATTTAATAAATGTCAGCGGGCTTTTGAAAATATGCGTGAGCATAAAATGACGCACGATAACATGGAGGATTTCATGATGTTGCGCCAGATTCTCAATAGTTTGCAGGACGTTACAGAACGTGTGAAAAAGCTGCACCGAGCGACCACGTATGATGCAGAGGTGGGTAAAGGTTATAAATTAAATGTTGAAGCCGAGAATTTCATTCCGAAGCAAGAATACCATCCCCGCATCCTGCTGGACAATCTTTCGTTGAAATCCAGCCATTTCAGACATGCATTAAGGATTACGTTAGGGCTTCTGATCGGCTATATTATTTCCCTTTTTCTGACGGTGGGTCATGGTTACTGGATTCTCCTGACGATTGTTGTGATCCTTAAACCAGCTTTCAGCATTACAAAACAGCGGAACGTACACCGGATCGGGGGAACGCTTGTGGGCGTTTTCACAGGTTTCATGCTGTTGTATCTGATCCAGGACGGGACTGCATTGTTCATCATTATGATGCTCGCAATGATCATGGCTTACAGCTTTTTGAAGATCAACTACTTCATTGCTTCCACAACCATTACATTATATGTCATCCTTTCTTTCAATTTCCTGAACCCGCAGCAGATTACGGCGGTTTTACATGACAGGGTCATTGATACGATCATCGGATCCATTATCGCTTATCTGATTTCGTCTTACGTGCTGCCGGTTTGGGAGCATACGCAGATCAACCAGTATATCCGCGATGCACTGGATGCAAACCGTAAGTATTTTGACGTTGTAGCAGCGAAATTCACAGGAAAAGACCTGGATATCAACGAATTAAAGGTGCTCCGGAAGGATGCGATCATTGCGATGGCGAATTTGTCGGATAACTTTCAAAAAATGCTGTCAGAGCCGAAACGGCAGCAGTTGAACATGGAAGAATATCACCAGTTCGTTGCCACAAGCCATATGTTGACGTCCTACATTGCATCGCTCTCGACCTATGCGCAAACGCTGGAATATTCCGAATTTTCGGTTGAATTTGAAGTCATGATCAGGCAGATCGACCGGCAGATTAAAGCTGCTACGGACATTATTGAAGGAAAGCTTGAAAACACTTTTGAAATAGCCCGCGAATCATTGCCCCAAAACCAAAAGCTCGTAGCGCTTCTGGCGAAAAGAAAGAAGGAAATCAAAGAAATGGGAATTGAAAAGGCAGACCAGTCGCCAGCCCGGAAAATGTTGTCGGATTTAAAAACGATCAACGGACTGTTTGAGCTGATCAGTACGATTACCATTGATGAGATTAAAATCCTTCAAAAAATTAAAACATTAAAAACCTAACATTCAACGCATGTCATCCCTATTATTCACTCCGCTTACCATTAAAAGTGTCACATTAAAAAACCGTATCGTTGTTTCTCCCATGTGCCAATATTCGTCTGTGGACGGATTCGCCAATGACTGGCATCTGGTGCATCTGGGAAGCCGCGCCGTGGGCGGAGCATCCTTACTGATTGCCGAGGCCACATCCGTTTCTCCGGAAGGCAGGATTTCACCCGAAGATCTGGGTATCTGGAAAGATGAACACATTGAGAAGCTAAAACAGATCACCACTTTCATCAAAGGGCAGGGAGCAGTTCCGGGCGTGCAGCTTGCCCATGCTGGCCGAAAAGCCAGCACCTATCCGGCTTGGAAAGGTCGTGGCCAGGTGCCCGAAAATGAAGGGGGCTGGCAACCATTGAGCGCGTCGGACATTCCTTTTCATCATTCGGAAAAGGCGCCGCTTGCCTTGGATGCGGATGGCATTCAAAAAGTGATTTCAGATTTTGGTAAAGCAGCCAAACGGGCTTTGGACGCAGGTTTCAAGGTTATAGAGCTTCATGCAGCGCACGGTTACCTGATCCACCAATTTTTCTCACCGCTCAGCAATGTACGTACAGATGCGTATGGCGGCAGTTTTGAAAACCGCGTACGCATTCTGATCGAGATCATTGACGAAGTTCAGAAAGTCTGGCCGGCAGAGCTGCCTTTATTTGTGCGCATTTCGGCCACGGATTGGGCAGAAAATGGTTGGGACGAAGATCAATCGGTTCAATTGGTGAAAATATTGCAAACAAAAGGTGTGGACCTGATCGACGTGTCAAGCGGCGGACTGGCTTCTCACCAGAAAATCACAGTTGGCCCATCTTATCAGGTGCCTTTCTCCGCAAAAATCAAGAAAGAGACCGGTGCCCTGACAGGTGCAGTCGGATTGATTACTGAGGCAAAACAGTCGGAAGAAATTTTACAAAATGGCGAAGCCGACCTGATCATTATGGCAAGGGAGCTGCTGCGTGATCCTTATTTTCCATTGCACGCGGCACACGCACTTGGCGAAGACATTACCTGGCCTATTCAATACGACCGGGCAAAGCCAACTCTTTAATCAGGAAGACTTCGACAATGTCCTTGAAGTGATGCGGGTGAGTTGAATGCTTATCTTTGCAAGAATTTATTTTATTAGTAATGAATCCGCGCGTCAGCCTTCTTATCGGACTTGTAAGCATTAGTATTTTCCCTGTTTTGGTCAAATGGGCACCGGTTTCAGGGATTACTTCTGCTTTTTACAGGATGTTGTTCGGGTGCCTGTTTTTGCTGCCCGGCATGCTGTATACGCAGAAATTCAATTGGCCTGCAAGGAATTTATGGATTCCAATTGTGCTCTGCGGGATCATTTTCGCGACTGATATAGCCGTTTGGAACCTTTCTATTCACTATTCCAATGCGACGCAGGCAACGCTATTGACGAATCTGGCTCCTGCCTGGGTGGGAGTCGGATCGTTCTTTTTCCTTAATAACAAGCCAAAAGCAAGTTTCTGGATCGGGACGCTTATTGCGGTTGCGGGAATGGTGGTGCTTATCGGTCCGGCGGCTTTTTTTGAAATGCGTCTGGACAAAGGTTTTGCGCTGGCCCTGCTCTCCGGCATGCTGTATGCTTCTTACATGCTGATCAGCAAACCGATTCTTAACCGATTGAATATCGGCAGTTTCATGACCATTAGCATGGCGGTTTCTTCTGTCTTCCTGCTAATTGTCTGCTTAATCTTTGGAGAGCCGCTTTGGAATTTCACGCCTGCTATTTGGACCGTTTTTGCTGTTCAGGGTCTGATATGCCAATTGATCGGCTGGCTGGCGATCAGTTATGCAGTTCAGAAAATGGACGCGCAGCGCGTTTCCCTGAGCCTGTTGAGCCAAGCGGTTGTTACCGGATTGCTTGCCTGGGTTTTTATTGATGAAAAAATAACCTGGCAAATGATCCTGGGCGGCGTTATCATTCTCACCGGCATTGCCATTACATTTCAGAAATCCCGCAACCATGCCGACAGCGAATCAAGTTTTTAATCAGAGCGGCAGATAAATAATGAAAGTTGAGCCTATTCCTGGCTTGCCAATGGCATCGATCAGGCCCTGATGATTTTCTATAATTTTTTTACAAATAGCCAATCCGATGCCCGTTCCTTCATAAGCGCTTCGGTTGTGCAGCCGCTGGAATACCTGGAAAATGCGGTCCTTGAACTGGGGATCAAAGCCAATCCCATTGTCAGAAAATGACAGATATTGATAAGTCTGGTTCGCCTCAGCACCATTGACCGGGATAAGCTCGCCCGAAATGCGGCCCGACCGGATGACGATAACAGGACTTGTATCAGTTTTGGTAAACTTAATGGCATTGGCAATCAAATTCGTAAAAAGCTGCTCAAACTGATATTCAATAATGTTCCAAACGGGCAGTGTATCGCTAATGACTTCTGCATTTGCCTGATGGATCAGATCCCCGAGCTGCTCTTTTACGCTCTGCAAGACCAAATTTAAATCGATTTCTTCATAGTGCTTTTCAACCGCATTCGCACGCGAGAATGCCAGCAGATCTACAATCAGCTGCTGCATCCGGGTAGACGAGGCCTGCATCCGCTGAAAATAATCCTTACCCCGCGCAGACAAATTTTCGTTTTCGGTTTCCAGTATCCTCGTCGCGAATGTCTGGATTTTCCGCAATGGCTCCTGCAAATCGTGGCTGGCCACATAGGCAAATTGCGCAAGTTCCATATTGGTCTTCACCAGCTCGCTGTTGGCAATGGTAAGCTCTTTTGTACGGAGCTGAACCTGGGATTCCAGCTCGTCAGCCAATGTTCTGTATTTATCTTCGCTTATTTTAAGTGCTAATTCGTCCTCTTTCCGGTCGGTAATGTCCATCATGGTGCCGAGCATCCGGTGCGGACGGTGATGCTCGTCATACATAATTTTTCCCTGTGTCCGGATCCAATGGATCGATTGGTCCGGGTGGATGATGCGGGCCTCGTAGTAATAGGTGCCGGTCTCCAAAGCAATCTGGAAAGCTTTTTCCACCACAGCTTTCCTGTCATCCGGATGGATCAGCTCACGCATATCCTGATGCGTCAGAAGTTTGGTTTCTTCAAATCCAAAAATAGTAGCAAGGCGGCCGGAATAGATAATGTGCCTGGTTTTCAGATCCAGATCCCACGTAGCAAGCTGCGTTCCGTCAGTGGCGAGGGAAAGCCTTTCCGCAGCATCCGTAATCTGTTTGCGAAATGTTACTTTGTCGGTAACATCATTCAGGGAGATCATTATGCCCGAAACTTCATCATCTGCTTCAACCGTAGGCGCATATTGGAAATCCACATAATGTTCCTTCGGGCCATCGGGGCCGCTAATGATCATGGATGCCTCGCTGTCCCGGTATAATTTGCCTGTCTGGTAAGCATTCCTAAGGATTTTACCCATATTCTGGTGTTCCAGCTCGGGAAAAACGTCAAACAACCTTTGCCCGACCACTTCATGCATTTGCCGCCCCCAGAGGTTGGTAAGCATACTTTCGTTGGCAAGGCTGATCACAAACTCCGGGCCTTTCACAATGGCCTTGGCAAATTGCGACTGAGTAACCAGCGTCCTGAACTGCGTTTCGCTGCGTTCAAGCCGGTGTTTGGCAAGCACTTGCTGGGTAACCTCCGTCGCAACCACAAATATGCCCGAAATCTCACCTGTTTCCTCGGTAATGGGCTGATATACAAAATTGAAATAGCATTGCTCCGGCTTGCCGAAACGCCTCATCGTAATCTCAAACTCATTCCCGTTATAGGCAATGCCTGTTTTGATCACATTATTGAGGATTTCTTCAATGGAGACCCTCACCTCGGGAAGTGTAACAAACAGCGGTTTATTGACAAACTCCTCTTCACTTTTATCAATGATACTGAGATACGTATCATTGGCCATCTCCACAAAAAAATCAGGCCCCCGCAGGATAACTATTCCCACGGGCGCCTGTCTCATTGTATTTCTAAACCTGCTTTCGCTATCGACTACGTTAGTCTGCACATTGTAAGATTCTGTTTTGTTGACACGATCATCTGAATCCGTGTGCTGCTGTAAGTTGTTCACTGCTTTCTATAAAAGATCTTTTTACAAACTTAGGAGGTGAACAATTGAGGATTAGTATTGATAGTAAAAATTTTCTGCAACCGGCTTCCAATTATGCTTAGCCCAGTCGATATCGAGGATCTGCTTAATGGCCTGTTTCAGTTTGGGGAAAGATCCTGGTTTCCTTATAAAGAAATTGGCTCCCTGTTCGTGTACTTTCCGCACCATTTCCTCTTGTCCGGTTGTCGAAAAGATAACAACGGGAATCGACTCCCAAGCTTTTGTACTCCTGATTTGTTCCAGGCACTCAAAACCGTTTTTTCTGGGCATGTTCAGGTCCAGAAAAATCACGTCTGGCGGCGGCGGAACGTTATTTTCCATTAAATGGATCAATTCAACCCCGTCATTTGCCGTAGTAAGTTCCGTCGATGTGCTCACCTCTCTCAATGCATCTTCGAACAGCATGCAGTCATCTGCATCGTCGTCTGCAAGGAAAATAGTTTTATTTGGAATAGCGCTCATAATACGGTATTAAATTTCTCAGTTAACGTTTTCTACTGGCCTTCGACAAACATGGAGAATTCATTCAATGCATTTTCAGCCAAATCATAATAAAGTTAAAAAAGTTTTACCGTTTAATAAAATTTCGGCGCTTAAAATTCGCCTTCAACACCTTCCTTCGGTTTCTTCTTTGCCTGGTGTAATCTGTAATTTAAAGTCAGGTTGATCTGCCTTCTGCGGCCTTGCGAATTGTTCACCGTGTAGAAATTCGCCCCTTCAATGACCGACCTGAATTTACGCGAGTTGAAAACATCTATCACGCTCAGCGTCAACGTCCCATTGTTCTTCAAAATATCCCTGCTGGCAGCCAGATCCAGCGTAGCCAATGCTTTGCGTTTGCCCTGTGGAGTCTGTTGCGGCGCTTCGTAATTACCCCTTAACTGGACGTCCGTATTCTTCCATAATGTGAAGCGCGACATCATCCGCACGAACCAGCTGTAAGTATCGCTCTGGAAGTCTTCGTCCAGGCCCGTCCCGTCCGTAATTGCGCGGAAAAAGTTGACGCTTCCATCGAGCTTCCACCATTGATATGGTGTAAAAGAGCTCGTGAATTCTGCGCCGTAGGCATCTTCGGTGCCCAGGTTTTCGGGACGCGTGTAAGAGCTTCCGTCTTCCTGCACCCTTCTGATACTCGTAATTTTGCCATTCGTATGGCGGTAATATAGTGAAGACGTCAGCGAACCTTTGCCCATATACTTAATGTGCCCAAACTCAAATGCATTGGTAAATTCCGGGTTAAGGTCCGGGTTGCCACTCCAATAATTACGATTGTCACTATAAGTCGCAAAAGGGGTCAGGTCATTATATTGCGGCCTTCGGACGCGACGGCTGAAACTCAGCTGGAATGCGTTCTGCTTGGCAAAATCGTACGTCACATGGACGCTTGGGAATAAGTTCGCATAGTTGCGTTCATTCACTTCGCGGGTTTGCTTTAATTCTGTTGTAACACCTGTCCATTCAGCCCGCAAGCCAGCCTGATAAGAAAATTTGCCCGTTTTATTTCCAACAATCCCGTAGGCTGCATTGATATTTTCTTCATACAAGAAGTCATTAGTCAGATTGGGCAAAGTAATCCAGCCTTCGCTGGTTTCCTGCGTGACCGCATAGTCGTTTGTCATATCGCGTGAACTGCTTCTTGCCCCGGCTTCCAATTTCCCGTCTTTTCCAAAAGGATGCACATAATCCACCTGAAAAAGCAATTGTTTTTCTGTCTCATAGTTCACGGCACGTTGCAGCAGCGGCGGAATATCCGATGGACTGCCGTCGGGCCGGTAAACATTCTCCCGGTAATACTGGTCCGAATCCTCCCAGTTGTCGAGATACCGAACGTCAGCCGTAAGCTCCTGCCCTTTCTTGTTAAATGTCTTCCTGTAAGTCAGCGAATATTCAGAGTTCGGTTCCGTTTCGGTCTCGTCCTGCGTCCGGTTAGTGAAGCTTGTCAGGTTGTTGACGCTCCCCAGATAATCCCTGTATTTTAATGTTGAAAAGCGTTTTCCTTTGCTGGTGCGCCAGGTGTAGGAACCGGTCAGAATATTTTTTGGATTAAAATAATAATCTATTCCGCCGCGTGCGCTGTTGTTCATCCCTTTGAGATTGGATGTCATATCCCGCTCCATAATAAAGGTCGAATCGTTGCGGTAAAGCTCCTGGTAGAGGTAATTTTTCCCGGGCGTATTCCGGTAAGACAAGGTATAATTGATGAAAAAATTCAGGTTTTTGCGACGATAATTTACATTCGCAGCCGCGCCATAATTGGTTGGATAGCCTGTTATGATGTCAAATGAGCCATTAATCCCCTCTTTACGCTCTTTTTTTAACACAATATTAATTACGCCACCCATCCCCTCGGCCTCATATCGGGCAGAAGGATTGGTAATGATCTCGACGCGCTCGATCATGCTTCCCTGCAATTGCTGCAAGCCGCTCGCGCCCTTGATACTCACCAACCCGGAAGGTTTACCGTCAATTAATATACGCACATTTCCGCTCCCCCTGAGACTGACATTGCCTTCCACATCCACAGCAACGGATGGAATGTTAGTCAGGATATCCACGCCTGTTCCACCCGCATTAGCAAGATCTTTTCCCACATTGAAGATCTTTTTATCCAGCGATAATTCCATTGAGCTTTTCTCCGCCTGCACGGTGACTTCATCCAATGTCCTTGCCGATCCCGAAATTTTAATGGTGCCAATATTCAGCGGTGAGTTGGCGCCGGTAAGCTTGATATCCTGGGTGATTTGTGGTTTATAACCAATAAATTCGGATAACGCATAGTAGGAACCCGCAGCGATATCGACAACGAACCCTCCCGTTTCATCCGTAATGGCACCTGCTGTAAAAGTGCTGTCCGCAGTCCGGAAAAGCCTGATGCTCGCATATCCCAGCGGGCTGTTGTTCTGACCATCAACGATCTTCCCGGTAACGGTCAATTTATTCGCAGTTTGCGCAAGCAATGGCTGACAGCCGCAAATAATCATTAATAACACTCCCAATCTGGCAAACGTATACGTTACCGTTGCCCTACCGGCCCCTCTCGCTGCAATGCTGCTTTTAATAGCCATTATAAAATTTTGTAAGCGTTCTATCGATATTCTCTTTTTTGTACAAATATAGAAACCTATTTTCTCATTGTTTTTACTCTACCAACTTACTGGACAGACGAATAATTCCGGGGTTGACCTGGACTGTTCACAGATATTTAAAGAAGTTGACTTTGCATCGAATCAAAGTTTATCCGGATGGGTTATCTAACTTTGCATTCTTTTTTAGTATCTGTTAGCGTGCCATGAAAACCGAAGCATCACAAACATTAAAATTAGCTTTACCCATCATCATCGGAGAACTTGCCCAAATGGCCCTCCACCTTATTGACAGTGCGATGGTCGGCGCGATCAGCTACAAGCAACTCGCCGCCGCCGCCTTGGTCATCAATGCCATGAATATTCCTTTTGTGATCGGCATAGGAATGACTATTTCGGTTTCCCAAATGGTTTCTCTGGCCAACGGGCGCCGCGATTCCCAGCTGGTTTCACATTATTTGTTCAATGGTTTTTGCCTTTGCGCATTAACGGCCGTTGCCATCTCGCTTACGCTGGTTTTTGGAAAAGGCTTGCTGCATAACCTGGGACAGGATCCCGAAGTGGTGGAGCTGGCGATCCCGTTTATGAAATTAATGGGCTTGTCCATCATTCCCATGCTGCTCTTCATGACCTTGAAACAATTTGCGGACGGCCTGGAATATACCAGGACGGCCATGATATTGTCGCTGGCCGGGATGCCGCTGAACATTCTGCTGAACTGGCTGCTTATCTACGGCAACTGGGGTTTTCCACGCCTTGAATTGGAAGGTGCAGGCTGGGCAACATTGATCACGCGGTCCTGCATGTTTCTGGCGCTGGCCGCCGTTGTTTTAAAGCACAAAACCTTTTCGCGATACATTGCTGTAAGCAGCAGTCAATGGAAATTTAAAGCGCAAACCTGGCGGGAGCTGCTGCATATTGGCATTCCCAGCAGTTTGCAGATTGGTATGGAGGCCGGGGCATTCGCTGTTTCGGGTATCATTATAGGAACATTGGGCGCGGTGGCGCAAGCTGCGCATCAAATTGCATTAAGCAGCGCATCGTTGACATTTATGGTTTCTATGGGCCTTGCGCAGGCGGGCTCGATCCGCGTAAGCAACGCGCTGGGCAGGAAAGATTGGCTTAAAATCTTTGTTATCGGAAAAAGCACCATTCTCACCGCATTGATTTACGGAACGCTATGTGCGATCCTGTTCTCGGTTTTCAGATTCCAGATCCCTACCCTGTTCAATAAGAACACAGAAGTTCTGGCGCTGGCTGCACTCCTCTTATTGTTTGCAGCCGTATTCCAGATCTCCGACAGCACCCAGGCGATCGGCGCGGGGCTTTTGCGTGGGATTAAGGATGTAAAAACGCCAACCGTCCTGATTGGCGTGGCCTATTGGGTCATTGGGATTCCGGTTGGCTATCTGCTGGCATTTCACTTCGGTATGGGCGCTGTGGGCATGTGGCTGGGCCTGATCCTCGGGCTGACGATGGCTTCGATCTTTTTGATCACCCGGTTCTTCAAAATGACAAAACATAGTAATATTTGACAATTTTAAGTCATTTTATGTCGAAATCAATCCATTAAAGAATTGTAAAGTCCGCTAAGTTTGTTTCCGTATTAGGGATAAAATGGCTAAACCTCGTCATCATCCCAGTGTGTTAAAAATGTTACGGTTTCACAATAAATAATGACTCAATGGATTTCAATTCCACGTTAAAAAACATCTTTGTTGAAGAACAAGACATTCCCGCAGCGTTTTTGCTGCCTTCATTGATCCACCAGCGCGAGTATCTGAGCAATGGCGAAATGAAGACCTGGGATGGCCCTGTGCATGAGGTTTACTCACCTGTTTGTATCAAAACAGAAAATGGCCTTGAACGCAAACTGATTGGCAGTTATCCGATATGCACAGCCGACGAAGCAGCTGCTTCGCTGGACGCTGCTGTTGCCGCTTACAACAATGGCCGTGGCGAATGGCCTACGATGAGTGTTGCCGAACGAATTCACTGTGTGGAGCAATTTACCGGTAAAATGATCGAGCAAAAGGACATTATTGTAAAGCTCATCATGTGGGAAATCGGAAAGTCGTTTGCCGATTCAACCAAAGAATTTGACCGGACCGTTGAATACATTTACGCAACCATTGATTCTCTGAAAAACCTGGACCGCGACTCTTCCGGGTTTGACATTGTGGACGGCATTGCCGCTCAGGTAAGACGCTCACCCTTAGGAGTTGTGCTTTGTATGGGACCATTTAATTACCCCTTAAACGAAACTTTCACAACCCTGATCCCCGCATTGATCATGGGTAACACGATACTTTTCAAACCTCCGAAGTTTGGTACATTGCTGCATTATCCTTTGCAGGAAGCATTCATGAACAGCTTTCCAAAAGGCGTAGTGAATGTGATTTACGGCCGTGGCAATGCGATTGTTCCGGGGCTTATGCAGTCCGGGAAGATCAATGTGCTCACATTGATCGGTTCGAGTAAAGTGGCCAACGAACTGAAAAAATCCCACCCGAAAGTAAACCGCTTACGTGCAGTGCTGGGTCTGGATGCGAAAAATGCAGCGATCGTTACGCCGCATGCAGACATTAACCTGGCTGTAAAAGAGATCATTACGGGCTCGCTTTCCTTCAATGGCCAGCGTTGCACGGCTTTGAAGATCGTCTGGGTGCACAGGAGCATTGCGGATCAATTCCTGAAAGAGCTTTGTGATGCGGTCGGTGAATTGAAATTCGGGATGCCGTGGGAAAAAGGCGTCGCCCTCACTCCCCTGCCCGAAACCAATAAAATTGAATATCTGAACGGCTGCATTTCTGATGCACTCGAAAATGGCGCGCAGATCATGAATGAAAACGGCGGCGCTTCGGAAGGCTCGTTCTTTTATCCGGCTGTGGTTTATCCGGTCAATGATAAAATGAAGCTTTATTACGAAGAGCAATTCGGTCCTATCGTGCCCGTTGTGCCGTTTGATGACCTGGAAGAAACGATTGAATATTTAATTGAATCTACACACGGACAGCAGGTTAGCATATTCAGTAACAATGCCGATGAAGTTGCTTCGCTGATCGATCCGCTCGTAAATCAGGTGAGCCGTGTGAATGTGAACAGCCAGTGCCAGCGCGGTCCGGACGTGTTCCCATTCACCGGACGCAAGGACAGCGCGGAAGGAACATTGTCTGTTGCCGACGCGATCCGCTCGTTCTCCATCCGCTCATTGGTTGCATTTAAAATGAACGAAGCGAATAAGCAGCTGATCAACGAAATTGTTCACGAGGATACTTCCAACTTCCTGAGCACTAAATTTATTTTTTAAAAATACCCGTGTTTTAAGCTAAGTGATATTCAAAAAACCGCAGCAGATGTCACAACGAGTGTTTGGACATTTGTTGCGGTTTTTGACTTTTATACTGCACATTGCTTAAAAGCAGCAGGCTAAAAATCGCCCAACTAGTTTTACAAATTCACCTTCCAAACAGTAACATTGCAATATAAATTATCTTAATTTAGATGAATATTGGAACAGGTTAGCTAATGAGTTCAGTGTTTACAATCGAGTCTTTGGAAATGGTGATTTCCGGTATAAATGCCGGAATATGGGATTGGGATTTTGAAACAAATAAGCAGACTTGGTCAGATCGGCTTTTCGAACTTCTTGAATATCAGCCAGATGAAATCACGCCGGGTTACGAGAATTTCACAGAAATGCTCGTCCATCCCGACGACCGGGTAATTGTGAGAATGGCAATCAATGCCCAGCTCGAACAAAATATCCCCTACAATGTGCAGGTCAGGCTGCGCACAAAATTTAAAGGTTACCGCTATTTCGAATGTTGCGGAAATGCCAAGTTTATCGATGGAAAACCGGTGCGAATGGTGGGTTCCATCACGGATATTCACGAACGCTATTCGCTGCGGGAAAAGCTGAGCGTAGTTTTTGAACGTTCAACGGATGCTCATTTACTGATTGACAGCCAGGGCGTCATAGACTGCAACAAAGCAGCCGTAACAATGCTGCGATGCAAGGACAAGAGCGAGCTGCTCTCAATTCATCCCGCGAAATTTTCACCTGAATTCCAGCCGGACGGAAGGCGCTCTGACGAAAAATCATTGGAAATGGACCGCATAGCGCACGAAACGGGTTACAACCGCTTCGAATGGATCCATAGGCGCCTGGATGGCGATGAGTTTCCGGTAGAAGTGACGTTGAATCCGGTCCATGTTGATGATAAGATGGTGCTCCTGGTGGTATGGCACGACATCAGTCACAGGAAAAATGCGGAAGAATTAATCAGGCGGAATGAAGCCATGCTTGCTGAATCCCAACAACTTACACACAGCGGAAGTTGGGAAGCGGACCTGGTTACCAACCAGAATTACTGGTCCGATGAAGCATTCCGCATCTTTGGCCTCGAACCCAATTCCACGGGCCCGAATACGGAGCTTTTTTCTAAAATGATCCATCCGGATGATATGCACTTATACATTTCGCATATCAAGGATGCTGTAAATAACCTGAACCCGGCGAGCTTTGACCTGCGGATTGTGCTTCCGGATGGTAAGATCAAGTTTATCCATGCCATAGGAAAGCCGTTTGCCGACCATACCGGGCGTGTCGTGAAGCTTTACGGCGCCATTATGGATATTGATGCGCAAAAGAAAAATGAGCAGGAACTGATCAAAGCGAAGGAACAGGCAGAGATGGCGGCTGTGGCGAAATCCCAGTTTTTGTCCACGATGAGCCATGAGATACGGACACCTATGAACGCAGTGATCGGTTTTACGCATTTGCTGCTTCAACACGATCCGAAGCCGGAGCAGATGGAATATCTGAACATTCTGAAATTTTCGGCTGAAAACCTGCTGGTGCTTATCAATGATATCCTGGATTTCAGCAAGATAGAAGCCGGAAAAATTGAGTTTGAGGAGGTCGATTTTAACATTCTCGTATTACTCGAAAACATCCGTTCCGGCAGTATCCAAAGAGCCGACGAAAAAGGGATCTCACTTGAATTGAATGTGGATGAGGCACTTAACCTCAATGTAATAGGCGACCCAGTTCGCCTGGGCCAGATCCTAACCAATCTGGTAAGCAATGCTGTGAAGTTTACCGAATTTGGCAAAGTCACAATCTCTGCTTCCATAGCAAAGCGTGATCCGGATTCTGTAACCATTGACTTTGAAATAAAAGATACCGGAATCGGAATTCCGCCTGAAAAGCTGGATAACATCTTTGACAGCTTCACGCAGGCAACTTCGGATACGACCAGAAAATACGGAGGCTCGGGCCTTGGCCTTACGATAACAAAAAGACTGCTGGAATTGCAGAAGAGCACCATTAACCTGCGCAGCAAACCAGGAGAAGGTTCGGCCTTTTATTTCAGCCTTACATTTAAACGAAGTAAAAAACAGATTCCGGCCCAAACCAGCCACTCCGTTACGGATATTAAGAGCCTGAAAGGCATGAAAGTGCTGATCGTTGAAGACAATGCGGTGAACATTTTCCTGATGAAAAACTTCATGAAGCAATGGGAAATAGATTACGACGTGGCCGAAAACGGACTTATCGCTTGTGAAATCGTGCAGCAGAATGACTATGATCTCGTTTTGATGGATTTGCAAATGCCCGAAATGGACGGCTACGAAGCCACAGCTAAGATCCGGTATTTGCCCGACCCGAAATATGCGCAGCTTCCTATCATTGCGCTTACAGCCTCGGCTATGCTGGACATTAAGGATATTGCCTTCAAAGTAGGCATGAACGACTACATTAGCAAGCCTTTCACGCCCAACGAATTATACGCAAAAATCGCTGCTTACAGAAAAAAATAAAGGCAACCGCCGATGACCGGAAGTTGCCTTGAAAGAACCGCAATAAATTGCGAATAGGTGTGTGATTGTTAATTTTTGTATAGGTGTCAGGCAGTTTGTAAAAAGATCACCCGTTTGTAATATTCCGGGTCGTATTTTACCAGCACCTGGCTGCCTTGTTTCATCGCATCGTATTTGGAGTAGGACAATGTTTCTGTTACTTCTGCAACGAAGTCCGTGCCTTTCGGATGCTGGATTTTTACTTTCATCTGGTATTCGGGTAAATTGTTCAAATACTCGCCGGTCGGTTTAATGTTGAGGACCGTTGCATTTGCTTCAATGCCTTCACGTAGGATTTTTTGCTTTTGTTTTGCTCTGTGATTTTTCCGGATAGTGGAAAAGATCCAGAAAATTATCATTCCAAATAATATGATCGTCGCGCCGATCTCTCTATTACTTTCCACGGTTCTGATAGTTTTGAGTGACGTTCAAAATAACCGAAATTGAGCCATAAATCCGGTATTTGTGTTATCAAACGGTTTTACACTTATTAAATGGCAGGCCACCAGGTATTATTACGCGGTAACAAATGCGTTATTCATCGTGATCCAGTGTCGTTGGCTTCTGTTCAATCTTTGGCTGGCTGATCTGTGGAAGCTTGTTGTAATCCATCCAATAGTGACAGATCGTTTCCAACATGTAACGCAGTTCTTCGAACTCGAGTGGTTTCAAAAAAAACGAGTTAGCGCCTGCCATGTAACATTTACTGATAATGTCATTTGAATCGTCACTGCTGAGGATAACGATCGGCATGGTTTTCCATTTCGTTTTTGCATTGTCCGGTGTCCGGCGGAGTAGTTTCAGCACTTCGAGCCCACTGATGGCTGGCATTTGCTGGTCAAGTATGATTAGCGCGGGAAGTCTTCCAGCGTAGTCCGGGGAGGATTGCAGGATCAGAAATTGATATAATTCACTACCGCCTTGGAAAAAACGCACATGATAATTGGGAAGAAATTTGTTAAAGATTGTCCGGACAAGATATCTATGATCCGCCGAATCGTCTACTAGGTAAATCTCTCTTTGATCCATTTTTATGATAGTACTTATTTACTTTCACTTTAATCCTTACGAATTAAGAAAATGGACGTAAAAAATCATTCCTGTCAGCAACCCTGGCTGGCATGGAAAAGTTAACAGGTGAACTATGGAATTAAGTATATAAAGTTGTTGACAGAGGGCACACATTTCTACATAACGTCAGGTCAGAAAATGTCGTTTCCATGCTGGCATGGCAGATTCGTTGCTGGCATAGCACATGACGATCGTTTCTGTACCTGACGTTATGAAATAAGTTTTAGACGCTAAGCTATACTCTTTGCTTTTGTTTAATAGCTCTTCCGAACCTTATATTTTGAAAACAAAGCCCAGCCAAGCGCCGCCGCTGCGGCAACTGCCCCAACTGTAAACAGTACTTGATAAGGTTCAGCAGTTTCTTTCGGCACAGACACAATTCCTTCGCTATCCGTAATGGCAGGGCTCATTACATAACGGCCTGTGCTTGGCACCGCTTTCTCTTCGAAGTAATAGGCAAGTTCCAGCAGCTGCTGTTGCATTTCCTTTCCGTACATCGGTTTGCCATGGCCCGTCGCAAGCACATTAGGCAGTAACGAGGCAAGCTGGTCTACCGAATCTTCTGCTTTCAGCCAGTTGCAGGTGAAATATTTTGGAGGACCACTTAAGATTTTCTTTTGTAACAAAACCGCCGTTGCCGACTCCTGTTTGGTTGTTACCACAGCATCGCCCGCTATCAGCACTTTGTCTTTTTCGCGCCAGAAACTTACGTGTCCGGGTGCATGCCCGGGCGTATGAATGTATTTCCATTCGGGCATGAAGGGAATGTCGGCCGTTATGCCCGGGAACTCGCTTACCCGACCCTGCAAGTCAATCGGACTTGACGAATAAAGGTCAGCCATATAAGCCATAAGCCCGCCGCCTACGCTGGAATCCGGTGGTGGATAGCTGGATTTTCCCCTGAGATAAGGCAATTCCAAATAATGTGCATAAACGGGCACGTCCCACTCTTCCGCCAGTTTTTTCAGAGACCCAACATGATCGAAATGACCGTGCGTAAGCACAATTGCCGCCGGCTTCGCTCTTTCCCCAAAAAGCTGGCTTACCATTTTCTTGATTTTTGGATAGGCAGATTTAAGCCCGGCATCTATCAGGACCCAGGACTGATCCTCCTTATTTTGGACAACATATACATTCACCATAATGTCCGTCAACCCCCAAACGCCCTCCGCAACTTTGAAGAAAGCGTCTTTTTCCTGTGTTGTTATTTGCTCCATTTGAATACTCGTTTTGGTTAACAGATCTTAAAAGATACCCCGGCGATCTAAAAACTGTGCCACAACATTCATTAATACATTTCATTGTAGGAATGATGCAACTGACTTGTCGCTACGATCGCTCTTACCATTCTTGTAGGCTCGATTTTTTACGTCTAAAGGCTTTTGAATGATCAAAACCCACAATTATGGAGCAAGGAATAACACAACCATCTGTAAAGTCACAGCATTTCTGGTGGCAAAATGGCGTTATCTACCAGATCTATCCAAGGTCTTTTCAGGATTCAAACG
Organism: Dyadobacter sp. CY327; assembly: GCF_021390415.1. Classification (NCBI taxonomy): domain Bacteria; kingdom Pseudomonadati; phylum Bacteroidota; class Cytophagia; order Cytophagales; family Spirosomataceae; genus Dyadobacter; species Dyadobacter sp. CY327. The sequence continues at coordinate 120,395 of NZ_JAJUXJ010000007.1, read as the reverse complement.
GTGATGGTGTTGGTGATCTGCAAGGCATTATCAGCAGGCTCGACTATTTACAATGGCTGGGTGTTGATTGCGTCTGGCTCTCGCCGATATTTTCTTCGCCAATGGCCGATTTCGGTTACGATATATCAGATTATCAAGGTATACACCCGCTTTTCGGGACAATGGAAGATTTTGATAAACTGCTCGGCGAAGTCCACAACCGGGGCATGAAGCTGCTTCTGGACCTGGTCCCAAACCACACATCGGACCAGCATCCCTGGTTCCTGGAAAGCAGATCTTCCAAGGACAATCCCAAACGCGACTGGTATATCTGGCACGACGGGAAAGCCGATGGCGGGCTGCCTAACAACTGGCTGAGCGTTTTTGGCGGACATGCCTGGGAATGGGACGAAGTTACCCAGCAATATTATTACCACGCTTTTTTGAAAGAACAACCTGACCTAAACTGGCGCAACCCGCAAGTGCAGGAGGCCATGATGAATGTAATGCGCTTTTGGCTGGACAAAGGGATTGACGGTTTCCGGGTGGATGTCATGTGGCATATGATTAAGGACGAGCAGCTGCGCGATAATCCGCCGTTCCCAGGTTCAACATTTGACCCGAACGATCTGATTTACGACCACTACACACCCGTTTATTCCACGGACCAGCCCGAGGTGCACGAAATTGTACGCATGATGCGCGCTGTTACGGACGAATACGACGATCGCGTGCTGATCGGTGAAATTTATCTGCCGATTCACAAGCTGGTTACCTATTATGGGCAGGACAACAAGGGTGCTCACTTGCCATTCAATTTCCAGTTACTCACATTGCCTTGGGATGCGCCTGCAATTGCTATGGCGATTGATCAATATGAAGGCGCATTACCAGCCGAAGGGTGGCCAAACTGGGTGCTGGGAAATCATGACAAACCCAGAATATCCAGCCGCGTTGGCCGTGAGCAGGCAAAAGTCGCCGCGCTCTTGCTGCTGACATTGCGCGGGACGCCTACTATATATTACGGAGATGAAATCGGAATGCGCGATGTGGCGATTCCAATGAACGAAATTGTAGACCCGCAAGGCCTGAATATGCCCGATCTGAATATCAGCCGCGATCCCGCCCGCACACCTATGCAATGGAGCGGCGAGATCAACGCAGGTTTTTCAACTTACAAGCCATGGCTGAGATTGCCATTCAACTCCGGACGGGTCAATGTTGAGAAGCAAAAAGAGGATGCGTATTCCAAACTGTATTTTTATCGGAAACTGATCAGCCTCCGCAAAGAACATGCAGCGCTGAATGTCGGATCTTACAGGCCTGTTTATGCGGACCAGCAACTGATCTCTTATCTGCGCGAATCGGGCAATGAAAGATTTCTGATTGTTTTGAATCTGAGTCACAGGCCTGCCTATTTCAAACCCAGACAAGAACCTTACTCGGGTACGGTTATCCTCGGAACAGAAATTGAACGCATCGGCATGCAGGTTGAAGATATCATTACTTTGGGCGGGGACGAAGGGCTGCTGATCCGGCTTTCCTGATGGCCACCCATCATTATGTTAATCTAAATAAATATTTTAACAGAAGACTAATGTCTTAGCATAAGCTTATAACATCCAACTAAACAAAAGACCAAGTATGAAAGCGTTAAAATCAATCATTACCATGTCCGCCTTTGCCATCTGCATGTCACTTGCTTCTTGCGGAACAGTGAACGACTCCGAAAAAGGAAGCGAAGGTTCAGGAAGCAAGTCAGAAACAACGCCTAACGACAGCAGCGGAGCCGCAAGTCGCGCAGCAACAGGCGTGGGTGAAGATAACCAGGATGACAGCCTCGGCTACCCATCCAACCAATCCAACCTGAATGCTGATTCTACCAGTAGCAAGCATGATGATGAATCTGTGAAGAAACCACAGTAATTCATTTGAAGATTATGCATAAAAAAAGGGCCGATTTGCATCGGTCCTTTTTTAGTTCGTTGATGATGAATGGCTATTGGGACATTCTAGCTGAATCACGAAGACGTTTGATTGTGTCATGCCCGTCTTTCAGGATTGCTTTTTGTCTTGTTATTAATGATCTCAAATCCGGCGTTAACTCATCAGATGCCAGGGCCGTTTCATAGGCCTTTTGCGCAGCATCTTCCCCGAATTCCGAATTTTCGAGTGATGTTTTTCTGCCATCGCTGCTGAATGCTGATTTTACCTCCATCCAGGTTCTGTATAATTTACCCGAAACCATAGTGCCTGTCGCAGGCTCACCGCCTAACGCTGTAACCTCTCTTTTAAGTTCGGAAGCAATTTCACGGCTATGGTCTGCCAGGTTGGAATATAGTGATCTTAGATCTGTGTCCGAGCTGTCTGTCTCGTCAGTTGACTTTTTATATCCTTCAACGCGGTCGTTATTAATCAGGATTAAATCATTAAGTATGTCTACTACTGCTGAATTACTTGCCATGACTTGTTTGTATTTGGTTATGTCAGGCATTCATCAACTATTGTTCCACTGCCGGAATGGGCCGAAAAAACAGCCAAAAGCACTTTTGGATTTGTGCTAACCAATAAATTTGTGGAGCTTTTTGCGCCGTATACATATAAATAAAGAAGTGACTACCAGCTGCACCTATTTTTCGCTTAGCTTTTTACGCACTTTACTTAGAAATTCAGGAGAAAAACCCAGGTAGGACGCGATGTAGTGCTGGGCAACACGTTGTGGAATGGCGGGGTAACGGTTAAGAAAGTCCAGGTATTTTTCAACAGCAGTGGTTGAAATGGTTCTGAAAAGACGCTCCTGCAACTGAGCCAGGTTTCGCTGCACCATCAACCGGAACATCCGTTCAAAGCCGGGCACTTTGGCCAGCAGCTTATCCTTGGTTTCGGGCGTGAGTATAAGCAGTTCGCAATCTTCAAGCGTTTCAATGTAAACCAGTCCGGGTGTCTGGTTCTGGAAGCTGGTAATGTCACTCACCCACCAATCTTCAACCGCAAACTGCAATGTAACTTCTGTACCCGAATTGTCTATGTGATAGGTCCGTATGCAGCCTTTCAGAATGTAGGCTTCGAATTGGCATATTTCCCCTTCCTGTAACAGAAAGCTTTTTTTGGGGTATTTTTTAAAATGAAGCAAAGAATCAAAATATTCGAGATCCTCAGGTGCGAACGTCATGCACCGCAACGCGTAATCATTTATTTTTTCAAACATGCTTCAATTTTTCGATTTAACGCTGTGTCAGCGCGTGCTTGATTTCGGAGTAAAGCAAGCCGCTTCCGCCTCCATAATGCCGCATACATACCGTTTGAGGCGCAACCGTCTCGCATAAGCGCAAAATTTGCGATTCTGCTTCCCCATCCACGCCGACGCCTAAAAGTACTAAATCAAATTTATTTATCTCAAAAGCCATCCTGGCTTCATCCAAACTGTTCACGCCCGTTCCATTCCACTGATCGTTTTTGTTGATCAGGCGGATCATGGTTTCCAGGATCTCCGCATGATCAGCCAGAACGAGAATATTTATATTTGCCATTTTGTTTTGGGTTTAGTCCTGTTGGATCAGTATTAATCAGGCAATTGGTTTAATCAGGCTGCATTGCGCCAGACTTCATTTCACCACTTTTCAGGAATTTCCATTAAAAGCACCTCTGCGTCGCTTGTTGCTGTAATGTCCACATCTGCTTCCGGCCACAAGCCATATCCATCCCGCCGCTCCAACGCCTCGCCGTTGACATGAACATTGCCTTTGATCACAAATACATAGAGTCCGTTTCCCGCTTTTTTCAACGAATATCTGGTTCCGAAACCCTTATCCAGTTCGCCAATGTGGAACCACGACTGCTGCTGGATACATACGCCTGCATCGCCCGGATCTGGTGAAAGGATCTGCAAAAACTTATTGTGCTTATCGCCTTTGCTATAATCCAGCTGATCATACCGCGGGGCAACATTCAATTGATCGGGGTAAAGCCAAATCTGCAAAAATGTCACAGGCTCGTCGGGATGCTTATTGAATTCGGTATGATAGATGCCCGTCCCCGCGCTCATAGCCTGAATCTCACCCGGATTGATCACAGCCATATTGCCCATGCTGTCCTGATGCTCCAATGTGCCTTCCAGCGGAATCGAAATGATTTCCATATTATCATGCGGATGCCTGCCAAAACCCTTTCCACCATTTACAATGTCATCATTAAGGACTCGCAAAGCCCCGAACTGGATGCGCTGCGGATCATAATGATCGTGAAAACTGAATGTCTGGGCACTTTTAAGCCAGCCGTGATCCGCCACAAAACGGGAATCGGCTTTATGCAAAATACTGTTTTTCATGACTTTCTTATTTAGCTTGTGCTCAAATTGATGCATTCAAAACATGCTTATTAGCCAACTGGATTTCTGGTGAAGAAATCGTGTGCTGGCGCCCAGGATAAATGGCAAACGTCACAAATGCATTCATCCGCTCCAAAATCGCAATACTTTCTTTCACTCTCGAAACCGGCACGTGCGGATCCGGATCACCGGTCGCGATAAAAACGGGAGTCCCGGCAAAGTCACCATTATAATTTCCTTCATTGATTTTTTCACCGATCAAACCACCCGTAAAGGCAATAATGCCACCATAACGTTTTGCATTTCTGGTGGTATATTCCAATGTTAGACATGCACCCTGCGAAAAACCTGCAAAGTATATGTTCCCCGGTAAAATACCCGCCGCCTCAATGTCCCTAACCACCTGATCAACAACATCCAGCGCGGAATCCAGCGCTGGCTGATTTTCTGTTTCCGGCGCCATAAAACTATACGGATACCAACTGTTATTGGATGCCTTCGGCGCATAAATGGCCATATCACCTATATTCAAAACGCGTTTCAGGGAAATGATATCCTCCGCAGATCCACCCCTGCCATGAAGCATGACAATCGCTTTTTTTGCATCCTCAATGGCCACGCCGTCCTTTACTATTTGCTTGCTATGCGTATACATATTGTTGTATTTAAATAAATGAAAATCAGCCGGACAAGATTGAATATCACTGCGTCCGGCTAATCAAAACGTATTCCTTAAACTAACTTAGGAAGCACACTTTCAATCTGAGCCCTGCGGGGTTCGTATTGAGCGGGAAGCTGTAAACCCGTTCCCAATTCCTCAACCGTTTCATCCGTTGCAAACCCAGGATTATCACTTGCGATTTCAAACAACACACCGCCTGGCTCGCGGAAATACAGCGAATAGAAGTAATTCCGGTCAATTTTATCCGTGATCTGATGTCCTGCTTCAATCACTTTTTTACGGAACTCCATCAAAATATCATCATTAGCAACGCGGAAAGCAACGTGGTGAACAGATCCGCCAGCTACGTGACCGGCGCGTTCGCCAGGCACTTCGACCAGGTCAACGATCGCCGCATTTTCAACCGCATCCGTCACAAAGCGGTAACGGTTCACATGTTGTTCCAGCAGTTTATAACCAAAAATGTCTGTCAGGATCTTCGCCGTTTCTTCGATTTTGTTGCTGGTGATCGTGATGCTGTGGAATCCGCGTGTGGCGTTTTCCGCAGTCACTTCCGAGGTTTCGTAAGGCGTTCGGTTATCAGCCGTTTCGGACACAGTAAGCTCGAATTTCAAACCATCCGGATCTAAAAATGTCAGGTATTGCTCTCCGAATTTTTCGGCCACTTTGTTGTAAGTAACGTGATTGGCATCCAGTCTTTTCAACCAGAAATCTAGACTTCCTTCCGGCACAGAGTAACCGATCTCAGTAACCTGCCGCGTTCCCCGGCGACCAGCAGGAATCTGGCTGCCCCATGGGAAGAATGTCAGGATAGTACCCGGTGTTCCTTCCTTGTCGCCATAATAGAAGTGATATGTATTAGGGTCATCGAAGTTGACGGTTTTTTTCACCATCCTCAAACCTAAAACCCTTGTATAGAAGTCATAATTTTTTTTAGCATCACCAGCTATAGCTGTAATGTGGTGGATCCCGTTGATTGTATGTTCCATGTTTTCTAAAAAGTTTAGTTCTCTTTGTTTTTGCTGACACAAAGATACCACCCCCCGAAAGGGCAAAACATTGAACTAGGACAAGAAAAACGGGATGATAGGAAGTTTCAGGAAATCCGCTTCGCCACTTCCTCAAGCAAGGCCTCATCTTCCGTTACCCGCTTATTTTGTTTTGCAGCTTCCAGGTAGACGCTCATGGGAAACTTGCCGTCGAAAGTGGGGTCGATTTCGACCATGGGGACTTTGAGCCTGGCGTGTTTGATGCTTTCCAGGTCGGTGATGGAAACGTAGCTCAATTCTGGTTTTCCCTGGCCCAGATCGCACAAACCGAATGCAATGTTGTTAGTCGCATCCAACTCGGACAATAGCCATATTGCCTTACCATATTTAGAATGAAGCTTAACGACGGGCGGGTGATCCTTAGCCAGGTCGCTTTGCACTTCCTGCGCATTATGGATCATTATTTCTCTTAAATTCTGTGGGATCATCTTTGTCATTCCACAAAAATAGTGGATTTCCGGCTTAAAACCGGGCGTAGAATTAGAGCTACGTGCCGTCTTTACGGTTAATAAATAATGCGGGGGGATTGGCAAAAACTACGAATCATCCTCTATTTTGCACCTGGCAATTTTCTCATTTCTCCAAGGCAAAGCCCTGATAGACGGGCAAAAAATCAACTCTGGCGAGTCAGGACACTTATGTCCGCTTACATGAAAAATCTTATAAATAAATTAAACAATAATCACAACCAACTTCTACTCTATGAAGAAACTCCCTGTAACCTGGAAGTATTTCAATGTCCGCAACACAGGAAACAGCCGACCTTTGATCCAGTGGGCAACTTCTGAGGAAACGAACGCATCCCATTTTGAGTTGGAGCGCAGTGAAAATGCAGTTGTTTTCACAAGCATTAACACGGTTGCAGCGGCCGGACATTCGATGGCAACGAACGCCTATGCATATCAGGAAGAATTTCTTCCCTCAGGCGTTTACTACTATCGTATCAAACAAGTGGATCTGGATGGGAAGTTTAATTTCACCCGGGTTGTAAGCACCATTATTGAAGAAAGCAGCATAATCAAAGCGTACCCTAATCCGGTAACCGATCTGCTGAACATTGAGTCAGAAAAAGTGCTGGGAATTGTGGAAGTATTTAATGTAGCAGGAACAAGGCTTTATACATCCAAGCAAAATTTGAATACTATGTCCCTGGATATGAGCAAATTTCCAACCGGCCTGTATACTGTCACTACGAACGGCAAAAGCGCTAAGGTGATAAAAAAATAAGGTTTGAACGCTCGAAGAAGCTGTCGGCTATGTGAGCATTCTTTGTTTTTATCACGCCAGGCTTAGCACGGAAGCTTAGGGTGTATTGCTAAATCAGGACATCAGCGGAAGAGAAGGCGTTTCGATCAGCTTGATCGATAACGCTTTCTCTAACTTGCAAATCGTTTCCAAAGTAAGATTCTCCGACCCTTTCACAATCTTGTTGACATATTGAGGAGAGCATTTCAAATTCTCTGCAAGATCTTTTTGCGTCATTTTGCGCTCGCGTAAGGCGCTCAGCACGCTGACGCCAATCGCAAATGAAATCCGCAGCCACGCATGATTCTCCTGCCTCGCCTTCGCCTCGGGCAGCCAAGTAATGTCCTGCTTGGCATTTTTTAGTTTTTCTTTGATCTTTTCCATTTTTCTCCGGTTAATACATCTCAAAAATCTCCAACTCATTATTTTCAGCATCACCAAGGTAACCCCGCAAAAATTCCAGTTTTTCCAATTCCGTTACCAGATGACTCCGCTCATTCATAGTCCTTGTCAACTTAATTGCACCACCAGAAACCACAAAAAAATTAACATCCACCCTGATTGCATAGATTCGCAACCAACTACGCCGCCGCGAACCTCTCACCTTGCTTCTCTCCAGTTCTTCCAGTTTTGTTGTTCCATTTCGCAATGGCCTGAACAAGCAGGAAAGCGTCTCATTCTCGTCTGTCAGCCCGGTTTGCGCTACTGCCACTAACTTCCGCTCCAACAAAATGGCTTCATTCATTGTCGCGATAACAGCTTCCTGAACAGTCACATGCTGCCAGAAGGCGTTCAAATCCTGCTTATGTTCCTCAAAAAATGCTTCAAGGAATTCGGCATCATTCCAGAGCTCAAACATTCGCGCGAACGCATTGCGGTCTTCCTTCTGGAATTTTGCCGCAAAGAGGCTGTCCCGAACAATCACAAAGATATTACTAATTTTCATAAATCAACTTATAAGTTTATATTTATTTCATTTGTTTTCCTTTTAGACGTTGATCGGTTATTTGGTCACATTTTTTACAAAAAAGAATTGCAAGCGTATGTTCATGAAAAAGACAGCGTACCATGTTTACATCCATACGCCGCTGCACCCAGCTTTAGACTAACTTTTAACCTACCTCCTCCAAACTGGAACGCTTTTTTTCGGGATGGGGAATGAAAAAAGGTGTTAATGTTGTTGTAGAGACATTGCCGGAATTAAAGTCAATTTTTCGCTTGAAATTATGAATTGGATTACAATCAATAGTACGGAAGAGGTCGAGAGAATTTACAAGTCATCTGAGTATGCTATCATTTACAAACATAGCCCGCGATGCATGACGAGCCTGATGGCTTATCGCCAGTTGAAATCGGACGTAAGCTCGGTTCCAGATATAGATGTGCCTCTTTACATTGTGGATGTGGTCAATAACCGCACGGAATCCCTGTCCATTGCGAACACATTCAAAATACAGCATGAATCTCCGCAACTCCTGGTTGTAAAAAATGGGGAATGTGTTTTTGACGCTTCGCACGAGGACATTTCACTGCATGATACGCTGGGCTATTTTCAGTAGGCAAATGTTTAGTAAGCAAACATGTTGAAATAAAAACATGTTGATAAAAAAAAGAGATCGTTCCAAGGGATAAACCTTCTGAACGATCTCTTTTTTTGGAATACTAATATAAAAACACAGGCACACTAAAAGCACAAACCGAGCACTAGGTCGCCAGCGGCGGGCCTGATGGGATCATGATTTTCTCACGCTTCATTTTGAATTTTTGCTTTTTGGCCGTGAACTTCGCAGTCATGTATTCGCCCATGTAAATAGAGCCTGTCATTACATCGTCTTTAACAGTTCCTGAAAACATAAATGTGATGGCATCACCCGGCTGACGGTCTGTACTGCGCATTTTAAACTCATTTCCTTCCACTGTTCCCTGCATTTCGCGGACGCTGAACTCGCCCTTGTGAGAACCTTCAAGCCAGTTGCCATCCTGCTCGATGATGAGCGTTTGCTTGCTTTTGGAAGAGAAAAACTCGACGTCCGCCTCCCAATGTCCCTTCAAAGAAACCGAAGGAGCAGTCATCTCCGCTTTTTGCGGCGTTCTTTTTTGAGATAAAACCTCAAACAGCCGATCTGAAACCACCTTATCGTCACCCGGCTGCATTTGTCCGGTCGTGATCGATACAAATGTGGCGCCGTCGCGCGTTCCGCCACCCAGGGCGATCCGTGGTTTTGTACGTCCGAAAAGTTCTGCGATTTCCTCACCTGTAATATTCAGTTTCGCCGGGTCCCACGAAATTCTCAGCTGGGGCGTACGGTTCGAGAGTTGCTTCGGTTCAACAACCGTTGTCTTAACGGAATCAATGGTCGATACTTTTTTGGAAATGTTGTCGAGCCAGGAAAGCCATTTTTTCCATTCGCCTGCATGGTCTCTTTTAATCCAAGCCTCCACAGCAGCAACCATTCCCATCGTCTCTTCCCTACCCACTTTATTATCGCGACCGGGACCGTGATGGGGAGCACTTGCCTGCCAGGCAGACATGAGCAAATCTTTCCTGCCCAACACCAAACCGGCACATTGCGGGCCGCATAAGGCCTTTCCGCCGCTATAAATCACCACATCCGCGCCCATTTTCAAATGCACGTTCGGAATAGTAAGGTCCTCTGCAGCTGCGTCTACCATAACAGGAATATTTTTCGGCTTGGCCAGTTTGGAGATCGCTTCCAGCGACATAGGCCCGCTCATGGACTCGTCGCCAGCCATCAGATATATCATCGCAGTCCGCGAGCTGATTGCATTTGACAGCTCGTCGATGGAATCAACCGTGATCAGGGTTACGCCCACATTGCGCAGCGCATGATCGTAAACATTGCGGGAATATCTTGGGATAATCACTTCTGTTTTATCAAAGCCAGCCAGGTTGGGAACACGGATGAGCTTTTCGGGATTACCACCCGTTACACATGCAACCGTAACATGCTTCATCCCTGCGGCACAACCGGCCGAAACCAGGCCCCACTCCGCACCGGTAAGCTCGGCAAGTCGCTTTCCGGCACCAAATGCCAGCTCATCATACTGCACAAAAACCTGTGCTGCGGCATCCATTGCAGCCCTTACTTCCGGCCTTTCAATGGATCCGCCAATGATGGTGAATGTTCCGCGACAGTTGATAATCGGCTCCACACCAATAGCCTGGTAAATCTCCTTGCCCGCAGCTACATCCGCATTGCGGGAGACCGTTTCAGCTGATTTTTTCTGCGGAAGCATAATACTCCCTGCAAGCGGAAGCATGGATAAATCTTTAATGGCATCTCTACGTTTCATTACTTTTTCAAAAGAGGTTAAGGAATATTAAAGGTTTGGGGATACACAAGCGACTTTGAGTATAAAATTTTGCATATTAGCATGACTACCGACCATTGTATGGCACAATGCTGAATATCAGGACGAGTTTAACACTAAAACAAAACTTAACCAAATTCGAAAAATCACACACTCGGGCAGGTCACCGGTTTTTTGGAATTTGTAACTAATGGAAAATTAGCGTTCGGGATTTCGCCTAACACATTAATTTTCTTTCGCGCTTTGCGCATACATCGCATTAATTCGTGATATTTACACTAATAAATACCTTCCTATCATACCTAAATAAAGCTACTGTTTTGCGTTCCGAATCCAAGCTTTACAATTTTTGGATCAAACTGTCTGGGTCATCTGACGAATTCCCTCTAAATGCCCGGATTTTTCACTCCGTTTGTCTGATATCCCTAGCTGCGCTGATTTACAATGTTCCATTTAATTACATCATCGGCTTGCCCAAAGTGGCACTCATCAGCTTTCTAGTCCTGGTTGCAGTTGCCGTTTTATATTATAATTCGCGTTTCCGTCATCGGTTTGGCATCTCTATCCTGATCGCCGACATTGTGGGGCTTTTACTGTTTGTGGTCAACTACTTTTTGAACTCCGGCCTCCGCGGGCCGACGGATCTGTATTTCCTGCTTCTTCTGTTGCTGAGCATTGGAATCAGCCCGGCGAAGCAGTACAAAATATGGATCCCGGTCAACATATCGGTGGTGCTGGCGTTGAATGTTTTTGAATATTACTACCCGGGAACCGTACCCTATACGTATGCAAACAGGTTCGCAATGTTTGTGGATCATATGTCTTCGTATGTGGTGGTGGCCATATTGGCTTATATCTGCACAGATTATATCCGCCGGAGTTATGAAAATGAAAGGCGGTCGGCGGTGGAGAAATCGCTGTTTATAGCAGAGAAAAATCAACAGATTCTCAAACAGAATGTAGAGCTCGAACGCATTAATGCTGAAAAGAACAAGCTGATGTCGATCGTCGCACACGACGTGCGGGGGCCATTGGCCAGCATTCAGAGTTTTCTGGAATTGCTTTCTGAGTATGATCTGGATGAAACGGAACGGCAAGGCATCAAGCGGGAACTGCTGCATGCTACAAATGACACGATGGCTTTGCTGTCCAAGTTGTTGAATTGGTCAAAATCACAATTGAATGGTGTTTCAGCTCAAAAGGAGGCGCTGAACCTGGATGAGCTGCTGAATTCGACATTATCGCTGGAAAAAAGCAGCGCCATCAGGAAGGATATAAAACTGAATTACGAAATCGATCCGTCGATCGAAATTTTCGCGGATCGTGATATGATGCAGGTTGTATTCCGGAACCTGATCGGCAATGCCATAAAATTTACACCGGAAGGCGGACAAGTAAGCATTGAATCAGAAATATCCGGCAATGAATGTATTATAACGGTTCGCGACAATGGAATCGGGATTTCGCCGGATAAGCAAGCCGTGCTATTTTCCTTGAATGTTCAATCGACTTACGGCACCAAAAATGAAAAAGGTGTCGGCTTGGGTTTGCTGCTTACGCAAGAATTTTTGGCTGCGCAAAACGGGAAAATCTGGTTTGAATCGACGCCTTCGGTAGGCACAAGCTTCTTTGTTTCTGTTCCCAGACATGGCTATTCTTTGATCAAAAATGATTAGTTTTGATCAAAGAAAATTTTTGAAATGAATTTCCAGGAGCGTAAGAAAAAGATCATGGCTGCGGTTGATGAGTTTGGCAGCTTATCTGTATTTGAATTGTCCGAAAAACTGGGCATGTCGCCTGCAACAATCCGCCGCGATCTTCACGACATTGCGGAAGAAGGTTTGCTCTTGCGTACGCACGGCGGCGCAATGAAAATTGAGGGCTTAGTACTAACCAGTTTTGCCGCCAAAGCAGGTCATAACGAAGATAAAAAAGATAAGATTGCTCAGCTCGCCGCTGGTTATGTGGCCGATAACGACATTATATTTATGGATTGCGGCAGCACGGTTTTCAAAATGTGCCGCTATCTGAAAAAAAGAAAAGGAATTAAGGTCATCACCAATTCGCTGCCGATCATGGCCGAGCTGATCGACACGCCTTCGATCAGCCTGAACCTGATCGGCGGTGAAATCGATAAATCGCGCAAGGCGGTTCATGGTCACAAGGCAATCGCGCATATCGAAAGTTACCACGCGCACAAAGCTTTCATTGGAATCGATGGAATTTCGGCGCAAAATGGCCTTACCGCACACAGCGAGCATGAATCGTCAATCACATCGGCATTCATTAACAATGCTTCGCAAGTGTTTGTATTATGTGATTCGTCCAAAATCGGCAAGGATAGTCATATGAAAGTTGCCAGCTTATCCCAGGTTAACAGTCTCTTCACGGATCCGGATCTGGATGCTCCAAGAAAAAAAGAGTTAATGGAATCAGGGTTGGACGTGGTTGTTGCCGATTAAGTAAACTGGTGTTCTCTTAATGCGTATGACACCCACCGTTATGCTCATTATCAACTTAATACGTTTTTTTAAACGCTCCACAAACGCAATTGTGGAGGTAGCTGTCGACTGGCATAATGCAAAGATTCAAGAATGCTACTCAAAGTTTATGGGTACGTTTTAGAATAATTTCTACAAATGTTTGGCTATTGATAAGAAGTTGTATATTAGATTTGCTATTTTTAAAGGAAGGCAAGCTCACATACTCACTTTGAAACACCTGACAGCAAGAATGAAACAAATATTACTTGTAGAAGACCACTCAGTTGTCAGACTGGCGACCCGCTTTTTAATCAACGACCTCATTGGCTCGGCCAATGTTCTGGAAGCATCCAATTTTGAAGAAGCACTCACACAAGTCGCGTCCACACACATTGATCTCATCATCCTGGACATTGACATTCCTGGTGGCGAAGGTTTCAACATGATCCCGAGAATCAGGAAATTACAACCGAAAGTTTGCATCCTGGTGTTTTCAGGCATGGACGAAGCACTTTATGCCATGCACTACCTGAAAGCAGGGGCCAACGGATTTCTTGCCAAAAACTCACCGCAACAAACCATCAAAACGGCGATTTTATCCGTCCTGGAAAAAGGAAGATATGTAAGCGACGTGGTGCAGCAACAACTCATGCGGCACACTTTCGAAGCCAATACAAACAGTGAACATCCGCTGGAAAACCTGTCTCAAAGGGAGCTGGAAGTGATGGATCTGCTGCTGGACGGCAAGTGGACGAAGGAAATAGCAACACAACTGAACATTACAGGAAGCTCCGTCAGCACGTATAAATCACGGATTTTTGAGAAACTTGAAGTTTCCACTATCATCGAAATGTTTGTAAAGGTAGAGCATTACAAAAACGGAAGCCCTGGTAAATAAGGGCTTACAAATTCTATCCATTTATTAGCTTAATTAGCTGCGGAAGATTTACGCAATGTGATATTTCAAATTATATTTGTAAATCACAAGCTTCAAATGAAGGAACAAAAGAAGATTTATTTGGCCGATGACGATCAGGACGACCGTTTCTTCCTACGACAAGCCATCCAGGCAGCCAACGCCTCCACCGAAATAATTGAGGTTGAAAACGGCCTGGAGCTGATCAAAGCGATGAAACAGCTTCCCGGGAAACAGGCATCACTTATTCTGATGGACATGAATATGCCCAAAATGAATGGCCTTGAAACCATTGCTGCAATCCGCGCAGATGCGGATCTGTCTGCTGTCCCGGTAGTGATGATTTCCACCTCTTCCAACACATTGTTAATTGAGAAAGCTTACCAGGCGGGCGCCGACAGCTTCATTACCAAGCCCAGCACATTTGAAGAATTCAACCAGCTTGGCATTCAATTGACCGAGCAGTTTCTCTCCTAGCATACGCACTTTGGGTGAAGACGAACCATTGTTACTAATGTTTTTTGTGCAACCAAAAAAACAATTGGTACGGTATTTGTAAATGTGCTTCCAACACACATTTAACCGAAGTGAAATCAGAATAGCTTAATCAAATGAACTCCAACTCCTCTGACTCAATAATCGGTCTTCCAGCATTGCAGAAGGCACGAACAGGCATCAAAGGTCTCGATGAAATTACCCTCGGCGGGCTTCCTCAGGGTAGGCCCACATTGATTTGTGGCTCTGCCGGATGCGGCAAAACACTTTTTTCTATTGAATTTCTGGTCCATGGCGCACTTCAATTCGGAGAGCCTGGCGTGTTTGTTGCATTTGAGGAAAAAAGTGAAGAATTGAGCATCAATGTCGCTTCCCTTGGTTTCGATCTGGACCGGATGCAAAAAGACAAGCTCATCAAACTGGACCATGTTCACATCGAAAGAAGTGAAATTGAGGAGACAGGAGAGTATGACCTCGACGGGCTGTTCATCAGACTAGGTCACGCCATTGACAGCATTGGTGCAAAACGCGTTGTTTTAGACACCATTGAAAGTCTTTTTTCAGGATTGAACAATGAGGCGATCATACGCGCCGAGTTGCGGAGATTATTTGAATGGCTAAAAGAGAAAAACGTAACGACCATTATAACAGGCGAACGCGGTGAAGGCTCGCTGACACGCCAGGGATTGGAAGAATATGTGTCCGATTGCGTGATTTTGCTGGATCACCGTGTCGCCAATAAGATTTCAACACGTTTGCTGCGCATTGTCAAATACAGAGGCTCAGTACACGGCACCAACGAATATCCGTTCCTGATTGATGAAGATGGCATTTCCGTTTTGCCGGTTACTTCCCTGACTTTATCCCACAATGCATCCAGCAAACGCATTTCATCCGGTATTCCGGCATTGAATAGAATGCTGGGCGGAGAAGGTTTTTTTGAAGGAAGCAGCATTCTTGTATCCGGAACCGCCGGGACGGGAAAAACAAGCATTGCAGGCTCATTTGCTAACGAAACCTGCCTGAACGGCAATCGCTGTATTTATTTTGCTTTTGAAGAATCGCCCAAACAGATCGTGCGCAACATGCGCTCCATAGGCGTCGATTTGCAAAGTCATATCGACAATGGCCTGTTGAAATTCCATGCTTCCCGCCCCACATTGAACGGGCTGGAAATGCATTTGCTTTCGATAAATAAACTGATCACACAGTTCAAACCAAAAACGGTTATCGTGGATCCGATAACGAACCTGATTACGGTTGGGTCCGTAAGTGAAGTAAAAAGTGTGCTCATTAGGCTGATCGATTTTCTTCAGGCAGAGGAAACTACTGTCCTGTTTACGGCGCTCTCGTTAAACGATAGCATTTCTGAACAGACAGATGAAAGTATTTCTTCCCTGGTAGACGCCTGGCTGCTTATCCGCGACATTGAGATGAACGGCGAGCGCAACAGAGGTCTGTATGTAATGAAATCCCGTGGGATGAAACATTCCAATCAGGTGCGGGAGTTCGTGATCAGTGATAATGGATTGGATCTCGTGGATGTGTTCCTGGGACCAGAGGGTGTACTTACGGGATCAGCAAGAGAGGCACAACAACTGCTCGAACAAACGGGTGTTGTGTTGCGTGACCATGCAGTATCAAGGAAAGACAGAGAGATTGAGCGGAAAAAAATGGTGCTGGAAGCCAAAATTGAAAGCCTGAAAGAAGAATTCGCATCCTTGCAAGAGGAGTTGAATAAAACCTTTATTGAAGATGATTTAAAAAAAGAAGTCTTCGAAAAGAACCGGCAGGAACTTTCCCAGATTCGGGATGGCAAAAAGAATGAGTAATAACCGCACCAATCAGATATAAATGGAAGACGCAGCAGAAATATGGGAGCTTAGATTGTATGTAGCCGGCAAAACCACCAAATCGGTCACCGCGCTCGCTAATCTTAAAAAATACTGTGAAGAATATTTAAAGGATAAATATGTCATTGAAGTAATTGATCTGCTGTTACAACCGCAATTGGCTGAGGGCGACCAGATACTTGCTATTCCTACGCTTGTGAAAAAAGTCCCCGAGCCAATCCGCAAGATTATCGGCGACCTTTCGAACGAGGAAAAAGTATTGGTTGGACTTAATATACGCCCTGCAAAGAGAACAGAATGAGCGATAACACAGACATTATGCCGTCAAACGGGGATGAAGATGATATTCACTACGAGCTAAGGCTGTTCATTACAGGCGCGTCCATCAATTCCAGAAGGGCAGTCGTTAATGTAAAGGAAATCTGTGAAACATACCTCAAAGACAGATACTCTCTGGAAATCATTGATGTTTACCAACAAAAAACCATAGCTGAAAAAGAACAGATCATTGCCTTACCTCTACTCATTAAAAGTGCGCCGCTACCGGCACGAAGACTGATCGGAGACATGTCCGATACAGAAAAAGTACTCAAAGGTCTGGGAATTTCAATTGAAACATGAACACGCATAAGACATATGAAGAGCTGTTAAGGGAGAACGAAGAGCTGCACGCGCAACTTGAAGAAGCTACGGAGACGATCCATGCGATCCGTTCCGGGCAAGTGGATGCATTGGTTGTTCAGAATCCCGATGGCGGACATCAGCTTTTTACATTGAAAACCGCCGACCAAACTTATCGCGTTTTCATTGAGAAAATGAATGAGGGAGCTGTAACGCTCAATCATGAGGGCCTGATATTGTATTGCAACTCCATGTTCGCGTCTATGATCAACCTCCCGCTTTCAAAAGTGGTGGGACTGCATTTCGCCGATTTCATTGCCGATGGATTTCTTGAAATATACTTGGATCTTTTCCATAACGGGTGGAACGAGGATAGCAAAACAGAACTTTGCATTAGCAGAGGCGGCGCGCAGGTTCCCTGCCAGCTGTCCGTAACCATGCTGCAATTGGACGAGGGCCCGGCGCTGAGCATTATATTGACAGACTTGTCTTTTCAGAAAGAAATTCAACAACTACTGAAACAGAATAACTTGCGTCTCGCCGAGATTAACACCGAGCTGGAAACCAGCAACCATGACCTACAACAATTTGCATCCATAGCCTCCCACGACTTGCAGGAACCGCTGCGCAAAATATTAATTTTCTCCACGATACTCAGGAACAAGCTGGTCGATGAGCTGACGGAAGAGAACATTACATATCTGGACAAAATCATCGCATCTTCTCAAAGAATGCGCAACATGATCACCGATATACTCAGTTATTCAAGGCTTTCAACTAATCTTAACAACTATTCCTTGACCAGCTTAAATGAGGTCGTCAATGAGGTGCTGGAAGATTATGAAATCCTCATTTTGGAAAGAAACGCAGAGGTTATAGTTGACCAACTGCCTGATATAGAAGTCAACAGAGGTCAAATTAAACAGGTTTTTCAAAACCTGATCAGCAACTCTATCAAGTTCTCCAAGCCCGGGCTTGCGCCGGTAATACGCGTTTCGGGAGGCGTTCACGAGGAAGCGGAAGGTGCATTGAAAGATTCTTCAACGGCAGCGACCTGCTACATTACGGTTTCTGACAACGGCATTGGTTTTGACGAGCTGTATAACGAGAAGATTTTCTCTCTGTTTGAGCGGTTAAATACCAAAGACAAGTATGAAGGATCCGGCATTGGTCTGGCCATTACCAAAAAGATCATTGACAAGCACAATGGAAGCATTGCCGTGTCCAGCAAAGAGGGCGAAGGCGCCATTTTTGAACTGACATTGCCTGTAAATCAGCGTGTTTGACGCGTGGGATTTAACTATTTTTAAGATTTCGCCTATTAGTTAATGTATAATTTTGAAGATCATCGAAATCTTCAAAATGCATCCCATAGACCTCCAGACGTCGAAAAAGCGGTTCCTACAGTCTTGCCCTGCATAGCCAAACGCCCGTTTGCATGCTTACCGGAGCTAATACGAGTGGTAAAACTACCTTTCTAAAAACATGGTTGAAAATGCATGGTAAATTCGAAGAATGGCTATAATTTCCGTTCAATCCACACGGCAAGAAAGCAAACAATAATCAATGCAAACCACATCCAATCCGGAAGTTTTTGCTTGACTTCGTTTGAATGTTGCGATGAAATGCCGGTTTCATTCCGCAACTTTTTTTGCAGGCTGTTGTAGATTATTATGAAGTTCGTTAGCCTGGCTGTATTATAAAGATCTCCGGCAGTAGCCTGATTTTCAACAAACATTTCCATTTTCAGAGAGTCGCGCGAGCTTATCCAGCCAATTTCTGTGGGCTTAAAAAAGGCCTTGGCTGATCCCTCATTTATAGGTGAAGTGCTTAAAAAGACTGAGTCGGAACCGATCTTTATGAAATTTAATAAATTAGAAAATCCATTGAATGTCACCTCGGTATCAACGCCCTCGAACAAAGGTGCCTGCACTTGAACGTTATTGGTGGTTGCGGGCACAACGGGTGCCAGAATTGCATCCCAAACCTTTTGATAGGCAGCACTATCGCCTGCCAGTTGCAGTGGAAAAGTTTCATTTAATAAGCTCACGCCTACCCTTCCGCGAATCCTCTCAACTGCAATAGGCAGTGTCCCGGAAGTAAAATAACGATTGCCCGGCACGAAACGGAAAGGCAGCGCCGTAAGCCCGGGACTTACCAAAACGGATTCCTCCACCGATATCCTCCTTACCTTCAGCTGGGTTCCCAAGGAAGCGTTTATAGCCTTGATCTCATCCTCTGGCTTGTTAACATTAATAAACAAGACACTTTTACCAGCTGCTAAGACCTTCTTAACCAATCTATTGTTAACATTTCCAGCGTCAGTTACGACAACGTCAGGATCCTTTGCCCTGTTAATCGTCTCCTGGCTCCGGATGTTTTTGGACAATGTTGCTGCATAGATCACGGCGTGCCCGGCTTTGCCGAGCCAGTTTGCCAGCGCCCGGCTTTCAAAATCAGGGCTGTCCAGTAAAAACTGAAATGTGAATTTCTGTGATGGCCGCGCATAGAAACGGATTGTATCTCGAATTTCGCTGCCCATAGCAAGCTCAATAAGCGTCCTTTCTTCCGTGAACACCGGAAATTGCAGGTGGAATTGATTAAACCCTTTTTGTAATGCAATGCTATCGAGCACATTATCACCGTATTTTAATTTCAAAACCTGCGGTTTGGATGAAAGCACATTACCCTGCACAACCTGCATCTCCCCTTTTCGAACAACGCCTTTCCAGTGTAACTGCTGCCATTTGTCTTCCGGCAAATAGGGAATCCACTGAATTCGCTTCGGCGCGGCTTGCAGGATTGTGTTAAATATTTCGGGCTGAAAATCCTGGCCAGCCAGAATCAGTGTATCAAATCTTGCACTTTTAATATCGCTGGAAACCGTTTTTTTAAGACTGTTAATGCTGTCTGTTAATGCAGTAGCATACGATGACGGAATATCATCACCAACTATAAAACCCGTAACCGTTTCTGCCTTTTTGAGCAAATACGGCCGAATGATAAAAGCCACAACAGCCAACCATAACAACACGTTCAGGCTCAGTCTGAGCCAGTGCCGCGGGATCAGTTGATTATCCTTTTTCGCACGTAAGCTCAGCCACAGTTGCAAAGGCAACAGTAACAGCGCAAGTGCCAGAATAATGAGGTTAAGGGGCTCAGGCCAGTTAAAATCGAATTGAATCATACGTATTTGTTGAGCCAACCAGCTGTTTTTAATTTAATGCAGCTTTCTCCAAAATGCTTCTTCCAACCTTTTCTCGCTGGAATAATGGCTTCGGCTCTGCTCAGAATGATTGGTGTATTTGTATAAACCGTTTCTCAGGCGCTGTTTTTCATTGGACGACAACTTTCTCCCATTAACAAGTTTCTGAAGCGCGCCAATCATTTCCCAATTCCCTAACCCGCCATTGAACGGTTCGTTGTTCATGAGCCGGTCTGACAATGCAGTTCCAGCCAGTCGCAATCTGGCCCGTTGTTCGTTGTCAAGCTTTTCGTAGCCCAAAAATCCTGAAACTTCTGCTGCCAGCTGAGCAATCGTTTTATTTTTATAGAACTTTTCAACGCTTAGATCTGCGTTGATCTGCTTCAATTCACCGCTCAAACGCTTCTCTTTTTCCTTGATCGGCGGCGGATCATAACCGCTTTTTTTGACATACGTCCGGGCTTTTTGCTGAGCAGTTTTTAAGAATTCAAGGGCCTTATGCTCAAACGGGAGCGCTTTTTCGGGCTCATACAACCGTAAATGCAACTCTGACTGCCACATTTGTTCCAAGGCCATTTTCAGCAAACTCCGCGTCGATTGCTCATAAAATGTGTTCGTCTCCGCATCGTCATGCGCATGAACATATTGCTCCATTAATGCCGCCAGCGGATCCTTCTCCCCTGCATCCCCATGCGCTTTTTCATGCGCGTGCCCGTCATGGTCGTGCTGATGCTCCGGCTCTGCGGCCCGGCTGTCCGCAGCCCGGCTGTCCGCAGCCCGGCTGTCCGAAGCTTCTCCCTCACCATCCGACTTGTGCGTAAAAGCATCCAGCATATTGCCTCCATCGGCTTCCGGCGGTGCACCGCCGCCGCCAATGCTCGTTTCAAATTCCTCTCCCAAATACTGCCCGTAACGCAGCCTCAGCACTTTTTGATCAAAACCTATCTCATTGGAAACAGAAGCAAATTCCTTCGCAGGGATCTTTTTACGTTTGGCAATTAATTTTTCGGTGTCAATGATGATTTGTCGCTGGCTTCTGAAATATTCAGGCATAATGTTCACGGCCATTGTCGCCAGTTCTGCCTCCTCGACTTGGGAAGTGTCTTTGTAAACCAAGAAGTAAGTGTCTGATTTGCTGAAATTTGGCTGAGGTGACTTGTTGTCAACTGCTGCCCAATAGTAGTAAAGTTCGTCCCCCGGAGTAAAGTTTAGCTCATTGAGATTGATCACCTTTTGTAAATCAGCCTCTTTAAAATCTGTCGGGAATAATGGGAATTTCACCTCGCGGAACTTCACATTTTCCCCTGAGCCGCGTGCGAGCGTGGCTACAATAAATGCCTGACTAACACGGAAATCGTCCGAAATTTTTGCCGTAACCTTGATCGTCTTAGTGTCTTTCAGGAAATGATATTTATACAATTCTTTTGATGCAGGCTCTATTTTTGGCGCAAGATCGGGCAAGGCTTCGAGCCGGTAAAAATCAGATTGGTATATAAGCGAATCTTTCCAATAACCCTTAATGGAATACAACCCGGATCCTGTAATCTTGTCTGAATGTGTAAAAAGGCTATTCTGCCTTCGAAACGAGACCTCCTCACCCTGGCTGTTGGCGAGACGAAGGACAAGGTTTTCTGAATGGGTGAATTTCACATTCCATGTTAACGCCGAGCCGGTTACAGCACTCACATTCAGGTCACTCGACTGCTGCTCAGGCAATTTCGTATAGGCGGGTGGCGCAATGTTGATGGTGGCAGATTCGTATCTGGGTGCAAGGGTAACATTCGCTTTTTGTGGCTCCTGTTTCCTTATGTACTCTTGACCTGTTGTATTTTCATTAAATGAAATGGATGGATAAATGATATAAAATGCCACCGCAATCAGAAACAGGGCCATATAGGCGATGAGGCCGTTATAAAGTTTGGCGATAGGAAAGTCAAAATTGCGGTTCGCGATGCGCTCTAACTGCAATTGCTCTGCAACATTCAATTCAGTTTTTTCCAGGAGGTGGAGGCTGTATTCCGTTTCACCGACATGGTTGTGGATCAGCGAGATAGCCTCTTCTCTGTTGTTTTTATAAATCCCTGTGAAAACAATCCCGGCTCCCAAAGCCGCAAACGCAGCAAATATGCTGAGCATATGCAACGGACCTGCAAAAACCGAAACGAAAAGGTAGGCAGAACCGGCCAGCAGCAAGCACCGGAAAATCGCGCTCACATACAGCTGGCTCGTCACCGACCCGATCAGTTTCCTTAACTCATGCATTGCGCGCCGTTTTGTGATTGAGTGAAATCCAACGTTCCAGCATGACTACCAGCACAAACAATAACAATAACCAATGATACAAACCATCCGAATGCCGTTCTTTCAGCGGTTCCACGCTGCCAAATGCTGATTCCAACTGCCTTTGGCTTAAAGGCCTCAGATTTTTATCTAGCTGATAATGCGTGATCAACATTTCTCCTAGCCACTCGGGCAACTGTCCGTTCTGCACCATTGCGGATGTCGCCAACCGCAATGAATCACTTACTGAAATGACATTACCAAACACCTGGTTATCAATGCCTTTTTGTGGAACAACATACAAGGTTTGCTCATTTAGGAGGGTAATTGGCTTATCCGTAAATATCCAATCGTATTTGCTTTTTAACCCGGTTGCCATATCAATGCTGACAGGAATTTCAAAAACATCTTTCAATGCTTCCAAGCCAGCCTGAACCGTCTCCGCTTCATCCTGATTTTCATAGTCAATCAAAACATTAATGTTATCGCGACCCGTTTTCTGAGCGAACCCGATCAAAGGGTTCTCCGCCTGCTGCGCTGAATCCTTAACTGCATATAATTTGTAAGTTCCAGGGACCACAATTTTTGGTAACCGGCTTATATCCTGATTATTAAGCAGATATAAGTTCAAATGCGTGTTATCCCCGGCAATGCTATTAATGCTCTGCTGCAAGAAGAATAAGCTGCCCTTTGTCTCAGGAATGTTCGTTAGGTCTGCCAGTGGCTTCAAATCAGCGCTAACGAAGACGACCCTTTCTTTCCGTTGCAATGCATTTTCAAGCTCGAAACGAAAGTTACTGGTCACCTTTGGGTCAGCCTGGACCAGATGCACCTGCTCTTTTTCCTGATTTCTGCCGAACTGATTTAAGATAGGTCCACTCAGCAGCATTGAAAGTAAAATCACTAGTAAACAGCGAATCAACAGCAGGGGAATTTCGTCTATTCTAATGCCTCGGTGCTTTAACGAAGTTTTGTCGATAAGCCATTGCGAAGCCGCCCAGGCAATCTGTTTGCCTTTTTTTTGATACCAGAAATGGATAATTACCGGTAAAGCAACTGCCAGCATTCCCCAAAGCATATATGGATTCAGAAATCCCATTTATCCTTTCCGTTTGGTTAAATACGCCTTCAAAACCATCCCTATTGGATCGCTCATGCGCACACGCACCAGGGTCACATGCGGGATCTGCAAAGCCTCCTTCAATTCAAGTAAATACCGATCAGCCGATTCACGGAATTTCTCCCGAACAGATCCTGCTTCCAGTTCTATCTCCTTACCCGTTTCCAAATCCTTAAAACGATAGAAACCTTCGAGGTTAAAATCCATTTCCTGATCACCAAGGATTTGAAATACAACGATTTCACGATAAGGCCCCGCAAGGGAACGGATCAGATCCAGCCATTCATCGTGTGTTTGCAAAAAATCACTTACAAAAATCAGCTGCTCCTTTTTCTTCGATTGAAACTCGGGAAACTTGATTTTCTGACCGGTTTTGGATTCCCTATCCCATATTCCGCTCGCAATAGTTTTCTCTAAACCAACCAAAATCTTCTGGAAAGCCTGCTTACCGGAAGACGATGCGCCAGTCGCGGAAATGGTGTGGATCGAGCTGTCTTTCAATGTATAAAGCGACATTTGATCATTCTGAATGTAGCAGAGATACGCCAGTGAGGCCAATAAAATCTGCCCATACTGCAACCGGCTCACACCATTTTCAAGATAATTCATGGAACCGGAAAGGTCCAGCACAAACCGCACCTGCTTATCGCTCTCCGTTGAGGATTCGCGGATCAAATGCTTATCCGTGCGCGCAAACAGCTTCCAATCAATCCGCTTGGGATCATCCCCGGGCTCATAATGCCGATATTGCTCAAACTCCACTCCTATCCCCGACCGCTTGCTGGCATGGATTCCCAACATCAGCTCCTCGCTCACCAGCTTGCCGGTCAGTTGCAGATTTTTCAGCTTGATGAGCTGTGAAGCAAGCAGGCCGGTGGTCACTGCCATATGAATAATGTTATATGTCTCTGGAAATAGAAAAACGAAACTGAGTTGTGTCACCCGACCAACATCAGTTTTTCACAGCAGGCAGCAATTGGTCGATCACCTGATCGGTGGTTATGCCTTCTGCCTCCGCACGAAAATTCATGGCGATCCGGTGCCGTAATACCGGGTAAGCCAATGTCTGAATATCTTCCGGAATCACCGCGAAGCGTTCGTGCAGGACCGCGCGGGCTTTTGCGCAGAGTACGAGCGCCTGCCCTGCCCTTGGCCCCGCTCCCCAATCGCACCATTCCCTCACAAAATCCGATGGGCTTCCCTCGGGCCTTGTTGCCCTAACAAGCTTATTGATCCGCGTTATCAGCTCGTCGCTAATGTGAACTTGCCGGGTCAGCTGTTGTAAGGCAACGATTTCCGTGTCGGCCAGGACACGGTTAATGCCAGGCCTCAGCGATCCGGTTGTGCCTTTCAGCACGTCGAGCTCTTCCTGCTCATTGGGATAATTTAATTTGATATACAACAAAAACCGATCAAGCTGCGCCTCAGGCAATGGATAGGTGCCTGCTTGCTCGATCGGGTTTTGCGTTGCAATGATCAGGAATGGGTTCGGAAGCTCGTAGTTTGTTCCACCATATGTTACAGTTTTTTCCTGCATGGCTTCGAGCAATGCGGCCTGCGTTTTAGGCGGCGTCCGGTTAATTTCATCGGCCAGGACTACATTCGCAAACACAGGGCCGCGGTTGAATTTGAAGAATTTCTTGCCGGTTTCATGATCTTCTTCCAGAATTTCGGTCCCTACAATGTCTCCGGGCATCAGATCGGGCGTAAACTGGATCCTTTTGAAGCTCATATGCAGCGCTTCGGACATGGTTTTTACCATTAATGTCTTTGCCAAACCCGGAACGCCTTCCAACAGGCAATGCCCTCCGGCAAGCAGGGAAATCAATATTTCATCAATCGCTTCCTGCTGACCAACAATCACTTTGGCAATTTCCTTTTTCAGAAGCGGCAGCCTTGCAACCAGCTCTTTGTAATGGCTCAACTCCAATTTTTCCAAACCTCAGAATGCAGTTTTATTTGTTAAAAAGTTAAAAGTCGACAAGTGTAATGATCGTGTTAATCATGCTAAACTGGCTATGCATTTAGCGCATAGACTACAATATTCACACCAAAACGTGTATTGTCAACTGCCAGAAAACGCTTGTTACGAAAATCATAATCCCATTCGCAGCCGTAATCTTTATTGCTATATAACACACCGATCCGTCCATTGATCGTAATCGCTTTGAGATAATCATGCACAAGATCATCGCCCCAGCCATTCAACTCGAATGAAGTCGTTGGCGGCCCTTCCTCAAATTTGAAAAAACTGGAATAAATAGGGTGGTTATTGGGGATCTTTTGCAAGGCTTTGGGACCAAACGTCCGTTCCATTTCCTGCTCAAACGATTTGGCGAAAAGTCCATCGATATCATGATTGCAATCGTCCACAAAAACGAAGCCGCCATTTTGCACATATCGACGAAAATGGTCCCTTTCCTGCGTCGAAAACTCAACCAGCTTGTGCCCGCTCAGGTAGCAAAAAGGACTTTTGAAAATTTCATTGCTGTTCAATTGTACAACTTTTTCCTTCTCATCAATCGGAATAGTGGTGTATTCAACCAGCGAATGCAGCAGATTGGACGGCATTCGCTGGTCGGTGTCCCAGTTTCCGGACGTGTATTGAATTCGAGTAAAGAAAAAAGGCTTCAAACCGCGTCGGAAAGTGAAGAAAAAGTAAACTCCCTGATTTTCATTGGCGGAACCATATAATTCCTGTCCGATTCCGTACTCACGACCCTTTCTGATCTACCCAATGTTTCGAGGTTGTTCAGCATAATGACAGGACTTTCGTTAAAACGGAAATTTTTGACCGGATGCTTAATGACGCCGTTTTCAATGTAAAATGTGCCGTCCCGGGTAAGGCCGGTCAGTAACAATGTTTGCGGGTCCACTTCCCGGATATACCAGAGTTTGGTAACCAAAATCCCCTGTTTCGTGGATTTGATCAGTTCTTCCATGGTGGCGGTTCCTCCGTCCATAATCACATTGCTGGGAGATGGAACGGCCTTTACATTGTTTTTTTGTGCCCAATAGCGCGAGTAGACCATGTTTTTGACAACCCCTTTTTCTATCCAGGCCATTTTGTTCAAAGGCTGCCCATCTCCTGCCCAGGGCGATGCCGGCAGATCCGGATGCGTGGGATCGGAGTAAATGTTCACGCGCTCGTCGACGATTTTCTCGCCCAACTTGGTCTTCCCCCCTGGCTTGCTTAAAAAAGAGCGGCCTTCGTCAGCGCTTCTTGCATCAAAATTGAAATATATATTTTCCAGTAAAACCGCCGCCGCCGTTGGTTCCAGAATGACGGTGTATTTTCCCGGCTCCAATGCTTTCGCATTCATGGAACCCATCGCTTTCTGGATCGCTATGGTCGTTGCAGCAGCCGTATCAAGCTTGTTTACATCACTATAACCCCGCGCAATGTAGCCAGAGCCCGTGCCATCCGGCGTGCGAACCGTGAGGGAAAAGTTGACGCTTGTGCTCGGGTAATAAGCGAATAACCCTTTGGAATTCATCATGGCGGAATAGCCTTTCTGGTTGTCCAGGAAGCCCGCTGCCGTCAGGTTTTTTCCTCTCGATAGTTCCAGGCTTTTCGCAACGGCATCGGCGCGCTTATCAGCATTGATGCCAGCCGTGGATTCGAAGAAACCGGATGATTTGAGATAAGTCTGCGGACCCAGAATGCTCACATATTCAGGATTTTCGGGCGCCAGCTGAGCGAGCTCCTCAGACCTCCTTACCACTTTTTCCAGCGACTCATCGCTGAATTCATCAATGGTGGCGACACCCACTTTTTTGCCAAAAGCCGATTGTACGGATAAATTCTGGTTGACCAGCGATCCGCTTGTGGACACTTCGTTCCTTGCGTAACGCAGGTTGCCCCGCTCTTCTCCCAGCAGGTTAATTTCGCATTCGTCCGCTTTGGAGTAAGCCAGCACTTTCTGCATTAATGCCTTTGCTTCTGATTCAGATAGTATGATAGACATGGCTGGTTATATTTTTCTGGCTGTATTGATCACATTAACCCCGTTAAAACGCGTTGTCGAACTTCCGTGCGATACAGCGCTGGATTGCGAGGGCTGGCCTTTGCCGTCGAAGAATGAGCCGCCGAGACGATAGTCCTTTTCATCACAAACCTGCACGCAAGAATTCCAGAACTCCTGTGTATTGGATTGATAAGCCACATCTTTCAGCATGCCGACAATCTTACCGTCCTTGATTTCATAAAACAACTGCCCGCCAAACTGGAAATTATAGCGCTGCTGATCAATCGAGAACGAGCCGTCACCAATAATATAAATGCCTTTTTTGACATCCTTGATCATGTCGTCCACGGATAACGGCGTCTTGCCAGCAGCCAGCGAAACATTCGGCATTCTCTGGAATTGTACGGAAGACCAGCTATCGGCATAGCAGCAGCCATGCGACTCTTTCTCACCGATAATGTGCGCCTGATCGCGGATTGCCTGATAATTGACTAAGACACCATCCTTCACCAAGTCCCATTTCTTTGTATTAACACCTTCATCATCCCAGCCAACAGCTCCCAAAGATCCTTCCTGTAATTTGTCGGCGATCAGGTTCACTTGTTTGCTGCCATACTGGAAGTTTTTGGATTTCCATTTATCCAATGTTGCAAACGAAGTCCCTGCAAAATTGGCCTCATAACCGAGCACACGGTCCAGTTCGAGCGGGTGGCCGACGGATTCGTGAATGGTCAGCCAGAGGTGCGATGGATCCAGAATAAGGTCATATTTGCCGGCTTCCACTGATTTTGCCGTCAACTTTTCTTTGGCTTGTTTGGCTGCCGCAGTAGCATCTTCCAGCATGTCGTAACCTTTGTTGTAGCGCGTGGTCACGCCGGTAATTTTGTCGGACGGGTTGGCTTGCAGATAATCGTAACCCATGCCCATTGGTGCGCTTAATGCGTTCCTGGTTTCAAATTTTCCACTTTTCGGATCAATGGCCGTAACATTGAAGATCGGCCAGATCCGGTGAACGTCCTGGTCAATGTAGGAACCATCGGTGGAAGCAAAATATTTTTGTTCATTGACTAAAAAAAGCACTGAATTCACATAATTAGCGCCATTCTTCATCGCTGCATCATTTACAGAAAGCAGCAGGTCAACCTTCTCCTTAATAGGCACTTCGAAAGCATTTTTCTTGATCGGCGCTTTCCAGCTCACTTCACCAAAGCCTTTTTGCGCGGCCAGTTGCACGGGCTCTTTCATCAGCTTTGCATTCGCTTTCGCAATTGCCACGGCATCTTCGGCGGCTTTTGCCATTTGCGCCTCATTATTTACATCAACAACAGCGGCAAAGCCCCAGCATCCGTTGGCAATCACGCGCACGCCCACGCCGTAGGATTCTGTGTTTACAATGTTCTGCACTTTGTCTTCACGGGTTACCACAAACTGATTGAGATAACGTCCGATCCTGACGTCGGCATAGGAAGCGCCTTTGGATTTTGCAGCATTCAGCGCGGCATCAGCCAGTCGTTTTTTGACGGCTACATCCACACTTTTCTCAAGAAATGCTTCGGGGGAGACATTTCTGCCCATTGCAAAAGCAGGCATCATGAACGCTCCGGTTCCGAGTCCAGCCAATTGTATAAAGTCTCTGCGTTTCAAAGTATATGGTTGCTAATAGTGACGAATTGGGTCATTGGAATAAAAGGCGTAATGCATAAGCTAGCGAAAAGCTGCAACAGATTCAATGCACTTTTTATGTAAGGAAATTAAAAATACATGAGTGGTCATGTGCGCTAAACTGCGTCCGAGAGACTCGTGAATGTGAAATCGCGGATTTTCAGCGGCGGTACCAGGTTACCGCCCGCACGGACGGGCTTGCCAATCGCCTCTATATTATTGAGCATGATAACCGGACTTTCGTTAAACCGGAAATTCTTAACCGGATATTTGATCTGCCCGTTTTCAATGTAGAATGTGCCATCCCGCGTCAAGCCCGTGTAAAGCAATGTCTGTGGGTCCACCGCGCGGATATACCAAAGCCGGGTTACCAGAATGCCCTTTTCAGTTCCTTTGATAAGATCGGCCAACGATTCATTTCCACCCTGAAAAATAAATCCGGATGGAGGAGCAATGGCCTTAACACCTTGTTTTTGTGCCCAAAAGCGCGAGTAAGACATATTTTTAACCACACCATTCTCTATCCATATCACTTTCTCCTGTGGCCTGCCATCGCCACTGAATGGCGATCCGGGGATTTCCTGATTTTGAGGATCTGAATAAATGTTCACGCGTTCATCGAAAAGCTTTTCACCGAGCCGCGTCCCACCTCCTTTTTTACCCAAAAAACTTCTGCCTTCATCCGCATTACGCGCATCCATGCTGCGCATCATGTTATCCAAAAGATCAACGCCCGCAGTCGGTTCCAGGATTACGGTGTACTTTCCGGGTTCCAGTGCTTTTGCCGTTGCAGAAGCCATCGCCTTTTGCATCGCAACTTCTGTTGCCGAAGCGGTGCTGAGCTTAGAGGCATCATTGTAATCCCGCGCCGCATAGCCGGAGCCTTTGCCATCGGCCGTTCTAACAGTGATAGAAAAATCAATGGAGGTAGATCTGTTATATCCAAAAAGCCCCTTATTGTTGCCCATTGCATTAAATCCGGCCGCATCTTCCAGATAACCGGCCGCGGTCAGATTCTTTTTAATGCAAGGATCAATGCTATCGAAAGCTGCTTTGGCGCGATAATCCGGATTGATCGCTGCCGTGCTTTCTGCAAAAGAATTGGTTTCAAGATATTGCTGGGGCCCGAGCATAGGGACATATTCCGGGTTGTCGGGTGCGAGTTTGGCTATTTCTTCGGCCCGTCTTACTGTCTTTTCCAGAGAAGCATCATCAAACTCATTAATGGTTGACGTGCCTGATTTCTTGCCAAAAACAGACGTTACGGACAAGGAAAGATCAGTCGTTTCTCCGCTTGTGGATACGGAATTGCGTGCGTAGCGAATGTTGCCCGTCCGGTTGCCAAAAAGGCCTACGCTTATTTCATCGGCTTTGGAAAATGCCAATACTTTATCAATTATTTTCTTCGCTTCGTCTCTGGATAAAATAGCCATGTTAATTTCAATTTTGAATGAGTGAATGAGTGAATGATTGAATGTTACAGTAGATGATTGATATTGAAGCTATACATGTCGCCCCAACAAGGGTATGCATTAGCAAATCATTCACTCATTCACTCATTCAGTCATTCAATCCTTATATCTTCCGTCCCGTATTGATGACGTTCACCCCGTCAAAACGGGACGTTGAACTTCCGT
This sequence comes from Dyadobacter sp. CY327, assembly GCF_021390415.1. NCBI lineage: Bacteria > Pseudomonadati > Bacteroidota > Cytophagia > Cytophagales > Spirosomataceae > Dyadobacter > Dyadobacter sp. CY327. Next base: position 89,540 of record NZ_JAJUXJ010000007.1, on the reverse strand, counting down.
GTGACACTGCGCTCACTTGTGCAGGTTGCCCTTTTCCGTCGAAAAACGACCCGAATGTGCGGTAATCGTCCTTGTCGCAAAGCTGTGTACAGGAATTCCAGAACTCTTGTGTATTGGACTGGTAAGCAACGTCATCCAGCATGCCTGTGATTGCCCCGTTCTTGATTTCATAAAACACCTGACCGCCAAACTGGAAGTTATAACGCTGCTGATCAATGGAATATGAACCCCGGCCAATGATATAAATGCCTTTTTCCACGCCTTTGATCATGTCCATTACGCTCCGTTTCTCAGTGCCCGGCTTCAACGAGATGTTCGGCATCCGTTGAAATTGAACGGAATTCCAGTTATCGGCATAGCAGCAGCCGTGCGATTCTTTTTCGCCAATGATCTTCACCTGATCGCGAATGGCCTGGTAATTCACCAAAACGCCATCTTTGATAATATCCCACTCCTTGCACGGCACGCCCTCATCGTCATAACCGACAGCCCCAAGTGTATTCGGCTGCGTTTTGTCCGCCACAATGTTTACTAGTTTGCTGCCATAGGCGAAGTTTTTAGACTCCCATTTATCCAATGTTGCAAAACTTGTCCCTGCATAATTGGCCTCATAACCCAGCACACGATCCAGCTCAGTGGGGTGCCCAACGGATTCGTGAATGGTTAGGCCAAGATGGTTGGGATCCAGGACCAGGTCATACTTGCCGGGAAGCACCGATTTTGCAGTCATTTTTTCCTTAGCCTGCTTCGCTGCATTGATCGCATCTTCCACCATGTCGTAAGAGTTCCGGTAACCGACCAGACCATTCGGGCCGGCAATTTTTTCCGAAGCTAAGCCATCCAGATATTCATAGCCCATGCCCATGGGCGAGCTGATGGCATCGCGGGTTTTGAATTTACCGGCAGCTTTATCGGTGACTGTTACCGTAAATGTAGGCCATATGCGGTGCACGTCCTGGTCGATAAATGAGCCGTCGGACGAAGCAAAATATTTCTGTTCATTCACAAAAAACATATTGGAGGTGACGAAGCCCGCACCGTTTTTCATGGCCTCACCATTCACATTCATGAGCAGGTCAATCTTTTCCTGAATGGGAATTTCAAATGCATTCTTCTTGATCGGCGTCTTCCACGTTTTGTCGCCAACTCCTTTCTGCTCAGCCAACACGACCGGTTCTTTTTGAAATTTGGAATTTGCTTTCGCAATCTCAACAGCCGTTGCAGCGCACTTGGCAATGCCCTCGGCCGTTACATCGCTGGTGGCCGAAAAACCCCAGGTTCCGTTCGCTATTACCCGGATCCCAACGCCGTAGGACTCCGTATTCACGATATTCTGAACCTGTTTTTCACGTGTAAATAAATATTGCTGTAAGTAACGCCCGATCCGGACGTCGGTATAAGTTGCGCCTTTGCTTTTGGCCGCATTGAGAGCGATTTCTGCAAATTTTTTCTTGGCAGCGACATCAATCCAGGGTTCGAGCAGATGCGCGGCGCTCACAGGATTTCCCACGACTGGCACGGACGAAAGCATTAAAGCTCCTGCGCCCATTCCTGTCATTTGCATAAAATCTCGTCTTTTCATCGAATATTTCAGGAAATAAAAATGGAAGATTACCGGGTTATGAAATGGCCGAAAACAGTCTAATTGGACCGAAACAGCGACTTCATGAGGAATGTTGATATTGAAAACACAATGTAAAAAATATTTCCAACAAATATTGCTGTGGCAATTTTTTTAGCATTTCGATAACTGGCACCCCTCAAAGAAAAATGAGCGTGCCCCTTGCCGGAACACGCTCACTCACTGCTTCTTAAAAGTTTTACATCATATTGGTGATGATCAGCCGCCTTAAATCCTGTTCATCCCACGGTTTTGTTACAAAATTGTGGAGATAACCTTTCACTTCCGCATGCTTGAATTCAGCATTGTAGGCCTGTCCTGTGAGCAGGACGCGGATACTTTCAGGATATTGTTTGGACGCCATTTTCAAGAATTCCAGACCCGTCATATCAGGCATCTGGTGATCGACGAAAATGACATCGATTTGTTCTTCTTCTAAAACTTTGCGGCCTTTATCCAAGGTGTCTGCGAGGTAAATTGTCGCGTCTCTTCGGAAGGAAGCTTTAAAGGAGTTGAGATTATTGATCTCATGATCAATGTAAAGTATGCTCATAATATTCTGATAGTGGGTTACGGTTGTCGCTAAAATACAACTTTTTACTTTTCTCGAATAGTTTTAAAAACAATACTTTAAACTCCTGCTGTTTACCTCCACAAAAGTCCCCAAAAATTGCTACCAGCCACTCACTGCAAGGTTATTGTCTGACTCATAGTACTCCTGCCAAACATCTACCAGATTGGGATCTCCCTGCCATGCCGAGCCATCAAAATTAGTGATCAGGTTATTATCTAAATCCTGTTTGAAGATGACGTGATGAATGTTTCCATCCTTCGTGCGCATGAATGCCTTCACAGCGTACTTCCTGACATAGGTTGTCTGCCATTTACGCGGGTTAGGGATCGGATCCGCCACGTCGCCGGCTCCGTAAAAACGTCTGTAAAAATCGGCTATCGCCGCCTCCTGGTTATATTCAAACGATTGATCAGCCTGGAAAAAATTAGACTTGAAAAAGTCTCTTAACTGCTCTGGGGTTGGTTTCATTGCTAAGTCTCATAAAGCATGCGCTGGACATTCGGCTGCCCATCTTGTAAGATACGATTAATATCTGCCAAAAGCTAAAAAACAGGGGAAACAGGACAATTGATTTGAGATTGTCGGCAACCGCATGATAAAAGGCAGTTGCCGCCTGATAAATGGCGCCGGCTGTTCGTCCTCGTTGGTAACAACCTCACAACTGTTTTCACCTTATTGCAACATCTATTTACAGAAAAAGTAAAGCTATTATGACAAAACAACTATTCCCTTGCAGCCTCTCGGCGAGACTGATCCTGCTCCTGTCCATTGCTATTTTCTCTTGTGAAAAAAGTGAGAAAATGCCCGATCCTGCCATGACTAAAAACGTAAAAACGGATGCGAATGCATTCGTTGTGGGGCAGCTTCTTTTACAAACCACAATGCCTGGCTTTGACATAACTGACATTCAGTACAATGCGAATAATTCACTCAAAAGTTACCGGACCGAAGGCGGAGCTTATGTCACAACTTTGACCTATGCCCCTGACAAAGTGATCTACACAACCGTTTACGGCGGCAAAAAGAGCTCCGACATTGTGTATGATCTTGTAAATCAATACGCAACCAGGAAAGTTGAAACATTTTATACGAGCGGCGGCAACATTACGGATGTGATACAAACCGATTACATTTATCAGGCCGGAAAGGTGGTTAAGGAATATTACCGGGAAAATAATCTCCCTGATGGCCATCTGGTGTATTACTATGACGACCAAAATGTTTCTTCCCAGGAGCGCTATGATGCGGACGGCGCCATTGTGAATAAAGTGAGCTACGAATACTATATGAAACATGCAGATAAGTCCGCTCATTTCAGCCAGTTCAATCTCAAAATGGACGGAAAATTGTTTCCCCCGAAGACATTGAACCTCGTGGAAAACAAGTATCTGAAAAAACCGGCCAAAAACCCTGTTGCCACGCATTACACATACTTACTGAATGCTTCCGGCTATCCAACTAGCGGCAGTGTCACCGGACCTGATCCTTATAACTGGACAAGCAACTGGCAGTAATGTTGCCATGGACCGGTCAGTGAACCAACAATTTTTGCGTGTACAATCGATATCCTTGCTGGTTTTTGATTTGTAAAATATAAATATCCGCTGGAAGATCGAATGTGTCGAAACGCGTGGCTATCCCTGGATTTATATCGAATCGCTTTCTGGGAACCCCACGTTTGTTAACGACCTCACCTGTGAGCAGATCCGTATTTTCTGCCGACTCGGTTTGTATTTCATAAATGTTTTGCTGCTTTTGCAAAACATTTATTTTCATTCCATTGCAAGCGTCCGGGGCGTAAAGGATACGCGTAAATTGATATCGTCCATCATAATCGACTTGTTTGAGCCTGTAATAGTTACGCGGATTAGGGAGGGAGTCTGTGAAGCGATATTGCTGAGATATGTTGCTTGATCCCGCTGCGCTTACCCGGCCAATATCCTCAAACGTTTTCGCATCGGCACTGCGCTGAATAACGAAATAATCCGCATTGACTTCCTGGCTGGTTGTCCAGTGCACATTTACATGACATTGTTCAGCCTGTGCTTCAAAGCTTGCAAAATGAACCGGAAGTGCGTCATTGATGGCGGTGCTGAAAAACGCAAACGGAGCGATTGTGACAGCGATTTCCTGGACCGTAAATTCCGACATTTCAACAGCCTCACGCGCGTCCGTATAGCGACGGAGCACAGGATAAGGGTCTTCTTTTTCGAAACCATAGGGATATCGGTTTGCCGAGTCCTGGATTGCAAAGCTGGACGGCCTGTTCATAACCAGCGACGCAGCAGGGCCAAATACCGGGATGCCGGGAACTGGCTCGGTGTATTTGTTTTGAACCGTTGACCAATGCAGAGGAAATTTCGGAGCATTTTTGCCAACGCCGGTAATCATGCTTTTAGATAATGGATTGTTGCCCAAAGGAATATCAAGCTGAATTTTTGCCAGATCCAGCAGTTCGGGCTTGGACAGCAGATAACTGAACATAATATAGTCAAATGCATAGCTCTGGGCCATGCCAAAAGTCCCGTAGCCGACATAACCCTTAAAAGGATGATATGCACCATGATACGCATGAATGTCCATTGTCCTATGGTTGTAATTGACCAGCACTTCGGTATTCAGCTTGGACTTAAACTCCGCAACAGGAGCATTACTGACTGGAAATTTGGTTGTAGAATAAGCCCACGCCGCTTTGAAAGTTTGGTGTGCCCAGCTCATGGTGGCATGGAACTCGTGAGGGATCTTGGCATAGTAATCCAGAAAAGCATTATTATACATGACTTCGCCCGTCGTCTTATAGAGCTCGGCAGCCGCCCAGGCGCGGTTATCCAGGTCAATAGGATCCGGATAAGGTCCAGCCGAAATGCCGGGCACATTCACAGGAGCTGATGCTTGCGGATGCAGTTGCAGGAAAGCCCAGGCTTTTTTCGCCATATCGAGACAATTCTGGGCGTAGTTGGGGAAATAGGCTTTCATATTTCGAGCCGCCATGGCCATCGCTGCTGCAAAAAGTGCTGTGGACTGCGTTGTTTTTTCAGAAACGAAAAGTGTACTGACCTCATCTTCCGGCAATCCGGTCGACCAGGTAGCAGGTGTAACCCGGAAATACACGCCACCATCTTGTGCCTGCATTTGTTTCAGCCAATCGGTTTCATATTTGATCTCATCGAGCAGGTCAGGAATGCTGTTGCCACTTTCGGGAATGTTGTAACAATTGTCCGGAAACTTTTGCGGATACAGCTCAAAAGCAGTAAAGAGAATAAACAAAGCACTTGCCGCCGTGGGAACATACCGGCCGTAGTCACCGGCATCCAGCCAGCCTTGGCTCATCGAAATTTTACTACCGACAGCTGGATCGGACGCACTATGCAGCGGAGATGATGCGTGAGAAGAATGAATTTCCGCCAACGACGCCGGCAAACCGCCGCGATGCCAGTTCCCTGCCTGCGGCGCATCCAGTTTTCCCGATCTCTGGTAATACAAAGCCCTGGCCGTGTGTTTATGTAACTCATCGTACACTTCATCAGCAATGGTGAATGTTTCAGAACGGCCGCAACCTTCTACATACAAATAATATGTGCCTGGAATGGTCACTTCCGAAAAATCCAGGTCGAAAACCAATTCGCCGCTAAATGATGAATCGGCTTTTAGAAACTTACTTATGCCGCTATAAACAACTTGATCTGCCTCGTCTCGAACCTCAAAAACAGGTATACCGACCGAATCAATGGGCATAAACCAGGCATCACCCAGAAAGCTGCCCAGCTTGCCCAGTTTCGGGCTATCGGGCAAATACCCAACCTGGTTGGCCTTTACGTTTCCGTAAATTGCAAGGTCATTGAAAGTGAACGCCGTGTCCAATGCAGCTGCATTACCAGATAAGTCTCTGATGTCAGTGACTGTCAAATTGTATAAGCCAGCATTAATCAATGGTTTATCAAAAATCAGATACAGCTCATACACAACGATTGGCACTCCGGACGTCGGAAGTAACCCCTTAACATAATGATGCCGTCCGATTTTAACGGGATGTTGCTGTTGCAGATACGCCGGATCTGCCTGGCTCGCCCAACTGTAGTTGGCAGTTTTATAGCATCCTGTCGTATCAAACCGTTCACTAACGCTGATCTTTAAAACCCGGCTGGAAACCGGTTGTAATGAGAGCTTGGGCGATTTTAAGTCGACAACCTGAATGTCATCGATAAAGTAGAAAAGTTGGTTTAAAGTTGTAGTTGCAAATTCGAGATATTCAATAGAACTGAGATCGTAACCTTGCTTTTTGAACAATTTCAGCGGAATTCTGACTTCCTTATAATCGGTAGTAATCCCGCCCGCACCCTGTATATAAGGGCCAATATCGACCCAATTGCTACGAGCGAAGTAAGTGATAAGCCGTATGGAAGTGGTCTGCGCGTTTTGATTTGACTTTACAAAAAAACGAAGCTCATCGAACCCCGAAATATCCGCCCGCCAGGCACCGCTGCAATTAAACCCGATTTTCGGCATATGAAACTTATCCGGCTCCGCGCGGAAACAAGCATCACCGGCAAAAGCATCGGATCCCGAAATGATAGAACCGTAGGCCTTTTTACAATTAGCCGGATTTGCTTCACCGTCCCAGAGTGTTTTTGTTTGAGAAAAGCATGGCACAGCAATGAAGGCCATGAAGAGAAAGAATATTTTGCACATAATAGCACTTAAAAGTTTGCTACATACAAGCGCTAAATCGGTGCCATACCAACTGTTTTTAAGCAGAGAGTTTTCAGGAGGCGGGTTTGGGTGATTGATCGGTCAAATGATCTTGGAAGAGACTTCAAATTGTGGGGTTAAACGCATAAGACGTGGCTCTTACGATCTAATAACCTTTGGAGATCAAATCATTGTTTAGATTTTGAAACGCATCCCTAAGCTTATCGTGCCGCGGATTATCATTTCGGAGGATTAGCGAAGCATAACCATAGAATGTGTCAGCTCCTTGCAGATCAATGTCATACTTTTCGATCAATGTCGGTTTGTATTCAGAAGCCTTTTTGTACCAATCTTTAAATAATTTGCGACGGCACAGTTCGCGTGCATCATTGTTAGCGCAAATCGAAACAATAGATTTAGTGGGGAACTTGGTCAGAAACTCCTCCATGATAGCGAAAATCGTATCCCGCACCCGCAAATCTATTTTTGCTCTTCGCTTTAAATTGCAATTTGAATCCAAGAAAAAAGCTTCAGACCTTCTCTCATTTGGAGAAAACCCAAAGCTCACAACATGTTCATTCAAATCTAAATAATCTTCAAAATAGTTAGTCCCGACAAAGAAAGCTGAATATTGATCGCCGGAATCAGTTACAAAATTGTAAGAAAGATTTACCTCAACGAAACTATAATGGTTTAATAAATTTGATTCCTCTGGCATTCAGCTCATCAATTGAAATTTCCCCTTGAAAAAAGCGGTAAATCGCTTTTTTGTCGTCCAGCATTCTAAGAAAAACAGGCTGCTTCTGATCCATATTGACACCAGCAACAACTTTTGCATCCGATGTTTTTGTTGTTTGTATCATTTTAAGTTGAGTTTCGTTTCTTAAAGATATTAAATTTTACGTGTCTATTCCAGCAGCAATACAGGGCATTTATCCTTCGGTGGAAATGAGCAAACAATCGGCAAAATATATTCTATACAAGGTTTCTCAACCCTAAAAATCCAAAATCCAAATCTCAATTACGCGCCTGCAAAACGCCAATACATTTATCAAATCGCTGCAACTGCATTAAAGATTAAACTCCCCCGGAGCATCGCGGCCTCAGAAACTTAGAAGCTCCGGGTTTCTTATTACAGGATATAAGTCGAGTTTTCCGACAAAAGTCAGTCAAAAATTTTAGTTTGGTGTGAACGTTATCTCAATCTTAACATCGATTTTACCAAAGTCTGATAAAATGTTTTCCATTCTCCTTTCAGAAATTCCTTGCTGATAAGTATAATCCTTCCAAGCACTTGTATACCTACCCTTTTTCACGTCCGGCGGCAAAGCCGGATAAATGTGCTTCGCCCACCAGTCAAAGGCCTCTTTCATCGTTGAGAATTTCTTCATAGCCAAAGATAGAAATCAAGTCGGAGTTTCCGACAAAACCTTTAAGTTCATTAATAACATTATTTTGGAACTACGCCTGTAAAGCTAATGATTTGCCTACCTGGACTAAACCCCGTTTCATACAAATCCCCCATCTTTATTGCCTCCAACACTTCTTTCGCGAGCTCTCGCTTGAATTGTCCGAAACATTGGCCATTCCGTATCTACCAGTCTTCGGATGAACAAAGGCAAGGTAGAGGCAGTCGTTTTTAATTACAATGTAATAGTAGGCCCGATAGCCTCCCGCGCCTTCCAGACGCTTCTTTATGAATGGATCTGTCGCATGACCATTCAATTTCGTCCCATTTCGCTTGTCGATTTTATCATTGAAGAAATACTCGATGAGCTGGCTTTGTAGGGAGGCGTAAGATTGATTTCTTACCAATTTATCAAACTGGCATTTGAAACTCTCAGTACAAAAAATTTTCATCTATAACTCCGACAGCTCGTCAAAAATTTTATTGAAGCCGTCAAGTTTGGGAAGGGTAATGATTGCGGATTCTACATCCTGGATTGTTTCTTGAAGATCGTCGAGTGCTCGAAGATAAGCGTTGGATTCTCCGCTATCAGCAAATTTTAGGGAAGCAATAAATTCTTTCTCCTGAGTGTAAAAGTCTTTTGCAATCTGAATAAGATCAATAATGGCTGTTCTTGTTTCCTCATCCGAAATTTTGATCCAGGTAAGATCTTGAAGAAAACCGATCAGTTTCTCAATGGACTTTGTCCTAGCGTTCAATTCGCGTTTTAATTCGTGAATTGTACGGTCGCTTGGGTTTGCAACTGGACTAGTAATTGTCGTGCTGTCAGCCTTGTGCAGATAAGGCCTGATATTTTGACTAAGCGTACTAATGCTTGAATGTGAAGAGATCATGTTCAATTTGAGTTAGTATGTGTAAGCAACGATTGCCTTGCAATGATAGGAAAGATAATGTAGAAGACAAACACCCTGGTAACAAAAAAAGCACCTAACAAATGTTAAGTGCTTGCGTGATCCGGATGTGATTCGAACACATGACCTGCTGCTTAGAAGGCAGCTGCTCTATCCAGCTGAGCTACCGGACCGTAGTCAAAAAAATAGGCAGTCAGCGATTCGCAGTTTTATCTGCAACGGCCTAACTGCCTAAATCTTTTTTGTCGGGGAGACAGGATTCGAACCTGCGACCCTCTGGTCCCAAACCAGATGCGCTACCGGGCTGCGCCACTCCCCGAGTTATTTTACTTGTTAGGCTGAGTCTCGATTTCGTAAGAGGTCAGCCCCTCTTTTTACTCTATTTTAGATCGGTGTAGAGGAAGCGGGATTCGAACCCGCGGTACCCTTGCGAGTACGGCAGTTTAGCAAACTACTGGTTTCAGCCACTCACCCATCCCTCCTTCTTTCCGTTCTGGGTTGCAAATATAGAAGGTTGCCGTTCAGAAAAACAAACATTTCCCTAAAAAAACTTTATCAGAAGCCACAATTCCCTATTTTTGAAAAATTTTAAATTACCCAAAGCGTTCATTATGAACTGGAATTACCCCTTTGACACCACTGAATTTTTTTTCATATTTTTTTTCATTTTAATCTACACAGCCTACATTATCCGCACCGTCCGCATCGCCCGGCAGTTGCAAACCACCGCAAGAACCCTCATCCTGAAACTATTTTTAAGGTCCATTACATTCGCATTATTGATCATCAGTTTGCTCGGACCGTCGTTCGGGGAGGCCGACCGGCAGATCCAGTCCAAAGGCAAGGACATTTTTTTGATCGTGGACCTTTCCAAATCCATGGACGCAGCGGATGTGACGCCCTCGCGGTTGGAAAAAGTAAAATTTGAGATGAACAGATTTGTGCAGAATGAGCGGGCAAACCGGATCGGGATCATTATTTTTTCCAATGAAGCATTCATCCACGTGCCGCTGACTTATGATGGCGCTGCTTTGGAATTATTTATACAATCATTACAAACGGATTTACTGGCGACGGGCGGGACCAACATTTGCGATGCAACCGAACTGGCTTACAACAAATTAATGAATGCTGCCGATCCCGGCGGACGCTCGAAAATGATGATCCTTTTTACGGATGGTGAGAATAATTCATCTTGCAGCGGGCCGTTGTACAACAATTTACGTCGGTTTGGAATAGGCGTTTACACGGTGGCGGTGGGGACGAAAGTGGGCATCAGCATCCAGCAGGACGGCAAGCCGCTGATGGATAAAAACGACAAACTGGTGATCAGCAAACTGGATGAAAATTTCCTGAAAACGATGGCAACCGCGGCGAGAGGAACTTACTATGAGCTTAATAATACCAAAAATGACATGTTGAAACTCATCAATGACGTCAACCAGGCGGAGGGAACATTGGTCGATTCGCGGACAATTACGGTGGTGAGTAACAAATACTATTATTTCCTGGGCGCGGCACTGATCCTGATCCTGCTGGACGTTTTAATTACGATAGGAACGTTCCGACTATAAGGATTCATGCTTATTTTTGCGACACAAATCGACCGCCTATGACCGCCATTATTCTTTATATTCTGCTTTGGCTCTGGGATAATCGGACATTTGACTCCATTACCAAGGCCAATGAGCGGAAACTGGGCGCGGAGCAGGCATACAACAACAAACAATACAAGCAGTCGGCCGATTTGTATTACCAAATTACGTACGGCTCCCTTTTTTCCAACCCGGCGGCGCGCCTGAATCTGGCCCACTCCTACTATCAGATGGGCAATTACAAATTGGCGTTGAAACATTACGAACTGCTGGATCACATTGATGATAACACCATTGCATCCATTGCAAACAGCCAAATCGCATTAATTCGAGTGAATCAAAAGGACACAGTGAATGCGCTCGATCATTTGAAAACAGCGCTGCGGCTGGAACCAGGAAACAGCCTGGCAAGGAGCAATTACATTGTTTTGAAAAAAGCATTTTCAGGCGTCGACAAGCCTTCTGACCAGAATAATAAGAAACAAAAATCGGAGCGGGATGCCATTGCGGAGCGCAACCAGCCTGCGCCGCCGGAGCCGAAACCGGAGACGCGGGAAGTGGCCGAAGATGTGCAGAAAGAGGAGCTGCTGCGAAGTTTGCGGGAAATGAATATGTCTGAGGAGCAGGCCCGTGCGATATTGGATGCCATGAAATCAAACGAATCGCAATATATTTACCAGCTCAGAAGGAAGCAATACAAGTCTAAAACAGCAAAACAAGACGAAATAGAGTGGTAATTTTTACTATAAAAAGATGAATAGCATTCCAGAAACCAACTTTCAATTTCCTGGCCAGACAGCGTTTTACAAAGGAAAAGTGCGCGACGTTTATTCCTTCGAGAAAAAACTTGTGATGGTTGCCAGCGACCGCATTTCGGCTTTCGACGTGATCCTGCCTCGGGCAATTCCATATAAAGGACAGGTTTTGAACCAGATAGCGGCACATTTCCTGAATGCAACGTCGGGCATCGTGCCCAACTGGCTCGAAGAAGTGCCAGATCCGAATGTGAGCATTGGGCTGAAATGCCAGGCTTATCCTGTAGAAATGGTCGTTCGCGGTTATCTGGCAGGACATGCGTGGCGGGAATATTCGCTTGGCAAACGCTCGGTATGCGGCGTTTCTTTGCCGGATGGATTGAAAGAAAATGATAAACTTCCCCAGCCGATCATTACGCCGACTACGAAAGCGCACGAAGGACACGACGAGGACATTTCGCGCGAAGAAATCCTTGCGCAGGGCCTGGTAAGCGAGGATGATTACGAGCATCTGGAAAAATACACCCTCGCGCTTTTTGCCAAAGGAACCGAAATGGCTGCCGATCAGGGACTGATCCTGGTGGATACAAAATATGAGTTTGGCCAACTGGATGGCATAATTTACCTCATTGACGAAATCCACACGCCGGATTCATCCCGCTATTTCTATGCAGACGTATATGCGGAAAACCAGCGGGCGGGACTTCCCCAGAAACAGCTTAGCAAGGAATTTGTAAGAGAGTGGCTCATTCAGAATGGTTTCCAGGGAAAAGAAGGCCAGACTGTTCCGGTGATGGACGATGAGCGCATTCAGCTGATCTCCGACCGTTACATTGAGTTATTTGAAAAAGTAACAGGCAATAAATTCCAGAAAAACAATCTGGACGATCCATTGAAAAGAATAGAAAACGCCATTTTAAGGGCATTGTAATCACATTCTGTTGATATTTTATTAAAAATCTTGTTTGAACAAAACAAAAAATTGAAATGAACTATAAACTGGAAAAGAAAGAACAATTCGTATATATAGAGCTGGAAGAGCCCGCATTTGCGGGTGACGTCCCGGCGGCATTTGAGGAAACGGCACGCGAAATTTTCCGTGAAGGTTACCACAATCTGATCGTCAATATGCAGCCTGTGAAATCGGTGGATGCGGCAGGAACTGCAATCTTGAAAAAAATAAACTGGCTCTGCGCCAATGACCTTGGCCTGCTCGTGATCGTGACGCGGGATGATGATTTTATGGACTTGCTGGAAGACCTGAAGATTCCGGATATGGAAGTTTTACCATCCAAAGAGGAAGCCATTGACGCCGTTTTCATGCATAGTCTGGAGAATGAATTTGGTGCAGGCGACGATGGTTATGATGACGAAGATTACGACAATGTAAGCGAATCCAAAGAGCCATAATCAGCACAAAAAATTCATAAACACAATTGCCCAGCCTTTCACGGCTGGGCTTTTTTTTGGTCATAACAGAAAGATTTATTATTTTAACAAGACGGTATTTGGATTTAGGTAAGACAACTTTATAGTGGTTTTTGATTATGAATTTGACAACTAATCACTAAAAGCACTGATCGTTTTATCAATATTTCTATATTAATTGTGATAAAAAAATCAAAATATCATACAGATAGAAAATTTTGCCATTTCCGTATTCGGCCAAATATTTTTTATGGTTATCTTGCGTGGCTTTACCCAATTCATAACGGGATGGCGGTTTCTTAAAAATTTTTAATTGCTTATTTAAACAAATTCTATTTACGAATTTGTCAACTCTAGAATCTTCGATTAATGTCGCAAATGTCTGAACCAATGGTAGAAAATCAGGGACTGTACCGTCCGGAATTTGAGCATGATGCATGTGGTATAGGTTTCCGGGCTAACATTAAGGGCCGCAAGTCACACCAGATCGTGGCTGACGCCATTCACATGCTCGAACGCATGGAGCATAGGGGTGCTACCGGTTTCGATCCGAACACGGGTGATGGCGCAGGCATTTTGATTCAGATTCCACACGAGTTCTTTGTTGAAGAATGTTCTAAGCTTGGTTTTCAATTGCCTCCTGCAGGCGAGTACGGCGTTGGGATGATCTTTTTTCCTGGCAACGAAATCATGCGTGAAGAGTGCCGCGACATTCTGAGCCGTAAAGCCAAAAAGCTTGGACTGCATATATTAGGTTACAGAAAAGTGCCAACATTGAACAACACATTGGGCGAAGGCTCATTGTCTGTTGAACCGCATGTTGAGCAATTGTTTATCAAGCGTCCGGACGAAGTAACGGACGATCTTGGGTTTGAAAGAAAGCTTTACATCCTGCGCCAGGTTTCTGCGCGGATTATCAGAGATACGGTTAAGGGCGTGGAAAGAAGCTTTTACTATTCTTCCTTATCCTGCCGCACGATCTCATACAAAGGCCAGCTTACAACTGCCCAGCTAAAATATTACTTCCCGGACCTGGAAAACGAATCGGTAGTTTCGGCCCTTGCGGTTGTTCACTCGCGTTTTTCTACGAACACATTCCCTTCCTGGGAGCTTGCTCAGCCGTTCCGCTACATTGCGCACAATGGTGAGATCAACACCGTAAAAGGAAATGTGAACTGGATCCGCGCCGGGGAAAAATCATTTGCTTCTGAGTTTTTTACAAAAGAAGAAATGGACATGATCGTCCCGATTTGCGACAGAAACCAATCTGACTCTGCGAACCTGGACAATGCCATTGAATTGCTGCACCTTTCTGGCCGTTCATTGCCGCACGTAATGATGATGCTGATTCCTGAGGCTTGGGACGGAAATGAGCAGATGGATCCGGAACGCAAAGCATTCTACGAATACAATGCTGCGATGATGGAGCCCTGGGATGGTCCGGCTTCGATCTCGTTCACAGATGGTAAAATGGTCGGCGCAACGCTTGACCGCAATGGTCTTCGTCCTTCGCGTTACTGGGTTTTAGATGACGATACGATCATTATGGCATCTGAGGCCGGGGTTTTGGATGTGGATCAGTCAAGAGTTGTTACCAAAGGTCGTTTGCAGCCAGGACGCATGTTCGTCGTGGACATGGAGCAAGGCCGTATTATTCCGGATGAAGAAATTAAAGCAGCAGTTTGTTCAGGTCAGCCTTATCAGAAATGGCTGGATGACAATAAGTTGCACGTAGATCAGCTGGATCATCCGATCCGGACTTACCGCGCTTATGACGACAATGCATTGCTGAAACGTCAGGTTGCATTTGGTTACACTTCGGAAGATTTACGCATGATCCTGGCTCCTATGGGACAAACAGGTCAGGAAGCAATCGGTTCGATGGGAACGGATGTGCCTTTGGCCGTGCTTTCTGAGCAAAGCCAGCATTTGTCTAACTATTTCAAACAGCTTTTTGCACAGGTTACCAACCCACCGATTGACTCGATCCGCGAACGTTCGATCATGTCGCTGATTTCTTTCGTCGGTGGAACTGAAAATATATTAACCGAGACGCCGAAACATTGTCGCCAGATCGCACTGCCGCATCCGATTTTGTCGGTGCAGGAGTTTGATAAGCTACGTTTTGTTGATAAAGATGGTTTCCAGGCGAAAACAATCAACACCTATTTCCGCGCTGACGAAGGCGGAAAAGCGCTGGAAAGAGCATTAGAACGCATTTGCCGCTACGCAACTGACGCGATTGATGATGGATTTGAAATCCTGATCCTGTCCGACCGTGCGATTGACTCAGATCATGCGCCAATTCCTTCATTACTAGCCACTGCAACCATTCACCACCATTTGATCCGTGAAGGATTGAGAGGAAAAGTAGGGTTATTGGTTGAAGCGGGAGACGTTTGGGAAACACACCATGTGGCCGCATTGATCGGTTATGGTGCTGCGGGAATCTGCCCTTACATGGCATTCGAAACGCTTTCGTTCATGAACCGTCAGAAGATGGTTGATGGTGAGTTTACCGATGAAAAACTACATTACAACTACATTAAGGCCGTTAATAAGGAGCTTTTGAAGATTTTCTCTAAAATGGGAATTTCAACATTGCAGTCTTACCAAGGCGCTCAGATCTTCGAATGCGTTGGTTTGAACAAAGATGTGGTTGACAAATATTTTACAGGAACCATTTCCCGCATCAGTGGAATGGGCATTTCTGAGATTGCGCGTGAAATTCTGGTGCGTCATAAAGTGGCTTACCACGAAACGCCGGATTCGAAACCGAAGCTGGAAGTGGGTGGATTTTACCAATGGAAACAACGCGGAGAAGCGCACATTTTTAACCCGGCGTCTGTGCATTTGTTGCAGCAATCTACGAAGACAAACAGCTACGAAACATTCAAGAAATACTCAAAACTGATTGACGATCAGAGCCATAAGGCGTTAACGCTTCGCGGTTTGCTTCGTTTCAAAAAAGGAACAAGTATTCCAATTGAAGAAGTAGAGCCGGTTGAGAGCATTTTCAAACGCTTTGCTACGGGTGCCATGTCATTTGGTTCTATCTCGTGGGAAGCGCATACTACATTGGCCATTGCCATGAACCGGATCGGTGGAAAATCGAACTCCGGTGAAGGCGGCGAGGACGAACTGCGTTACACGCCTTTGGCAAATGGCGACAGCATGAATTCGCAGATCAAACAGGTTGCTTCGGGACGTTTCGGGGTTACCAGCCATTATCTGAGCAATGCTGGCGAGTTACAGATCAAAACCGCACAAGGTGCAAAACCGGGTGAAGGAGGACAGCTTCCAGGCTTCAAGGTGGATGACTGGATCGGCCGCACGCGTCACTCGACGCCGGGTGTAGGCTTGATCTCTCCCCCGCCCCACCACGATATTTACTCGATTGAGGATTTGGCTCAGTTGATTTTTGACCTTAAAAATGCAAACCGTCAGGCGCGTATCAGCGTAAAACTGGTTTCGGAAGCGGGCGTTGGAACGGTTGCTTCGGGTGTTGCGAAAGCGCATGCGGACCACATTCTGATCTCCGGTTATGACGGCGGAACGGGTGCTTCACCATTGAGCTCGATTCGTCACGCTGGTTTGCCCTGGGAGCTTGGTCTTGCGGAAACGCACCAGACTTTGGTTAAAAACAAATTGCGCGGACGGGTTACCGTTCAGGCTGATGGTCAGCTTCGTACAGGTCGAGACCTTGCGATTGCGGCGATGCTGGGCGCGGAAGAATGGGGCGTGGCGACGGCTGCACTGGTTGCGGCAGGTTGCATTATGATGCGCAAATGCCATTTGAACACTTGCCCAGTCGGCGTAGCAACCCAAAATAAAGAATTGCGCGCATTGTTCTCCGGTAAGCCTGAGCACGTGGTGAACATGTTCCATTTTATGGCCGAAGAGTTGCGCGAGATCATGGCACAACTTGGTTTCCGGACTGTAAATGAGATGGTTGGCCAGGCTCAATATCTCGAACTGCGTAACGATATCAAACATTGGAAATATAAAAACCTGAATTTCGACGCCATCCTTTATAAAGAAGGTGATCTTTCAGTGGCTCAGTTCAAACAGGAAGAGCAGGATCACGGCA
The DNA here is from genome assembly GCF_021390415.1 of Dyadobacter sp. CY327. NCBI lineage: Bacteria > Pseudomonadati > Bacteroidota > Cytophagia > Cytophagales > Spirosomataceae > Dyadobacter > Dyadobacter sp. CY327. The sequence continues at coordinate 72,469 of NZ_JAJUXJ010000007.1, read as the reverse complement.
TCGACAGCATTATCGACTGGGATCTGATCAAGGCAGCGCAACCTGCGTTGGACAGCCAGGAGGAAATTTATGCTGAGTTCGCATTGAACAACCTGAACCGTTCGGTGGGAACAATGCTATCGAACGAAATTTCTAAAAAATACGGCGGTGCTGGTCTTGCAAAAGGCAACATTCACTTCAAATTCCGCGGAACGGCCGGACAAAGCTTTGGTGCATTTAACACAGCCGGGCTTCGTCTGGAACTGGAAGGTGACGCCAATGACTATTTCGGAAAAGGACTTTGCGGCGCTGAGTTGATCGTTTATCCAGACCGCGACTCGAAATTCAAGCCGGAAGAGAATATTATCATTGGTAACGTGGCTTTCTACGGCGCAACTTCGGGAGACGCTTATATCAGAGGAACAGCCGGAGAACGTTTCTGCGTCCGTAACTCAGGTGCGAAAGTGGTTGTTGAAGGCGTTGGTGACCACGGTCTGGAATACATGACGGGCGGTTTGGCTGTGATTCTTGGTGAAACAGGAAGAAACTTCGCGGCCGGGATGTCGGGCGGAGTGGCTTATGTTTTGGACAAAAACGGCACATTCAAAGAGAAAGTGAACATGGAAATGGTTTCACTCGATCCGCTTAATGAAGAAGATCAGGGTATTTTGCGCGAATATCTGGACAAACATTTCCAGTATACAACCAGCAACATTGCATTCCAGCTAATCCAAAACTGGGAACAATCTGTGAAGCAATTTGTGAAAGTGTTGCCTGCCGATTTCAAAAAAGCGCTGGAAGGACGCAACATTACATTGGCGCAGCAGATTGCCGATAAGAATGTGGTTTACAAAGACATCGTTGTGGATGTAGTTCATCAATAAGCGATTACCCACATTTTGTTGAAGTTGTTTTAATTAGAATAACGATTTAATAAGAAATATAAGAATGGGAAAACCAACCGGATTTTTAGAGTTTGAAAGGGAGTTGCCAAAGAAAAGAAGTGTTGACGAACGTCTTTCGGATTACCGCGAGATTGAAACTGCCCCAACCGACTCTCATTCCAAACAGCAGGCAGCCCGTTGCATGGACTGCGGAATCCCTTTTTGCCACAATGGTTGCCCGCTAGGCAACATTATCCCCGAGTTCAACGACGCGGTGTATGATGAAAACTGGGCGCTGGCTTACGAAATTTTGTCTTCGACCAATAACTTCCCAGAATTTACGGGACGGATTTGCCCTGCCCCATGCGAATCATCTTGCGTGCTCGGCATCAACAAGCCACCAGTGGCGATTGAATACATTGAAAAAGCGATCATTGAGAAAGCGTTCGAACTAGGCCTTGTAAAACCAAGAATTCCGAAATTCCGCACTGGCAGAAAAGTCGCTGTTATTGGTTCCGGACCTGCGGGAATGGCCGCTGCTTACCAGCTTAACCAAGCCGGACATTCGGTGGTTTTGATGGAACGCGCTGATAAAATCGGTGGACTGGTTCGTTACGGAATTCCTGATTTTAAGCTGGATAAAGCCGTTATTGACCGTCGTTTGGCGGTTATGGAAGCCGAAGGCGTTGAATTCCGCACGAATGTGAATGTGGGTGTGACTGTGAAAGCAAACGAATTGCTGGATGAGTTCGATGCAGTTTTATTGACAATGGGATCGACGGTTCCAAGAGATGTGAAAATCGAAGGCCGTCATTTGAAAGGTGTTCACTTTGCGATGGAATTCCTGAGCCAGCAAAACAAACGCGTGGCGGGCATTAACCCGGAAGTGGATCACCGCGGAGCGCCTTACACAAACGGACAGATCATTGCGAAAGACAAACACGTGGTGGTAATCGGTGGCGGTGACACGGGTTCTGACTGTGTGGGAACATCCGGCCGTCATGGTGCAGCTTCCATTACACAAATTGAATTAATGCCTATTCCTCCGAAGGAACGCGATGCAAGTACGCCCTGGCCAAACTGGCCGATGATGTTGCGGACTTCAACTTCGCACGAGGAAGGCTGCGACAGACATTGGTCTATCAATACAAAAGAATTTGTTGGCGACGAAAACGGCAATTTGAAAGAGTTGAAAATCGTTGACCTCGATTGGCAAAAAGATCCTGAAACGGGCCGTATGCAGATGAAAGAAGTGGCGGGAAGCGAAAGAAACATTCCTTGCGACCTGGCATTTTTGGCAGCCGGATTCTTGCACCCGCAACAAGAAGGCCTTTTGAACGACCTGGAAGTAGTATTTGACGAGCGCGGCAACATTAAAACAAACGGTTACCAATCAACTTCCAATGAAAAAGTGTTTGCAGCCGGTGACTGCCGCCGCGGACAATCTTTGGTTGTGTGGGCGATCAGCGAAGGCCGTGAAGCAGCGAGATCGGTGGATGAATATTTGATGGGACAGTCGTTTTTGGAAGCGAAAGCGGTTTCCATGTTCAACCCCGCATTTGCGCATGCCTGATCGGTGATTTTATAAAAGCTACATATTATATTAAGCGAGAAGCTGCTCCAAATGGGCAGCTTCTTATTTTATATCCCTTTATATTTGACCACAAATATTGGCCGACACCATTTAAAATAATGTTTTTACACCATTCGCCTTTCTGGCTGAAAGCGTTTTTTCCGGGCTTTATCTGGCGCGTTCCGACGCAGGAAAAAAAGATTTACCTGACCTTTGACGACGGCCCTATTCCCGACATTACCGAGTCTGTTCTGGAAACATTGGCACGTTACAAGGCGAAAGCGACCTTTTTTTGCATTGGAAATAATGTGGAGAAACATCCGGAGATTTACAAACAACTGCTTGATAATCAACATGCCATAGGCAATCACACATTCAATCACATGAACGGCTGGAAGACTGAGGATGCAGTGTATCTCGACAACATTAAGCAATGTGAGAAGCAGCTGAATGTGCCGACGAATCTATTCAGGCCACCTTATGGACGGATCAAAAAAAGCCAGTCGCGTGTTGTTAAAAGTGAGCGCGACATTATCATGTGGGATGTTTTAAGCGGGGATTTTTCCAAAGAAATTACACAGGAAATTTGTCTGCGAAAATCGATTCAATACACCCGGCCTGGCTCAATTGTTTTGTTCCACGACAGCGTCAAAGCCGCACCTAATATGCAATACGCGCTTCCGAGGTTTTTGGAGCATTTCAGTAATGAGGGATTTACATTCGAAGCAATGGCGATGAAGTGACGCTATGACATTACTAATGAACACTTTATGATCGCAAAATTTATACTATTACATGCTTCAAACCGGCAATCGCATTAAAGTGAGCGTGCTCGTCGCGGCACGTAACGAAGAAAATAATATTGAAAGATGTCTCAAATCGCTGCATGAACTCGATTTTCCGAAAGAAAATATTGAAATCATTATCGGCGACGACGATTCCGAAGACCTTACCGAAGAGCTTATAGCCGGATTTATTTGGGACAAACACCAGTTTAAATGCCTTAAAATCACGAAGCAAGTTGCAGGATTAAAGGGAAAAGCTAATGTGCTGGCGCAGCTTGCGCACGAAGCCAAAGGTGATTATCTGTTCTATTGTGACGCCGACATTACCGTTGCGCCGACCTGGGTAAAGGGCATGCTAAGGCATTTTAAAGAAAAAACCGGCGTCGTAGTCGGCCTGACGCGCATGAAAAAAAGCCATTTACGAGCAGATCTTTTGTCCACCGAATGGCTGTTTGCACTGAGTGTCGCACGCTTTTTTTCTTTGTTCAAAATTCCTATGACCGGCATGGGTAACAACATGGCCGTGGCTCGGGAAGCGTATTTCGCCGTTGGCGGTTATGAAAAGCTTGGGTTTTCCATTGTGGAGGATTACACGCTATTCATGGGCATCGCAAAAGGCGGCTATGATTTTAAAATGGCGTATCACAGGGACATTCTGAATGTTTCCGAACCCGTTACCAGCTTTGCAGAGTTGCTGAAACAGCGGAAACGTTGGATGCAGGGCGTTATGCAGTCCTTTTGGGTGACCAAATGGAGCCTGATCTTGTCATCCTTGATCGTTCCCATATTTCTGATTCTCTCCATATGGTTTCCTATCGAGCCGTGGATCGGAATAGGGCGCTATTACGTGCTGATCACGATTATCTCGCTGATTTCCATTGTGTTGCTGCGGCAATTTGACCTTTGGAAAGCCGCGCTGCTGTTCTGGTTTCATATGACGCTGATCGGGTGGATTATGCTGGCCAATTACTTTTTACCTGGAAAAACCGTCTGGAAAGGACGTGAATATTAATACAGATGATTGAAACCCACGCTCATATATACAGTGACGATTATGCTGAGGACCGCGATGCCATGCTTGATCGCGCCTGGAATGCAGGCATAGAGCAGATTTGGATGCCCAATTGCGACCACGCCACCATTCCCGGCATGATGGAACTGGCCGAGCGCTTCCCCGGCAAATGCCTGCCGATGATCGGCTTGCATCCGACGTATGTAAAAGATGATTTTGAGACAGAACTTACCATCATCGAAGAATGGCTCGACAAAGCCAGCTTTATAGCCATCGGTGAAATCGGGATGGATTTATTTTGGGATAAAACATTCCGGGAACAGCAGGAAAAGGCATTTTTATATCAATGCAAACTGGCAAGAAAACACAATCTCTGGATCGACATTCATAGCAGAAGCGCATTTTGGGAAACTGTAAAACTCATTGAAGAATTTGGAGATCCCAACCTGAAAGGCATTTTCCACTGCTTTACCGGAACTTTGGATGAAGCCAACAAAGCCATTGAACTCGGTTTCAAACTCGGCATAGGCGGCGTTGCGACATTTAAAAACGGCGGCTTGGATAAAGTGATTCCTTTTGTTGACATTGAACATTTAGTTTTGGAAACGGATGCGCCCTACCTGGCGCCCGTTCCATACCGCGGCAAAAGAAATGAGGTTGCTTACATCGATCTCGTTGCCCAGCGCGTGGCCGATTTGAAACAGATTACCAAGCAGGAAGCCATTATAGCCACCAGTGAAAACGCCAGAAAAATGCTTGTAAAAGCATCCTAGCCTTCTCACTCGTACAAGCATCCAGCATTCCCAAAAGCAAATTTGCATGTCATACAGCAAAATTCACATTAACCCCATTTCTCCCGAGCCAACCGTAGGCTCCGTGCTAGTCATTTACACCGGCGGAACATTGGGAATGGTCTACGAAACCAAAGGAAAGCAACTCGTCCCATTCAATTTCGACCAGATTATTGACCGCGTTCCTGAGATCAGCAGGCTCAATTTCGACATTACATTCCTGTCCCTATCCGAGCCCATCGACTCATCAAACATGAGCCCTGAAATCTGGATCGAGCTGGCGACGATCATTGAACAGGAATATGCGCAATACGACAGCTTCGTTATCCTGCACGGCACGGACACAATGGCCTATACAGCATCCGCACTTAGTTTTTTACTCGACAATCTCAACAAACCCGTCATTCTCACCGGCGCACAACTGCCCATCGGCGTCGCTCGTTCGGACGCCCGGGAGAATGTAATCACCGCATTGGAACTCGCCGCAGCCAAAAATGAAAACGGCCAGCCGATGATTTCGGAAGTTTGTATTTATTTCAATTCAATGTTGCTCCGTGGCAATCGCAGCAAAAAGCGCGAAAGCTCCGATTTCAATGCGTTCCACTCCGAAAACTATCCCGCACTCGCTAACGCCGGCGTGAGGATTGAATATAATTTACCCTACATTAAGTCACACGAACCCAACCAGCAACTGACGGTCCACAAACACATGGACAATCATGTTGCATTCCTGAAAATGTTCCCGGGAATCAGTCAGTTGGTGGTCGATTCCATCTTGAATATCAAAGGCTTAAAAGGCGTTGTTCTGGAAACCTACGGAGCTGGCAACGCCACCACCGCGCCATGGTTCCTCGATGCTATTAGCAACGCTATTGCCAGAAACATCCTCATTTTCAACGTCTCCCAATGCGACGGCGGCCGCGTCGCACAAGGCCACTACGAAACCAGCCGCTTCCTCAAACAAGCCGGCGTAGTAAGCGGCTCGGACATCACTGCCGAAGCCGCCATCACGAAAATGATGTACATCTTCGGCAAAGAAAGCGATCCCCGAAAATGCGCAGAGTTACTGGCAACGCCGCTCCGGGGCGAGATGAGTGTCTAAGCGCTTAAATGCATTTATCTAAAACATGCGAAGTTTCTATTTGCATCTTGCATGAGAAAAGTTATCTTTGCACCCTCAATAACCACACAGAGAGGTGTCCGAGTGGTTGAAGGAGCTACCCTGGAAAGGTAGTATATGGGTAACTGTATCGAGAGTTCGAATCTCTTCCTCTCTGCAAGTAAGAATACCAAAAAGCATCAAAAGCCTGTAAATCAATTATTTACAGGCTTTTTTGTTTTTCAGATCTTACCAAAATATGCAAATATTCGCAATATTCGGGTGAGCATCTCGGGAGCATTTCGAAAGTGAAACAATGCTCACCCAATGCGATGCAACGGTTTGATTAACAACATGTTCACGAAATAAACATCTTGATTTTTTGGTAGCACTATTCGTAGTTTTATTCACTTAAAATTAATGTTATGCTAACAAGAAACTTCACTATGTTTTTTTATTTAAAGAAACGTAGCAATCACACAGAGGATGAACATTCGATTTATGCTCGACTCACACTGAATGGCGAGCGAGTAGAAATCTCCACCGGCCGCAAATGTGAGCCAGGAAAGTGGAATCCGAAAAAGGAAAGAAAAAACGGAACCAGGGAAGATGCTAAAATTCTAAATGCTTATCTCGATACTTTGCAATTCAGAATTTACGAGATATATCGTCAGGCAGTTGAATCTGACATAGAGTTCACCGCAGAAATGCTCAAGAATAGAATTAACGGAGTTCCCGACAAGTCAAGGCTTATCCTTGAGATCTTTCAAACTCACAATGATAAAATGGCGAAGCTTGTCGGGAGTGACTTTGCTATGGGAACACTCGGGCGGTATCGAACTACTTTTGATCATACAAAGGCTTTCATTGGATGGAAGTACAAAACATCAGATTTAAGTATTCAGGATCTCGACTTTGATTTTATCTCTGAGTTTGAATTCTGGATGAAAACGGTTCGAAAAATTGGTCACAATACAACAATGAAGTACCTCGCCAATTTTAAGAAGATAGTTATTATCTGTGTTAAAAAAGGATGGCTTGCAAGGGATCCATTCATTGCTTTCAAGATGTCTATCCGGGAGGTCAATCGGGACGCATTATCGCAAGTCGAATTGCAAAATATCTCTAATAAAGAGTTTGACAATGAGCGCTTGGAACAGGTTAGAGATATATTTCTATTTTGCTGTTACACCGGTTTAGCTTATGCCGATGTGTTTAAGCTTAAATCTTCCGAGATCATTGTCGGTATTGACGGCGAAAAGTGGCTTTCAATTAAAAGGCAAAAAACGGATACGCCATCCAGAATCCCTCTCCTACCCATGGCTATGATTGTACTTGACAAATATAAGGATCATCCAAGATGCATAGCGAAGAATAGCTTGCTGCCGGTTCTCACTAATCAAAAAATGAATTCGTACCTAAAGGAAATCGGAGATGTGTGTGGTGTGAATAAAATTATAACCTTCCACCTAGCCAGGCATACTTTTGCAACTACTGTAACACTTACTAACGGAGTACCGCTGGAAAGTGTTTCAAAAATGCTCGGGCATCGCAATATCAGAACGACTCAGCAGTATGCGAAGATCGTTGATAAGAAAATTAGTGATGATATGAAGAACTTGAAGATAGTTCTTGAAAAAAAATAGAATATCCAGAGATTTAGCACTACCGGAATTTACTCTCAACTCACAATCATCCGGTAGTGCTAACATCTAAAAATCTCGGTCAGATGAGTACGTTTTAACGTGTCCCTATAAGGAGTACTGTAATTTGTTTTGATGTACCACTACTCTGTAATTTGATAGTGCAGAATAGTGGCGATTTTTTCAACTGGACACACGGAATGCTACAAGTCTAAGAGTACGGAAATACCACCGGTTTATTTGGCGGGTTAAGATCGTATAATTGGATGTAACCAACCACTGTTTTGGTGTCAAAGTGGATCGACTAACCAGAAGACGTGCTTGAACCAAGAACCTGAATGACTTAACCACATTTTAAAATATGGTTAAGTCATTCAGGAAATCCCGGATTTTTCGTTCTATAATTTCCAACTATTGTCATACTTTCTGGATCACTTTGTGAGTATTAGATCATATACCATATGCGTTTCATTCAAAAGGTTTCATTCTACTTCACTCTGCTGTCCATTTTTGCATTTGCATGTTCAAAAAAAGGTGAAGATTGTGGTTGTGATGGCTCAACAAGCCGTATTTTAGAGAATCGAAAAGCCAGATACATTGGCGATGGTACTTTTGTTGTTCCAGATTCAATATCAATTTTTATAAGCGTACGTGCTTGTGTTGTTGATACTGTTTGGGAAATAAGTAAGAATGAAAATAACTGGAATTATACTATCTCGGGTGATATTAAAAACACATGTCTAGGCCCAAATCCTGAGTTAAGGCTTCGGGCACCAGGAGGCCCAATTCAGATTACATTCATAAAAAAGAATTAGGTTGAACTAGTGGAGCTACCAAATTCTATAACAGCAGTTTCTTGTGCTGCCATTTTTGGTTTCTGTCACCAGGCCTGCCGGTAAGTGCTTCTTCGGGGCTTCGGCATACACTGCCAACTTGTAACTAACTAACCTCTCTGAAGACTTATCATAAAAGCAGTTCAATTTAACCATCGGTTTCTTAAGGCTGTTTAAGGGGTTACACATTATATTAAAGAATACAATACTTTTGAGCCGAGCTGGTAGTATACGGAGCCAGAAGATACCCTAGACGAAGATCCAATTATAGCACAGACACAAACTAGTGTGAGGGTTTAAAAGTAAATTTCCTGCACCAATCGAGCATTCTGGGGTACAATGCATAAACATTTAATGACGGATGTTCCTTTTTTAAACTTGCTAGTGCTTTGTTGAAAGCAGGGAAGTTGATAAAACCCCGATAAGATACCATAAGTTGTTCCCGTGCTGCAATTAGAGATGCGGCCGTTTGCGGTTCGAAACGGCCCGAAGCATACAAACAGAATAAAGCATGGGTCATATATTCATTGAATACGCTCACCGGGGAGCCATAATACTCGGTTTCCCGCTTGAGATTCACCCATAATGCTCTTTTTGAAAATATACTGTCTATGGATTCTTCATAATCGCCGGACCGCTCGTTGACATAATTGTGATCTATTTCTGTAAATACAATACCGCTTACAAAGCCGGACTTCTGCATTTCGGAAAGTTCTTTTCTTATGTCGTAAATTTCGGGGCCGGAAACAAACATCACGCATTCCTGAAAGCGCTGCTCTGCCTGAAAATCCCATACAGCAAAGCGCTGGGTGCTGTGGCTGGCGAGTATGAGCGGAGAAAATATGACTTTGTAGGACCGGAACTTCGGGCGGGGAAACTCCTTTTCAAGCCAAGACCACATATCTTCTGCGTCCATCATTTGCCGCTCCTTGCTGATCAGCTCTTCATAATATCCGGTGTGCTTTTTGTAAAAATCCTGAAAACCGGTGGTTTTTGCAAAATCGGCTATTTCTGTGAGGTTATTGTTAAACAAATTGGAATAGGTTGAATCATCCGATCCATCAATAAAAAAGTAGTTTTCAGATCCCACAAGTTTGTCTCCTTCGAAATTAAAACATATGCTGTTTTCACGAAACTCATAATAGCTCTTCATATAAGCGGCAGTTTCAAAATCCAGCTTTTTGAACAGTGGATGATCCTGAAATGGCCTGAAATACGTCATCACCTCATTGTAGTAATCGCCGTCCTTTCGAATATTTGTGGCTTTCCTTCCCGCAGGGGACAGCGCAAGAATCACGTTCGCGAGTTCAAAAACTTCCGGGACAATTATCTGAACCTTGCCGTCGTGCTCTTTGATATAGTCTTTTGTGAAATAGCCGCGAACATTATTGAAATGCCAGCGAAATATATAGGGCTTTCCTGCAAGCACAATGGGGATATAATGCACCTGGAAGTATGGAAAGGACGAATTTTGAATGGTAATCGAATCCTTTCCAATCCATGCGGTAACAGAAACATCGCGCCTGCCGTCCATTCCGTAGTCGATCGTATCCCTGCTGCCGGCGAATACTGTGTACCGCTTGTCCGATGTCGAAAATTTCACCGTAAAAGCAAGATCCTGACTGCGCATCGTATCCTTGTGGGCTGTATACACCGGCTGTGCGTAAACAAGATTAAATGCAGAAAATATCGAAACTACAAGTATCCATAATCTCATGTCATTACAAGTTAAAGTTGAATGCAGTGTCAGTAATATAACCATTACAATTAAATATGTAACTATAATCTGATGTTTGTTAATTAATTAGGGGCCTCTTTATTTTAGGCCGAAAAGAGTACACTTTAACCACCGAATAATTTTCCAATTAAAGCCCATAGATGAAATCTATATGCTTGGGCTGACAGAGGGTTTAATTTTCGAAAAACACCGGAAACTTACTTTCTGTAGGCAATAAATTATGATATTCTCCTTTTCATATTAGGATGGCATCTATTGTGTCTTTTCCTCTTCTTAATTTTAGCAATAACATACAGTATTAATCCTGCTACATGAGACGAATCGTACTGATGGCATTAGTAATGTTAAAGGCTATTAATTCATTGTCGGCTCAAACTGTAACAATAAGTGGTCTTATCACGGAACGAGGATCCCAGGAGAGCGTTACAAGTGCTGTTGTTTATATTGTGGATCTAGGCGTTTTTTCCCAAACCAATGCCTACGGATTTTATTCTTTGACAATTCCAAAATCAGATTCTATCGATCTGAAAGTATCATTGATTGGATACCAGACACAGCTCAATCGAATTCCGGCAAGGGTTGATCGCCGGGTGGATTTATCCCTTACACCGGTTGACCTGGAACTAAGCGAGGTGACTATCAGCGCGCTAGAACAGGAAAAGAAAAGCCTGTCTCCAAAAATCAGCACGATCAGAATTCCTATACAGCAGTTAAACGACGTTCCTTCTTTGTTGGGAGAAAAGGATATTTTAAAGGCCATTCAGCTGCTGCCGGGTGTTCAGAGTGGGACTGAGGGAAGCAATGGACTCTTTATTCGAGGGGGCGGATCGGATCAAAACCTAATTCTGATGGACGAAGCGAAGGTGTACAACATCTCGCATTTTTTTGGTTTTTTTTCTATTTTCAACGGGGATGCCTTGCGCAGCATGGAGTTTATCAAAGGCGGGTTTCCTGCCAGGTATGGCGGACGCATATCCTCGGTTTTGGACGTTCAGATGAAGGAAGGCAACAAAAGCGGTACGCATGGCGAGGCTGGCATTGGCTTGCTCAGCAGCCGGATCACGTTGGAGGCGCCCATTAAAAAAGGCAAATCATCCTTTATTATTTCCGCCCGTCGTTCCTATCCGGACCTTTTGCTTTCACTGGCCAAAAACGCGAAGGGCGGCATCATAAAAAGCAATTTTTATGATGTTAATGCAAAAGCCAATTTTGAGCTGAATCGTAATAACAAGCTATTTTTGAGCACTTACCTGGGCAAGGATAATCTTTTTGAACGGGTAAACAAAAAAGGGGATGAATACCGGAATATGGGTTTTAGCTGGGGGAACAGGACCGCTACACTGCGGTGGAGCCACCTGTTTTCGCCCAAGGTTTTCTCCAATCTGAGCCTGGTTTACAGTAATTTTAATTATTCCCTGGAAAACACCTTTGGTGCATCCAGCCAGCAATATGCCTCCCGAGTCAACGAGGTCGGCCTGAAGTACGATTTTGAATACATACCCAATCCCCGGCACGATATCCGTTTTGGCATTAATCTGTCCCGGCTAAATTTTGTCCCAAACAGCTTTGCGTTTAGTAGTGACCGTGAACCGGGCAGGCAGGAGATAGAGCGCATCAACGCCATTGACGGAGCCTTGTATGCGGAAGATATCCATATCCTTTTCAAAAGGTTTACAGTCCATTACGGCATCAGATTAGCCATGTTCGCGCCATTGGAAAAATCGTACGTTTTTGTAGAACCCAGGCTAGCCTTCAATTACAACTTTATTGAAAATTGGTCATTAAAGGGCGCTTTCACCATCATGAACCAGCCGATTCAGCTGCTTACCAACAGTGGTCTTGGTTTATCTGTGGACGTTTGGGTGCCATCAACTGCAAAGATGCCCCCACAGAGTTCTCGGCAATACACTCTGGGGCTCACGTGGGATTTTGCGGACAAGAATTTGAGCATCGAAGTGGAAGTTTACTCAAAAAAGATGAAGAATATTCTCAGTTTCAAAGAGGGAGCAAGTATTCTTTCCATGGTAAGTTTGTTCAGAGACCGTGATTTTGCGTCATCCAGCATCCTTTGGAACGATGTATCTACTGCGGGTACAGGGAATTCAAGAGGCCTGGAATTGTTTATGCATAAACGAACAGGGAAGTTAACGGGATGGGGCAGCTATACGCTTAGCAGGACTGTTTACCAGTTCGACCAGATAAATTCAGGAAGAAGTTTCTATCCTTTTCATGACCGCAGACATCAGTTTTCTCTCGTCGGAACTTATCAGCACAGTAAAAGGGTGAAATTTTCGGGAAACTATGTGTTTCGCTCCGGGAACCCAGTGACGATTCCTAAACTTGTTTATGACGGGTTTATGGTTAATCCATTCACCAATGAGCTGGTCTCTAATCTGGATATCATTGATTACGGCAAGCAACGAAATGATAGCCGGACACGGGTCTATAATCGTCTGGATCTGAGCGTACAACTGATAAAACAGAAAAAAAGAGGTAGGAGGACATGGGAATTTGGACTCTACAACATCTTGGGTAGCAAGAATGTGTTCATGTATGAGGCAGATATCAATGGCAGGTTTGACCAGAACAAGGAATTTATTGTGACCAAAGCGCTGAATGAAGTGAGCCTGCTGTTGTTCGTCCCTTCCATATCATACAGTTTCAAATTTTAGCTATGCTCAAACCCATTTACACCCTTTTACTCATCTTCTTATTTGGTTCATGTATTAAAGAAGTGGGCGGATTACAGGATATTCCGGAAGAACTGGTCCTGCAGTGCTACATAAGTCCGTCAGATACGGTGATCAGTGCAGTTTTGTCAAAGGCGACATCTTTTGCCATTACCGAGATTCCGTATAAAGAACTATTTGTACAAGACGCAAAAATCACCATTAGTAATGGAGTACAGGAGAAACAGCTAACTTTTAATCCGAATAAGAACTTTTACGAATTTAAAGTTTCAGACGAGTTTAAAATTGAGAAAGGGAAAACGTATGCACTAAAGGCTATTGCCGGAAACGGCAAGGTGCTGACGTCTTCCTGTACTGTACCTGTGAAATCAGTTTCAGCAGGTGACATTATAGTAGATAAGTTGTTCAGAGGAAGTGATTTTGTAGATGTAAGGTTAAAGTGGCCTAATAGCCCGATAGGGTATTACGTACTGCGCCCATACTTCTATTATTCAGTGTCGCAATTCAAGGATTTACCCACTGCCCATACAGTTCAATTTTTGGATGGAGTCACAGACCATAAAGATGATATTACCTCCAATTATTTCACAAATAACCTGGTCACCAATCAGCGCAAAAATGTGATCTTTCTTTACGTAGCTGATGTTAACTTTTACACCTATGCGAAATCGGTCCAGCTGAATGACAACAATCAGAGCGATCCATTCGCGCAGCCAGTTAATGCAAAAACCAATGTAAATGGAGGGTTCGGTTGTTTTGGAGCGTACAATGTTACCCGAGTTGATTTGGAGTATTAAGAACTTTTGATCACTTCCTATGGGTCTCTGCCACCCTTCGCATATGGGGCAAATCTGACTTTCTACGTACCTCCAATCATGCACAGCTTAACAAGGGTGGAACAGCTGCATGCACTTCGCGCCTGGCTTTGGTTTGGTGGTGATAGACATCTCAGGCGAAAACAGGAAGGTGCCCAACAAGAAACTGCAGGTTGTTTAAACGTTCTGACAAACCTGGTTGTGGTTTAGAATACGGTTTATACACAGGAAGTACTTAAAAGGCATCAGGCGGAAGGCAATCCGGTCGATGGAAGTGATTTTGAACATATTTCACCGGCTAGGTTTGCACATATTAACCGGTTAGGCAGATATACTCTTCAAAAAGTAAAGCAACTCGAGGACAATGGTTTAAGATCATAAATCCTAAGCGCTATTCTTTTGTCCATTTACTATAAAAACCCCTTTTAGTTGTCCAGAAGCAATACTCTTTTAAATACGGGGTCAGAATTTATTAGATACTCTTTGGAGTTAGTATGCCTTTCTCGTAACCTTTTAAGCTGCTCTTCCAGTGATAGTACTAATTCTGGTTTAGCAACCAGCGATACATATCCGTTCCAACTTTGTCCCAGTTGTACATTTCATAATTCGTGTTTCCATTTTTGTCGACAGGAAAAAAGTTATGATCCAGTCCAATGTAAGCATGAAAGGTGAAATTATCTTTCTTTTCTCTAATCGTCTCTACCCTGAGATAATCGTTGTAGGGTGAACAATAATCGCTTGTTCCGTATCCAATTAATACAGGGATCGACAGTTTTTTTAGATAGTCCCGCGGTGGTATAGAAAACTGATAGGTAGCCTTGAACGAGTCACCTGTGCCTGTTATTTTTTCAGGATTTTCAACCACATTTTCCCAATAAATAAAATCTTCATCGGCAAGTCTGCTGCTGTCTGTTTCATTACGGCGGTCTCTTTCAATGATTGACATAATCCGCCCGAATGGATTCCCACTCAGATAAATGAGATGAGTTACAGCCTTGGAAGTACTTGCTAATTTTGCAGCAATTGTGCTTCCCTCCGAATGCCCGGCCAGAACCAGTTTCTTGCTTGAAACCCACTTCTGTTGTTGTAAAAATCGGATAACAGCTTTGTTTCGTTCAACGTAATAATCCAGATAATTTCGCTCTGTATAGGCCTGTGGAAATTCTTTGGTATCCGGATCGATAAAGTTTAGCTCCTTGGATAGCTGATTTTCAGAGGTTAGTAGTGGGATATATGGTTTTCCAATAATGGCAACATGGTAATGGAGCGCTAAACTATCCACATCAAAAGGGAATGTACCGTATGCACGGGTGGTATCATATATTACGATGAGTGGTCTGGGTAAAGACCCCTGGATAAAGAGGAATAAAGGTTTTGGGATCAGCTCATCTCCTTTTTTTGATTTTACGAGAATATCTACCTGATCAGTTTTGTAAGCAGTAGTCAGGTGCCTCAATCCCAAACTTTTAGGAGTTGGCCGTTGTCCATAAGCACCGATGCTTAGGATCAAGAAAGTAACAAGAACTCTATTTTTCATTGAAGGTTTTTTCACCAGGATAACTAAATACACTACAATTCGTAATATAGGGGGTATAATAATAACTTTTTGGTTTATCGAAAAGGATCTAGACGGAAAGGTGACCGGCGGACTTTTGATTGGGATACAGTCATAATGTGTTGTCAACTGCCTGGATAAAATTTAAAGTAGTATACTATCATTTAAATCTGATTAAATAACATGGCATTCACTTGGAAAATTATGACTATCCTTTTCGTTCTTCAGACTGCTGGTGGATTAATTAAAAATGTGTTTGCGCAACAAAAATTGGATCTTGGTAAACCTAACGATTACTATTTCTCTTCACAAATCTTCAAAATAGCAGAAAAGAAAGATTTTCATTTGGCCTCTTTTCAATTTTCATTTATTAGCGATTACAAAAAAGCACTTCAATATGCTGATAGCAGCGGATCTCAATTCGGGGTTTTAACCAAGGAAGACTCCTCGTATTTCAGCAAATTTAAACCTGTATCAGCTCATACTTATATTATCGAGCGGGCAAAACGGGAACGGATCATCATTTTTAATGAAGCGCACCACAATCCCCAGCACCGGGCTTTTACACTTTCGTTGCTGCAGGATCTTTATGATTCATGATACCGGTATTTTGGATCAGAAACGCTTAGCTTCGCTGATTCACTTCTCAATCAACGCGGGTACCCCGTAAAGTCTTCTGGATGGTATAGTGTTGAACCTCAGTATGGTGAGCTTATCAGGCAGGCACTGAAAATCGGCTTTCACGTTTTTGACTATGAGGCAAAAACGCTGGAAACTTTTCAGGACAATTATAAAAGGGAAATAGCCCAGGCAACTAACATAAAAGAAGTCCTGGACAAAGATCCAAATGCCAAGATCCTGCTGCACGCCGGTTTTGACCATATTAGAGAAGATTCGATTGGCGGAACCTGGGGGAAAGCAATGGCAGGCAGGCTCACGGAATTGACAGGAATCAATCCATTTACGGTCAATCAGGAGATGATGACTGAAAAAAGTTCTACCAGGTATGAAAACCCTTATTACAAGATGGTTGATGTCAGGCAGCCAAGTCTTTTTGTAAATGAGAATGGTGAAATATTTGCCGGACCATTCTGGGATAAACCAAGATTCGATGCAAGGCTTTTTCATTCTAGGACCAATTTAATATATGGCCGTGCTGACTGGCTATTTTTGGATGGGAAAAGAAAGCCATACCAGCTGAAGCCTGAAATTGTAAAAATGACTCCGTGCCTGGTTCTTGCTTACTATGAAAATGAGGATATTGAAAATGCGGTTCCTGCGGATGTCATAGAAATTACAAGTAAGCAATCTCCAAATACATTAGTTTTATATCCGGGAAACTATAAAATCCTTATAAAGGATACTCAGGGAAATACTGACCAAAAGCTTATATCCATCAAATAGTTACTTTTCCTTAAATAATGGTCATAAAATACCATCGATTTCAATAATGGGGTTGAATTAAAAAAGGTACGGCAATGACCTCGTCTAACAATTCCCACTCTGGGCTATTTGACTAGGCATAGCCCTTTGGAAGTCGCTGGTAAGCCAATTGCAATTCTACCAGGTCAATACACCGCCAGCGCTGGTGAAATGACAGTCATCTCTTTTCTTGGACTAGGCAACATAAAACTTTTTGGTCCGTCTACTCTGGGAGTTCCGACAGGCAAATCTAACTTGGCTTTACCAGATAGTGCCATAATTTCGCTTACGAGTTCTGTATGTTAAGATCGGCAAAAAGTGCGATATGTCGGCCTAATTCAACCCAATGTCGAATGCTTAGAAGAAGAAGCCGAGATGCTTGCTATAAGTTGGATAGATACTTTTAGAGCATTTTAGTTTAAATCTTTTGTGATTCTATTCTCAATTAACGACTGTTTGATGAACCTGCCATTGCAAAATATCTCTGTTAAAACAGTGCAAAACAATTCTAAAATTCACAGAAAAGGAAGAAAAATCGAGAGGCCAAAGAGTACAGAAATACCACCGTTTCCACATACGCTGATAAACGGCAAAAGAGAGGGAAATGGGCCACGGACTTAACGCACTGTCGGCCAAGCAAAATTGGAGGACGCCTTGGGGACGAACGTGTTAATCATACCTATCTATTTTGCGTTCATTTGAAGTGGAATCGATAAACCTACCTTTACGCAATTCATGGCGACCAATGTGCGAAAGCGTTTCATATTCGGATTGTTAAAAAATAGACGCCTGGTTAATAATTCGTAATCACCCATACTGGCTACTGAGACAACTAAAACAAAATCCATTTCACCGGTTACATAATAACATTGTTGTACTTCGGGTGTTGCAAGGAAAGATGCCTTAGCCTGGTCAATTAAGTCTACATGCTCGCTTTCCAGTTCAACTTCGACTATTATCGTAATGCGTTGGCCAACTTTTTCGGCATCCAAAACAGCAATGTTAGCTCGAATGACCCCATCAGCCTCCATCCGCTTGATACGACGATTAACTGCCGCAGCTGAAAGGTTGACTCGCTCTCCTATGGTCCGCTGGGGAGTAAGATTCCCTTCCTGGAGAATGGCTAAAATTTCAATATCAAAATGATCCAAAGACATAATCTTATAATACTGGCTGAAATGAAGGCCCCTATGAAACAAAATTGCAACTTTATATCAATTACAAAGGAAATGTTTCATACAAATCGCAATATTTTTGCAGAAATTCTAATTCAGATCTATAATAATTGAAAAATGAACCCTAAAACAAGTACCCTGATATTTTTCATGTGTATGTATGCAAATATCCTTTTCGCTCAAAAAACCAACCCAGCCACTCCTGACCAGCTCTACAAAGACATTGTTAAGGCGGACAGCCTCCTGTTTAATGCCTTTAATAATTGTGACAGCTTAACTTATCGTAAATTCATAAACGACGACATCGAGTTCTATCATGACCTGGGCGGTTTAAACGTAGGTGCGGATTACGAAATGCGCTCTATCATGGAAATGTGCGCCAGAGGCAACCATATCAGGAGAGAGCTGATCAAAAGCACTTTGGAAGTACATCCAATAAAAGGATATGGTGCTGTTGAAATCGGAGTGCATACATTTTATCACACCAACAAAGGCCAGGCACAGGAAAAAGTCAGTGGAACCTACAAATTTGTTCAACTTTGGCAGTTCAAAGACGAAGCCTGGAAATTAGCCCGGGTTATTAGTTACGGTCACAACGAGATGCATAATGATTAAGAAAGTCTTCTGTGCTCTGGTTTTGGCCTTTCTGGTCTCGGCAGTGCATGCTCAAATTAAAACCCTAAACGGAAATATAGTCTCGAGGGCATCCCTTGATCAGTTTCTGGCATCCCAGGTGAATCCGGGTAACTTGCCTGGTTTGTCCATAGCAATCATTAATAATGGAAAGATTGTTTATCACCGGTCTATGGGAACCACAAGTATGGAAACTCACGCACCCTTAAATGACCAGTCCATTTTTGAGGCTGCATCTTTATCCAAAACTGTTTTTACTTATTTTGTATTAAGACTCGTTGATCAGGGCATTTTGAATCTGGATACGCCATTATATAAGTACATGCTGTATGAAGACATATCTGGTGACGAGCGCTATAAATTAATCACCGCACGAATGGTGCTTGAACACACCTCTGGCCTTCCAAACTGGCGTACATCAGATCTGGCCGATAGTGCAAGACATATTGCAAAAGGAACGCTCTATCTCAAATTTAAACCAGGAACAGCGTACGCTTATTCCGGAGAGGGATATTACTACTTATCGAGGGTGATTGCAAAAATTACAAAGAATGAGTTGACCACTCTGGATGTTAATTTTCAAAAAGAGGTCTCAATACCATTGGGCATGTCCTATGCCTGGTTTAGTGTTAATCCGTTCATTACCAGTCACAAAGTGACAGGATACATGAATGGCAAAGCTATTCACCGATGGCCCGGTTCATTGCCAAAGCAGGATTCGACCTGGTTTGGAGCAGCGGGAGGCCTGCATACTGAGGCTGTAAGCTATGCCAATTTTTTAATTGCGCTGATGAAAGGCCATGGACTTAAAAAGGGAACTGCCGATGAATTATTCAAGGTGCAGGTAACACTTCCGGCTGATGGAAACTATGACGGCGACACGGGTTGGGGATTGGGTATTGGTATCAGACCCGGGTTCCACGGCACCGATTATAATCACCGGGGTAACAATGGCAACTTCCAATCCTATTACCGCATCAACCGGGCGAAGCAAAGCGGCTACGTCTTTTTTACCAATTGCGACAAAGGGGGAGATTTTAATGAACGGCTTGAAAAATTCTTTCTGACGGGAAAGTAATTCAGAATCGGTAAGATCAAACCAACCTTTAATTTAATTAGCTATAAGCCATGAAAATTCTATTGCTTCTCATATGCTACATCTTTGCATTAGATGTCACTGCACAAAATCAAGAAACTCCTTTTCAGTCATGTAATGTGAAAGGGAGCACGACCATTTATGATTATAACAAACATCAATGGACTACCACGGACGAATCTGACTCCCACATAGGGAGCCAACCAGCTTCTACTTTTAAAGTTATCAATCTATTGATTGCGCTTGAAACTGGTGTAGTCAAAAATGAAAACGACATCATCAAGTGGCCTGGGACAACAGATACCACAATTTATGGCTATCGTCCGGATATTTACAGGGACATCTCTGTAAAGGAGGCATTTGAATTATCAGCCGGGTGGGCCTTCATTGAGCTTGCCAAGCAAGTGGGTCGGGAAAAATACAAAAAGATTTTAGAGAAGTCAAAATATGGTAATGGAGACCTTTCCGAGCAAGGAGACGATTTCTGGAATTTTGGAAAATTCGCTATATCTCCCCGTAATCAGATTGAGTTTTTGATCAATGTATATGAGAATAAGACTCCCTTTTCAAAACAGAACATCGCTATTTTAAAGAAAGTGATGGTTACAGAGCATACAGACAGCCATACTTTAAGATCCAAAACAGGATGGACCCGGGTTGAAGGAAATGATATTGGCTGGTGGGTGGGTTATGTGGAATCAAAGGGAAACGTATATTTTTTCGCAACCCGAATTACTAAACCACGCTCAGTATCAAATCCTGGCTTTGGAGAATGCCGTAAAACAATTACGAAAGAATTTCTAAGGCAACTAATGGCAAATTAGGGCTGATACAATCGCGACTTGTAGCTGAAAAAGATTTCAGCATGAACTACCTACGGATGATTTAATTCCAAAGTCTTAATTGCCATTATATTACCACCTTACCTACCAATTCAATAATGAACCACTTTTTTAGAACAGCATTTGCAACCCTTTTTATTCTTATATCCATTATCGCGCCAGGTTCGATAGCTCAGCAAATATATTCGAAAGCCTATGGTCAGAAAGGAGATCCAGCTATTATATATTTACATGGTGGCCCTAGGGGTAACTCGACATTGTTCGAAGCAACAACTGCAAACGCGCTCGCTAAAAAAGGCTTTTATGTAATTGTATATGACAGGAGAGGTGAGGGACGATCTAGCGATACGGAAGCAAAAATAAATTTTGATGAAGCCTTTTCTGATTTAAATACGCTTATTAAAGATTACGACTTGGCAAAGGTAAACCTCCTAGGTCATAGCTTCGGTGGTATCGTTTCGACATTGTATACAGAGAGATTTCCGCAAAAAGTAGAGCGGCTTATTTTAGTCGGTGCTTTGTTCTCTCAACAGGAGTCCTATGACCATATACTTACCACAAGTCTAAAAATTGCAACACAAAAAAGAGATTCAACGATGCTCAAAAAGATTTTTTACATTAAAACCTTGAACGAGCAAAGTGAACAGTATCGGAAACAGACATATGAGGTAGCATCGCACTTTGGCTTCTTCAAAATGCCGAGACCTACTTTAGAATCAAGAGAGCTGACTGAAGAGTACGAAAATAGCAATTTTTC
This sequence comes from Dyadobacter sp. CY327, assembly GCF_021390415.1. Classification (NCBI taxonomy): domain Bacteria; kingdom Pseudomonadati; phylum Bacteroidota; class Cytophagia; order Cytophagales; family Spirosomataceae; genus Dyadobacter; species Dyadobacter sp. CY327. Next base: position 51,147 of record NZ_JAJUXJ010000007.1, on the reverse strand, counting down.
CAAGTCAAATATCCGTAATGATAAAGCTCCCATTCTATTTTATCAAAATGAATCTCGTGTTAATATTGACACCAAACCGATTTTAAAGGATATCATTCAGAAAAATATAAAGCTCTCAGCCATTTATGGACTGCAAGATGGCATTTTCTCGAAAAATCAGATTTCAGATATAAAGAGGATCATTGGTCCGCAAAATTTATACATAATAGAAAATTGCTCTCATTACCCATTTGTAGATCAACAAGCAAAGTTTTTGCAAAATGTTCAGGAAATAATGGATAAATGAGGTTTATACATGGTTAGGCGACAAAAATGATTCCAGCGGGATAACTTCCGCCATGTCAAATGGTGCTTTTTGGTTCAAAAACGTCGTTTTCTACGAAGTTTGTCGAGACAAAGTTTTCATTCTGACTGAATCCGGGTTGAAATATTCACTAACCAACTCGGTAACCAGCTTCGGCTACCGAATTGGGTTAACCTGAGCGTCATGGCGAATCGGTTTTTTTTCACCATTATAATAATATGTCCTCACTCTATGAGGAAAGAATCTAATAACTATCTCTATGCTGAATCAGCTCATACATAATTTCTATTGCCTATTATACTCCACCCAGTATTGCAGGTTTATAGTGGGAATGAAGTAAAAACTCTTTAGCGTTTTCATCTGTTAGATTTAGTCCGATCATATATGCCAGGGCTTGCTTCTTATCCTTGCTCTTATCGTAAAACTCTTACAAGTCTTGTAACCAACAAAATCGCCCAGATCTCGACTGCTCTTTCCATCAATTTCCTTGCAAACCCACCTAAAAGTTTCAGCGGCAGTTGTGCAACAGCCACAATCATTTTTCCACACCCAAACCTTCTAACGCTTAAAGCATTTAAATTTAATAATTAGGATTCTGCTGCATATTCGGGTTCGCTAGCAGTTCATTTTGCGGGATTGGCCAGAGGTAGTCGCGACTTGGATTATAGGATCGTTCCTCTACGCGCACTGGCACACCCGTTTCCGGATTAGTAGCACCAAAAACCTGGCCGTTCATTACCTCATTCACGATCCCCCACCTGCGGATATCATAGTAGCGCTGTCCCTCAAAGGCCAGTTCCGCCTGCCGTTCGCGACGGATTAGCTCCCGAAGTTTCACCTGCGAATTGTAAACTTTCACATCCACATTCGGCATTTTTGACCTGTTTCGCACCATATTGATATTTTTCAATACTTCCGGGTTACTCCATTCGCCCAGCTCGATCAACGCTTCCGCATAATTAAGCAGCACTTCTGCATAGCGAATGATCATGAAATCGAGCGTGCCCCCTCTTGGCTGGCGGTCGCGTGGATCCAGGTATTTTTTGATCCAGTAGCCTGTCGCCGTAGACTTTTCCAGCCCAATCCGGTCGGGGTTATTGGGCGATGCATTAAACGGATCGACGGTGTAGGTGTTATCAACGAACTTTTCACCTGAAAACAATACGGAGGCAAGCAGTCTGGGATCGCGGTTGTTCCGATGGTTTGGGTTTTTCCGGTAAGCTGCCAGAGAATCGGGCCCCAGCTCAAAAATCGTTTTTCCCTGCTTCGTTTCCCAGTTGTCGACCACCGTGCTGGTAGGTGAAGTGTACGTTTCGCCACCAATCCCGAAAGGTGCAAAACGCGTCCAGGCCACAGCAGCACCACTCGGACGTATCATAATGCGCTCATTATTAAGCATTCCGGAATAGGTGAATAATTCTGCAAGATTATTGGCTCCGGCCGTTTTGCTGGTATACAACTCGTAAATCCGCTTGTCGATCACCTTTTGGGAAGCATCACGTGCAAGCGCGAAATCCTTTTTGTATAGCGCCAGCCGGGCGATCAGTGTCCAGCAGGCTGCACTGTTTACCCGCCAGAATTCATCGTTGGTGTAAGTATCGGGCAGGTTTTGCGCACATTCGGTGAGTTCGGAAATGATAAAGTTATAAACCTCTTCCTCGGAATTCCGGCTTACGTTATTCTCATTGGGCGTCAGCGACTTGGTCACAATGGGTATCCCTCCAAAAAACTGAAACAATTCCATGTGATAGTAGGCGCGCAATGCACGGGCCTCATATTTCATACGGGTTTTAAGCGCTTCGTCCATAAAGCATTTGTCGACGTGTTCCAGGAAGCGGCTTGCCCGGCGCGTGCCCGAAAAGTCAGAACTCCAGAACCAAAGTGATGTACTCCAATTGCTGTTGTGCACGCCGCGGGTAAATTCCTCGTAGGCGCCAATGTAATCTGCTCGGTGCACAGCCTCATCGCTCAGACCGGAGATGATCATTATATTACTGGTATTCAATGGCATATCCCGACCATTGGTCCCGCCAGGCAGTGCGTCGTATACGATTCTCAAAGCATCGCGGGCGTGCGTTTCGGTTTCCCAGAATTTGTCGTCGGTGATCCCGGTCGGGTGGTTTTGGGTTAAAAAGTCTTCACAGCCTGTAAAAACCGTCAGCATTAAAACCGTGAGAATTATTTGAAATAGCTTTTTCATCGTTGCAGCCACTAAAATTTGACATTAATACCAACTGTGTACACTTTCATGATCCCGTAGGTCCACTGATTTCCGAGACTTTCAGGATCCATTAATTTCATCGGGGTAAATACAAAAGGATTCTGTGCGTTCACATACAGCCTCGCCCCCATTGCGCCTACTTTCCTGACGGCATTAACCGGGAGATTGTAACCCAGCTGAATGTATTTCACACGGCAATACGCTCCGTTCTGGATCCAGAAATCGGACGAAAGTTTATTGTTCGCAGGTGTGTTGGAAAGTCTTGGAAACCGCGCGCCGGTTCGCTCCGGCGTCCAGTAACGATCTGCGTAGTAAGTAGTTGGCACGCCTCCGTCGGCTGTCTGATCCAGCGGGTAAGCCAGCATGCCAGTCAATCGCTGGTCGCTTTGCCCGGTTCCCTGTATCAGCATTTCAATATCAAACTTTTTGTGCGCCAGGCGAACATTGGTGAAGTAGTTGACCATCGGGACAGGGTTACCAATTGCCTCCTGGTCCTGCGCGTCGATCTGTCCGTTTCCATTCAGGTCAAGGTAGCGGATATCACCCGGCTTGGCCCCTACCACCGCCGGAACAAGTGCAGTTCCACTTGATTCAAAGTCACTTTGCTGCAATAGTCCGCCGGTGCGGTATCCGTATATGCTGCCGATCGGCTTACCCTCCTGGTTGATACTCGTACTCGTCAGATAAGGTCCGTTTTGCAGGTCCAAAATGCGGTTCTGGTTGTAAGAGAGCCCCGGCTTCACCGACAGGTTCCAGTTTTTGCCCAACTCCTTGAAATAATTGAGAGACAACTCCCATCCCCGGTTTCTTACCTTTCCGGCATTGATAGGCACATTACCCATTCCGCCCACATAGGAAACCTGTGGTTGCAGGATAATGTCTTTGGTTACTTTATTATAATAGTCGAATATCAGTTCAAAGCTGTTGTTGAATAGCCCAACGTCGATTCCGACATCGAAAAGTCCGACGGTTTCCCAGGTAATATCGGGGTTACCCCAGATGTTCTCATAACCGTTTGTGCCTTCTACCAATGTCTGGAACCGGTACAGTCCGATATTTTCGTTCCCCAGCAAACCATAGGAAGCGCGCAGTTTCAGGTTATTAATGCCTCGCACATTTTTCAAAAAATCCTCCTGGTGCATATTCCATCCTACCGCCGCAGAAGGAAAGAACCCCCACTGGTGCCCCGGCCCGAATTTGGAGGAGCCATCCATTCGCGCCGTCGCTTCCAACAAATATTTGTCCTTGAATGAATAGTTGAGTTTGGTATAACCCGACACCATCGTATTCACATCCCAGTAACCCGAATTATTCTTTTCTGTTGAAAAACCACCAAATGCATAAAGGCGGTGGTCGTTTTTGGTGAAAGTGTAATCGGCATTGGCAGCCATGTAAATGTAGGTTCCGCGCGCAAAATTTGCACCCCGCTGCACGCCCCAGCTTTGCACCAACTGGTTTGTTCCGTAATCAAAGAAATTGTAAGCGTCTGCTACGGTCCGCTCCTGGTCGCTGTCCAATCGAAAGCTGAACTGCCCTTTCAGGTTAAAATCCGGGAAAATCTCCCATTTGGGTTGGATATTGATCAGTGCCTGCCCACTTTCAAAATCCCGGTAACCGCCTTTCTCAGCGTATGCAAGTGGGTTCACAATATCCGCGTACCTGCCGTACATGGTGCGCCCGTTCTTTTCAGGGTATTTAGGTAAAATAGTCGGAGGCACGCGGTACACATCTTCCAGCATCCGGTTACCCTGGTTGGCATCCGGGCGGGTATTGTTGCGTGTATTTCTTTTTATGGCTAATAGATCGACGTCGAAAACAAAACTTTTATTGACCGTAATGGAAGTATTCGCACGGATGTTGAAGCGGTCCATTTTGCTAAGCGGGATCATTCCATCCTGGTAGAGATAGTTGGCTGTTACCGCAAACCTGGCGAGGTTATTGCCCCCATCAAGTGAAATGGAGTGGCTGGTGATCGGCGAGTTTTCCCGCACGATCAGGTCCACCCAATCGGTATTTGGGTACATGATCGGATCTGAGTTTTCCGCTGTTTTCTGAATTACTTCATCGGTGTAAAAAGGCTGGTTACCCGAGTTGACACGCGCTTCATTGTACATGCGCATATACTGCGGCGCATCGACGAGCTTTTGCAAATAAGTAGGCGATTGCGAACCGACATAACCATCGTAAGTTACCGAAATTTTGCCTGGCGTACCGCGCCTTGTCGTGACCAGGATCACACCATTGGCCGCCCTGGCACCATACATGGCTGACGCAGCCGCATCTTTCAAAACCGTTACACTTTCCACGGTTACAGGATCAATGTGGTTCATGTCCATTGGAATCCCATCAACCAGAATAAGCGGGTTAGAGTTGCCCAGCGTGCTGATACCACGGATTTTGATCGCCGCTGCGTCGCCACCGGGCATACCCGAGCTTTGCTGCACCTGCAAACCGGTAACCCCGCCTTGCAGCGATTGCGACAAAGTTGTGATCGGCTTTCCGCTGATCTGCGAAGCGACATTCATTGTTGTGATCGAACCCGCAATGTGTTTTTTCTTCTGCTCCGTCTGTCCCACAACCACCGCTTCATCCAGGCTGGCAATTTCTTCCTGTAATGCGATGATCAGGTTGGAATTTGCTGATTTGGCAACATACTCCATGCTTTTGTGACCGACCATCGAGAATACCAGAACCGCATCACGCGGCACATCGAGTGCGAAATATCCGTTTTCGTCCGTCGTCGCGCCTTCGTTCGTTCCTTTGATGGCAATCGTTACGCCGGGCAGCTCACGGGGTGGCTCGTGCGTATCGAACACTTTTCCCTTGATCGTGATCTCATTGGGTGCGACACGTGTCGTTTTCGGTATCTCTTTTCCTGCTTCTGTTTTGAAGAGAATCGCAGGCAATTCCTGTTTGTATTCTTCCGGCTGCCCGGGAGCGAGCGCCTCTGGCTTCATAAACTCGCGCGTCCTTTTCTGGTCCAGCAACACATACGTGCCCTTTTTTACTTTCCTGAACTGAATTCCCGTCGATCCCAACAAGGTTTTCAGGTTGGTTTCAAATGAGGTGCCGGACCGTATTGAATTGCCCGGTACGAGTATTTCGGGGAGGATCTGTTCTTCAAATAAAAGGTCAACCTGGTACTTTGCTTTCAGCAAAAGTAACATTTCTTTGAGCTTCATCGCGCGCTGCGGCTCTGCTTGCTGCGGAACGTGCTGACTTTTCAGCTTTGCCAGCAGCTGGCCTGAAACGAGCGTGGGTAAAGCACTGATTGCAAGCAATAGGAATAGCCGTCGGACTGATAATAGTCGTTTCTGCATAATCAGTTGGTTGGGTTAGGAAGTAAAGGAAAAAGTTAAGGGATAGGATTAATCAGGAATTGTTTTTTGGTTTTGACGATCTCGAAACCGTACATGACCGACATATTGGTCAGTAATTCTTCGGCACTCTCCGCAGGAAAAGAACCGGTTGCAGTTCTGAGGGCGAGGCCTTTATCAGGGATATGGACCTCCACACCGAAAACTTCCCGGATCTTGCGGGCCACGGCGCTCAACGGGGTATTATCGAACACGAAACGATGTTCTTTCCACGCCATTTCCGCGGCAAGCTCTTTTTCAGACAACATTTCAACTTTTATTTCACCACTTTTCACGATCGTCGCGCGCTCTCCTGGCTGCATAGTTCTCGACTTCTCGGCGGCGGCGGAAGATAATCTTACTTTTCCTTTGTTCAATACCACATTGGTAAGCTGCTCACGGGCATGCACGGTGAACTCCGTACCAAGCACGGTTATGAGGGAATTGTCCATCGTATGAACCTGAAAAAGCTGATGATCAGGTAAGTGCTTAATGGCAAATTCAGCTTCACCTTCCAGAAATACATTCCGGTCCGAAACACCAAATGTCCAGCGCGGAACCCGCAGAACTGCGTTTGCATTGAGCGTAACCCGGCTTCCGTCGGAGAGGGTTATTTCTTTCATTTTGCCTAAATCGGTACTGTAGCGCTGATAGCGGATCTGATCCCTATTGATAAAGCCAGCAAACGTGATCAATGCAAGGAATACAGCCGCAGCAAGGTAACGATATCTGTTAAACGTTTTTTTACTCTCACAAGCAGCAGGAATGGAAAGTACTTTTTGGGGCTCCTGCATATATTGATTAAACCGCGCCTGCGGCTCCTCCATTTGAGGATCGTAGACCGGGAAAGTCATCTCCCACTCGGCAAGCCAGGCATAAAACTGATCCTGGTTTGCTGCTGTCTGCAGCCACTCCTCGATCAGCTTTTTTTGAAGCACCGAAGTGCGGCCTGCGAAATGTTCAAATAGTAAAGGTTTGCTTATCAACGACATAATCGACTTTAATAGCTTAATTGAGATTTTAACAGAATTGAACAGTAAAGAGCATGACCGACTCTACCCAATAATGCCGCAGCCCGTGCCGGATCACATTCAGCGCTCTTGATATATGCGCTTCAACAGTTCGGGTAGACAGATTCAGTTCCGTCGCGATTTCCTTGCCTGCTTTGCCTTCAAATCGGTTCATCACAAAAACCTTCTGACATTGCGGTGGAAGTCCCTGAACAAGCGTGTTCACCTGCTGGTAAAGCTCCTCGTACTGCATCATTTTTTCGGGTAAATGGGAGGCGAACGGTTCGTTTTCGATGATGGCATCGAGCGGGAGTGTTTTGTTCTGCTCCTTTTGTAAGTAATTGAAACAACGGTTCCTTACCGACTTGAAAAGGTAGGCGCCGTAAGATATATTGATAGTGCAGTGAATCTGGGCGTCCCAGAAGTTACAGAAAATGTCGGCGACTATATCTTCGGCAATGTCTTTGGAATACACAAACCGCACTGCATGGCTGCACATTGGCTTGTAATAGCGCTGAAAAAGCAGCTCACAGCCTTTTTGAACGTCCGTTTCAAATGTTTTACGGATAAAGAACTCAGTATCCGCCAAACCATCCAGCCCCGCTTCCGGCATAGCTTCCTCTCCTGTTGCCTTCAAAGCGCGCTTATCTCCCGCTTTATCAGAAGACTCCAGACTGATGACTCCGATCATATGTAACCCTGTTTTACTTTCCAAGGTATGACAGATCACCGGTTAAAATTACCTAGTCGTTTTAAAAAGAATTTTGTGATATCGATTCCAGAGCTCAGAATCGCCATTTATTTTATTGGAAATACAATATTTTCCTGCTAGAAAAATGGTTAATAAGAAATAACATGCTCGCAAGATTCAAGTCGATCAGCCTACTTTCACGATCAACGCAAGGCGGTCGACGAATTAGGTGAACTAACTTTTAAAGATTCCAAGAACATTTACAAAACTCCAATCTCGCTCTTGATCTAGGGTTTGTTGTTTAACTTAAAATGGGTTATAAAAACTCCAAGAGCCGGTTCTTGTTTTGGAGGCTGAAATGAGTATTAATATTGCATTTTGCACATGCGTTAGAAATCCTCTCCTAAAATATATGTTATAACTTAACCTCCCTAACTCCAAACCCTTTCCTTCGAAGTAACTGTATTAAGCCTGTTTTAAATTTTAAATGAGCAAGACCTACTGCCACTAAACATGACCCTTCACTCATTTTTGACATAATTTTAGGTATCCACAGTTCATGCCTTTCAATAGTGTTCTCTTTAAGAAATACGCTTGCTTCCTGATTAAGCATCATATCATTGCGCAACGAATCGTGATAACTTTTCGGATCATATAGATCGGGAGTCGTTATTTCTTCCTCTTTAAGATCATTTTTGATCAAAATAATAATAACCTGTGCTAGTTTCCTATGGTCTGCCTTTGCTTCTTGCCGCGCCATTTGACCGGTTTCATCAAGTTGAAAAGTTGGCTTATTTAAACGCTCCATTTCAAAGTGCAGAAAGTCATCGAATGTCATATCCTGATCTTTCGTCTCCCCTTTTTTAATCATCATGACCGCCTGTGCCATACCTTGTAATGATGCATTATTATTGTGTGGTTTGATACTTCCATACGACGAAGCGGTAAAAAAACTGTCAACTAGGGCATACTCACTTTTCGTAAAAATGGAATCCAGCGGCGGCGAATAAATATCAGCATCCTGAACATTACCGATCACGTTTCCACCTTTTTCGAATAATCCAAAATCAGAGGACTTTGCAATATTCATGACCGTTGGAAAGCGGTTTAGTAATTGTGACGACGCTATATGAACAGTACCGAATAAATAAGAACTTTTGGATAATCCATTACCTGATACTTCCCACAATACGGACTCATTTTTTTGACCTAAAACGGCTGTTGGAAGAAGTAGACCAATAAAATATCCTACTATAAAAAGTTTTTTCATTTTTCTCAGCTATTATTTACCTAAGTATACTATTTCACATTCCAAATTCAAAACCCCTATTTCTGCAGCGCCAACTCTTTCTTTTCCCTTGTTTTGTTCAATGCCTTGGCTCTACTCCTTGGCTTGTCGGGCTTGGTGGCCCCGCTTCGCCACGAGCATATTAGTCCACTGCATGCCAGTCCTGTCAAGCATCACTTTTCAGTACTAGAACGTGTCAGATTGCTCACGTTCATAGCCAAACGTTCGGTCAGGCTTTCTTACGGTCCTGTAAATCAAGCTGGTCAAACTACCCAAATTTCTGGCTGCGGCCGACGTTGTATCCTTGTTAACAATCATATGTAAAGTATTGTAAAATAAACGTTCATATAAATAGTAAGGATAATTTAGCAAAAAGGCTATAATATTACACCATAATTATTATAAAATAAATCTGATAATTAGGTTTTCATCTAACCACTCAAAAAATGCCTCGAAATATTGCATATTTACGTGTCTCGACCCTGGACCAAGACCTTGAAAAGAATAAAGCTGACATACTGCACTTAGCTAATGAGAAAAATTTAGGGAAAGTTGAGTTTGTGCAAGAAAAGGTCTCCGGAAAAGTTTCCTGGCGTAACCGCAAAATTGGTCCAATCTTGGACGAACTCAAAAAAGGAGATGTCATTTTACTTAGTGAGTTTTCCAGACTTGGCCGGTCTATGCTTGAAGTAATGGAAATTATTTCCATCGCCATGCAAAAAGGCATCCGGATCTATACTGTGAAAGGTGCCTGGCAACTTGACGACTCGATCCAGAGTAAAGTCATGGCGATGGTTTTTGCAATGGCATCAGAAATTGAAAGAGACCTGATCAGTAAGAGGACGAAAGAGTCACTTGCAGCCAAGAAACTATCGGGAATAAAATTAGGCCGGCCAACTGGACCAGGTAAAAGCAAGCTTGATCAGTTTCGACCAGAAATCGAAGCCTTGCTCCTAAGTGGTTCGAGTCAGAAATACATTGCAGACCGGTACCGTATTACGGAAGCAACATTATCTAACTGGATCAAAAAGAATGGTGTCAAAAAATATCGAAAGGCTGCATAGTATAGAAATAAATGCTGACAGAGAAAGATAATATAAAATAGATTATTTTTCAACCAGATCAAAGTCTGTAACTAAGCCCTCAGAGGTGAGATGGATGAGTATATAGGTGTCCGTAAGATTGGATTTCAATTGATAAGTTACTATTTCGCTTACCTCGTTGTCATGGCGTTTAATTCCCCGCCCTGTGACGTTTTCTGAATGAATAAAAGTCAATGATCTCAAAGTTTCCGGCTCTGGCATTCCTGATGCATAATCGCGTTTGGCTCCCAAAGTAAGACCTGATGCTTCCTCTAATATTTTACCGCCTTTTACCATAGCCTGCAAAGCCGCCATGATTTTGGGTGTGCGTGACGGATCAGGATCGGCAATGGTTTTATGGACATCGGCAAGCGGCCCGATACGCGGTACTTTTCGCTGATAGCCTTGTTCATCGTCTTGAAGGGTCAAGCCATTCACATTTCCATTAGCGTCAGGATTGAAGATCACAGAAACATTGCGGTCAGTCGATGTAAACTTATTAGTAGCGACGGGCAAGAATTCTTCATCAATAAAACCATCTTCCAAGGTAAAAAGCCGCTGATTATCAGCTACAAAAGTGACAATTCGATTATTGAATAACTCATATCGACCTTCAAAAGCCATTAGAGATTGGGAATCCACATCTACCGCCGCCGGTTTAGTCTTTACAGGAAATCCATCCCAGTGGTAATAGTCAGCGATGAAATCAACAATCCTGCCCATCATATGCGAGTTATCATTCGCATTGATCATGATCACAATGCCTTGTCCTTTGTCCACACTAGAGGTAAGCAACGCATCAAAACCCTCGTCGCGCCCATCGTGACCGAAGCGGAGCTTAGTACTGTCGCCCTGCAAAAAAACACCAAGTCCATCCCTGTTTTTCTGATTTGTCAACATCTGGCGGGTCATGGACTGGGATAATACACTTCCTGATTTTCCGGCATAGGCATTCTGAATACCAATCGCGAACCGGGCCAAGTCGGACGGAGTGGTCCACAATCCCGCCGCTGCCATCTCAGGATAAATGTGCCAGCGACCTTCCACCAAACTTCGGTTGTTGTAATGACCTGTTGCCGTCAATTTGGCCAGTTCCAAAGGTAAAGGTTGCTGGTAGGTACTATTTTTCATACCCAGTGTCGAAAGCACATTTTTTTTCATGAATTCCGCAAAAGCATCACCAGTCACATCCACTATTAGTTGTTGCATGACCGTATAGCCGCCACCTGAATACCTCCAGCGAGAGCCCGGAACAAAGTCTACGCGAACGGGTGGTGTATTGGCCGGGGTCGTCCCATCCAAAATCTGAACTACCGAAGGCATCTTTGCGCCCACAGCGTACCCCGGGAATCCGTGCACGGTAAGACCGGTAGTATGGCTTAGTATCCCGCGAAGGTTACCTTTTTGTCATTAGTAAATTCATTATCAGGAACTTTCCAACTTTTAAGTTTTACGTTCACATTTTCATCCAGAGAGAGTTTATTCTGTTCAACCAGATACAGAGCGCCCAGCCGCAACCGATTTACTAACCGAGCCTGCCTGAAACAAGGTGTTCGTTGTGACAGGCATCTTTCCATTCTTATCAATAAATCCATAGGACTGAGCCTTCAAGATTTTTCCATCCTTAATGATGGCCAGGGACAAACCGGGAATACCCCGCTTCTTCATTTGGTTCCGGATAAAATCGTCCAGATCATCCGCCTGGACGTGAAATACAACTAGTAGAAAGGAAAGAATCAGATAGAGGCGGTGGTTTTTCATGGATAGTTTGGTCTGAATAGTTATTTATCTCAAATGTTAAATTAAATATTGTCACAGAAAATACCGGCCATTTGAAAGGGCCTCACGTGGTAAAATTGGAACAGTATATGCGAGCACCGTTCTTCTATTTATTTTTTGCTTACAGGGTTCAACCACAGCAGCGACCGCCACTGCAGTGGCCGCAAAGCTAAAAGTTTCTATCCTGGCGTCCGTTAACGACTGGTAAAAGAAAGTTTACGAAATGTAAAAGTTGCCGCTACAGCCGATTTTACAGACTGCTATGGATTTTAGCCCCTTCGAAGTTGGATATACGATACAGAAAATATTGCTTATACAACTGTATTACAAAATAGTGTTTCAAAAGAAAAGCTTAGCGCCCTGATTAGTTCGTCTTGTTTTTTGCTACCATCTTGATATGGAATTCAATAGAATCCGACATAGTTTGACTAGCTAAATTATTATAGAACTTTCCTGATTTATATCGGATATCCCATAATGTTCGATCAATGACTAGCTTGCTATCCGCTTTAACAATTCCGTCCTTAGCTTCCATTTTGACTGGAAAAGTAACTGGGCGCGTCATGCCTTTAATGGTCAGGTTCGCTGTAACTTTTTAATATCTTCATTTAATGACGTAACCCTAGTAATAGCAATTGTAGAAAAGGGAAACCTTTCAACCTCAAAAAAATCAGGGTCTTTCAAGTGATGAACGAGTTTATTATCACGCCCATGATTTTTGTCTTCAATTGTATTCATGTCGACTTCAACTGTCCCCCCTGTGAGCTCGCCGTTTTCAATCAGCAATTCTCCTTTGGATATATAAACATATCCAGTTTGACTGTTTAATCCATTCAAATTATAACCTCTCCATGTGACAACGCTTTCTTTTGTATCTATTGCCACATATTTTTCATTCCCAACATGTAAGGATACAGAGCTTGCCGTTACATTATTTTTCTTTTCCTCTTTTACTGTTCCATGGCAACCGAAGAAGAAAAGAACAATAAATAAAATTAGGTACGAGAGTGGGTGCTTTTTGTTCATGGAACAGAAATAATACTGATTGATATAATTGAGAAATGATTTTAAATTCAACAATACACGCTATCTCCGTTCCACTTTTCTTTTAAAATCCGTGATATTTTTTCCGTCATAGCGATACACTCCGTTCATCGATCCAAACCAGATACTTCCATCGTTAGCTTCCAATATCCCACAAAGCATTTTCTCTGTAGACATTATTTCGGTTACAACCGGGTTTTTATTGTATAAGGACTTTTGGTCGTAACGTAGAAGTTTCCACGGTCCGACCCCATTAGGATTGACTGCACCGGTTGTCCAGATGTTTCCTTTTATATCTTCAATGATAGCAGAAGTACCTCTCTGATTTATTTTGATAAAGACGCTGCCGTCATAGCGCCAAAGTCCGGCTGTCACAATTAGTGTATCACCTTTCTTTTCTTCGATTGTCGTTGCACCAAACCAGATATTACCTTTTTTATCTTCGGTTATGCCCCAAACGTTGTTGAAGGCTTTACCGTCTTTATTTCTGAAAACAGTAAAAGTCTTTCCATCATAAAAGCAAGCCTCACCTCTTGAGCCAATCCATAATTTGCCGTTTTTATCTTCCATAATCGTTGTAATGCCGTTATTGGGAAGTCCGTCTTTCATTGTAAAATTTTGAAAGGATTTTCCACCCGCCCGTCTGGGATCGTAACGGCTTACCCCGCCTGCTGTACCAAACCAAATAAAGCCTGCCTTATCTTCATAAATTGACATAACTGCATTACTGGCAAGCCCCTCCTTGGTTGTAAAATGTTGAAACCCTCCCTGTCTGCTGGCTAAGGATTTATCGTGCTCGACTTTGTCATTCAGGCGAGCAGGGTAATAATAAACACCTGAATCAGTAGTAGCGATCCAATGGTTCCCGCTTCGGTCTTCCAGAACATCCCAGAATCTGCGCGTCCCTATTTGACTTGTAAGATTTGCAAATGACTTTCCATTGTACCGAAAAACGCCGGCAAAAGATGCAGCGATCAAAATAGTGCCGTTTCTGCATTCTTTTACATTACGAACCATTGCGTTAGGCCCATAGAAAGTGACCAACTCTTTGGCTTCTGACTTGAATTTATCTTTGTGCACATCTGTTTTGTTTTGTCCACAGGAAGTGCAAAAAATTAGCACCTGGAACAAAGTATATACTTGTGGGTATTTCATAATCTATTTTATTTATTCTTAAAATTCTCGACAAACCAGAAGTTGATGAGCAATATTACTTTGATATCTCACAGCGTGGGGAATTTGGATTGTAAATAAAAATGTAAACTTTGTAAATAAAATTTTGACATTATGCTTGTTAGTCTAAATCTCCTTTCCAGAAAACGTAAGTGTATGTGTGCCTTATTATTACTCTTTTCTATCTCTGTAATCAGTGCAGCTTTTAATACGGCGGATAGTGACGACTTTGATACTTCCAGAAGGGAAATTTTGCTACGCCGAATTGGACATGAGCTACTGTTACAGTCGGGCGACAGTACATCAAGGGTGCTTCCAATAAAAAAGATCGCTGATAATGTGTACCAGATCTCATTTGAAAATGATCTTACTTTTCAACCGGACTCTCTGATCTCGACCACTGAGCGTTTCTTAGTCAAAGATCCGCTCGCAAGTGATTACATTGTTAACGTACTTAATTGCGCCAACGCCAGTGTAGCTTTTGGTTACGCAATATCAAACGATAAAAAAGAAAATATTATAGCCTGTAAAGGGAGAAAGCAACCCATAGCATGTTACATGATTAACATCAAATTTAAACCGCCGGGCATAAATACGGCTTGGAATGAATATCTCTTGGGCGGACTGTCATTTTTGGCTTTTGTTGGATTCGTTTTTTTCAGATCTGTTAAGCCGCCCAGAAACGTTCCTGGCGGTGAGCACACAGATTTGTTCATGTTAGGCGCAGTATTGTTTGACGATAAGAACCGTAAGCTTGTGATTAATGAACAAACAATAGACTTGACCGGAACCGAAAGTCGTGTACTACGCATTTTCGCATTGTCTCCAAACGAGACTATCGATCGAAGCCGGCTGCAAAAAGAGATATGGGAGGATGAAGGTGTTATAGTAGGCCGCAGTCTGGATATGTTCATTTCAAAACTTAGAAAAAAACTTGAGTTTGATCCAAACATCAAGATAGTTGTTATACGTGGCAAAGGATATAAGCTTGAAGTTAATATGGCTTAATAACAATATCTACCTCAAAACTGACTTCTTGAGTACGACCGTTTGGTGTATGCGGCATCTTACAACCAGATCGGTAATATCCGGGCTGCCAACAAGTGGTACCAGAGCTTTCCGCAAGATGCTATTGATAGTAAAGGTTATCAGAAATTATCAATGCCGGTTCTGGGCATCGCAGGCGAAGGGAATAATATGCTCGAAGCTGGACTGCAAATAATTGCTGAGCACTATTAATGGCATACAATACCCAAAATCGGCCATTTCCTTGTTGAAGAAAGCCCTACGGAGGTAGCTGAACTGATGATCAGATTTCTTAACGGGTAGCACAGGGAAGGGACTACTGTATTAGGGGTTCAGTATCATTTATCATAATCGGTAGAGTGGAATCTGCAGGTTATTGTTGAAGCATATTGGTATGAACCAATAAAATCAGTGAAAACCGAGGTATCCAAGAGTACGGAAAAACCACCGAATAATTTTTCAGTTAAAGCTGATAGACAAATCTATATGCACTAGTTAAACTGCCGTTGCCTTAGATTATCCATTGTTCCCCGACTGGCCCGGGTATGAGCAAGCTAAATAGGCCCAAGGGTGAAGATCAAAGCATTGCTGCTAAGAGGTTCGAGTCAGAAGTACATTGCAGACCGTTACCTACAAACTGAGGCTACATGACCAGGCGGGGAAAATTGTACTTTTGAGTAGTAGTTAAGCCCAACATGAGATTTTTAAAGGAAATCTATCAAGGTAAATCTATCTCGTAATTTGAAAAAAGATATTCTGAATAAGTCGGTGACACAATTCTCCTGTATAGAGATATTTAGGTTGGAAGAATTGCGTGCTGGTATTTTCGATCATTATCAGCGGTTCAACTTCCATCAGCTGCTATGGAGTACCCAGACCGATGGAAATATATCTTTTAGTATTGACTTTAATGATTTTGAAACCCGTGGCTCCCAGGCCGTCGTCATTTACCCATACCAGAATATCAAAATTGATCTCACTAATAATAAAGGATATTTATTCTTAATCCATAATGATGTATTCTTTTGGATAAATCAAAAGATAGGTTCAGATTACTTGAATGGGTTCTTTATCAATCAATTGGTATCGCTTGAGGGTAAAAGTGCCATAACAATGAGATCCATCGTTGATCTGCTGCTTGCGGAGTATAGCACCGACAATAGAGCATTAATGATGGAAAGCCATATGTTTTCAATTTTATTTCACGTGTCAGCTATTTTTGATCAAAGCCCAAGGCTTAGGGAATATGTGGACTATCCTGTTTTTGGAAAACTGATGAGTCTGATCGAAACGCATTTTATTACAGAAAAAGGAGCTGCGTTTTATATCAAAGAATTGAATATTTCTGCCAAAAAGCTCAATCAGATCTGCGAAAGTATTACCAACAAAAAATTAAAGTATCTGATCCAGGACCGCATTGTTCTGGAAATCCGAAAGGAATTGCATCTCGGCAAAAGGACTGTAAAGGAAATAGCATATGATCTGGGGTTTGCCGAACCCTCCTATCTTTCACGTTTTACAAAAAAACATACAGGCCTGACCCCAAAAGAATTTGCAAAGCAGTAAAGTGCTTTTTTTAGGCTGGAAAGTGTAATTTTTCCCCCTCTCTGTTACGCTACATTTGCGCTGTAAGTAAACAGAAATGGAAAAGTACACTTCAAGACTAAAATGAAAAAAGCCTCCTTAGTTGCCTATCTGAAAACAAAGCGTGTTCTCTTTATACTAGTTGGGATTTTCCTGATTGCATCCGGATTAGTTTTGGCCTTTGCCTGGTCAGCAGGTCTAACTGGAGGACGCATTACCACCCGAACATTCCTAAAGGATACACCAAAAACATACCCAGCAGGTTACCGCCGGGCCCATGGAAAGGGAATCTGCTTTGAAGGCACTTTTCGTGCGTCCGGTAAAGGGGTGTCATTTTCGATCGCAAGGGTTTTTGCCCAACAGAAAGTTCCGGTTATAGGCCGTTTCTCACTGGGTAGTCCAGATCCCTACGCGCCTGATAATTCCACCCGAACAGTAAGTATGGCCTTGATGCTTACTGCTGATGACGGGGAACAATGGCGAATGAAGCTGAACAACGAACCTTATTTTGCTACCCGCGATCCGGAAGGTTTCCTGGAGCAAGTGGAAGCATATAAACCTGTCTCCAACACAGGTGCTCCCGACCCAGCTCGGGTAGCGGCTTTCTTGAAAAAACATCCAGAGGCTCAGAAATATGTAAAATGGGATGCTACCGCACCTTGGACCCGCAGTTTTGCAGGGGCTCAGTATAACGTTATTAATTCATTCATCTTAATTGACGCAAATGGTAAACAGCAGGTAATACGCTGGTCTATGCGTCCACACGCAGAATTCACCTCTTGGAGTGTCAGTCAGCGTAAACAGGCCAGCCACGACTTCCTGTTTGAAGATTTGAAAAAGCGTCTTGAAAAGGGGCCGCTATACTGGGACCTTGTGCTGACTTTGGCCGAACCAGGCGACCCGGTAAATGACCCATCACAAGTTTGGCCTGAAAACCGCAGACAGATAGTGGCAGGCACATTGGAAGTGTCCCATGTTTTTGACCAGACTAAGGGTGGTTGCAGGGATGTTAACTTCGATCCCACCCGTGTCCCCAAGGGAATTACTCTTTCCGATGATCCGGTTCTGGCAGCCCGGGCCGGCATTTATTCTCATTCGCACAGCGATCGGGTACGCGAGATCGGGTATGGTAAGGCCACGGATGCAGTAGGGAAACATCAAAAAGATAACGCTGCAAATAAGTAATCATGGCTAGAAATAAAAATATCCCTTCGGCTCCGCCAACGCATTTCAATATTACTGCCCGAATATTGCACTGGCTGATGGCATCGATGATACTTACCATGCTATTCGTCGGATTGGGAATGATGACATCCCTGACGTGGAGACCCTGGCTGCTGGACCTTCATATTCCATTAGGCATAGCTATACTGTTGTTGGTCATTATCCGGTTTATAAACAGGCTTAGCTTTGCTGTACCAAAAATGCCTGCTGGCGTGTCCAGTTTTCAGTCAAAAGCGGCAGGAATACTGCATTGGGCCCTGTATGGCATGATGCTGGCTCTGCCACTGACAGGATGGGCACAATTGTCGGCCGCAGGTTTTCTGGTAAAGCTGTTTCCGGGTATGAACCTTCCCTCAATCCTGCCACAAAGTCCATTTTTATTTGCATGGTTGCACGATACCCACAAGGTGATGGCCTGGATGCTTTTCCTAATGGTAGTAGGGCACCTTTCCGCAGCATTGTTACATGCCTGGGTATATCGTGACGGCCTGTTTTCGAGTATTACGTGGTCAAGAAAAACAATTGATAGATCTGGACAGTCTCCTGCTGGAGGGGCTGAATCATGATAAAAAAGTAAAACCGGGGATGAATAACTGGGTAATTTCTGATTTTCTTAATTGAGTTGAACTCAGCAGCCGCTGGTACGAACCAAATCAGCGGCCACTAATTCAATCATTTTAAAGCTGATAAGCCGCTTTCAGAAAGTCCTTCACAGATTCTGGCTCTCTTCCCAGGATATGCTGCAAATCAGTAGAAGGCAAGTCGAATTCACCCTGGGCAATGGCTACACATATAGTAGTTATGCCCTGGATTGCTTCATCAGGAAGACCATAGCTTTTCAACTTCTGGGTAAATACTTCGGCTGATGGAGTAACATACTCTATGGTTTTACCTGACAGCTCACTAAGTATGCCTGCAATGTCTTCAAAAGAGTACGCCACAGGAGCACACATTTCGTAAATCTTGTTTTCATGGCCTTCCGAGGTCAGAAGATTTGCAGCCGCTGCTGCAAAGTCCTTGCGGCTCACAAATGTTGACTTTCCATCACCGGCAGGAAGGAAAATCGTGCCGTTTTCAATCACCTTGTCACCGATGAACATTGGCAAAACATCAGCATACAAGCCATGTCTTAAAATGGTGTAGGCAAGCCCTGATTCTTTAATCAGATTGTCGGTTTTAAAGTGTGCATCAGAAACAAAGGCGATCGGTGAGCTCCCATCTTCTGATTTGCGCTGCACGCTGGTATAGAAGATATGTACTACCCCCGCTTCAACCGCAGCTTTAACAACATTTAGATGCTGGGGGAAGCGGTTAGGGTTATCGCTCGATGAGACAAAGTAAAGCTTGTCAACACCCCTAAAAGCAGCTATCAGCGAATCATAATCTGTGTAATCGCCTTGAATAACGTGGACACCTTTGCCTTTCAGGTCTTCCACCTTTGCCGGGTCACGGACCAGTGCAGAAATGTTTTTTGCATCTACCTTTCGCAACAGCTCTTTCACCGCTGCTTTACCTAAATGTCCGGATGCCCCGGTTACTAGTATCCTACTCATAATGATTATCTGTGTTCGTTTTATTTCTGCATAATTAATACATTAGCATTCTAAAAGATAGCAGTTAACTAATAGTAGCCAGTTACCTTTAGGTAGCCAGCTTTACAGAAGATATGAAGAAGAGAGACCATACACAATGCACCGGGGCGCTCTTGCCCATCCGCGATGCACTGGAAGTTTTGAGTGGAAAATGGAAGCTGCAAATTATTATTGCCATCTCAGCAGGCAACAGCCGTTTCCGTGAGATTGAGCGGGCTGTAACAGGGATTACCTCCAAGGTCCTGACCAAGGAACTCAAAGACTTGGAAGAACACCAGTTGATCAGGCGCACAGTCTATACGGGCACACCGGTACTGGTGGAATACACTTTGGACGAGTATGCAAACAGCCTGGAACAGGTAATTGTTTCTTTAAATGATTGGGGGACCGGCCACCGCAAAAGGCTGATGCAAACCGGACAGGTCGAATTGATGGGATGATAAAAAGGTTGTTCAGACAAGTCCGTCAATCTTAAAAAAGGTAGTATTTGTTCACATACTTATGACGGTGAGTATGTGTATCCACATCATTAGGGAAGTACAGTTTAAGGTGACCTATTTAGAGTAAATTAAACTTAAAAGGCACTCATCAGCTCCGAACCTACATATGGGAGCAACAGTCCTAAGTACATTTTAACCACCGTATCTGCGAACTCCAAACGTTTTTTTGAGGGATGGCGAAAAAGGTAGTTCTAGCACGCTTAAGCCACAATCATATGTTGGCATTTAAGATCTTTAATCACTATCAATCGAGTCTGCATTGATAAGTGACCTCAGAAATTGATTTTTAACTATCGTTCGAGTTATAGCGGTAATTATATAAATTAACTCATATTCATGCTTTTCTTAAATATACAATTAACAACTATATGTTTGCTTTGATAAGTTTGGTTGCTTGCTGTTTGTTAAAACTGCACCACTTTAAGGGCAGGCATACATATCACTTAAACTATGCATGCACATTCAAAATTCAGATTAATCTTCGTGCCATCACCTACAGATGAATTGATCAACATTTCACCTTTAAGCAGCATTACCCTGTTTTTGATATTTAAAAGACCATTACCCGTTGAAGCGCCAGAAGTGTCAAATCCTACACCATTATCCTTATATGTCAGATAGAACCTGTTCTTCTCGCATGCGAAATTCAGCCAGACAACGGATGCCTGAGAAAGCTTCATAGCATTCTGTAATAGCTCCTGCACGATCCTGAAAAGATTGATCTCTACCTGCTCCGGTAAATGTTCCGGGACGTTTTCTGCATCGAACTCTACTTTTAAACCGTTGCCTAAATTCACTAACCCAACCATATCTTCAACGGCTCTGACCAGACCCATTTCTTTCAGATTTCGCGGATGCATATCGTGGATGAGCCTCCGGATCTCATCAACCGAGCCTGCCAGTAACCTTTCCGAACGTTCTTTCAGTTCGGCCATAGGAACGTCTGCATCGCCAAAGGATGACAAATACATTTTCAGTAACGAAAGGTTTGCCCCTATCCCATCGTGCAATTCCCTCGAAAACCGCTGCCGTTCCGCTTCCTGAGCCATTAGAGACGCCCGGATTTCATTTTCACGCTGGCGCAGCTGCTGGGCCAGACGGTAGCGGAACAAGCCGTAAATGCCTCCAGCAAACAGCATGATCAATAAACTCCTGAACCACCAGGTCCCCCACCATGGCGGCATAATCGTGATTTGCAATGAAGTGCCTTTTTTATTCCAGAGGCCGTCATTGTTGCTGCCGATCACCCTGAATGTATAATCTCCGGGAGGCAGGTTGGTGTAATTTGCGACTCGTTTGCTTCCGGCTTTAATCCACTGCTCGTCAATACCTTCCATTTTATACTGATACTGATTTTTGGTAGCATTAGTGAGGTTGAGGGCTATGAAATCGATGTCAATGAAGTTTTGTTTATATGTGAGCCGGAGTACCTCCGAATTGAGCGGATGTGGCGCGCCCATTACATGGATCTCTGTAATTTTTACGGGTGGAATGGCTTTGTTTATCTTTAACTCTTCTGGATTGAAATATGTGATTCCCTTACTTCCGGTAAAGAAAATAGTCCCGTTTTTATGGTGATATAGTGGCACTGAATTGAGCAATGCTGTTTGCAATTCATCCTGATATCGAAACTTTCTCACGATTCCAGTTGTCGGGGAAAATTCTACGAGTTCTTTTGCTCCAAAAAGCCAGAAATGGTTTTTACCATCCCTGGTCAGGTTCAGGATAGATCCATCCGGATAATCCGTATTCCCCAGATTGTATTTGGCCATGACGGAAAGATCTTTTTTTGAGAGCTGGTAAAGACCTAGGTCCGTTACAGCCCATATGTTCGACCGGTCTTCCAGCAAATCATATGTAATCTGTATGGTATCCCCCGAATAACGACCTACATCCACATTCCCATTCTCAATATTATATCGTAGAAAGGGCATATAGATTCCGGCAATGAATACTGCGCCATCATTTCCGGCGCGAATAAAATGCACCGATCTTTCCAAAGCATATCTGGTGAGTGTCTTAGGTAAATCCAGATTGTCCATCCATTTTCTTGTGTAAATATCAAATCTTGAAAGACCGAGGTTGTCGCCAATCCAGATTTCCTGTCTTTTTTGGGCAGAACTGCCCGAATTCTTTTTATCTATTACCGTAACTACGTTCAGCCCACCGGTCTTAAATTCCCTTCCATTGGGAAAAGAATAGAAGTCCACCTTTCTGTTTTTTAAGTCATACGTATAAATACCACTCGCATTCAAAAGCCAATCCTTGCCTGTCCTGTCTTTAACCCAGAACTGCGCAACCGTAGGCCACCGCAGAGGATTATTTCCAAAAGCTGATTTATACTTCTTTTCCTTTAGTGAATAAATCATCTCATGATTCTGCGTTCCTTCAAATAAGAAAAGACTATCACCCTCTCCGAAATACATATAGTTAGTCTCCGAAGTTTTTTTGAAGCCACTATCGAACTGCGGAATTGTCCGAAAATGACTTTTTACAGGATCAAATAAATCGACACCACCAAAGGACGATCCAATCCAGACTCTTCCCTGCCGGTCTGAGTGGAGCGCGAAAATATCATTGAAATTGATGCCTGAGGGATTAATCTGTGAACTTTTAAGGTGATCCCATTTCTTAGCGCCGTATTCGTAAACCGATACCCCCTGCCCAATAGTACCGATCCAGATCCGCCCGCTTTTGTCCTCGGTGATCCCGGTTACATTTTTGCAATTACAATTTTGCAAAGAAGCCTTTTCAGTTTGCGATAGCACTATCCCATTGCGACTCCTTGTTGGTCTAAACTGGTAAATGCCGGATCGGTCTGTTCCAATCCATATGTTACCATTTTTACCCTCAAAGATTTTTGTTATTTCTGCTTCTGCTGGCATTTCTACCTGCCTTCGCATCTCCACACGAGCAAAGCTGCCGTCCAAATCGTCCAGGCGATGTAATTCTTTATTTGATACAACCCACACCCGGCCCGATTTATCCTGCAACCAATCGACCACCTGCTGGCCCTTTGGAAATTTAAAAATCCTTCTTTTGCCCGTGACTGGATTAAATAAGTAAAGTTTGCCGGAAGACTGTGCTATCCAAAGGTTTCCCTGGTTATCTTCTCCAACGATCATGGTAACATAATCGGGCTCCATCACCTTCTTATAAATGCTGTCAACCTCCATTCTATATCTGCCCGACTGGCCCGGTTTCTTTATCCATGATTCGGGTTTTTTACAAAGAAATAAGTTTCCTCTGGCACCGTACCATAGTTGTCCCTTCCGGTCAAATAAGTAATAATAGGTACTTGCCTTTATCAGTGAATCGCCAAGGTACAATTCAGCAAATTTGAAATTGATCCCATCGAACCTTGCCATTTGATTGAAGGCTGTATACCCTGAGAACCAAATAAAGCCATTATGTTCCTTTATCCTGCCGCCACCCAGCCCCTCGGCCCCGTCCGTCGTAAAATGGTCGAAACTGTATTTGTCCGAAGGTTGCGCGGGAAAATCCTTGTCTGTCGGCTGGCTCTGTGCCTTCGCTGAAAGCATTGTCAGCAACATCATTAAGGTTCCGAAACATTGTAGCTTTTTCAAAGTGTTGGATTTTTTAGGATCAAATGCTTTTTGACATAATGCGTCAGTTCCACATTGGTATGCACATTCAGTTTCCGGTAAATGTTCTTTCGATGAGTTTCGACTGTGCGGGAGCTCAGGAACAGCTTTTGAGCGATTGCTGCCGAGGTAAAGCCATTGCAGATCAATCCAATGATCTCGTTTTCACGCTCAGTCAGCCGGTTTTCAGACATTTTCCCGTTCTGACCATTTAATATCAACTGAAACGATTTCGGCCAGTAAGTTCCACCTTCCCTGATTTTCTGAATAGCTTTAAAAACCTCCTCTCTCCCATCGCTTTTAATGCAATATCCTCTCGCTCCGTTCTGGAACATGCGATCCATTGAACCCACATCATCCAGCATTGAAAGCGCCAGGATTCGTATCTGTGGATAGGTTTTCTTAATCATTTTGGCAACATCAAAACCGGGCAGATCGGGCAAATCGATATCCAAGAGTATCAGATCGATTTGATTGTGGGTTAAAAAAGGAATTACATCCTTGCCGGACTGCAGCACACCTGTTACTTCCAGGTCCGTCGTGTGTTCGATCAGAAAGCGGATTCCGTCTGTGAATATCCGGTGATCGTCGACAATTAGCAATCGGTTCATAAAGAAGTAGTTATCGCTAAATATAATCTATAACCCATGGAAGACAATACCTCTAAATAAGTCACATCATAAATATTCCCACGATAGCGACAAGTATGGCCAGCAATGATATCACCAGCCATACGAGTTCCATTTTTTTTACTTTCGTCCGCATTTATTCGATAATCAGTTTTCGGTTTTCAATACCCCCGTTTTCAAAATTTAGTGTCAATACATACAGTCCGGCGGGAGCGCTGATATTTTCCAGTTCCAGATGTGTCGTACGGATCCGGCTATTCTCGCTGACAATTTTCCCTCCCGGTGAAACCAGCCGGTAACCAATAATGGCCTGTTCGGAGGTTGCAGATAGGGAATTCGTTACCGGATTTGGATAAACGTTAAGATCAGGAGTAACATTCATATTCACTGACAAGATCCGCGACATGGCAAACGTCGCGTCCCGATCGACCATTTTCATCCGGTACAGGTTATCGCGCGGGGCAGGATTTGTGTGCATGTATGTATAGCGTTGCATAACCTTGCTATCGCCCGCCGCATTTACCTTCGCGATCTCGCTCCATCGTTTTCCATCAGTACTATGCTGGATTTCAAACCGTTCGCTGTTGGTCTCTTCGGTGGTCTGCCAGTCCAACATGACGCCATTTTCCTGCTTTTGGGCATTAAAATTGAGAAGGGTTACAGGCAGGGGTTGGGCATCCTCGGTTGTTATAAAGAAGCCCGAGAAATTGGTAAGGTTCCGAATCGTTACCTGCCATACATTATAATACGTATTCCAGGAAGTATAAATATCGGCGTTGGAAGTTCCTGACACCGGATTATACAATTCATCCACTGAGGTATAGGTCTCTGGGCCGCCTCCTGCTACCGATGGCTGGCCATGAGCGAATAGTACCCTAAGTGGTGTCTTACCATAATAAATGCTACCGTCATCTATAAAATCCCCGTTATCGTTGAAATATCCGTAATTGCCGTTAGGTTGCTTCGGCAGTTTAGGGGTTTCAGAGCTCGTAGTTGCGTTGAAAGCATCAAACTCGGCCTGGGTAAAATAAAGTTGAACCGAATAGGATGTTGGCGTGGCCGGATACGTCGCACTAGTGGACGGAACGAAATCGTAATGTCTTGTTAAATAAGGGCTTCCGTTATACGTTTTTATAGTATTATCAAAACTCGCTCTTGCCTTCAACTGATAGGCCGGGAAAGTTCCTCCTCCTATGCCACCTGACCCTTCAAACTGAGCTAATAGTTTTTTACAATTATCTTTTATATCGGTGAGACCATTTCCGTACGAATAAGAAAATGTAACATCCGGGGTCGTGCTTGTCGTGTAGTATGGGGCAACGCCATAATTTGATATTGAAATAGCGTTGCTAGGCGAACCAGTGCAGGACTCATTTTTATATAAAACACGATATTCGACAGGATTTGTAATGGTGCCCGCATGCGGCGCGATTATCGAATTACCCGTCTGCTCGTTCATCACTCCCCAATTTGGATTAGGGCTAGAAAGCTTTTGCCATACTTTACTGTATTCTGCAACAGGACCGGTAATGGATAATGATACATCCGGGCACGTAGTAGCTGCCGTAATGGTGGGAGCAGGCGGTACATTGCCAGCCCCTACTACCACTTGTACCGGGTTCCAGGAACACGGTGGAAGAGGAGTTGCAGATGAGGATACGAAAGAAGCTTTGTACCAGAATGTCCCGGCCGAAGTGGGCGTGTAGGTAAATGACACGTTACATCTCATCCACGTCATCGGGCTTGTACTAATGTCTGTATACGTACCATTCTCGGAGGTGGCATATGCCCAGGTAACCGTGCCGTCGCCCACGCACGCTGCAACCTGTAAAGTAATGGATTGGGTTAGGCAAATCGTATTCTGGCTAACGGTAAAGTTACCGGAGCAGGACTGGCCATAAATCGGAATTGCGCTAATAGTCGAAAGCGTGATCAGTAACAGTAAAATACGTTTCATAAGATTGCATATTTAGTAAAACAAGTCTGTGAAAAATGACTTTCTGAGCATTACAAAATTGCTCTGTCCGACCATTTCTATCAATACCAGGATCACGGTATATTGAATGTAGAATTCACGTTGTGATTAGGAACTTAGCTCGACTGAGAAATCGCTGATCGCAGTAATAGACGGTCAGCATGAAAACAAACCATAATTGCAAAATTTTGGTAATGCTTATTAGTTTGGAACGATATAAAATGGACTCATTGGTTGCCATTAAGCGTGTTACAAATTTTGGTATAGCAATAGGTCTATGTATTATGTTGGCACTTACATCTCGTGTCCCGTAATTAGTTAAGAAACAGGATACTGTATTTGAACAGAGCAATACCACCTAATCTTTTTCTACCTTTGCATCCTCAAAACAACCCAACAGCGTCTAACTGAAACCGCACCTCCTGTTGCCCGAACAAGCGAGTTTACCTCTTCACTCTGACCCGTTTCTCAACAAATGAATCGCCACCCCAGGTCTCAGCAGGCGTTAACTTTCCCTGGCGGTCAAATACTTTTTTAAATCCTTTGGTAACGAGGGTGTCTCCTTTCAGCTCCCATTCCTGCTCATCGCTATACCCTATCCAGGTAGGATTGGACTCAAATTCAAACGTTTCTCGGTACTTGTTTCCGTCAATATCATACGGTCCCGCACCTGCACCGTGAAAACTTCCATCTGGGTTATACATGAAGATGTTGAAATAGCCATCCAGAAAGGTTTTGAACTGAGGTGACTTCACCGGTACCACCAGTTTACCATTGACTACGTTTTCAACCAGAAGCCAATTACCCTCGATTGGTGATTTTTTCTTGTTACCAATCCCCTCCTTGCTGGTAGAGCAAGCCAAACACGTACTTAGCACTAAGCAAAAATATTTATTCATGGTGATTGATGATTACATTGTAAATCAATTGATGCATAGTAGGTTAAGAGGCCGTTTCAAATACTGAGATCAGTGCCTACTCTACCTTTTTATCTTTCCCATTAGTCCATTCCCTTGAAAGATGACTGCCATTTTGACTCGACAAAGGTTTATTAAAGCAGAGAGCGAGGCAATACCAAGATCTTGGTATTTATGTGCTGACAACATAAAATGATAGGTACCAAAACAACCAGTTTAGCAGCCAGGCAAGGTGTACCCGACCCGGGTTGATGTAAGAGTTCCATTTTCGTTATCGTTCTTAGGAATAGTACGATTTAACCTACTTCAAAGCACCTAAAACATATCAAAATAAACTTTTAGATAGTTGAAACTGGTAGAAGCAGTGAATCTCCCTATTTCGCTTTAACAACCGGATTTTGGGACAGCTAAAAGCGGTTACAAAATCAACTTTCTATCGAGTTTGAATCTCAGTAATCTATTGCATAGTAATCTGGTATTTACCATATAGGTGTTACAACTATTCACAAGGCATTAGCGTCATGAATCTGAGATATAATGTTTTAAGATCTAACTATGACAAAACTCACCGTAATCTTAGCCATACTGGCGTCAATGCTGCTGGTTACAAGCTGCAAAAAGGAACTCGATCCTCAGATTCCAGTCGGTGCATTTTTTAAAATAACTGCACAAGGCAAACTTCAAAATAATCTGGAATACAGCAACGGACAGGTTTCGCGCATACTGGCATATAGCAATTGTGAAACGCCTTACTCGATTGTCGAATATGGCTACACGCGTGACCAAATCACCTCAATACGATCGGGTACCCGTGGCATTCTCTCGTCATGGAGTGGTGCAATGTGTGATCCAGATCTGCCTTTCGACTTTCAAACTTATACGCTCAAACTAAATAACCAGAACCGATATAGCAAAGTAACAAGCGAGAACATGATTGCCACTTTTTCATATGCTGGCTTGAAAGCAGCCATTAATGTGACTGACAATGCGGGAAAGTCAGGCAGGAGGATCTATCTGTTGTTTGACAGCAACGGCAATATTATTGAACAACGAAATTCAGAGACTGACACCTTAGGGCTCGTCCGTTATGAGTATGACAGCCATCCTAATCCCATGCGTGGACTCAATTCTTATGGTTTGCCGAATCCATTCGCATGCCCAAACAATGTCGTACGCTCCCTTGATTCACGCGGGCAAATACAATGGGACCGAAAATTTACTTACAACGACGCTGGATGGCCAGTGACCTGCAATGAAGGCAATGGCATAGAATATCAATACCATTACCGGGATAATTAAAGCTACTGTTTCAATGCGCCCATTTACGAAAACATTTCTGTTAAATACTGCAAAAACAATTCTAAAATATGCATAATTAAAAGGAAGGAAAGCCAAAGTGTTCGCTCGCTGCTGGCCATGAGAATTTTAAGAGTGTCGAATACTTGCTGAACAACGTATATCCGTATTATGGCGGTAAAACAAATGGGAGTGAATACCCAATGATCATGTTTTTTAGCGAATAACGGAACTGGATAACCAATCACCACAATTCTATTTCAGATAATTCCTTATAACAATATCTTAGACCAAAAAGATATTCGATGGGATTACTTGAATGGTTTCTTGAATCCGGTAACCCGGGCCCGGTTGGCAAAGTAGAGATAAACTCACCTAAGCCGGATGATGATAATGATAAGCCACCTGGTAAATGGATCATTTACATTGTAACCATAATAGGTCTCTTTCTGGCGGTTAGTGGACTTTATTGGGTATTTAATAATGTCCCAGATGAAGGATTTAAGCATACACTTATTAAATTATGCTTCCTAAGTCTTTACGTTGTAGTTGGGCATTTCGTTAAGCCTACTCCTGATCACACAAATATTGGATGGTTAGGAGGGCTAGTGGATAACCCTTTTCGTATTTCGGACGATTACAACAGATGGCTCCTATTTGCGCAAATTATTTTACTGCCTGCAAGGTTAATAGCCTATGGATTGATTATGAGCTGGATAATAGGAAGGCATTTTTATAGGAAAGATAAATTTCTCTAAGATATAGACCATTCGAAGGTAACCACCCCGAATTACTTGATACCTAAACGTCAGATGGCAAGTCTCAAAAACTAGATAATAATTAACCAAGTTTTGATATAAATGGGTTATATTAAAAGATTGAACGGCAGCGGCCGCCACGAAAAGTACCGTGGGTTTGATCAAGCTCTACCTAGTGAGATTTGTTACAATGCCAATCTCGTTGCATTGTTTTGGGTATTGACAATGTTTAGGTTGGAAATGATAGGGGTTCATGGATCATTCATTAATCAGATTCTAAGGCTAATGCAGCGGCATACTTCCATTGCCTGTCGTTGCTTTCTAATATATCAGTTACGCTGTTTACTAAAGGATGATCGGGCAAAACACCTCTGTTATTCTTACGGACGGTAACGGCATTCCAATAGCACAGGCAAGGTATATTTACCTTCAATCCAGAATTGGGCAATTTCGCTTGTAAAAATATGCCCGAAGTATTCCCTTCCGCACCTCCACCTGTTTCTTCCCCAATGAAGATCGCGGTAGTGATCCGCCTGATCACAGCGGCTGCATCTGCGGCGGTAGAGAAGGTGTAACCATCTGTCAAAACAAACAATTTCCCCTTGAAATTTATTGAAGATGGTTGTTGTATATTAATACCGGCTTTTATTGCACCGGTAAGGAGATGTCGATCGACAGGGTCTGCAACTGTGCCTGTGTCTAGTATATTAAGCAAATCATGGCTCCACCCACCAAATGAAGGTTTAATTGTCCGCATTTGTATTTTTCTAAAATATCTGAAAGGTGCTGATGTAAGATGCGAAACAAGTGCTGCGCCATAAACATCTTCACCTCCACCATTGCCCCGCAGATCAAGTATCAGTGTCTTAGTATTTTTTTGATCGACAATTCTAAAAACACTATCCAACTCATTTTCAAATTCTTTTCCTTTGAATCCCTGAATTCGCAGGTTAGCAGTTTTACCTTCATTTGTAAAGCTTAAAGATACGTTTGGACCCCGACCTTCAAATTGGGTAACACCTTTTCTCACTTGCAGGTTGACAATTGAAAGTCTATTAACTTCGCGGTTCGCGTCCGTTACCCCTACTACGTTAGTAGTGATCACCTTACCGGCGCTGTCTTTTGCTTTCATAGTAAACCGGTCCTGCTGACCAAAATATAGCCATAGGTTTTGAGGAAAATTATCAGCGAGCCGCTTGTTCCGGTGTGAATAGCCATATCCATCAGCTGAAATATGCGGTATCATTGCCTTAATAAGCTGCCCAGACTGATGGCCGTTAATGCTTAGAATCTCCATGCCTGGGGTAATTGACTGGTCTTCTGCAGTTTCATTATAAAGCACTCTCAATTTCCCATTTTCTACCATAATAGTGAAGGGGAAAAGTTTCGATGTTTTTAAAAGATTGTTCGTCTCATCATCATATTCCACCTTCATGTGGCCTTCCCTGAAACTGGCAATTAAGGTTGTCAATAGTGAAATAAAGTCAGCCTGGTCATTTATGGTCGCTAACTGTCTGCGATATTTATCGAACCTTTTTTGGACATTAATGCTATCGCTCAGACGGTAGATACCTCCATATGTTTCGACAAGCGCATGTTCTAATTTGTCAAAATCTGCCTTATGCTGCCCTTCGTTAAGCTTTCTAAGCGCTATTGGTGGTGGATTGTAAGTAGGTTTCCTGTTTTGTGCTTTAACCGGGTCGCAAAAACAAAATGCAATCAAAAAAGTAATAAAATATGGCATAATTGGTTCACATTTTCGGAAATGCCTTTACATAGGGCTTGGGATTCAGAGAAGCTAATGCTCTATCAATGCTGGAAGATAAACTAATCTATTTTTTGAAAATTTTCGTTATAAAACGATTGCTGTTCTTTTTCAAAACCGATTATCATCCCATTTTTATCCCTGATGAAAACCAACTTGGCAATGACCTCATTAAGAAAGAAGTCATCTTTTGCGGCAGGGTGGAGCTCATATTTTCGTTGGGAATTATTCTTAACATACACAAATAACTTTCCCTTTTCCGTAAGAAGAACGAAATTAGGTGTTGTTGGATCTGAACTTTTATATTCTCCAACGTAACTATTTACATCAATAGGGATATCAGCATCCTTTACCGGATATTCTTGACCATGTTTAAAAAAATATTCAAGATGTTGCATGATGTGCTCCTCCATGTTGTTGTTAATAAAGATGACGAAGCCACTCTTTTTATCAGGATACATGATGTAATCAGCATTAAAAATTTGATTGTTCCCGTTATGCGAAATGCGGTTACCGGCTGATGTATGATGGATAAACACCCCTAACCCTTTCGCCGCTGTATGTGATGGCGGATTATCATACGCCTGATCTTTAAACATTTCATTCAACGATTGTTTTTTCAACCCCTTATAATTTATTAACGCAATCATGAATTTAGCAAACTCTGGTGCATTTGAACGTAAACTTCCTGCGGCATTAAGCTCATCAAAAGTTTCAAAATTGCCCTTCCAGTTGGAACCATCGTCATTGCGCAAATATCCGGTTGCCCTGAACTGGTCAACATAATTGTTTCTTATTAAAGTGGAATTTGTCATTCCCAGTGATGTGCAAACCTCTTTATTCATGATCTCTCCCAAGCCCCTCAGGTTAGTGTTTAATAGATGGGCGATTGTTTTAGCTAAATATTGAAATCCTTCTCCTGAATAACTCACCCGGGTGCCCGGGCGAAAGTTCAGATACAGACTGCCTTTTTTAGCCTTGTTGCTTAGTGAGTCTGGGACTTGATCATCGCGCCAGTTTGGGAAGCCCGTTGTATGACTAAGTGCCATTCGCGCTGTTATCAGTTTATACCGCTCATCATAAGCGATATCGGGATATGGCATGTATTTATATAAAGGTGTGTCCAGTGCTATCAATCCTTTCTCTACCTGCTTGAGCACATAATAGGCAAAAACTGATTTGGTTAACGATGCAGCTTCAAAAAGCGTTTGACGAGTCACCTTTGTTTGTTGTTCAATGTCGGCGAGCCCCATTTCGCGGCTGTAAACTACCTTGCCATTATTGATGATAGCGATCGATAGCCCGGGAATACTCCCGGCCGCCATTTCCTTTTTAAGGAAGGCGTCTATTGCCGTTGGCGAAATATCCTTGCCATTCAACGACTTGATTTGAGCTGTGCAAAATGTGGTCAGGGAACAAAAAATAATAGTAAGGAAAAGATTGTTTTTAGACGAAAACATGTAGGATAGAGTACTTTAATTTGGGTTATTTATGATCAGGTCTATACTGAGGGAAAAATATTCTGCCAATACAGGAAATCCTCCTTTAAACGCTCGAATGTTAGATTCTGGAATTTTAAAGCGTTCACTATTGAACGAAATTTCGAGGTAGTGTCCGCTACGCAGATGCCAACAGCATGCTGGCTAATCGTATCAGATATCTCTGGCCTTGGCTTGCTAGCTTGGGTTAAAGTACAAGTTTGTATGGCAGTGGCCTGGTCGGCCACGCCGCCGTATCAAAAGCCACGCTAACGTCTCTTCTTCAAAAAACCCTTTATATCAACGCCACTGTACTTTAAAATTTTGTACAATGTAGGCTGGCTTTTTATTTTGAACATTTCTCTGATTTCATCGGTACTCCGACTGTTCTTCTCATAAATTTCCTTGACTTCCGGGGCAATTTTGCGATAGCGCTCGCTTAATCCTTCTGGCCTGCCCCCGGATCTGCCCCTTGCCCTGGCCGACTCCAGGCCTGCTTTTGTACGCTCGCGGATAATGTTACGCTCATGTTCGGCTAACACACACATGAACTGAAAAAATAGATTGCCGGTCGCCGTACTGGTATCGATGGCTTCAGAAAGTGATTTAAGATTCACTCCCTTGTTTTTTAATTGTTCAATCAGCTCAATCAACTTAATAGTACTTCTTCCAAGCCGGTCCAATTTCCAAATGACAATGGTATCACCTGGCCGCGCGTACTCCATTAATTTTTCAAAATTTGGCTTGGTAGCCTTTACTCCGGAAACCTTATCTGTAAAAACTTGCTTGCACCCTTCCTTCTTTAATGCATCCAGTTGAAGATCCAGATTCTGTTCTTGGGTGGAGACCCGGGCGTATCCTAATTTGATCATTTTATGTACGAAACTTAATAAAATCAAATATATTACATTTAGATTAATTACATGTCAATATAAATAATGATTTTATACAGATTTGGATGATTTTGGATTGTGTAAAAATTCGTTCGTTTTATTACATACCTCATGGGCCAGGAATCAGATCCCCGAAGTAAATTTCGGGACTCTTTTCCACGAAAATTTCGGAACTAAGTACCTTGATATAGGTACCAATATTCAGGATGGGTCAAAGGTCTAAGAGTACGGAAATACTCCCGAATTTTTTTACATAGGATTGCATAGATAGAATTTATAACTCAACATAGATTGCGGTAATACAAAGCTCCTTGTCGGTTTGTAATAATCTATTAAACACAGAATGGCCGATTGTTCATGGATAAGAAGTCTGAAGATTTACGTTTATTATTTTAGATACGGGCAGTTGCCTGGGTTGCAAATTAACTACCCATCAGACTCCACACCAGCTTGACCCGGTCTGGTTAAGCTGGACATTATACTTTGCAACTCGTCCATATTAACTGGTTTTAACAAGTGACCATCAAAACCTGCTTCCCTACTCCGTTGTTTATCTTCTTCTTGCCCGTAGCCCGATAACGCAATCAATGTAACTTTGCTTCCCCACGCTCCTTGCCGGATTAGTCCGGCCGCCTGATACCCATCCAAATCCGGCATGCCGATATCGCAAAGCACCACCGCAGGCTTTAAGGCTTCGACAGCTTCCGCCCCGGCTTTACCATCAAAACGGATATCGACCTGATAACCCTTCAGTTTCAAAAGCATGGATGTGATCCTGGCCAGATCTTCCATATCATCGATCAAAAGGATGTGCACGGTTGATTGTTTAGCGGAACCGTTGGGTTGCGTAGATGCAGGTTGCTTTGGCGCATCCAGTAAGGGTAAATAAACCGTAAAGATGCTCCCCTGACCAATTCCTGGGCTCTGGGCTTGGACCCGCCCGCTGTGCATGTCAACGAGCTGTCGGACCAGCGTCAAGCCAATCCCAAGCCCGCCCTGCGAGCGTGCAAGCGAGTTGTCGGCTTGCACGAACAGCTCAAAAACAGATGTCTGTTGCTCAGCGCTCAGCCCGATCCCATTGTCTTTGACCTGGATAACAACTTCATTATTTTCTACTGAAAGACTTGCCCAAGCCTGCCCGTCATTGCCTGTATAACGAAGACTATTGGTCAACAGGTTTGTCACAACCTGCGATAGCCGGGTCTGGTCGCCGTGTACAAAAAGCCCGGGCGGCATGCTGGATAAATGAAGCTTTTTACCGCGGCCCTCGAATTGTGGGAGTATGGCTTTCACTGCGTTTTGGATCAATGCCCCTACTTCCAGCCGTTCGGAATGAAGCTGGATTTTGCCTTGGGTAACCCGGCTTACGTCCAATAAATCATCGATCATGCGCACCAGGTGCGTGACCTGATTGTCCATCATTTCCACTATTTCAGAGACCTGCGGATCTGATTGCTGGATGATTTTCAGGATATAAATCCCATTTCCCACAGTTGCCAACGGGTTTCGCAGCTCATGGGCAAGCATGGCCAGGAATTCATCTTTCCGCTTGCTGGCCTCTTCCAAGGCTTCTTCGCTGCGTTTCTGGTGTGTCAAATCACGCATTACGGTTAGAAGACCGATCACCTTTCCAGCTTCATCCAGTAGTGGGCTGGTAATGCCGGAACCATAGAAGCGGGAACCATTTTTGCGAAGATGCCAACGTTCATTCTTCGAGCGCCCTTCTTGTATCGCCTTGTCACGTTCATATGCCGGGACGCCTTTTGCCCGGTCCTCAGCAACAAAAAAAATTTCACCATGCTGACCGATAATCTCTTCTTCAGAGTAACCCATCATATTCTGTGCGCCCACGTTCCAGTCAACGATACGCATGTCTAAATCCATTGTTAGAATAGCATAATCAGTCGCACTTTCGATAATTGCTTTCTGACGTTCTTCGCTACGGCGCAGGTCATTTTCAGCCTGCCGCCGCTCTGTGATGTCAAGCATGACCCCACTTATGGATATGGGCTGATCACCTGATTTTTCCATGACCCGTCCATACCCACTCATCCAGCGCTGGGTGCCGTCTTCAAGTACAGCCAGAAATTCCGTATCAAATTCCACGTCATTTGCCAGGGCATCCCGGAGCTGGTCTTCGACACGTTTCCTATCAGATGGATGAATGTGCTCAAAAAAAATTTCGGGGTCAACAGGCCCAGCATGCGGCTCCAAACCGAAAAGCCGGAAGTGCTGCTCGTTCCAAATGACCTTATTTTCTATCAAATTCCATTCCCAGGTTGCCATATCCGCCGCCTCCGTGGCTATGCGGAGCCGTCTTTCCGAGTCACGTACTTGTTGCTCAACGTTAGCCCGCTCAACGGCAGCCCATAGACGGTCCGCAAATTCTTCCAGCATCCGGACTTCGGCTTCCGTCCACTTACGAGGGGTTTTGGAATGAACGGCTACAACGGTAACCAGACGGCCATCTTTGATGAGAGGAACCGCAAGCCATGCCCGAAGACCTATCGCCCGGTATGCCCGTGGGTTAGGCTCGTTTTCTGTGTCAGTGACCATCTGCGTTTTGCCACACCTGTACTGCTCAGCCACGGTCGGTGAAAAATCGGAAAGGCGGAGCTGGTCAGGACTCGCAACCGCATCCTTTTCAAACTGGGCTGTCAGTGTGACACTGTCCTGGTCTGCTTCGTAATAAATGGCCCGTATCACATTGAACTGCTCCCCGAGCAATCTCAGGGCTTCCGTCTTTATGGCTGCGACATCGGCCCGGGGAGCGCGCAGTATATCGCTTAACTTTATCAAAAATTCACTATACTCTTCCTGTTGTTTTCGCTCGGTGATGTCATCGAAAACGATGGCGACGCGGTTGCTGCCCTGATCGCCCACGCGCACAACGAACGCTGAATACCAGTGCCTGGTGGCCTGGTGATAACTTTCAACACGTGCCGGCTCGCCTGTGCGAGCAACACAATCGAAATTTTCAAGCCAGAAAGGTTCCTCCCCGGGAACATATTCGCTGGCGAGTTTGCCACGTGCATTGGCGACTCCCGTCTGCAACTCGAAAACACCATTCGCTTCGAGAAGACGGTAATCTACGCCTACGCCCATTGGGTCGCGCACAATTTCGATCATGCAAAAGGCTTGATCAATTGAATCGAACACCGTGCGAAGTTTTTCTTCTGATTCACGCAGAGCTTCTTCGGATTCTCTGCGATCATGAATATCAGTGGCGGCGCCGTACATTTTAACAACATTTCCGCTTTCATCCTTAACCGGCGATGTGCTAACAACAAACCAGCGGTAGGCGCCATCGTGACGCCTGATCCGGTGCTCCTGCTGCAAAAACTGGCTAGCTTCGACCGCCTTGCCATAGCGCTCTGCCGAAGCATCCCGGTCGTCGGGATGAATGGCATCAACCCAGCCCCAACCAATCGCCTGTTCCAAAGTCTGCCCGGTATATTCAATCCAACGCTGGTTATACCAGTTGGTTGAGCCATCCGGCTGGCTATCCCAAAGCAGGTCCGGCACCAGGTTAGCAATTGATTGGAATTGTTTTTGTGAATCCAGCAAGGCTGCTTGGGCTTTCGATCTTTCCAAAGCCACCCAGGTATGTTCGGCCAGTTCTTCTACTAGCTGCACTTGGGCAGGGGTCCAGTTTCGCGGCTGCTCAGCATGAATGCCTACGATGGCGACCAGCTGCCCATTTTTGACCAGTGGCACGGCAATCGCTGCACGGACACCGAAGGCGCGATATCTTTCGGGCTTGGCTTCGTGTTCGGTATCACAAATAACCAGGGTTTGCCCCTTGCGAAATTGATTCACTCGATCAGTCGAAATGTCGGAAATCCGCCTTTGAGCAGGAAATGTTGACGTGCCTTTTTGATAACGGGCTGTCAGACTGATCGTAACACCGTCCGGATCGACTTCAAAATAGGCGGCCCGCATCACATCAAGCTCCTGGCCCAATATCTTTATTGCTGTTTCCTGGATCTCGACCGGATTCTTGAATGGCCTGAGCCCGTCGCTAAGTTTTAACAGGAAATTCTGGTGCTGTTCGCGCTGCTTGCGCTCGGAGATATTCCTGAATGATGTGGAAAGATATCCATTGGGTGTTATGTTCAAATCAATCTCAATCCAACTTCCCAGTATGGGTGAAACAGATTCCAAATGCTCCGCTGCGCCGGAATCCATCACGCGCTGGTGCGCAGCATATGACTCGCTTGATGCTTCATTGGGGAAGGCTTCCAGGAAGATATGCCCTACAACTTCTTGCTGTGATTTTTGCCACACCTTCAAGGCTGCACGGCTGACAAAAACAAAGCGCCAATCCCGGTCCAGCACATAAAACGGTTCGCCAATGCTCTCAAGAACGAGGCGTAAACTTTGCTCACTTTCGCGTAGCGCTTGTTCTGACTGTTCTTTTTCCCGGGCGTCTGATCTGGTAACGATCAGGATGGCAGCGGTCTGGGTCACAACGTCGACCATTGCAAGCTCTGTTTCAGAG
This sequence comes from Dyadobacter sp. CY327, assembly GCF_021390415.1. Classification (NCBI taxonomy): domain Bacteria; kingdom Pseudomonadati; phylum Bacteroidota; class Cytophagia; order Cytophagales; family Spirosomataceae; genus Dyadobacter; species Dyadobacter sp. CY327. The sequence goes on along the minus strand of NZ_JAJUXJ010000007.1, from coordinate 13,456 downwards.
GCTTCACGGGGATTTTGAAAATAGAGGGCAAATGTGCCAACAGCTTTTTGGTCCCTTGTTTTGATAGGGAATGACCAGCAGCCCCGATAGCTGTATTTTTTTGCAAGATGCGTCCATGGCTCCCATAATGGATCTTCCAAGACGTCATGGCTTATCACGGGTTGGCCGGTAGGGACAGCCAGTCCGCATGCCAGAGAATCCTCGCCGATCTTTAACTTATCAATTTGATTTAAATATGCCAGGGGCATTGTTGAAGCGCCAAAGACCGGATGTAAAAATTCTCGTGCATCATCGGCCAGGTAGAAAGCGCACCGCGCCTCTGCCGCTGTTTCCCTGGTAACCATCTCAACGAGCATGCTGAGTCCGTCTTCCAGTGTGCCGCCGTTCATTGCGGATAGAAAAGCGTCCTTTTGCACGCGCATCCGTTCCTGGTTTGTATCAAGCGCGCCCTGCACAGCTTCCAGGCTCGTCAGGGCTTGCCGCAATGCCTTTCCCTGCTGCGCTGCTTCGGCTTCGGATTTATCAAGCAGTAGTGCTGCCAGGTGCGGATGGTGGGCCATGAGCGCCTGCACATCGGGTTCATATGCCAGTTCGGGATGGGTTTCAGTCCAGTAATGGGCCGTGCGGATAAAGGCTAAAAACGCAGTTATTAACTCAAAATTAGCTTGCCCGTAAGCCTTTCCAACTGCACTGCGCGTGCGGCCGGAAAGTCGCGGTTCTAAAAACAGGACTGCCAGGGCTTCAAACAAATCCTGTTCAGCCTGCTGGCCGGCAGCTGGAATAACCAACGGGCCCGAAATAAATTCAAGCCTGGTCAATAATGCATTTAAGTCATCGGTTTCGGGAAGCGGCCAGCTCAGCATCTCCGTAACCTGCTCAATGGTCTGGGGTAGTATGCCGGCGTCCCCGGCAGGCCTGCCCAGCCCCATCAAAAACCCTGTATGCCGGATGATGCAATACCTGACCGGGCAAAAACGGGACAAGTATACGAACAGGCGCTCCTTAAACAGGGAAGGCAAAGGATTGTCCAGATAAGAAGACTTTGCAAAACCCCACAATTCCTCGATCAGGCCCGGGGCAGCAGCAGCGGTTGTGAAAAAGTTAGGCAAAACGCCCAGGCGACTGGTGACTTGGTCTGGAAAAGGTTTGGTTAGCTTGTTATCTGGCATCGGTAGCTTAGTTGAAATAACGGATCAAAATAGCGTGTGGTTGACTGAACCATCCCTGGAATAACAAGCAAGATTTGCATCTTAAACCATTGATCGTCAAGTTAATTAAGCTCAGCTATCCCCACAGTTTTAAATTTCAATCAGCCTTCTGTTAAATTATCGTGCCGACTAGTACGCCGCTGGACGCACTGATAGGCAGGGTTCGGCACTTGGGTAAACGCGGATGGATATGTTTAATAGCTGCTTTGACGCTCCGGGCTATTTTAAAAAGGATTATTTTATGACACTAGTATTATGATATCACACAAATAACTAATGCGATAAACCTTGCCGAATAGCCTGGTCCAGCTTGGTGAATGGGACTGTTTTCGTCAGGTGCTGATCAAACCCAGCTCTTACTGTATATCTCTCTGTACTGCTGGCGCTGTAACCAGTCAATGCAATGATATGGATTTTCTTTCCCCACAACAGCCGCCGGATTTTACGACAGACCTCATAGCCATCAACATTAGGAATGCCCAGATCCAAAAGCATCACGTCAGGCAGAAAATCCCTGGCAGCTGCATATCCTTCTGGCCCCGTATAGCGGACAATTACATCGTACCCGCTAAGTCTGATGAGCTTTGCCGTTATATCAGCAAAGCTTTTATTATCATCTACTATTAAAACTCGCCCTGTTAGATGTCCCTTCATACCTATCACACTTTACAACAAATTGCTCTAACAATGCTAGTTATCTTTTTTCCATGTTCCTATTTAATTCTGCTTTTAGTGTCCAGATTATTGTGTTCGAACAATATTTTTGACTGGTACTTCTTATTGCTTCACGTACTGGCCGATCAGTTTTGCCGGCTATTTAATTTAAAATCTTTGCCCTGATTGATTTACCTGGTATATAAACCCTGCCACCATGATTGATTAAAAGGACCACTGGCCTAATTTTTTACAATTATCAAGATCCCCTAAAGCCTTGACTTGTATGAATAAAGACGGTGAAATAATAATCATTGAAGATGACGAAGATGATCAGTTTCTTTTAGAAGAAGTCTTTAAATCATTAGATTATCCAAACAAGCGAGTTTACTTGCCAGATGGCCTTCAAGCTCTCGAATATCTTCACAGTGAGAAAATCGCGCCCTTCCTTATTCTTTCGGACGTAAACATGCCAAAGTTGAACGGGCTTGAATTAAGAAACAAATTACAGACAGATGCAGAGCTAAACCTTCGATGCATTCCATATCTCTTTTTTTCAACAGCCATCAATCAGAAGGTTGTCATTGATGCTTACAGTACTTCTGCACAAGGTTTTTTTATAAAGCAGACATCTTTTGGTGCGTTGCAGGATACTATCCGCGTCATTGTAGAATATTGGCAAAAATGTGCCGCACCCAATAATTTCTAAAAGGGTTGGCATTATGGCAGGCTTCAATTTTATAAAGCTAGGCTAACCATAGCCTATCCCCAGACAATTAAAATCCCCTCTCAAAAAAAGTTTGTCTTCTACCAATTGACGCTTGTCAACTAAGGCAGGTGCCTTGGAGTAAGATTACTACTGGCCCGGAATAGTTGGGGAAGCGGTTTCTGATACCGGGACGCCCGTAAGCATCCTGAATCCTATCATCCTCCCTGATCGACTTTTAACGCTTCTGGCCTGATATTAATAAGCCACGGGCCTTTCATCGGGTTAGACTCGTGGCATCCACGGAATTTCACTGGCTGCAACAGTTTATTCAGGGCTGCATACGCTCATTACCTTACCACCTACAGAACAACAACAGTATGAAAAATCAGGATGTAAGTCATCGGGTATCGCCGACCACAAAAGGAATTACTATTTCAGCCCAGACCAGTGTTGAGCTGACTAGTGCAAGCGAATCACGGCGACTGTTTGAGCTAGCAAAAGGCAGACTTTTTGATGTCAGCTCATGGCAGTCGATGACCGGGACATTTTATGCTAATTTTGAGCTCACCAATGCATTCGGGCATCCCATAACAGGTGATGCCAGTGAGAACAACCTGTTCCGTATTGACATTCCCGGACCGGGAAGTGTTGAAGGACGTGGACATGACTGGGTACTCATTGAAAAGATAACGCATCAGGCGCAAGGTGAGTATGAAAGCATTTCCATTACGGTCCGACCGTGCCCCAATCCAATGTCGCAGGATGAAACCACGGCGCATTTTTATCATCAACTAGCTAGCAGTACTTTCAGTATCGCCATTCAGGATTTAAAAGTTACCGCTTCCGTGGTTGACCAACAGGTCCGTCCGAATATGGAACCTAAGCCTATTTTGGCTAAACTAAGAAATGCTTTGGTAGGCCTGGGAGGTATGATCCTCTTTTCAAAAATGCAGTGGAAAAGCTTAACCAAAGGACTATTGGGCCAGCCATAATAATGCTCCATCCATTTCCGGCCTTTATGACCAAGCATAATAAGATGGACATAATCTAGATTATAGCCCGGCTTGTTCTTTCTGTTTTTCAATCGCATCCAGCAGTTTCTGGAAAGGTTCGGTGAACTTGTCTATTCCCTCATTTTCGAGCTGGACAGCCACAGCTTCCATATCAATCCCCCCAGCCTTTATTTTTCCCAAAATAGATGCTGCGTTGTCCAGGTCTTCTTCCAGGCGGCTTGCCGGATCTCCGTGATCCCGGAATGCTTCCAGCGTTTGCAGCGGAATGGTGTTGACCGTGTCTGGTCCGATGAGTGCTTCCACATACCGGGTGTCTTTGAAAGCAGGATCCTTACTGCTGGTACTCGCCCACAGCAACCGCTGCGGTACTGCACCTTTTGCAGATAGCTTCTTCCAGCGCTCAGAGCTGAACAGTCTCTTATATATCTGGTAAGCCGTTTTTGCAGATGCGATGGCAACTTGCCCGCGCAGATCACCCAGCCCATTCTTGTCTAAAAACGGGTCTACCAAAATGTCGATCCGGCTCAAAAAGAAGCTGGCAACAGAAGAAACATGGTTAATGGGCAGTCCTTGTTTTTCCCTTTTTTCCAGTCCTGAAATATATGCTTCCACGACTGCTTCATAACGTTTAAGGCTGAAAAGCAAGGTAACATTCACATTAATTCCCTCACTGATTGCTGTCTCGATGGCAATAATGCCCGCCTGGGTTCCAGGGATTTTAATCATTACATTGTCCTTGTCAACCTGCTCCCAGAGCTCGCGCGCCTGCTTGATGGTAGCCTGGGTATCACGTGCCAGGAACGGGGACACTTCCAGGCTTACATAGCCATCAGCGCCAACCACGTCTTCTTGATTGTATACAGGTGCCAGCACATCGCATGCAAGTTTGATATCAGACACAGCCAGTCCAAAAAATACTTCATCCGTACTCAGACCTTCATTAGTCAGGCGGGCAATGTCCTGATCGTAATCGGAACTGCTGCTGATGGCCTTTTCAAAAATAGCCGGGTTGGATGTCACACCACGCACACCGTCTTCTTCAATCAATTTCTTTAATTCTCCCGAGAAAATGATCTTGCGGTCAATGAAATCAAGCCAGATGCTCTGGCCATAATCATGTATTTGTTTTACCTTATTATTGTCCATATTCAAATCTGTTTTTAGTGTATTGAATGCGATTATTTATTCTTTGTCAATCATGCCGGCAACTGACCGCAATACAGTTGCCAAAGCTGCCAGCAGTGAAGGCCTTCTCCTTCTGCGCCAATTTTCGGTGCGATCAGTAAATATGTTGCCAGCTCGTGCCACGCGTCCCCAAAATGATCAAACTGACCAATGCTGCGGCAAATAAAGGCAAGCTAAAAAACTCAAATATGAATAGCATAAGCAGGGGCACCATGCACAGTACTTTTACCCAACTCATAAGTGGGAGACAGTTACGGCAGTCTACCAAGACGTTCAACCTTTTAAAAAACTTTTTGAAGATTCTAACTTGCCCTTGGTCTGATTAGCTCGCCCGCTTGATCAGACCACCCATATGATGGGTTTGTAATACGTTGTCTATAAATGTCATAAAGTAATAATTAGTGCCGGATCTGATGAATGGAGCCTTGCCTAGCAATTATCGATCCATCAGCGCTTCTTACATCAAACTTTTATTGATTTCCCAGACATGGCAGCAAGAAAGCTGCGAGAGATTGGAGCACTTTTAAACTAATTTAAGTTGCTCACCGATGGGATGTATGGACCATATTTGTGCTATGCACTTGACACGGCAAACAAGCCAGACTTGTAACAACCTTTACACCAAAATTCAGACCACATTCGGATCTATCTATCAAGGACAAGGTGGCACTGCACACCAGTTATCAGTTAATCCAGGATGCTAAGCCCCCTTTTAAATTGTTGGAGTTAATATTTTTTTGGAAGGTTTTAACCACTAAAAGCCTGGTGCTTTTAACTGCCATTTTCAAAAAGTTACCGGAGTATTGGGGCCTTGCCATAAATGATCAGTGAACGAGCTGGCAGCGTCAACCGGACTGATTTACCATTCCTGTCTTCAACATTTAACTCGGCCGGGATTTGTTGGGGACCAAATAAAAGGTATAATTTTTCATCTGGTGCATACAAGTCTTTATCTATGGTTACATATACTATTGCCTGTTTATGCTGATCCAGGTTTATAGCACATAGTATTTCTTGCCCATTTAAAATCTTTGACCAAGCAAAAATCTTTTCTACACCACTAATATTACTGTTTGAGTTGGTGAATATTGTCCCGTTCTCAGAACTCGGCCGCCAATAGTGCGAGCCATTTTTAACAGCTGGTTGCAAATCCATAAGTGATTGCAGGCCGGCCATCAAAGCAGGGTTTACTTTAAATTCTTTCCAAAAATTCTGTATTTCAGTCTCGGTATCGCCTGGTAGCCATTCGTTGCCATTCATTGTTTCCATTGTAATATCCATCTAAACACATGCCTTCAATAAGTCTTTTACTTCATTTAGACTGGCTTGAAGCTCCGTTAAAAGCTGCGCAGTAACACGCTGCAAGCGCAAATTCTGCTTGATTTTTGGCTTGGTGATTTTGTCTTTGCCAAACCCAGATATGAAATGCTTCGAACCAATTCTTTCAATTCCTGCCTTATGTTGACTTGGCAAATTTTCATTTAATTGTATTTCTGGCAGCGTTTTTTTTCTCGGCGCCATCTTATTCTTCTTCCATTTGTACTGGCCTAAGGCCTAGCCTTGCTCTTTACCTGGTTTTGCGAGCTTTGGAGTCATTACTCTATGTCTTTCATCTAACCTGCAAACGGAGCCCAGTGCCTTCCCTACATTCTCTTATTACTGAGCATTTTTGATATATTTTGGTGATTCACATTCTTGCCAGTACTCCACAATCTTTACTATCATTTCTTTTAATCTATCGTAATTACTTGGTTTGATAAAAAATCCTTGAATAGACCTTGAATACGCATCGATCACATGCTTTTGCTCAGCACTTGTAGAAAAGAAAAGATATGGGATTGATTTGAGTCTCAAATCTTCGTTGTTATGAATTTTTTCATACAGTTCCATCCCATTTAATTTTGGCATGTTGATGTCAGAAAGAACAAGAAAAGGTTCAATATCTATGTGTGTCAAGTAATCCAATGCTTGTACACCGTCTCCGAAAAAAAACAGTTCATTCTTATAATTCAGTTCTTTGAAAATTTCAGACAGGATATCCTGATCGTCCATGTCATCTTCTATGATTATAATAGGTCCTTTTTTATTCATAACCGTTTACTGTTTTTACGTTTGATTAAATACTAAAAAGTGAGCATCAACTGGGTGTATCCTGAGCAGTCCCTTTGTCATCAGCAAGCAGGATGGCCTTGATCCGGTCAATGTGAACCTGGGACAGTTCTGCCCTTTCGAGCGCCGACTTCTTGATTGCCCCGGTTTGCTCTTTTGCAAAAGTGGTCAAAAGGTTCCTTCTTTCTTCAAACATCCGGAGCGCCGTCCACATCGTCTCTTCGATCTTCAAGGTTTGCTCGGCGATCAAAGTCTGCGCCGTGTAGGCATGACCGGTATGACAGCGGTAGCGTGTCAGGGGGCCTTTGTCTACTTTCCATAGGACACCACCACAGCCCGGGCAATTGAAAGGCACCTGATCTCCCAGAGAATTGACAGCAGGCAAATCGCTTAACACGCGTTTGGCAATTTTTGCTTCGGTCAATATATCCTTTGGGATGGGCCCGCTTTTTTCCGGTTTTGCTGCCAGGAGTTGATACAGTAAACCGCCCATTTCCATAAGGGGCAAGCAAAAATCAACATCTACTTGCTTGATAGCGTTGGCTGGCATATCAGGGTATTCTGCATCTGAGGGGTCTTGAACTATGCACGTACCGCCGCACCTTTTGATAGCAATCATCCCGGCTGTTCCATCATCCAGGTAACCTGTCAGCAGGACCCCAATTACATTGCTACCGAAAACAACAGCAGCTGACCGAAACAATGGATCAATTGCAGGCCGGGAGCGGTTTTCCTGCGCGCCTTTGGTAACGAGGATTTTCTGGTCATCACCGATCATTAGATGATGATCAGAAGGTGCCAGGTACAAATGCCCGTTTTGAAGGCTTTCGCCATTTACAGCATGTTGACAGTGGATGTTGGTTTGCTTGTTTAGCACGTCCAAAAGAACGCTGCCCGTCGCATCAGCTGAAATATGCTGGACAACCAGTATGGGTGCTGGAAAATTTTCTTGCAGCTGATTAATCAATGTTTTCAGTGCATTCAGGCCACCGGAAGACGTGCCGATGACGACAACCTTTCCAGATAAGGCTTTTTTGTTTTTTGCCATATTAATTTGGTGATGAAGCGTGGACAATCTGGGTAAGCCACTTAACAGGTAGCACGCATTGGCTATCTGTTTATTTTAGCCCAGCTACCGGGAAATAGATCACAAATTTGCTTCCCTTGCCAGGCGTGCTTTCAACGCGGATACTGCCACCGGAAGCATCAATTATTTTTCTAGCCAGATAAAGCCCGATTCCCTGCCCTTCATGGTCAGTTTGGAGCCTGTGGTACTTCTGAAAAATCTTGTCAACATCATTTTCGGACATCCCGCTCCCATTATCCTGGACTGTCAGGGCAGTGAATTCACCTACACTCGAAGTTTGGATGGTGACAAAAGGTGTATCCTCTGATCGGTACTTGATCGCATTCGATACCAGATTGAACAAGATGCTCCTTAGGTTCTTTTTGGAAAAAAGTATTTGAGGTACTTTCAAATCACTGGTAATCACTGCGCCAGTCTGCCTGATCTTGTCGCCAAGGCTCCACAGGATGTTCTCCAGAATTTCGTTCAGCGCTACCATCTCAGTCAAAATGGCCTGGTCTTCAATTCTGGCCACTGTGCCGATGTCCCTGACCAGGGCCCCGAACTTCTTCACTGAATTGCCGATAATGTTTAAAATCGGTTTCAGTTCTACATCGTCTGCCCGCATTTCAGTTAATAGGCCGATACTAATACCTATATTACTGAGCGGTCCTAGCAAGTCATGAGATGCCGTATGTACAAAATTGTCCAGGTCGCCGTTTATGCGGGTCAGGATTTCATTCTTTTTGTCCAGCTGGTGTTGTATTTCTTTCAGGCTGGTAATATCATTGAAAGTAATGATGGCACCCGTTCTTTTATTGCCAAGCTGCTGGATATATGGCATGGTCATAACCTGGTACCACTTGCCATCATTGGCCTGGATTTCACGGATTATAGGATAACCCTTGTCCAGAACATCTGTTATGTCATCAGAAAGGGTTTCAAACCTGAAATTGGTTGAAATGTTACTGATTGGCCGTCCTATGTCGCTTTCAACCAAGTTGATATGCCGGACGGTCCCAGGCGAAAATCGCATCAGGCGAAGATCTGAGCTGATAAAGAGCTGGCCATTGATATTGCTTTTAAAATAATTGTTCAGATCATCGTTAAGCTCTAAGAGCTCACGGTTCTTTAACTGGTAATCCGCATTGATCGTGTGCAGCTCTTCATTGACGGACTGCATTTCCTCATTGCTGCTCTGCATCTCCTCATTGGCCGATAGCAGCTCCTCATTAAAGGACTGCATATTCTCGTTGAGTGCAAACAGTTTTTCGGTGGCAGCAGCCAGTTGCTCTTTCTGGTCTTTGTTTTCCTGCTCCAAAAACTTGGTATAATCGTCTAGATAGAGCTTCTCGTCAAACTGCATTGCATCTGCTGGCTGGCCGGAACCTTGATCCTCGCTAAACTGTACAACTAAGAACCCATTAGGCCGGCCTTTAAGGACCATCGGGCTAACCGACAAGTTTACCTTGATTGTCTCTTGGGAGTGCTGGATCTGTATCCCTGTGACTACTGTTCTTTTATGGGTTTCGATGACATTTTTGCAGGATGTCTTAAAAGCAATATTAAGAGGGCCCGGTAGAAGTTCGGTCAGATCTGACGTTAAAATCTTTTGGGTAAGGAACCTTCCGGTTGGGCCGTAGGATTTAAGCACCCTGTTGTTTTCATCAATACAGACAAGCAGGCGCTGCTCTTCATTAAGGATGGTTTCATGGATTGCCCCATCCAGGGTGCGGTCGGGCGCTTTATTGGTTTCTGGTTGAGCAACCCCTAAGCTGGTCGGTTTGTGGTAGGTATATTCCGGCAGGGTAAACGTTTCAAAGTTTACGGATGGGGTAGCATCCAGTTTCTGGTAGATCTTTGCATTTTTATCAATGACTTTCATGCTCTTTAATATCGGCGAGGGACTCTCACTGGATCCTAGAAACAGGTATCCCTCGGGTTTTAGCCCAAAGAGGAGCATGTGATAGATTTTTTGTTGTAAGATCGGGGTCATGTAAATCAGCAGGTTGCGGCAGCTGATCAGATGCATGTTGCAGTAGGGCGGGTTTTTCACCAGGTCATGTCTGGAAAAGATAACCATTTTACGCAAGGCAACCGTTACCTTATAATCCTCCCCCTCCTGTATAAAGTATTTTTCCAGGTAGGATTGCGGCATTTTGGACACTACAGCAGCAGCGTAAATGCCTTTACCGGCATGGGCCAGGGCAGCAGTATCAATATCGGTAGCAAAGATTTTCACCTGCTGGTCCTGGATCTTTTCCCCCAAAAGCTCCCGCACCAGGATTGCCATCGAGTAGGCTTCTTCGCCCGTCGCACAACCAGTAACCCATATCCTGATCTCCTGACCAGTAGAAAGGCTTCTAATGATAGAAGGCAGTACCCGTTTTTCCAGCGCACTAAATGCTTCGGTGTCCCTAAAAAAAGCAGTCACGCTAATCAGGAAATCTTTGGCAAGCGCTTCAATTTCATCAGGGGAACCTTTGGCAAATTCCAGGTAAGCTTCCAGGCGTTCAAAGTTGTTATAAGCCGCCCTTCTTTTGATCCGTCGCAAAATAGTCGACTGCTTGTAGTCTGAAAAATCCAGTGGAAGCTGCTGGCTTATGATCTCGATCAAACCAGCCATATTTTCTCCATCAGAGATACCGGCCGCTAGCAGTTCAATTTCCCGCTTGACATATTCTTCAATAGCGCCGGGCATTGCCTCGGGCTCCACGATGAAATCGACCATTCCAGTGGCGATTGCATTGGAAGGCATACTGTTGAATTCAGTGGTTTGTGGGTTTCGGGCAATCACCATCCCGCCTGCCTTCTTAACTGCTTTTACACCATCACTACCATCAGAACCCAGGCCGGACAGGATGACGCCAATCGCCTTTGGGCCGTAGTCGGCAGCGAGGGAAGATAAGAATGTATTGATGGTCATGTGCGGACCGCGCACGTCGGTTTTATCGCTTAAATGTAAATGCCCCCTTTTAACAGTCATAAACTTATCTCCCGGGATTACATATACATAATTGGACGCAATGCCCGTCCCTTCTACCGCCTGTACCATGGTCAGCTTGCTGTACCTGGATAAGACTTCTGCCAACCTGCTTTCATAATCAGCGGATAAATGCTGGACCACAACGTAGGCAATACCATCCAGAGGTGTGTTTTCAAAAAAAGAAATCAGCTCATCAAGGCCCCCGGCCGATGCACCGATGGCAACAATGTGATTTGGTTCAATTGAATTCATTAAGATGGTAAGGTTAGGTGCAGGATGTTGAGCGTAAATGCCACATCATCAAATAATTATTCCTATAAGGTACAGAAAGTTATTGTAGGTGGCACAATGTTTTTCGCAATATGCAACCAGGCGTTGACTACTTACCTACTTGTTGGAATGTAATCTTATGTGTAACTGACTTGAAATGACAAGCTATGTAAGTAAATATTGAGCTTACACTAAACTAATTATCGGATGGATAAAAATGGCCCAATTATCATTATAGAAGATGATGCAGACGACCAGTTCGTATTGGAAGAAGTTTTCGGCGAATTAGGGTATTCTAATGAAAGGATGTATTTCTCAGATGGTCAATCGGCATTGGATTTTCTTTATACCAGCAAAGAGCTGCCTTTCATTATTATTTCAGATATTAATCTGCCACAGTTAAATGGACTGGAGCTTAGAAGAAAGCTGCAGACCGATGCAGAACTTAGCCTTAAATGCATTCCCTACGTTTACTTTACCACTGCGATTAACCAGCAGGTAGTTATCGACGCATATAGCACATCTGCACAAGGTTTTTTTGTTAAGCCCGGTGAATTTGGTGAAATTAAAGAAACAATTAAAGTGATGATCGACTACTGGAAAAGGTGTGCAGCCCCAAATAACTTCTGATTGCAATACCCAAAAAACTTGGCTTTGCTATACAGCAACTCTTTTGTAAGATAACCCGCTTAAGCATTTGACAACGATAGCGCACGTCTTGATGACTTGGCCGTCTTAAAAACCGAAGTTTTAACAAAGTATACTTAGACTTCTTTATAAATATTCATTAATAGAAGAGCTTTGTATTTTATAAAATATAACGAGGTTACTTTTTGCAACCTCGTTATAACTAGACCCCTTTTATTTATTCTCGGATGGCACCATTTAGATTTTTATACCTAGCTTTTTGGCAATATCGGCAAACATTTCAGGATCAATGCCGTCTTCACCAGGTGAATTAAGTTGTGGCTCCTCCTCTAGGTCTGGCATTGGGTATCCTTCGGGGGAACCAAAAATCACCTCTAATGGCTGACCATCTTCCGGATGCGGCCCATTAAAAATTAAGCCAGCAGTCTGATAGTCTTCTTTGCTAAACGTATATAGTTTGCGGTGTACACCATTCTCTTCGTATTTTCTGGTTTCCTTAAATGCCTTGTTGCTTAAATCAGGAACAGGAACAAGTTTGGTTACGGCTACGCCTGTAAGCACTTCCAGTGCCCTGGCGTATGCAACTACGTGTAGCCCGCCGCGAACCAGTAAGAAACCGACCATCTCTCGTGCCGTAGGATCGGTAACCATTTCGTAAACGCGCATTTTGTTGGCACGGGCACCACATTCCAGGAAGAAATTGTGAAGTAAATCCAGCTTAAGGTTACCACTACTAAACACATTTTGTCCGGTCCACCAGTCACCCATAGAGTCCATGGGCAGCGACGCTTGTCCGCTGGATAAGAAATGGCGGGAAATGCGCGCATTGACACTCTCATTCAATGGGCCAGGCTCAGGGTCAAAACCTCTTTTGGTTGTTCCCGTCAGAAGCAGATTGATTGCATAGGAAACGACTTCAATGTGGCTATACTCTTCACCTGCAATACTGGCTGTAACGTCGTAAAAAGGCTTTAAACGTTTCTTTCCCCTGAAATTGAACGACTGAAAAGTGTAGTTCATCAAAGTAGACATTTCTCCAAACTTGCCTCCTAGCAATTCCTGAAGAGCGGCGGCATCATTGGGTGATGGATTGTTGGGTGTTGGCAGCTCGATGGGCAACCTGTCCATTTTTAAAATCATAAACAGCGGAATTTAGTGTACGATAAGTTTTTGAAAGTCAACGCCATACATAAAAACCGTGCCTATTTTGGATTACCTAACACTTATACGTATCCTAAGTATTCTGGAAAGATAAAATATGTATAAATTTAAAATTTTTGACTTCCCCGATATCGGCAATCGCTTCCCCGATATTGAAAAATCAATTATTCATGTGATACTAAGAATAGATTTGCTGATTCACATTAACAAACGTTGTTTGAAATGTCAACTGTAGTCTTACTGTTCTAATCCTACCATAAATTCAGTTGAACTGAGCTCAGATGCATATAAGCAACGCATTAAATGCTATGCGGAGCAAGTTAAACCTTTTGATTTTGCAAATATGGCGTATGGTATCGCTTTAAAAAATCCTGCTTTGAATCCTTGTAGCTGGTAACTGCGCCAATCATATACATAAATTTGATATAGTACCATGCTAAGTCAACC
>NZ_JAJUXJ010000006.1:0-262273 GCF_021390415.1 Dyadobacter sp. CY327 | reverse complement strand
AAGACCTTGTTGGTGGCTATTGGCCTGGTGTTCACCTCTTCCCATCCCGAACAGAGAAGTTAAGCCCAGAACCGCCGATGATACTTGGATCAAACCTGGTAAAGTAGGTAGCCGCCACAATACCATTTAAAGACCATCTCATAAGGATGGTCTTTTTTTGTGCTTAAGCTTTTAGCTAAAACTCAATTGAAGAATCAAAATACTTGTCCCTCCTAAGTGTTTGATGTCTTTAAATCTTGCGTCTTTTTTATATAAGTCATTCATTGCTGCACGAACTCCGTCCCAGTTTGTGTAGTCGTGCCAGATTATTGGCTTTCTTGACCAAATTGCTAATGACTTTCAGTTCGAATTCCGTGGTATGCCCAAACCCACATTCATATACGCCTTCGTAAACAGCCGAATCATTACCGAATAACTCAAACACATCGGTTTTGGGAATAATGTATGGATCTATCGGCGTATAGTTGACTGACTGCTTGTCGAGGTATACGTGATAAAGAGATAGCAGTGCGGTTCGTCGATCAGATCTTATCATTCCCACCGTGAGCGTACTACCAACCCGGCGTAAGACGCCCGCATACAACTGAAAGTCATCCATTAAGTCTTTCATGTAAGGAAAATTTGAGTTGAAATAGCTTGATAAAATCTGATAAGCAGGGTTTTAAGTAAAAAGCAAACGCCTGTCGCTTTTTAATCAGTGCTAACATTAGAATTATGGAAACTGCTTCGGCCAGTGTTACGACAGGAAAGAAAAAAGTGGGCAATGTCAAAAGACTTGCTTCAATGGATGCGCTCCGCGGCTTTGACATGCTTATGATTTCCGGGGGCGGTGCTTTTATTTTTCTGTTGGGTGGGAAAACGGGTATTAATGCCGTAGACGCAATTTCAGCGCAATTCACACATCCCGAATGGCACGGATTTACATTTTATGATTTTATCTTTCCCTTGTTCCTTTTTCTAGCGGGCACATCGCTGGCGTTTAGTGTAACGGGGGCACTAGCAAAAGGAATCTCGCAGTCGGAAATTTTAAGAAAGACATTCAAACGAATGTTGATATTGATCGCGCTTGGTATCCTCGATAAAAATGCCCCAATCGATTTATATGATCCTGCGCAGATTCGCTATGGAAGTGTTTTGGGAAGGATAGGCCTGGCCACATTCATTGGGGCTATTTTTTACCTGAATTTCTCCTTTACCAATAGAATCTGGATTGCAATCTCGACGCTTATCCTGTATTACTTGGCGTTGATATTCATTCCGGTGCCCGGTTACGGAGCGGGAGACCTTTCGTTTGAGGGCAACCTTGTTGGCTGGTTTGACCGGAACTTTATGCCAGGCAAACTGAAACAAGGCACGTATGATGAGCTCGCACTACTGACACAGTTTCCATCCATTTGTCTGACTTTGATGGGGACCGTTGCGGGTGACATTCTGCTGCGCAACCACGTTGCCAGAACTAAGCTTATGCAGCTTTTCTTCTGCGGAATTGTAGGGATTGTCTCCGGCTTAATTTGGAATTTAGCTTTTCCAATAAACAAACATCTTTGGTCCAGCTCATTCATCATGCTTACCTCCGGAATGGCATTCACATTACTAGCTATTTTTTACTGGATCATAGACGTGAAAGGTTATAAGAAGTGGGCTTTTTTCTTCCAGGTGATAGGAATGAACTCTCTTGTAATTTATCTGGCAGTCCGGTTTATCGACTTCAATGCATCCTCAAAACTCCTCTTTGAAGGGTTTTATAAGTATTCTCCCGAAAAGTGGCACGAAGTATTTAATGCATTAGGAGGGTTTGTGATCGTCTGGTTTTTTCTCTATTTTCTTTACAAAAATAAAATCTTTGTGAAAGTCTAGTCAGCAAGTGAGACGCTTTTGCCAAGATATTTACCATATTTCTTAGCTTCTGTCGTGATAGATTTAATTTTGGCCTTACTGACTTTTTCAAAAGGCATAACTTCAATTAAAATCTTGTCCTTCTTTAAAATTCGCTTCCAAAGGCCTATCACTTGCCCATCTGATACAACGGTGGGCATAAACATTCCGTTGTTTCCAGGAACGATTTTACCCGCATATTGAGTGGCCAAGATCGGTGTTCTATCCGTGTAACCCAGCATATACTCATCAAAACCTGGTAGTAAAAATGTTGAAGGGATGGAGCTCATTTCCGGATGCTCAGCTCCGGCCCAATAAGTTCTTCCTTCGCACTCAATCATTTCAAGAGCCGATGAAACTGAATTTAAACCTGCTCGTGCGTCGGAGATCTTCAATCCAGACCACCAGACAAAATCATTGAGCGTGGCCGGTCCATGACTTCTGAAATAGCGCAATGCCAGTTCTGCCAATGCTTCATCGGGTTCCAGATGCTTGGAATCAGGAACCCATTCGTCCAGCAGCACATATGTTGGTTGCTTTTCATTGTGGACACCGTGGCATAAAACCTGCTTTTGAGCAAGATAATTGATAATATGCATGCCGCGCTGATTTGCCGTTGCAATACCCGAATGCTCTAAAATGGCATATACTTCGCTCCGCATCAGTTGCTTTCCGCCTTCCAATGCACTAAACAGCAGTTCCTCGCTTTTTTTAAATGTTGCTTCATCCAATTCCAATTGCCGGTGCCGACCGGCTGACCCTGCAATTATCCGGGGCGTCAGTAATTTAAGCAACCACCTCACATCATCAGCAGCAACGAAATGCAGTGTTCCCCGCATAGGC
The DNA here is from genome assembly GCF_021390415.1 of Dyadobacter sp. CY327. NCBI lineage: Bacteria > Pseudomonadati > Bacteroidota > Cytophagia > Cytophagales > Spirosomataceae > Dyadobacter > Dyadobacter sp. CY327. Next base: position 259,555 of record NZ_JAJUXJ010000006.1, on the reverse strand, counting down.
CACGTCCGAATGATCGCCTTCCGCGCAATGGCATTATCAATGTCTGATTCCGTACTTTTTGGCAGCCTCAAACCGAGCGAACATTTCGCGCCTGCATAGTCCTGCGCTTGTATAGCGCCCATCCACGACACGACTTCCTCCGGTGTATTCGACGGATTATGGGAAATTTGTTGATTATGAAGGCGCAGTAATATGATGTCGTTGATGGTCATATCAAAGATATATTTCGGCCCACCGCAAATCTTCCGGTGTTGTAATCTTTATATTTTCATAGGCACCGGGAATCAGATAAATCGGATAGCCTGCGGCCTCCAAGACACTGGCGCAATCTGTAAATTGCTCATTGTAATCTACTGCGAATGCTTGTTGCATCCAATCCAGGCGAAATGTCTGAGGGGTCTGGATCAGTTGAAATGCGGTTCTGTCCACAGCCAGGTTTTTCCCGCTTTCTTCAACTTTCCTAATTGAATCTTTGAGCGGAACACTGGTAACCGCGCTGCCTTGCTCGGCAGCTCTCGCAAAACTTGCGGCGATAATTTCTTTGCTAATTACAGGCCTTACGCCATCATGCACCGCAACCAATCCTTCATGATCTTGAATGCTGCCTAGCCCGTTTTTTACAGATGCAAAGCGGGAATCACCGCCAGCAACTAATGTGCATGCAATTTGAAATGAATGTTCTTCACAAAGCTGTTTCCAGAATATCATCTGCTCAGCAGGAAGAACCAAAACGATTTGCAGTGCATCAGAATATTTCCTGAATGCGTGAATGGTATGCATCAGGATTGGTAGACCATTGATTTTCAAAAACTGTTTGGGAAGCTCGCTTTTCATGCGGCTTCCACTTCCTCCGGCAACTATAATGACATATTCTTGCATAGCAGTCATAAAAAAATGGTCATTTATGTATCAGGAAATCAAATCCTTGACCACAAATGACCATCTTGAATTTTTTATTTAAACCTTAAATAATCAGCATCGCGTCGCCGTAGGTGAAAAACTTATATTTTTCCTTGATAGCAAGGTCGTAAGCCTTCATAACCAGATCAAAACCTCCAAATGCACAAGCCGACATCAATAAAATGGACTCAGGAAGCTGAAAGTTAGATAGCAATGCAGTCGCGATTTTGAAATCGTAAGGAGGAAACACGAATCTGTCTGTCCAGCCTTCAACTGCTTTCAAATGTCCGCTCGCAGAAACAGAAGATTCCACCGCTTTCAATGAAGTCGTACCAACTGCGCAAATGCGTTTTTTGTTATCAATAGCTGCGTTGACAATGTCGGCGCTGCTTTGTGTAATTCTATAATTTTCAGAATCTGTCTTGTGTTTCGTGAGATCTTCCACATCCACAGTCCGGAATGTGCCAAGCCCAACATGCAAGGTTACAGGCGCAAAATTGACACCTTTGATCTCCAAACGCTTCATGATCGCCTTCGTAAAGTGCATTCCAGCCGTAGGGGCTGCAACTGCGCCAACGTGTTCAGCAAAAATGGTCTGGAAACGTTCTCTGTCAGATGTTTCAACTTTACGTCTGGAAATAATTTCCGGAGGAAGCGGCGTCTCACCCAATTCGTCAACAAGTTTCATGAACGCGTCGTTGTCACCGTCATAAAGAAAACGGATCGTACGGCCACGTGAAGTTGTATTGTCGATCACCTCAGCAACCAGGTCGCTGTCCCCAAAATAAAGCTTGTTACCAACACGGATTTTACGCGCAGGATCTACCAAAACATCCCAAAGACGCATTTCACGGTTCAGTTCGCGCAAAAGGAAAACTTCAATTTTTGCACCAGTTTTTTCCTTTTGACCAAAAAGACGGGCCGGAAAAACTTTTGTATCATTAATGGCCATTACATCCCCGTCGTCAAAATAATTGATAAGGTCTGCAAAGGTTTTATGTTCTATTTCTCCTGTTTTACGGTGAACAACCATAAGGCGGGATTCGCCGCGGTCTGAAGGATGAAGTGCAATTAAACTCTGGGGAAGATCAAACTTAAATTCGGATAGCTTCATAGCTGAATATTCTGTGAATTTCTTTAGTCGTGAGCCAAATAAGGCAATAGTGTACTTCTTATGAAAGAAATGTTGAGGGCTGGATTACTTGCATAGTTATTCCAAATTCTGTAATTTTTATGCAATCCAACATTCCAAAAAATTAAGACCGCAAAAGTAGGCAATTTCCCGGGAAAATGCAAGAAAGGCATCCGTTAAAGATTGTGCATGCGGCGGAGCTTCCAGAGAGATGCTTTTTTATTTTCAGAAGCATTATTCAAGTCAGTATCAGACTGCGTTTTCTTCAACAGATGCGCACTGATGATGGCTGCTAGCCGGGCAGAGTCGCTGCTAATTTCCTCCGTCAGCATTTGGGGCTGGAAATGATTTATTACAAAGTTCGTATCAAAATTCCCCGATCTGAATACAGGATGTTTCATAACAAATTTGCAGAAAGGCAGCGTGGTTTGCACGCCCGAAATCTGGTATTCGTTAATGGCCCGGATCATTTTCTGAATGGTTTCTTCACGGTCTGCACCGTAAGTGATAAGCTTTGCGATCATCGGGTCGTAATAGATCGGAATGTCCATGCCCTGTTCGAATCCATCATCAACCCTGACGCCGTTCCCGTCCGGCTTAATGTATGTATGTAATGTGCCCACGTCCGGAAGAAAATTATTGGTGGCGTCTTCCGCATAAACGCGCACTTCTATCGCATGGCCTTTGATCGCGAGGTCGCTTTGTTTCAATGTCAAAGGCTTTCCTTCGGCAATGAAGATCATTTGTTTTACCAAATCAACACCCGTAATCTGTTCCGTTACAGGATGTTCCACCTGGAGGCGCGTGTTCATTTCCAGAAAATAGAAATTTCCCTGCTCGTCCAGAATAAACTCAACCGTCCCGGCTCCATAATATCCGCATGATTTGGCCACATCAATGGCACAGCGGCCCATTTCTACTCTGGTTTCATTCGTAATTGATATAGAAGGGGCTTCTTCGATCACTTTCTGATGCCGGCGCTGAATGGAGCATTCGCGCTCAAACAAATGGATAATGTTGCCATGCTGATCGCCTAAAATTTGAATTTCAATGTGTTTGGGGGAAGTAATGTATTTTTCGATAAATACAAAACCATCGCCAAAAGAAGTTTGCGCTTCGCTAACGGCCCGGTCCATTTGTTCGTCAAAATCACTTTCGTTATCAACCACCCGCATGCCTTTTCCGCCGCCACCTGCAGAAGCTTTGATCAAAATAGGATAACCAATTTCCCGCGCTCTTGTTTTGGCTTCCATGCGATCGGTTATGGCTGTCTCTGTGCCAGGCACCATAGGGATGTTATATCGGCTGGCTGCCTGCTTTGCGGCCAGCTTACTGCCCATGATCTCGATTGCTTCAGGCGATGGGCCGATGAAAATAATTCCTGCTTCCCTCACCATTTGAGCAAAGCCGGCATTTTCGGATAAAAAGCCATAGCCGGGATGTATGGCGTCTACATGAAGCTCCCGGCAGACCTGAATTATTTTATCACCTCTCAAATAAGATTCTGAGGACGATGGAGGTCCAATGCAAACTGCTTCGTCCGCATAACGCACGTGCGGAGACTTCCTGTCCGCCTCACTAAAAATGGCAACCGTCGCAATGTTCATTTCACTCGCCGTACGCATGATGCGTAATGCAATCTCGCCACGATTGGCAACCAGTATTTTTTTGATTGATGACATTCAGATAGACGGGATTATTGCAATCAATGATTGTAAGATAACAAAAGCATTCTTAATAGAAGTGCCAGGATTTTTTATTTGGTGGGAGAATACCCGATTTTATGATGTTAGTTAGAGCACGATTTTTGTTATTTTACTAAATTACAATCAAGGCCTGGGGCTGGATTGTATTAAAGTAAGCGCAAATTTTGTTAATTTTGCATTTATCTAACATTTATATCAATTGGTTACCCACATAAAATAAAAGCGAGTGGATATTTTTGAGAAATTACGCAACAACTCCGGCCCTATCGGGACACCGGCCAAAATGCTGAACAGCCACCATTATTTTTCTTTCCCGATGTTGGAAGGAGACTTGGGGCCGCGCATGAGATTTATGGGCCGTGAGGTGTTAAATTGGAGCTTGAACAATTATTTGGGGCTGGCTAATCATCCGGAAATCAGACAAGCGGATACGGAAGCGACTGCCAAATGGGGGCTTGCCTATCCAATGGGAGCCAGAATGATGTCGGGGAATTCAGAGCTTCACGAGACTTTTGAAAAAGAACTTGCAGAGTTTGTAGGTAAGAAAGACGCATTTCTGCTGAATTACGGATATCAGGGCGTCATGTCGGCGATCGAGTGTATCTGTGACCACCGCGATGTGATTGTTTACGATGCGGAATCACATGCCTGTCTCATCGACGGAATTCGCTTGCACAAAGCAAAATTGGGTGAATACTACAAGTTCAACCATAATGATATGGCTAGCCTTGAAAAGAACCTGATCCGTGCTACGAAACTAGCCAATGAGAAAGGTGGCGGTGTGCTTGTTATCACCGAAGGCGTTTTCGGCATGTCTGGTAAAGTAGGCGATCTGAAAGCGATTGTGGAATTAAAGAAGAAGTATGATTTTCGTCTGCTTGTGGATGATGCTCACGGATTTGGCACAATGGGCGAAACCGGCGCAGGCGTAGGAGAGCTTTTGGGCGTTCAGAAAGAAGTTGATCTTTACTTCTCAACATTTGCGAAATCGATGGCCGCAATTGGCGCTTTCATCGCTTCGGACGATCCCGAAATCATCATGTTCCTTAAATATAACATGCGCTCGCAAACCTATGCGAAAGCGCTTCCGATGCCATACGTAGAAGGTTGCCGCAAGCGTCTTCAAATGATCAAGACAATGCCGGAGCTTCGTGCGAAACTTTGGGAGAATGTTAAGGCTATGCAGGACGGACTGAGGGGAAGAGGTTTTAACATTGGTGAAACAGAATCGCCGGTTACTCCGGTTTTCCTTCACAGTGAAGGCGGCGTGCCGGAAGTAACACGCATGGTGCGTGATCTTCGCGAGAATATGGGCGTTTTCTGCTCTATCGTCGTGTATCCGGTTGTACCGAAAGGTCAGATCATGCTGCGTATTATTCCAACTGCTGCGCATACATTGGATGATGTGGAATATACATTGAATGCGTTCACGACTCTGGCCGACAAACTGAAAAACAGGGTTTACCAGGTTGAAGACGTTCAAGAGGTAATCGAGTAAAAATCGGCATATTTTGCTTTCTGAGGGCTTTTTTCGCAAAAGCCCTCTTTTTTTTATTTTTATTTTGAAAATTTAATAATTACTAAATGTCTGATTTTAAGATATTTAGGTGTTTACAAATAATTAATTGCATTTTAGAAGTGTTTTTTTTTGTTTTTTGGGTTGCGGAAATGCTTTTAATTACTAAATTTCGGTCATAACATGCGTTTTTAGCGTGTAAAAGGCATTTTGAAACTAAAAAACAAACACAAACATGGCAAGATTTGATGAAGTTAAAGATCTGATCCTTTCACTGGAAGGCGATTTTGATAAGTTTTATGACAAAGGCAACCAGGCTGCTGGAACACGTGTACGTAAAGGAATGCAAGACCTTAAAACGTTGGCTCAGGATATCCGTGCCGAAGTTCAAAATAAGAAGAATACTGCAGAATAATCTGAGAAGGATAAATGATATGAAAGCCCGGGCATTCCTGTCCGGGCTTTTATCTTTAGAACTTTTCTGTATTGATCATTGTAGCCACACCACGCGTCACCACTTTCTTGGTTGTCGCATCCACAATCTCAGTGGAAATCTCAGCAATGTGCTTTTCCGGATTAATAGTTTTGATCGTGAAAACGGCTTTGTAATCCGTCTCAACGAACATAGGGCGCAGGAATTCTAATGTTTGTTTCAGGTAAATAGATCCAAAGCCTGGAAATTGTGTTCCCAGCACTTTTGTGAAAATGGTCGCGCCCAGCATGCCATGAATGATAGGCTTTTTGAATGAGGTCGTTGCAGCATATTCCGCATCCAGGTGAATGGGGTTATTATCACCGGTAAGATCTGCAAACCGCTGAACTTCTTCCTGGGTCAGACGAAATGGGTGTTCGAAACTACTATCCACAACAGGTTCAATATTCATAAAATCGCTTTTATATTAACAAAAATCTAAATTCGCTCAATTATCCGATTGTTGCAAACAAACGCGTTTGCCATAAAGCAAGAGAAGCCGTCCCGGACCGGGGCGGCTTCTCTTGCTTATAATATATATGTTGTTACTCTTCAGTTTCCTCCGTTATGAGCGTAACGCCGTCTTCTAATGCTACACCTTCAATAATCTTCGGTGCCCTGGCATTGTTACGTTTGTCTTTAAACTTTTTAACCTGCATTTTCAATGTATCTATTGCTAAATCAGTTGCTTCTTCGAACGTCGTCCCTTGCTCTCTCACAAACATGGTTCCTCCCGGAACATAAAGCTTAACCTCAAGAAGTTTGGTCTGTAATTTGGCATTGTCACTTTTATCCAATTTCAAAAACACCTCTCCGCTAGTAATCCGGTCATAAAAGGTATCAAGTTTATCTAGCTTTTGTTGAATGAAGCTCAACAACTTAGGATCGGCGTCAAAATGAATTGCTTGCATTTGCAGTCTCATAAGCACTTTGTTTTAAGGTAAAACATATTTTAAACCATCCTATCAACATGTATGCCGGGGCCGCCAATACAAGTTTCGATCCTCTCCACCCAATTTCAAATCGCTCCCGAACACCATTTTTGATCTTAATGGTATATTAAATAAAAGGAAATAATAGGGTAATGTCAAGTAAACCGGGTTGTTTTTAAATATATTTATTTTACCTCAAAAGTGGGGATGGAAAGCGTCATGCTTCCTCCAAAAGTGTCCGAAAAGATACATATTGACCATTAAAAAGCGCATGGTGGCGCTCCTGCAAGTCGGCTTGAAAGCCGGTTTGGTAAGCAAGGAAATCTTCCATGGTCCGGAACGAAAACTGCGTGGTGTAAGTCGAACCTTCGTTTTCTATCTCGGTGAGCAAGCGGAAAAGTTTACACTCGAGCGGCAGTTTTGTCGCCAGGATTTCGGGGATGTGGACTGTCTTCATGAAATCAAGCCAATCCTTTTCGGCGGCATAACTAATGTTGACGGTAATGTTAAATATGATCATGATATTTTTAATTATCGGGACTTTTTGTTGTGCAAATATCAAGCATAATGCTCGGTTGAGCGTTACATTTGCATACTTTTACTTATTCACCATAAACTGATTTGATATGAACGCGCTTATACGTGCCCACTCAGGCCTCCGTTATGTAGTGTTGGCACTTTTGATTGCAGCGATTTTCACGGCCTATTCCAACTGGCAGAAAGGATCTCAGGGCGATAGCAAAGTCTATCTCTTCGCATTCATTGCAACTCACACGCAGCTGCTGCTTGGGCTGATCCTTTATACCATGAGCGCAAAAGTGAATTTTGACCTCATCAGTGAGAAAGTGTTTCGTTTTTATTCAATCGAGCACATATTCATGATGTTAATCGCTATTGTGCTGATCACCGTCGGAAGAATCAGATCGAAAAAGCTGACCGGCGCTGCCAAGCACAGAACAGTGCTCTACTTTTACACAATGGGCCTCATTATCATTCTTGTGGCTATTCCATGGCCTTTCAGAAACCTTGGCTCCGGCTGGTTCTGATCCGCGACATTGAGTTTTAATTATAAGGCTTTTCAAATCCGGTAGCATAGTCTCAGGAATTTGAAAAGCCTTTCTTTTTAGCCAAACAAATCGCTTGACAAATAGCGATCGCCGCGGTCGCAAATGATACAAACGATCACGCCTTCCTTTAATTCTTTGGCAAGCTCAATGGCTGCCCAGGTTGAGCCTCCGCTGCTCATTCCTGCAAAAACAGCTTCTTCTCTTGCCAGTTTACGCGTGGTGAGCACCGCATCATCCTGCGTAACCTCAATCACGCGGTCAACACGTTCTCTTTCAAATATTTTGGGAAGATATTCGACAGGCCATTTCCTGATGCCGGGAATGCTCGAACCGTCGGTAGGCTGGCAGCCTACAATCTGAATGTTGGAATTTTGTTCCTTCAAATAGCGCGAAACACCCATAATAGTGCCGGTAGTGCCCATGGAAGACACAAAATGGGTCACGGATTGGTTGGTATCCTTATAAATTTCTGGCCCCGTAGTCCTATAATGTGCTTTCCAGTTGTCCTCGTTTGCAAACTGGTTCAGCATAAAATAACCACCAGCAGCTGCTTTCTCCTCTGCAATGTCCCGCGCGCTCTCCATTGTCTCCGAAAGTACAACTTTTGCGCCATAGGCTTCCATGGTCAGAACACGCTCCTTGGTTGAGCTTTTGGGCATAATAAGCTCAATTTCAAGATCAAACAGCCGCGCTATCATTGCCAGGGCAATGCCTGTATTTCCACTGGTAGCCTCAATCAACTTGGTGCCTGACGTTACTTCACCGCGATCCATCGCGCCTTTTATCATACTGAATGCAGCACGGTCCTTGACGCTCCCGCCCGGATTGTTGCCTTCCAGCTTACCATAAATTTTTACGTCCGGATTGGGATTGATCTTTTTTAATTCAATAAGAGGGGTGTTACCAACCAGATCAAGAAGTGAAAACATGTAATGTTATTTTGTAGAGGTAAAAAATGCAAGCGTCCCAATCAGGAATGACGATATGGAACTGCTATGCGTGCCGCCCGGCACCGGTGTTAATGTCACATTGGCACCCAATCCTTTCATTGTATCATATGCTTTTACCGAATTGAAGTAAAAAACAAGTTCATCCTTATCGCCGTGATATAGCTGGACAGGTGCTTTGGGTTTCCAGTTGTAAACATCATTATCTGCAATGGCCTCAATAAACTTCTCATCCTTGCCATCATTCAAATCTGTTTTGAAGCTTTCATTCAAAGCGGAATCAAAGCTTTGGCCAATCGGTGCAGAAATCCCATTTGCTGTAATATTAGTCGCAAACGGTTCTTTGAAATAGTAGGAAGCAGGGCGGTTCAGTCTATAAATCCTGTCGTAGGTTAACAGCACCCAGGTGTAAAGTGCATTATAGGAAGCAATTCCGTGCGTTTTTGTATTGATAACGTGCTTCATGAACGCCGTCTTATCATAAGCACCCGCGCCGCAGCTGGCTGCACGAAGGTCAAATTCCCCAGCCGCTTCTTCTTCGATCATTTTATGAAGTGACATGGTTGCGTAACCGCCTTCGCTATAACCCGCGACATACAGTTTCTCATCCCATTTTACATCTTTTTGCGCTTTCAAAAACTCCTTTGCAGCGCGAAGCATATCCAGCGAAGCTGAGGCCAGGCTCGCCCTGTGTTCGTATGGATGGGGAAGATCTTTGGAGGCGCCGTAACCAATGTAATCCGGGTAAGCAATAATGTATCCCATTGAGCCAAATAATGCGCCGAAGGAAGCTGCTTCGGCCCCGTCCTTGAAATTGGAAGGTGCAGATGCGTCGTCGCGGATTGTGCCGTGCTGAACGCTGATCATAGAAGCGGGATTGGGCGTCGACGGTAAAATCAATGCGCCGGAAGCCATAATGTCCGTTCCGTCCGTATTCTTTGTTTTGTAAGTGATTTTAAAAACCTTGATGCCGTTTTTGACATACGCAGATACCAGCGGTCTAAGGTCACCGGCTTTCTCGATCACCTGCTCTTTGGTCATTTCGGTGATAACCGTACTTTCAGTGAGATATTTATTCTCAACCGGCGGGTCCACAGGCAGTGGTTTGTCGTCTTTGCAGGAGTAAAGCAGCAACAAACTCCACACAAGCAGGAAGGATAACCTCCTCTGAAACACTACGATCGTAAATTTTTGCATATTCTTGAAGAAAAGGTCACCGTTCAAGTTTAGATAACGAACGATGACCTTTTTTAGATCGTGAAATGAATAAATTTCTGACTTAAATTTTTCCCATATACCAGTTGATCATACGCGCCGTGGCATCGGGCCGCTCTACCATTCCCATATGCCCTGCTTCTGCAAGGATAAATGGATAGCTCTGTCTGGGGAATTCCGACAATGTGATCACGCTTTCAAAAGGAATGAGCTTGTCCTGCATACCAATAATGAGCAAAACCGGGAACGTCATGCGTGTGAGCACCGCCGTGCGGTCTGGCCGGTTACGCATGGCTGCAATGCCTGCAATAAGCGCTTCCGCGGGAAGTTTGCCAAAATGGTTGATGTGTTCCTTAATCCTCTCAGGGTAAAGTTCTTTATATCTTTCCCCAAAAAGATTTCCAGCCGTGTTTTTAACAAATGCTTCTGTTCCATGATTTTTAAGAAGATCGATGGTCTGGTTGCGCTGGTGTTTTTTTGCCTCGTCGTCTGCATAGGCAGTGGAGTGGAATAAGCCGAAACCTTCGAGCATGTCCAGGTATTTGTCTGCAAATGCGAGGGCAATGTAACCGCCCATCGAATGGCCGATCAGCACGCATTTTGTAATGTTGGCATTGGTCAGGAGCCGGTGCAGTTCGTCTGCGTAATCTTCAACAGACTGGCAAAAAGTGAACAGGGAAATGTTAGGCCTTACTATTGTAAAATCATTATTAAGCGCGGCATCAAGGTTATCCCAAATCGTATCATCTATGCCATGTCCATGCAGCAATACCAGAGTTTTACGGTGTAGATTCATATAGATTTGCTTTCAAGGTTGAGAACTTGTTTGGCTAAATATACATAAACCTTGCGCTTTCCGGGCTTATTGAAATGAAGGAATTGTGAAATAATACCAGATATCTGCTATTTAGCTTTGGCCATTTCTTCCTCCCGCAGTGCCCTTCTCAGGATTTTGCCAACATTCGTTTTTGGCAATTCATTTCGGAACTCTATCTGGCGCGGGATCTTATAGCCGGTTAGATTTTCCTTGCAAAAGGCCTTCACTTTTTCTTCAGTAAGCGCCGGATCTTTCTTCACCACATATATTTTTACAAGCTCACCCGACTTCTCATCAGGAACGCCTACACACGCAACTTCCATAACACCCGGACATTGCGCAACCACATCTTCAATCTCATTAGGATACACATTAAACCCGGAAACCAGGATCATATCTTTCTTACGGTCCACGATTTTGAAGAAACCATCTGCGTCTTCATAACCAATGTCGCCCGTTTTGAACCATCTACCACTTTCGTCTTCAAATATCACTTTTACAGTTTCGTCGGGGCGGTTGTAATAGCCCAGCATAATCTGTGGTCCTTTGGCACAAATCTCGCCTTTCTCGCCAACGGCTGCCCAGGTTTCGTCATCTTTCAGGATACGCATTTCCGTGCTAGGAAAGGGAAGTCCTATTGTGCCTGGCTTATGATGATCATCCAATGGATTTACAGAAAGCACCGGAGACGTTTCGGATAAGCCGTATCCCTCTACCAGCGGACAGCCGGTTACTTTTTCCCAGCGCTCGGCAACGACTTTTTGCAGCGCCATGCCGCCGGCAATGGTTATTTTAAGTTCAGAAAAATTAACGGAGCTGAAATCGGGGTTGTTGAGGAGCCCGTTAAACAATGTATTAAGGCCCGGAAAAATGTGAAAACGGAATTTTTTCAATTCCTTCACAAATGCCGGAAGGTCTTTTGGATTAGTGATCAGGATATTGAGCGCACCCCATTTAATGCCGCACAAGCCGTTAATGGTCAATGCAAAAACGTGATACAATGGCAATGCTCCTACAATGGTAAGCTGGCCTGTGGCTGGCGAACGTCTCATTTTAGACATCAGCCATTCATTGATTCCCTCAACATTTGCGATCAGGTTGCGATGGGTGAGCATTGCGCCTTTTGAAACGCCTGTTGTTCCACCCGTATATTGGATAAATGCAATGTCAATCCCTGAAATGTTTGGCCTTTTATACTCGCGCCCTGCGCCTATGGATAATGCTTTGGTAAAAGAGACAGCGTCCGGAAGGTTGTATTTCGGCACCATCTTCTTTACATATTTCACAACAGCATTGACAATCAGCTTTTTAGGAAACCCTAAAAGATCCCCGATCTCGGTGATGATTACGTGCTGAATGTTGGTGTTAGCAACAATTTTTTCCAGGTTCATGGCAAAATTCGCCAGGATCACAACCGCTTTGGCGCCTGAATCCTTAAACTGATGCTGCATCTCACGCGGCGTATACAGCGGATTCGTATTCACAATGATCAATCCAGCCCTTAATGCACCCATCATGGCCACCGGATATTGCAGCAGATTGGGCATTTGGATAGCAATGCGGTCGCCCTGAACCAGGCCCAGTCCTTGCAGATAGGCCGCGAAATTTCTGGACAAAACTTCGACTTCGCCAAACGTTAGCTGCTTGTCCATATTGGTGTAAGCAGGCTTGTCCGCATTGTCGCGGAATGTCGTTTCCATCATGTCAATAAGGGAAACGTAGGCGTCAGGGTTTATTTCGTAGGGAATTCCTTCGGGATAATTTTTCAGCCACGGATAGGTTTCCTTAGATATAGCGATCATAATTCAAAAAGGAAAAGGGTTCGGAATAGGTGCGTTTCCAAAAATCAAGGTAATCAATAACAAAAGAAAATTATTGATCGTGTCCAATTAATTTTTTGAAAAACAATAATTCTTAAATGATAACGCAAAAGCCTCTCAGGAATTATTTTCGTGCCAGTTCCCAACGCCACAGCGGCCCTTCGTCGGGATCGTTAATATCCTCAGTCTGCTTAAAACCTATTTTTTCCAGGATTTTCACAGATGCATTTTCCTCCCTTAATGTATGCGCCAGTATCTTATGGACGCCGGGTTGTGCAAATGCGTGTTCGGCAAGCCCTTTTGCAATTTCCAGTCCCAGACCTTTCAAACGGTGTGAAGGCATGATCTCATAACCTATTTCAACCATTCCGCTTGCATCCGGTTCGCCTTTGTAGCCGCAGGAGCCGATCAGCATGTTATCGGGCATGTGTATAACCAAATAAACCCACCAGTCCCGTAAAGGAGGGTGGGCTTTCCAGCGATGGTAAGACGGCGTAAAAGTGTCCCGGAACTCGGTCCACTTTTTAGGGACATTCACACCCATTACGCGTGCTAATGTGTTATTACCCATGCGTATGGCGTCAAAAAGCGTATCGTCGCAGGGTACAATTCTTAAATTGGGGGTTAGAATCATATCAATAATTTAACCCCCAATTTAGAACATTATGAGTTGTTTTCGTCAAACCGGTCTGTTATTGCTTTCCGGATTGCCTGGTGCGGGCGCATTCCCGTAGCGCGTGAGCGGGGAACTGCGCGGTCTGCCGAGGCATTGGATTTGGCGCGTAATGCCAGGTTGGAAACGGTTAAATGGCTGTTTCTCCAAGCATCATATTCTTCTTCGCCCATCACATCCCTGCTCACCTGACCATGCGCATAACCGTCTCCGTATGAATGTACACGTGTGTCGGTTAATGTTTGTTTCCGCTCTGCTTGCAGGCTTTCTATCTCCGCTTTGATCTTGGCTTCTTCCTGTTTCAATTCTTCCAGGGCAGGCATCACCGCAATATCATTTTCCAGGATGCTTTTTTGTGTCAAATGTGCGGTTAGCGTTTCCTGTAATGGCTCCATTTGTTTGAGAATGCGTTTTCTTCTGCGTCTCAAACGCCAGAGTTTTGGGTCAATTTGCAGCCATCTATACCAGAAACCCTGCAAGACAGGCAATGCCATACCAAGCGAAACGGCACCGGCAATCGCGAAAAGCACACCGCTCATGACGAAAGAAAGCAACGCCCAGGGACTATTAACCAAATCCAGATTTAGCTGATCCGAATTACGAAGCGCTTCTTCGATCTTATTCGTCAACTCAGGACTGTTCACCGGCGCACCCGTAAGCGGGTCAACAGCATTCAATTGCAGGTTTTTAACCGATTTATTGATCGCTTCTTTCAGCTTATCTGTCCGGTAGGCTTCATAACGGAACCAGCCTAAAATGATCAGGGTAACAATCGCAAAAATGGAAAGCACCAGTTTAAATCCGGCATAACGTGACCTCGCTTTGGGCGTTTCATTTTTGTGATAAGGTTCTTCCACCAACCGGTCATAAGCTGGCTTCAACAGGATGGACAGCATGGCCAAACCGATTGCAAATGCCCAGGCTTCGTTGGAGTTACGGATATTCAAGGCATAGGCCACGATCTCGTGGGAAATGATCAGGTCGCCCGCTATAAAGGATATCCCTGCTGCCAGAAATATGAGTCCGGCAACTAAGGAGTAGGATGGCGCCTTGCTCGCACGTTTTTCCCTCAATTCCTCGGTTACAGAGTCGATTTCAGCAATCGACTTCTCGCTGTCCTGCACTTTTTTGGCAGCATTATTAAGGCCCATGACCTCATTCTGCAATTTATCATAGGCAGTTTTGTGCTGCCTGATAGTTTCCTGCTGCTTATTTTTGACCGAAGAAAGTTCTTCTCTTTTAGTGTTAATTCTATCAATAACCCAGTCGTGGTTCACATTGCTGGACAGATAGGCCTCATATACCTGGCGGTCAATGCCTTCGATCCCGCTGGAATATCCGTGCTGGAAATCGCCGCCCTGGTTTGGATTCTGCTCGTTCATGACGTTTAGTATTTTTGTATGATCGAAATCAATTTTTTAATTATCAGCACATTACTTCGAAAAAGCTGTGCCTGTAAGCTTAATCCCTGCTTTTGCGGATCAGATTCAGCTGTCTGGTGGTAAGCTCGTTCTTCATTCTGCGGGCCAGGTAAAATTCACTTTCAAACAGTTTTACCAGCATATCCCTCTTTGCATAGAGCTTGTCGCGTTCCGTTTCTGCAGTGCTTTGTTCACGCAGGATCTGCCATTTTTTGACGCGCAGCTCGTCAATTTCCTCTTGAAGGGTTTGGCATTCGTTTTCCCAGTTGTAATTGTTGTCAGCGAAATCCTGGCTGTCTTTCCGGATATGAAGCCAAGCCTTTGTATCGTTCCATAAAACCGTAATGTTGCTCAGCAAAAGCTTGCCTGCGAACATAAAAAGGAAGAAAACGAATATAAACAGCGCGAATGCCTGCCACCAGGTCTGGTGTGTAACAACATTGGCAAACACAAACAATGCAGCCGCAAACGGAAGCCCGATCTCTTCCAGCAGCGACTTCCAGGTCACGCGGGATTCAGTGTCATGGAAAAGGGAAATTTTGCCAAATAAGCTGAACATTCCCGCCAGGAATACACCGAGCGCGATCCACGAATTATCTGCAAATGCAGGTTTCAACGATTCCCGGATCAGGAAAAAGTTGCCGATACACATGGCCACGCAGAGGGTTATACCCATTAATGTGCGGGGCAAATGGTGCTCGCGTTCCGTGTTACTAACCGGGTTTTTTAACTTGTCCTTTAATTCCTCAATCCGGTTATTTTTCTGCCCGATAAAGAGGTTAAGTTCCTGAATGCGTTCATTATGCTGTTCAATGCTGGCAATGTGGCCGGCAACCAGATTTGAAAAATACTTCTGGATAATGTCCGTCTTTTCGTTCGGGTCAGACTCAGAAAGTCCAAACAAAACACCTTCATCACGCAATGTATCTTCGTCTTCCAGCCAATACGGCATGGGCACTTCCACTTTTTGTATTTCAGGAATTTCGGCAACAACAGGTTGAGGCGCCTGTACGGGTGTTGGTTGAATGTAGGTTAAAGGTGTATAATCGGAGGGAGCGTTGGTAGCTGTTGCGTTTTCAACAGGCTCATCATCATAGTATTGGTCCGCGTCGGATGCGTTGGGGCGGAACCAATTCGCAATTAGTTCAGTCAATTTTGCCATAGTTTTTCATGGTTAACCTGCGATTATCCATGAAAACAGAGAAAATTGCTACATTATTGTGATGACCGGGGATTAAAAAAGGTAACCAACTGACGATTAGGACATTTCAAACATCTTCTGTAAAGCCTGCCATAGTTTCTTCTTGAGAGTCCTGTCGGCTTCAATAACATGCAACGGATCGGTGAGCAGAAACCAGACGCCGTCGACCAGCTTAGGCGTGTAGGGCATGAGTAACAAGTCCAAATGCAGCTTAATGAGCGGCACGCCGAATGTGATAAAGAAGTTCGTTTTCTTCTCCGATAAAACTTTCCGGGCATCCGGACCTTTGAGAAAGCTGTAATTCAAAATGTCCGCTTTCTCCACGGAATGTCCGACTGCTTTCAGAATGTTGTCGAGGAACAATGCTTCCGACGCAGCCATTTCTTTCTGCTTAGGCGCGTCCATCAGTATTAGTATGCTGTGCAGCAATGCCGGGAAATCTGCATTGGGTAATGCAGGCGCCAGGCCTGGATTGGGCAAGATAGCAGGAGTTTTGGGAGTTGATTTTGCTATTGGCTGCGGAACTTCGGGTGCAGCAGGCGCAGTTGCTGGTGCTTGTACAGGTGCAGATGCTTGTACGGGTGCAGTTGCAGGATCACGCTCAGGCTCATTTACAACTGGTTTTTCCAGGGCCTC
Organism: Dyadobacter sp. CY327; assembly: GCF_021390415.1. Taxonomy (NCBI): domain Bacteria; kingdom Pseudomonadati; phylum Bacteroidota; class Cytophagia; order Cytophagales; family Spirosomataceae; genus Dyadobacter; species Dyadobacter sp. CY327. The sequence continues at coordinate 243,100 of NZ_JAJUXJ010000006.1, read as the reverse complement.
AGGCACAATGCTTCCTTCTAAACGGAACAATGTTTCGTTTTGATATAGTATCTGGTAAAGTGCTGAGGCGGAAGACATTTATAGTGTTTATCAGAATTATAATTGACCTAAAAATAACGACGACTGGCTCCATATACCAACCTTTTGCTTTTTGGCCTGAATTTCAAGATTAGCGTATTCCTGGCTTTTCGAATATTTTTTAAAATGCACAGCCAATCCTGCTTTAACCAGTTCCTTATTCAAAATCCGGCCGTTGGGAAGCACAACTTCGCCGAGTAACCTGCCATATTTATCAAAGTTACCAGCATGCCTGATCTGGACCGTTTTCCGGAAACATTGCTGGCTTGTGTATTGCTTTGCAACTTTATAATAAGGCCGCCCGCGTTCGGGGCAATTCACATGCAAAAGCCTTATCCTGATTGGTTTCCCCATTCTCTGACCCGCTTTTTTTCTTGCATAAAGGAATTTGAGCTCAATGGTGTCGCCGTCCTGAATCGCGATAACCTCTGCTTTTAAAGGGTTTGGTAAGTCATAATGCTGCTGAATGCTGCCATTTTGGAGGCGAATTGCATTGTTATCACTGAAAGACGAAAGCGTCAACAAGCATGTCAGCGCAATCAAAACATTGAATCTTACCCTACTCACTCTCACTCTGCTCACTTTTACTCTAAAAAATTTCACGCTAATCACTTTCACTGTTCTTCAAGCTTGTACCACTTAATGTCGTTGAGGGGCTTCCTGCGAGCTGCTGTTGCCGTAGGAGCGTAATGTTTTTCCAGATAATCCAGGACCTGCTTTTCCGTTTCGCCCAGGTCCCAAAGATTGTGATTGGCCTGCATCCAGCGGATCTTCTGTTTCCAGCCGTCCCTTGTGAATCGGTTGGCAATGATGAGCTTAGACGAATGACAGCTCGTACATTGCGCCTTCACCATATACAGGTTCTGATCCGTTACCAGGCCGGTTTCTTTATCTGTTTTCGCTGTATCCAAAGGCATACTGGCAAACCCTGCCTGATTCTCAACACGCGTTTCTGTACGAAAAGCCGTTGAAACCAATCCCAAAAAAAGGAATAGTGTGAGCAGCAGGCCAACATTTTTATTTTTTATCAAATGCATTGCAGGAAATTTTCTCTGTGATTAACCGACTTTAACAGCGATCCGCTCGCAGGCATTATTCATGTAACCGCCCGGATTCCAGGCCGGGATGACCATGGGCTGTGCATTTCCTTTGTCATCGGTTGCCTTGGCCCAAACTTCATAATAACCTTTAGAAGGGAATTTTACCTTGGTATTCCAATGCTGCCAAGCCAGTCTGTTAGCGGGCGCTTCGAGCTTGCATTCTTTCCAGGTTGCACCAAAGTCAATCGAAACCTCCATTTTTTTAATAGCATGATCACCCGCCCATGCGTGTCCGCGTAACGCCAGTTCCGCATCAGGTGCGATCATTGCGCCCGATTTTGGAAAAGTAATGAGCGATTTAACGGGCATGGATTCAATAATCTTGAAATACTCGTCCGTCTGTGGCACATCCTCACCGGGCGAAACCGGGCTTTTGGGCATTTTATAACTATGGCCTTCCATTTTGGCACCATCATGTACTTTATTCCGGACCGAGATCCGGCTCAGCCATTTGCCGGAAACAGAAGCTGGCCAGCCGCCTATAACCAGTCTTAACGGATAACCGTGAAATTCCGGAATGTCCTTACCATTCAACTGCCATGCAATGATCGTCTCGTCTTCCAGGGCTTTGGACATCGGGACACCGCGTGAAATAGCTTCCTTTTTTGGGTCCTTGCTCAAATGCTGATCCTTACCATGATAACCAATGTATACCGCATCACCTTTAATGCCCACATCGGCCAGCACATCTTTCAAGCGAACGCCCGTCCATTCCGCGCAATGCACCGCGCCCTGTCCCCACTGGTTTCCCGAGGCTTGCGGCTGAAAGCCGGAACGGCCGTTACCGCCGCATTCCAGCACCAGCTGGTAAGTGTAAGGTTTGAATTTCTTTTTTAATTCAGCCAATGTATATGTTTTCGGCGCTTTCACCGATTCTCCATCAATTGTCAATGTCCATGAAGCCACGTCGATGGTTTCCGGAATGAGCCCGTTATTCCTGATGAACATTTTGTCAACCGGCGTAATGCGGTCGTCGAGCAAATGAACGGGCGATTCTACATTCCAGGGCTTATCTCCCTGCACGATCATTTCCTGGCTTTTGCCTTTAAGCGCGTCCTTTTCATCGAATAGGAGCGGGATATAATCTTTGGGCATTTTGTTGGCAAAAATAATGTTCGTTCCCATTGCTGCAGCAAGTGCTGCCATGCTGCTTTGCTTCAAAAAGCCACGTCTGTCGGATCCGGAATTCATTATGAGGTTCAGAAATAGTTCGAAATATCAACGGTCGAATTTACATAAACGATATTAGTATAGCACCCAATCAACCCGATTTAAGCGATTTTTAATAAAAAAAGAGGCTGCCCGCTGGACAACCTCTCGCTTACGATAATAGTGTGTACTGACATTCGAACATTACTCACTTAAAAAAGTGCATGTATACGTCCAACAGGGAGAATTTACTAATGCTTACTAACTCATGTTATGCCTTGATGAACGGACCTGCAATTGCAAGCACTGCGGCTTTCGTCAATGGTTCGTCAAATGCCTCTGTTATAGCTGCATCCGATTTCGACGCAAGGCCTTTCAGGTCTACACCGCCTTGTGTCATGTTGTCTTCACCTGCGTAAATGGCCGCTACTGCGCCTTCTTTACCGGTGATCCAGCCTTTCATAGCCGGGTTTGCTGTTACCGTTGCAGCCAGTCTGCGCGTCATAGCCGCGTGACGTGCTTCTACGGAGTGAACCTGCAATGCGTATTCCAGGATTTGCGCATCAGCGAGCAATTCGCCAGCTTGTCCTTTATAAGCACGCACACCGGTATCTTCCAGTGCGCTGGAAACAGTTACAAAAGTTTTGTAATTGGTAAACACATCATTAAAAGCGCCACCATATTTGAAATCAAATGTTGGTTTTTTGATCGCTTTATCGCCCAAAGCTTTCACAAGGAATGCTACGTGCTGTGATTCGTGCTTGCCGATTTGTGTGAAGATCGTTTTATCCGAAGCCGGGATCAGGTTAGCAGCTGCGTTTCCTGCTTTGTAGAACTCGTCTTCCAGATATTCAAGTGTCAGTGCAAAGTTCAGCACGTCGATTGCTTTCGCAGACTGTGCATACGCTTTGTTTACAATTGAAGCAAAGACAGTAGGAACTGCAACTGTTGCAAGCTTACTGCCGATTCTGTTCATAAAGTGACGACGTGTGGCAAACTCAAGGCGGCCTGCTGCATCCCCGTCAATTTTTTGAAAGTCATCTATAATTTTGAAAATATCCATTGTTTCTGAATCAAATTAGTTATTAAATTATTTACCCACATTTGCTCCCGTGATCGTATCCTTCACGTAACCTTTTACGGCAGCAAGGATATCGGCAGGGGCAACAGCTTTGTCGAACCCGTTTTCGTTGATGATATCATCGCCGGCAAAATCAGCAGACTTTGGTTTCAACAAATCACGGATCACCGCTGCGTGGCGGGCTTCAACAGAAACGATTTTTCCGGCAAGAAGCAGATTTCCGCCGTCTTTGAGCAATCTGCCTGCACCATTATATGCAGCAACACCAGTATCTTCAAAAAGCTTCGCAGCACCTAAAACTGAATCGCGTTTTGTGAAGTCGATCGTTGCAAAGTTTGGAGTAAGATCTTTAATGGCTTTGTCACCCAATGCTTTTTTGAAAAAATCACGGTGAATAATTTCGTGGTCGCGGATATCGGTAAGAATTGTTTTTTCCGCGTCGGTAATGCCTGCAAATGGTGTAGCAATAACCTGTGTATAGAAAGCAGCTTCCAATTGTTCAAGCGCGTATGCATAGTTTAATACACCAACGTCTCCTGAGCCCAGGTCCACACTGTCGCCCGTTCCAGGGATCATCGGATCCGGATCGTCATCATTACAAGCGGCAGCAATTACAATGGTTCCCAAAGACGTGGCCAATCCGGCAGAACGCAAAAATAGACGTCGGTTGACAACTGACGCGCTTGCTCCCTCTTCTTTTCCGGAGTCGATTTTTGATTTCGTTTGTCTGTTCATAGCAATAAAAAGGTTTCTTGACTTTCCTTCCGTTTATCGAAAAGATTTAACAGACCTACGACCTCCTATTTACTTTAGATCAGTTAACGAAAAAATGAAAGCGATTTTGGCGGGGGGCTTAAATACAAAAAGAGCCTGTTGCCAGGCTCTTGATGCTTTCGGATCAACCGATATTAGAAAGTAACGTTGAGTAAATATTCGTTTATACCAAATCGCCTGGACGACCTTATATTGCGGAGCATTGTAGATTAAATACTATCAGTTACTAAGTAATAATTTCTATGCAAAGATAGCTTAATCCTTTTCTTCTAAGCACTTTTTGCTTGAAAAAATTCGGATCATTTCGTAAATCAGCCTGAATAAGTCGGATACGCACTTTTTTGCTAACTGGTTCCTGTTCTGATGTTTAATGCTACAACTTGTTGAAAGATCGTACATGTAGGGCCATATGTATGGAACAAGGGATTTGTTAATATCTGAGTATCAACTTAATTTGTATAGCGCTGGGTTGTGGCACTAAATTATCAGGAGCTTTTATGAATTTACCTAACACGATTAACAAGATGAAGCACATCATACTATCCACTACATTCATTGCCATGCTGGGTGTATCCCATGTGCAGGCCAATGTAACAAGCCCGGTCATAACCGAATTAAGCGTAAGCCAGGATAAAGTTGCTGTTCGGCCGGATGACCTGCCCGAAGCAGTTAAGAATACGCTTTCGGGAGAAGCTTATGCAGGCTGGCAGGTTACCAGTGCTTTTTTGGTTACAAAGGAAGATAACTCGCAGTATTTTGAGATCAATGCCAGGAAAGGCGAAGAGTCAACTGTCATCAATCTAGACAAATACGGGAAGAAAGTTGATTAGGACTGCACGTTATATTTATTAGCTCAAAATGAAAAGCCGGACATTTATCCGGCTTTTGGCGTTTGTTTTTATAATTTTACATTTCCCCTGCTCGTTAGTTAGTATTTATTTTTGATAATCAGAAAACCCATGGCCCACCTGCTCCTCGTAGAAGACGATACTACATTCTCAAAGCTGCTAAGTAATTTCCTTGGTAAGCATGGCCATTCGGTTAAAGTCTGTTCAAATATCAAAGAAGCAAGAGAAGCACTGAAAAGTAGCGATAGCGAAGAACCGTTTGAAGTGTTAATGCTGGATTATCGTCTTCCGGATGGTAATTCGGTCGATTTTCTAAAAGCACTGAGAAGTGAAGGAAACCGTACTGCTGCATTCATCATGACAAGTTTTCACGATGTGCGTACTGCTGTTACAGCCATGCAGATCGGTGCTTTTGATTACATAACCAAGCCGGTTAACCCGGAGGAACTGCTTATGGTACTGCGAGAAGCACTTAACAAAGCCGAATCAACAGATACAAAGGCGACTCCAAAAACGAAGGTCAATGCGAAAGCCGACAAGCAATCGCTGGAATTCATTGAAGGGAAAAGCAAGATTTCAAAGCAGCTTTACGAATACGTTCGATTGGTTTCGCCAACGGATATGTCGGTGATTATCCAGGGGGAAAGCGGCACAGGAAAAGAGCATGTCGCCAAATCGATCCATAAGATGAGCAAACGTAGTAACGGGCCGTTTGTAGCGATTGATTGCGGGTCATTATCCAAGGAACTGGCTGCGAGCGAACTTTTTGGTCACAAAAAAGGCGCATTTACCGGTGCATTGCAAGATAAGATCGGGCAGTTTGAGGCAGCCGATGGCGGCACATTATTCCTGGATGAGATTGGTAATCTTGGATATGACGTTCAGATCAAGCTTTTACGCGCATTGCAGGAGCGTATCATTGTGCCGATTGGCGCTACGCAGCAGATTAAGGTAGATGTGCGGTTGATCGCAGCCACCAATGAGGACCTGATGACCAGCGCGGCGAATGGCGATTTCCGTGAAGATCTTTATCATAGATTAAACGAATTTAAGATAGAAGTTCCTGCGCTGAGAAAAAGAGGCGAGGACCTGGGCATATTTATTCAACATTTTGTAGACAAAGCGAACGAGGAATTAGGCAGGAATGTGCGCGAACTGTCCAAAGAAGTAATGGATGTTTTCCATAAATACGACTGGCCGGGGAATTTGCGTGAGCTGAACAATGTCATCAAGCGCCTGGTGTTGCTCTCGAAAGAAGAAGTAGCCACATTAAGCGCGTTGCCCGCAGAAATGATCACCGCTCTGGAAGATCAGCAAAAGCCAACGGGCTCAGATCTGAAAGCTTTGCAGGAAACACATGAAAAGGAGATGATCGAGAAGGTTTTGCAGGAAGTGCGCTACAATAAGAGCAAAGCTGCGAAACTGTTAAACATCGACAGGAAAACGCTTTATTACAAGATAGAAAAATATCATATTGAGTAAGCCAGGGCCCTTTCCTCAACCTGCTCAACCACAATGGCAGCGTTTTTCACAACCTGCTGCATTTCCGCGATTGAAATTTTAGAAGGGTCTTCCCGTAAAGCGACTTCATATTGACGGAGCTTGGCCGAAAGCTCGCGGGCGCCTATTTGCCCCGTGCGGCCGGCCAGGCGATGCATGAGTTCCTGCGCTTTGTCCAGGTCGTTGTTTTGGATGTAACTGTCCAGATCGCTTACATCCTTTCTCGAATCCTTTACAAATTGTTCCAGAATTTCCCGGAGCAGGCTTTCATCACCAAAAGTCATTTCATTCAATGATGTAAAATCAAGCGCCGTTTCGGAGTTTTCGATCACGGTTTTTTCCGGAACTTCGGCTTTTGTGGACGAGGCTTCCAGCAGTTCCAGCAGTTCATTGGAATGGAAAGGTTTCATTAAGTATCCGTCAAATCCCATCCCTAGCAAGCCTTTTCGCTCCTCAGGAAGCGCTTGCGCGGTAAGTACGAAGAATTTAGTGCTCCCGGAAGCAGATTGGCGGAGGCGTTTGCAAAGTTCTGCGCCGTTCATGCCAGGCATACGCATGTCTGTAAGCACAAACTTCACCTGCGGATCCCACGGACGGCTCAAAACCTCCTCTGCTGAAGAAAAACATGTATGCGGAATGCCGTTCCTGTCCAAAACGGACGAACACCATTTCAGGATAAAGGCATCATCGTCGACGAGCCATACTTTTCCGACCACATTATAATTTCTGTTGTCCGCTTCCTCGGGCGTTATTTCCAGTGTTTCAGCTTTTTTCATACGGGTGGTTACAAAAAAAGTCGTGCCCTTCCCGAGTGTGCTTTTGACTTTAATCTTGCCCGACATGCCTTCAACCAACGCTTTTACAATGCTAAGGCCCAGACCTGTGCCGCCATATTTACGTGATATGGAAGGATCGGCTTGTTCAAATTGGTTAAACACGCGCTGAACTTGTTCCGGCGATAGGCCGATGCCGGTATCCGAGATCTGAAATTCAATTTCAAGATCGCTGTCACTCTCAAAACCTGTAACCCGCAATACCACCTCGCCGCTTTCGGTGAATTTGATAGCGTTTGTAAGCAGGTTGTAAAGGACCTGGCGCAGCCTGAACGGATCGCCGTTCAGATAGAGTTTTGGAGAAAGCCCGTTTTCAAATTGCAATAAAAGTCCTTTCGAAACCGCCGTTGGCCGCAGCATCTGAACGACTTCATTGAGCAAAGGATTAATAGCGAAAGTCCGTTCCTCAAAAGTAAACCGATCCGAGATAATGCGGCTGTAATCCAGGACTTCGTTGACCAGATGCAGCAGGTGCTCTGATGCCGAATGCAACGTTTCCAGATCCTGTCGTTTCGGTTTTTCGTCCTTTTTTAATGCTTCGGTATAACCTATAATGGATTGCAGCGGCGTGCGGATCTCATGACTCATATTGGATAAAAACCGCTGTTTGGCCATGCTGTGATATTCGGCTTCCTCTTTGGCTTCTTCGAGCTGGCTGCGATAGGCGTTGCTTTGGGTAATGTCCGTAAAAATGAGATAGGAAAGCATCGCAGTCAGGAAAAAGAATCCCAGCATGATATACTCCAATGTATTAATGCTGCCGGTCACAATGTTTTTCGACCTGGAACCTTCCAGATTGGATTCTTTCAGCACTTCTGCTTCCACTTCCTGCATTACATCCAACAATTGCTGCACGAGTGAATTGCCTGCTGTGGCAAGTTCCTGCTCCCGGTCTACAAAGCTGGTTGTCCTGATTTTTTGTGATTTTTCAATGGCGTGCACCGCTTCGCCCACTTTTTCAATGGTGCTATCCTCCTGGGCAACGGTAATTGTATCGACCTGCACATTCACTTCCTGTTTCTGGACCACTTTCGCTGGTGGCGGAGGGGCGTTTTTCTTTGCTTTTTTCGAACCGCCAAACACCCGGTTAAAAAACCCTTTTTTCTCGCTCGCTTGCTGTAAAGAGTCAGGTAACTCCGTGTAAACGGTCGTTGTAGTCGTTCGTTTTTCCGTTTTTACAACCGTGCTATCCGGTTTCAGTTTTGTAGTGATCAGCCCGGAAATGGATTTTACTTCTTCTTCCAGATCCTTGTTATTGACCAGCTTGGAGCGGACTTTCACATACTTTCCATAAATTTTTTCCCGCTCATTCAGCAGGCTTTTCATAGAGTCAATGCGAATGATCTGAAGGTGGTCGTCCAGGCTCATATTGCTCAGCGAATCCAGCGTTGCAATGAGCTCTTTGGATTGCGCTAAAACCTGTTCGTTTTTTTCTTCCCCTTTTAATGTGCGTGTGTTTTGTAAATGGTTGAGCTGAATGATGTTTTTAAAAACTTTATTGACCAGCCGAAGCTTATCATTCGGCGTAGACATTACTTCCAGCTTGATCAGCATATCTTCAAATGCCTCCTTACTGATAATCCACGACGTGCCCAATGCCAGCGACGCCAGCAGAAATCCCAGCAAGACTTTGCCTTTAACTGATTTTAGGAAAAAAAGGTCACGAAGAGCGGACATATCGGAATGTAGTATGCAATGTCTTTAACGAATTTACAATCGTAAAAGGTGCAATTCAGCTGCATCTGTCTGATTTAGAATGTGAATATAACGAAAAAAAGGCTGCCCCGCATATTTGGGCAGCCTTTCCAAGCGTATTTCAAAATGCACCCCGCAGCTGCGAAATGCAGGTTTATTATTTTGCAAGGGAATTAATCCATGAAGCAATTTTCATTGCATCAGACTTTGAAACCTGCGGCATAGGAGGCATTGGCGTTGCATAATCCGGCCAGTTTTCAGGTTTTGGATGATAGATCAGATCAACGATCTTTTCATTGCTGTATTTGCGTTTGGCAACATCCAGGTAAGATGGTCCAACCACCTTCTTGTCGGCAGCGTGGCAAGCCAGACATGTATTTTTTTCCAAAAGCGGTTTTACCTCTGCAAACGTAGGCACTTTCACGGCTGCGGCTTTGCCGGTAGTTGCTTTGCCTTTTCCATCCGGAGAAACGTGCTCTTTTTCAGGTGCAGCAACCGAAGCAGCCGCTTTTCCTGATCTGGTCGTTTTCAGGTCAGAAACTTTCAATTTCTCTCCGTCAGGAATGTTGTTCAATGTGTAGTAAGCATCCGTATGAACGAGCGACCAGCTGTTTGTAGCAGCACGAACGCCTTCCAGCTGGATTTTGTGCACATAATACTGACGCATGCCATCCAATACGATTCTCACTTTTTTGGCATCATCAGAAACCTTTACACCCACTACTTTCACTTCCTTCGTATCGATCGGAGGGCTTCCGTAAACAGGGTAATGTTTGTACAAATAGCTGCTCACATTATAAGAATCAAGATCTTCCGCAGATTTACGATCAACCGGCATTGTGAATTCTATTTCAAAACCATCCGGCTGAGCCTTCACTGTGTACATTTCAAATGGCATTTTACCATTCCATACCAAGCGCTGCAAACCCTGGTTAGCATCTCCGGCCGAACCCCATCCGCGGTTTGTTTCACCTACGAACATAGAACCGTCTTTATCAAAAGCCATACGCAAAACGCCCGACTGGAAACCGCTGCGGAAGCCAATGCTCGCACCTTGATATTCACCTTTTACTTTTTCCAGAACAATACGCATAATGTTGCTTTGTCCCTGGTCGCCCACGAAAACCTGTCCTGTAAACGGTCCGAAATTGCCTTGAGTATTATCCAAAATCAGTTCTGATGTAGAAACACCGTGCACACCATATGGAAGCCAAACAGCCGGAAGCTGCACCATATCGTATTTTTCTTTCAGCTGATAAAGGAACTGCGGCGTTTCGTTGCCTGTGTTTTCAGGCTTGATCGCCCGTCCTTTGTCGTCTTTATTCTGGCGGTTGTCGCGCTCAGCGAAGAATTGCTTTTCTGTAAGTTTCACGGGTGTGCCGGCAGCCCATTTCAAACCAGCCGGGTGGCCCATGAAGCCTCCTTTTTTAACCTGAAAAATTCCGCCCGTTCCCATCCAGTCGCCCTGGTTGTCTGTATAGAACAGCTCGCCATCGAGCATGCTGATTCCCGCAGGAGAGCGTACGCCGGTTGCATATGGTTCGAATTTTCCGTCATTGGTAATGTGAAAGATCCAGCCACGGCCAGGCACACGGCTTTCGCCTCTCCACCATTCTTCGTCACCAAAAGCCACGTTACCACTCACAAAAAAGCTTCCGTCCGGTGCCAGTTTAGGCCCGAAAGAATACTCATGATAATGTCCGGATAATGGCCATGCGTAAACGGTTTCGTAAACATCCGCTTTGCCATCGCCGTTTTTATCAACCAGCTTGGTAAGCTCGCCGCGTTGTGCGCAGTATAATGCACCTTCTTTGTAAGCAAGGCCAAGAATTTCATGCAGACCAGTCGCGAACTTTCTGAAATAAGGCGTCCGGCTGGTCGGGTTATCCACGATCCAGACCTCTCCGCGGCGTGTGGAAATGGCCAGTGAGCCGTTTGGCATGGTCGTTAATCCACCCACTTCAAGGATAATGCCTTCTGGAATGGGCGGGGTGACGATTTTGTAAAAGTCTTCTTCTTTGGGTGATTCCTGTGCTTTCAGCATTGAAATCGTTGCCAGAAGAGCAAACGCTATTTGAGCAATTTTTTTCATTATATATGAATGTCTATAAGGATTTTGAATCAGAACAGGATCGAATATTTCACTTCACCATTTGTAACCGGCACCAATAATTCCTGCGCGCCGTCAGCGCTTCTGATCTCAGGTTTAACACTTTTATCAGCCAGTTGGATGTAGTACGACTTGTTGTCAACTGCATAAAGTCCGTCTGCCACTTTTTCAATGTTCGATCCGTCAGCCAGTCTGGCAACCAGGTCTTTTGAGGGATTGTTTACCTTAATAATCCGCTCGAAATATTGGTTATTCACTACGGAAATGTAATCTGTTACAGCCGATCCAAATGCCTGATATTGGAAAGTAGGAACGTCCTGGTCGTCCAGAACATAGCCTTTCGGGCGGTAACCGCTGCCGGTTGTGTCGGCCTGCCATTTTCCTTTTGCCGATTTGCCAAGGACCATATCATTGCCCAATAGCGTCACGCTTCCTCTTGGACGGGAAGATCCGTCGCCGCGGTCGTGCCACATCGGCGTTGCATCCAGGAATTCACCGCGCCAAACCTGCAAAACGGCACCTTTGTCCAGGTCGTAAGTGTAATGCAGATTAGTAGGGCTTCCCACCGAAACTGCATGCACCACACGCTGTCTTTTTTCTTTGCCTTTTTTGAAATCCATAAAGCTCCGGGTAACATTGTTTGTTCCGGCAGAGATCAGGATCGGGTCATTAACGCCGCCAGCCATGGCAGAGCTTTTGGTATGGTAAGCAATTTCCCTGAAACCAGGTCCGCTCACCCAAAGACCAAGAACCGGGCGCATCCAGCCATCTTTTTTGTTATTGAATATTTCAATGGTATGGTCACCCGCTTTCAGATTCACTTTTCCCTCACGGAATTCGTTGTTGGACTTCCATTGGGCATCGATCACATATTTTCCGTCGATCTTCAAGTATGAATTTCCGGAAGCCTGTAACTTGAAGTTGTAATCGCCATCCGTAGCGGCATTGTAGCGACCAGTATATACGTAAGAGTAATTATTGTTCTCTTTCAGTATTTCCCAGCTCAGCGCTTCTGCTTTGCCTGTCTCAGCGGCTGTCATTTTAGAAAGGTCCTCTGTTTCGGACAAAGCACCATAGTAAGTCTTGTAAGTCAGCTCCGATAACGTTCCCGGCTTTTTATCAAAATTATTGATCACAATGTTCTTGATAGCCAATGATCCGTGGTCACCCTGAATGCGGATCGGGCCCATCGCCACATCTTCGCCGGTTAATGAACCGCGGGTAGGGCCGCTTACTTCTACATTTTCATGGATCGTAACGCCATTCAGCACGATTGAAAGAAATACTGCATTGGCAGTTTTTTTTCCGTTTGCATCAAAGCGGGGCGCCTGATAGGAAATCTTAATGTTTTGCCATAATCCGGGTGCTTTGGCCACATTGAAACGCGGCGCATAACCTTCATAACCTTTTTCGCCTTCGGGTTTTGAATCATTCCAACGCTCGTAAATTCCGCCGTTATCATTGTACTTGGCCGTTTTTTTACCCCAGCTGTCAAAAAGCTGCACTTCGTAGTTGCCTTGCAAGTAGATTCCGGAATTAGATCCTTTGGTCAGCATAAAATCAAGCTCAATGTCCAGATCGCCGTGCTTGAAATTGGAGATCAGTTCATATTGGTTGCCGTATTTTCCTTTTTCGTGTGTACAAGCCAGCACACCTTTTCCGGGTGTCGTGATCAGTACATTTTCTTTGGAAATATCAGCTGCTGCATTACCGACGATCTTCCAGTTGTCGGATTTGGTAGTGAACGCACTCAGGTCGTTTAAAGGGATAGGCTGCTGTGCATAAGCGGATTGCATAGCAAATGCAGCAATCCCACCTGCAAGAAGTTGGAAAAGAGAACGGTTAATTCTAAACATACGTGAAGTAAGCTTGTATCGGTTTATTTAAAATGCTGCCCGGCCATCGGTCGACGCGGGTGCAAATTACGTGATAAGAATCCAAAATATTACATTTAATTAGGTGAGAACCGCGTTTGTTAATGCTTTTTACCTAATGTTGTGTTTTGATATTATTTCAATAGTAATTAGTCCAAAAAGTTATTTTTTAAAATGAAAAAACTAATCCTAACCGCGTTCAGCCTTGCAACGGCATTTGCTGCACATGCCCAGCTGCAACCTGCTAAGCAAACGCCTGAATCGAGTGAACTTTGGAGCCCGGTTCCCCGCGTTGTAACGCCTGGTAAACCGTCGACGGCTGTTTCCGGTTTTACTGCGCCTTCGGACGCAATCGTTTTATTTGATGGAAAAAATCTGGATGCATGGGTTTCAGGCAAAGATGGCAAAGCCGCTGCGCCCTGGACCGTTGGCGATGGAGCAATGACCGTTGCACCCAAATCAGGTGATATACAAACCAAGCAGACTTTCGGAGATTACCAGCTGCACATTGAATGGCGTACACCTGCGAAAGTAGAAGGCAACAGCCAGGGACGTGGTAACAGCGGTATTTTTATGCAGGGCATTTATGAATTGCAGGTTTTGGACAGCTATAACAACCCAACTTACTCCAACGGACAAGCCGGATCTATCTATAAGCAAACCATGCCGCTTGTGAATGCAACCGTAGGTCCAGGTGAATGGCAGACTTACGACGTTGTTTACACAGCGCCGCATTTCAATAAGGATGGTCAAATGACGATTCCTCCATACATTACGGTGATCCATAATGGTGTTTTGGTTCAAAATCACACCATGATCCAGGGAACAACTCCTTATGTAGGCCAGCCAACGATCGAGCCACACGGAAAAGGCCCGATCAAGTTACAGGACCATAACAATACAACGAGTTTCCGCAACATCTGGATCCGCGAGCTGTAAGCAGCAGGCGATCCGGCGGCAGGTGCTTCGGGCACGGCTGAATTCAGGTATAATATTTTAATGGCTTAAATGGTTTAACAGACTGTTTAAGCCATTTTTTTTGTTCTGTTATCGTTATATTAGTTTATCATTTGCGTTAAGAATTCAATGTCATGCAGGAGATAGAGCCTTATTACAATTGGGAAAAACATTATATAGCCAGCCATGACGAAAAATCGCCGTTCCATGGCAGGACCTACAATCTGGATTATTACGAAAATGCGATTTACGGCTATTACATCCATCCGTTATGGGACGAAATCGGCTCCGAAACGCTGTATGTAAAGATCCTTTTTGCCGATTATACGAAGCGTTACGCAGTGATCGAAATGTTTGGAGAGTGGAATGATGCGTTGCATAATGACATTATGTTTTTTAAAAGACAGGTTGTCGACCCGCTTGTGGATCAAGGCATTAACCAGTTTATTCTGATGGGTGAGAATGTTCTGGACTTTCATGGAAGCGAGGATGATTACTATGCCGAATGGTTTGACGATGTGGAAGACGGCTGGATCGCTGCGGTAAATTTCAGAGAGCATGTGGAGGAGCAATGGAACAAATTCAGGCTCGATTACTATATCAATTTCGGGGGGACATTGCAGCTCAATAACTGGCGTACGATGCAGCCTGAGCCGTTTTATGAGCTTATTAAAAAATTGATGGTTAGAAGGTTAGAGTAGTACAAGCTGAATAGTTCCTTGCAACGTTGCCAACTCCTTTGTAGCTTTCGAAATCAACTGTTACATATTTTTCACCTTAAAATTCTTTTCCCAATGGCCGAAAACGAAAAACCCACACCCGAAGAGGTGACAGAATCGCTTCAAAAGAAAGTTGAAGAGCTGAAAGAGCAAGCTGCTGAGGAAAAGGAGGAGATCGTGGATCAGGCGGAGGAAATAAATGAGGACGCAGAATTGTTTGAGACAGACAAAGCGGATGAATTGGAAACAATAGCGGAAGAGGAAATTCAGGAAGCCGGTGTGGCAGCAGACGGAATCAAGTCGGAGGTTTACGAAACACTTGACGATCTGAAAGCCGCGGGCGAATCGACAGCCGACCGAACCATAGACGAAGCGCTGGAATTGGAAGCCGCAGCAGAAGATAAAGTGGAGGAGGTAAAAGCAGATGCTGAGGAAGTGAAATCAGGCTTCTCGCAAAAAACGGAACAGTTACAAAACGAAGTCGAGCTGAACATTGCCGCCGGAAGAGTAAAAGCAGAAGAGATTTTTTCTGACCTGAGCGAAAAAGCAGAAGATTTCAAAGAAGCAGCCACTGAAAAGTATGAAGACATTAAAGATGCGGCTGTTGACAGATACGAGGACCTCAGAGAAGATCTTAACGAAGCATTTGAAGAAACCAAAGCCATTGCAGCCGAAAAACTGGCCGAAGCGCAGCAGAGAACGGAAGAGCTGAGGGCCAAAGCCGCCAGTGAACTCAGGGAAGCAAAGGAAGTTGCCTCGGAGAAATATGATGAAACCAAAACAAAAGCCAGAGGCTTCTGGGCAAGATTGTTCGGGAAGTGATTTGGGGAAAAAATGCTTTAAAACCTGTCGGATCTATGCTGGCAGGTTTCACTAATAATCTGCCTTTTAATGTCACAACAAACATTTTCAATTCCTTATAAGCATCCATTTAGTCCGGATAACAAATACAAAAAATCAGTTGTTTATTTCTCAATGGAGTTTGCCGTTGATCAGGCGCTGAAAATCTATTCAGGTGGTCTGGGCTTCCTTGCAGGCTCGCACATGCGTAGCGTATATGCGTTGAAGCAGAACCTTATAGGCGTAGGAATGCTCTGGAAATACGGTTATTACGATCAGGGCAGGACAAAGGACGGCAGTATGCAGCCTGAGTTTCATGAGAAAATGTATTCATTTCTGGTAGATACAAAAATCCGCTTTCAGGTTCCGATCATGGGCAAGGATGTCTGGATTGCAGCGTATTATCTGCCGCCGGATGTTTTTCAATCTGCCCCGTTATTTCTGCTAACCACGGACACCGACGGCAACGACGATACCACGCGGGCAATCAGCTATTCCTTATACGATGCGGATGTAACCTACAAAGTGGCGCAGTGCATGGTGCTGGGCATCGGCGGAGCGCGTCTTCTGGAAGAACTGAGCTATGAACCTCAGGTGTATCATTTTAATGAAGCGCACGGTGTTTCGGGGATTTTTCATTTATTCAAGAAACTCAAAAAAGTGGCTGAGGTGAAGAAGCGCGTTGTTTTTACAACGCACACTCCCGAGGAAGCAGGAAATGAAAAGCACGACATTCACTTTCTTGAAAATCTCGGATTTTTCTCAGGTCTGGATCTGGACACGGTCCGAAAAATCAGTAACATAAAAGGCGACACATTCAACCACTCGCTGGCGGCATTGAGCATGAGCAGAAAGGCCAATGGTGTCTCCAAGCTCCACGGCGAAGTGTCACGAAACATGTGGAAATCACATAAGAACATTGCAGAGATCGGCCACATTACGAATGCGCAGAACAACACTTATTGGGTTGATAGCGAATTGGAAAGCGCACGGATAGCAAAGGGTTCAGAAAGGATTTCTGCCCGAAAAAAAGAGCTGAAAAGGGTTTTGTTCAAAACAGTGGCTGATCAATGCGGTAAAATATTCGACCCCAATGTGCTGACCATTGTCTGGGCCCGCAGATTTGCAGCTTATAAAAGGCCGGATATGCTTATCTGGGACTTGGAACGCTTTAAGAAAATCATGGAAAATAAGGAACAGCCCGTGCAGGTGATCTGGGCCGGAAAGCCTTACCCGAAGGATGAGGGCGCGATTGACACTTTCAACAAGCTGTTTTATACAAGCCATCATTATTCCAATATGGCGGTGCTAACGGGTTACGAGCTGGCACTTTCCAAGTTGCTGAAAGACGGCTCGGATGTATGGCTTAACACACCTGTCGTTACCCGTGAGGCTTCGGGGACCAGTGGAATGACAGCGGCTATGAACGCTTCCCTGAACCTGTCGACATTTGACGGCTGGATTTGCGAATTTTCGAAGGATGGTGAGAATTCATTTCTGCTGCCCGTGGCAGAAGGGGATGATATCAACAAGCAGGATTGCGATAATCTCATGCAAAAGCTGGAAACATCGGTCATTCCAACTTACTATGCCAACCAATCAAAATGGCAGCAGATGGTGCTCAACAGCATGAACGATGTCAGCATTGAATTCAACTCAGATCGTATGGCGCGGGAGTATTATGAAAAGCTTTATTAAGCGGTCGTTACGGGAAATCTAAGGGATTCAATAAACGTTATAGTATTTGTAAATTGCTGCCTTTAAACTTACTCATCATGGATACATCACTGATCACAATGCCCGTGACCTTCAAAGTGGGGGACATCATGAGCGAAGATGAGTTCTTCAGGTTCTGCCAGATGAACGATATGCTGAACTTGGAGCGGGACAAACATGGCAATATCATTCTTATGTCACCGACAGGAACTTCAACAGGCAGTTTTAACACAGATATTCTCTTGGAAGTTGGAGCGTGGCTAGCGGCAGGTAAAATCCAAGGAAGATTATTTGATTCCTCCACAGGTTTTACGCTTCCTAATGGCGCTGTAAGGTCTCCTGATTTGTCATGGATTCCACGAAATAAATGGGATGCATTATCAGCGAAAGACAAGGAAAGGTTTGCACCGATCTGCCCTGACTTTATTATTGAGGTTCGCTCAAAATCAGATAGTCTGAGATATTTACAGGATAAAATGCAGGAATATATAGATAATGGCTGCCAGCTTGCGTGGCTTATTGACCGTTTCAAAGAACGCGTTTCGATTTACAGAAGCGGCAGAGAGATTGAGCACATTAATAGTTTCAACACTCCGCTCTCGGGCGATCCATTATTTCCTGGCTTTATGCTCGATCTCTCATTGATCGATCAATCCTAAGCATTAATGCCCAATCTGCTTTGCCACCAAAGCGATTCCTTCCCGGAATGTATGCGGTTCGTAGCCAAGTATATTCCGGGATTTTTTTAGGTCAAAACCGGTTCGTGGCGGGCGGCGGGCTGGTTGGGTGAATGATGATGCGTCGGTGGGGGAAATGAGTGATTTGTCTAACGAAAAGTAATCGGCTGCCATGATGGCCATTTCATAAGGTGTTAGAAAATCCGCTCCCGAAATGTGAAAAACACCTTCTGCGCGCTGATCTGCAATCAAATAACATCCCATAGCAAGGTCTTCGGCCAGGGTCGGCGTCCGGAATTGATCCGTAACAACCTTGATTGCCTTACCTTCTTCCAATGATTTTTTAACCCAGAGAATAATGTTGCTCCGGCTCATATCGTGCGCTATGCCGTAAACCAGCACAGTCCGGGCAATGGCCCATTGAATGTCGGAATGCATTACAGCTTTTTCTGCGGCATATTTGCTCCAACCATAAAAACTGATCGGGTTAGGCTCGTCTTCTTCTTTGTATGGCCCGGAAGTGCCGTCAAAAATGAAGTCTGTGGAAACGTGTTCCAGGAAAATGTTATGCTTTTTACAGGCCGCTATCAGGACTTCAACTGCCGTAATATTCAGTTTCCAGCAGGCATCCTTCTCCATTTCACATTGATCCACATTGGTCATGGCGGCTGTGTGAATGATAACCTCAGGTTTTACCTCCGTAAGCACTTCATCCACCTGCACAGCATCAGTTACGTCCATTTCGCGGAAATGATAACCTTCCGAGACGCTCAGCCGATTTTCGCCTTTGGCAGTGGCGAATGTTTCATATTGCTCGTTTCCAGCTAATAAATCCACCAGTTTTTGCCCGAGCAGCCCGTTGGAGCCGGTGATCAGTATTCGTTTTTTTTGCATTAAGCTTCGTATTGCCAGCCGTATTTCTTGGTGATCTTTTTCTTCTTCATTTTCTTGACAGACATGTTCATAGACACATTTTTCTCTGGTCTGTCGCGTTCATCTTTTTCCACGGCGCCAATCTTGTCGATCACTTCCATTCCGTCGATAACCTGCCCAAAAACCGTGTAAGAGCCATCCAAATGCGGTGTTCCGCCGATTTCCTCGTAAACTTTTCTTTGGGAATCAGTTAGCTTTCTGGCAGCACGGGCGGCCTGCTTGTTAAGGTCATTTTTGCTCCATTTCCGGCCCTGCACAATGTAAAACTGGCATCCGCTGGATTCTTTGGCTGGATTATTGTCACGTGCTGCGGCTAATGCGCCTTTCTGGTGAAACAGCTTGGGGCTGAATTCGGCAGGGATTTTGTAGCCATTATCACCTTTTCCGAGCATATCTTCGGGCTTGGCATTTCTTGAATTTGGATCGCCGCCCTGGATCATAAAGTCATCTATGACGCGGTGGAAAAGCAAACCGTCGTAAAATTTATCTTTTGTCAGTTTAAGGAAATTGGCTTTGTGCTTTGGTGTTTCGTCAAACAGGATCACCCTGATTGTCCCCAGATCCGTTTTGATCGTTACAACATCATCTTTTTTAGAGCTCTTTTGGGCAAAAACACCCACAGAAAACAGGCATAGGAACGCCAGAACTAATGCTTTTTTGGTTTTCATAAATTTTATTTTGCCGCGAGTACATTTTTATCGGTTGGGACAAACTGGAATTTTAACCCGTAATCCTTCCCTTTTGAAACATCTTCCATATTAACCCGAACAGATTTCTTGTTCCAGGTAACCTTATTAGGTTCTTCCTTAGGTGCATCATAATCCTTCGTGAAGTAATTTTTTCCTGCATTCCAGAGCTGCTTTGTGGCTTCCGGACTGTTCAGATAAACGTCGACGGTGATCCTGTTCACCTTTTTGTCGGGCGTTAGAAAATATTGTACGTCAATGGTTTCCAGCTGCGGAGTCTCAGCCGTGTATCCCAAATGATCCGCCGTTTCTTCAAACATTTCGAAATTTTCTGAAGCTTTGACCTTACTGATCGGGTCACCGAAAGAAATGCCCCGAAGCACGGTTCCTTCCGCCTTATCGGTGCCCAAGATTGTTTGCAGCAATGCAGATTGATCGCTGTTGAGATCATTCTCCGCTGGCGCTTCCACCTTCACCGAGTCGGTTGCCGCTTCGGATTGCTCGTTTGTTTTGGTGTCACATCCTGAGATTGCCAATGCAAAAAAGACAGCTGCAAACCCGGTTTTGAAACTTTTCATGCGTGTAGAGGTTTTTTTCATTCAGTTTAGTATAAGTGTTACAATAGTCGTGCCTTCTTTTCCGAAAAGGCCTTATAATGCTGCAATGTAGCCATATTTGACAATTTTGAAAACGATTTCAAAATTCGCGGGAAACGTTGAAAAAGAATCTCCGCTCGCCTTTTCCGTTCAGCGTAAGGTTGAATCGCGCCAGTATATTGTAAAAAGTAACAATATCGAGGCCGGCACCGGCGCCATAGAGCATCGAGTTGCCCAGCCGCGTGTTACTGAGTTCGGGATAACTGTTTTTAACATAACCGGCATCTGCGAAAGTGTTCAGGTAGGCGGCCAGAGGAAGTGTGTTGAACTGTTTGATCGGAATAAAGGAAAAGTGTTTCTGAAATGAGAAGAGTTTGTATTTCAATTCATTTTTCAGCAATGCATAATCCTGTCCGTCAACCACATAAAGCTCATATCCACGCACGAGATCGTTCCGGTAACCGAGCCCGATCGTTTGCAGATATGGCTGTCGCTTTGGCAAGGAAACCCTTCCCCGGACGCCTGTATTGAAATACCACCTTTTAGAAATCGGGATGTATTTTCGGTAGGAGCCATAAAAATAGGTCATATTAACGTCGTCGGTTGGTAAAAGGCCGATCTTCGAAATTTGTAACCCAAGCGTTTGCCCCCGCAATGCATACTGAACATTATCGCGCTTGTCGTAGCTGAATGAATAGGTAAGCTGAAAGTAGCGCTGGATTGTTCGTCCTTTTAACAGATAATTCGGATTCAAAGCGGCAATGGTGTCGGAGATCTTGCTGTAACTCCACCGCAGATCGGCAGTATGGAATGTGTAATATTTATTCCGGCGGCTAATGCTCACATAGGAATAGAATCTTTCCCGGTTAATGTCTTCACTATTAAAGTATTGCAGCTTATCCCGCCATGTCCTGAATGCCGTCGTTTTGTTAATCGAGTAAGAAGAGCCCAGCGTGATGCCCGTTTTTTGCGCCTTGTCAATGTAGGGCAAAGTGTAGGCAACCTCGAATTTTGGAATAAAACCAAACTCCGCAAGAAAGCGCAGCTTATCCGCACGGCCGGTAACATTACCGTAGCTCATATATACGCCATAAGTTGTGCGCGACAGATCGCGTTTTCGTTCATACCACCATTCGTTGAAATTGCGGTCTGCAAGCTGGAAAACGGGAACAATAATGAGATACCATCGCTCTTTCACCACAATTCTGATGTCTGTCCGGATCGAGTCCGGATTGCTTTTCGGGATCAGGTCTACGGTGATGAACAAATTGGTGTTGACGATTTTCCTGCGGTCAATTTCGAGGGTTTCTGCCAGCAATGCGGTACTCAGCGTATCGCCGGTTTTAATGGCCATTTCGCGCAGGATAATGCCGGCCCTTGTGCGGTGATTTCCTTCCACAAGCATGTCGCCCACAACGATTGTTCCGGCAGTGTCGGTTGCAACTGTTTGCGCGTTAGCGATTTGAATAAAAAGGAATACGAATAGCGGAAAGTATATCTTCTTATAGTGTCTTTTAAGGTTCATTCGTCACTGCCAGGTTTCGTCATAGAAACGATACTTTCCTTGAATTTGGTGAATATTCGGTAAAAATAAGGTTATCTCAATTCACATAACGGTGCATTTAAAAAAACATATAATCGGGATAGTCTTTTCATAAACTCAGTGAGTATCCTACAAAGACTTAACAGCTATTACTATGTCACTTTCCCGGGCTGAAACTTTGATTAATAAACTGATCAGTAACAAACTCACAGGGGAAGAACTGTCCGAATTGCTGGAAGGCATTAACAGTGAAACAGACCAGCAAAAATATTCCGACGCGCTGGAAATTTACTTCGACTATCTGCTCCAACAAAATCAGCCGAACGGCAACAGCCGGAACGGGCATGCTCCCGGCAAAAACGATAGTACTTAAGCAAATCTCCCAAGTAATGTATCTGAAACACATTTAAACTGTATTTATCCCCAAAAATGACCCGAATTTAAAGCCATTTCACGAAGACTTTTCTCCTGTTATCATGACTTATGACAATCACCTAAAATTCAAAGATTATGAATTCAATCTCTATCATTAATATGCGGTGCGTGCTTTGGTGTTTGCTCACCGTGCTGCTTTTTACCGGAAAGGACGCGCCGGTCGTAGCGGGTGAAAAACCTGTCAGCGCCGCGAAGGACCAATCCGTAGCCCGGATTCGCGGAACCGTGACATCTGCCGTGGACGGTGCCGTTGTTCCCGGTGTTAACGTGCTCGTGAAAGGCACCCAGGTTGGAACCACAACCGACGCTGCCGGAACGTACTCCATTGATGCCGACGGTGATAATGCAGTCCTTGTGTTTTCTTACATTGGATTCAACTCAATTGAAGTAGCCGTTCAGGGAAAAAGTGTGGTGGATGTGGTCCTTGAAGAGAACGTAGCGACATTGCAGGAAGCGGTTGTTACTGCCCTTGGTATAAAAAGAGATAAGCGTTCACTGGGTTATAATGTAGGCAAAGTTGAAGCCAAGGATATTGCCAATGTGGCCAATGAAAACGTGCTTACTTCACTTTCCGGCCGCGTTTCAGGGGTTTCTATTAATCAGACGAGCGGTATCGGTTCTTCGATCAGCATTGTGATCAGGGGAGCGGCTTCATTGAAAAATAACCAGCCTTTATTTGTTGTGGATGGCGTGCCGCTGGCCAACAGCCTTGCTAACGTAAGTGAAAAAGGAAGCGGCAACAAAGTCGATTATGGCAATGCTATTTCGGACATTAACCCCGACGATATTGAAAGCATGTCTGTGCTGAAAGGTCCCAGCGCGGCAGCACTTTATGGTTCCAGGGCTGGTAATGGCGTTATTTTGATCACAACAAAATCTGGTAAGAAAGGCAAGGGGCTTGGTGTTTCTTTTTCCACTTCCAATGTATTTGAAAAACCTTACAGATATCTGGATCTGCATTATAAATACGCAAATGGTGAAAGACCTTTCCAGTTGGACGAATCATCCGCATACTGGGGCGGTTTGCCGCTGGATGCCGGTAATAAGGAAGTGCAATGGAACAGCCCGCTGGATGACAAAGGAAATCCGATCCCGACTGAGCTGAGATCTCACAAAGACAATATGAAGAACTTCCTGCAGACAGGAATTACTTCAACCAATAACCTCACGGTTTCGGGTTCCACCGATAAATCGACTTACCGGGTTTCCTATAACAATATGATCAACCGGGGCCTGATCCCTAATTCGGACCTTTACCGGAATGGGTTGTCGCTGGCAGGAACATTTGATATGGCTAAAAATCTGAAACTAAGCACGAATATCAATTTCGTTCGTTCCAGCTCAAACAGCCGTCCGCAAACTTCCGAAAGAGACGGAAACCCGCTGCAAGCTGTTTATTACTCGCCTAGTTACAACATTGAGGATCTGAAAGGAGTGTGGAAACCGGGCCTGGAAGAAATAGAGCAAATGACCGTAGCAAAAGGCGAAACGGACAATCCTTATTTTCTTGCCAAACATTTAACCAATGCGTATACACGCGATCGTTTGTACGGAAATGTTAAGCTCGACTGGACGATTGCCGAGGGTTTGACCGCCTTCGCGCGTTACTCGCATGACATGTTTGATGAAGACCGTGAAACCAAAATTCCATGGAGCTACAAAAGCATGGCAAAAGGCGGTTACTATCTTGAAAACATTGGTCGCAATGAAAGCAATGCTGATTTCCTGATCACCAAAACCATAAAGGCCAGCGATTTTGATATCAGCATTTCGGGTGGTGGTAACATTATGCAGCAACACCAAAACACCTCAAATCTGGGCGGCAGGGACCTTTCTGTTCCTGGACTGTATAACA
Source organism: Dyadobacter sp. CY327 (assembly GCF_021390415.1). Classification (NCBI taxonomy): domain Bacteria; kingdom Pseudomonadati; phylum Bacteroidota; class Cytophagia; order Cytophagales; family Spirosomataceae; genus Dyadobacter; species Dyadobacter sp. CY327. The sequence continues at coordinate 219,101 of NZ_JAJUXJ010000006.1, read as the reverse complement.
TTTCCAACATTCCGGTTGGTAACAGGGTCGTCGGGAACGGCAGTTTTAAGAAAGCCATTTACAGCTTATATGCTTTGAGTTCAATTGGTTTTAAAGATCAGCTTTATCTTGATCTGACTGCGCGGAATGACTGGTCGAGTACATTGCCCGAAAGCAACCGCTCTTATTTTTATCCATCCGCATCATTGAGCTGGTTGGCGAGCACGACATTTAATATGCCGTCGGCAGTTTCGTTACTAAAACTCCGCGGAGGATGGGCGCAGGTGGGTAATGATACAGATCCTTATCAATTGTATCCAAACCTCGGAACAGGAAACTGGGGAGACCTGGTAACGGCAAATCTGGGCGAAAACTTGCTGAACCCTGCATTACTTCCGGAAATCGCGACGTCAACAGAAGGTGGAATTGACCTGAACTTGTTCAATAACCGTTTGAGATTCGACATTACTTATTATGACAGAGCTAATACGAACCAGATTTTCAGCGTTCCGATGGCACCTTCGACGGGTTATGCGAGCAAAAACATCAATGCTGGCAAGCTGGTGAGCCGTGGCTGGGAAATCGGGCTGGGTGGAACGCCTATCAGCAACAGAGGCGGGTGGAGCCTGGATTTGAATGCTAATTTCAGCCGTAACCGTGTTACTGTTAAAGAATTGGCACCAAACTTCCCGTATTTTGAACAATGGGGAGAGAACGGAGCGGGTGCTTACACATTCGTAGGGGAGCAAATCGGCAACATGTACAGCCGCGGGTTTGCTACTGTTCAGGACAAAGCTTCTCCTTATTATCGCTGGCCGATCATTGCTTATGATGGCGAAGGCGGGGATATGGACTGGCAGAGCCTGGGTGGTCGTGAAAATAATGTGAAAGTGGGTAACTACAATCCTGATTTTCTGGTGGGTATGCAGGCTAATCTGACTTACAAAAGATTCTCCCTGGGATTAAGCTTCGATTGGAGACAAGGCGGTGAGTTTATGTCATTCACGTATCGCTATGGCGAATCTGACTGGAAATCACAACGCCAGATCGACAACCTGATCCCGGGAAGCCAATATAGCCCCGACGAGCTGGTTGCCTTGCTGAAATCAGATCCTGAAAAATACATTATCCCGCAAAACGGAAATTTCCCGAGAGTAGGAGGGCATACGGCTGCAACAGGTGGTTTCGGACCAGATGGTGACGGAGCATTTATTCCGGGTGTCTGGCAGGATGAGGCTGGGGAGTACCACGAGTGGCTGGGTGGAGCAGGCACCAAATATCTGCCTATCACGGCTGTGTATCCGTGGAGCTTCAACCAGCAGGTTACATTCGATGCATCATTTGTGAAGTTGCGCGAAGTAACATTGTCTTACAAGATTCCAAACCTTTTCGGGGTTGTGAGAAATGCGAACCTTTCGCTGTACACCAGGAACATTATGCTATGGACCGCTTCAAAAATCGGCATCGATCCTGAGCGTGCATTTTGGGCTGATCCCAACAAAGGAGGCTTCCGCCAGGGAATTGAAAGACAGAACGTGATGCCTTGGACTATCCCTTTTGGATTTAAGCTCAATTTCGATTTCTGATCAGATCCTTTTGCTCATCATACTTTAAAAATAAAGCAATGAAGATTTTAAAATATATACCCGGACTTGTTTTCATGCTCTCGCTGTTGATGGTAACTTCCTGTAAGGAAAGCCTCACGGAGATCAATGAGAACCCAAATGGCGTCGATCCAAACCGCGCCAATCCCAACCTGATAATGCCCACAGTGATGACGGGCGTTGCCAATCAATATGTAAAACTAGGCTACGGCAGAATAGCCGGTGTTATTCAGCATACCCAGGAAGATGCCTGGAAAGATGGTTTCAACGATTATAACTGGAACGAAGAAGACGATGAATGGAAATCGTGGTATGGCTTTCTGAGAAACAATAACTTGCTGTATAAGAGAGCTGTTGAGACTAAGGTGAAATTTCATGAAGCGGTTGCATTAACGATGCGTGCATTCATTTTCGGCACCATTTCCGATCTCTGGGGCGACGCACCTTACACGCAGGCGCTGAAAGGGGACGAGGGAACAATGCTTCCTGTGTTTGACAGTCAGGAAGTAATTTACAAAGGGATCATTGAAGATTTGAAGGCGGCCTCAGCCATTTTTGCCTCTTCCGGTGATGAAAGGGATGCGCCTGCTTATGATGTGTATTACAATGGAAGTGCGCAGAAATGGCAAAAATTTGCAAACACATTACTGCTCCGTTACTATATGCGCATTTCCAGCAAGCTTCCTGACATTGCCAAACCGGGAATTGAGGCCGTTTATGCATCCGGAATTTACTTCAAAGATGCCAGTGATGACGCAGTAATGGACTTCATAGGGACGGATTCGAACAATTCGTGGCCCAATGCAACGGCATACGACGTCAGCGAATCCAACTGGAGAAGGAGAAGACCAGCATCCACATTGATCAATAATCTGGTAACCAATGAAGACCCCCGATTGAAAGTGTGGTTCCAGCCCGTTCACGTGCGTTGGGTAGCAGATCCGACACTGGCCAGGGGAATGGATGAATTCATTCGGGAAGATGGCAAAATCCTTACCGGTGTAAAATCATTTACTGAGCAGGAATTAAGGGTGAAAATTGCCGCAGGACATAAATATACGCGCCATTTTAACCCTAGTACTTACAAACCCAGCCGTCCCGAACAATTCAACGGGCCGATCAATACAGGCGAATATGTGGGCGTTCCTCCGGGAATGATTGATCCGACTTATTACAATGAAAACCCTACGACGGGCCAGCAAGTGCAAAATCAGCATGCGTCGCAGCTGAGCTATACTTATCAGGGAAATAAAGGTGGGATTTTGAAAGCCAGACTGGCTTCTGCGGCCGAAGCTTCATTCATTCTTGCGGAAGCTGCACAGAAAGGCTGGGCTGCCGGTTCTGCTGCTGCGCATTATAACAATGGAATCAAGCAATCTTTGCAAACCTGGGGTGTAGCAGATAAATACGACACATTTGTCAAGCAAAAGGGCGTTGCCTATAACGGAACATTAGCCCAGATTATGGAACAAAAATGGGTGTCGAGCTGGACAGCTGCCACAGAAGGCTGGTTTGATTATCGCCGGACCGGCTTACCCGCATTGGTTCCGGGCGTAGCGCCTACATCCCGCGCATTGCCGCTGCGTTTTATTTACAGCAATAACGAGCTGAACAACAACGGAGAAAGCGTAAAGAGTGCAATTGAAAAATTAGAGGAAACCAAGTTCTCAGGACCGCGTAAGAAAAACAGCCAGTGGTCGAAACCATGGTTGGTGCAGGGCACGGGAAAACCCTGGTAACAAGTAAACAGGCTTTTGTCTTTTGGCAAATAGCCCGATCATAGCAGAACCGCAGTAGAGTAAAAGGAACGCAGCTTCGTGCCCTTTTTCGCTACTGCGGTTTCTTGTTTACAACATTTATTATCCACACTTATTCAGAAAGAAAGAATCAATGCAAAAGAGCTATTTAAGAACAATCCTCCTTGCTGCATGCTTCGCAGCGCTTTTCACAGGTTGCAATAAGAGTAACGAACTTCCTTCGGGAACTGTAAAAGAAGTGATAGACAATTTGGTTACAAAACTTTACAGAACCCTCCCGCCAACACAACTTGATACGATTTCAAATGAATATATTTTACGCTTGCTGACAGATAAAGACAAAGAGATTTTATCAAAGAAATTCTGGACATTCGATGTCAATGTGCCCGTAATTGTTTCCTTAATGCGGGATAGGGATCAGGAGGTGGTCCCGTTCTGGATAGAGGCGAGCGGGTTTAAACTGAGTCAATTTCAGGTCAAGAATGATGAGTATGAGTACGAGGTTTGGCAAAAGGAATTTCCTGCCGGACAGGTTGGACTTGGAATAAATGGTTTTGATAAACACAGGCCTGTCTATTTTATTACCGTGGCCCCGCAAAATGAGAAGGATAAGCTCAAAATCACGAATGTGAATCCCCGGTATGCATTGGGCGTCATGGATCTTAACGAATTTACCTATCACGATTGGGACGAATTAAAGCTGAAATTCCTTTCGGTTGAATTGAAAGATCAGGTGCTTTTTACGACTGTTCGCGGCCGGGCAAGAGAAGCACATCTGGTAAACGCATTCAGAACAACCGACACGCCTTCCGGTACAAAGCCCGATCAGGTCGTGCTCACTTGGAGCGGCGACGCGAAAACAACCATGGACATTCAATGGAGAACCAGCCCGGAAGTAAAATCAGGGAAGGTGAAATATTGGGAAAAAGGCGGTATAGATACATTTTACGTAGATGCTTCCGTCTTTAAAATGGAAGACAGGCTCCTTCGGAATGATCGTTTCATGAACCGGTTCACCGCTAATCTCGATTACTTGGACCCCGGACAAGCTTATCAGTATGTATTGGCTTCCAAAAGCGGCTGGTCGCAACCTGCCGAATTCACGACGGCCCCTTTGAATGAAGAAAATTTTTCTTTTATCTGGTTTGGTGACACGCACCATTCTGAGGCCTGGGGTGATATGGCCAAAAAATCATTGAAACGACATCCCGAAACAGCATTTTTCTCTATTGTGGGAGATCTGGTCACCACCGGCTTGCACCGCGACGAATGGGATAAGCTCTGGGATTATTCAGACAGCGTATTTACGGGTAAGCCATTGATGCCTGTTCCGGGTAACCATGACAGCCAGGATGGGCTCGGGGCGTGGATGTATAAGGAAATGTTCAGCCTGCCGGACAATGGTCCCAAAAAGCAACCTTCCGAAATGACGTATGCCTTCAATTATGAGCATGCGCTGTTCCTGATGATGGATGCGACGCTGCCGATTCATGCGCAAACTGCATGGATGGAGCAACAGCTTAAAAATTCTGATGCAAAATGGAAATTTGTCATGCTCCATTTCCCGCCTTACAACTACGATAATTCGTATGATGAGATTATAAAAGAATGGTGTTCGCTGTTTGACAAATATCATGTGGATATGGTCATGAGCGGGCATATGCATTATTATTTGCGTACAAAACCAATGTTCAACGAACAGCCCGTGGCATCGCCGGCAAAGGGAACAATATACACGGTGTCTATCGGCATTCCGGGAGAATTGGAATATTGGTTAGAGGAAGAATATGCTGCGGTAAGAATGAAAGAAGGCCCGCTTTACCAGCACATTGCGATCAAGGGAAACACACTTTCGTACAAATGCTACGATCCAGATGGCAATGTAAAGGACCAATTAGTGATCAAAAAGTAAATTGTCTTTTTAGTTAAACGAGCTGGAAATGAGCGAAAAACTAGCAATACATGGCGGCTCAAAAGCCGTGGACAAAGAATTTCCCTGGCCGATCTATGATAGCAGTGACGTAAATGCGGTCGCGGAGATCGTCATGAGCGGAAAATGGGGAAATCCGGATTGCGGTGACGAGGTCGCGAGGTTCGAAAGTGAATTTGCCGCCTATTGTGGAAGCAAATACGCCATTACCTGTGTAAATGGCTCCGTATCGCTCCGTCTCGCATTGATTGCCTGCGGCGTAAAACCGGGCGACGAAGTAATCGTTCCGCCTTATACGTTTATCACAACAGCTTCATCAGTTATCGAATGCAACTGCGTTCCGGTGTTTGTGGATATAGATGCCGACACTTATAACATAAGTCCGGCAGCGATAGAAGCTGCTATTACTGAGCGCACAAAGGCTATCATTCCCGTTCATTTCGGTGGGCTCGCCTGTGATATGGATGCCATTATGGACATTGCAAAAAGACACGGGCTGCGCGTTATTGAAGATGCCGCGCACGCCCATGGTGCCGAATATAAGGGGAAAAAGTTAGGCTCAATAGGCGATGTGGGAAGTTTCAGCTTCCAATCATCCAAAAACCTGACCTCCGGCGAAGGCGGGATCGTGATCACAAATGATGATGAGTTATATGCCATGATGCGCTCTCTGCGGAATGTCGGGCGCATTGAAGGCGGTCAATGGTATGATCACTACCATCCAGGCTGCAATTACAGGATCACCCAAATGCAAGCCGTGCTGCTCTCACAGCAGTTGAAGAGGCTGGAAATGCAAACGCAAAAGAGGAATGACAATGGTCTGTTTCTGAATGAATTACTGTCGAATACAAAAGGCTTAAAACCACTAACCCGCAGTGAGGCCATCACGTTGCATTGCTATCATATCTATATCTTTAAATACGACGCCAGTGAATTTGGCGGCTTATCAAGAAACGATTTTGCAGCAATGCTGGCCGCAGAAGGCGTGCCCAGTTTCAAAGGTTATCCACACCTATTATACAAGCAGCCCCTTTTTCAGAACAAAAACTTCATGTGCTATGCCATCCCCGACCACGTAGATTACACCCGGGTCCATTGCCCTAACGCCGAACAAGCGTGCTCCGAGGCCATCTGGATCCTCCAACATGCACTACTAGGCGAAAAGGAAGATATGCAAGCTTTCGCACAGGCGATCTTGAAAATCCAGCGGGCAGTTTGCTGAACCGCCCGCATCATTTACTTACCAACTCTAACCCTGATCCCTTCGCTATGCGAGGTGAATTCGGGCGCGTACATGCATTGGATGGTGGTGATGCCGTTGCTAAAATCCCCTTCCTGATTAATAAATAGCGGATATTCGAACACATATGTTCCTTTTTGTAATGTGCTGAAAAAGAAGTTGGTGCTGGCGTCTTTTGTGCTTTCGTAGTAACCCAAACCTCCCTGCCATTTATAACTGCTTAGCACATTCACAGGCTCGAAACCCGAGGCGCGCATATCTTTCATATGCACATATTCCATGTCCCGGTCGGCGCGAAGTTCAATGCGGACCTTTACTTTGTCGCCAACGTGCAGGATGTCATCGGGGTTTACCGGAGTAAGCACCGGCCCACTATCCGAGTTTTTTTCAATAAATAGCTTTTTTGATAGTTTAAGCGGCGTTTCTGAATAAGTGATTTTGTCAAGATCTTCGAAATACTGCCAATAGACCGCTCCCCAGGAGGGTGCGCTGACAATGCTTTTTTCTCCGTTTACGCGCACTTCAATGTTCCCCATGCCAGCATTCACTTTGCTTCCATCGATCCTCGTTTTGAAGTAGCCAGTGCCCGCTTCGGTCTTCTCCGCCTCCACTTTGGTGTCACCCAGATGCACCGATATTGTGCGGTCGTCGGTAAGCCAGTTATTTCCGGTCATAAGCAGTGCATAGCAGGCTTCGGCAGTGGCTTTTGTGCTTTCCCAATTGTTGGTCTGCTTATTTTTCAAAAGCCAGGTTTTCATATCATCCACTGCCGCAACATCATTTGCAATCTCTTGAAACGCCTCTATCAACAGAGCCTGACGCTCGATGGGCGCTTCATGCCACCACCAGCTGCGTTGCGTTGTTTTCCAATACATGCCTAGCTCTTCGTTTATAATAGCCGTTTGTTTCAGTGATTTCAGGATTGCAGCAGGCGTGGCCGTATCACCGGAGCGATGCAATGCTAAGGCAATCAGCCCCTGCATGTATTTGGTCTGAATGTTCCAGGTAACCCTCGCCCGTTCCATGAAATAGCGATATGCTTTTTGAGAAGCAGCGGGCACGGGCTGATCCGGGAAAAAGCTTCGCATATACAAATACTGCGTCACCAATGTCGATGGCGTATACTCTTTTAAGTTAGCCTTATGCTTGATCAGATCATTGTAATCGTCGATAATCCGCGCATCCAGATATCGGATTGCACCCTTGATAATGTTAGTAATTTGCTCCTCCTGACTTTTTTGAACAGCATTGACTTTACGCAAATGCCCTATTCCGCTAACGATATATTGCGTCATATAACGGTCGTCGGGGCCACCTTTGAACCAGGAAAAGCTGCCATCCGGATTTTGAAGCTGTTGTAACTTTTCAATAGCGCTGCTCAGCTCATTGGTCATCCGCAAAAGATCAAAAAGCAGGGCAATGTTCTTCTTTTGCTCATTTTCTGTTTTTGCTGCCAGCACCCACGGCGTTTCTTCCAACAGTAATGATTTCAGTTCCTGGTTTTTTTGGAGATTGCTGAGCAGAGCCGTCGTGTCACTTTTGCGCCAGGTTTCAAAAACCCTGGCTATTCTAGAAGAGCTTGCGACAACGCTTGCTGCCATTGAATTGGCATAATAGCGGTTCCAGGTTTGTTCGGCACAATCGTACGGATATTCCATTAAATAAGGCAGCGCTTGCACGGCGTACCAAGCAGGATTACTGGTGTATTCTACGGTAACAGACTGATTTGTAAGCGTTTTTGAACTTCCGGAATTGATCAGCTTTTCCATTTTGAATTGCTTGCTTCCTGTTCCGCGCAAGGCCAGAGGCAATGTTTCGGTTACCAGCATGCGGTTGGACAACACAGGCAATGTGTTTTCTTCACCGTCCGAGAGGTTGCCTGAACTCGCTACGATGCGCCAGGTAACTGTTTTGGAATAATGTTTTGGAATGCTGATCGCAAATTGCGCCACCGTGCTTTGCCCGGCAGCAACATTGAAGTCCTTTGCATTTCCCACATTCGCAAACAATGCGTCGATAGCCTCGTTGCTTTCTGTATCAATCAATTGCAGTGAAATTTTCCCCTTTAAAGAACGATCCGACAAGTTGACCACTTTTGCTGCAAGCGTTATCTGATCCCCTTCACGCAAAAACCTGGGCGGATTTGGCTGCACCATGAGTTCTTTCTGCGTAATGATTTCTTTGCTGCTGTAACCCAATGCGAGCTCTTTTGTATGCGCCAATGCCTGGAATTTCCAGCGCGTTAATGCTTCGGGCATCGTGAATGAGAATGTAATGCTGCCGTCCTTATCCGTTTTCAGGTCAGGAAGGAAGAATGCTGTTTCGTTGAAGTTCTTTCGCGGAGAGGCTGGTGGGATAGTATTAAGCTTATCTTTTTTCTGTTGAACACCATAACCGACTTGCACCACGTCATTTAAAGCGGCAGCGTCTTCTCCAAACGGTATTTTCTTTGCAACCACCGCTTCCTTTACTTCCTCTTCGGATATCATATTTGCAGACATCGGAGCGCTCATTACCATACTTCTGTTTCGCACGTTACGGCCGCCGCCACTTAGCCCGCCGGCCCTGCCACTCAATCTTAATATGATGCCATTGTCGCCATAATCAGGGCCTAGCAAGTTGTCGTAGCGCTTCTCGAAATGCTTGTAAGGTTCAGCGCCCGAATAAAGCACCTGGGCATCTTTGTATATAAAACTAAGTCCGTTTTCCCACCTGGCGAGCCCCGGGCTAACCGGCCAGTGATCGGGTTTATGCCATTCATGCTGGTAAAACTGATCCAAAGAGGCGTCGTACATGCCAGCAAGCATTTCAGCCGCGACTTTATCCTGCTTGTAACCCGAAATTTTTACGGTCCATTTTTCCTTGCTGCCGGGCAAGGTTTTGTCGCGGAATGTCTGATATTCAATTTTTAGATCCTTGTTAGTCCAGGGGACGCTCACAAAATCCTGATATTGGTGCACGCGGTTGTGCTTTACAAATAGGTAATCGACGCCAAAACCGCCCCGGTCTGCTTCTGTTGCAGTTATGTCGAAGGACTTTCTTTCCGCATTTAATTTGAAAAATGAAAAGTTGTCCGGCTTGCTTTTTTTTCCGGAACTGGTGATTACGAATGCGTTTTCGGCAGACGTAGCAAGCTGAATGTTCGTTTTTTCGCCTGGTTCGATTGTTGTGCTGCCTTTTGCCTGAATGTATTGCGGATAAATAAGCGTGTTGTTCGCGGGATCAATCACTTCCATGTATTTAATGTCCTTAACCTCTGTATTCCGCTCGTCTTTTGCCGTTATTTCAATTTTATAAACACCGGCTGCTAGTTTCGTTTTGTCGAGTTGAAATGGTTCTTTTTGGTTTGTCTGTGCTGTTTTTTGGAAAACGACACTTTGCTCCGGCCAGTTTTCCTTGTCCGTTTCCTGATCATATTCATCATTTGGGAAAGCTGCGATAAATTCAGGTTTGGTCATGACAAACACATCCGGGCGCTCCCAGTAACGCGGGCGCATGAGCCTGTTTTCCGGGGAAAGTCTGGTGATCTTTACGGTTACAGGCGACGGAACAAATGTCCCGTTCATATTTTCCGTGCGTATTTTGAAATCGGATAATTTGTTGATCTCAATGGTTTCCGGAATGTCTGTTTTAACTAAAATGGATTTATAGCCCACATTGACATCTGTTTGCGCACTCCGGGTTTCTCCGTTTATATCCGTAATGTCGGCGTAAACTGTAAAGTTGAAGACAGGTTCCAGGTCTTTCTTCGCCCTCAAATTAGGGATGGCTTCAAAAGCAATGTGAAACTTGCCTGACGCATCAGTAACGGTTTCACCATGAGCGATTTCCATCGGGGCGGCAATTGGGAAATACCTGGACTTGTAAATCCATGGATATAAATATCGCTCGCTTCGGACCACACGGTAAACAACTTTCGCGCCATCGATTTGATTGCCGGCATAAGCGGTGCCTGTTCCGGACACCTTAATGCTGTCGCCCAGCTGATAGGATGCACGCAATGTATCAAACTGCACGGCAAATCGCGGTCGCTTGTATTCTTCCACATGAAAAGCAGTTACGTCTCGGTCGTTCGCTACGATGGAAAACTGGCCGTTAAGTGTCCCGGAAGGCAGGACAAATGACCCTGAAAAACTCCCGAAGTCATTCACGGTTTTGGTTGCCTTTTCGACCACTTCGCCGTTGGCGTTTTTAAGTACTACTTTAATTTGTTCGCGCTGATCTTGTAAAACCGTCTTTCCTTTTGCAGCAATGCCCTTATAATAAACGGTTTGGCCAGGTCTGTACAAACTTCGGTCCGTAAAAAGATAAATGGCACTGTGCGCACTTCGCGCAGTATCAATATTTGTGTTATAGTAAGTATGAACAGGTTGCTGAATAAACAAATGATCATTTCCATGCGTGACTTCCAGTAACACGCCCTGCGATTGGGGGCGTTTCGGATTTTCTTTCTGTTTGAAATGACCGTTTTTGTCGGTTATATAAGAGGATTGTTTCATTTTGACATAACTGCTTGTTTTATAGTCATATACGGAGTTCCAGATCGAGGCATTTGCACCGGCAAGTGGCTGTCCGCTGTCGCGGTCGAGGATAAAATAATTTTCATCGCGCTGAACATAGCTGATGTTGCTGACATAAAGAGGCTTGAAACCGGAGGTGAAATTTCTGTCCAAACTGTGGGCCTTCGAGCTGGCGATCAGCATATACTCGCCTCTTGGAAGGCCGTCCACCTTAATTTCCACGCCATGCTGCTGATAATCTTTCATGTCAGGCAGTTTTTGTTCCCAACTCCGCAATGCAGGCGCTTTGTGAAGCAGCCGGAAGGTTTCATTGATATCGTTTTTGTCAACGCTCCGTTTTATCTCTTCGGTCGCTTTTACGATCTTCAAGAAAACCGAGCTGAGATTTTTATAGTGAACGAGGGTTAGAAAAGGCTTTTCAGGAATGTTGACATGTTCCGCGGTGAACTGCAATTCTTGCCTTTTTATGCTGTTCAAAAGGTTATAAGCATTAATTCCACCTTCCGTTTCAGGGTTTTCCTTCATGACTTTTTCACATATTTCAGCCGCTTTGACTTTGGCAAAACGATGGGTCGTATCCCCGTTTGCTTTGAATGTATTTCCAAATGTATCATGGTAAGCGGCCATCAGATACCAGGCTTGCGCTGCGGCCGGGGTTTGCGCATATTGTTCCGCCACATGATAGATTGCCATATAATACTGGGATTCTGCATCCGGATGAACCGACTTTTGCCGCACAAACTGTAACCGCTGCAAATCAATGTCGATCAATGCATCAGGCTGCGTATCATTGCTGTGAAATGTGATTAGTTTCTGATACAACTGCAAGGCAAAGAATTCAAGCGAAGTGCTGTCCTTTGTCTCAAACTTGCGGTGAATGAAGTCGGCAGCCGGATCAAAAGCCGAGGCTTTATCGATTTCAAATGCGTAAGCTGGTTTCTTAATGTCCCGTTCGTCATTTGAAAAATACTGCAATGCACTGTTTGTGAGTAAATCATATAGGCTAGGGCGCAGCTTTCGCATGTTTCCCTTCGTAATGATCGCGTCGTAGGTTTCCAGTTTTGTTTGTTTCAAAAGTGCTTCGTCCGCAATGGATGCCAGATAAAGCGAAGCAATTTTTGCATGAAAATCCTCGGCAGACCAGGTGCTGATATCCTCTTTTATGAAATTCAATGTGGCCGTTCGCTGGTAAAGTTGCCAGCGGATCCTGTTATAATAGCCGTAATAAGTGGAAGCGAGCAGGTTTGTTAGGATAGATTTTGCCGGGCCCTTGCTCTCCGCAACCTCCTTTTCCAGCTCCTTAATGGCTGTCGTTTGATGATCCTCCCGCGTTTCGGCTTGCAACGTGACCATGTACACTGCGGCCTTAATCACCTGGGCTTCCTGCTTTTCCTTTTTCGCCAGATCATAAATTTTCCTGACTTCTTCGAGCGCCGATTTTGGTAATTTTTTTTGCTCGTGTGCTTCAACGATTTTCCATTGGGCATCGTAGTTTTTGAGCTTTTCCTGTCCGTTTGTGTGCATAGGTAAGTAGCAAATGAAGAATGTGATGAAATAAGGGAAGTATGCCCGGAATGCTGTCATGTTCTTTTAGGGAGAATAAAATGCAATGATGAATGTAATGTGCCGTCAATGCTCGTTACGCTAAATATAGTTTAAAACGGAAATGTTTTAGGATACCATTTATCCGGAGGCGGTTATGAAGTATCCAGGCTTCATTAGAATTTAACATTCGGCAGAAGTAAAAAACGAGCTGATTGCCGCTTTGTACAATATGAAGTATATTTAATAAAGCCTTTTGGAAAAATATAATTTATTAATATTCAAGTTGAACGAAATTTATTTGATTGAAATATGCGTACGATAATGCTGGTTGGTGGGATAATCATTGTACTCGTGCTGGGAAAACTTTTCGTTTTCTCTAAGCCGGGAAAGGATAAGCCCTCGGAAGTGAAAGGAGCGGGAAGCAAAGGAGGCGGTTCGTCCGGCGGAGCAGCAGTGCCGGTCAATGTGTATGTTGTTAAAAGAGAAACGATTGAAAATCAGATATTCGCGTCCGGAACGGTGATTCCCAATGAAGAGGTTAATGTCATGGCCGAAGCATCGGGCAGGTTGGTTTCATTGAATATCAAGGAAGGCGCATTTATTGAAAAAGGTCAGCTGATCGGCAAGATCAATGACCGCGAGTTACAAGCACAATTGCAGAAAGTTGCTTACAATCAGGATCTTACTAAGAAAATTGAAGCGCGCCAGAAGAAACTTCTGAATGTGGAAGCGATTAATCTGGAAGAGTATGATGTGACTTCGAATAACATCAGGATCCTGGAAGCTGAAAAGGAAGTCCTGGAAGCCCAGCTGGAAAAAACGGAGATCAGGGCACCGTTCAGTGGCCGCGTAGGATTGAAATACATTAGCGAAGGCGCATATCTGGCGCCGGGTACGCCCATCGTGACCATCGTTCAGAGCAATCCGGTAAAGGTGGATTTTACTGTCCCGGAAAAATACGCGCCTAACATCAGAGTTGGTAATGTCGTGAAGTTCAATCTCGACGGTGATGCCTCAACTTACAATGCGAAAATCCTCGCAATAGATCCAAAAGTGGAGGAAAGTTTACGAACGCTGAAAGTGCGGGCCATAGCGCCAAATCCTGCGGGGCGGTTTGTTCCGGGGATGTTTGTGAAGATCCTGGCAGACCTGGATGCCAATAAATCGGCCATGATGATCCCTACCGAAGCCATTGTGCCGGTTTTGAAAGGAAAGAAGGTTTTTGTTGTAAAAAACGGCAAAGCACAGGAAGTTATGGTTGTGACCGGATTGCGTACGGATAAAAAAATACAGATCATCGAAGGTTTGCAGCCAGGCGACTCGCTGATCACCTCCGGGATTATCGCTATCAAGCCCAATACGGCCGTGCGGGTGAACTGAGGAAGGAATCGTGAAAATGTCAAAACCAATGTCAGCCGACATTAATCCCCAATTATGAGTATATCAACACTCTCTATCAAGCGACCGGTCCTGGCGATTGTCATGAACCTGCTGATCATACTGTTCGGGTTTCTTGGATATAAATTTCTGGGAATGAGGGAATTCCCTTCCATTGACCCGCCTGTGGTGTCCATCCGGACCAGTTATACGGGTGCCAATGCGGACATTATTGAATCCCAGATTACCGAACCGCTAGAAAAACAGCTGAACAGCATTGAAGGCATCAAGTCCATTAACTCCACAAGCAGCCAGGGAACCAGCCAGATAACGGTTGAATTTGACATTGGTGTGGACATGGAACGCGCGGCCAACGACGTGCGGGACAAGGTAGGCTCTGCTTCCCGGACATTGCCATTGGATATCGACGGGCCGCCAGTGGTTGCCAAGGCAGATGCCAACTCGGAACCCATCATCGTGCTGACATTCAAAAGCGATACGCGGTCGCATCTGGAAGTGAGTGACTATGCGGAAAATGTGATCGCGCAGCGTTTGCAGACTATTGAAGGCGTGAGCGAGATCCGGATCTTTGGGCAGAAAAAATACGCCATGCGGATCTGGATGGACCCGATTAAGATGGCCTCGCTCGGCATTACCACGCAGGATGTGAAGATTGCACTGGATAAGGAAAATGTAGAGCTGCCCAGTGGTAAACTGGCTGGAAATAATACGGAGCTGACTGTAAAAACAATCGGAAGGTTCAGAACTGAGGAGGATTTTAATGAGATGATTGTTAAAAACTCCGCTACACAAACCATCCATTTGAAGGACATTGGCCATGCAATACTGGGCCCGGAAAATGAGGAGACGATTTTAAGACTGGACAATGTTCCGATGATCGGCCTCGCCATTTCACCCATGCCGGGAGCTAATTATCTCAACATTGCGGAGGAAGTCAACAAGCGGATGGCGGACATCAAGCGGGAGCTTCCAAAAGACTATCAGCTTGATACGCTGATCGATAATACGATTTTCGTGGAGCGTTCGATCGAAGAAGTGGGAGAAACGCTGCTGATCGCCATTGTACTCGTTGTGATCATTATCTATCTCTTTTTCAGGGATTGGCTCATTGCATTCCGGCCTCTGATCGACATTCCGGTTTCGCTGATCGGGACGTTTTTTGTTATGTACATTATGGGTTTTTCCATCAATGTCCTAACGCTGCTGGCTATCGTGCTGGCAACCGGACTTGTAGTGGATGACGGGATTGTCGTCACGGAGAACATTTTCAAGAAGATAGAACAAGGGATGGGTCCGATTGAGGCGGCCATTAAAGGGGCTAACGAGATCATTTTTGCGGTTTTATCCACTTCTATCACGCTGGCATCGGTGTTCCTGCCGGTTATTTTCATGGAAGGTTTCGTAGGGAAGCTTTTCCGGGAGTTTGGTATCGTGATCTCTGCGGCGGTTTTGATCTCTGCATTCGTTTCGCTGACGCTCACACCCATGCTGAATGCTTACCTGGTTCGTAAAACGCACAAGAAGAGCTGGTTCTACGAGAAGACGGAGCCGTTTTTTGAGAACATTACTAATAGTTACGGCAATGCTCTGGCCCGGTTTCTGAAAATGCGCTGGGTTGCTATTCCTATTGTGGCGGTTACAGTGGGTATGATCTGGTTTTTTGGAAAAGGCCTGCAATCGGAACTGGCTCCGTTGGATGACCGTAACTGGTTCAGGATCAACATGACAACGCCGGAGGGATCTTCCTTTGAATTTACGGACCGCTATGTACAGGAAGTTAGCAACATGCTCATGGACTCCATGCCGGGCAGAAAAGGCTTGATGCTCATCACGTCCCCGGGTAACTCGGGCTTAGGCGCAGCTAATACGGGTAGTGGCAGGATTGCATTGGTTGATAAAAAAGAGCGCAAAGAATCACAGCAGGAAATTGCGGATTATATCAACCAGAAATTGAAATCAATGCCCGACGCCAAGTCGTTTGTGGTGCAGCAGCAGACTATTTCCGTGGATTCGCGGGGCGGCTTGCCGATTCAATACGTAATTCAGGCGCCGGATTTCGAAAAGTTGCGAGAGTATCTTCCCAAGTTCATGGAAGAAGCTTCAAACGACCCGACATTCGCGATTACAGATGTTAACCTAAAATTCAGTAAACCCGAAATCCAGATTGTCATCGACCGCGAAAAGGCGAAATCGCTGGGTGTGACGGTTCAGGACGTGGCGCAGACAATGCAGCTGGCTTTTGCAGGTCAGCGCTTTGGCTATTTTACGATGAACGGTCGTCAGTATCAGGTGATAGGGCAATATGACCGTGAGAACCGGGATGAGCCATTGGATCTCAAAAGCATGTTTGTAAAAACGGCAAACGGAAGCATGGTGCAGCTGGACAACATTGTAAAGGCAGAAGAGGAAAGCAGTCCTCCGCAGCTTTTTCATTACAACCGTTATATGAGTGCAACCGTACAGGCTGCCTTGGCACCCGGCAAAACGATTGGTGACGGCATTGCGGCCATGGACAGGATCAGGGATAAATTGAAAGATGAGGCCATTCAAACATCATTGAGCGGATCGTCCAGGGATTATGCCGAAAGCTCGTCGAACACCATGTTCTCGTTCTTCCTCGCTTTAATATTGATCTATTTCATTCTGGCGGGGCAGTTTGAAAGCTTTGTAGATCCGCTCATTATCATGTTTACGGTGCCGCTCGCCATCGGAGGCGCTGTGTTCTCACTATGGTTTTTTGACCAGACATTAAACATTTTCAGCCAGATCGGAATGATCATGTTAATTGGATTGGTTACCAAGAACGGGATTCTGATTGTAGAGTTTGCGAATCAGCTGAGGGAAAAGGGCCTTGGGATCCAGGAAGCCGTTCTCGAAGCAGCCACATTGCGTTTCAGGCCGATCCTAATGACCAGTCTGGCCACGATCCTGGGTGCATTGCCGATTGCTATGGCACTTGGTTCAGCAGGCAAAAGCCGGATGTCAATGGGAATTGTGATTATGGGTGGGCTGTTGTTCTCGCTCGTACTAACCTTATATGTAATCCCGGCCATTTACACATTCTTCTCAAGGCCAAAGGACTTCAAGAAAATGAAAATGATCGAGCAGGTTACGCGGGAAAGTGAAGCATTAGATCCGGTGTGATCAGGCCCTGCCCATGCTTTTGAGCATCCGAACATGCGAGCCGAGCGCATTGCCGAAGTTGGCTTTGGCATTATAATCCAATCCGAATTCTTGTGCCGTTGCCTGTACAATAGGCGATAGCGCATGGTAATGTATGTGGGAAATGGATGGAAATAAATGATGCTCGATCTGATAATCAAGTCCGCCGATATACCAGGACAGTAAGCGGTTTTTTCCTGCAAAATTAGAAGTGGTCTGCAACTGATGTACGGCCCAGGCATTCTCTACGCAACCCGAATCATCCGGCTCTGGCTGATGTACACCCTCCACGACGTGCGCCATTTGAAAAACTGTGCTCAGGATCATTCCTGCCGTACAATGCATGGCCATAAAGCCAATAAACCATTGCCCGAAAGTGAGTGAAGTAAATGCCAGTGGAATGACGCAGATGAAAACAATGTAGGCCACTTTTGTAAAAACCAGCTTAATCAGCTCTTTCCGGGGAAAAGGCTTAGTCATGCCCGATTCTGACATTTTATTGAAAAGAGAAATTTCCTTGAAATCTTTCCAAAGGAACGACAAGGTCATCAGGCTGTATAAAAAGAAAGCGTAAATGTGCTGGAAACGGTGAATTTGCTTTTGCTTTTCCTGAAATGACAAGCGCAGCAAAAATTTCCCGGTAATGTCTTCGTCTACTTCGTGAATGTTGGTAAATGTGTGATGGAGCCTGTTATGCTGCACTTCCCAGTTATAAGCGTTGCCGCCCAGCAGATAAATGGACGCCCCGAAAATTTTGTTAAGCACATTGGAATTAGCCAATGAACCATGGATCGCATCATGCATGACCGACATGCCAACGCCTGCAACACCAAATCCCATTACGATGGCCAGCGCAAACATGGTTAAGTTAGAAAAAGCGCCAGTCAGGATCAGAGTATAAGGAATCAGATAAAGACTGAGCATGAAAAAGGCCTTATAAATAATCTGCTTACCTCCGGACTTGCATATATTATTGGCAGAGAAATACTGATCAACCCGCTGTCGTAACGTAGGAAAAAAAGTGCTTTTGGCAGCGTTTGTAAATTTGATCTTTTGATATTGCATAAAAAGTAATCAGTATTTGATAATCAGTTCAGTTTAATTATACTTTCCTTGGGAACGTAAATAGTGTGTGATTATTAGCTTATCACAATTGTTTATTACCCTTTCAGTCAAAAATTGCGCAATAACGGAAATTTCAAAATTATATGAATGCGAAAGGCAAAAAAATAAGGCCGGTTATAAGCCGACCTTATAAAAACTGATAAATTATATGCTTACAATGCGAACTTCTCTTTGATTGCGTCTACGAAGTCAAGCTTTTCCCAAGTGAACAATTCCACTTCCACTTCTTTTTCTTCTCCGTTTGCTCCTTTGAATGACTTTTTAACAACCTCATTCTTGCGGCCCATGTGTCCATAAGCAGCAGTTTCGGAATAAATCGGGTTTCTCAATTTCAATCTCTGCTCAATTGCGTAAGGACGAAGGTCAAAAATCTCGCTGATCTTCAAAGCAATCTCGCCGTCGTTCACCGAAACTTTCGAAGTTCCGTAAGTATTAATATACAATCCGCAAGGTTCAGCCACACCGATGGCGTAGGAAACTTGTACAAGCACTTCGTCACATAATCCTGATGCAACCATGTTCTTTGCAATGTGACGCGTTGCATAGGCCGCAGAACGGTCTACTTTGGAAGGATCTTTTCCAGAAAATGCACCACCGCCGTGTGCCCCTTTTCCGCCGTAAGTATCCACGATAATTTTACGTCCTGTAAGTCCTGTGTCCCCGTGCGGTCCACCAATGACGAACTTGCCGGTTGGGTTGATATGGAAAGTAATGTCTCCTGTGAACAGTTGCTGCAATTCAGGAGTAAGCTTACCTTTTACGCGTGGGATTACGATGTTGATCACATCTTCTTTGATTTTTGCAAGCATTGCTGCTTCTGCGTCAAAATCATCATGTTGTGTGGAAACAACAATGGTATCGATGCGCAAAGGCACATTATCATCACTATATTCGATCGTCACCTGCGATTTTGCATCCGGGCGAAGATATGGGATCAGGCTTGATTCGTTATTTCTGATCGCCGACATTTCTTGCAGGATCTTGTGAGCAAGGTCCAATGCCAACGGCATGTAGTTTTCAGTTTCGCGTGTGGCGTAACCAAACATCATTCCCTGGTCACCAGCGCCCTGTGCATTTGCTTTTTCTTCGAAGCTTTCGGAGGCAACCGCACGGTCAACGCCCTGGTTAATGTCTGCGCTCTGATCGTGGATAGCAGATAAAATACCGCAGGAATTGGCTTCAAACATGTATTCACTTTTCGTGTATCCGATCTTTCTGATAACCTCACGGGTTATTTTCTGAACATCCAGATAAGTACTAGTCTTCACTTCTCCGGCCAAAACCACCTGTCCGGTTGTAACCAGCGTTTCACAGGCAACCTTACTATTGGTGTCCCAGGCTAAAAAGTTGTCAATTAAAGCATCTGATATTTGATCGGCGACCTTGTCAGGATGTCCTTCAGATACGGACTCCGAGGTGAATAAGTATGGCATAAATTGAAAATGTTAATTCAGCAAAAAAATGAGCAGCTAGTGTATGGATTAGAAAACAAAATTGAATTTTTTTGGGATATTAACCAAATAAATGGGAGTTAAAAACCATCCAGAATGCACGGATTCGCGTAGTAAGGAAAGGCATTTATAAAATGAAAAGCCCGCTTCCGTCAGAAAGCAGGCTTTTCATTTTAGTGTTATTTCTCAAATCGGAACATTCACATGGCGTTCCGCGTGGTAACTGGATCTTACCAGCGGGCCGGACTCTACGTATTTAAGTCCACGTCTCAGTCCTTCTTCTCTGTAATTATCAAACATTTCAGGAGTGATCCATTCGATCACTTCGTGGTGCATTTTGGTAGGTTGCAAATATTGTCCCAAAGTAAGGATATCCAGGCCGTTTGCAGCCAGATCATCCATGGCTTTGTGTACTTCGTCCTGTGTTTCGCCAAGCCCAAGCATAATGCCTGATTTTGTGCGCTGACCGAACGCTTTGGTTCGTCTGATCTGTTCCAGACTTCTTTCATACTTAGCCTGCGGGCGTACCGCACGGTATAAACGTTCCACCGTTTCCATATTGTGCGAAACTACTTCCTGGCCTGCCTCAATCATGTGGATCAACGCATCCCAATTGTTTTTTACGTCGGGAATCAATGTTTCAATGGTCGTTTCGGGCGTATTTTCTTTCACCTGTCTTACCGTCTGATACCAGATTTCTGCGCCCCGGTCTTTTAATTCGTCACGGTTTACAGAAGTAAGCACCGCGTGTTTAACCTGCATCAGCTTAATAGCTTCTGCCACGCGTCTTGGCTCGTCCGTATCATATTCGTTAGGCCGGCCTGTTGCTACGGCGCAAAAGCTGCAACTTCTCGTACATACATTACCCAGGATCATAAAGGTGGCCGTTCCGGCGCCCCAGCATTCGCCCATATTCGGGCAGCTTCCGCTTTCGCAGATCGTATGTAGTTTATAATTATCAACCAGTTGCCTTACTTTCCTGAATTCAGGTCCGGCTGGCAGCTTCACCCTCAACCAATCTGGTCTTTTCTTGCGCTCTGAGGGAATAACAGGTAATTCAATCATATTTAATCGTAATCTCTGACAACCCGGTTTGTAAAACCAAAACCATCAATTGTTAATATATTATCGTTTTTTGCTTCCGAAATAAAGGGTCAGGTAACCCGAAGTGAAGAAGCTTCTATTCTCGGCAAATGCCATGATCTGCACTTTTCTGGTAAATGCTTCCGCGATGAAACCAATTTCAACACCGGTCACATTTTCGCGAAAAGCGCTTAATTCAAAGCTCATTGCGGTTTTTACGTGTAATCCGGGGACAATTTTAGTTTGACCAAAACCCTGAAAGAAGCTTCCTGCTCCCACAATCCCGGTCGTTTGCGTGCTTCCGGCATGTTTCACAGGATCAAAAGGCTCCGTAACAACACGTCCGTCGGAACTCTGAAACTGAACCATATAAGGCTTTTCCAACCCGAGTGATGGTCCTGCTGCAACGATCCCGCTGATTGAAATACCTTCATCGTCTTGCCTGCTGAACAATGTCAGCTCCCGTCCGTATTCCGGTCTTAATACAAATAAATAGTTCTGCTTACCATAAACCAGTCTTGCGCCGGTCACAAAATCCTGCTGAGAAAGCTCTTTGGGATGCTTTACATTCACTAGCTCAACCGCAAGATATCTGTATTGATTTTTGCCGAATAACTTGGAACCCAGGGCCGATGACTGCCTGAAAACCGCACCGCCCAAAATGCCGGAGTTGGTGTTGGTAGTGATCCCAAAAGATGTAAAAGATTTATAGCTCTCCTCACTGTCCTCTACCTTCGCCCTCCGTTGCGCATATATATCTGTTGAAAGTGCAAACAGAATAGATACTGATAGTAAAAATTTTACACGCATCATATATTTAGATCTAGATCGCTGTTACAATTGAAGTGTTGTATGAACAGTGAAAGTACAAAATTATAGTGTAAAGCCGCGGAATGTCGCCTCCACATTAACGGTTTTTTGTACATTTATGTTCTTTAAACCGGAAAAGAAATAAAAAAGCCTGCCAGCCTTCCCGCGCTTCCGGGATTTGCAGGAATTAATTTTTTGCTAATCTTCTTTTAATCAGAGCCTTTTGTCCGAAGTTATCTATCAAAGCGCAATCAGCATCGTCGCCTCTTTGATGCGTGTTGCGGCTTTATTTAATCAAAAAATCAAGCTTGGTGTTGCCGGACGTGACGGGTTGCTGGATGAGCTTGAAAATTCGTTTCAAAAGCAGGTGAACGGGCGCTCCGTTGCATGGTTTCACGCGGCTTCGCTGGGTGAATTTGAACAAGGCCGACCCGTTATCGAAGCATTTAAAGCACAGTTTCCCGACCATTTCATTTTGCTGACATTCTTCTCTCCGTCGGGTTATGAAGTGAGAAAAAACTATAACGGGGCAGATTATATATGTTACCTGCCCTGGGATACGGCGGCGAATGCAAAACGTTTTGTGAAAATTGTGCAGCCCGGCTTTGCGTTTTTTATCAAATATGAATTTTGGTATAACTATCTCCGCGAACTGAAAAAAAGCGGCGCACGCATTATTTCCTTCTCAACAATCTTCCGGCCGGATCAGATTTTCTTCAAAAGACAAGGCGGCTTTTTCAAAAAGATGCTCGGTTATTTTGATCACATTTTTGTACAAAATAAACAATCGCTCACATTGCTGCATGGCATAGGCGTGCAACAATGCAGCCTGGCGGGAGATACGCGCTTTGATAGGGTATCCGCCATTGCAGCTCATGTTAAGGAGCTTCCGGAAGTTGCTGTCTTTCGTGATAATAGGCCTTGTTTGATTGTAGGATCTGCATGGGCGGCTGATATGCAGGTGCTTATCCCTGTTTTAAATCACTTTAAAGGAGTTTTAAAAGCAATCATAGCACCGCACGAAATTCATGCGGACGAGATCGGGCAGTGGCGTAAGGAAATGAGCGGTAAGACAATATTATACTCCGAGCTTTCTGCAAGCGTCAATGCCAAAGAATATGATTATCTCGTGATTAATAATATCGGAATGTTATCTTCATTATACCAATATGGAGATATGGCCTACATTGGCGGGGCGTTTGGTTCAGGGTTGCACAATATCCTGGAAGCGGCCACTTTCGGCATTCCTATTGTTTTTGGAAACAAAAATTATCACAAGTTTCAGGAGGCGGTTGACCTCATCAGCAGGAAAGGTGCTGTTGCCGTTGCAGATAAAGAGGAACTGATCGGCATTATCGATCAATGGGTTAAGGCGCAGGAAGTCCGGAAGCAAGCTGGAAATGTCAATAAAAATTACATTGCGGAAGGCGTAGGATCCACCGATATCATCCTGAATGAAGTGAAAAAAATGAAAGGCTGATTCCATGCATAGTAAGCATTAAACCAGCCCTTTATTTTATTTCAGGAAAATTCCTTAGCAATCAGATGCTCAAACAAATGCGCCTGCGTGCCCAGCAGCCTGGCTTTTGCTCCCAATTTAGAAATGTGGATCGAAAGCGAGTTTTTGAAATCAGAAAGGCAATATTTATTGATCGCCTGCTCAATCGGGTTCGAAATAAACGGTCCTGCTTCTGCCAGCAATCCACCTACTATAATGACTTCGGGATTGAAAAGGTGAACGGCTGTTGCCAAACCTTTTCCCAGCTCGGTGCCTACCGTGCTTAGCAAGTCAATCGAAAATTCGTCGCCCGCATGCACGGCTTCAATGATGTGGGAAGTGTCCAGCAGATCGAGGTTGTTATTAACGATCTGTGATAGAATAGTCGCTTTTCCACCATTAATGCCGTCCTTGGCTCTTCTGATCAATGCAATCGCGGATGTGATTGTATCCAGGCAGCCGATTTTTCCGCAATGACATAAAAGTCCGTCGGGTTTTACCTGAATGTGACCCAGCTCGCCAGCGAAACCGGATGCGCCGTTGAAAACTTCGCCGTTGATGATAATGCCCAATCCTACACCCCAGTCAATGTTGATGGTCAGGACCTGAGATTTTTCTCTTGCAAAACCAAAGCGGTGCTCTCCGATCGTGGTTGCTTTTGTATCATTAAAAAGGCAAACCGGCAGCTTGAAATGTTTCTTCAGATGCGAAACCAGCGGAACCCCGGGAGGCGTCAGGTTAAGGTAAGTCAGGTTGATTCCTTGGGAGGAATTGATAAGGCCTGGCATGGAAACGCCTATGCCCCATAACTTGCTGACATTGATATTGTTGGATTTAAGAAAATCGTCGCTTGCTTCAAAAAGTTGTTCGAGGAAAGTGGAAGAATCGTCGAGGCGGATATCAACTTTTCGCTTTAAAATAAGTTGGTTATGTAAGTCGAAGATAACGAGTTGCGTATCATGGCGGTTAATGTCCATAATAAGCGTCAGATATTTTTTCGAATTCAGTCCGTATAACACCGGCGGCCTGCCTGCGCGTGCCGGACCCGTTCCGGTTTCAATGATCCAACCTTCACGGATGAGCTCATTCACGATGCCCGTTGCCGAGGGAATGCTGGCATGGAACAAACGTGCCATTTTGTTGATCGAAGTGTCACCGGATTGATACAAATGAAGCAACAAGTTACTTCTGATACGGTTTTTACGAATATCAATAACCGAATTCGGTTCTTCTACAACTAAGTCCATTATGCGGAGTGTAAAGGTATTTTGTATAAGGATTCTTAAATTTTTTATGATTAACGGTTACTAATGTATGCAAAAACCGCTAAAAGAGGCGAAATATTAAAAAATATTATTATCCATAATGACAGGCGGCAAATAAAAAACCGGGTCGACCAAAAAACTACTTAAATTTATTTGGCGATTTTGCCGTGTCTGACGGTATTATGTGAAACTCAGATTAAATTCGCTATTTGCAAAAAAAGACGGAATGGAATTAGTTAAAGGTTTGGTTTTGCGGTCAACTGGTTCGTGGTATGATGTGCGGGACAGTCGCGACGGTCATATCTGGCAATGCAGGTTGAAAGGGAAGTTTAAAGCGCTTGGATTGAAAGTGACCAATCCGATCGCTGTGGGCGATAATGTGCGGTTTGAGGAGGAAGATGAAACGCAGAATTTTGGCATCATCCACGAGATCATGCCCCGTGAAAATTACGTGGTACGACGCTCCGTGCACAAAACAGCACACGCGCATTTGATCGCTGCGAATGTTGATCAGGCGATTTTAATAGCCACATTGGTTTTTCCAAGAACTTCTCTCGGTTTTATAGATCGCTTTCTCGTTGCTATTGAGTCGTTCCGGATTCCCGGCGTATTGATTTTCAATAAGCAGGATCTGCTGAATGATGATATGAAGGAATTTCAGGCCGAGCTGATGGAACTTTACGAAAGCCTCGGATATACTTGCATGGCCACCACAGCGGTAAGCGAGGAAGGACTGGAAGAATTTGCCGCGTTATTAGGCGGAAAGGTTTCGCTGCTTTCGGGTCATTCGGGCGTGGGCAAATCCACATTGGTCAATGCAATAGCGCCGGACCTGGACATCAAAACGCAGGAGGTTTCGACCTTTGCGAATAAGGGCGTTCATACGACAACTTTCGCCGAAATGTTCGAGCTGGAACCCGGCACATTCATCATTGATTCACCCGGAATTAAGGAACTGGGGCTTTCGGATATGAAAGCAGAGGAAATCAGTCATTACTTTCCGGAAATGCGCGAACTGCTGAATCAATGCCGGTTTAATAATTGTCAGCATATCAACGAGCCCGGATGTGCAGTGAAAGACGCGGTTTCGGAAGGCCGCATTGCCATCAGCCGATACGAAAGTTATTTAAGCATGGTGGGTGGGCAGGATAACCGAAAGTAATATGAAAAATGTCGAGCACATTGGCATTGCGGTCAAAGAGCTGGAAGCGGCCGAAAAATTGTTTTCGAGTTTGCTGAATGCCCAGCCCTACAAGCGCGAAACTGTGGCTTCCGAAGGTGTTCTGACTTCTTTTTTCCAGGTTAATCAAACCAAAATAGAACTCCTGCAATCCACAGATCCCGAAGGCGTGATCGCGCGGTTTATCGAAAAAAAAGGCGAAGGCGTTCATCACGTCGCGTTCGAAGTTGACGACATTGTTTTGGAAATGGAGCGGCTAAAAAAAGAGGGTTTCGCCTTGTTAAGCGAAACCCCCAAACCCGGAGCAGATAATAAGCTCGTTTGTTTTTTACATCCTAAAACCACAAATGGCATGCTGATCGAGCTTTGCCAGGAAATCAAGCCCTGATCCGTTACATTAGAACGGCAGCCCGACGGCAATGTTCAGGATCAGGTTTTCCCGTCTCCACGCTTTGCTTCGGAAATTAACTTCGTTGAAAACCCAGGGATTTTTATAGGTAACTTCGCCTTCCGGTGTTTGAGAGGCAATTTCTTTGGTATACCAAGGCTTTCTGAATGGCGTCGCAATGTCTAATCTGAATATCAAATAAGAGAAATCAAGACGTAAACCAATCCCGCCGCCGACGGCGATTTGTTTCAGGAAATCGCTGCTGATGAGTGCAGATGAGTCATATCTGGCTCTTTCAGGGCTGCCGAATGACCAGATGTTTCCAGCATCCATAAACACTGCACCATTAATGATGTTTGTGAATTTCAGTCGAAGTTCTGAATTAAATTCCATCCGTATATCAGCAAAGTTTTGATAACCAATCAATGCGATTGTTGCCGTGTCAGGTGTATACGCACCAGGACCAAGCGCACGTGCACGGAAAGCCCTTATACCTGTGCTACCACCGCCAAAATACTGTTTGAATTGCGGCGTAGCCATATCTTTGGAATTGCCATACGGTTTAATTGCTCCTAACAAAAGCCTGTTAGCCCACTTGATTCCAGGTGTTATGGTGCGATAGTACCTGATGTCACCATCCAGCTTGACATATTGAAAGACAGGAACTTTCAAGAATTCTTTCGCATATATTTTCGCCGTATCATCCTTTGAATGTTTAGCTAAAAGGCTTAGCAGGTTACCACCGTAATCAATCCCACCTGTAAATGCGAATTGATTTCTTCCGAATGGTTTAGGTTGCGGGCGATAAGATATGGTATAATTAGATCCTGCAATAAAATACTTTTGTTCGACCAAGTTCATTAACCTTTCGAAATCAATCGGATTTGTGTTGGGACTAAAGCCGATGGCTGCCAACTTTTCAGAATTAACCTTCCTGGGTTGAATATAGTTAATCGAAATCGGGGTTAATGTGTGTACAACCTCTGAATTTTTGCTCCAAATGTATGACCAGTCACCACGAATAGAGGTGGTTGTATAAAGTCCGCGTTGTACCCGGTTTTCATAATTTACTGAAAGCACAGTTTTAGGTAACGCTTGGCTTTTCTCCGGCCGTATTCTAACGAAAGGAATAATAAATCGTGGGAACGATAAGTCTGCACCTATACCGTAGCGAACGTATTCATTGCCAATCCGGTTAGGATTTGCCTCCCGGTTTCCTCCCAGTTGCACGTCAAATCCGAAAAATGCCTTTATAGCCAACATTTCCGCTCCTTTGAATGTATTTCTATTCCGCCAGGCCACATCCAGCTGGGAACCGCCCAGGTTGTTCGACTTCGTACTGGCGCTAATGGTCGTTTGCAATGCCTTTTTCTTCAATGGTTCCAAATCATAACGCACATCCAGCAATGCTGAATCGGATCTGGGGACAAGGTCGAATTGGTTTTTTACAAATTTGAAGTTTTGCAGGTTGACCAATCGTTGCAGGGATACATTATGCATTGTATTGGTATACATATTCCCTCTCCGGAAACCGATGGCGTCATAAAAGATTCGTTTTTTGTATAAATTCCCCGGGTCTTTGATGTTTAGCCCGCGGCGACGAGGTTCAGGAGCGGCTGTTGTGTCAGCGAGGAGACTTTCCTGGCTTCCTGTGTTAACATAAATTTTGTTTATAAAATATTGTTTCAACGACGTCTGCGCTGTTTGCGGTTTTACTTCCAGGAAGATGTTAACCTGCTGCGGTGCCAGTGTTGAATCCCTTTTTCCAATGGTGGAATCAACTTTGATGATCAGATAATCCGGGTTGAAGAAATAATAGCCCTTTCCTTTTAATTCCAGGTCAATCCGGCTTCTTTCTGTGGAGATCACCTCCAAACGCGGCGGTTCGCCTTTTTTCAAAAGGGTTTTTTGTTTGGCGATGATAAGATCACGGTTGAACAGCGAACTGTCCCGGACCACATAATTGATCTCATTCATTACATAACGAGGCATCACATAAGCGTCAAACTCGTAAATGGCCGTCCTGCGTTTTTCTTTCTTGCTTGGCACCAGCTTGCCGGTTGCCTTGGAGCGATAGTAGGCTTCATTATCCAGGTGAGAAACCATATTGGCTGCATTAATGTCGGCAACGCGCTGCGTAGCAAATTTGGGCTGCTCTCCAAGTTTATTGCGAAACCAGCTGCGTAAGCCACCTTCATCTTTCGGTTCACCGATAAAATACCACCACCACACTTTCCAAGGGAAACCCAATAGCGTTTTATTAGGCGGCGGTTTCACAATTGCTTCCAGCTCTGATGCTATCCCCATAACACTGGGTTTAGTGATGGTATCCGCTTGCACCTTCACTTTACTACCTACATAGAGACTTTGGCCTTCGGGAATGTATTTATTCACTGAACAGCTGCTCAGTGTCACCAGAAGAACCAATATGCCTAATACACTATTTCTCATTTTTTTGCCTTTGGAAAAATTCACGCAGCAGGTCGTAATCTGCCGTTACAATAAAACTCACCCCTGTTTCAATAATGAAACCTTCCAAAATGGATTGATATTGGTTTTTTCGGAACGCCCGGAATAAGTAGCGGCCGTCTCTCGTGATCGCATAATCGAGCGCAATGTTGTCGAAAACCTCATTGGAAGCAGCGGAATTGCTCTGGCTTTCAATTTCAAAGTTTTTACCAACTGAAATTTTAAGGCGGTCATTCAGGAATGCTTTGCTCAAACCGAGGTTTAGGTCGGTGCGTGCGCCGGTTGTCTGGTCAGCCGTTGAGTTCACGCCGATATCCAAGTCCACGCCTTTTACCAGATCGGAGGCTAAGTTGTTTAGCTGATCGCTCAAAAGCTGACTTACGCTCTGGCGGGCCACCGCTTCGGCACTCGACCCAAGATTAAAACCAGGTGACGATTGGTCTGTGATAAATTTATTGGTGATCAACAGCGCAAACGCCTGCTTATTCATTTCAGACGGATTGTTCTTCATTTCTTCCCAAAAAACCTGACTGGTAAGTTCGTTTGTTACTTGCTTGTCAATCGTTTCATCGGGCACAATGTTAAACGTGATGTTTGGTGTGGTCAGGTTTCCTGTAATGACCACCTGGACCTGAATAGGGACTTTGCTGGCACCCTGGAATTTCGAACTGATTGAGCCCGGATCGACCTCCACTGTGTAACCCGCCGTAATGTTCAATTGAGCGTTCATTACGTCACCCGTCCACAACAGGTTACTGCCTTTGATTATCTCAAATTTCCGTTTCAGAATCTGCAATGTCAGGTCATAGGAACCTTCGGTCACATCATAAGAACCGAGCATGAAAAGCTGCCCGTTTGGCGCAATACCCGTGTTGAGCTGGGCATTTCCTTTTAACCGGATATTATCGCCATTCAACTCGTCAATCACAACCGTAAATTCCGACTTGTCATCAACGTCGATATCCAGGGAAATTTGGGATGCGAAATCAACGGTCGTCATTTTAGCGGCGGCTGAATCTGCAACTGCAACCTGAGTGGAATCACTCATATCCACAAACTCAATGATGCCTTTTGACGCATCCCCTGCCTCAGTGGCTTCATTAGGAAGGACAAACGTAATGTCGCTGCCCGGATCCACTTTTATGCTGCCATCTATAACAGACTTGGTGCCTGTTCCCTTTACGCTTAAGTCCGCATCAATATTTGCTTTCCCGAAAAACAGTTCATTCTGTTTCTGCGTAGAATTCAAAACATTGAAATTCTTTGCATCAATATTCAGGTTGTAACCCACGTCCGGAATGTTGGCAATGTTCACATTCCCGTTGATCTTCATTTGCTGGTTGGTTGAATCAGCAATAGTGAAGTTATTAAAGTTGATGTTTTGCCCGTTAAACAGGATTTTTTGGTTGGCAAGCGAATATCGCGAACCCAGTTGCGTTGCATTGAAAGCTACATCATTGAAGTTTATCGCTCCGTTCAGCTTAGGGCTGTCCGTGGCGCCTGTGATGGCAATATTCCCGGTTAAATTTCCGGTTGCTTTTTTCAATTCACCAAAACTGAATGCTTCGATCGTCTGGGCGCTGAGTTGTTTCAGGTCCAGCTTGAAATCCATCGGGCTTTCCGATTTCAGATTATAGCTTCCGTCCAGGGTCATGTTATTCTGCCCGTTAGTAAGAGACATATCCACCCGGATCAGGTTTTCAGTCTCGTTTGTCGATTTTAATGCGAGGTTACCAACCGGGATTTGCGTTACAGCAAGGCTGTCGATGGTCAGTTCGCCTGTGTAAACCGGCGCCTTCATATAATCACTCAAAAGGATTTTCCCATTCAGTATCCCTGTCGCTAATGTTGAGTCGCGCGTTGCAATGCCGATCATCGGACCGATAGAAATGTTTGCCAGCGCAATGTCCAGCGGACTGTTTGGTGCTTCGGATGTGGAGTTAATGGTTAGGGATTGATCTTTGCTTTTGATGACAAAGTTTTTGATATACAAACTGTCTGGCGCGTAAGAAATATATCCGGCAGTGTCTGTTTCCCATTTTAAATAATTCAAAAGCAAACCTTCACGTAGGTTAAGTCTGTAACGGTTATCCGCAATGGCCAGGTCACCAAGGATCGCATGGCGTTCCGTATTTACCGAATCCCTTACTATAAAATCGAATTTGACATTATTATCAACGATTTTGCTTTCTAATGATGCATTCTGGATCCTTAAACTTCCGGTGTTAACCAACCCAACATTGGCATTTAAAGCTGCATTTTCATTGGTATTACTAAAATCAACAGAAACCCGCTCTGTCTGAATGCTGTCGTAGTTCACCATGGGAATCGTCAGCCGCGCCACGATAGAAGAATCCTGCTGGTTATCCAGTTTGGCTTTAAACTGGATGTCATTCATTTCTTTCAGCGCCGGAACAAATGTCGTGATCAGCGGGTGATTCCGCAATGTTGCATCAAGCGTGAAATTAACCGGCTTGGTAACCGGATTATAAGTAATGTTTGGCGCTTTGAAATGTTTGCCAACTTCGGTCAGCAATGCATCCGCAATTTCGGTGTATACAAAATCACCCTTCATTTCTGCTTTCAGAAAAGGAGATTGAATGGTAGCCTGGCGCTGTCCGGATGAATCGGTCAATTGTACATTAACGGAGTCCAGAGTGATCGGCCTGCGGTGATGTGTGAACGTAAAATCGTTGATATCAATGGTTCCCAAAGGATTTTCGGGATTTGTGGATGGCATATCCACTTTAATATCTCCCTTGATCTGCAGCGAATCGGCATAAAGGTTCAAAGCTGTCAAATCAAGCTTGTCAATGGACACATCCGCCTTAACGGAAGGATATTCTTTGGAAAGGTCAGCTTGTGCGGTAAGGTCCACATCAATGTTCTGATCGTTCATCGATGCCTTCACATTCGCCATGCCGTTGTCGACATCACCTTTTAATGTCAGGTTGTTGTAAACGTATCCCTTAATGTCTGCGCTGGCCACAGTTCCATCCAGCTGCGCCTTCATGGTTTTGGGCGCATAACCCACACCTGCCAGATCTGTCCTGAGTGTCAACTTGCCCATTTCCTGGGGCGGCTGCTTCATCATTTTGCCCAGATCAAAATCATTGAACGCCAGCGTGCCGTTATACTGCGCCCTGATGCTATCTGTAATGTTTTTGAGGTTACCGGAGAATGTTCCCGTTCCGAAAGAAGTGTTGATGGTGGTTGTCATCGTAATGTCCTCCATCGAACCTTTTACTTTCCCGGTGATCTTGATGTCTTCGGGAAGTTCGATGCTGGCCGGCACTGCGCTATCCGGCAGCATTTTCATCAAATCACTTTTTGTAGAAGAAAGCTCATTGATTGTCATGTCCATCGCCAGCTTGTTCGCATCGGGCAAGCCCTTAATGCGTCCGTCAAGTGCCAGAACAGTTCCACCCAGCATACTGAAACGTGCTTTTGAAATAAGCATATCATCCACAGACCCGGTTACCAGACCAGACCCTTTCAGCATTCCGTTAGGTTCTTTGCTGAATGGCGGAGTTTTGGCAAGATCGGGCACCAGCAATAAGATATCCGCGAAAGCAACGCGGCTGTCGGTGAGCCGGAGTTTGATTTTTACATTGGCAATGTCTTTCGCCAGTTCGTCAAGGTTTTTATATCGAAGGCTTAATTCGTCCCTGAGGAGCGTGTTAGGTGTTTTTACATACAAATTGCGCAGGTAAGTTTCCTGAGAGCCATATTTGAAATTGGTCCTGAATTCCTGCAACTTAAATCCACTTTTTTCCTGGAAAGAACCCGATTTAAGCGAACCCGCAATGTTTTCAGGAGAGAAAATGAAATTTTGTAAATCTATATTCAGGTTTTTTACATCCAAATGCGCAAAATCCAGTCCTTTGGGTTGCGCAGGTGTGTTGAAATCGTCGTAACGCAGGTCGTTATTAACAAGCTTAATGTCGCCTACTTTAACATTCCAACCAGGCGTTGCCGGTTCTTCTGTAGTTGTATCTTTTTTAGCCTCTGGTTTTGCCTTTTTAGAAAATTCAGCATATAACGACATTTTTTCCAGATTCAGGTTGCGGACATCCACATACTGGCTTCCCATGTAAATGTTGTTCACATGTCCGTCCAGCTTGCCGACCGTAACGCCGTTTTTCAGGCCGCCAACCTCATCCTCAAAAAGCCATTTGAATTCTCTTATATC
Source organism: Dyadobacter sp. CY327 (assembly GCF_021390415.1). Classification (NCBI taxonomy): domain Bacteria; kingdom Pseudomonadati; phylum Bacteroidota; class Cytophagia; order Cytophagales; family Spirosomataceae; genus Dyadobacter; species Dyadobacter sp. CY327. The sequence continues at coordinate 186,505 of NZ_JAJUXJ010000006.1, read as the reverse complement.
AATGTCCCCGACCTTAATGTCCAGGGAATCAGCCGGATCAGGAACGGTTTCGGGTGTAGTCTCGGTTTTTAAAGGCTGATACATTCTCAGCTTCACTTCACTGCCCAGCAATGCAAGTTTGGCGGGATGATATTGGGAAAGGGTTGGATTGAATTTATCAAAACGGACGTGCGCTGAATCAATATTGGCCAATGCGTCCGTTCCGGTAACCGCGTCGCGGTAGGAGAGGCGCACATTTTTCAGTGAAATCTGGTCCAGCCGCATTTCCAGAGGACTGGAGGTTGTATCCTCCACGACCGTTGTATCGGCGCTGGCAAATGCATCTACAATAAACTGGAAGTTGAAAACGGTGTCGGGTAAAACCCTGGTAATGTTGGCATTAATGCCTTCAAGCTCAACTTTATTGATCCCGACATTGCCCTTAATGAGGCTGTACATGTCGAGATCAACATAAAGTCTTTTACCGGCAACCAATGTATCGCCTTGTTTATCTTCAAAGTAAACGCCCTCTAACAGGATCCAATCCGGGACGTCGAAACGCACTTTTTCAATATTAACCTTTGTTTTGAGCTTCTTCCGAAGATATGAGTTGGCCTGATTTGTTAGGAAGTTTTGTCCAAAAGGCGTTTGAATACCCCAAATCAAAACACCAACCAGGATCAATATCGCCAGAATAACAATTGCAAATACTTTTAGTGCTTTCTTCATTCTCTTCTGTTATGCCCGGCCCATATCGGGCCCGGGTGAGCTAAGTAACGGTGTGCTATAAAATTCAAGCCAGCACCAGGGTTATCGTCTAAATAATTCCGGGCTAACCTGTCCATTAATGGTGGCAGATGAAACGATAGTCACCGGCTTTTTTTCTAAACTGTTGATTTCGACCAGTTTTGTAGGATAGGAGATCCCGTAAGCCGATTTGGCATAATTCGATAAATCGGTGGTTGTTTCCACACCCGCCAGGTTCTTCCGCACACGTTGCAAAAGCCCTGTTTTCGAATCAAAATAGAGATTATATTTCACACCTTTACCCTGCAATTCCACTTGTGTAACCGGAACACTGTTCAATGTTTCGATGCCCACAGTTGTGGCGATCAAACCTCTGTTTTTATAATCTACAAATGGCGCAAGCACCTCATACATTTCCCAGCGCATGTTTTGCTGTTCCGCCTGGCTAAGGTCTTTTACATCCGTTCTTTGTCCGATCGGCACCTTGATCCAGCCTTCATTCCCCTTTACAGTATAAACGAAGCTGCGTTTCATGATGGTTTTTGATTTGCTGATAGACTGGTCCGGAATAGAAACTGTCACATTCGCATCATAGGGAGCCGCTGAGGCTGCAGTATAGCTTCTTTTCAGATTGAGTGTCTTCACACCGTCCCACAGGGCTTTCCCGCCGGTGGCTTTATAAAACTTGGAAAAAACGGAATCGGCGGGCACCTGCTGTCCAAAGGATAGGAAGGAGGTCAGCAGCAGTGCAGATAGCATGTTCAATGATTTTTTCATGTCAATGGTTGTTTTGTATGAATAACGTGTCACAAGTCCGACTTGGGAAAAACAATATGCTTTTCGTTATGTTAGATCAGGTAAAGCGTCCGGGGTTTAATTAAAGGAATTTATTTCACTACTGCACCGGGTTATTTGCAAAAACCATTCCATTCTCAGCAATTACAACGGATCGATGTCATTTGTTGAGAGAATAACCATTTCATCTAACAACTCAGGCATAAAATGCAAAAAGGGAAGAGTTGCCCGCTCTTCCCTTTTTGCTATCTGGTTATCATGTTAATCAGGCGTCATCGCCTCCGTTTGCAGAAATTTTACCGAACCTGTATTGGAAAGTCAGGTTAACGAGGCGGTTGGTTTGCTGCCAGAGCGAGTTTTGTGAATACGTGGCGGTGTTAAGCTGGCTTTTGTAAGCTCTTGACAAAAATATGTCCTGTACATTAAATGAAATTGTTGCCTTTTTTTCCAAAAGCTCCTTGCGAATACCCATGTTGGCGACAAATACACCTTCACGCGTTCCTTGCGCAATGGCTCGTGGTCCTTCATAATTAATGTACGCTGATGCGCGGAAATCTGCCGGAAGCGTCACGAATGCGTTCAGGTTGCCCGAGTAACTCCAAGTTCTGTTGTCAATTTGCGCGACCTGGGAAACAACTTCGCTTCGGTATATCCTGCCGCTGCCATTGATTTTCAGGATTTCAAAAATGGTTTGAGAAAAATCAGTCTCCAGCCCGTAAGAAAGCTCGCGGCCTACATTGGCAAATTGTGTGAGGGAAATGCCGGTCTCGTCAATGGTCCTGATGCGGGTGATGGCATTGTTGGAATAATCCATGAACAGCGAAGGTCCCCAGCCGCCAGTTGCTTCGTAATTGGAATAACCCATTTCTGCTTTATGCGTAAACTCAGGTTTCAGCGCAGGGTTACCGGATTGAATGTTTCTCGGATCCGAAACGTCCGTGTAAGGATTAAGCCAATCCGCTTCCGGACGCTGTACGCGACGGCTGTAATTCAGCTTCAACTGCGCCGATTCGCCAAGCTTTCTTGTTAGTGCGAGACTTGGTACAAGTGTCAGGAAATGGACGCTGAATGCACGGTTAATGCTGATTTGGTTGATATCCTGGTTGTAATCCGTCACCCGCAGTCCGGCGCGCATGCCCCAAAGATCTGTTTTTTGTGAAAAGGTCATAAAACCTGTATAAGTCGCGTCTTTGTAGCCAAACACGTTGCTGATGTTGGGATCAAAAACGAAGCTTCCCGTTTCCTTTGACATATTGTAAAAGGAATTAGTGTTGTCGTTCGCGCTCATCCTCGACCGCAAACCCACTTCCAATGTTGCCTTTTTGGTAATTGGCCACGTGTAATCCGAGTTCAGGAACAATGAATGACGTTTGTTGTCACGAAGGTTCTGCTGATTACGCATTAAACTATCGATCTCACTTTCCTGATTGTAATACGATTCCCCGTCCGATTCTCCCAGCGAATAGCTGGTTGTGAATGTCAGCTGATGATCCTTTTCATCGAATTTCTTGCGGTAATCGAAACTGAAATTCAAATTTTCGCCATTTCCTTTGCTGTTGTTCAGGCGTTTGAAAACTTCCGCTGCATTACCCGACGAAAAAGTTGTTTCGTTTAGCAAATTGCTGCTATTACGGCTCTGGTCGCGGGAGTAATTCACGCCCAGCTCCATGGAATTTTTATCATTGAAGTCATAATTCACACCAATGCGGCCAAATGCATTTTTACCCTTGTTACGGCCTGTTCCTGTTTGTTCAAGATGCGAAGTGTTGTCGGAGATGAAGTTATCGCGGCTCAGGTTTCTTTTCCAGGTCATATTCCTGGTTTGTCCGCTTAATGATGCATTTAAGCCAAGTTTCCCCAGGCGATAGCTCAGGTTACCGGATGCATTATTGTTGTTTCTATTGCCAAGGCTTGCGCGCAAGCCGCCATTTGTGCCCCTTATTTTTGTCTTTTTTGTAATAATATCAATAACACCAGATGCGCCTTCGCCCTCGTATTTTGCGGATGGCGTTGTCATTACGTCAATGCGCTCGATGAGGTTTGCCGGGAAAGATTGCAGAATGGTAGGAAGGTCGCTGCCATATAGGTTCGAAGGTTTGCCGTCGATCAGCACCACCACATTTCCTTTGCCCCGTACTTGCGGATTTCCGTTTTCGTCCAGTGAAACCGCAGGCACTTTTTCGAGCAGGTCACTTACATTGTTGCTGGTTGCCAGCATATCCTTGCCAATGTTGACGATCTTCTTGTCGATGTCATCCACGATCATGCTCTTTTCCCCTTTCACAATCACCTCATTCAGCTTTTGTGCGGCCGGCAGAATCGTTACATTACCCAGGTCGAGCAGGTTAGCTTCTGCCGAAACGTTGATATTGGGGACAAATAATGTTTGGTAACCCATATTGGTCACCCGCAAAACATATTTCCCAGGTGTCACATTAGCGATTGTAAAAACGCCGTTTTCATCCGCAACGCTCCCGCCGACCAGCGCCGAGTCTTTCGACATAAGCAGCGCAACCGTCGCAAAGCTGACGCCCGCATTGCTTGGGGATTCGATAATTTTCCCCACCAGTTTGCCACCGTCTACGTACACGTTTTTTGAACCAATAATAGGATTCGCAATGACATTAGCCGAAGTAAAGAGGGGAAGATTTATTAATAACAGAGCGAGGAAATGAAGAAACGGAGTTCTTTTCACGGGTATAGGTTTTAGATTTTTATTAGGAGTTAAGTTATTTAAAAGGTCAGCGAGGCGTGTGTTTTGGATAAAACCGGGTTCACGAAAAGTTAACCGGTCCATCCAGGCAGGAACATTTGTAACGCGCGCCTTATCTGATTAATTACATAAAATTATAAAAAAATTAAGAATACTATAGGTTCGGCGTTTGAGAGTTGGCTATTGCTAGTTTGTTATAGAAATTAATGTTTCGATCTTTACCTAATCAAATTCAACATCAGCACTATGAACGTACAATTTGTATCAAACTCGAAAGGTAAGGTCACCGCTGTCCAGTTACCACTGAAGGACTGGCAAGAGGTTGAGCGAAAGCTTGAAGCTTTTGAAATAGCCTCCAGCATTAAAACTGGATTTGAAGAGGCAAAGCAAATCGAGAATGGCAAATTGAAAGCTACAACATTAGATGAATTCCTCAATGGGCTATGAGATCATTGCAACCCCACATTTTCAAAAGGATTTCAAAAAACTGTTAAAAAAGTACCCTTCGATACAGTCTGACATCGTAGCGTTATCAGAAACGCTTCTTAGCAATCCAACAGCAGGCAACGAGGTTTTCAAAAATTGTTACAAGCTCCGTTTCGCCATCAAGAGCAAAGGGAAGGGGAAAAGCGGAGGCGGGAGACTGATTACTTACGTTAGAGTTACCCGTCAGCGTATTTACTTACTGACTATCTTCGACAAATCCGAAAAAGAAAATGTAACGGACGCTTACGTGAAACAGCTGTTAAAGGAATTACTTGTGCTATGATATCACTATTTACTATAGGACAGATGGAAAAGAAAAGAGTAATCACTTTCTATAATGATAAAAGCGAACCTTATTTCCAGGCGATGCTTGATGGTATGAAAGAGAGTCCGGCACAGCGGTTTGTAACTTTTTTTGAAAATAAAACAAAAATGGATGAGTTTTTAGGATTGGTCAAACCCAAAGGAGCTCCCCGCACACTCACAATAAAAAAACCAGAATGGATTTAGTTAACAAATAAAAATCCTGCAACCGACTGAGGCTTCTTCTGAAAGATCATATTTTTGCAGGATGTATAAAATTCTTATTTCCCCTATACTTTTCCTGTTCGATGCTGAACGCATCCATTATTTTGTCTGCGAACTGCTGCGGTTCGCTTTTAAAATCCCTTTTGGACCCCAAATTTTAAGATCACTTTATACTTTCGATCACCCTGACCTGGTTCAGGAAGTGGCCGGACTGAAATTTCGTAACCCGGTGGGACTAGCGGCCGGTTTTGATAAAAATGCGGAAATGGTCGACGAGCTGGAAGCATTAGGCTTTGGTTTTATCGAAATCGGAACGGTTACGCCGCGGCCTCAGCCTGGAAATCAGAAGCCAAGATTATTCAGGCTAAAAAAAGATAAAGCGCTCATTAACAGGATGGGTTTTAATAACAAAGGTGCCGCAGTTGCTGCTGCCAAGCTCGCAAACCGCAAATCAAAGATCCTGGTAGGAGGAAATATCGGAAAAAATAAAGATACCCCGAACGAGCAGGCGCTGGACGATTATTTGATCTGTTTCAGACAATTGTTTGATGTGGTAGACTATTTTGTTGTCAATGTAAGCTCGCCCAATACGCCTGGGCTCCGCGACTTGCAGGAAAAAGGGCCGCTTACAGAGCTGCTCCGCGAGCTCCAAAAAAAGAACACCGAAAAATTTAATCCCAAACCTATATTTTTAAAGATTGCACCGGACCTGACGTTTAGCCAGCTCGATGATATTATTGACATTGTAAAAGAAACCGGCATCGCGGGCGTTATCGCTACCAACACCACGATCAGCCGTGCGGACCTGCGCACAAGTCAGGCGGAAATTGCAAATGCAGGAGCAGGCGGGTTAAGCGGAGCGCCGCTTGCACACCGTGCGACGGAAGTAATTCGTTACATTTGTGATAAGTCGAATCACGCATTTCCGGTTATTGGGGTAGGAGGGATCGGCTCGGCGCAGGACGCCATCGATAAGAAAAATGCAGGGGCAAGCCTGTTGCAGCTTTACACAGGCTTTATTTATGAAGGGCCCGGTTTGGTGAAAAGCATTTGCAAATCGCTGGTCAGAAGATAAGAGTTGATACACGCATCCCAAGAATTGAAGATAAATGTCAGTAAATAAGCTAAGGGGAAATACTCAGCGCCCGAAAACAACAGAAGAAACATCCAGTCCAGGCTTTCGCATATCGTTAGATTGGAACCATATTTTTTCCAATCCAAAGAATATTTTGGCCTGGGGCACCTTTTTCATCGTGCTGGGGCTGATCATGGAAATTTCTTTCCTTTCATACATTATCACCGGCCTTTCGGACCAGAGCGTGATCGATGGCCTGGGCCATGAATCCATCCGCGACGCAGGGCGCCAGACGCGCAACTTTTTTGGCGTGCTCGGAGCAGTTGTCTCTCATTTTTTCGTGTACAGATGGTTTGGCGTAGGCGCACTTTTGCTTCCGCTTGTGCCATTCATTGCAGGCTGGAAAATGGCTTTTGGAAAGGAACTTTTATCATTGACCCGAACTACTAAGGAAGTGATTTTCTTTACATTATGGCTGAGTGTCATGATGGGCTATGTGGTGCTGATGAGCGATAAGGAAAACACATTAAGCTTTGTTTCGGGCGGCATAGGTTACACAATTAACGTCGTGCTCTTCGACTGGCTGAAATGGGGAAGCGTTATCCCGATCATTTTCGCCATGTTCGTTTTCGCTGTTTTCTTTTACGATGCGAAATCAGCCTATGAAGCCTGGCAGTTGAAAAATGCAAGACCGGACGTTGTGCCTGAGGCGAAAGAAAATAATGTAGCACCCGGATCGGAGGAAAAGGTTGTGGCTGAGGAAAGAACTTTTACGTCCGTTGTCAATGATACATATGACGATGAAGAATTTGAGGAAAAAGAGCCTGTAAAAGAGACGGTTGAGTTGGAAACGGTTTCAAAAGTCGAGGTTGTTCCTGATGTGGCCCCCATTATCATTCCGGCTGCGCCTGTCGCTCCTGTGGCGCCGGCGCCGGTTGCTCCGCTGAAACTCGAACTTGAAGTGGAAGACACGACGGATCATTCCAACGGACAGGCAGAGGAGTCGTTTGAAGATGAGGACATTAATGCGACGGTTCTGCGCGAATTCGGTCAGTATGATCCAATGCTCGATCTGCCGACTTACCAGTTTCCAAGCATAGGATTGCTGAATGATGCGGTGGATAACCAGCATGAAAAAGTAAGTCAGGAAGAGCTGGAAAGTAATAAAACGAGGATTGTTGATACGCTAGGAAGTTACGGGATCAACATTTCGAAGATTAAAGCTACAATCGGGCCTACTGTAACATTATACGAAATCATTCCGGAAGCCGGGGTCAGGATTTCTAAAATCAAGAACCTGGAAGGCGACATTGCTTTGAGCCTTGCGGCGCTCGGGATCAGGATCATTGCTCCTATGCCCGGCCGGGGAACCATTGGGATAGAAGTGCCTAACAAGAACAGGGAGACTGTTTTTATCCGTTCGGTCTTGTCCAGCGACAAATTCATGAAGGCAAATTACGATTTGCCGATTGTGCTGGGTAAAACCATTTCCAACGACATCCATATCGTCGATCTGGCGAAAATGCCTCACTTACTGATGGCCGGAGCAACCGGACAAGGAAAGTCTGTGGGATTGAATGTGATCCTTGCTTCGCTGATTTATAAAAAGCATCCTGCCGAGTTGAAATTTGTGCTTGTGGATCCCAAGAAGGTTGAATTAACATTATTCAACAAGCTGGAAAGACATTTCCTGGCAAAGCTGCCTAATGCGGAAGAAGCGATCATTACCGATACCAAAAAGGTTATTTTTACATTGAATTCATTATGTATAGAAATGGATTCGCGTTACGATCTGCTCAAAGAAGCATCTGTTCGTAACCTTAAAGAATACAATGCAAAATTTGCCCAAAGGCGTTTAAATCCTGAAAAAGGCCATCGCTTCCTGCCTTACATTGTCCTGGTTATCGATGAGCTTGCCGACTTGATGATGACAGCTGGTAAGGAGGTGGAAACGCCGATTGCCCGACTTGCGCAGCTTGCCCGTGCAGTGGGAATTCACCTGGTTGTTGCTACGCAACGTCCTTCTGTTAAGGTTATTACCGGTCTTATTAAGGCCAACTTCCCCGCACGTTTATCATTCCGCGTAACGTCCAGCATTGACTCCCGCACCATTCTTGATATGGGTGGCGCCGAACAGCTCGTGGGACAGGGTGATATGCTGCTGGCGATCAACTCGGAAGTGATCCGTTTACAATGTCCGTTTATCGATACGAGGGAAATTGAAGACGTCTGCGAATTTATCGGCGCACAGCGAGGCTACGACGATGCTTATGCACTGCCGGAATATGAAGGCGAAGATGCAGCCGAAGGCAAAGCCGACCTTAATCCCGACGATTTTGACGGATTACTGCCAGACGCCGCCAGGCTTATTGTCACACACCAGCAGGGGAGCACGTCGTTGATCCAGCGCAAAATGAAACTCGGCTACAACCGCGCAGGCAGGATCATGGACCAGCTCGAATTACTGGGTGTGGTCGGTCCGTTCACCGGAAGCAAGGCGCGCGACGTCATGTTTCACGATCTGAGCGGCCTGGAAGAACATCTTCGTGTGAGAGGCTTACTCTAGCCCGTTAAACCATCCTCATTGCAATTGGTCTAAAATTTGTAACAGGACTGTTTTACACCATTTTATTTAACATACTAAGAACCAAACCTTTTAATATGAAAAGTTTCAGAATAAGCGCTTATTTCTTTGCAGCAATGGTTATCTCGGGCTTGTCAGCAACATCGGCAAATGCACAGGGAGACAAAAAATCGTCGGCCATTCTGGAAGCAATGAGCAGCAAATATCAGAAGATCAAGTCCTTCAAAGCAATGTTCACTTACACACCAGAAGGCGGCAAGCCGCTGAAAGGGGAAGCGACGGTGAAAGGGACAAAGTTCAGGTTGAAGATGGCTGGTCAGGAGATTTTCAATGATGGAAAGCTGATGGCCACTTACATTAAAGAAACCAATGAAGTGAATCTTCAGGATTTTGATCCGACAGCCACGGGCGACCTGGATCCGACTAAAATTTACACGGCATATAAAAAGGGATTTAAATATGCTTTCTTGAAAGAACAAAAAGCAGGTGCCAAAACGCTGGAAGTGGTAGAATTAACCCCTACCAAAAAAGAAAGCCAGGTGAATAAGGTGCAGATTGCAGTTAATAAGGCAGATAAGTCTATCAGCAGCTGGACGATTTTTCAGAAAAACGGTCAGGAAGTCACTTATACGTTGAATGATTTCAAGCCGGATGTGACAGTTGCCGACAGTTATTTCGCATTTAATGCAAAACAATATCCCGGAGTCGAAGTTGTCGATTTAAGATAAGTTTGTCAATACTACAAAAAGCAAGGCGGCGGAATCATTTGATTCCGCCGCCTTTTTCATTTATAAGCAAATTGTGCACTGATTATCAGTTAACAGCCTGATGCAAATCTCTGTATTTTTTGATCAGGTTGTGTGACTCCAGCAACTCCGCTTTCTGGTTGGCAATGATCTGTCTGATATTTACGGGCAGATCCGTGTCTGTTGCTAATGCGTCATCATATGCTTCCTGGGCAGCATCTTCGCCATACTCGCAGCTTTCAAGAACCGAAGTCCGATCATGGCCTGTGAATGTTGCTTTGATGTCCATCCATACTCTGTATATTTTTCCTGAGTTTGTAGTGCCTGTTGCCACTTCTCCGCCCAGCGATCTGATCTCGGCACTCAGTTCATCTATATTCTGACGGCTTTCGTTCGCCATCTTTTGAAATATCCCTCTCAGGTCAAGGTCGATGTCCTCAACTTCGTCAACTGCTTTTTCGTAACCGTCGATACGGTCGTTGTTAATTTTTATCAGGTCGTTCAGTACTTCAACAAGATTTTCATTGGTTTCCATAACTAAGCTATTTTAAGTTTGTGATAAGTATCTTTCCGTATTTGAAACGAACCTTAAAAATGCTGTGCCATGTATCCGTTGTATACTATAAATGCGCTTAACCTGTATATGACAGGGAATCAAAAAACGTATATGTAGCCCTTTTTGCACGAGTCAGAGTAAAAAGCCCACCTTGATCCCTCCCCAGCGATGGTCCATTCCTGTTTGAAATTCCTTGGTCAGGAACGATTGATAGTATTCAAGGTAAATCCGCCAGCATTGGATTACTAAGCCAAAATTATCCTGAAAAGTCACGCGGTTCATTTGCGAACCTTTTAATGTATAGGGGTTGTGCGAAGAGAACAGGCCGCCCTGCAATGTTGCGTCATATGCATTGAAGCCGATCAATGGCTGATTGTAAATGTAAAATTGCAAGTTCCGGGCCAATTGCACGGGCGCGTCTTTGAATGGTGAGTCGAATTTTCCGAGCCGCAAAGTGAATCCGGCCTGCGCTTTGTTATTCAATGTCCCGATCTGCACTTGCGTTTCCGTATTCAAAGCGACGGCATTTTTTAGATTAAACACCTGCTTTTGAAACTGAATCTCGTAATTAAGCACCACATCGTTTTTGATCTGATATTGCCAGCCTTTGGGATCGCGGTCACCTGTCCATGAATGTATTTTCTGCTGCATTTTTCCTGCAAAGGCTGCTGGCCCGATCATCCCCGTACTAATAATAGCCACCAGACGCGTTTTACTGGCGGTGTCTACTGAGATGCGGAAAGATTTGAGCATTATGGCTCCTGCAAACGGACGGTCATTGTATAAAATTGCATCGCTCGAAATGCTTGTTGGCGTAAAGCCATAATGTTCAAAAGCCAGCCCATAATGTGTGGACCGGCCTTTTTGAAGTAAAAGTTTGTTGAGTGGATTCTTGCTTAAACCTGGTGTGACAACTTCAAAGCTGTAACCCTGCGTGTAATAATAATCGCTTTTGGCAAAGAAATCATTGTCATAATGCAGCCGGACGTATTTATCGCCTGCTACATTCCGGAACGAGGCCGTTTGATCAATGCGCTGGGCTGAGCCGGGTTTTGGAATAAAAAAAGAGGCAAGAATAAATATTTTGAAATATCGCATCATGCCTCATATACGCTATCGCTGTGCATTTAGACCTGATGCGCCAGCAAAGACTTTACGTGTTGCTCACTTGGGGTGAAGAGCTTCATTTCCTCCACCTGCTTGTTAAGGAACCTTTGGATTTTTCCGTTTTCATAAGCCCGGAAAACCGCCGGATGGACGTAATATTTTTTACATACCGTCCGGGTATTTCCCAAATGTGCCGCCACCACGTCCAGGCAAGTGTTTAATGTCCTGGTAAGCTGCCGCTGGGTTTCGGATTTTTCCTGATGGCTCAGATACTCGAATGCAGTGACGGTGCCCATCCAGGTCCTGAAATCTTTTGCGGAGAAATTAGAACCCGTGTATTTTCGAATGTAGTCATTCACCTGGCCTGCATTAAGCCAGCAGCGACCGCCATTTTCCTGGGTGTATTGAAAAAGCCGTTTTCCGGGCATTTCCTTGTATTGTTTTACCAGTCTTGCCAGTTGCGTGTCCCTCAGTGTAATGTCTTGCTTAACACCTTTTTTTCCTGTAAACATAAACCGGATTGTGCTGCCTTTCACCGTTGCGCATCGCGCGTCAAGTGTTGTGATGCCCGAAGAACCGTGCTTCAACTTATAACGCTGGTTACCCACCCGCATACAGGTTTTGTCCATAAGCTTGATGACCAGGGCGATGGACTTGTTCAGGTCAAAATTATGCTTGCGAAGATCGTGTTCCACCTGTTCCCTGAGCAAGGGAAGTGCTTCCGAGAATGTCAGCAGGCGATAGTATTTGGTTTGATTCCGGATCAGGTTCCAGTGTGGGTGATAGCGGTATTGCTTGCGGCCAGCTTCATCAATGCCCGTCGCCTGAAGATGCGCTTCCGGGTCTTCACTGATCCACACTTCACGCCATGCCGGTGGCAACACCAGCGATTTGATCCTTTTGATCTGTTCTTTGTCCTTTGCCCTGTTACCGTTTTTATCCACATAATAAAAACGCGGGGATTTCCCTTTTCGCAGAAAACCGGGCGCATTGCCAGACTGAATATAATTTAACCCTGCCGCAGCGGCTGTAAGGGCAGGATCTTTTCTTAATTTTTTAATTTGTTTTGCAGTGATGACGGGAGCTTCCGTCAACGTCCCAACTGCTACGGCTACCGACATATAGTGTACTTTAGACTGTGTGTCCGATTATATTAAAGTAATACCAGTCTGAACGGAGCCGATTTTCAGTTTACAATGAGGAACATTATACTCATTTGAAATACTTCACTCAAAACTTAGCGGGTTACAGGCAGGAAAAGTGTAAACACCGAACCTTTGCCCAGCTCTGAATGCGCGGTAATAAATCCTTTGTGGTTTTCGGCAATCTTCTTGCAAATGGCCAGACCAATGCCCGTTCCCGGATATTTATGTGCGGGATGAAGCCTTTGGAAAACATCGAAGATCCGGTGCTCATATTCCTTTTCAAAGCCGATTCCGTTATCTTCAAATGCAATGCTGTAAAAGTCTTTTTGCGGCGAAATGATGTCGTTAATATCGCTGCCTTTAACAACACTCAGTTTAACGCTGATCTCCGGGTTTTTGCCGCTTTCCGTAAATTTGATCGCATTACTGATCAGGTTCAGGAAGAGCTGGTGGATTTGAAACGGGATCACCTTTAATGTGGGCAATTCTTGTGTCTCGATCGATGCATTACGCTCCTCAATGTTTTCGCGCAGTTCCCGCAGCACGTTGTTGAGGACAGCATTCAAGTCAATTTCTTCAAAAACCTTCTCCGAATTACCAGCCTTGGAGTAGGCGAGGATATCTTCGATCAGATTCTGCATTTTCTCGGCCGCGATACGCATGCGCTCAACCGAATCTTTCACTTGTGCAGACAGATCCGGATCTTCCCGGTCAAGCACCTTCGAGGCAAATATCTGGATCTTTCTGAGTGGTTCCTTTAAATCGTGCGTGCTGATCCAGTTGAGGTTAGCCAGTTCCTGGTTAGCCGTTTTCAGTTCTTCGTTCAGCGCACGGTTCGCATCCTCCTGGGTTTGGATTACGCGGTAATTAATGTGCTTTTGTAATGCATAGGCAAATCCCGACGCCGCATGGAGCTCCGATTTACGCCATGGCGCACTCTGATTTTTCACCACTTCCATCCAGCGTTCAAAAGATTTCCGGGGCGAAAGGCGCAATCCTTCCTCGTTAGGCAGCACCGCCTTATCCGGGTTTCCAGCCCAGTTGATGGTTTCAACTTTCTCCTGCCGCATCCAGATAATGCCATCGGCGTTTCCTGGCAATGCATGATATACGACCCCGGCCGCTTGTTGCGAAATGGCATGGGCATCCGGATATTGATCGCTCAGGCTGTGGGTTGCCAGGCCCTGGGATTTGTAGTTGTCGGCAAGAAAATGAAACAGTTTAACCAGCTGCTCATCTACGGGCGTAATGCCGTTTTTATACAATTTATTATTATAAAAAATAGCAGCACCGGATGCATTAGCGAGTTTTAGCAGCGCATCCGAACTATGATATTCTTCAAAAAACTGGTTGTTCTCGTGCAGGTTCGCGAGCATTTCTGTCAGCGATCTGTCCACATTCTGTGTAACCTCAAATTCTTCGGCGACTTCTCTCACCGAAATTTGTGAAGTAAGAAAATGCCCCTGCAGCAATGCAGAAAGCCTTGTATAATGTGGTAATGTCTTAGCTGAATAATGATGGCAAGCTACTAACCCCCAAAGTTTCTGGTTTTGTAATAGGGAAATGGTCAACGTCGCGCCGACGCCCATGTTTTTCAGATATTCAATGTGTATAGGGGAAACGCTTCTCAGGATAGATAGGCTCAGATCCAACGATTTATTGGTCTTCTCGCTTGCATCGTCCAGGGTCAGGATGGGGACGGGTCTGTAATTGATATCGGCGATCATCCGCAATGGATTTCGGATATAAAGCTCCCTTGCCTGTGCGGGAATGTCGGTATGCGGATATTTTTGTCCTGCAAAAGAAACGAGATCCTCCCGTTTGCTTTCCGCGATCACATCACCGTTATATTCAGAATCGAACTTATAAATCATCACGCGATCGTATCCCGTGATAGCACGTGTTTCGGCGGCTATTTCCTGGCAAAGATCGTGCAGATAGCTCGTCTTTTCCATAATCGACACGAAAGTCCGTGTTTGATTGTAAAGGTTTGGTAAATTAATAGTCCCGTCCGGAAATGGCTCTAATTCAAGGACAAGCGTTTCATTGCTCTTGTGAACAGTGGTGTTATACGGCACCTCGTTAAAGGAAAAAACGAATGGTTTTGCCGAATCTATGGCTTTGGAAGCATAGTTCTTGAAATCCTCCGCTTCCTGTTCAGGGAAAATGTCTGACAATGTCTTGCCCAAAATCGCCTGCGGGGCCAGCTCGATATAAGATCCACTGTTTTCGCTGCAAAAATCAATCAGATAAGTTTGGCTATTGACGCCCAGCATAAAGCCGTGCGGTTGAATGCTTCCTGGTATATGGATGGGTTCACTTTCGCAGTTTGTCAAATTGACAAGATCGCGGTTCACGATGTCTTTGATGTTCATTCTTACTTTTCAATTACTGCTTCGTCAAGCCAATTGTCTATGATTGTAAATGTGTTTTCAGCTCCTTGTATAATTTCCGCACTTTGCCCCGTCTCTTGTGCGAATCGGGTAAATGTTGAGATGAAAGATTTCCACATTGTGCCGGTTTGGTCTCCGTATCCCCAGAAGTAGGAGCATCCGTTTTCAGGGGTCAGGCCAAGCGTTTTGTGGATGTGTTTGTATAACATTCGGCCTCCTAATGTCGAGCCTTCAAGCACATACATAGCGCCTGCGTTTTCAGCAAGAGAAGAAAAAGAGAACCTGTAAACGGGCAATGCATCTATTTGTGATTGGGAAAAACCCGTAGCCTGCAAGTCCTTTATAATGAGGTGTGACCGTCTGCGCGCATCCAGATCGGGGAAAACGTCTTTGATCTGCGTAAATACAAAGTCTTCGCAGCCCACGGTAACCCCATACATGGCAGACAAATAATTTTGATAATCCGTAAGGCTGACCTTCTCAGCAAGAATCATTTTGGATAAATGATTCTCTTCTAATTTTTGGTGGCTGACCGCAGTTTGTTTTCTCAGACTTTGAATAAAAGACTCCTGATCGGAATGAAAACTAGGCACTTCATTCATAAACGGAAATAGAAATTCTTATAAAGCTTAATAATAGTCAAAAATTGTTCCATCCAGGCAAAAGTCTTTCCGGGTTACAAAAATATATAAACTTTTGCAAACGAATAAAATCTCCCTATCCGGTTGCGGTTGGCACAGTATTTTAACATTTATATACATTGTCACAAAAAAATGAAACGAATTATGAAAAAGATAATATTAAGCGGGATGATGTTTGCAGCATTGGCAACATTTTCTGCATGTAACTCAAATAAGGCTGAGGATAGTAAAGAGGTTGCTGAAGAGCAAAATGACGCGAAACTTGACGATACTAAGCTGGAAGATGATTCAGAATTCGCAGTTGCTGCTGCTGACGGCGGTATGCTGGAAGTACAGCTGGGCGAATTGGCCCAAACCAATGCAGCTAGCGCAGACGTGAAAAAATTTGGTAAGGATATGGCTACCGAGCATGGAAAAGCCAACGAAGAGCTGAAAGCCCTTGCCCAGCAAAAAAACATTACCTTGCCAATGTCGGTAAGCGACGACAAGCAGAAAAAAATAGATGAGTTGTCTAAGAAAAAAGGCGCTGAATTCGATAAAGACTACATTTCCTTCATGGTGGATGACCACAAGGAGGATATCAGCGAGTTTGAAGAAGCAGCAAGCGATGCCAAAGATGCGGAGGTGAAAGCCTGGGCAGCTGGCAAAGTGCCAACATTGAAACACCATTTGGAAATGGCACAAGGCATCAAGGGTAAGATGAAATAATATCCGTTTGAGTATAGTTTGAGGAGCCGGGAACCTGTATTGGGTTTCCGGCTTTTTTGTTTCCAAACCATTGAATAATCAAAAGAAATACTGAATTTGTGACCAAGGATGGCGTTTTTACAGGTTTCATTTACGGCATTGGAAAGAAACATTTGTTAATTCCTTTTGCATCAGCTTATTTTGTCTACCAAATTAATAGAGTATTAGAAAAATGCGTAAGACTTTTTCCCTTTTCCTAAACCTGTTATCTCTGCTTGCCATCCTCTGCGCGGGCGAAATGGCTAATGCTCAAACAGCGGGCCGTCCCAACATTATATTTATCTTTTCCGATGATCACGCTTACCAGGGCATTGGCGCCTACGGGAATAAGCTGGTCAAAACGCCTAACATTGACCGCATAGCACGAGAAGGAGCATTGCTAACCAACAACATTGTAACAAATTCGATCTGCGGGCCGAGTCGTGCCACATTACTAACCGGAAAATATAGCCATACGAACGGCTACAAAAGGAATGACCGGACCAGGTTCGATACAAATCAGACTTTACTATCAAAAACCCTCCAACAAAGCGGTTACCAGACGGCCTGGATCGGAAAAATGCATTTAAACAGTCTTCCCGCCGGATTTGATTATTGGAATGTGCTGCCGGATCAGGGGAATTACTATAACCCCGATTTTATCGGACAGCCTAATGATACGACGCGTTATAACGGCTATGTGTCGGACCTGATCACGAAATTTTCCGTTGACTGGCTCGAAAAACGGGAAAATGCCAAACCATTTTTCCTGATCGTGGGGCACAAAGCTACACACCGGGAATGGCTTCCGGACTTGCAGGACCTGGGCGCGTACGACAATGTCACATTCCCTCTTCCAGCTAATTTTTATGACGATTACAAAGGCCGGACGGCAGCGATGCAGCAAGATATGAGCATTGAAAAGACGATGCGGTTGAAGCAGGACCTGAAAGTAGATGTGGATTATGAGAATGATTATGCATACAATCGCTTCACGCCCGAACAAAAAAAGGTTTTCAAAGCATATTATGATAAAGTCGGAAAGGAAGTAACCGACAAAAAGCTGACGGGTAAAGCATTAACCGAGTGGAAATATCAGCGTTACCTGAGGGACTATTTCTCAGTGGCCAATTCGCTGGACAGGAACATTGGAAAGCTGCTGGATTACCTGGATAAATTAGGCCTGGCAAAAAACACGGTTGTCATTTATGCTTCCGATCAGGGTTTTTATCTGGGTGAGCACGGCTGGTTTGACAAGCGTTTCATTTATGAGGAATCGCTTAAAACGCCTTTTGTGATTCGTTATCCGGGTGTGATCAAGCCGGGCAAGAAAGTAGAAGATCTGATCGTAAATGTAGACTGGGCCCCGACAGTGCTGAACATTGCCGGTTCAAAAATCCCGTCCGACATTCAGGGGAAATCGTTTTTACCATTATTAAAAGACGAACCCAATGCAAAAGCGCCCTGGCGGAAAGAAGCATATTACCATTATTACGAATTCCCCGAGCCGCACCATGTTTTCCCGCATTTCGGGCTGCGTACAAGCCGGTACAAAATGGCCTATTTCTACGGCGGAGCGGATTCATGGGAATTGTTTGATCTGGAAAAAGATCCCACAGAAGGTTCCAATATTTACGGAAAGCCAGGCACTGAAAAGATCACCGCCGATCTGAAAGAAAAGCTGAAAGCGCTCATGAAAGAATACAAGGACGAAGAAGCGCTGAAAATATTAGCCGGAAGCAAAAACATTTAATTAAAAGATTGTGTACAAGCAAGGATACGATGCGATAGTGGTAGGGGCCGGTCCGAATGGGCTGGCGGCGGCTATCACATTACAGGAAGCAGGGCTGTCTGTTTTGCTCGTTGAAGCCAAGCCAACCATTGGCGGCGGCATGCGGTCGGCTGAGCTGACACTTCCCGGTTTTGTACATGACATTTGTTCCGCGGTGCACCCTACGGCGGTCCTGTCGCCTTTTTTCAAGAAACTGCCCCTGAAAGATTTTGGTGTGGAAATGATCCAGCCGGAGTTCGCGGCGGCACATCCGTTTGATGACGGAAAATCAGCCGTTTTGCACCAGTCGGTTATGGAAACTGCGGAAGGGTTAGGGATTGACAAAAAAGCATATCTCGACTTCATGCAGCCCTTAGTGGCCGAGTTACCGGGTTTACTTCCCGATCTGCTCGGACCGCTGAAATGGCCAAAGCATCCGATCGACCTGGCCATGTTCGGGTTTAAGGCGCTTCCGCCCGCAACCTGGACACGTAAACTTTTCAAGACAAAAGAGGCGAGAGGATTGTGGGCAGGCATGGCGGCTCACGCCATACAACCTTTGCAGAACATAGCCACATCTGCATTCGGGATTATGTTGATGGCTGGTGCGCACCTGGCAGGCTGGCCAATTCCCAAGGGCGGAAGCCAGTCAATCGCGGATGCGCTGGCCGGTTACTTTTTGTCCATAGGCGGGCAGATTCAAACCGGTTTTGAAGTAAAATCACTGGACGAGCTGCCAGACGCCAAAGCAATTTTGCTGGACATTACGCCCAGGCAGCTTTTAAAAATTGCTGGAAACAGACTAAGCCCTTCCTATCGCAAACGGTTGGAAAAGTATCGTCATGGGATGGGTGTATTTAAAATAGACTGGGCATTGCATGAGCCTATCCCTTTTACAGCCGACGCTTGCAGAAAAGCCGGCACGGTGCATTTGGGCAATACATTTGAAGAAATTGCGCATGGTGAGAAAAGCATGGACCGGGGGAAGCATGTTGATAAGCCGTTCGTCTTGCTGGCGCAGCAAAGTCTTTTTGATCCGGGACGCGTTCCGGGAGGTAAGCAGGCGGCCTGGGCTTATTGCCACGTTCCCAACGGCTCGGATAAGGATATGACAACCATTATAGAAGATCAGGTAGAGCGTTTTGCACCTGGGTTTCGGGATACGATCATAGAAAAGCATACGATGAACACCGCACAAATGGAGGCCTATAATCCCAACTACATTGGTGGGGACATTAACGGAGGCGTCCAGGATATTTTGCAGTTATATTCACGGCCTACTTTGCAAGTTTCTCCATATCGCACTTCCGCTGAGGGCGTTTACTTATGTTCATCATCCACACCGCCCGGCGGTGGCGTGCATGGCATGTGCGGGCATCATGCAGCCATACAAGCATTGAAAGATGTTTTCAAGATCGATGACATTACAACAGAGCGCGTAAAATAAATCGGAATATGAAGTTTTTGCAGACCATTCACATTGGTTTTTTTATTGGAATAATAATCCTTTCCATAACCGGCTGCGATAAAAAGCAGACTGCGGAAGAAAGGAAAGCAGACAGCCTCGCGCATTGCATCGCTGATGGGATCCCATCCAGGGCATCGGCGATCAGGAATGCAAGCTACATTGCTGAGGGAAAGGGAGATACAACTGGAATGGTGTGGATAAAAGGCGGTAAATTCCTGATGGGGGCCGACGAGTTTCCCGATTCCAGACCTTTGCACGAAGTTACTGTTAATGGTTTTTATATAGACAAACATGAGGTTACCAATGCAGAATATGCAGCTTTTGTAAAGGCAACCAATTATAAAACGGTGGCGGAAAGGCCTTTAAATCCAGCCGATTATCCAGGCGTCCCGGTGGATAAACTTGTTCCGGGCTCCGCCGTTTTTACACCAACAAAAACAGCAGTTTCCCTGGATAACCCCCTGCAATGGTGGAATTACGTGCCCGGAGCCAACTGGGCGCATCCCGAAGGCCCATCATCCTCGATCAAAGGCCGCGAGAATTATCCCGTAACGCACGTCTCCTACGAAGACGCCGCCGCCTATGCCAAATGGGCCGGCAAACGGCTTCCTACCGAGGCAGAATGGGAGTTTGCAGCACAAGGCGGCAAAGGGAACCACACCTATTACTGGGGCGACGAACTGAAACCCGGAAACAAATGGGTGGCGAACATTTACCAGGGAAGTTTTCCGGACAAAAACACCAAAGAAGATGGTTTCATAGCAGCCGCGCCTGTGCAGACATTCCCCGCCAATCCTTACGGTTTGTACGACATGGATGGCAATGTGTGGGAATGGTGCGAAGATCTTTACCGACCCGATTACTATCAGAAAAGCCCCAAGGATAACCCCAAAGGCCCTTCGGATAGTTACGATCCCGAGGAGCCGGGTGCAGTGAAGCGCGTGCAGCGCGGCGGTTCTTTTCTTTGCAGCGATGATTATTGCATTCGTTACAAAGCCGGCAGCCGTGGAAAAGGCGAGGTCACCAGTGGCAGCAACAACCTGGGGTTTCGCTGTGTGAAGGATAAAATTTAAGTTTTTCAGTCAAGATTCAGCAGCATGAGTATGCATTTTCTAACCGTTCCTGGTTTGGCCAGCTCGGGTCCGCAGCATTGGCAAACTATCTGGGAACAGCAATATCCGCAACAGTTCAGCCGAGTGCAGCAGGAAAACTGGGACTGGCCGGTAAAAGAGGATTGGGTGAAACAATTGGATAAACAAATCAGTGAACTAACAGGCCCTACCGTCCTCGTAGGCCATAGTTTGGGATGCATTACCATTGCACACTGGGCGCAGCAGTACAGTTCGGCTCACATCGAAGGAGCGCTGCTCGTTGCACCTGCCGACGCTGAAATGTCCAAGCGTTTGAACTTTGTTGTGGGATTTACACCGATCCCCGTTAAACCTTTTGCATTTAAAACGGTCGTAGTAGCGAGCACTAATGATATATACGCAACCATAGGCAGATCAAAGCAATTTGCGGATAACTGGGGCAGCGAATTTATCAATATTGGAAAAAAAGGACATATCAATGCGGTTTCAGGTCTGGAAGATTGGAAAGAGGGTAAGGCAATTCTGGAAAGCCTGAGCGGTGTTAAACTTGCTGAATAAATTTTTATTTTATCTTCTTATCTTACAAATCAATTTTACCACTTAACAATCGAATGACTATGAAAAAAATGTTTGTTTTCGTTTTTGCCGGTTTGCTGCTCAATGCCGCTGCAATGGCTGGCCCTGATAAAAAAGCTGCTGACAAAACACTTACCGTTGACACAAAAAGCAGCACAATAACCTGGGGAGCAAAAAAGGTGACAGGAACGCACGCAGGCAGTGTGCCAGTAGAAAGCGGAACGCTGATCGTTGATGGTAACAAGCTGAAAGGCGGAACATTTGTAGCCGACGTGAAATCATTGGTTGTTACAGATGTTACCGACAAAGAAATGAACGGGAAACTAACCGGCCACTTGAAAAGTGATGATTTCTTCTCAGTAGAGAAACATCCTCAGGCTAAGTTGGTTATATCTTCTGTTACACCAAAAGGTGGTGATGCTTATGATGTAACGGGTAAATTGACCATCAAAGGCATTACTCAGGATGTGAAATTTCCTGCAACTGTGAAGGCGGATGCCAAAAAAGTGACGGCTGTTGCAAAAGTAACTGTGGACCGTACGAAATACGACATCAAATTCCGCTCTTCCAACTTCTTCGAAAACCTGGGAGATAAGGCGATCGACAATGATTTTACATTGGATGTGAACCTGGTGGCGAATAAATAAGATAAGGTAATTTTAAGAAAAGTTTGTATAATCCGGCTCGATTCATTCGAGCCGGATTTTTTTTAACCAACCTATATCCATGAAAAGATTTTTTACCGGGCTTTCCATCAGCTTGCTATTGCTCTCAGGAAACGCTTTTGCCCAAAAAGAAAACAAGCTTCCCGACTGGACCTTCGGCGGTTTCCAGCGCCCGGCCGGCGTAAACCCTGTCATTTCCCCCGATTCCACGTCCACATTCTTCTGCCCCATGAACAAAAAGCAGGTTGACTGGGAATCCAATGATACATTCAACCCCGCCGCGATAATTAAGAACGGCAAAATCGTTGTCCTGTATCGTGCGGAAGATAAAGCCGGAAGAGCCATCGGAAAGCGCACCTCGCGCCTGGGTTACGCTGAAAGCGAGGATGGAATTACATTCAAAAGACGCAAAGAACCCGTTTTATATCCCGCCGAGGACAACCAGAAAAAGAACGAATGGCCGGGCGGCTGCGAAGATCCGCGCGTGGCCGTTACCGAAGACGGTTTATATGTGATCATTTACACACAATGGAACCAGGACAAAGCGCGGCTCGGCATCGCGACTTCGCGGGATTTGTTGAAATGGGAAAAACACGGGCCTGCATTCACAAAAGCATTCAATGGGAAATTCAATGAAATCTGGTCAAAATCAGGCTCCATCGTAACCAAGCTGGTCGGTGATAAGCAGGTGATTGCGAAGATCAATGGCAAATACTGGCTTTATTTCGGCGAGGCTAATGTGAACCTGGCTTCCTCCACAGACTTGATCAACTGGACGCCATTGGTGGACAAAAACGAAAACCTGGTCAACCTCATTTCACCGCGCAAAGGCTTCTTTGACAGCAACTTAACAGAATGCGGCCCGCCAGCCATCGTTACCGAAAAAGGGATTGTCCTGTTATATAATGGTAAAAACGACAAAGGCGAAGACGGCGACAAGCGTTTCACGCCGAATAGTTACTGCGCAGGTCAGGTTTTATTTGATAAAAATGACCCTTCCAAAGTGCTCGACAGGTTGGACGTGCCTTTCTTCCGGCCAATGGAATCATTTGAAAAAAGCGGCCAGTATGTTGCGGGAACCGTTTTCATTGAAGGAATGGTCTATTTCAAAAACAAATGGCTCCTATACTACGGCTGCGCCGACTCCCGCGTAGGAGTTGCTGTCTACGACCCCAAAACCAAAACCCCCGGCGACCCGCTTCCGTAAAGACAAGTCGCAGCGCGACGAAATATTGGTAGGAAAAACAATTTTTCGGATAATTGGCAAATCCCGGCAGGGATGTAACGACAGGCATTGTTCACGCCGTTACATCCCTGCCGGGATTGTCTTAACCCGGTAATACATGGTTGCTACCGATATTTTATGCCGCTGGCATTTGCGTTGCTATTCTGGCTTGCAAAGCTGCAAGTATTACTCGCAAATGTTTAATTTCTGCTGTTCGATCGATTGTAAGAGTAAAGACGTATATGAGTAATAAAACAAAACAAACTTATTACCTATGAAAACGTCGATGAAATTTACAAGCTTTCTTGCAGTGGCTTTAATGACTGCTTTTGGTGCATTTGCGCAGGAAAAATCTAAAATGGTGGGTGGTGCAGAAATGTATCCAAACAAAAACATTATCGAAAACGCAGTCAATTCAAAAGACCATACAACATTGGTTGCAGCTGTAAAAGCAGCAGGATTGGTTGAAACATTGTCAGGAACAGGCCCATTCACGGTTTTTGCACCGGTTAATGCAGCATTCGATGCATTGCCAGCAGGAACGGTTGATAATCTTCTGAAACCAGAAAACAAAGCAACGTTGACCTCGGTTTTGACTTACCACGTTATTCCTGGAAAAGTTGATTCTAAATCAGTTGCAAAAATGATCAAGGACGGAAAAGGAAAAGCAATGGCAAAAACAGCGCAAGGTGCTGAACTTACGTTCTCTATGGACGGAAAAGACCTGATCGTTACTGACGCAAAAGGAAACAAAGGAAAAGTAACCATCGCAGACGTGTATCAATCTAATGGCGTGATCCACGTGATTGACACAGTTTTGATGCCTTAATGAATTGAGTTTGTGAGTTTGGTTGTGTAGAGTGGTTGTGATGTGGCGGGAGAGCTTAGGCTTTCCCGCCTTTTTTGTGCCCCATGCAGGTTAGTACAGGATAGTGCGACGGATAATTTTAGGAATTTTTGGATATTATTTTCTGCTTTTTTAAGAGTAGTTAACAAAAAAATCCCGTTGTTGTAAGGGAAGCCTATTTTTCAGAAGTCACTAAACCTATAAATACAAACCCAATGAATTCCAGATTTATCAGCGCCGCGCTTATGCTGGCCGTTTTATTGAGCATCGGAAGCCAGATTTCATGCGTGGCCCAGAAGAAAGAAAAAGGCTTCGTATCCATTTTTGATGGCAAATCATTAAAAGGCTGGGACGGTGATCCGAAATACTGGAGAGTGGAAAACGGGAATCTTGTAGGAGAAATCACGCCGGAGACCCTTTTAAAAACAAATTCATTCATTATCTGGAAAGGCGGCGAGCCCGCAGATTTTGAATTAAAAGGTTCGGTGAAGATCGCAACAGCCGGTAATTCAGGCATTAATTACAGAAGTGAACAGTTAACAGATGTTCCTTTTGCACTGAAAGGTTACCAGGCCGATATTGACGGAAAAAACAATTATACAGGCCAGAATTACGAAGAGCGCAAAAGAACAACGCTCGCTTATCGCGGCCAGAAAACGACAATCAAGCCTTATACAGGCGAGAACACGCCAGAAGCCGTTCGTGCAGGCGTAAAAGGAAATGCCTGGACAGGATTGGAAGTAACGGGCTCATTAGGAAAGTCAGATTCGTTGAAGACATTGATCAAAAGTGAAGACTGGAATGAGTTTCACATTATTGCAAAAGGAAACCGCCTGCAACATTATATCAATGGCGTGCTAATGAGCGACGTGACTGATAATGACACGGTTAATGGCAAAATGAAAGGCTTGCTTGGCGTGCAGGTTCACGTGGGTCCGCCAATGAAAGTGGAATATAAAGATTTGCGAATCAAACAATAGCGTACATGGCCAGCAGTGGCCGGAATGATAGTAAAATGAATAAAATAGGATTTAATGTGCTAGCCTGGACGGCGGCGGTTTCTGATGATCTTTTTCCCATACTCGACCGGTTGAAAGGCATTGGTTACGACGGAGCAGAATTTTACTTGGGCCCGCAGGAATCAGCTGGTTATCAGCGTGTTGGAAATTACACTAAGGATATCGGCCTGGAAACCAGTGCGGTAATGACGCTTGGCGCGGATGAAAATCCGGTAAGCGAGTCGGTGGAGGTTCGACAAAGGGCTTTGGATAAAATCAAATGGGCGGTAGACCGGGCACATGACCTGAATGCCAGGATCATTTGTGGTCCCTTTCACTCGGCGCATACTGTTTTTGTGAACCGACCTGCTCAGGATCAGGAATATGCATTGGCTGGCGAAGTTTTGCATGCCGCTGCTGATTATGCGGCTCAGGCCAACATTACATTCGCACTGGAAGCGCTGAACCGTTTTGAATGCTATTTGTGCAACACCATGGAGCAGCTGCTTAAACTGGTTAAAGCAGCCGATCACCCGAATGTGCGCGCCATGTTCGATACGCACCATTCCAATATTGAGGAGAAAAAATACGCAACTGCGCTTCAAACCATCGCGCCCGTTCTGGCGCACGTGCACATCAGCGAAAATGACCGCGGAACGCCTGGCGACGGACAAGTGCTTTGGGACGATGCATTTTCTTCCCTGGCAGCAATCAAATATCAAGGCTGGCTCACGATTGAGGCTTTTTCAAGGAACGACCCGGATTTCGCCAATGCCATCGGCGTATGGCGCGAGTTTTCAGATCCTTGGGACATTGCCGAGAATGGCTACAAATTTATCCGCGAAATGAGCCTGAAACACGGTCTTTGATCCAAACAAAAATATTCCTGAACCATGCATAAAGTCCTTCAATCCTTGCTGCTGACCAGCATTGTCGCTTTTATTTTCTGTTTGAAAACAGCCAATGTGCGTGCACAAGATTTTGATGCGGAAATGTATCGGGTCGTTTACAAAGGCGATAAGGGTCCTGGCGCTGGAAAGAACATTGTTTTTATAGCGACGGATCATGAATATCGTGGCGAAGAATCACTGCCTGCATTAGCAAAAATACTCGCTAAAAATTACGGCTTCACCTGCACGGTTGTCTACGCGCTCGATTCCGCAGGCAACATTTTTCCAGGCGGCTCCAACATTAAGGGCCTTAATGTTCTGGAAAAAGCCGATCTGCTCGTCATGTTCATGCGCTTCGCCAGCTTTCCGGATGAGGAGATGCAACACATTGACGATTACGTCAAACGCGGCGGCCCGATCGTAGCATTCCGCACTTCCACCCACGCTTTTGAAATTAAAAATAATCCGAAATGGGCACATTATAGCTGGGATTATAAAGGCGATAAGGCCAATTGGAAAGATGGTTTTGGCGAATATGTGCTTGGTGAAACCTGGGTTTCCCACTATGGCACCAACCACAAGCAATCTTCAAAAATCATTATTGAAAAAGGGCAGGAAGCAAACCCGATCATGACTGCTGTGCGGGATATATGGGTGCAATCCGGCGGCTACACGGCCGAGCCGAAAGGAACAGTGCTCGCCAGAGGACAGGTGCTCAACGGCATGACGCCCACTTCCGAGCCCGACAAAACCAAAGAACTGCTTCCAGTTGCCTGGATCAAGGAATATCAGGTTGAAGGCGGCAAAAAAGGTCGCTCGTTCACAACCACGCACGGCGCTTCCGAAGATTTGCTGAATGAAGGCTTCCGCCGCATGGTGCTCAATGCAACATTCTGGGCGATGGGCATGGAAAAGGACATCAAGCCTTCCAATGACATTGCTTTCGTTGGACCTTACAAACCTACAACATTCAATTTTAGCGGTTATAAGGCCAATGTTAAGCCTGCGGACCTCGCAGGTTGGGACTCGCTCATTATGCCGGGCGAGATCGTCAAAAAGAAGACAAAATAATTTTTTGATTTACATAAAAATAAAAAGCATTTAATGTCTCAAACACTTCCATTTCGCTTTGGATCAGAGGTTTACACCTGGTTTATGAGCAACAACGGTCAAACGCATCAAGGTCGGCTCGGCCATATGATTGAAGTCATCTCGAAAGCCGGATTTACCGGAATTCAACCGATTTTCACCTGGATGGGCGATTTGATCGATCCGGATAAGCTGGAAGCAAAGTTGGACGAACAAGGCATTGAACTGGCTGCATTGGCATTGGCATTGGATTGGAATGAGGCAGAAGAAACCGAACGCGAACGCGAAGTGGCGGATCATGCGATCAAAGTTCTGCAACGTTTTCCGGGTGCGGTTTTAAATACGGTTCAAATTCCAACGGGCCGCCACGATCTTGCTGAACGCCAGAAGCGCCTTGTCAACATTGTTAACACGGTTTCAAGACGTGCCGCAGACAAAGGTGTTCCATGCAGTTACCATCCCAATTCCCCGCATACATCCATTATCCGCACAGCCGAAGATTACAAAATCGTGCTGGAAGGACTGGACGCATCGGTTACGGGCTGGACGCCGGATGTGGGCCACATTATCAACGGTGATATGGACCCGCTTTCCAAAATGAAAGAATATCAGTCGCTCATTAACCACGTTCATTATAAAGATTGGGACGGAAATCCTGAATTTACATTAATGGGTAAGGGAAAAGTCGATTTGCTAGGCGTAACGCAATGGCTGAAAGACATTAATTACAGCGGCTGGATCATTTGTGAAGACGAAGGAAAGGAAGCACTGGAAGATCCCGATTTCGTAACCACCCACGACGGTAACTGGATCCAAAACGACCTGATCCCAGCATTAAGATAGCATTATGCCAACGATAAAAACCAACGGAATAAACATGTATTACGAGGAAAGGGGCTCCGGCGAGCCGCTTTTGCTGATTATGGGCATTACCGCGCCCGGGTCAGTCTGGAATGTGCATGTGGCCGATTGGAAACACCATTTTCGCTGCATCATCGGCGATAACAGGGGCGTAGGGCAAACCGACAAACCCGCAGGCGCATACACCAGCGAACAAATGGCCGATGACTACGCCGGTCTGCTGGATTCACTGGAATTGGAGAATGTAAATGTTGTGGGCTGTTCCATGGGCAGCACCATTGCACAGCAACTTGCAATCAGGCATCCCAAGAAAGTAAAATCATTGGTGTTAATGTGTCCCTGGGCGCGCTGCGATGCATATGCGAAAGGTTTATTCCAACACATTATGAACAGCAAAGCGCGGTTCATACCCGAGGAATTTAGCCTTTACATTCAATTATTAATTTTTTCAAAATCTTCCTGGGATGATCCCAGAAAGCATGAAGAGCTTGAATTGGGTAGAAAACAAGATGCCGTAAATCCTTATCCACAGCCTTTACACGGCCTGGAAGGTCAGGCCGCCGCTTGCATTAACCACAACGCGCTGAACGATTTGGCAAAAATATATCAACCAACATTGGTAATAGGAGGCCGGGAAGACATTTTCACGCCCGTTTGGATGGCAGAGGAAGTCGCAAACGGCATTCCGAACGCTGAGCTTTTCCTTTACAACAAGCTCGGACATGCTTTTCACTTCGAAAACACGGATGATTTCAACCTAAGAGTGCGGGATTTTCTCTCAATAACACATTAAAACGAGGTGATGAGCGCCTTTTTTATTTTTGAATTGACCTAATACAAAATGGAAAGTGCGGAACATATAAATCAGGACTGGACAGACAAAGTATCCAATCACGCGCAGATAGGCGGAATAGAAACTTCTGTTCTCGACAATGGCGCAGGAAGAGGAACACGCATTGCCTGGATTAACACCGGCGCAGGTTTGCGTTTCAAAGTGGTGATTGACAGGGCAATGGACATTGCCGAGGCATTTTACAATCAACATAGTCTGGCCTGGCTGAGCCATGGCGGCATCACTTATCCGCAGCCTTTTTCTGATAAAGGCATTGACTGGCTAAGAACATTCGGCGGAGGCTTGCTTACAACTTGCGGCCTTACACACGTCGGCGGGCCGGAATCGGACAAGTTTGGAGACAGAGGTTTGCACGGACTGATCAGCAATTCACCCGCAGAAATCGTGTCGATCATTCAGCCCGAGCCACGAGCTGGGAAGCTGGAAATGAGCATTACCGGCATTATAAGGGAAACCAAACCATTTGGGCCAAGTCTGGAACTGCGCAGAACAATTTCGGCAACATTAGGACAAACCGGAATCCGCATTCATGACGAGGTTACCAATAAAGGCAACACGCCGTCTCCGCATATGCTTTTATATCATTTCAATTTCGGCTGGCCGCTCGCTGACGAAGGAACGGACATTCTTTGGAGAGGCAAATGGCATCCAAGGCATGGCGAAGAAAGTGCCAGAATTTTTAAAGAAGGAAAAGATTTCAAAAAGTGCCCCGCACCATTGGACGATCACTTGGGAAGTGGCGAAGAAGTGGCTTTGGTTGACATTGAAGCAGATATTTTCGGCGACAGCATTTGCGGGCTTTACAATGAAAAAATCGGTCTGGCTGTTGGACTAAAATTCAAAAAAGAACAACTGCCCTGGATGGCCAACTGGCAACATTGGGGCAAAGGTGAATACGTAACCGGACTGGAACCTAGCACGCATCCGTTGTCCGGTCAGGCGAAGGCCAGGGAGGATAAGACGTTGATTTTCATCGGGCCTGAGGAGACGAAGGTTTATGATCTGGAATTGACCATTATGAATGAGAAAGAGGCGATTGATGAGTTTGTCTTAAATGTAAATGTTTCTTAGCGAAGCTCTGTCAGCCTGAGCGGAGTCGAAGGCGCGCTACTAACGAAGGCGTCTCGCTAGTGCCTTCGACTCCGCTGGGGCTGACAGAAGGAAGGCAAGTTATAGGCTGACCGGGGCAAGTCACAGGCTGACAGAGGCGAGTCACAGGCTGACAAAGACTGATATTATTATTAATTACTAAACCAATATATTAACCACAATGGGACTTTCGAGTATAGCTGAAAAGGCGTTAGAGCAGGGAAAAGGGATTTTGCGTTTGGCGCCAACCTGGGTGCCGCGTTCATTCTGTGTGCCCGGCCGCAGGATCAAATTACATCCGGACGATTATTATGTACTGGGTGGAGAGCGTGGCGGTATCGATGAGCGCTGGTTATCTTCTACTACTCCCGCGGAGAACGGGCCGCTGACAGGCGAAAATGAAGGTTTGAGCCAAATTGTTTTGGAAGATGAATCAGGCGTTCAAAAAGTCACATTGCGGGATGCGGTGGAAGAGCTGAAAGGTGAAATTATTGGTGACAGGCTTTGGGATCAATACAAAAGCTGGCCGATGTATTCCAAGTTTTTTGACAACATGGGCCCGCTTCCGCACCATATCCACCACAGAGACGAGCACGCCGCAATGGTGGGCCAGAATGGAAAGCCGGAAGCCTACTATTTCCCGCCACAACTCAACAACCACGGCGGCGATTTTCCTTATACATTCATTGGAATTGCTCCCGGAACTACCAAAGAGCAGATCAAGGAGTGTCTGATGAACTTCACAAAGGGTGACAATAAAATCACAAACTACTCTCAGGCATTTCGTCTGGAACCGGGTACGGGCTGGGATGTGCCTCCGGGCATGCTGCATGCGCCGGGTAGCTTGTGCACGTATGAGCCACAGAAAGCATCGGACATTTTCGCCATGTATCAGTCGCTTGTGAACGAGGCCGTTATTCCCGAGGAGTTGCTTTGGAAAGGCACCCCGCAAGACAGAATTGGCGATTACGACTTGTTGATGGAAGTAATCGACTGGGATTTGAATGTTAATCCTAATTTGATGGAGAAACATTTCATGCGTCCGAAACCGGTGAAAGATGTTGCCGAAATGGAAGCAGAAGGATATAGCGAAAACTGGATTTGCTACAAAAACGAAGCTTACAGTGCCAAAGAATTGACCGTATTCCCTGGGCAAACCGTAACAATTAAAGACGGTGGCGCATACGGAATGATCGTGATGCAGGGCCACGGTAAGTTTGGTGAATGGGACATTGAAACACCCGCATTGATCCGCTATGGACAATTGACAAATGATGAGTTTTTTGTAACTGAAAAAGCTGCAACAGAAGGCGTTGTGATCAGCAATCCTTCCAAAACAGATCCAATTGTAATCTTGAAACACTTCGGTCCGGGAAATCCTGACTTAGTTCTTTAACCAATAAATTCTTAAACCATGCCAGAAAATAATTATCCTAAGCTTCACAATGCCACATGGCCTGGGATTGTGGGGAAAGGTTCTGATGAAGAGCCGATTATTTCTTTTGATACAATGCTTGAAAAAACGGCCTCTGCGGAAGTGGATGGCGTTCGTTTTGACGGCGTTGACTTAGGCCTTTTCGACCCGCATGTTGGTATTTATATGAACCAGGAAGGCGGCGCGGAACGTCTGGCTGAAAAGCTAAACAGCCTTAACCTCGAAGTGGGAAGCCTTGTGGCGAATGTCTGGGCAGGTTCTGCGATGGGGACTAAGGAGGCGAAAGACACATTCGTGGAGCAGGTGCGCCAGGCTTGTATTTTTGGTAAAAAACTGCGTGACCTGGGGCTTCGTGAAGGCGGTGTAATCCGGGTCGACTCAGCTGCTTCACCCGAAGTTTGGGCTGTGGATCCAGCTGCGAACACAAAGCAAATCGCTGAAACATTCAGACGCGCTTGTGATGTTGCTGCTGATTTTGGTGAAAAAATCGCTGCCGAAGGGGAAATCTGCTGGGGTGGAATGCATAGCTGGCGTGCCATGCTTGACACATTGCATGCTGTGGATCGTCCGAATATGGGTTTCCAGGCTGATATGTCGCATACATTCCTTTATCTGCTAGGTTACAATGCACCTGAACATCGCATTTTACCAGTTGATTTCCAGTGGGGCGACCGCTTTGCATTGGAAGAAGGTTTGAAAAAGATGACTGCTGAATTGCGTCCTTATACATTCGATTTCCACGTTGCACAAAACGACGGAACGGTTCACGGAACAGGTTCGCACGATAAAACGGGCCGTCACTGCCTGGCCACCGATCCAAACGGCAGATTGGACATTACAAAAGACGCCGGATATTGGATGCGGGATGAAAACGGCAACATTACCAAGGCATTTCGTCACATTTGCTGGGATGGCTGCATGTTCCCGAACGAGGTGATGACCAACCAGCAAACCTGGAATGACATTCTTGCTGCGCTGATAAAAGTGCGTCAGGCGCATGGCTGGTATCAGGAAGATAAAGTTATTTCTCCCATCGTTTAACCCGATTTGAATTCAGGAATATGTCAAATAAAAAAGAAATCAGGATCGCGCTGATCGGAACCGGACTAATGGGCCGCACGCATTCCAATGGATATAAAAGAATCGGCGACTTTTTCCCAGAGCTGGAATATCGCCCTGTTTTAAAGGCAGTTTGCTCGCGTAACGAAGAAAAAGTGCGTGCATTTGCTGAGCAGTGGGGTTACGAATCCATCGAAACGGATTGGAGAAAAATCATCGAGCGCGATGACATTGACGCAATCGACATTTGCACACCCAATGACACGCATGCCGAAATCGCGATTGCGGCTGCTGCGGCGGGCAAAATGATCCTTTGCGAAAAACCATTGGCAAGAACATTGGAGGAAGCCAAAACCATGGTGGATGCCATTGAAAAAGCTGGTGTTAAAAACACAGTTTGGTATAATTATCGCCGCGTTCCTGCCGTAACATTAGCCAAGCAAATCGTCGATTCAGGCAAACTAGGCCGTATTTTCCATTACCGTGCCAATTTCCTGCAAGACTGGACTATCAATCCGGATGTTCCCCAAGGAGGCGCCGCAACGTGGCGACTGGATGTGGACGCAGCCGGTTCCGGCGTTACCGGCGACTTGCTGGCACATTGCATTGACACAGCGATGTGGATCAACGGTGGCATTAAGGACGTTTCGGCTGTTACCGAGACATTTATCAAAGAACGCGTGCATTCAGCCAGCGGCGAAGTGAAAAAAGTAGGCATAGATGATGCTTGTATTTTCCACTGTCACTTTGATAATGGTTCGCTAGGCCTTTTTGAATCAACGCGTTACGCACGCGGCCATAAGGCACTTTATACATTTGAAATCAACGGTGAACACGCATCCATCCGCTGGGATCTTCACGATTTAAACCGTCTGGAATTCTTCGATCACAGCGACGAATCGATCGTCCGCGGTTGGAGATCAATTTTGGTAACAGATAGCGACCAGCCTTACATGAAGCGTTGGTGGATCCCCGGCACCAGCATTGGTTACGAACATTCATTCATCCACCAAGCCGCGGACTTTTTCGAAAGCCTGCAAACCGATGAGCCGTGCCGACCAACATTCAAAGATGCTTACGAAACCCAGAAAGTCTGCGAAGCAGTGCTGGATTCTGCCGCATCAAAGAGCTGGAAAGACACAAACGTAACCTGGGAAGGCTAAATACCAAAGGGTCCGCAAAACAAAGAGCCGTCAGGCTCAACCCATTTCCAAACCCAGGGTTTCAACCCTGGGTTCCGGGCGAAGACCTCGGGATCGAGCTGCATCGAGAACGATCCCGCCAGAGTCAGAAACCAGGAAAACACAAAGGCTCTGCACATCCAGAACATCAGAATGTGTGGAGCCTTTTTTACTAAAAACGATGGCCGAACCAATCCTCCAAGTCTCAAATCTGACAAAATCATTTTCCGGTGTGAAAGCATTGGAAAATATTCAATTTGAACTGAAAAGAGGAGAAGTACATGCCTTAATGGGCGAAAATGGAGCCGGTAAGTCGACTTTCATGAAAATCCTGATTGGTCTGCTTGCGCCGGATTCGGGTGAAATCATTTTTGAGGGGGCTGATTTAAGGAACAGCAATGTGAGCGCCACATTGAAGCGAGGCATTTCCATGATCCACCAGGAAATCCTCATCATTCCGGAGCTTACTGTTGCACAAAATATTTTTTTAGGCCGAGAGAGAGAAGTTTCCGGAAAAACAGGCTTGGCTTCCGGCTGGCAGAATGATGCTGCCGTAAACCAAAAAGCAGAAGCATTGCTGACCGAAATGGGCGTCAACATTGATCCCAAAGCCAAAATGAAGCATCTGAGCGTAGCGCAAATGCAGATGGTCGAGATTGCAAAAGCGATTTCAAATAATGCAAAAGTGATCATTATGGACGAACCGACATCGGCCATTTCCGATAAGGAAGTGGATACACTTTTCAAGATCATTAAAGACCTGAAAGCAAAGGGAGTCGCCATTATTTACATCTCACACAAGATGGACGAGATCTTCGAGATCTCGGACACCATAACCGTGCTGCGCGATGGGAAATACATTGCTACTAAAAACGCTTCCGAGTTGGATAAACAGTCGCTTATTTCGATGATGGTCGGGCGGAAAATCGAGGACATGTTTCCGGAGTCCAATCATGCAAAAGGTGATCTGGTGATTTCAGTGAAGGGTTTGAGCAAAAAGGATCAGTTTACAGATATCAATTTTGAAGTCCGTGCAGGAGAAATATTGGGATTTGCAGGACTAATGGGCGCCGGGCGAACCGAAATTGCAAGGGTGATTTTTGGTTTGGATAAACAGGATGGCGGCGAAATTATCATTAAGAACAAATTAGTCGTCAACAAAACCCCGCGGCAGGCCATTGAAAACGGCATTGGCTATGTAAGCGAAGATCGCAAGGGCCTGGGTTTTATTCCGGGCATGTCGGTCAAAGACAACACCACATTAGCCAGCATGAACCGGCATCGGAAGGGGATTTTCATCAATACAAACAGCGAAAAGGCATCCACCGAGCAAATAATCGCTGATCTGCGCATTAAAACCACTGATATGAACCAGAAAGTCACTTATCTGAGCGGCGGCAATCAGCAAAAAGTCGTCATCGGAAAAGTGTTACTGGCTTCTCCCGAGATCATCATTCTAGACGAACCGACTCGTGGCGTGGACGTGGGAGCGAAATTCGAAATATACAAACTCATCCGAAATCTCGCCGACAAAGGAATTGCCATCATCATGATCTCCTCCGAACTGCCTGAGATACTGGGAATGAGCGACCGGATTCTGATTTTATCAAAAGGCAAGCAAACTGCGATTCTTTCAAGGGAAGAAGCGACACAGGAATTAATTATGAAATACGCGGTTGCATAGGCTTTTGATTACCGACAAACATTAAAAACAGCGATGGCCGAAAGCCGATTCCCGAAGTAAACATGAACATCCTCCCAACCCGCCTTAATAAATTCAGTCAATACGGCATTTTCCTGGCCTTTACATTAATATGCCTCGCACTGGCATTCAGCACACCAAGATTTTTTACGGTTTCCAATCTCATGATCATCGGAACGCAAGTTTCGATCAACGCATTGCTTGCTTTTGGCGTCACATTCGTCATCATTACCGGCGGCATCGACCTTTCGCTCGGCTCTATGGTCGCCGTTGCGGGCGTTTCCGCAGCCATGTTCGCGCATCCGGACACTTATCCTTTGCTTGTGCCTTTGCTGGCGGGCTTAGGCGCAGGTCTCTTTTTCGGGGCATTCAATGGTTTTGTCATTACAAAAAGCAAAGTGCCGCCCTTCATCGTAACCCTCGGCACCATGACCATTGGTCGTGGTTTAGCATTGATTTTAAGCAAAGGCCGGCCGATATCTAATTTATCCGATTCCTTCAACTTCATAGGCGGCGGTAATCTTTTCGGCATTCCGTTCCCGATCATTATCCTGATCATCGCCTTCATCATCTGCTCCGTTATTTTAAATAAAACCGTCCTCGGTCGCTACATGTACGCAGTAGGCGGGAATGAGCCAGCAGCGCGAGCATCCGGCATCGACGTTACCAATGTCAAAATGTGGGTATATACGCTTTGCGGCCTGCTTTCTGCTGTGGGCGGCATCTTACTCACTTCCCGGATCACAACCGGCCAGCCAAATGCCGGAGCAGGTTTTGAACTTGACGCTATCGCCGCAGCCATCATTGGCGGCACGAGCACATCCGGCGGCACCGGCACCATGACGGGCACATTAATCGGCGCATTGCTGATAGGTGTGATTAGTAATAGTCTGGATTTGCTGAATGTGACGTCTTATTATCAGCAGGTTGTGATGGGAATTATCATCATAGGCGCTGTGGTGCTGGATAGCATGGGTAAGAAGGATCGCTAGCATGAAGCGCACTGTTTAGTCAAATCCGAGTATTTACAGTTAATCGAAGGTTTAGTTTGAATTAAAATACAATGATCAAAACTACCAAATACGTCCTCCTGGCAGCATTAGCACTTACCATTGCGAGCTGCAACCAATCCGGAAAAATCGAAGGCGGCGAAAGTGGTTCCGACAAAAAGCTCGTTGTCGGCGCAACCATGCTAAGCATGCAAAACGAATTCATCGTCAATGTAAGCGACGAAATGGAAGCCAGGGCGAAAGCGCTGGGCGTTGAACTCATCACTGTCGACGCGGAACGCTCCGCATTGAAGCAAGTAGAACAAGTCGAAAGTTTTATAGCCCAAGGCGTGGACGCGATCATTATGAACCCTTGCGAAGTGGAAGCCAGTTCACCGGCTGTAAAGCTTGCTATGGATGCAAACATTCCCATTATTAATGTCAACTCGGAAACATCTGCAAAACCAACTGCGTTTGTCGGTTCCGACGACACGGAATCTGCACGGATAGCCATGAAATATCTGGCAGAAAAACTGGGTGGAAAAGGCAATGTGCTGATTATGCACGGATTCATGGGTCAGGCGGCCCAGCTCAAACGCGACAATGGCGCAAAAGAAATCCTAAAAGCCAATCCAGGCATGAAGCTTCTCGCCGAACAGACCGGCGAATGGGACCGTGCAAAAGCGATGTCATTAATGGAAAACTGGATCCAATCCTACGGCTCAAAAATAAACGCCGTCTTCGCTCACAACGACGAAATGGGCATGGGAGCTGTTAAAGCCCTTGAAGCTGCTGGTTTAAAAGACAAAGTAATCGTTGTTAGCGTAGATGCTATTCCTGACGCTTTGCAATCGGTTAAAAAAGGAGCGTTGAACGCTACAATCTTCCAAAATGCTCAGCAACAAGGCAGTAAAGCCATTGAAATAGCTGTGAAGGCTGCTAAGAAGGAACAGTTTGAAAGGGAGGTTCTGATTCCTTTTCAGTTGGTGAATAAAAAGAACGTTGAGCAGTATTTAAAGTAACAAAGCACTACGATCGCAGCGCCAAAATTTTACTTAGATCAACTTTTTCCAAGCTCTTTTTTGCTTGCTCCGCTTTTTTCTGTGAAAAGGCTTCAACAGCGGCGCGTTCTTCTTCCGACTTATAAAAAGGGCGGGCAACTTTGACTTCATCTTTCATACTCAAGTATTGGTTTATTATTAAGTTTTACAACAAATGCAGTATAGGGACGGTTCTTGGTAAAATACTCAACGTCTGTATCCATCATGCCTAATATATCAAAGCCTTTTTGATATTCATTTAAATCTTTATTAATAACAATTCTGTAAAGACGGGTCCTTACTGCTGTACTCCCTTCTATGTAGAGCAACGAATGTGGGTATGCTCTGAAAAATAAAACGATGCTATGAAGGACAGTTGCAAGCACTTTATGTAAATCAGCGTTGTTGCTAACACTTAAATCATCCATAGTGGCATCCTTTTTCAAATCGCCAAATGCCAAATTGTAAAGATTCAGACTGTGGGAAATTTTAGTGAATGTAATAATTTTTTCAACGGTCTTCGTTTCACTGACACTGTCAAATCTGAACGCTAAACAGTCCTTGCTCGGTATAGTCTCGTATATTCTAAATTCATGTTCTCTGATTTACTTTCCCCTTGATACGGCGAAGCATTTCGGAGGTCACGCATTTCAAATAAAAAATTTTGCTGAAAGTAAACCGGCTGCCCAAATCCCTTTTACTCCCAACTAAACCAGACCGTAACCAACCATTCAATCAATGAATAACTTCAATATCAATCGCCGACATTTTTTGCATGGTGCTACAGCGGCGCTGGCGCTTTCTACATTTGGGGCGAGGGGAATGGATCTTATTAATCCTGCCAAAACGCTTCGGGTGGGGCTTATTGGGACAGGATGGTATGGAAAAAGTGATTTATTCCGGTTGATTCAGGTGGCTCCGGTGGAGGTGCTGGCGCTTTGTGATGTGGATAAAAATCAGTTGAATGAAGCGGGGAAACTCGTGAGTCAGCGGCAGAAATCGGGGAAGACGCCGAAGCTTTATGCCGATTACCAGAAAATGCTGGCTGAGAATGAAATGGACATTGTCCTCATCGGCACGCCGGATCATTGGCATGCGTTGCAGATGATCGATGCTGTGAAAGCAGGCGCGCACGTGTATGTGCAGAAGCCGATTAGTGTAGATGTGATGGAGGGGGAGGCGATGGTGGCTGCGGCAAGAAAGTATAAAAAAGTGGTTCAGGTGGGGACACAGCGGAAAAGCACGCCGCATTTGATCGACGCGAAAAAGAACATTGTTGACGCTGGGCTGCTGGGTAAAATCTCACACGTTGAGATGTGCTGTTATTTCCATATGCGGAATAATGGCAATCCGCCGGTGGAGGCTGTGCCTGATTTTCTGGATTATGAGAAATGGACGGGCCCGGCTCCGCTGAGGCCTTATGATGGCCTGCCGCACGTGCGCTGGTGGAGGACATTTATGGAATATGGAAATGGCATTACGGGAGATATGTGCGTGCATATGTTTGACACGGTGCGCTGGATGCTCAAACTAGGTTGGCCTAAAAAAATCAGCTCGACGGGCGGCATTTATGTCCAAAAAGAAGGGAAATCCAATATTTCAGATACGCAATCGGCGATTTTTGAATATGATGAGCTGAATTGCGTATGGCAGCACCGCACCTGGGGAACGCCTAATAATCCCGATTATCCGTGGTCATTCACTTTATATGGCGAAAAAGGAACATTATGGGCAAGTACAATGGCCTATGATTTCATTCCCAACGGCAAAGGTGAGAAAATTCATAAAGATGTGGTTTTTGAAAAAGAGAAATACCCGGAAGATGTGACGGAAAAGGCCATTGAGCTTAATGCAGCACCCGCTACAAGGCTCCATATGCTCGACTTTTTGAGTGCGATCGACAACAGCAGTAAGCCCGTTGCCGACATTGAAGAGGGACATATTTCAACTGCCAGCTGCATTCTCGCAAATCTTTCCATGAAAACCGGGCGACCCATTGTTTATGATCCGGTAAAACGCGAAATTGTAGGGGATAGGGAAGCGAATGCGCTTTTGGCCCGCCCGTATCGGGATCCGTACAAGCATCCGGATTATAAGAAAGTTTAGCCCTGCAATAAAAGTTTGTGGTCCCTATAAATTCCCAGTGCATCGCGTCCGGCTCAACCCGGGCGCTTTTTTGTTTTACAACCATTTTTAATGCGTGCGAGTCTTACGTTTAGTAGGGAGGTTGTGCAAACGTTTGCATCGCTTTCTGTGCACTCCTAAGGCACTTTTTTTAGTATGAAAAAATGATTTTTTTAAACTTATATACCAAAAGAATTTGTTTATAGTTTATATGATATTGTTATCCGAACAATTAAACTTTTGCCCTCGGAGACTGTCAGATTAATACAATAACTAAACGTTCAAACAAACATGAAAACCATAGTGAAGTTGATGAAGTCCACCGCTGCGGTGGTCGTTGCGGGGCTCTTAATGATGGGATGCAGCCAGGCGCTGCAGACAAGTTACGATTACGATTCGTCTGTTAATTTAAAACAATTTAAAACCTTTAAAGTGGAGGCCGAACACAACATGGAAACGGACCCGCTTTTGGGAAGTGAATTGAACAGAAGAAGGCTTGGAGATGCGGTTGTGGAAGTGATGGAGGCCAAAGGATATAAAATGGACACCAAAAATCCCGACATCATTGTAAGGTTTATGACGGACGTAAAAGACCGTCAGCAAGTGCGTTCCAATAACATGTATTCACCTTATATGTGGTGGTACGGAGGCGGAAACAACATTTCGACCTACAACTATCAGGAAAGCCGTTTTATCCTGAACATTTATCAGAAAAACAGCGACCGCATGGTTTGGCAAGGCTGGGCATCCGGAAAAGTGAAAGCCCCTACCAA
The DNA here is from genome assembly GCF_021390415.1 of Dyadobacter sp. CY327. NCBI lineage: Bacteria > Pseudomonadati > Bacteroidota > Cytophagia > Cytophagales > Spirosomataceae > Dyadobacter > Dyadobacter sp. CY327. Next base: position 146,558 of record NZ_JAJUXJ010000006.1, on the reverse strand, counting down.
AAAAGAAGACCGCGAAACAATGGTAAAAAACACCATGACGGACATTCTGAAGACCTTCCCGCAGGCTACGTCAGATACGTATAGCAGGAATTAAGTTTTAGAAAATGATTAAAAAAAGCGCAGAACATCCTCTGCGCTTTTTTTTCTATAAAGCCTCCCCATTCCGAAACTCTTCGGAAGCCTTTTTTACAATAGCATCCCCTGCATGCAAATCACCAAACACTTCTACCAGAGAATCCACCACGGTCCCTCTTTTCACAGGAACCCATTCTGCTTTTTTGTCTTTTTCGCGGATGACGAAGACTTGTTCGCTGGAATAGACTACGGCGGAGGTGGGGACGAATAGGGTGTTGGTGGTGCGGGCGGAGTTGAGAGAGACTTGCGCGTACATGCCGGCTTTCAGTTCGTTGGAACGGTTATCGACGTCGAATTCGGTCATCATCGAGCGGTTTTCTTCGGATAATGTTCGCGAACTTCTGGCGTAAATGCCTTTGTATTGCTTTTCAGGGCTTGCTGAAACGGTGAAGTTGATCTCGCCTTTGGACGGGATTGCGTTCGACAGGTTTTCAGGGATCGCCAGTGTTAAGCGCAATTTTGTGTTGTCTTCCAGGATGAATAACGGTTTTGCGCCGCTTTCGCCTGGTCCTACCAATGCACCCGGGCTGATGTTCCGCTCCGTAATGATGCCGTCGAAGGGCGCTGCAACGGTCAGATATTTAGCTAGTTGCGATTTTGTTTCCATGAAGGAGCGGGCGGCCTGCACATTTCCCAGGGCCATGGCCACTGCCGAGCTGTCGGTGATGGAGCGTGCTTTGGCAACATCCAGTTCGTTGAGTGACACGGCGCCCTGTGTTTTGTTGGTGCGCAAAAGGCGGTCATAGGTCATGGAACTGGTCTGGAATTTGGTCTGACTTTCGTGTAACGCCGCTTCGGAAGCGAGCAGCTGCGCTTTGGCCTGGCTTAGTTCCGACAACACTTCCGGCGCTTCGAGCGTTGCCAGGATCTGCCCTTTCCGCACCATTGTTCCGCGATCCACATGAACCGTTTTTACAAAACCCTTTACTTTCGGATGAATGCTAACCTTGTTCCAGGGCTTCAATTCGCCGGGTAATGTCAGTTGTTTAGCGGGTTTCAAGCTTTGCACGGCGGCCATTTCCACCGCTGGTTCCTTTTCTGCTTTTTGCTCCTTATGCTCCGTCGTTTCGGCCTCAGAACTGCACGACATAATGCTAAAAGACAGCATTCCAATGATTAAAAACGATTTCAGGGTGTTCATAGAAAGGGAAGTTTGAAGTTTTTTGCGGAAAAAATTGCTTTCCGGATCTTCCGGATCGAGTGATAATGATTGAATGGATGCTTTTTTCTGGACCATTGTGAAAACGGCCGGAAGAATGAGCAGCGATGCCAATGTAGATGCGATAAGTCCGCCGATTACTGCTTGTCCGAGCGGTGCAATCTGGTCGCCGCCTTCGCCCATGCCGGAGGCCATGGGGATCATTCCGGCGATCATCGCGATACTGGTCATTAGAATGGGCCGTATCCTGCTTCCGGCAGCTAAAATCACTGCCTTATGCGAGTCATTGAGCTGCAAACGCAGGTTTTCGGCATTGGTCACCATTAAAATTGCATTCGCCACGGAGACGCCGACAGACATAATCAAGCCCATATAAGATTGGAGATTCAATGTGGCGCCGGTGATGAGCAACAGCCCAATGGACCCTACAACAACCGCAGGAATCGTTGAAAGCACGACTAATGATAATTTGAAGGATTGGTAAGTTGCCGAAAGCAACAGGAACATGATCACAATCGCGATGACAAGGCCCACTTGCAAGCTGCCTAATGTCTCGGTGAGCAGGTTAGATTGTCCTTTTAGTTCAACCAAAACACCACGCGGAGGCTCTCCCGCATTCTTAATGGCTGTTTGCACTGCTTTTGTGGCCGCGCCCAAATCTTTTTTGTGAATGTTCGCTGTAACCGTTACCAGACGGTTCGGGCCGGCGCGGTCGTATTCGCCGGGGGCTGTTTTTTCTGAAAAAGTGGCTACGTCTGCTAATAGGGGGTTGCTGACGCCGGTTTTCAAAGGAATTGTTCCAATGTCTTCAACAGAGGTCATCTGATATTCGGGGATTTGAACCTGAACTTGATAAGCCAATCCCTTTGCATCGTCCAGCCACAGATTTTTGTCTGTAAAACGGCTGGATGAGGTGGCTGCAACCATGGATCTGGCGACCTGGGTGGAGGTTATACCCAGCTGACCCGCTCTTTCACGGTTGATTTCCACATTCAGTACCGGATATTCGAGTGGCTGAGCAATTTGAACGTCCCTCAGGAATGCAATATGCTGTATTTCCTTTTGAATTTTCTTGGCAAATCTTCCTGCTTCTTCAACGTCTTTCGCTGCAACGCTGACCTCGATCGGCGTGGAGGCTCCCTGGCTCATGATCTTGTCGACGAGCTCAATGGGTTCGAATGAAATTTTCAATGCAGGGATTTCTTTTCCAATGCGTTCACGCAGTTTTTCCTTCAATGCATCCATTTTAACAGGGAAATCTTCCCGCAGCGAAACCTGCAAAACGGCCTCGTGCGGCCCACTGTTGAACACAAAAATGTTGGAAGTTCCATAGCTGGAAGGAACAGTGCCGACATACGCCGAAGAAATCTCCACATGCTCTTTGCCCACTTCCGTTTTGATTAAATTCAAAACCTTCAATGTCGCCTGCTCGGTGCGCTCCACACGCGTTCCGTCTGCAATGCGCAGGCGCATCTGGAATTGATGGCTGTTTGCTTTTGGTAAGATATCCGTCCCGATCAGGAAAAATCCGCCGACGATCAGTGCCACTGCTCCGACCAGATAAACGGGAACCACCAGCTTTCCTTTGCGCATGATGCCGCTGAGGAAATCAATGTATTTCAATTTGAATTTTTCAAAACCTTTTGGCGGCAACGATGGATGCGCACCTTCTTCGATCACATCGTCAATTTCTTTTTGATCAAGAGCCAATGTAGGAGCTTCATGATGCGGGTGTTCTTTCAAAAGCCAGTTGGCCAAGACCGGAACCAATGTTTGGGATAACAAAAATGAAGCGATCATCGCAAAACCAACTGCGAGCGAAAGCGGCAAAAACATGGATCTCGGAATGCCGCTCATGACAAACGACGGAGCAAAAACGGCCAGAATAGCTAACAGAATGAGGAATTCAGGAAAAGCAATCTCCTTACAAGCATCCCAAATGGCCTGTTCTTTGGGCTTACCCATTTCCTGGTGCTGGTGAATGTTCTCAATGGTCACCGTTGCCTGATCCACCAATACACCGATCGCCAACGCTAACCCGCTCAATGTCATAATGTTGATTGTTTGACTAAACAGATTCATCAAAATCACAGCGGACAAAATCGAGATGGGGATCGTGACAATTACGATGATCACACTCCGCCAGTCCCTCAGGAATAAAAGCACCATCAGACCCGTCAGTAAGGCACCTAAAATCCCTTCGGTAATCAAGCTTTTCAGAGAATTGGTCACATAAACGGATTGGTCAAATTCATAGGAAATCTTCACGTCCTCGGGAACCGCATTGCGTAATTGCGGCAAAGCGGCGCGAATGTTGTTCACCACATCCAATGTTGAAGCATCCGATTTTTTTACAACCGGGATATAGACCGCGCGGCGGCCATTGATCAAGGCATAACTTACCGTCACATCGGCGCCATCTTCTACGGTTCCTACGTCGCGCACGAAAACGGTCGGTCCGGCGCCGATGCGGATGGGAATATTCAGGAAGTCCTCGGGTTGCTTAATGAGCGAGTTGACCGGCGTCATCAATGTTTTGTCGCCCATGCGGATGTTACCCGCAGGAGAAGGTTGGTTATTAGTGACAATGGATTTAATGATCTCTTCCGGCGTCAAATGATAACTTCGAATGCGTTCAGGATCAACGCGGATTACGATCGTGCGCTGGTTTCCGCCAAATGGCGGCGGGCTGGAAACGCCTTCAATGCGGCTGAACATGGGCCGCACCCGGGACGAGGCAAAATCCTGTATTTCGTTCAATGAGCGGGATGAGCTTTCGAAAACCATTTGTCCGATGGGGACAGAACTGGCGTCAAAACGCACGACTTGCGGAGGAACGGTTCCTTCGGGCATGTATGCTTTTGCCCGCGAAACATTGTTGGCAACTTCCGCCGCCGCCTGCGCCATATCCGTGCCCGGATAGAATGATAATTTGATCAGAGAAAGCCCCTGAATCGTTTTTACATCCACATCCCGGATGCCGGAAACGTACAGAAAGTGATCCTGGTAACGCGTGGCGATAAAGCCGTCCATCTGGTCGGGAGCCATGCCGCCGTAAGGCTGCACTACGTAGATGGTTGGCAAATCCAGGTTTGGGAAAATATCGACGGGAATGCTGCGGATGGAGAGAATGGAGAAAAACAAAATTCCGATCACCACCACCACAATGGATATAGGCTGCCGCAATGCGGTTCGAATGAGTTGATACATAGTGAATTATTGATTTATTGGGCGATCTGATTAAGGAAAATGGACAGGTCTCCGGCGGCGGCGGCCTGCATCAGCAGTGCGCGCCAGGCGTTTCCATTGGTGACGAATTTGTCCACTTCGGCGCGATTAAGCGCATTTACACTTTGCGCCAATGTAAATAAGTCGGTTAGGCCGCTTTCGTAGCGTGCTTGTGCCTGATTAAAAGCGCCTTGCGCTGCATTGAGCTGGACGGGTGTGAGACGCGCCTGATCCAAAGCGAGCTGGAACTGCATTTCCGCATCGCGCGATTGCCGGTCGAGTTGCAGTTTTTGGGTTTGATAAAGTTCTTTAAAACGCTCAACCTGAAACTGTTCGTTTTTGTAATCATTACGCACCCGCAAAATGTTGGTGAGGTTCCAGCGCGTGGAAACGCCAAACAGATAATTGTAAACCTGGTAATTTACCCCGCTTCCAAAATCCGTTTTGTAAGAATCATCCTTGTTGGAAACACCCGAACCACGAGCCCAACCCGATCCTAAAATCGAGATTGATGGAAGAAATGATTTGCGGACGGCATTGCTCCTGGCAAGGGAAGCGTCGATCTGGCTTTGAGAAAAACGCAGAGCAGGATTTTTGAGAAAGTCTGTTTCGGAATTGGCGGCGGGTAATTGGGAGTAAAAGGCCATGCTATCGACCTGAATGCTGTCGCGCAGCTGGCCTGTGAGTTCCGCCAGTCGAAGGGCTTGCGCCTTTTTAGAACGCTGACTTTCTAGTAACAATAATTGCGCTTTGGCAAATTCGGCGCTGGCCAGTGAACTGTCTACGCCGGGACGCATGCCCGAGCCGACCGCAGCATCCGTAACCTGCTTGAAAACCAATGCTCTTTCGAGATTTTGCTGCTGCGCTTCCACCAGTTTTTGGTTAATGAGCAGCACCAGATAAGCGTCCACGATCCGGACCTGATGCTGAAAAATCTCATTTTCATAATCGGCCTGGCTGCGTGATAACTCCGCTTTGGCGGTTTTTACATTGGCCTTAACCTTTCCAAAATTAAAAACACGCCAGTCGACAAGTGCGCTGGTGAAACTGCCGAATGTGCCCGTATAAATGTTATCCGGACGAATGCCGCCCGAAGGAGAAATGACGCTCCCTTCATTGCCCCAGAATGAGCCTGCAACACTGTTATTGGTCGAAAATGTATACTGGTCCTGAACGACAAAAGCGGGCAGATAATCCGTTTTGACAGATTTAATACGCATTTCTGCACCACGCACTTCGGCCTGTTTGGATTTCAGGAAAGGATAGTTTTGAGTGCCTTCCTGCAATATTTCCTGTAAATTCACTTGCTGTGCATGGCATATGGCGCTTGACATCAGTAAGGCGAGCAGGAAAACCAGGCCGGGTGTTTTGCGCTTTTCTTGAAAAAGCCTTTTTGAACCAGGAATGAACATGATATAACGGGTTAATCCAACAATATTTTGGGGCGAAACTAGGAGCCAATTCTGGAAACATTTGGGAGAAATGGCTGTTTTAAGCCGTTTGAGGACAAAATATTATCTCCTAAATTTTTCCAGAATCGCATTTTACCTTTGTCCGTTATCTTACAGCCGATCCATGAAAGTATTAGTAGTAGAAGATGAAAAGGGCCTGGCGGAAAGCATTGTTGAATACTTGACGCGGGAAGGATTTATTTGTGAAGTAGCCAATACGTTCTGGCAAGCCGATGAGAAAATCAGTTTGTACCAATATGATTGCACGATTGTAGACCTGACATTGCCCGACGGCGACGGCTTTGACATTGTGCAAACACTAAAAAAAATAGCAGCAGCAACCGGCATCATCATCATATCGGCTCGTAACACGCTGGAAGACAAGATCAAAGGGCTAGAAATCGGCTCGGACGATTACATGACCAAGCCATTCCACCTTTCTGAATTAAATGCTAGGGTTAAATCGCTGATCAGGAGGCGGAGTTTTGGCGGGAACAATGATATGATCTGGAAAGAAATCCGCGTGCAGCTACAATCCAGAAAGGTCTTTATTGGAGAAAAGGAGGCAATTTTGTCTAAAAAGGAATACGACCTTTTGCTGTATTTTTTAGCTAATACGGACGTGGCCCTGACCAAGGAATCCATCGCAGAACATCTCTGGGGTGATCATATGGATTCCTATGATTCGCTGGATATGGTTTATTCGCACATCAAAAACCTCCGGAAAAAGATTTTGGAAAGGGGAGGGAAGGACTACATTCAGTCCATTTACGGCATCGGTTATAAATTCACAGCGCCTTGAAATTACTTCAGAAAACAAGCAGAATTTACCTTTTCGCATCGCTGGCCATCTACATTGCGGTGGGCATCGCGTTTTTCTGGAGTATCAAATATATGATTTACGACGAGGTGGAAAATCGGCTCAAAGTTGAGAAACGCGATTTTGAGGCTTATGTGGAGGAGCACGACGAGTGGTTGGAGGATGCGTATTTTGTAGAGAATAAAATCGAAGTCAGCCCCACGCGCGGCAGCATTTCTGACGAGGTGATCTTTAAAGACACATTGATTCTGAACCGATATGAAGGAACCCTTGATCCGTTTAGGCAGCTGACTTTCTACGCCTCCATAGACGGTGAGCCGCACCGGGTTGTGATCAGGAAGTCGATGATCCAGTCTTACAAGCTTATTGAGGCTATTTCGGCGATTATGATTGCTTTTCTGGGTGTGCTGATGGTGGGAATGTTCTTTTTCCAGCGACGGCTTTCGGGCAAAATATGGCAACCGTTTTACGAATCGCTGGCCAACATTAAGGATTTTGATTGGACCAAAAGTAAAAAGTTAGAGCTTCCGAAAAGTGAAATTACGGAGTTCAATGAGCTGGAAGATGTGATGGTAAAAATGGCTTCCAAAATGCAGCACGATTACAAGAGCCTCAAAGAATTTACCGAGAATGCGTCCCACGAGATGCAAACGCCGCTCGCGCTTATTAATGCACGCGTGGAGCAGTTTATCCAAACGGGTGATCTGGACAAAGATCATACTTACTGGATTGAAGAGATTTACCACGCTTCCCGCAGAATATCCCGGATTAACCAAGGCTTGCTTTTATTGGCAAAGATTGAAAATCAGCAGTTTACAGAGCAGGAAAACACTAATCTGACCGATTTGCTAAAAGCGAAACTCGGCGATTTTGAAGACATCATTTCACATAAACAACTCCGCGTGGATATTGATGCTGAGGGAGAATTTATCACATTAATGTCTCCCGCATTGGCAGAAATCATGATCGTTAACCTGATCAACAATGCCATCAGGCATAATTACGTGAACGGAACATTAGAGATCACGTCAGGAAACCATCATTTGCAGGTAAGCAACACCGGTAACGCATTAAAAACAGACCCTGAAAGCCTGTTTGACCGCTTCAAAAAGGAATCCTCTGGTAGCGAATCGGTGGGATTAGGCTTGGCAATAGTGAAGCAGATTTGTGATAATTATAATTTAAAAATCACCTATCAAAATCAAGAATCAATCCACAAAATCCGCATAGAATCTTGGTAGCAAAACAATGATCATTAATGACAAAAAATCCCGGAGGGATGACATATCGGTAGCAAAACAATGATCATTAATGACGGAAAATCCCGGAGGGATGAAACAGCCTACACAGCGTTTCATCCCTCCGGGATTTTTATCTTGGATTGACCTTATGTTGCTACCAATATTTCATCCCTCTGGGATTTGTTGATACGGCATATTTTTTATGCTACCGATATTTTATCCCTCTGGGATTCGCTGATGTGGCCATTTTTCTTTGCTACCGATATTTCATCCCTCTGGGATTCGCTGATATGGCCTATTTTTTATGCTACCAATATTTCATCCCTCCGGGATTTGCTGATACGTTCTATTTTTTGCTTCTGTTCCAGTTACCTGGATGCTTTTTCCAGTTCGGCTGTTAACATTTTATTGTCAGGAAATTCCTGCGGGATCCAGCGGTTAACGATTTTTCCGGATGCATCTGTTACCAGAAAGGGATAGCGGATATCGATCGCATATTTCTCCTTCAAAATTTCAATGTTCTCATCCGAAGCCCAAAGATGCTTTGCATTCGGCCTGTCCTTTGCATATTGCTTCCAGGTGCCGAACGGAATGCCGGGAGCGACTGATACATAAACGAATGTTGCTTTATCGCCCAACTTATCTTCCAACGCCTTCATACCTGGCTCGTGCTGGCCGATACTGAACGAAAATACCATGCATACGGGCTTTCCGGTAAGTGACGAAACCGTTACAGCCGTGCTATCCACATTCAGCAATGTAATATCTGCCAATGCTGCGCCGGGTTGCAATGTTTCTTTTGTTGCAATCAGCTTCGCTATATATTCGGCATTCGGGGATTGCGGGAATGTTGTTTTGTAATCTTCCAAAAGTGCTTTGCTGGTTTCAATGCCCGGAATAGCCGTGGCAGCGTAATTAAGCCAGTATGTGAGCAGATATTCTTTCTGTTTAGGATAGGCAGCCAGTTTTTCCTTACTAAAAGCGTAAACATCTTTCAATGCTTCCGGGCTGATTTCATATCTGGATTCAGACGCCAACGGGAATTTCCTTGTAGACGGGATCAAAGCCCAGTTGCGAAGTTCATCGCGATACGACTGGCTTAGCAATGCTTCGTCTGACATGATTTTGAAATCGGCCAACGTAACTTCTTCAAGCTCTTTGCGTTGCGCATCGTCCAACTTCATGACCCGGTTGCCGCGCATGATCTTTTCCTGGATCAGGCGTCTCATTAACGATGGCTCCGTAGCCGTTGTGGCCAACACATAAGCCTCAAAACCAGGCACAACGGGATTTGCAGCTTTAAATTTTGCAAAACCATCCAGGCGTGCTTTTTCCAGGCTGTCGCTTTGTTGTACTACACTTTTATTCTCAATCTGCGACGGTTTGTAGCCAAATACCGGCAAATACTGGAATTGGTTTTCAAGGAAATAATTTTTCAGAAAAGTCTGATAATTAGCGTTCTTTCCGGAGAAAGTCACATCTCCGTTATCGGCGAATGCAATGGTAAGGTCATCGCCTGGCTGGATGAACAGCATCCAGGTTTTGTTAATGCTTCCACCGCCATATTGCAGGCGCATCATGCGTGGCTCCGGCAATTGAATGACGGCTTTTTCGGTTGTTTTGTCTTTGAAATCAGTGGAGGCGACGGGTTCCAGTTTTACATCGGCAAGGCCTATGCCCAGATTGGGGTGGAAGTGAACATCTTCCTGTACCAAAGTTACGGTTACAGGAGCTTGTTTTGGGTTAGTGAGCGTTATAGTTGCAGTATTTTGGGCTTTTACCAATACGCTGGTAAATAATAGTATCAGTAGCGTTACTTTTTTCATTTTGTGTATAATAAGATTTTGAGGTCACTTTTCAAGTGTAAAAAGTGTGCCAATATACGTAAGATCGTGCGGCATTTGCCCCGTACTTCTTTTAACTTAGCTTCTTAATTCCTGATTCTCCGAATGAGCCGCGTTTCAATCCTACAATTCAATGACCTCCGTTCCCGCTTTGAAGGGGAGCTTTATTTTGATAATTCAACATTGCATGCGGCTCAAAAGTCCATCTATGCAACGGACGCTTCCGTTTATCAGGAAATGCCTCTGGCAGTGTCGCTCCCGCGAACGGTGGAAGATATTCGCAGACTGATTGAATTCGCTGCCAAAAATAAAGTGACGCTCATTCCGCGTGCTGCCGGCACATCGCTGGCGGGGCAGGTAGTGGGAAGCGGGATTGTGGTTGACATTTCAAAGCATTTTGGAAAAATCATCGAGGTTAATGTGGCCGAAAAGTGGGTTCGCGTGCAGCCAGGCGTGATCCGGGATGATCTGAACAAGCATTTAGCCCAATACGGCCTGCTTTTCGGGCCGGAAACTTCTACGGCGAGCCGCGCTATGATCGGGGGAATGATCGGGAATAATTCCTGCGGCTTGCATTCGATCACCTGGGGCGCTACGCGGGATCATTTGCTGGAAGTAAAAGCATTGCTGTCGGATGGTTCGGAAACGACATTTAATAATCAGTCTGTTTCGGAATTTACAAACACGGTTATAGGTAAAAAGGCCAATAGCAAAAGAGAGCAGTCCATTCTGGCTGGCATGATGGGATTGGTTTCGAATCCGGTGGATCAGGAGTTGATCAAAAAACAATTTGCCAAACCAACCGTAACACGCAGAAATTCAGGCTATGCACTGGATGCATTGGTAAGGGGGTTTGAAAAAAATGAAATAAATCTCTGCAATCTGATTGCAGGCTCGGAAGGGACATTGTGCTTTGTGACTGAGGCGAAACTAGCTTTGGTAGATGCGCCGCCCGCGTCTGTCGGTGTGGTTTGCGTGCATGCGAACTCGCTCGCTGAATCACTGCATGCAAACCGCGTTGCTATGCAATTTGATCCAAAAGCTTCCGAGCTTGTGGACCGCTACATCATGGACTTTACCAAAGATCACACGGTTTATTCCCAAAACAGGTTCTTCATGCAGGGTGATCCGGCCGCATTGTTGCTGGTTGAGTTCTGGGGAAATAATATTCAGGAGGTTGAGCTGCAAGCGGCAAATCTGATTACTGCGTTGAAGGCAGAAAACCTGGGTTATGCCTATCCGCTTTTGTTTGGAGAAGAGGCAAACAAGGCCTGGGACATCAGAAAGGCAGGTTTGGGGTTAATCCGGAATTTGCCAGGTGATACACAGCCCGTTAACCTCATCGAAGATTGTGCCGTGGCGGTGGAAGATCTGCCTGAATACATTGCCGAATTGGAAATCCTTTTACAAAATCACGGTCTGCACGCTTCGTATTATGCACATGCCGGTGCTGGCGAATTGCACGTGGAGCCGATGATCAACCTCAAAACCGAAGCGGGTAAGCAGCTTTTCAGGCAAGTGCTGGCGGATACGGCTGCATTGGTGAAAAAATACAATGGTTCGCTGTCGGGCGAGCATGGCGATGGCCGGTTAAGGGGTGAATTTATTCCTTATATGATGGGCAGTGAAGTTTATGAAATGTTCCGGCAGGTAAAACGCATCTGGGATCCTGATGGGATTTTTAATGCAAATAAAATCGTCGATACGCCGCCTATGAATGAATTCCTGCGCTATGAGCAGGACAAACCGCAGCCCGAAATCAAAACAATTTTTGATTTTTCCAAACAGGAAGGAATGCTCCGTCTGGCTGAAAAGTGCAGTGGATCAGGGGATTGCAGAAAAACAGAGCTTACGGGCGGAACCATGTGCCCGAGTTACATGGCCACGCGCCGGGAGCGGGACACCACACGGGCACGCGCGAACATTCTCAGACAATATTTAACGCCGGTTAGCCAAAAGCAAACAGGCAGCGCACCAATCGCCGCTACCCAGGAAATGGTGAAAGAAGTGCTGGATCTTTGTCTTTCGTGCAAAGGCTGTAAGTCGGAATGTCCTTCCAGTGTGGATGTGGGCAAGATGAAGGCGGAATTTACGCAGCAATATTATGAAACGCATGGGGTTCCTATGCGGAGCAAGCTGATCGCAAATTTCTCTAAACAGATGAAGCTGGCTTCTATCGCTCCCTGGGCTTTTAATGGTGTTTTTGGCACAACTTCACTTCGGAAAATAGCTAATAAAATGGTCGGTTTTCACCCGGATCGTTCCATGCCGCATCTGCATTCGGAGACATTGGAAAAGTGGTGGAAAAAAAGACAAAAACCAGAACATTCAAATGCCCGGAAGGTCTATTTGTTTTGTGATGAATTTACGAATTATAATGATGTTGAGGTTGGCAAGAAAGCCGTTGAGTTGCTGGAAAGAATTGGTTATGAAGTCATTATTCCAAAGCATGAGGAATCCGGCCGTTCCTATTTGTCAAAAGGATTTGTAAAAGAAGCCCAGCAACTGGCCATTAAAAATGTGGCTCACCTTAACGACCTCATCACTTACGATACACCGCTGATCGGCATCGAGCCGTCCGCAATTCTTTCATTCCGGGATGAATACATCGATCTTGTTCCTGCGGAACAGCGAGCGGATGCTGTCAGAATTTCCGAGCATGCATTGCTTTTTGAAGAATTCATTGCCCGTGAAATAGACGCGAAAAGACTCAATAGAAGTGTATTTACACAAAAAAAGCAACTGATTAAGTTGCACGGGCATTGTCATCAAAAAGCTTTATCCACGTTATCTGCGTCTAAAAAAGCACTGTCACTTCCAGAAAATTACCATGTTCAGCTCATTCCCTCGGGGTGTTGCGGCATGGCCGGATCCTTCGGTTATGAAGAGGAACATTATGCCGTTTCCATGCAGATAGGAGAGCTGGTGTTGTTTCCGACAGTACGCCAGCAGCCCGAAGATGTGTTGGTGGCCGCTGCCGGAACCAGCTGCAGGCATCAGATAAAAGACGGAACAGGACGTCGTTCACAACATCCTGCCGAAATTTTATGGGATGCACTTATCGATAAGTGACTTACTCGGTCTTACGAACATTTTCCATGATTGTATCCGATGCTACGCTATCAGCCGCAGCTGCTCCCGCTGCTCCTGTGGCGCCAGAGCCTTGCTCCGATGGTGTTTCAGCTTCGGTAAAATTTTCGTTGTGGTTAAAAAATCCACCCCAAAATGCAATTGCCATTAATACAATACCCACACCCAATATCCACTTCCAAACATTCTTGGTATTCTTCGTAGCTCTGGCTTGGTCATCAGTTTCTCGCCTGTCCATGGTTCAATGATTTAGTTTGAAAATGTTAGTACCAAAGTTGTACCAACCCGCGTAAAATGGATTTTACAGCCATTTATATAACATTGTGTTGATAAAATTTCCCCAAACAAAGTCATTCGTTAAAAATGTAATAAAACTGGTATGTTTGATGTTAGTTTAGATGAAAAATAGAAACTTCGACAAAGAACTTATTACAATACTCAGCCTGATTTATGAAAATATCCCTCAGTTACCTTCCTGCCCTGATTGTACTTTTCCTATTATGTAACATCGAAAGCCGGGCGCAGGACACCCGCAGTTTTTTCTCAGTTTCGGGGGGATATAGCTTACCGGTAGGGGAATTGGCCCGCGAAAAACTGGACGATCCGTTTGCGGGATTGACAGGTTCCGGCATTTTTGGACAGGCTAATTATGATTTCAGGGTCGCACGATGGATCGGGTTGCGTGCTTCGGGAAGCATGAACATTAATAAGACAAATTCTCAGCCGATTTTGGACAAAGCCAATAGCTATGCACAATTCCTGAATGAGCGATATACCTGGCAAAGTAATGTGTCAAACTGGAAGCTGAATGCATTAATGATCGGTCCGGCATTGTACATTAACATGAATAGGGTACAGCTTGAACTGCATGCACAAGCGGGTAAAATCTGGGCAAATTCTCCAACCGTCGATTTGATCGGAACATCGGAAACCGGTGGCGAGCCCATTACGGTTAATCTCAAAAAAGCATCGACTACTGCTTTCGGGCTTGCCGGCGGTGCAAGTTTACGATTGCCGTTGTCGGGAGCGTTGTTTTTTCAGCTCAATGCGGATGTGATCGGCGCAGAGGCAGAGATCAATGATGTTACCATTCGCGCTGTTCGCGGTTCATTTGATTTTTCTGAAAAGGTCAGCGAAAAACGCTTTATAGGCGTCGTGAATGTAGGAGCTGGATTTGGGATAGCGTTTTAAATCGCTAACGTATATCTGAATTGTTATATTTGCATCGGTTCAAACCCGGTGGCAGCGAACTATTGATCATCTGCGTATTCGAATATAGCTTTAAATGAAGGTTCTTAAATTTGGCGGCACCTCTGTCGGTTCGGTAGACAGCATTAAAACAGTAATCAGTATCCTTGAAAAAAACCTGGCGGAAGGGGAGCGTATTGCGGTCGTTTTTTCTGCCATGGGCGGTGTTACCAACCGGTTGATCGAGATCGGTAAAATGGCTGCTGCGGGAAATCCTGAGTATATGGAATTCCTGAAAGTGGTTGAGGAAAGGCACTTTGCAGTTGTGCGCGGCCTGATTCCGGTAAAGAACCAAAGCAGCACATTTGCCGCGGTAAGAGGGCTTTTTAACGAACTGGAAGACATATTAAGGGGCGTTTCCTGGATCAAAGAGCTTTCAGAGCGAACGCTGGACCTGATCATGAGCTTCGGCGAACGTCTATCCACACTGGTCATTACCGAAATCCTGAAAAGCAAAGGCGTAACCGCCGAATTCTGCGACGCCAGGCAGATCATTCATACCAATGCAACTTACGGGATGGGCGATGTGAACTTTGAGATCACAAACCGCCAGATCCTCGAATATTTCGCCAAAACGGCTGCTTTACAATGTGTTACAGGCTTCATTGCTTCCACAGCAGAAGGCGTAACAACCACATTAGGCCGCGGCGGCTCGGACTATACAGCTTCTATTATCGCGGCAGCGCTGGATGCCGATTCCATTGAAATATGGACAGACGTAGACGGCATGATGACCGCCGATCCGCGTAAGGTTGCCAATGCATTTACAATCCCGTCCATATCCTATTCCGAGGCGATGGAGCTTTCCCACTTTGGCGCGAAAGTGATCTATCCGCCGAGTTTGCAGCCTGCATTTGCCAAGAATATCACATTGAAAGTGCTCAACACGTTTAATGTTGATTTTGAAGGGACTTATGTGCAAAAAGCCGCGAATGGAAAAGACTATGCAATAACCGGGATTTCTTCAATTGACGAGATTGCTTTGGTGAACATTCAGGGAAGCGGGATGATTGGTGTGGCAGGGATTTCCGGCCGACTATTCACCGCACTTTCTAACAATGCGATCAGCGTTATCCTGATTTCACAAGCTTCGTCTGAACATTCGATCTGTTTCTCTATTGATCCAAAAAATGCCCAGCGAGCGACGGAAGTTCTTGAAAAAGAATTTGCTACTGAGATTGCCTTGGGCCATATTGACAGCATTGCCATAGAAAAAAGCCTTTCTATCATCGCGATCGTGGGTGAAGGAATGAAAAAAAGCACGGGTGTTTCCGGTAAGCTGTTTTCTGTTTTGGGCAAAAACGGGATTAATGTTGTGGCCACGGCGCAGGGTTCTTCTGAGCTTAATATATCTGTGGTAATTGCCAAAAGTGACCTTTCCAAGGCGCTTAATGCCATCCACGGCGTGTTTTTCCAGTCAGAAACGCGTTCGCTCAACTTGTTTATTGTTGGAATGGGCCTGATCGGCGGCACGTTGCTGAACCAGATCAAGAACCAGACAACCTATTTAAGAGAAGAAAAGCTGCTGAACCTGAACATCGCAGGTTTGACCAACACCAAAAAAATGCTCCTCGATCCGGACGGCATCAGCCCGGAAAACTGGCGCGACCGTGTGATGGATGAGGGTGTGAAAACGAGCCTGCCCGCATTCGTGCAGCGCATGATCGAGCTCAACTTGCCCAACAGCGTTTTTGTGGATTGCACCTCGGATAAGGACATCGTGCAGTATTATCATATGTTGCTGGATGCGAGTATTTCCGTGGTAACGCCTAATAAGGTTGCCAATTCCGGCACTTACTCTGAGTATGTATCGTTGCAGCGGACCGCATTGCAGCGCGGGGTTAAGTTCTTGTATGAGACCAATGTAGGCGCAGGTCTGCCGATCATTAACACCATTCAGGGCTTGATGGCCAGCGGTGATAAATTTCTTAAAATTGAAGCAATCCTTTCGGGAACACTATCTTACATTTTCAACAATTTCGGTCCCGGGTTTCGTTTTGCAGATGTGGTGCGTGAAGCCAAGGTGAAAGGTTTTACAGAACCCGATCCGCGGGAGGATTTGAGCGGAG
This sequence comes from Dyadobacter sp. CY327, assembly GCF_021390415.1. Lineage (NCBI taxonomy): Bacteria > Pseudomonadati > Bacteroidota > Cytophagia > Cytophagales > Spirosomataceae > Dyadobacter > Dyadobacter sp. CY327. The sequence continues at coordinate 130,273 of NZ_JAJUXJ010000006.1, read as the reverse complement.
CCGATGTAGGCCGGAAAATATTGATTCTTGCACGTGAAGTAGGTGTGCCTTTGGAAGCCGAGGAAATTACGATCAAAGCCATTTTGCCAGGAAACTGCCTGAATGCGCCAACAGTCGATGCTTTTTTCCAGGAGCTTGAAATTTCTGACGGTTTCTTCGCAAGCATGCAGGCAGAAGCGGAAGCTAAGCATGAAAAGCTGCGTTACATTGCCACGCTTGAAAACGGAAAAGCCAGCATTGAGCTTAAAACCGTCGACGCCCAGCATCCGTTTTATACCTTATCCGGAAGCGACAACATCGTTTCCTTCACGACGGAACGTTACAAAGACCGCCCACTCGTCATCAAAGGCCCAGGGGCCGGCGCCGAAGTTACCGCCTCCGGCGTCTTCGCGGATATCATGAGTATTAGTAGTTATTTGGGGTAAAGGATTTAAATTGTGATGTTTAATCAGCCAAAGCTATGAGTAACAGGAAAGTCCCGGAACCAATTAAGGAGCTGACAGAAGAGTTTGTGAGCCGGATTGCGGAATTTTATGGTGATCGTTTAGATAAGGTTATTCTTTTTGGATCTTATGCACGAGGCGATTTTCACGAAGAATCTGACATTGACTATATGATTGTACTAAATGATGAGAATGTCAACTCGTATGAAGAAATCAGCCTTGTGTCACCGATTACTTCTGATTTATCACTAAAATATTTGATGTCCGTTTCAGCAATCCCTTATACTAATCGCAAACTTTTTTCCCAAGGAACTCCGCTTGGGAGGAACGTATTAAGAGAGGGAATTGAACTATGAGTAATGTGCAACTTATTAAAATTTGGAAAAAGGTTGATGAATTCCTGGACACCGCCAAGCACTCTATGACGGAGGATCATTTTGAAGCAGTAATAAATCGATCCTATTATACTATTTATCATTCAATCCAAGCGCTGTTATTGATTGAAAGTGTAGGAACGAAAACGCATGTAGGAGCCCATAATAAATTCCGCGAAATCTTCATAAAGACAGGTCGGTTTGATATCTCGTTCAGTCAATATTTGCGAAGGTCTTTCGATAAGAGGCAGTTTGGCGACTATGACTATGATGACGTTTCTAAAGAGCAAGCAGAGGAATCCTTAGCAGATGCAGAGAAATTTAGGAATGCGGTCCTACAATACTTAAAGCAAAACAACCATTTAAAGTGAATTCAATAAAAGCTTTTGCGCCGGCTACGGTGGCTAATGTTGCGTGTGGTTTTGATATTTTCGGGTTTGCTATTGAGGCGCCGGGAGATGTGGTGGAGATTAAAAAACGGGACGAGCCGGGCGTTGTCATTACTGAAATTACAGGAGATGAAGGCCGTTTGCCGCGTAATGCTGAGAAAAATGCAGTGACCGTTGTTATGTTGCATTTATTGAAGCATTTAGGCATCAAAGACTTCGGCGTTGAGGTTGTATTAAATAAAAACATGCCACTGGGAAGTGGAATGGGTTCCAGCGCGGCGAGTGCAGTTGCAGGAGTTGTTGCGATGAACGAGCTGCTGGGTAACCCGCTGACGCGTCAGGAATTGCTGCCTTTTGCAATGGAAGGTGAGAAAATCGCTTCGGGATCGGCGCATGCCGATAATGTCGGACCGTCGCTTTTGGGTGGTTTTGTGGTGATCAGGAGCTACAATCCGTTGGATATCTTTACGATTCCTGTGCCGGATGATTTGTATTGTACATTGGTTCACCCTGATATTGAGATTAATACAAAAGATGCGCGCTTTATCCTGCGCAGCGAAGTGTCGCTCAAAAACACGATCGCTCAAATGGGCAATGTTGCCGGGTTGGTGGCGGGTTTGATGAAATCTGATTATGAGTTGATCGGCAGGTCTATGGTCGACGTCATCATTGAGCCCGTAAGGTCCATTTTAATCCCTGAATTTAACGAAGTTAAGAAATCAGCCATTGCAAACGGAGCATTGGGATGCAGCATTTCGGGCTCAGGGCCCTCTATGTTTGCATTGAGCATGGGAAAGGCTAACGCGGAAAGTGCAGGTCGGGCTATGCAACAGAAATTTGCGGACGCCGGAATTGAAGCCAGTATGCATGTTTCTGCCATCAATAAAAACGGTGCATCCATATTATAATGCTTTCTGAAAATCGGATCAGAGGCACATTGCGAAAATTGAAAAGAACTCTGACGGACTGGTGAACTTTCTTATTTGTTTCAGACGTTAAATATTTACGAATACAAAACTTAGAAATAGCATGGTTACTGTAAGTGATAGCGCCAAAGATAAAATTGTTGAACTCCGCAATGCGGACGGACATATTGAGGATTACCAGATCCGCGTTGGTGTGCTGGGAGGCGGCTGTTCAGGCTTGACTTATAATTTGGAGTTTAACTCTGAAACGAAGCCTACGGACATGGTTTTTGAGGATAAAGGTGTCAAAATTATTGTTGATAAAAAGAGCATTCTTTACCTGGCCGGAACGATACTAGATTTTTCAGATGGCTTAAATGGTAAAGGCTTTCAATTTGTAAACCCCAATGCAACCCGCACCTGTGGCTGCGGTGAAAGCTTTGCGGTTTAACGATATTCTTAAAATATTTTATTTTTCAAACGCGTTCTGAAATCCTCGGACGCGTTTTTTTTATAGTCCTGAATGGCCTTAATTTGCCGCTTCAAGTAGCAGACATACACATTAAAACAATTTGAATGAAACCAACTCTTTTGATTTTAGCTGCCGGCATCGGTAGCCGTTACGGAGGCATCAAGCAGCTAGACCAGTTTGGCCCAAATGGGGAGACAATCATCGATTATTCACTATACGACGCAATTCGCAGCGGTTTTGGTAAAGTAGTTTTTATCGTTCGCCAGGAAATTAAAGACAGTGCCGAAGCGATTTTTGCGCCGAAACTGAAAGGTAAAATTGACTACGATTTCGCCATCCAAGGCATTCAGTCATATGTTCCTGAGGATTTGGGAACGGTGGAACGCGTAAAACCATGGGGAACCGGGCATGCCACATTGTGCGCCTGGCCGCAGACTGAAACACCTTTTGCAGTAATCAATGCAGATGATTTTTATGGTCGCGACGCTTTCGCCACCATGGCCGATTTCCTGACCAACGACACCAATGATAAGCAGCACGCCATGATCGGTTACGAGCTGAAACGCACATTATCCGAAAACGGCACCGTTTCCCGCGGCATTTGCGTGGAAAGAGCCGATCATAACCTCGAATCGGTTGTGGAACGCACCAAAATTTTCGAAGAAGGTGGAAAAATCTATTTCGAAGAAAATGACATCAAAACAGAAGTGGCACCGGAAACCCCTGTTTCCATGAATTTCTGGGGTTTCAAACCGGGCATGTTTCCAATCACGAAAGACTTGTTTGAAACATATGCAAGGGAGAATATTAACACGCCAAAAGCTGAATTCTACATCCCAACCGTCATGACCCATATCATCAAAAACGGCCTGGGCGACTGCCGCGTTTTCCGCATCGCCTCCGACTGGTTTGGGGTGACTTACCCGGAAGATAAGCCAACGGTTCAGGCCTCGCTGAATGCATTGCATGAGGCTGGGGTTTATCCGGAGAAGCTTTGGGAGTAAAAGTAGATCATTGATTAATGAAAAGGAGTCGTCTCAAAAACGGCTCCTTTTTTGTTTTACCGTAAACTAACGCTTTCCCACCGGAGGCTCATCGCTTTGGTGAACATTCATTTCTCGTAACAACATTGGGTCTTCAAACTATTAAATGATTCACCCAAAATTGACAAGAAATGATGTTAGCCTTACTAAAAAAGCATATGCAGGATCATTACTGCAATCTGTTGACACTTATAACACTATCAATATTCATCAGTCAAATCGCTTTGGCTCAAAATGTCGGTATTAATACGATTACACCGGATCCAAGTGCTGCTCTCGAGATTGTGGGGACGGATAAGGGTTTATTAATTCCTCGTGTTTCATTACAATCTCTCTCTGATAATGCGACTGTTCCGAATCCGGCAACGGCACTACTAGTCTACAATATAAATGCGGGATTAGGAAAAACGGGCTTCTATTACAATGCCGGAACAGCTGCTAATCCGGCGTGGAGTTTAGTAGGCGGAGGAGTTGCAAATTTAGCGTTGCCATTTTCCCAGTTAGTCACCCACAACGGCCCATTATTTCTTATTAATAACAATGATGGAAACTCTTCTTCTATTGCGATAAGTGGGATTGCTGTTAATGCTATTGCCATGAGAGGTGCTACTGTAAATGGCACTGGTGTTGTTGGGAACACAAGTTCAAGTGGTAGAGGGGTTCTCGCTGCGGCAGCTAATACTAACGGGACTGCACTGGAAGTTAGCGGACCAATAAAAATCCATGGTCCGGGACAATCTCCCGGAGCCGGGAAAGTGCTTACTTCTGATGCGAATGGGAATGCTACTTGGGATAATGTTAATGGTAATGTGGCTTTTAGAGCGAGTGGAATTCCTATGAATGGTAGTCAAAATGTTCCACCAGGAGCTGTTGTAAAAGTTGCATTTGCAACCGAAGAATATGATTTAGGATTGAATTATAATAATATCCAAGGTTCACCTCACAGCACATTTATTGCTCCGGTAAGCGGAATCTATCATTTTGATTTAGCGCTATTATGGTTCACATCGTATAATGATGTCTATGCCACAACTACGCGATTTATTAGAACGAGAGGAGGAACAAAAACGTCGGTTTCAAGTGTAGATTTTACAAGTACTATATATGGGACAACAACTTCGTCTGTGGATCTCCAACTTCTCCAGGGCGATATGATCCATATTGAAGTTGAAAGCTTCAAAGATGACAACTTAGTAATAATGAATGAAAATGAAAAAAGTCATTTTAGCGGCCGTCTTGTAATGAGACAGTAACGATTGTATATATATATGATTTGATGTTTTTGTTCACTCGTAAAAAAGACCTCCTAAGAGGTCTTTTTTGCTTTCACAGATATTTACATTCACAGATTCTAAAAATCACTTCTGCACCAACGCTTCCATCATCCGCTCCGCCAGAAACTTATTCCCATCATCCGTTAAATGCACTCTATCCGAAGTTAAAATGCCTTTTTCCTTATTCTCAGGGTTGTTTTGAACCAGGTAATCCTGGAAGGATTTTCTTAGGTCGCATAGTTGTAGGCTGTTGCGGGTGGCGATTTCGCGGATTAGTTTGGAATATTGGTTCAGGTCGCCGTCCTGGGGGTTGGAAGCGTCATTTCTTTCGCCTATCACGGTTGGCGTGCATACGATCACGCGAATGTTTTGCGCCTTCATTTTTTTGATCAATGCTTCATAAAACTTCACGTATTTGTCGGGATCAGTTCCGGTTCCTGATGATGTCTTGTGCCATACGTCGTTGATTCCTACGTAAATAAAGACAACGTCGGGTTTTTTCGAAAGAACATCGTCTTCCAGTCTCAGATACAGGTCATATACTTTGTTCCCGCCGATTCCGGCGCCCATGAGTTCATATTGGCTGTCCTGACCCTTCGATTTGAGCATCTCACTCATTTTGGTGATGTAACCCGTCGGCCCTACGCCGGCCTGTGTGATAGAATCTCCAAAAAATATCACGCGAAGTGGCTTGTCCTGACGCATTGCAATCAGGGGCAGAATGAAAATGGCAACCTGCAAAAATTTAAAAATGACCCGCATATAGAATGGATAAAAATGGTTTTTGGAAAAAAGACTGCCAGCTTTTAAAATTACCCTTAGCGACATTTGGATTCTTAATGCCTGATCAACGTCACGCGGGCCGCATCCATCGGGTAATGCAATGTAAATGTATTGCCGGGAATCATTTCCGGCGCCAGATCCAGCGGCAATGTCAGTTGACGGACTTTGTTTTCAACCAGCGCACTTACCAGCAGCTGATCCGCTTGTTTTATACAACTAAGCACTTCTCCAAAGATCACAAAATCCTCCGTTTTTGACTGCTCGTTTGCGTAAACCTCGGCGGGAGTTCCTTGGCGGAAAATTTTACCGTTCTCAATAATGGCCACCTGATCTGCCAGACGGAATATTTCACCAATGTCGTGTGTGACGATGATCATGGTGAGATTGTGCTGGCGATGGAATTTCGACAGCATATCCTGCAAATGATAGCGCATATCATAATCCAGAGCTGCAAACGGTTCGTCCAGCAACAATAAATCCGGCTTCCGCACCAGTGCTCGGGCCAATGCTACGCGTTGCTGCTGACCGCCAGAAAGTTGGTTGGGTTTCCGTATTGCCAGATTGGAGAGTTCTGTGGCATTCAGCAGGTCATCGACAATGCTGCGATCGCTGCCTTTCGGTAAACCAAAAAGGAGGTTTTCCTCAACCGTAAGGTGCGGGAATAAGGCATAGTCCTGAAAAACAAAACCAATATTCCTGAGTTGTGGAGCAACAGATCTTTGCGCTGCGCTATCAAGCCATACTTGGTTGCCAAATGTGATTTTGCCTGTTTCAGGGGTTAGTAATCCGGCGATTTGCCTTAATAATGTTGTTTTACCTGCACCAGATGGTCCTGTAATGGATAAAATCCGTCCCTTCGGAAGCGATAATGCAATTTCCATCGGCATTTTGCCATGCACAGTTTGCAAAGTGTGCTTGATGTGGAGGTCAAGAAGGCTGTCGGACACGGAGCAGGCGGTTGTTAATGGAATAGACCAACAGCAAAATAACGAATGTAATTGCAAAAAGCACGATCGCATAATCGTTCGCGGCGCCATAATTCAGCGCTTCCACTTCGTTGTAAATGGCCACAGAAGCGACTTTGGTAACGCCGGGGATGTTACCGCCGATCATGAGCACAACCCCGAATTCGCCGACGGTGTGTGCAAATGTGATAACAAATGCAGTTAATATGGCCGGCTTGCAATTTGGCAAAAGCACTTTGAAAAATGTTTCCCATTCATTTTTACCTAATGTATAAGATGCTTCGCGCAATGATGCCGGAAGCGACTGCAAGCCTGCGCGTATGGGATAAACCATAAATGGTAAACTATAAAGCACGGAGGCAATAACAAGGCCCGGAAAGCTGAAAACGAGCCGCAACCCAAAAATACTTTCAATCCAGGCACCGAACCAGTAAGAGGGACTGAATGCTAAAAGCAAGTAAAATCCAATCACAGACGGCGGCAGCACAAGTGGCATGCCAATCAGCGATTCAATGATCCCACGCCCTTTGAACTTCCCAAACGCCAGCCAGTACGCCAATGGCAATGCAAGCACCAGCAGGATCAGCGAAGTGATCGTTGCGAGTTTGAAGGTGAGCCAGAGGGGTTCGGGGTTCAATTTTGAATGAGTGAATGAGTGAATGAGTGAATGAGCGAATGGGTGTCCTCTATTTGTAGCCGTATTTTTGGAAGATTGCTTTCGCTTTTTTGGAATATAGAAATTTATAGAATTGTTCGCTGGTTGCTTTTTTGGGAGAATCCTCGCTGTGATTGAGGAGGATGGCTGCTTGTTCTATGGGTTTATAATCGGCCGAATCCAGGATAATGTAGTTGCCCTTATCTTTCATTTCGGGTGATAGGACGATCGATAATGCGTTGAAACCTGCTTCAACATTGCCGGACGTAATGTATTGGGCAGTTTGGGCGATACTTTCGCCGAAAACGAGCCTTTTTTCTATTTTATCAAACAAATTTTTTGACTTCAAAATCTGAATAGCGGCCTTCCCATAAGGTGCCGTTTCCGGGTTAGGGACAGCAATTTTCTTGATTTTATCGTTTGCTAGTGAATCAATGTTTAGATCAGATTTTGGAATGTTTTTTGACCATAAGACCAATGATCCTAATGCATAGACTCTGGGTTTTTCTGCCGAACCGCCATTTTTGAAAATCTCCTCCGGATATTTTGTATCGGCCGAAACGAAAACATCAAACGGTGCGCCTTCGCGGATCTGGGTGGTGAGCTTGCCGGAAGAACCAACCACAATGTCAATTTCCTTCCCGGCTTCTTTTTCAAATTCCGCCTTAATTTCCTTCATTACATATTGCACGTTGGCGGCGGTAGCCACAATAATTTTCTCCGAAGGTTTGGAACAACCCGCCAGGAAAACCGAAAAAAGCAGTAAAAAACGCTGAATATTCATGTTGCAATTTAATGGATAAACCCCAAATGATCATTGCTTCCCATTGCGTTAAAAATCGTAAATTGCGCGCCATTTCAAGCGCAGGCTCTGAAATCACAGCTGGGAAACCGGGTTCTTAAAAGTGTAATTAATAACAATGTAATGATTATAGATACTGCCCAGCGTACCAAGCAGACTTCCGAATACTACTTTTCGGTGAAGCTCGCGGAAGTTCGCAAACTGATTGCAGAAGGTCATGATGTCATTAATCTGGGGATTGGAAACCCGGACATGATGCCTTCGTCTGAAACAATAACAGCCTTGTCTGAGGCGGCTCAGAAGCCACAAGCGCATGGTTATCAGCCTTATGTGGGCACGCCTGCATATCGGAACGCAATCGCAGATTTCTATTATCACACTTACGGCGTTAAACTCGATCCTGCAACAGAAATATTGCCTTTAATAGGTTCAAAAGAAGGCATTACGCACATTTCTCTGACATTCCTTGATCCAGGCGATGAAGTACTCGTTCCTGAGCTGGGTTACCCGGCTTACCGGGCCGTTAGTCAAATGGTGGGTGCGGTTGTGAAGGAATACCCGTTGCGCGAAGATTTTGGCTGGCAGCCAGATTGGACCGCGATGGAAGCATTAGTAACGACGAAAACCAAGATCATGTGGCTAAACTATCCGCATATGCCTACTGGAGCGCCTGCAACGCAAGCGTTGTTCGAAGAGGCTGTGGCATTTGCGACAAAGCATAAGATTCTGCTTTGCCATGATAATCCTTACAGTTTGGTTTTAAATAAAAAGACACCGATCAGCTTGTTATCCGTTGCAGGAGCGAAAGAGGTTGCGATTGAGCTTAACTCCATGAGCAAGTCGCACAATATGGCGGGATGGCGAATGGGCTGGTTATCAGCGGCTAAGCCTTACATTAATGCTGTGCTTACCATTAAAAGTAATGTGGATTCAGGTATGTTTTGGGCGATGCAGGAAGCGGCTGTTGCGGCCTTGCATAATTCGGACGAGTGGCATCAGGAACGCAATGCGGTATATCAGGGCCGGTTAGAAGCCGCTGAGGCCATTTTGGAAACGATTGGCTGCACCTGGGATCGTAAGCAGGAAGGCATGTTCCTATGGGGCAAATTGCCGGATTCTGTTGAATCGGCGGAGTCGCTGGTGAATGCTCTTTTGGTTGAAAAACATGTGTTCATTGCGCCTGGCTTTATCTTCGGGCCGAAAGGACAGCGTTACATCCGCTTATCGCTTTGCATGCCGAAAGAGCGTATCTGGCAAGCAGTGGATCGCATAAAGGCTTAATCCTCAATTTATTGGTGTTTATTTATTTTGAATCGAAATGATACTTAGTATAATAGGAGTGGGCTTACTGGGCGGTTCTTTCGCTTTGAGCCTGCGCGAAAAATATCCGAATGTTAAGTTTGTAGGCGTTGATAATTCTTTGGTAAATCAAAAAATTGCTTTGGCCAAAGGCATTGTAGATGAAATCGTTACACTCGATGTTGCGCTGCAAATTTCTGAGCTGAACGTGCTGGCAACCCCTGTTGACGCCATTAATAAGCTTTTGCCTTATATGCTGGATCATCTGCCGGAAGGACGGACTATCATGGATCTTGGCTCGACAAAAGAGGCGATCTGTCAAATTGCAGACGCGCATGCGAAACGTGCGCAATTCGTTGCCGTACATCCAATGGCAGGAACAGAGAATTCCGGACCTGGTGCTGCATTTAAAGAGTTGCTCACAGATAAATACGTCATTATTTGTGATAAGGAAAAAAGCAATGCTGAATCACTTGGCCTGGTTGAAACTTTCCTGCGCGACGTCGGCATGAAGATCTATTATATGCAGCCGACTGAACATGATTTGCACTTGGCTTACGTGTCACATCTGAGCCATATCAGTTCTTTTGCGCTCGGATTGACGGTGTTGGATAAAGAAAAGGACGAAAAAGCGATTTTTGCCATGGCAAGCACCGGTTTTTCATCCACGGTCAGGCTTGCTAAGAGCTCACCGCAAATGTGGGCGCCTATTTTTGATCAGAACAAAACCAATGTGTCAAAAGCATTGGGAGACTACATTGAGCTGCTGAAAAAATTCAAGGATGCTATTGATCAGCACGATCTGGAAACAAGTCTGGACTTCATGAGTAAGGCAAATGACATCAGACGCGTTTTAGCCGGAATTGAGAAAAAATAAAAATATCATATTTTTAACTTATTGAAAAACAGCTTCTTATGAGCTGTTTTTTGTATTTTAGGAACCATTAATACGCGCCGGGCTGTTAAACATGCACCTTTCAAAGGGTATCTTTACCTCCTCTCTCAATCGATAATAATTAGATTTTTCAATAAAACGATTAGAAATGACAAAAGCTCAGGCAGTATTAGTAGCAGTAATGATTGCGCTTGGTGTTTCCTTCGGGTTCCAAAAATTTGATACACTTAACGATTCCACAACTTCCGATTCCATAAAAATTAAGCCAGATTCCCTTGCCAAGCCGCAATGGGCAAGTCTTTACGATTCGTTGGGCTTGAAAAAACAGGGCCTTTCAGAGGCTGCATTTTACTACGCATGGTATGGTTTTCAGAAAATGAATCTGGCTAATCCGATCCTTGCGATTGCCGATTTTAGCCAGTCTTCGCGTAACAAGAGGCTTTACGTAATTGATTTGATAAAGAGAAAGGTGTTGCTTAACACATACGTTGCGCACGGCAGAAATTCCGGTGATGAGTTTGCAAAGCGTTTTTCGAATGATAATTCATCATATCAATCCAGCCTGGGTTTTTATAAAACATTAGGGACTTACACGGGTAAGCATGGGCTTTCGCTTAGGCTGGAAGGGGTTGAAAAAGGCATTAACGACCGCGCACTGGAAAGGGCGATCGTTATGCATGGGGCGGATTATGTAAGTGAGTCTTTTATCAAAAACACAGGTCGCCTGGGCCGAAGCCTTGGATGTCCTGCTGTATCTATTCTGGATTCTAAAAAACTAATCAGCATGCTTTGCAATGGCGCAGGATTGTTTATCTATTCTGCTGATCAGCAATATGTTAAGGCTTCACCTCTATTATCAGGCCTGAAATTGGATAAGCTGGATCACACCTTTGGCAATCCTCTTTTATATACATCCTCAAAGTAAAGCAAATCCCCTTTTTCATTGCAATCCGCACCCAGATAAAGCAGGAATACTGGAATTCTTGCTTTTAATTTGTGCCATTTCGGCGGGGTCGACACCGTGTCAGGCTCGGTCATGAAATCGTTGTCAAGCAGCTTGGTGCCAGCCATATAGTTGGCCAGATCGGTGGGTTGCTGCACGCGTACACAGCCATGGCTTCTCCATCTCGAATTACTTTTAAACAGATATCTTGCATTGGTGTCGTGCAGATAAATCGCCAGTGGATTTTTAATCTCCACTTTCAGCAAACCAAGTGAATTGTCTTCACCGGTCTCCTGACGAAAGCGATAGGGGAATTTTTCGGCTGTTAGTTCTTCCCAATCAATCTCTTCCGGATTTACCGCCTGGCCTTTATTGTCAATTATTTCAATTCGATTTCGGGACAAGTATTCCGGATCACTTGCCGCTTTCGGGAACATTTCCTTGATAGCAATGCTTTTCGGCACATTCCAGTATGGGTGTGTCACGATGCTCGTTGCATATGTGTCCATCGTAGGTGTCGGCGTGTCGCTTTTACCTACCACCGTACGCATACGCAGCACATTCTGTCCGGCTGAATCCATGGCGGCAAGATATGCACCGCGAATATTCACCATAACGAACCGTGGAGCGCCTTGGGACTGCCGCTTTATCCAGCGATAAGCATTCAACGTCTCAGCAACGATGGCCGCGCTGTCTTGCTTGTTTTCTTTTAATAGCCTGGCATAGTGTATTTTAAGATTGTTATAAACAGGATACACCGGTTCCAATCCTTTCATCACTTTGTCCACCGACTCGCCCTTCACAAGCGCTTCCGCAGCTTCGCGAAGGAGTAATGTGTCTGCCTTAACTTTCTTTTCTGTATAGCGCAGGTTGGGTTTATGCCCAAATCCGGCTTCTTCCAGCAAGGCAAAAACGGGCGCTTGTTCACCGGTTGCAGCGAATTTTTCAACATTGATCCCGGCACTTTTGCCGAATTCCAGCAGTTTTTCGTAATGTTTTTTGTCGCTCAATTCCTTTTCCAGCTGCTCCCGGGACATTTCCTTGGGGTTCTTCTTGCAAGATTGCAGGATGGCAAGCGTAAATAAAATCAATAGAGGGATATAACGGGTGCGGCCCAAGCCAGAGAGCATTTGCATTGTGTTGTAATTTAGTTAAAGGCTTCTATGCAATTGCCATGCTAAGAATTCACATCGCCATGAACTTTAAAAAGTCCTACGATTTGAAGATTTAAGTTATGTTTTTCTACGCAGGACAACATTGCGGACTCGAACCCTGGGGAATTTTAGTAACAACAAGCGGTGACTTATCGGGCGTAAGATCAGCCAAGGTGTGACAACAAAAAAGCCAGGCTTATGCCTGGCTTTCGTGACCGCGACGGGAATCGAACGGCACCGGCCGCCCGGCCATATCTAGAGTTTAGGCTGGGGTCGCAATCGACAACTCCTATTCAACAAAAAAGCCAGACATAAGCCTGGCTTTCGTGACCGCGACGGGAATCGAACCCATATCTAGAGTTTAGGAAACTCCTATTCTATCCGTTGAACTACGCAGTCGAATTGGGGTGCAAAACTGGCAAAAAATCATTTGAATTACAAATGATTATTCCTCCGCTTCTACTGCTGTGTATCCCAAATCGAGCCAGTTCGGATAAATTGAGAAGTGTTTTTCCTTCACCATGGAAAATAATGTGTTTCTCAACTCGTCAATATTTTCCTTTTTTTCAGCCGAAATAAACACAACATGATCCGCCTTATCGGCTATATAGCTCTTTTTCAATTGGTCCAGAACACTTTCTGTCTGCTCAATTTCCTGGCCCTCATCATTATCCGCGTTGAATGTCGGGTTATAAAGGTCAATTTTATTGAAAACAAGAATAGTGGGCTTGTTGGCAGCGCCAATATCTTCCAATGTCTTGTTTACCACATCCAAATGTTCCTCAAATGAAGCGTGCGAAATATCTACCACGTGCAGCAAAATATCCGCTTCCCTAACCTCGTCCAAAGTCGATTTAAAAGATTCAATGAGCAGAGTAGGTAATTTGCGTATGAAACCAACGGTGTCAGTCAGCAAAAATGGAATGTTTTCCATATTCACCTTTCTCACTGTGGAATCAACGGTTGCAAACAGCTTATTTTCTGCAAAGACATCTGCTTTCGAAAGTCCGCGCATCAATGTTGATTTTCCGACATTGGTATAACCCACAATGGCAACACGCACCAGCCGGTCTCGTTCCTTGCGGCGCGTAGTGCTTTGACGATCAACCTTTTCTAGTTTTTCTTTCAGGAACGCGATCCGGTCTTTTACCAGACGTCTATCCGTTTCCAATTCCGTTTCACCAGGCCCGCGCATACCCACACCAACCCCAGACTGGCGGCTTAAGTGAGTCCACAGGCGTGTCAATCGCGGATACATATATTGATACTGGGCCAGCTCAACCTGTAACTTTGATTGCGCAGTTTGTGCCCGCATCGCAAAAATATCCAGGATCAGTAAACTCCTGTCAATCACTTTAATGTCTTTGAAAACAGCTTCCAGATTTCGCACCTGTGACGGCGTAAGGTCATCATCATAAAGGATCATGTCCACAGGGTTCGCAGTCACATAAATCAGAATTTCTTCCAATTTTCCTTTTCCGGTGTAGGTGCGGATATCAGCTCGTTCCAGATTTTGTGTAAATGTCTTAACCGTTTCCACGCCCAATGTTGTCGCCAGAAAAGCAAGCTCATCCAGGTATTCCTTTGTCTTTTCAGCCGGTTGTTTTTGTGTACTAACAGCCACAAGCACAGCAGTTTCCGGTTTTTCGGCTGTTGAGTATAATTTCTTTTTATCAATCATGAAGAGTTGTTTAATGGTATTTCCTTTCCTGCCCGATGCTTCAATTTTTATACCAAAATTTGCAGGAAAGAGTAGAATGGCAACGGTTTGGCGAAAGCAAAAGTTCACCCCGCCCAAGCCGTGAAATTACACTTACATCTGAATTAATCCATTATTTTGTTTGAATAATAGAAAAGCACTTTTGTATATTTGCCCAAATTCTGCGAAATATGTTGGTGATCATCCCCGGTTTACAATAACCACAAGCCTTTTCCTGGTCCGTCTGCGGAGATTCTCCCACCGGACTGCCGGCCACCGGACTGTTCTCTGTGACTTTTGCTAGTCACTTTCAATTCTTATTTTATTTCAATCTTATTTCATCCATGAAAAAGTGGTTTCAACTGCTTCGTCAGGCTATTCGTGGCTCCGAAGAAAGTTTTACCGAAGGAAGCATCAACCGTGCTATATTTCTACTATCCGTCCCAATGATCCTTGAAATGGTCATGGAGTCGCTTTTCGCCGTTGTTGACATTTTTTTCGTTTCAAAAGTGAGTACAGAAGCTGTGGCGGTTGTCGGGCTTACTGAATCTGTGATTACGCTGGTTTATTCTGTGGCCATTGGTTTGAGTACGGCTGCAACGGCCACCATTGCACGTCGCGTTGGCGAAGGCAATACGAATGGCGCCAGGCATGCGGTGGGGCAGGTTATTGTGATCTCTTTGGCTATTTCGGCAGTTACTGCAACGGTCGGGACATGGTTTGCGGGCGATATTCTGCGGATCATGGGTGCAGATGCAAAGGTGATCGAACTCGGGACAGATTTTGCAAGAATTCAGTTTCTGAGCAGCCCTGTCGTCATTTTGCTTTATTCCCTGAGCGGAGCATTGCGAGGCGCCGGTGCCGCAGCAACCGCCATGCGGTCACTGATCGTTGCTAATTGCTTTAACATGATTCTGGGCCCGGTGCTGATATTCGGACTTGGGCCATTTCCTGAACTCGGCGTAACAGGCGCGGCCCTCGCCACGGCATTAGGAAGGTCTATTGGCGTTGGTTATCAGTTATTTTCATTGACAAAAGCACAAAAATCGCTCGGCTTGCTATGGGCCGATCTGCGTCCTGATCCCAAAACCATCGCGACGATTGTAAAAGTGGCCACGGGAGGCACCGTCCAGTTTCTGATAGGTTCCGCGAGCTGGATTTTCCTGACGCGTATCTTGTCCGAATTCGGCAGCGACGTGGTAGCAGGTTACACCATTGCCATTCGCGTCATTATGTTCACATTATTGCCTGCCTGGGGGCTTGCTAACGCTGCTGCGACGCTTGTGGGGCAGAATTTGGGGGCCGGAAAGCCGGATAGGGCGGAGAAATCGGTATGGAAGTGTGCGTCTTACAACTTTATTTTTCTGCTGGGCCTGGCCGTTTTAATGTTCATTGGCGCGGAGCAACTTATTGGTCTGTTCAGCCCTAATCCACAGGTTATTGCCACAGGCAAAATGGCATTGCGCGTGCTATGCCTGGGTTATGCTGCCTATGCCTATGGAATGGTCGTTATCCAGTCGCTGAATGGGGCAGGGGATACCAAAACGCCGACTGTCCTGAACCTGATCTGTTTTTGGGCGATTGAAATTCCGGTTGCGTATGTGCTTGCCGTTATGATGAATTTCGGCCCGATCGGCGTTTTTGCCTCGGTTCCATTTGCGGAATCCATTCTGGCATTGCTGGGGATCTGGCGGTTCAGGCTGGGTAAATGGAAGCTGGTTAAAGTGTGAAATACTGAGCGGGGATGGTGCATTCGATCCCCGCCCAGAAACGAAAACAACTGCCTTTTGGTTAACTTCGTATCGATAAACTGAAATTATCCTTCATGAAAATAGAACAGATATATACCGGATGCCTGGCTCAGGGCGCTTATTTTATTGTTTCAAACGGCGAAGCTGCGGTTATTGACCCTTTGCGCGAAGTGGAGCCTTACATTCAAAAGGCCAATAAAATCGGTGCGAAAATCAAGTATGTATTTGAGACCCATTTTCATGCCGATTTCGTTTCGGGACATTTGGATTTGGCTGAAAAGACGGGAGCGGAAATCGTTTACGGACCGAATGCAAATCCTGCATTTAAGGCACACATCGCCGCTGATAATGAAGAGTTTAAATTAGGTGACATTATTATCAAAGCATTGCATACGCCGGGTCACACGCTGGAATCGACGAGTTATCTGCTGTTCGATGAAAATCAAAAGCCAACTGCGCTTTTCAGCGGTGATACATTGTTTATCGGCGATGTAGGGCGTCCGGATCTTGCGCAAAAAGGTGACCTGAATATGGACGACCTTGCGGGAATGCTGTTTGAAAGTCTACGAACGAAGATCATGACCTTGCCTGATGATATCATCGTTTATCCCGCACATGGAGCAGGTTCCGCTTGTGGAAAGAATATGAGCAAGGAAACTTCCGACACGTTAGGTAACCAAAAGCGGTTCAATTATGCATTAAGGGCGGATATGACCAAAGAGGAGTTCGTCGCAGAAGTGACCGCAGGTTTGCCCGAACCTCCGAAGTATTTCCCTGAGAATGTAAAAATGAACCGGGACGGCTACGAAAGCATTGACGACGTGCTCGAACGCGGTGATCAGGCATTATCTGCAGAAGCGTTTGAGGCTAAGGCTAATAACACGGGCGCGCTCATTCTGGATACGCGGAAGCCGGAGGATTTCTCCAAAGGATTTATTCCAAATTCTATCAACATTGGTATTCAGGGCGGTTTTGCTCCGTGGGTAGGCGCATTAATTCCGGATTTGAAGCAAAATCTATTGATCGTAACGGAGCCGGGAATGGAAGAGGAAGTGGTAACACGCCTGGCAAGAGTTGGTTATGATCATACCATCGGATTTTTAAATGGTGGTTTTGAGACCTGGGTCCAGGCTGGAAAAGAGGTTGATTCTGTTGAAAATGTTTCTGCTGATGCTTTTGAAAAGGTTTATAATGCAGAAAGTCCCGAAGTGATCGATGTGCGAAAGCCAGCTGAATTCGAAGCCGGGCACATTGACGGGGCCAAAAATCTGCCGTTAGACTACATTAACGACCTCATGGCTGAATTTCCCAAAAACAAAACGCTGTACATACATTGCGCAGGAGGTTACCGCTCCATGATAGCCGCCTCCATCCTAAAATCACGC
Source organism: Dyadobacter sp. CY327 (assembly GCF_021390415.1). Classification (NCBI taxonomy): domain Bacteria; kingdom Pseudomonadati; phylum Bacteroidota; class Cytophagia; order Cytophagales; family Spirosomataceae; genus Dyadobacter; species Dyadobacter sp. CY327. Next base: position 113,042 of record NZ_JAJUXJ010000006.1, on the reverse strand, counting down.
GGCATCGATCACGTCATCAACATCGAAGGAGGCTTCGGCGCAGTAGAAAAGACAAACGTACCCGTTTTGCAAGGGGTTTAAATTTGATGCAAAAATTGCCACCTACCTCAAAGCTTCCTGGCGACAAGATATAGCTGTTCGTCGCCCAATGTGAATGGATCGGCTTCCAGGTTTCCGAATGTTCCCACGACTTGTAAACCGGCGGTTTCGAACATGTAGATGATTTCTGACAGGGTGAAAATGTGTTGACGGACTGTGTGCGTTATTTTTTCAGAACCGGAGATAAATGTTTGCTCGGCGGCGATATAACCTTCTTCAGGCCGGTAATCGTTTTCGGCCAGATAGATAATGTCTTCTTTCACAGGCATCCAGTTACGCGTCTGGAAGTTGGGCAGAATGCTTTCTGCGAGATTTTCGGTGTGAATAGCAATGTGACCGCCGGATATGACAGCATTTGCCATTTTTGAGATAAATTGCTGCATTTCAGCCCTTGGGAAGAAACTGAAACTATTTCCAATGCAATAAGCTGCATCAAATGCATTTGCCTCAATATCACATTGCAGCACATCGTCACAAATAACCGTCAAGGGCAGTTTTTGCTTTTTGGCGACGGCCTTCAATTCATCGCAATATTCACTGGAAATGTCAACGCACGTCATTGCGCAACCTTCCTCAGCCAAGGGAACAGCATGACGTCCGTAACCCGCCAGCATGTCCAGAACCTTGCTTCCATTGGTTATTTCAAGCACATCCCGCAAAAAATCGACTTCATAATCGGTGTATTCTTCATCCTGATGCAGTTTCCAGGCGCGTTGCGGAAGTCCTTTGAAATAATTGCGATACCAAGCCACGGGAGCGTTCTTTAATTTTGAAGCGCAAAACTACGAAAAGCCGCCAGGATGACTGGCAGCTTTTCGAAAATATAGGTAACGCAGCACATTACATACGCATGAGACCGGGCGTTATGCGCAGGTAAACCTGTCCTGATAGCGGCGTGTTGCCATAAACAGATTTCAGTATATTGTCAATGGAGTAAACCCCCAATTGAGCGCCGGCTTGTAAAATGGTGTTCTGGAAGGAAGCGATCTGGCGGTTAAGTCCAAGTGAGAACATGGAAACCGGAAATTTGTTTTTCTCAATGCGGTCATACCATACAATCCCCAGTTCATTACTGTTCTTCTCAACCCGCTCATAACGACCATATATCGCCCATTTATCCAATTGCAGATTAGATTCCAGTAAAATAGCATGTTCGTTTTCGTGGCCGCCTGCCTTATTCAACCCCCAAACCGCGGAAGTAGAAATCCACCTGTTTTTTCCACTCAAATTAGTCGAATGCTGCACCGAAGCCGTTGTCCGGTCCACGTTTTCACCGCCGTGCAATGGTTCAGGATTTTTGATAAAACCCCTGCTCACCTGCAACGCCCAGTTTACGGAAGGATTGAACATTAACCGGTAACTGTACGAATCAAAACGTGGCTTATCGAAGTCAAACCGGTTCTCATTCGGCTCACGACCGGTGAAGGACGAGCCTTCCAGCTTGAATTTCCAGAGCCGGATTCCTGCCGTTACAACTCCAAATGTAATGTGCGTTGCATCCTGCCAGTGGTGCCCCAAAACGGCATCAGGATTATTGAAAGCGGACATTCTGTGCATAAATGCGGTTGGCCCCAATGCTGGTTCGCCCGGATAGCCCGCGTAAAGCGTCAGGTCAATGTTTTCGTTCAGCCTTTGCGTGTAAGCAACGGAAAGTTCGGAAATAAGGTCGTGCGGATGTTGCTTGTCGATCAGCGGCTCGCCTTTCCAGGTCTCACCGGATTGAAATAAAAGCGGATAACCCGCACCTCCGTCAAATAACCTGTCCAGTGACACCATCGCGCGGATATTTAGCAGGCCATTCTTGCCAACCTGCCGTTGCGCCATGCCCATGAACCAGTTTGGCACGCTAACCTTTGATTTTGACCCCTTCAAGCCATCATTATTGAAATTCTGGGCCGTGTAGCGGAGAAAAACACTTCCATGCAACATGTAATTCCACTTATCCGAGTGCTTCATATAAGCGTACATCGGGGTTGCATCGGGTTGCCAGCCTGTTCCCGAGCCATTCCGCGTCATAGGAAGACTGAGGGAAAAACTGTGCGTCATATGCCCGGAGTCATGCTGCATATTGCCATGATCCATTTTGCTGTGATCCATCTTACTGTGATCAACAGTGTCGTGCTTCATGGTTTTGCGATCCATGCCCTTCATATCATGCCCGGCATGCTGCGCTGAATCTTTTTTGGGCTCCTGATGATGCTCGTGCTGCGCGAGCACAGGGAAGGCGGTGCCCATTATGCCGGCTATTGCCAGCATTTTCAATTTGTTATTGCTCATGACGAAGTGGTTTTGATTAATGTGCAGCAGCTGTTTTCCGGCAGCAGCTTGGCAGCTTATCGTGTGCTTTTTGGTTTGCAACCTGCGTATCGGCGTCATAACCCGTGTTGATAATGGTCGCTTTAATGGCTTCCGGGGTGGTTTTATTTGGGTTGTATTTCACCGTAACCACTTTGTCTTTCAGGTCCAGATTGGACTCTTTTACTCCTTTGGAAAGCCCCAGATTGCGCTCGATGCGTTCTTTACACATTTCACAAATCGCAGAAGTCTTGATCTTGATCTGCTTGTCGCCGTCGGCCTGAGCCAATGTTATATTGGCAAAAAGTGCTATTAATAAGGATAGAATGGTAGTTTTCATGATTTTGAATGTTTTAGTGATCAATGATTGTGTTCCGCAGAATCTGTTTCTGCCATCGCTACTTCTTGTAAATCCATTTTGCAAACCGGACATTTTCCAGCTTCCGCGTAGGTTTTTTCTCCCTCGCATTGCATAGGGCATGCGTATTTTTTCTCAGCTGTGGCCATTGACTCAGTTTCTGCTTTCCCGGTCTGTTCGTTGTTTCCTCCGCAAGCAGCAAAAAGGAATAATAGCGAGGCAAAAAGGATATTTTTCATGATCATTGAAGGTTTATTTAATGTTTGTTCTAATGTCCTACTTTGTCCAGCGTGATTCTCCCCAAAGTGCTTTTCTTGAACGCTCCGGGCGTCATCCCGGTCACCTTTTTGAACTGATTACTTAAGTGCGCCGGGCTGCTATATGACAGTCGCCACGCCATTTCGCTCAATGTCAGCTCATTATAGGAAAGCCATTCTTTCACTTTTTCCGTTTTCTGGGCGATAATGTATTGTTCAATGGTCTGCCCGGTTTCGGAGGAAAAAAGGTTGCTCAGATAAGAATATTCGTAACCGATTTTTTCAGACAAATAATCGGAAAAATTCTGCTGCTCAGGTTTATGGCCTTTTAAAAATTGCACTTCCTCAATGATCAGGGTCTTAATGTGCTCCACAATGGCCAGCCTGCGGTCGTCGAGTAATTCAAATCCACTTGCTTCTAATGTGGATTTTACCTTAGTAAGCAGTTGATTATCAATGTCCGTTGCGGTTTCAACTTCGCCCAGCTCAACGGATTGCAATGCAATGCCCAGATTTTCCAGATCTTCCCGGACTACCCGTTTGCAACGATCACAAACCATGTTTTTTATATGCAGTTTCATAACGCGCTCAATTATCTCACTATTTTATAACGTATTCCCGCATAAATCATTCGTCCTACCACAGGCCCCCAGGCCATTCCCGCGTCAAAATTCTGTCCGAAGGGATCATTAGCGCCCATAATCGGGTTTTTCTGACGGAAATTGGCCAGGTTTTCTCCGCCAAGGTAAATGTCCCATTTGGGAAATGTACGCGTAACCTGTGCATTGAAGTTGTAAAATGACGGCGACATTGTCGATGTCAGGTTGTCGGGAACGTGGTGCTCGTCAACGTGGCCCATGTACGGGATCCGCCGTTTTCCATTCCATTGCATAGTTGCATCAAACTTCCATTTGTCATAAGGCAGCGCATATCCGGCATTGAAAAGCACCCGATCGCGGCTTACCATCATTCTCGGCAGCAACACATTTTCGTCGTATACATTCCGAATGGTTTGTTTTACATCAAAAAGCCGGTAAGCAAGCTTGAATTCAAGGCGTTTAATGGGTGTCAAGTTCGCCTCTGCCTGGAAACTATTGGCGTAAGCATCGCCTTCCAGATTATAAAACCGGATGTAACGCGGATCTTCCATATCGGCTACAAGCTGGTTTTCAAAGTTTGTTCTATAAAAATCCATGATAAAATTCCCGCTCATATCGCCCATCTTGAACTCCTGCGTAACACTTGCGCCGTAATTCCAGGAAACTTCGGGACGAATGCTTTCGCGGAACTGGACAGTGCGCGAACTTACCAGGTTACCGTAATATTCTGCCAGCGGATTGGCAACCCTGAACCCTTTTCCTGCCGAGGCCCGAAGCGTGGTTTGGTCCGTTAGGTTGTATTTCAAATGCAGGCGCGGCGTCCATTGCGTGCCGTAAAGGTTATGGAAATCGACTCGGCCGCCCGCAACGAGGACAAACTTATCCAGATTATTGTAAGTATACTCGAAAAACGCCCCTGGAACCGACTCGTTTCTGGCTAGCCGGATGTCCTTGTAAAGTTCGTTGTAGTTATCCAGCAGATAACTCAGACCGGTTTTATAAGAATGATTGGTGTTGCCTATGATCGATTGATAGATCAGATTTCCGTACAGCGTTTTTTGTGTTCCGTCATAATTATTCATTCCAAAAAATGACTTGGAATCATGCAGAGAGGCATTCATGATGAAACCCAATCCTTTGTAAGGCTTATCGGGAAACAACCGTGCGATTTTGGAAAAGAACTCGTAACGGTTCACTTTGGCGCCAAAACCGTAAATATTATTGGAGCCTTTCATCTCTTTTTTAAAGCCATTCTGGCCACCCAAACGATCTTCATGCAAAGCTTTTACACCGAACTGCGCCATCACTTTTTCGCTCTGATATTTCCAGCGGTTTACCACATTATATTGTGTATAAAGCGGCATATCAAGGAATCCGTCCTTATTATTATCCACCCGGTTGCGCAATGTGCTGGCGTGCGTCAGCAGTCCCGTGCTCCACTTTTCATTTAGTTGTGTTGCCAGGTTCAGGTTCACTTCCGCGCGACCGAAGTTATTGAGATAAGTGTTTAAATAAAGCTTTTCGCGGCTGTCCGGTTTCTGCATTTCAACATTGATCTGGCCCGTCATGGATTCATAACCATTCACAACAGAACCCGCGCCTTTACCCACATCAATCGACTGAATCCAGGTTCCCGGCACAAAATTGAGCCCGAAAGTGGAAGCCAGCCCACGGATAGAAGGAATGTTTTCAATGTTGGTCTGAATGTAGGTTCCGTTCAATCCCAGCATCTGGATTTGCTTGGAGCCGGTAACAGCGTCGGCATAGGAAACAGAAACCGAAGCATTGGTTTCAAAACTTTCGGACAAATTACAGCAGGCCGCTTTGGCCAGTGCACGGGTGGTAATAATCTCGGTCTGGTGCGGCGAAAGCCTGTCGATCGTTGACGTGTTGCCACGAACCACAACCTCATTCAAGGTCTGGTCGCTTTGCAAAACCACCTGCAAATCGTTTTCAGCGCCTATTGTAACTGTATCATTCCGGAATCCAACGAAACTGATAACCAGTAAGTTGGACTGCGCCGATCGCGGAATATTGAAATGGCCAATGGTGTCCGTAGCCGTGGCCTGGGTTGTTCCGGACCAGTAAACATTCGCTCCATTAATAGGTTTGAGCGCTTTGCTACCGGGCACCTGCTCATTGACTGAGCCGGTTATACGTTGCGCGAATAGCGCGGAAGAAAGAAGAAAGAAGAATCCTCCCGTCAGATATTTAAGCATGGTTCATTTAATTCATTGAAACAAAAGAAAAGCGGTGCGATCCTTCGCCAGAGCGAAGTTTGACACGTAAACTATTGAAATCAATGTATCAAATCAGCAGGGACCGGATTGCATAGCGCATACTTTTCCCATGCAACCGGGAGGAGAAGGATATATCAGGAATGGGTGGCGCATTGGCGCCTGTTTCTTGTTCAATGATGGATAAAAAGCCGGTTGGTACTAGAAATAACGGCTCTGCGTTCCAGGATTTCAGCAATTTCGCCAGCTCGTGAGTTGTGGAAGTGGTGACTTGCAGCTTTTCGAACTTCTGGCTTTCCTTACAACAATCGGTTTTTTTGAAAAATATTCCTTTTGCTTCTTTTAATTTTTTGCTTTTGGCGCAGCAGGAAGAGCCGGCCATACTTTCGGAAGAATCCGTTTTGAGCTCCTTCACAACCTGCACCGACTTGCCCCGGACCAAGCACTGATGCTCGATAAAGGCAAAACCCGTACTGCTCATCAGGACCAGGAAGGCCATGAAAACAGTGATCGATCGGTGTAAGTTGCTTTTCATATAACTCAAAGATATTAATTATCAGGCTATTTCTTCTGCATTATAACCCGCCTTTTTCATGAGTTCGGCGATTTCCTGAGGAGTTTTGCTGGTTTCAACCTTCAAAATCCGCTCGGGGCTTTGTAAATCCACATTCCAGTTTTCAACCGCATTATCCTCATTCAAAAAAGGCGTAACCGTCGCCACGCAAGCCCCGCATTTTATATTAGTCTTAAATTTCAGCGTTTCCATCATCAATCAATTCAGTGTTTTTCAAATTTTGTCCTGCAAATATCGCCCCAACCCGCTCCGAAGTTTTTACAGAATTACAAAAATGAATTACAGAGTTTTTGGTTTTGCAAAAATGGCCTGCCGTTTGAGCCATAATTTGATTTTTTTGAAAAAATCCACTTTTCTGGGCTTGGGTTGCCCGTCATGAGTCAATTGATTGGCAAAATTAAATAAAAGCCGTTTTGCGTAAACCTTCTCCGCTACGTTGCCATGCATCAGCTCACAGGCGAAACTTTCGATGTGCGCATTCAATATGCCATTGATAGAAACTGTATAGTAGCGACTTCTTTCCGCCTGGGGCTTGTTTCTATTTATTTCAGCGGAGCCGTTCTCAGCAAAATAATCAATGTGAAAAATAGGGTTGGGGTCATTTCTTAACCGCTTTGTCGCCCGTCGTTCATTCCGCCAGGGATGTTCGTTTTTGGCAAGTTGTTTAATCAAAAATTCCCTGTTCCAAAGCGTAATCTGATGCGACATCAGGTAATCCGACACTGTCTTGTCCACCCTCGCCACATTCAGGTTTTGAATATAATGTCCGGTCGCTTCGGTATGGTAAATTTTTGCGCTGTGAAGTTTAACCTGTTTCCAGTCCTTACTCGTTGCCAGCTCGAATAACTCATTGAAAAACGCTTTATCAGCCTTCTTGTCCAGCCACATATCTTCCTGAAAATAAAGAATATAGTCCTCTTCTATCTCAGTCGTCAGCAAGTAGGCCAATCTGTCTGACCAAGCTCCTTCCCCAGACTTAATGTTCTGAAATCCAGCAATGTTGGCAGTTAAAATCTCAGTTGCGAAATAATAATTACATTCAATATCAAAGTCCCAATATTTGGAAAAGAAATATTCAAAACCTTTGTACAGAAACTGATATCTGTCACAAGCATGGACTAATACGGCAACTTTTTTGGCGCAACGAAGCATAAGTCGGGATTAAATGACCGATGCGTTTGCGGAAGTTGGGTTATTGAAGAAAGTGAAATAGCATCCGGATCGGCCAATCCAATGTTCCTTAGGCCGGGATGAATGATTAAAAGGCAATCGGAAACAATCCCGGAGGGATGGAATGTTGGTAGCCACGAAATGCCCGGATAATTTTTTAAATCCCGGAGGGATGTAACATCATGCATCTTGTTGCATCCCTCCGGGATTTTACATTGTTTGCGATTGCCTCTTGCTACCGATATTTCATCCCTCCGGGATTTTTACTAGTTGTTGTTTGCTACCAACATTTCATGCCTCCGGGATTTATATCTTTGATCTTTTTTATGCCAGCCGCGTCCCATTCGGGACCTCAAAGTCTGGGCTGGATAGGATTACTTCGCCGTCAGTGATCATATCAATTGCTGCGTTTTTTGTGAAGCGGTCTGATTTTATATTATTCAAAATAACATTAAAAATGCCTTTTGCGCTGCTTTCCCTTTCAAGTTGCCTTTACAAAATCAAAAAATTATGAAAAAGCTATTCACAGTCTTTGCCTTGTTGCTGGCCGGTTTGGTAAGCGTATCATTCCAGGATAAAACGGTGGCATTCTACATCGGAACTGCGGACAAAGGTGCGAATTCTTCTGTTTCCCTTTGCGAGCTGAATATGTCCACGGGGCAGGTCACATTGATTGATACATTCAACAATTGTGTAGGCCCGGGATATGTGGCGATTTCACCTAATAAGAAAAATTTGTATGCCGTCGGGGGCGATAAAATTGTGGCTTTTGCAATCGGAGGAGATAAAAAACTGACTTACCTGAACAGTGAGTCGTCCGCTGGTGCTGGTCCTTGCCACGTTTCTGTGCATCCTTCCGGTAAGGCCGCATATGTATCCAATTATGGAGGTGGAAGCTTTTCCGCTTATGATTTGCAGCCTGATGGCAAGGTTTCGGCGGCAGTTCTTAAAGAACAATATTCAGGAACAGGCCCGAACGAAAAGCGCCAGGATAAAGCACACGCGCATTTTGCAACCGCGTCGCCGGACGGGAAATATGTGTATGTAACGGACCTGGGATCAGACAAAATCATGAATTACGTGGCGGATAGCAAAGGAGCGTTAAAACCTAATCCGGCGCAGCCATTTTTCTCAGGTAAGCCAGGGGCGGGACCGCGGCATTTAATCATTCATCCTTCGGGAAAATCACTTTTCCTGCTGAATGAGCTGGAAGCAACGCTTACTTCGTGCACCATTGATAAAAATGGGGTGATTAAAGCGCTTAACACGTATCCGACGATCCCGGCAGATTATTCAGGGCCTACCAACACGAGCTCCGCTATCCATTTGCATCCTAACGGCAAGTTCGTGTATGTGTCCAATCGTGGGCACAACTCCATCAGCGCATTTAAAATCGGTGCTAATGGTGCGTTGGAAATGGTGGATCAGCAGACGAAGTCAATCGCTATTCCGCGTGATTTTAACATTGATCCTAGCGGAAAGTTTATGATCGTTGCTAATCAATCTACTGATAATCTGGTAATTTACGATGTCGATGCTGCTACCGGGAAGTTCAGTTTCAGGCAGGAGAGCATTGGCGTGAAGGCGCCAATTTGCGTGGCTTTCTTATAACTTTCTCGCCAGTTTGTTCTGGTAATAATTCAGAAAGTCTTCCAGTTGTTCCACTGGCATTTTGCGGGCGATGATCTTTTTATTTTTATCCAAAATATAGATCATCGGCGTTGTTACCACGTCGAATTTCTTGATGAAATCGATCTGGTTCAAAGCGTCAAAGCCGTTCGGGACTTCTTCCAGGTGGAATGTCTTGATGAATGTCTTCCATTCTTCCATATTATGGTCGGTGGAAACAGTCATGATCTTGATCCCTTTGGCCTTATTCTTGTCATAAAAAGCTTTCAATTTCGGGGTGGCCTCCTTGCAGTGTCCGCAGGTCGGCGAGTAAAAGAAAATGACGCTGTAATTGGCGTCCAGGTCCTGAACGCTGATCTTTTTGCCTGCCGGATCAGTCAGTGTCAGCGCTGGGAAGGTTTTATCGACCAACAGATCTTTCAATGTATTTACCTTTTCGGCAATGCGTTTTTTGACGTCCTCCGAAGTGCCCATTTCGCCGGACAGATAGTATTTCTGCGCCATATGCACCCAAACGGCCTCCGTACCAACCGTTTTGGGGTTTTCGTATTGGTTGGTAATGTATAAAACAACCTGCGACTTCACATCCTTATTGGCCGATGCCTTTTTCGCCAGCATATCCGCATCCTTAATCAGCGAATCCGGTCTCTGAACGACCAGATTCTTGATATAGCGGTCGAGTTTTGGTTCGAGGAAAGGTGTGTTGATGATCCGGGCGTCGGAGAAGTCGAAGTTGTCCCAGTAATGTGCTTTGTAATAATTAAAAACCCAGATCGAATCCGGTTTGCCGCTGGCCAGTTTCGGCGCAGCAGGAATTTCCGGGTCGGCAGACATTTTAAGCAATTTTACTGTAAATGCGTCTGCGTTGTCGGCCAGCATTTTTAAACGAAATGCATTAAAGCTGTCTTGTAAAGCCCTTATCTTGGTTCCTGCATCCGCGCTACCGCTTTTCTTCAATGCTTCAATTTCCAGCGCGCCCGCTTTTAATTTCTTTTGATAAGTATAAAAAAGCTCGTTTTCTGCTGAGCCTGTCACTTTCATATTGCCAATGGCGTCAACTGTATCCGTTTCGATTGAGAAATTGGGCTCCTTTCCGGAATATACCAGTTCCACCCAACTGCGGTTGCCAGGGAAAAGGATAACGTATAAGCCTCCCGGAAGATCTGTTTTTCCTTCAAAAACTACTTTTCCCGTCGCATCAGCCCTCGCTGTGTCTTTTGGGACAAATGTGGTGTTGTTCCGGCTGTAATGCCCGATTACCAGTGACGAATCCGCAAGTCCTTTAATGGTTGCCTGAATGCGATAGCCTTGTGAAAAAGCCGTTTGGGAAGCTGCAAAAAGCACCAGGATAAGAAGTAAAGTGCGGTTGTATTTTTTCATCAAGGTAAAAGTTGTTAGCTTATGAATGTTATATTTGGCTGGATCAAATTTTGCGCAGACCACAAAATTAACTTCAAAACGATAACTTCTATCAGCATCTTATCCAAATGTTTTATTTTCTGTCCAAAGCAATAGATTTTGTCGCAATGCCGCTGAGCATTGTGTTCTTTTTGCTGCTTTACAGCTTGTTTACCAGCCGACGCAAGGCAAGAAAAATAGCCGCTATATCTGCTTTTGTGGTGCTGTATCTCATCTCAAATACTTTTCTGGTCAACGCCGCGCTGAACTGGTGGGAACCCAGGCAGGTTAACTTGGGCGATATCAATGAAGTCTATGATGTAGGGGTTTTACTTTCGGGCGGTTTGATGGATTCCAATCACCCGGATGAGGACCATCCCGTTCTGGGGAAGCGGGGCGACCGGGTCTTGCAGACCTTTCTGCTTTATAAGACAGGTAAAATCAAAAAAATCCTGATCACCGGAACAAGCTCGGATCAGCGGATATTCTTAGGAAAAGGGGAAACCAGGCTTGCTGCCAGATTAATGGTGAAATGGGGCGTGCCGGCCGAAGACATTATATTTGAAGAAAAGGCCCGAAATACGCGCGAGAATGCGAAGTTTTCAGCTGCAATTTTAAAACAAAAATTTCCTTCCGGTAAATATGTGCTGATCACCTCAGCATTCCATATGCGCCGGTCGGCCGGATGTTTTAATAAAGTGGGCATTCAGGCTGCCACTTTTCCGGCCGACTTCTATGGTGTGTATTATCAACTGAGGTTGCAGGATTTCCTGATCCCTGATCCCGGCGCGATCGCCGCTTTCAGCATGCTTTGGCATGAATGGATAGGGAATGTTGTTTACAAATTGGTGGGTTACACCTGATCTGCCATCTCAGTTACACACTCAATATTTTTACCATTCTCAACAAATCTTCATTAATAGGCTTAGGAAGGCGGATTGTGTCTTCAAAAGGCGTGTAAACCAGGTCATTGTTGATAATCCCCGCCATTACATTCTTTTGTCCGCCAATCAAACCTTCCAGAGCGCCAAGGCCCAGACGGCTCGCCAAAATACGGTCATAAGCAGATGGAGGACCTCCGCGTTGCGTGTGTCCTAATGTGGTTACGCGGATATCCGCATTCTCATCCACCTGGCCTTTGATCTTTTCTGCCACTTCCTGTGCGCTTCCTTCGTCGTCACCTTCCGCTACAATAATGATTGAAGAAGATTTAGAACGGCTCCAACCTTGCTTTAAAGTTTCGACCACTTCGGAGATCGGCGTAAGAACCTCCGGCACCATTACCAGTTCCGCGCCGCCTGCAATTCCGGACTGCACGGCAATGTAACCTGAGTCGCGGCCCATTACTTCAATAAAAAATATCCGGTCGTGCGAGCTGGCCGTGTCGCGTATCCTGTCGATCGCGTCCAATGCCGTGTTTACAGCCGTATCGAATCCAATCGTATAGTCGGTTCCGTACAAGTCGTTGTCGATCGTTCCCGGCGCGCCCACGGTTGGAATGCCGTATTCGTTGCCAAAGATCATCGCACCGGTGAATGTTCCGTTTCCGCCGATCGCAACCAGTCCTTCGATGCCAGCTGCCTGAAGGTTATCATATGCAGTTTTCCGTCCTTCCGGCGTCATGAACTCCTTGCTTCTCGCCGATTTGAGGATCGTTCCTCCTCTTTGTACTATATTGCTAACCGAGTGGGACTCCATTTTATAGAGATCACCGGCAATCATTCCGCTATATCCTCGTCTTATTCCATAAACTTCGATCCCATGGTAGCAAGCTCCGCGCACCACCGCCCTAATGCAGGCGTTCATACCCGGGGCATCTCCTCCTGAGGTAAATACTCCAATTCTTTTCATTTAATTTCGGGTTACTTCTTTCGTTCTCTGTTCAGCTCCTTTAAAATCTTAAAGGCACAATTTCCGCAAATTTATCCGGTATTTTCTTAAAATATACGACCTGATTCCGAATTCTGTTAAAAAAATGCCGGATGAAGATTCGAATTTTACACCTCAAACATATATCATTACTTATATATTTGCGGCTGTTAATAGAAATTTAATATGCATTAACGAATGAAAAATTTGATTTCATGGCAGCGTGCCTGGCCGCATCTTGTCGCGGTCGTTGGATTTATGATTCTTTCCATCGCGTACGTTTCTCCTGTTTTACAGGGCAAAAAACTCACTGCGCAGGATGATGTCCAGGCCAAGGGAGCTGCACGGGAAGTGTTGGATTATAAAAAACAAACCGGCGTATGGTCTGGCTGGACCAACGGGATGTTCTCAGGAATGCCCGCTTACCTCGTTGCCGCCGATTATCCCACGAGCGTTTCCACCAAGCTCGGGCAGGCTATTAACCGGCTTCTGCCCGCGCCAGCCAATTATTTCCTTATTGGCATGGTAAGTGCATATATTCTTTTTCTGGTGCTGGGGGCCGGAAGCTGGCTGGCCGCAATCGGTGGCGTAGCTTTCGCTTTTTCAGCATTCAATGTTATTAATCTCGAAGCGGGGCACGTTTCTCAGGTGATCGCGATCATGTATGCGCCGGGTGTTCTGGCAGGTGTGATCCTGGCTTTCAGGAAAAACTGGCTGGCGGGAGCCGCATTAACAGGCCTTTTTCTATCCCTGGAGCTTTACGCTAACCACGTTCAGATCACCTATTATCTTGGGATCGGGATCATTATATTGGTTATTATAGAGAGTGTTTCCTATATCAAAAAGGGGTTAGTTAAAGATCTTACATTGATTTTGGCTGGTCTTGCTTTCGCCGCTGTTGTGGCTGTGGGCACGCATACGACACGGCTTTGGAATGCATTTGATTATACAAAAGAAACCATCCGCGGAAAATCCGAGCTCACGCCGCGGGCAACGCCGGGCGGTGCGGCAACGGCCGAGGCAAACGGAAACGGCCTGGACAAACAATATGCTTTTACATATAGTTATGGCTTCGGCGAATTGCTGACACTGGTTATTCCCAACGCTTATGGCGGCACATCCTACGGCCCGCTTACCAACAGTTCCGAATCCTATAAGACATTAGTTGCCAGGGGCGTAGATCCTGCGTCTGCATTGAGTGTGATCCAGCAAATGCCGCTTTACTGGGGCGATCAGCCGATTATGGGCGGGCCGAACTATGTCGGCATTATCGTCTTCTTTCTTTTTGTTTTAGGTTTATTTATTGTAAAAAATCCGATCAAATACTGGGCTGGTGGCGTTATCCTGCTCTACATTATATGGGCTTTGGGTAAAACTTTTGCAGGAGTTAATTACCTGTTTTTTGACTATTTCCCTATGTTCAACAAGTTCAGGGCGATGACCATGGTCGTGTCGCTTGCGCAGCTTTTAATGGTGCTGGTAGGCGTGCTTGCGTTGATCGAAATCGTTCAAAAACGTGTAGAATGGAAAGAATTTCAGAAATCTTTCCTTATGACATTGGGCATAACTGGGGGTGTTACGCTTATTCTGGCGCTTATGCCGGGCATATTTTTCGATTTCCAGGCAGCAAGCGATCCGCAATATGTTGAACAATATCTAATGCCGCAGATGCAGGATAAGGCATTTGCCCAGCAATTCATGAATTCCATTGTTCAGGATCGTGCCAGTTTAATGAAGAACGATGCGATCCGAAGCCTGATATTCCTTTTGCTGGCCGCCGGACTCGTTTGGTTTGCGATGAAGGATAAGGTAAAACCCGTCCTGTTCTACGGAACATTGTTGATCCTTGTGATTTTTGACCTTTTTGGTATTGATAAAAGATATCTGAATGATGAAGACTTTTTGAGCAGTTATGCGGCTCAGAGCGTAACCACGCCATCTCCGGCTGACGAGCAAATTTTGCGCGATCCGGATCCGAATTACCGTGTTTACGATCTTTCATCGCGGCAAGGACCAACCAACAGCGCTGACGCTTCGTATTTCCACAAATCACTGGGTGGTTATCACGGCGCAAAACTGCGTCGCTATCAGGAATTGTTTGAGCGGCAACTCGCTACGCAAAAGCCTAATGCCAACATTATTAATATGTTGAACACCAAGTACATCCTTTTCCCGGATCAGCAGGGCAATAAAGTGGCCCAAACTAACCCCGATGCTCTTGGCAATGCGTGGTTTGTGAAAAGTTATAAGGTTGTGCCCAATGCCGATGCAGAAATGGCCGCATTGGATTCATTAAAACCAAAAGACGAAGCAGTTCTTGACCAAAAATTCGCTGCCAAGCTCACGGGCCTTACTTTACAGCCCGACTCGACGGATAAGATCGTCCTGACCAGCTACAAGCCCAATGAACTAACCTACGAAAGCAACTCAAAAGCAGAAGGTTTAGCTGTATTTTCAGAGATATATTACAATGTCCGTGACGAATGGAAGGTTACTATCGATGACAAACCGGCCGATATGTTGCGTGCAAATTACATTCTGCGGGCATTAAGGGTTCCTGCCGGAAAGCATACGATCAAATTCAGTTTCGAGCCCGTTTCTGTTGCTGTTGGAAGTAAAATTGATCTGATTAGCTCGATATTATTGGTCGCATTGATCGCCGGGGCCATTTTTGTACAAACCAAAAAAGAGAAAAACGCATAGCCATGACAGACCGCAAATATCCCATAGGGCCATTTGTCCTGAAAGAAAATTATACAACAGAAGACGTCGCTCAGTTTCTGCAAATCATTGCTACCAGCGCGTCTGAATATAGGAAATTGGTAGAAGGCCTTGGAGACGATGATCTGGCTAAAACCTACCGGGAAGGAAGCTGGAACATTCGCCAGCTGATCCACCATGTGGGTGACATTGCCATCCTGCATTACTTTCGGATGAAAAAGGCCGTTACCGAGCCTGATTACGACGCGCCTACGTTGATAAATATGGACGCCTGGGCAGCAACTTCCGATTCGCTTCAAATGCCCATTGCGGATTCGCTCAACATCCTGGACGGTACAAACCAGCGCTATGTCTTTTTTGCTGCCGGCCTGGATGAGGAAGCTTTATCAAAGGCTTATTTCCATAGTATCCGGCAAATATGGATTAATCAAAAAGCAGCGCTGGCTATGTCGGTTTGGCATTTACAGCATCATTTGGCGCATATTAAGCTGGCTCTGGGACAAGATTTGTAAGCGCAAAAAAAGTTTTCGTTGTAAGTTTTGATTGAATAGAAATAAAAATTCAGCATCTTTAAAACCTCAACGGGGATGAATTTTAAAGACCTCTGAACACACTATTTGATGGATTACTTCAATGAACTTTCCAGGTTTCTGGAACAGTCGCAGACTGACAGTCTTAAAACTGCGCATTTCGCCGATCAATTCGAGGGGCTGAAAGTCAAGCTAAGCTTTGGAAAAGGCAATCCGGCACGGGTTACCTGGATCGCTTTTCTGGCAGAAGGGCAAACGATCACCAACGGCATTTATCCATTTTATCTTTACTACAAAAAGCAAAATATCCTTATTCTCGCTTACGGATTAAGCGAAACCATTCCGCCCGCGATAAGCTGGAAATCGGCGGATCAGGTGAAAATTAGCACGTATTTCAAGAAAAAAGATCTGGGCAAACCCGCCCGTTACGGCGCTTCGCTGGTGTTTAAAGTATACGACCCTGCGAAACTGGATAGGACAGAAGTTGAAGGCGATCTGGCGGAGATCATCCTTATTTATAGGCAGGCCGTTGGCCAAAAGCCTGTTCCCACAAAAAGGAAAATCAATGCGAAAGTTGCATTCGATTATAAGGCATTCCAAAAAAGTATTACCAGCTGCAACCTGCACATTAACCCCATCTTTACATTACGCTTTGTTACGTCTTTGCTGGCTAAGCCGTTCGTGATACTGACGGGACTGTCTGGTTCAGGGAAGACAAAACTGGCGCTGGCATTCTCCAAATGGCTTTGCGAAAGCGAAAATCAGATTTGTCTGGTGGCGGTCGGTGCAGACTGGACCAATCGTGAGCCGTTGCTGGGTTATCCCAATGCGCTGGAACAGGGTAAATATGTGAAGCCCGACAGCGGTGTGCTGGACCTCCTGTTGCTGGCCGGTAAAAATCCCGGGAAACCTTATTTCCTCATTCTCGATGAAATGAACCTGAGTCACGTCGAGCGCTATTTTGCTGATTTTCTGAGTGCTATGGAATCAGGCGAGCACATTCGGCTGCATTCGGGGCAGTCGGACATGCTTGATGGCGTTCCTGCGAAGATTAAGCTGCCGAAAAACCTGTTCATTATTGGCACTGTGAACATTGATGAAACCACTTATATGTTCAGTCCCAAGGTTTTGGACCGTTCCAATGTGATTGAGTTTCGGGTGATCAAAGAGGAAATGGAACATTTTCTGGGTCTGGATTGCACATTAAACCTGGATACCCTGGCAGGCTCCGGCGCGGTTATGGCGGGTGATTTTATGGAGATCGCGCTGATGAATGTGACCGAATCCAAGCATAAGCCGTTCATTGTCAATGTATTTATGTCATTCTTTGAGTCGCTTCAGCATGCAGGTGCGGAATTCGGATATCGCAGTGCGGCGGAGATTTTACGGTTTGCAGCCATTGCCAGTAAGATATCCCCGCAATGGCCTGTCAACGAAATCATTGACGCTGCCATCATTCAAAAATTATTGCCCAAAGTGCACGGTTCCCGGAGAAAATTGGAACCTGTATTGCGTGCAATAGGAACATTATGTGCGAAAGACGGGGGCAAAATGGATGACTATTTCAATGCTAAAATTCCATTCTCCGATCTGGAAGAAGTGTATTATCCCGTAACCTTGGAAAAGCTCGGGAGAATGTACAGAAGCCTGGTCGACAACGGGTTCACCAGCTTTGCTGAGGCTTAATGGAGGCGATGGACAACGGATTAACAATCATCATCGAAGCGGGCAGTGAGCATGTGGAGCTGAAAATCGTGGGTGAAGACAATGGACAAGAGACCATCTTTTACATTGATTTATTGGAGGCGCAGGAAAATGGCGAAGCGCAGATACAGCTGATAGAAGGGCATTTTTATGAATATAGCTTGTCCGGCAGTTACAGTTTAAAGGCTTCGGAAATTGTTATTCCATCCAAATTAAGCGCTTCTGCGGGACGTCTGGCACCCAACATTTATACAGGAGCCGCGTCTCTTGAACTTTTGGAACCCAAAACGAGGCTTAAATGTGCGGACATTAAACTGGAAGTTCGCTCGAAAAAGGCGAGTTACCGGCAGGATTACAGGTTAATGTTGGAGGACATTACGGAAAAGTGCACGGAGCTGCTGTTGGCATATCGTTCGCCGGTTACCCACAATTTTACAACGGATTTTCATCACGATGCGCGGACATTATACCAGCGTTTTGCTTTCATCAGATCTATTTTGCAATCCGAGGATTTCCTGAATGCAGTCCATAAAATAACGGCTGTGCCAGTTTTAAAGTGGGCGGATTATGAGGAAGTTATAGATATCAGAAGGATTGGAAAGTTAAACGGCGGAATCTTGCGTCAACTGTCAGCCCCGGGCAATCGGGTAGGGCTTCCTGAAACGCATTCGCTGCACAAGCGGCTTGGCTCTGTTCCCATCCACATCGTCACAACTTCAAAAGTTGAATCAGCGGATACGCTGGAAAATCGTTTTGTGAAACATGCGCTGAATTCTTTTTCAGCATTGGTCAGGGATTTCAGGACACATGCAATTGCCGGGAGCCGGCTTTTTGAAGAAGCCATTGTGCTGGAAAATGAGCTGCATGTGCTGTTGACACATCCGTTTTTCGAAGCCATCGGTAAACCTGTTATGCTTTCGCTGAACAGCCCGGTTTTACAGCGAAAAGCGGGTTATAAAGAGGTTTTGCGGGTTTGGCTGATGTTTGATCTGGCCGCGAAACTGATTTGGCGCGGTGGGGACGATGTGTATGAAGCCGGTAAGAAAGATGTTGCCACGCTTTACGAGTATTGGCTGTTTTTCCAGTTGCTGGACCTGGTAAGGGAGATTTTTGAAATTACACCTACCAGCATTGAAGACTTGATAAAGCCAACTGCTGACGGACTGGGGTTGCAGCTCAAACAGGGAAAACACGTCGCAGTTCAGGGCATATTCAATGGCCCTTCCCGGAAATTAAATGTAGAATTCAGCTATAACAGGTCATTCTCCGGCAAAAATGATTATCCTAATCCCGGCAGCTGGACAGCCGGGATGCGACCGGATTTTACATTGACGGTTTGGCCGGTTGGAATAAGCCAGGCACAAGCCGAAAAAGAGGAGTTGATCGTTCACATTCATTTCGATGCTAAATATCGCGTCGAATCTTTCACTGAATATAAGCGCGATGATCTTTTGAAAATGCATTCGTACAAAGATGCAATCCGCAGATCCGCAGGTGCTTATGTGCTATATCCGGGCGATGGCGAGAAGCCGTTCAAATGGAAAGGATTCAACGAACTTATTCCCGGTCTGGGCGCTTTTGCCGTGCGACCATCCAGGACAAATAATGGCATCAATGCGTTGCGAAATTTTTTAAAAGACGTCACGCGCCATTTCCTGAACAGGGCATCGCAACGTGAAAAAGCGGCTTTCCATCATTATAACATTCATAAAACGCAAAGCACAGAAACCGTCACCGAACCTTTGCCCGAAACGCTTGGCGCAAACCGCGGGCTTATTCCGGACGAGACATTCGTGATCATTGGCTTTTATAAAAGTGCCGAGCAGCTCAGCTGGATCAGGAAAAATAAGCTTTACAATTTCAGGACGGGCACCGACAGCGGCTCGCTGCCACTCGGCGCAAAGCAGGCCAACGCAAAATATTTGCTCCTGCACGGCCCTGGCGAAACCATTTCGGCCCGCTTATGCAAGCTCAGAGATGCCGGCCCCAGGATTTTTTCAAAAGAAGATTTAATTAAAAAGAATTATCCCAAGCCAAAAGGAATACTCTATCTCGTTTATCGCATTGATTTGAAAGTAGAACCGGAATTCGAGAACCAAAGATGGGATATTACAAAACTGACCGGATACAAACCAAACAGGGCTTCCAGCGTTCCTTTCGTAGTAAGTCTCTCTGAATTGACGAAAGCTTTGGTGAAGTAACGGTCGCGCTATTTCCTAACCGGGGTCAGACCTTTCATCGCTTTCTGGCCGATAGCGGGCATTTTCGCGACAGGCGCAAGGAGTTTAGCCTCTTTTTCGGGTTCGGTATATTCACGTGCTCCGGATAAATAACGCTCGATGATAAAATCTTCCTCTTTCACAAACTGAATCGAAGGCTCGCCGGCCAGATGCGAAATGTCGTATAGTTTTTTGTGAAAAATAGCCGCATCCAGGTTGCCGTTGAAATGATAGTCATTCTGGAAACCGTGGTCGAATTTGAAAACAATAGGCGTGCCGGCATTGGCAACAAGGCTTCCCGGCGTGCCTGTTAATGTAATGGGAATGAATGTTTTCTTATCATAAATAAACCCACCATGGTTGGCCTTAATATGCTCTCGCATTTTCCGCGGCGTATCCCCCACAAAAAGGACATCAACAAGCAAAATTAGCGTCGCTGCATCAAATTGCGCGGTAGTTTCAATGAGAGGGAGTGTTGAGATGCGTATCATAATGTAAATATCTGTTCATTTTCTGGACACATTATCACCTCATGCCCACTTTTTGGCTAAAATTGGACATGTAATTCTTTCGGGCTTCTTGGGTCGGGAATAATATTTTCGGTGGTGTTCAGTAATTGTGCAAATTTGGGACGCTTTAAAAAAAACATCAAATAAGAAACTTATGACAGTAAAAACATATCGATTCATTGCATTGCTGGGCGACGGGCGTGAGCGTTTCAGCGACAAGGCTCTGGATGAAGAATGGCCGACAGAACCGGTTGTGATCGATGCATTCGGGTTTTCTGACGTTTACCGTTATTCGGGCGTTGTATTTTTAAATGAAGAATGGTATACCAAATACAGTAAAAACTGGCGCAACGACACATCCAAAATCGACGCCCTTCTCGTCGACCTCATCAAATACACCGCCAAAGACGCCCATTCCGAAAATCTCACCAAGATCAAAGCCTACCTGGCCGCCCCACCGGAAACATTAGAAGAGACAATTGAGGTTTGGAAAGGCTTCTACGACCCGGAGTTGAAGGTGATTTGAGGGGGACATTGGTCCAGATAAGTCACTAACCCCTGTCACCCTGAGCGGAGTCCACCACCCCTGTCACCCTGAGCGGAGCCCCCCGGCGCGGCAAACCACCACATACGCCCGGAAGCGGCGCGCCAGGGGGCCGAAGGGCGGTACAACCAAGCAGTACCGCCCTTCGGCTCCGCTCAGGGTGACAGGGGATGGTGACTTTAGGGTGACAGGGGATGGTGACTTCACGGTGGCAGGGGCTAGTTGGCTTATTACTTGTCTTTCTAACCTACTCTTGCAACGCCCCGCACCTAATTGGACTACTGAAAAATTCTTAAATGGATCATTTTTGTAGTCCTGTTGTCTGTTAAGTTTGTCTGCTGAGCAACCTTAAATTATTTGTTAGGAGCATGTCAAAGCGGAATTTAACAATTGATATTGACCCCGGAGCTTATGCAGCCGTGAGAGGTTTGGAGAAATATATTTCTGAATCGGGGTTGGACAAAATACATTACAAACTCATCAAAATAAGGGCTTCCCAAATGAATGGATGCGCTTTTTGCATTGATAAGCATACAAGAGAAGCGCGGGAGCTGGGCCTTTCGGAACAGCGCATCTATTTGCTCAACGCGTGGCGCGAGACTGAACTTTACACGGAAGAGGAGCGTGCCATTTTAGCATTAACCGAGGAAGTAACGTCCATTGCCAACCACGGTGTGAGCGACGAAGTGTATAATAATGCCGTGGCATTATTTGGGGAAGCTTATACGAAAGCCGTCGTGATGGGCGTCATCACGATTAACGCCTGGAACCGCATTGCCATCACAGATCAGTTGCCTTTGAAATAATCAAGATGCTATGAAGAGGAAAGGGACACAATCCGAAAAAGCGGATCTGCTCAAAAAGTTGCATTACAGTAAACAGATGCTTGTTTTACCTAATATATGGGATGTTACGGGTGCTGCATTACTTGAAGAAACCGGTTATCCGGCTGTTGCCACTGCTAGTGCGGCTATTGCGCGTGCCCATGGTTATCAGGATGGCGAAAAAATTCCTTTTGAGCTGGCGTTAAATGTCATCGGCCAGATCGTAAATGCTGTGGAAGTGCCGGTTACCGCTGATATTGAATCCGGTTATGCGACTGATCTGCAAGGATTGAAGGCAAATGTTCGTAAGATTTTAGCGACAGGTGTAGCTGGCATTAACATCGAAGACAGCGATCCGAAAATCAATCAGCTGCTGCCCGTGGACCTGCAAGCTGAACGGATCAGGCTGATCCGGAAAACGGCGGAAAAGGCAGGTGTGCGGCTATTCATTAACGCCCGGACAGACGTTTTCCTGAAACCCAGTACACTTACAAGTGATGAGAAATTGAAACTGGCCATCGAGCGTGGATGCGCTTATGCAGACGCGGGTGCGGATGGCATTTATCCCATATTTTTGCAGGAAGAAGGTGCGATTGCGGCCCTTGTTAAGGAGTTTTCTGTCCCTGTAAACATATTAATCACGAAAGGAACGCCCGAACTGAAACAGCTTGAAAACCTGGGCGTCGCCAGGGTTAGCTTTGGGCCGAATTTTCAAAAAGCAATGCTGTTAGCCATGAAAGCTTCTTTGAAGCAGATTAAGGAAACTTTTAGCCACAACGCGATCACAAGTGTGTATTGATCTTTTGCTAAAAGGCACAAAAAAGGAGAGCCATCAGGTTCTCCTTTAATCTTTGGAATCATTCAATATGCTATTCAGTCTTAGCTTTGATCAGGATATACTCGATCTTGCTGCCGTTACCGAATGCTGAGATCTGGGAATATTTTTCGTAGTTATCCCACCTTTTCAGTTGCTTGTCGTCGATATTGGGCTTAATGTTCTCTTTCAGATTAAGGATACCGAGCACAACACGATCTTCAAAATCATAATCTGATAGCTTATTAAGCTGGATCTGATCGGCAATTTCATTGATATAAATGATCTCGACTTTTCCCTCGCGGTAAATCATTTTGGGGCATTTTTCGCAGCCGGCCACCTCGTCTTTATAATAGCTGTCCAATGTTCCTTTGCCTAAAACGGCTTCTACTTCTTCCACACTGCGAAGCGCTACCTTCGGCAAGTCTAGTTCTACGGTTACAGGTGCGTTTTCATCGCCGTCACCGAGCACAAAGAATTTGATAAAAATAGCTATGAGAATGACGACGAAGGCAATGAATTTCCAATTTGCCCATTTACGCTTAACAGTAACTTGTTCCATGAGGATGGCTTGATTTTTTAATGAACCTGAGATGTTTCTAGGTTATACAAAGAATATCATGCCAGTTGCATATGAATAATAATATTGAAACACCGGAATCAAACTATGGGCAATTGACGATTGCCGAAGCTACCGCCATACAGGAAAAACTGAAAGGCATTGTGAAGCTTTCGCCCATGGAAGGGGAGATCAAGACCATTGCGGGGGCTGATATTTCACTGGACCTTTACAGCGATACGGTTTATGCCGGGATGGTCGTGCTGAGTTATCCTGATTTGAAACCTATTTCCTATTCGCTCGTCAAAACCACCAATATTTTTCCTTATGTGCCAGGTTTTCTCGCCTTTCGGGAAATTCCGGGCCTGTTGAAAGTTTACGAGCAGCTTCCCGTGAAGCCCGATTGCATCATGTTCGATGGCAACGGCATCTTACATGCCCGGCGAATGGGGATTGCAACGCATTTTGGGGTCCTTACGGATTCGGTTACGATGGGTTGTGCCAAGAAAAAGCTGGCCGGGATTTATGCAGATCCCGGTGAGACAAGAGGTGACTATTCACTGGTAACAGACAGAGGCGACACGATTGGATTTGCATTAAGAAGCAAGAATAATGTAAAACCGGTCTTTATTTCGCCGGGTCACAAAATGAGCCTGAAAGACAGTATGGACATTACAATGCAATGTCTCGGCAAGCACCGGCTCCCTGAGCCGACCCGAAAGGCGCACGAATTTGTGAACCGGTTCCGGATCGGCGAGTTAAAAGAAGGATATCACGAACTGGAACAATGGGGTTTGTTCTAGTTAAATGTCTTGTCTATTTCGTCGAGGAGATATGTTTTTGAATCTGAATCATATTCCCAGAACATCACTCCGGCGAGTTTTTTGTCTAAAACATATTTGCATTTTTCTCTCACAGACTGCTCGTCGTCGTAGCTTAAAACGTCTCCGGTCTTGGCATTGAGCAAGTAGGGTGCTTTTGCCACATCGTCACGGTATTCTTTAAAGCCTTTTTTGTTTACCATGCTGTCTTTGATCATGGTATAACCGTCTACATAATCTTGCTTGATGTGTTTTTGACCCAGGCCTTTATCCAACTTCGCGACGCGGAACATTCTGCCATAGAACGGCAAACCTACAACCAGCTTATTCATCGGAACGCCCTCCGCGGAAAACGCTTTTACAGCATTATCCACCGAATGACTCGCCTTATAAATGTCAGACGAATATAATGCGGCATGATGGACCGCTGTGTCTCCCTGGAAAAGATCATAAGTCATCATGTTCACATAATCCAGAAATGCAGCTGCTTTGCCCATTTCAACTACTTTCAGGAAAGAAGTAAAGCCGGGAACAGCGGTTGTAAGCAGCTTTTTCTTGCCCGATTCTTTTTCAAAAGCGTCCAGTTCTTTACGGATCGCCTCGAACATTAAAGTGAAGTTTTGCTTATCCTCAGGTCTGTAAACGTTGCCGTCCTCACCTGGCATTCCGGGATATTCCCAGTCAATGTCCACACCATCGAGGTCGTATTTCCTGATAATATCAACAGAACTTGCTGCGAATATTTTTCGGGAAGCTTCTGTCAGAACTGCGTCGGAGAAATTTTCACTCCAAGTCCAGCCGCCCAGGGAGATCAGGATTTTAAGATCGGGATTTTTTTCTTTCAGCAATTTGAGCTTGCGGAAATTGGTAGAGTCGGTTTTTTCATTGGTCAAAAACGCCTTTCCTTTCTGAACATCTACAAATGCATAGTTAATGTGGGTCAACTTGTCCACTTCAATGCGATCTGTATTGACGAGCCCGCGAAAGCCGCCAACGTAGCCAATCACAACCGGTTTTGCAGTTGTGCTGTCCGTTGCTGTGGCAGCTTCGTCTTTTTTCTCTTCGGATTTACAGGCCGTTGCAAGGATTAAGGGAGCCACTATGCACATGGCTGCCAGGGGTGATCGCAGGGATTTGGTGAGTTTTAAGAACTGCATGGGATTAGGTTATGGTTGAAGCGATAAAAGTAACTATTACTTCAAAACATCTCCTCATGCAATCTTCATTGAAATCCGGTTATTCCCCGTGCAGTGCCTCCATTTTTTGCAATGCTTTCTGCATGTCAATGCCTTTGCCCAAAACGCCTTTGAACAGATCACCTTTATCCTCGACCCGTTTCAGCATGTTTTTAATGGTAAAATCCCTGGGGCTAAGTCCATGTTTCACCTCGCTCCATTCGAGCGGCGCGGATACCGTTGCACCCGGTTTCGGGCGTACGCTATATGCGGATGCGAGTGTCTGCGCGATCCTGTTTTGCAAAAAATCGACATAAATCTGATCTTTCCTGCGTTTCGAAAGCGACCGTTCAAGCGTGGTGAGCTCAGGAAGACGTTCTACAACAAGCGTTGCGAGGATTTCGGCAAAATCACGACTTTCGTCGTAAGTATATTTCTTGCCAAAAGGAATGTAAATGTGCAGCCCGCTGGACCCCGAAGTTTTGCAGAATCCCGTCATACCAGTCTGATCGAGGATCTCCTTGATCACCAGCGCAACATCTACCACATCTTCAAATGTATTTTTATCGGACGGGTCAATGTCCATCACTATGTAATCGGGGTTATCAAGCTTATTAATAGTGGAATTCCATGGATTCATTTCAATACATCCCATATTGGCAATGTAAAGCAACGTTTCGAGGTCGTTGCAAATGAAATAATTCACCATTTTCCCTGTTGATTCTGCCAGGATCTCCTCCGTTTTGATCCAATCCGGAACATTGTCACCGGCATCTTTCTGGAAAAAGCTGGGTTCGTTGATGCCATTCGGATTGCGGCGGAGCGATAAGGGGCGATTTTTTAAATAAGGGATAATGTAAGGCGCTATTTCACTGTAATATTCCAGTAATTCACCTTTCGTAATCTGCTCGTCCGGCCAATAGATTTTGTCCAGGTGCGTCAGTTCCGCTTTCTTTTTCATATCACGATGCTTTACGTTTCGGTGCGCTCAAACTTTCCTTCAACTGGGCCATCAGATCCTTGCTTTTCGAATGCACGATCTTCATCTTCGGTGCTGTCGGTTTTTTGCCTTTCGCCTTCGCCATGATCAGTTTCAGCAGCGACTCATTATAGGTGTCTTTGTAATTCGAAATGTCAAAATCCGTCGTCAGCTGCTCGATTAGCTGCACAGCCATGGCCATTTCCGCAGGTTTGATCTTCACATCCGGAATGGTTAGCTCTTCCGTTTCGCGTATTTCGTCCTGAAACCTAATTTTATTTAAAATCAAAAGATCACCAGCAGCCTTTATCAAAACCAGGCTTTCGCGGTTCCGCAGCACATAGGTGCCCAAACCAGCCTTTCCTGTTTTTTTCAAAGCATCGCGCAGCAATGCATAAGGTTTGCCGCCTGATTTTTCGGGTTGCAGATAATAAGGCGTTTCATAGTAAATGCTGTCAATGTCTTTTTCATTGACAAATTCTGCGATTTCGATGATCTTGGTTTTTTCCGGACTGGCTTTTTCAAAATCCTTATCGTCCAGGACAACATATTCATCCTCAACTTTATAACCTTTCACAATGTCATCCCAATCCACTTCCTTGCCTGTATTGGCGTTCACACGCTGATATTTAATGTTAGCGTGATCTTTTTTGTCCAGCATATCCAGATCCAGCTCGGCCTGTTGGGTCGCGCTGAATAATTTTACGGGAATGTTGACAAGGCCAAATCCGATGGCCCCGGACCAGATTGCTCTCATATCTTTTGTCGAAAATGATCAATTATTGTGAGAGACAACGCTTTAAAAATCCGTGCCGGGTTACTGCCCGAGCCAGGTTTTGAATGGCCCCATGCGCTCGCGGCTGATGAGAATGTCACTATCGGCGCAGTTTTCGAGATGGACTTTCAGCCGGCTGTTGGAGTATGTGAAAACGTCTTTAATGGCGGAAATGGAGCTGATATATTTCCTGTTGATCCTGAAAAACTGCTCTGGAGAGACCATTTCCTCAATCTCATCGAGAATATAATCCAATGTGTATTTCTTTCCCTGCCGGGTTTGAAGCAAGGTTACTTTGTCTTCGCTGTAAAAAAAGGCAATGTCTTGTATGTCAATGGTCTGTATACGCTCGCCCAGTTTTACCAGAAAACGTGTTTTGAATGTTTTTGCGGCGGGTTGGATCAGGCTGCGAATCTGATTGAGAGAAATGGCAGGTTCATTTTTGCCTGACTTGAATTTATTCAGTGCATGTGTAAGTTCTTCGGGATCAACGGGCTTTAACAAATAATCGATGCTGTTGAGCTTGAATGCTTTGATGGCATACTGGTCGTAAGCCGTGCAGAAAATGATCGGTGCATTGACCTTAACTTTTTCGAAAATTTCAAAACTAACTCCATCGGCGAGCTGAATGTCAAGAAAAATCAGATCAGGTTCAGTATTATTGCCAAACCATTGAATAGCAGCCGTTACGGTGTCGAGACTAGCGATGACCTGCGCTTCCGGCAATTGCTGGTTGATCAGCTGAATTAAGCGCCTTACGGCTGGTTTTTCGTCTTCGATGATCAGAATTTTCATGGAAAAAGCAATGGTAATGTTACTGTAAATTGGCCGTCGGCATTGCTGACAGCGATATTTTCTTCGCTCAGCAGTTCGTAGCGCTTGCTGATATTGGAAAGTCCGATGCCGGTTGATTCCTCCGGCAAGCTGCTTTTGGGCTGGACATTATTCTCGACAACCAATTGATTATTAATGAGCTCAATATCAATTTTTAAAGGCATTTCCATAGAAGCCACATTGTGCTTGATGGCGTTTTCCAATAATAGTTGAAGCGATAGGGGCGGTAAGGAGCCGGTTGCATGGGCATCCACGCGGATGTGATATTGCAGGCTTTCTTCAAAACGGATCTTTTGTAAGGAAAGATAGTTTTCCGCAAAACCCAACTCCTGTTTTAATGTCACCAACTCTTCCTGCTGGACTTCGAGCACATAACGGTAAATGCTGGAAAGCTGCCGGATAAACTTCGCCGCCGTGTCCGGATTTTCGTAAACCAGGTTGCTCAGCACATTGAGCGAATTGAATAAAAAATGCGGATTCAGCTGGTCTTTCAGCGACTGATATTGCTGGGCAAACCGCTCCGTTTTCAGCTGCTCCGATTCAATCGCCGCCGTGCGCCATTCCAGCAGGAACGACCGGCTGATTAATATGAACAGGATCACAAAGGAGACCTTCATCGGAAACTGCGTCCAGCCAACCAGTCTGTTCCACGGAATGTTATTTAATGTAAAGTTTTTTATAACAAAAAACTGGAACAGAAAAATGATGACAATGCTCGCACAAAAAACATACAGGAAATAGCACAGGCTTTCCAGAATAAGCCTTTTAACGGGATATTGGATCCAGGAAATCGTTTTGTCAAAATAATCTTCCATCAAAAATCCGCCATAACTCAGCGTCGTCGACATCACGAATGAAATCAGGATGTCCTGTGCAAGATCCCGGTAACCTTCCCCGGTCGCAATGCATTCAGCAAAAGAGCCTATGGAAATCACGAGCGCGATCAGCAGGTTTCCCGCAAGAAAAGCCGGAGAGAAATTCCAGAATTTTTTCGAGCCCCGGGTGGTAATTTTCATGAATGATTGGTGTCAGAAAGGATTGTTTTACGTTGCTATGCTCGTTATTGACAGCTTCTGGCCATTTGTTCGGCAAGGCCTTTGCCCCAGGTTGGCATTAAGGCGGCTTTGAGGGCCGACTCATCCTGTGAAGCAAATATAGCCAGACTTTCCTTCGCATATCCGCAAGCTTTTTCGGTTCCGGAGCCGAAAAATTTGGCCATTCCATATTCCATTTGGGCCGTTAACGCATAAGCACGCGGATTCTTCGGATCCATCGCACGCGCCTTGCCAAATGTCTGCAACACCGGCCCCGACAAGCTTTGCCCGCGGTTTGCCGCATCCGCATTGAGTTTGGCCATTAATACAAAGCCCTGCAAAGCAACGACTTCCGCATTGTTTTTGGATAAGGCGTCGGCTTTCTGAGCCAATTCGTCCGCCTTAGCAAGCGCTTCGTCCTTTTTATCCAGCGAAAGGGATTTGTCCATGGCCTGGAATGTGTACGCAAGTCCCTGATAATAAACCGGCAGCCATTCTCCCGGATTCAACTCCGCGATTCGCCCGAACGTATTCGCCGATTGCTGCAAAACAGGAAGTGAGTCGGTTGAAGTAAGTTTCGCAATTTCCTTTTTCATCGCTTTCTGGTAAGGTGATTCCTGTGCAGAAGCGGTAAAGAATGATAGTAACAAAAGGATGATAATCTGGGCTTGCTTTTTCATAATGTTCATGTTTGAAAAGATTAATAGTTTTTAAATGATGCTTTATAGCCGACTTGATATTGGTTTGTGAATGCTTGGCGGTGCTTTATAAATTGTTCAGCTGATTGGCTTTTTTATCCTTTGAAAGCGTGATGAAAAGTCCGGCAAAAAGGAAGCGCTTGGCGCCCTGTCCTACGGGCCTGCTTGCATAGGAACCCGATTCATCCGGCTGCGTCGCATATTGATAGCCGAATACATTCTGCCTACCCAAAACATTGGAGCAAGCCACATGCAGGATCACATTGGGCTTGGGCAGATAGCTGATGCTCAGACTCAGATCGCTATATGGCTTCGTTTTGCGCTGCATTTCACCGGGCAGATTAGGATCATTAAAAGCATAGCCGCTGTTCCACGACCAGGATGTTCCCAGCAAGGATTTCATAGCCGTCACAAAATGTTTCACCACGACCGAGCCGTTGTGTTTGGGTGCAAATGACGGCTGGACTTTGGTTTCATAGGCCGCAAACCTGCGCTTGCTGTCCACAAAACTGTACGTGATCCAGAAATCGGTATCCTTTATGGTTTGCTTGTCGCGCAGGAAAAAATCAACGCCTCGCGCATAGCCAGCACCATTCAGAGCCACGTTTTTAGGATCGCTCGCCAAGCCTTTGTAAGTGACCAGATTATCGTAGTTTTTATAAAAAGCCTCCGCGCGGAATGTGCGGTTATTGTTGACTGTGAAGTAATTAAGAATGTAATGTGTTGCCGCGGAATTTTTAAGGTCGGTCTGGCGCACCCGCAGCTTTTCTTCTGCCAGTTGTTTGAACTTGCCAGCTGCAAAAGAGAATTGCCCTTGATTATCCAGTTTATAGGCGATGGAAAAACGCGGCGTGAACCAGGTTTCTTTTGCCAATGTGCTGTGCCCGCTCCGCAGGCCGCCGACCATGATCAAGCGGTTACTGAAATAGTAAGTCGCTTCCAAGAAATGGTTGAACTGGTGATCCGTAAACTGCCTTTTCAGGTTCTGGCCGGGCAATGCTTCCGAGTAGGTTTTGGCGTAATATTCCAAGCCGTTTTTGAGGGAAAACTGCGCAGAGAAGTCTTTAACCGTTACCGCTTTGGAATGAAAAATCCGGTTGACCTGCCGGATATCATCCGCATTGAGCTGAATAGCGTCCCTATTGTCGGACAGCGCCGCACCTCCGTAAAAGAGCCAGCCTTTGCTTCCCGAATGCCGGAAAGAAACATTGCCATAGTGATAGCGGTTGTTGAGCTTAACCCGGTCGCCGCGGCCATCATTGCCAGGGATTTTCTGCCAGATCGCCATATTGCTGCCTTCTGTGTGAAAATAGGCCTTGATAAAACCCGCTTTGCCCGTCACCGCATTTCCCCATTTACGACGCAATGAAATCTCCGAATCCCAGCTCGACGGCGCTTTTTCCCAATCAAAATTTTGCCTTACAAGCGATTGGTAAGGGGCCAGATTGTAATAGTTTGCCGAGGCAGTCAATGCGCGGTTGTCCTTCACCAACGTTTGCGTATAACCGCCGCCCAACGACATAATGCTCACATCTCCCTGGTTTCTGAGCGGAAGGTCCACCGTATTCAATGCCAAAGCCGATGAGAGCGCCTGCCCATATTCGGCGGAATAACCTCCTGTGCTGAAAAACGATCCTTTGAATAAATTAGCGCTGAACCGGTTGCGGGTCGGCACATTGGAAGTGGTGCTGCCAAATGCATTTCCCACTTGCAGGCCATCAATAAAAATAGAAGTTTCCGAGGCATCACCGCCGCGTACAAACAGCCGTCCGTCGTTGCCTACGGTGGAAGTGCCTGGTAATGTAAGCAATGCGCCAGTAATGTCGCCCATGGCGCCGGAGGTTGTTACAATGTCGAGCGGTTTGAGCACCACCGATTTTTTCTCATCACCGGCCTCCATCGCCCCAGCAGAGATGGTCACGGCATTCAGTTGATTAATGCTTTCTGCGAGCACAATG
Organism: Dyadobacter sp. CY327; assembly: GCF_021390415.1. Classification (NCBI taxonomy): domain Bacteria; kingdom Pseudomonadati; phylum Bacteroidota; class Cytophagia; order Cytophagales; family Spirosomataceae; genus Dyadobacter; species Dyadobacter sp. CY327. The sequence goes on along the minus strand of NZ_JAJUXJ010000006.1, from coordinate 81,859 downwards.
TTCGCGGTTATGGGCTGTCCCCGAAGTTCAAGAACCAGTTCCTGACTTTTAAAACCGATCGCCTGAACGGTTAATGTTTGGTTTTCCGCTTCGGTTGTAGTGAAAGCAAAACGGCCGTCCGCACCGGAAGTGGTCCCGTCATAAGTGCCTTTCAGGTAAATGTTGATGCCGGGCAGTGCCCCGCCTTTGTGATCCGATACCCGGCCCGAAATGGAGGTTTGGGCTATTGCAGCTGATGTAAGAATAAGAAGCAGAAGTGTAAAGCCGATTTTCATTTGTCCCTTGGTTTGACCCAAAGTTGTTCAGAATGATAATCGTGGAAAAAGCAAGGTTACCGGAGTTCAGAAACTGACCTATGAACTGCGGAAATTGTTGACCGAAGTGTCTTTTAAACGTAACTGATTTGCAGAAATCCGGGTGCTTATTATAGGAGCAAAACGGGTTTAATTTTCATTTTTGCAGCACATAGTGTAAATTTTTTTGAATTTTTACAAAATGTTAAAAATCAGCATTTTGCTTATCAGGTTTTATTTTATTTAGACAAAAATCACTCTTGAAACCATAGAAAGAGCGAATGTGCTGGCCGTGCTGGCATGCTTATTTAACCGACCATTGCAAAACAGTTTACATCGACTAACTCTTAATTTCGAATATAACATGATCGCTACACTTGGTAATAACGCAATAAATACATTGAAGCCTGGCGCAGTTCTTACAGTTTCTGACGCACAAAACGAAATGGACGCGCAGAAAGAAATTGCTGATTTTCTTCAAATGAGCAACAGAACGGATCTTAGCTATTTTTCAATTTCAGAAAATTATTTCCTGTTGTATTCGAAGTCTGATAGTCCTGTAAGCGGCATCGCATAAGTAATTATTATCTTTAAATTAGTCATGGTACAATCAGGTACATTTCAATTGCTGGGCCAAAAGCTCATTAATATCATCATTCACAAAGAAGACGTAGTTAAAATAGCACCGATACAAGAAGGACCCGGCTGCATTATTTATCTGAAAAACAAGGTTCCATACGCAGTGAGCGAAAGCGAGCGCGAAGTTTATAAGAAGTTGGACTGGATCGCTGCCTGAAACGCGATTATAGTAGTGAATAGAGAGCGAGGCTTCTAAAAAGAAGCCTCTTTTTTATGTTCGGCGAGTGAGAAAAATCCAATTACCCCGAACCACCCAAAGCATATCCGCGTTATACGGCCTACTGCTACGCCACATCACTCCATAATGTCCAAAAAAACATATTTCTTTCTCATCCTGATTCTAGGCAGCTTAACGGCACTCGGGCCTTTTTCAATTGATATGTATCTGCCCGGTTTTCCGGCCATTGCCAAAGACCTGCACACCACAGCAGCCAAGGTTTCACTCTCATTATCCGGATTTTTTGTTGGGATTTCGGTTGGTCAGCTTCTTTACGGGCCGCTGCTTGACCGGTTCGGTCGGAAAAAGCCTTTGTTCATCGGGTTAGTGGTTTACATTCTGGCCTCAGTGGGTTGCGCAATGGCCAATAGCATTAATGATTTGATTTTACTGCGGGTTATCCAGGCAATAGGAAGTTGTGCGGCTACGGTTGCGTCGGTTGCGATGGTTAGGGACTTGTTTCCGGTGAAGGATAATGCAAAGGTTTTTTCGTTGCTGCTTCTGGTTGTTGGCGTTTCCCCTATGATCGCACCCACCGTGGGTGGTTATGTTACCGATGCATTCGGCTGGCATGCCGTGTTCTGGATCCTGACAGGCATGGGTGTGGCCATTCTTCTGGCAACGGTGCTTTGGCTGCCGGATAGTTACAAGCCGGATAAAACCCTTTCCTTGAAGCCAAAACCCATTCTGCTTAATTTTCTGCAAGTGATCCGGGAGCCGCAGTTTTACACTTACGCGTTAACGGGTGCCATTGCATTCTCTGGTCTGTTCGCTTATGTAGCAGGCTCTCCGCTGGTTTTTATGGAGGTCTTCCATACAGATGGCAAGGTTTACGGATGGATCTTCGCTTTTCTTTCCGTTGGTTTTATAGGTTCGAGTCAATTAAATACATTGTTTTTGAGAAAATTCACCAGCGAGCAAGTTGTCAATACGGCGCTGATTTGCCAGGTCATTGTCAGTTTCGCCTTTCTCGCAGCTGCATTGGCCGGCTTGCTCACACTTCCGGTCGTGATCGTTTTTCTGTTCTTCTTTCTTTGCTGCATTGGTTACACCTATCCCAATGCCGCCGCGCTGTCATTGGCTCCGTTTACGAGAAACGCAGGCAGCGCATCGGCATTAATGGGTGCTTTTCAAATGGGAATGGGCACATTGATATCCATTGTGATCAGTATTTTTGAAGAGCCATCCGTTATTCCGATGGTGGCTTCAATGGCCGGATCTTCGCTTCTGGCGCTTTCCATGCTTGTTTTTGGCAGGCGTTTTATCAAGGAAAAAGTGGAAGTGCAGCAAGGTGCAGATGCTGCTATGATACACTAAAACCAGTTTTCCTGACTTTATTTGTGCATGGATTATTTCAAGAACCTCCTCAATTTACTTAAAACTGAAAGGGAAGAAGACAGACTTGCTTACCAGCGACTAACCGAAAGATCATCGGTTTCCGAGCGGCGCGCGAGTGGGTTAAGCTGGTATCCCATTGCCATAAGAGGCTCGGAAATGAGCCGCGGCGACTATTTGACCGTCGAAATTGAACGCACCACCCACCAGGATATTTCCCACCAGCTCCGGTTTGGCATGCCGGCTGTTTTGTTTTCCAATCACGAGCCAAAGCAGGACAGGTTAGAAGGCATTATTACGCATCAGAGTGGTAACCGGCTCAAAATCACGCTTCGGACGGATGAGCTTCCCGAATGGTCACGCGATGGAAAGCTGGGCATCGACCTGCTTTTTGATGACAATAGTTACGACGAAATGCAAGGTGCGATTAAGGCCGCAACTGCATTGCTTGAAAATGAAAAAGAGGGCCGTCTGGTTAAAATTCTGACCGGAGAGAAATCGCCTTCTTTTAACGACCAACTTCCTAAAATAACGATCCCCAGATTGAACAGCTCACAAAATGAGGCTGTTCATAAAATCCTTTCCGCGTCGGATCTTGCCGTTGTGCATGGCCCTCCCGGAACGGGAAAAACGACCACATTGGTCCAGGCGATAAAAGCTTTGATCAAACAGGATCACCAGCAGATCCTGGTTGTTGCGCCTAGCAATACAGCTGTGGATCTGCTCAGTGAAAAGCTCACAGACGAGGGTTTGAATGTGCTGAGGGTTGGTAACCCGGTGCGTGTTTCGGAACGCCTGATGTCGCTCACACTCGATAGTAAAATCTCGCAGCACGTGCGGATGAAGGACATTAAGGCGCTCAAAAAGCAGGCAAACGAATACAAAAACCTCGCACACAAATACAAACGCAATTTTGGAAAAGCCGAACGCGACCAGCGGAAAGCGCTTTTTGATGAAGCCCACAAGATCATGAAAGAGGTGGGGAGCGTGGAGCAATATGCGATCGAGGATATTCTAGGCAAAGCGCAGGTGATTACAGCCACATTGGTGGGCGCTAACCATTATACGGTCCGCAATTTGAAATACAAAACAGTGGTGATCGATGAAGCCGGACAGGCACTGGAACCGGCCTGCTGGATCCCGATCCTGAAAGCCGAAAAAGTGGTGCTGGCAGGTGATCATTTCCAGTTGGCGCCCACCATTAAGTCAGCCGAGGTTGCTAAAAATGGATTAGCCACTACATTGCTGGAAAAATGCGTCGCGCTGCATCCGGAATCCGTAACATTACTCGAAGAGCAGTATCGGATGAATGAGGCGATTATGGGTTATTCATCTCAAATATTTTATCAAAACAAACTGAAAGCCAACGAGGCTGTCGCGCATCACCTGGTTTTTTCCTCGGATAATGCATTGGCTTTCATTGACACAGCAGGCTGCGGTTATGACGAAAAACTCGAAGGAACCAGCTCCACGAACCCGGACGAAGCCGCATTTTTATTCAAACATTTGACGCAATATGTGACCGAATTGATGCAGGCCAAAAGTTTCTACCCCGGCGAGTTTCCAAGCATTGCAGTCATTTCTCCCTATAAAGAGCAAATTGGTTTATTGAAAGAGCAACTGGCTCATAATGCTCTTTTACAGCCATTTATATCGAAAATCTCAGTCAATACGATAGATAGTTTTCAAGGTCAGGAGCGTGACATTGTTTACATCAGCATGACCCGCAGCAATCCCGAGGGCGAGATCGGGTTCCTGTCTGACATTCGCCGTATGAATGTGGCGATGACCCGTGCACGCAAAAAACTGGTCGTGATCGGCGACAGCGCCACCCTCTCGAATTTGCCCTTTTATTCAGACTTTATTGCTTACGCCGAAGCGCTGGGCGCCTACCAGAGTGCCTGGGAATTTGCGGATATGTAACTGATCGGAAAAATCTGTTGGCATTCTAATGCAACCCGTTTATATTTAAATGCATCTTGTTGACATACAACAGGCATTTTACATCCGGGCCCCGATCTTTCTATGCTCCAACGCTACTTTACTGTCGTTTTTCTTTTCTTACTAATTGCTACTCAATGCTTTTCGCAAGGCACTTCGTCGGGCGGGATCAAGGGGATTATCAAAACCAGGAAAGGCGAGCCGCTTCCTTTTGCCGCAATTGTTGTCAAAGGAACATCCATCAGCACCATTTCCAACGAAGAAGGACGCTATCAGCTGGACCTGAAACCGGGTTACTATGAGGTCATTTTTCAATATTTAGGTTTCAAAACGGGGCAAAAAGCGTTTACGGTTGAAAACAGGATGGAAACCTTTGACCTAACCATGGAAGAACAGGCGCTGAACCTGGGCGAAGTGCGTATAGGAAGCCGTGACGAAGATCCTGCGTACACCATTATGCGCCGCGCCATTGCCAAAAGTCGCTATCATTTGCTCCAAGTGGATAGTTATAAAGCCAAAGCCTATTCCAAATCTTCCATAGTGATCACCGATCTTCCGTTGGAATTTTTGTATAAAAAGGAATTAAAGGAGATGGAAAAGGAAACGAATTTTAAAAAAGGCGTTCCTATCCTCAATGAAAGCGTTTCTGAAGTAACATTTAAACAGCCTAACACCTACAAACAGAAGGTTATTGCCGCCCGTAACAGTCAGGATAAGGATTTCGCAAACCCGAATGCTTATCTGCTGACAAGCTTTTACCAGCCCGAAGTTGTTAAGGCCGTTTCCCCGCTGTCGCCCCGGGCATTTGCTTATTATAAGTTTGAATATCTGGGCGCTTTTCGTGAAAATGGCATTGAAGTAAATAAAATAAAAGTAACCCCGCGCGCCTATGGCGAAGGCGTTTACAAAGGGACCATTCACATTATTGAAGATGAATGGAGTATTTACAGCCTCGATCTGACGACCGTTAATACGGGTTTTACCATTGATATCAAGCAGGTTTACAGTCCGGTGCAGGGTGTGTGGATGCCTGTTAATCAGCAGTTTCACGTGCAGGGAGGCATTTATGGGTTAAAAGGAAAAGGGGATTTCGTGATTTCTCAATCGTTCTCAGACATTAAGATCAATCCTGCATTCAGGCCGGACATTGTGGTGGTGGATGATAAAAAACAGAAGGATGAAGCGAAAAAAGTAAAGCTTACGGGCCGGGAAATCAAGTCGCAGAAATTGGAGGAAGTGGTCAGTAAGCAAAAGGAATTTTCGGCCAAAAACCTGCGCAAGCTCATGAAGGAATATGAAAAGCAGGACCTGAAAACAAAAGAGGAGAAAGGAGAGGACATAGACCTGAACTTCACCAGAAACGATACAACGGTGGTGGATTCCATGGCCAGTATGCGCAGCACGGCATTCTGGGATTCCATCCGAACGGTTCCGTTGACGACGGCGGAGGTGAAAAGTTACACGCGACTGGATAGCATTGTGGTCATGACCAAAGGCACTGAGGAGCAGAAAGACAGTTTGAAGGTTGCCAAATCCGACACTTCTAAAAACAATAAGAAAGGAGGGGGACTGGGCTTTGTAGGCGATATTTTTACGGGCCACAGTTTCCGGTTGGGCAAGAAAAGCCCGTGGCGGCTGGATTATGTGACGCCGCTGCTGGGCGCGCAGGTAAACACGGTTGAGGGATTGGTTTTGAATGGGGGCGGTTTTAAGCTGCGTTATAAAGGGGGCGATCCAAAGAAGAATCAGGAAGTAGTCCAGATTGGTTCTGATGGCGTTAAGCGCTTTTCTGTTCGGCAAGGGCAGGAATTGTCCATTAATGCGCTCACCCGTTACTCGTTCGCCCGGCAGAAATTAATGGCATTTGGTGGCATTGATTATGGCTGGAAACGCAACAAACTCAACCTATCTGGCGGCCAGACGGTTTCCCAGTTTAACGGAGAAAACCCAATGCATCCGCTGCTGAACTCTATTACCACATTGTTTTTGGAGCAGAATTTTATCAAAATCTACGAAAAGAATTTCGTCCGGCTCGACTTTGCAACCACCCGTGAAAACGAACATTTCGAGCTGAAAGCTAACATTGAATACGCTGACCGCAGCCCGCTCCGCAATTTGTACAACACGAATCCATATCGCTGGATCGACTGGAAACGCAGGGAATTTACTTCTAATCACCCGTTTACGCGTTACCCGAGTGGAGAATCAGGGGAGACGTCCACCCAAATGACCAACCACCAAGCCCTGACCATTGGAGTTACAGCAAACTACAAACCCTGGCAGAAATACCGCACCAAAAATGGAAGGACAACCTATTATGACGATGATTCGCCGAAGTTATCATTAAACTATCGCAAAGGGATCAATGATATTTTTGGCAGCGACGTGGATTTCGACCTTTTGCAGGTTGGAATCCAGCATGGATTTGACACGGGGATCCGGAGTAAGCTAAGCTATAAACTAAGTGCCGGAAAATTCCTGAACACAAATGACGTCCGCTATCCCGACTTCCAGCATTTCGCAGGAAACCGGTTTTTCTTTCAGCTCGGCGATCCCGTCGGAACATTCAGAATGCTTGATTACTATCGTTACAGCACGTCGGATCAGTTTTTCGAAGCCCATATCCTGAGCGAGCTGCGCAAATTCCTGCTCACCCAAATCACCTGGTTCCGCGTCCTCGGCATCAAGGAAAATTTCATGCTGCATTACCTGGCCACCCTAGCCTCCAACAACTACACCGAACTAGGCTACGGCCTCGACGTAGGAATCCGCTTCCCCTTCCGCATCGAAGTCGTAAGCAACTTCGAGCGCTTTAAGTATAAAACCACGGTGTTTAGGATCGGGACTACTATGAATTTTAATTTGGGGCGGAATTAGCGGGCATTATAAGAGGAACTCATCAAAGTTGTCTTTGTGAATTACTTTAAAAGTGCTGTCAGGATAGGCATTGGAAAAAACTTTTGAGAAGTGGGATTTTGCTTTAGAATTCCATTTAAATTCATATGCATTCAATTTGCCATCTGATTCTTCTAGGTAATCGATCTCAGTTTGATCTTTGGTTCTCCAATAATAAGTGTTAGCCCAAATTCCCTGGTAATTGATAAATTTCATCCGCTCAGAGATGATAAAATTCTCCCACAAAGCGCCAATATCGGTTCTTAGTTCTGGTTGTGTAAAGTTTGCAATCAGTGCATTGCGAATGCCATTATCATAGAAATAGATCTTGCGACTGTTTTTGAGTTCATTTCTCAGGTTGCGGTTGAATGTTCCAAGCCGAAAAATGACGAACACTTGTTCGAGTAAATTAATGTACTTTTCGACCGTCTTATTGTCCAAACCGCATATCTGGCCTAATTCGTTAAAAGAAACTTGTGAGCCAACCTGAAAAGCCAATGCTTGTAATAAGCGCATCAGTTTTTCGGGCTTCTGAATGTTCTCCCACATTAAAATATCTTTATACAGATAGCTGTCGGTTAACTGTTTTAGTGTCTCTTTTTCAGATCCGGGATGATTCACAATGTCTGGATAGTATCCATAAACCAGTCTTTGTGGCAAAAGTCTTTTTTCCTCCAAAAGCCCATGGTGATTGACCATTTCGCCGAAGGAAATCGGGAACATTTTGTATTCCCATTTACGTCCCGTTAAAGGTTCGTTTACTTTATTGGCTAGTTCAAAAGCAGAGCTGCCCGTGGCCACTAGTTGGACGCCTTTGATATTGTCGGTTATTAATTTCAAACGTAAACCTATGTCAGAAATCCTTTGCGCTTCGTCAATGACAATATTCTTTTTGTCGCCAAATATGCTTTTCAGGCGTGATGAGGTTGCATTTTCAAACAAAGCCTGCACATCAGTTTCATCTCCATTAAGCCAAAGTGTATCTTCTTTGTTTGAAAATAATTTATTTAGCAGTGTAGTTTTCCCAACCTGACGCGCTCCCAACAGAATGATAGCTTTGCCATCATGAAGTTTTGATTCGATTATCTTTTGCAAATTGCGTTTAATCATGGTCGCTCTGAAATAGGACTAAAAATACAACTTTTTGGGAATGGATTCCTAAAAAGTAGTATTTTTTTAGGAATCCATTCCCAAAAAGTTAGGTTTTGTTGGGTGAATTGAGCTCTGTGCAAATTCTCCAACCAATGGTTGGAGAATTTAGATAGCCTACACCAGCGCCTCCCACAATATCTCTGCCGGGTGCTTGGCGTGGCGGCCGGTGCCGTCGTGGATCTGGTGGCGGCAGCTGGTTCCGGGTGCGGCAATAATGACTTCTTCGGGTTGCTGGCGGACGGCTGGGAAGAGGACCAGTTCTCCGATTTGCATGGAAATGTCATAGTGCTCTTTTTCGTAACCAAACGACCCGGCCATGCCGCAGCATCCCGATGGAATGAGCTGAACATTGTAGTTTTCTGGCAGCGAAAGCATTTTTTTCGTTGGTATCATGCTCGAAATGGCCTTTTGCTGGCAATGTCCGTGCAATTTGATCAACCGCTTCTCCTTGGTAAACTGATCTTTTGAAATATGTTTTAACTCGATTTCACGCGAGATGAACTCGTCAAACTGCAATGCGTTTTGGGCCAGTTTTTTGGATTTTTCCACAAGCTCATCGCTAACCAGGTCCGGATATTCATCGCGGAAAGTCAGGATTGCGGACGGCTCAATGCCCACGAGCGGGGTGTCATACGAAATGATGTCTTTGAGGAGGTTAATGTTCTCCTCGGCGATTTTTTTCGCATCCTTCAAAAGTCCTTTCGAAAGCTGGGGACGGCCGGAAGGGGCATGTTTTGGAATAATCACTTCATAACCCAGCTTTTCAAGCGTCAGAATGGATTTTTTACCAATTTCAACATCATTATAATTGGTAAACTCATCACAGAAAAGATACACTTTCCGACCTGTGGATTTTGTTGCTTTGCGCTGGTCATACCACTTTTTCAACGTCGTGCTGTGCAGGAGCGGCATAGTTCGCTCCGGGTGAAAGCCTACCATGGTGTTGGCTATTTTCCGAAGTGGTGCGTTTTTGAAGACCAGGTTATAGGCCCATGGGACATAGCTTGCAATGCCGGTCATTTTTGAAAAATTTCCGACCAGCCAGGAACGTAGCGGAATGCCGTTTGCATCGTGATATTGTTGCAAAAATTCCATTTTCAATTTCGCAACATCCACATTGGAAGGACATTCTCCTTTGCAGCCTTTGCAAGCCAGGCAGAGGTCGTACACTTCCTTAATCTCTTTATTATCAAACCGGTTTTCTTTCGGAGAACGCGTCAGCATTTCTCTTAAAATGTTAGCCCGTGCACGTGTCGTGTCCTTTTCGTTGCGGGTAGCCATGAAACTCGGGCACATTGTCCCGCCGCTCATTTGCGTTTTGCGACAGTCGCCTGAACCGTTGCATTGCTCGGCGTGCTGCAGAATATCCTGGTCCTGAAAACGGAAGTAAGTCTTGAATTCGGGTGTTTGCTGATCGGCTTCGTAGCGCAGGAAAGTGTCCATTGGGGCCGTATCCACAATTTTTCCCGGGTTGAAAATATTGTTAGGGTCCCACACCCTCTTAATGTCTTTGAAAAGCTGGTAATTGTGCTCACCAACCATTTTTGGGATAAATTCTCCCCTTAACCGCCCATCGCCATGCTCTCCGGAAAGCGAGCCATCGTATTTTTTAACCAGGTTCGCAATCTCTTCCGCGATCATCCTGAACTGGCGGTGTCCCTCGCTGGTTTTGAGGTTAATGATAGGTCTCAGGTGGATCTCGCCTGTTCCTGCGTGCGCATAATGCACGGCCGACATGCCATGTTTTTTCAAAATTTCATTAAAATCGCGGATATAATCGGGCTGATCGTAAACATCAACAGCCGTATCCTCGATCACCGCAACCGCTTTTTCGTCACCCGGAATGTTGCCGAGCAGTCCCAGACCTGCCTTTCTTAATGTCCAGATCTTTTTTGTATCGTCACCAAAGAGCAACGGATAATGGAAACCCATGCCCGCATCCTGCAACTCTTTGATCATTTCTGTTGAAAGTGCTTCCACCTCCTCCTTCGTTTCCCGCGATAAATCCACAACCAGGATGGCCGGATATTTACCGTCAGGTTTATTTTTTACAAAAAATGCGTTTTTCTTCTGTTCTGCGTTCGTAGCGGCACATTCAAGAACGTAGTCATCTATTAATTCAACTGCGTGCGGTTGATATTTCAGGGTTAAAATCGTTGCCCTTAATGCTTCGTCAATCGTATCGCAATGCACACAAACCAATCCCTGCGTTTTAGGCGGGAGCGGAACGAGGTTTAACTTTATTTCTGTCAGAAAGCATAATGTTCCCTCAGAGCCTGCGATAAGGCTGCACATATTAAATGGCTGTGCTGGCTCACCAAGGGCGTTTTGATTAGAATATGGCTCGGTATGAAGCAGCATATCCAATGCGTAACCCGTATTTCTTCTGCCTATGCTGGGCTTTGGAAAGTTTCTTCTAATCTCATCCTGGTTTACAGATGATTGTAAAATTTCATTTGTTTTGAGATAGATTTTATCCAAAAGCGTCGCGCTTCCGTTTTTCTGTTGCGCACTTGTTAGCAGATTTTTGAAATCCGCTCCTTTTATATTCTTAAATTCTGCATCCGAACCATCTGCCAGGATTGCTTTCACTTCCAATGTATGCTCTCTGGCGCTGCCGTAAACGATAGAATTGGAGCCGCATGAATTGTTTCCGACCATTCCGCCGATCATGGCGCGGTTAGCCGTGGAGGTTTCCGGCCCGAAATAAAGTCCATAAGGTTTGAGGGCCATATTAAGCTCGTCACGCACCACACCAGGCTGCACACGGACCCATTTTTCGGCCGCGTTTATTTCCAGGATTTTTGTAAAATTCCGTGAAACGTCCACCACAATGCCGTTCCCCACAACCTGCCCTGCAAGAGACGTTCCGGCGGTTCTTGGAATCAGCGAAATGCGTTTTTCCGTAGCATATCTGATCAGTGTTTTGATATCAGCCTCCGATTTTGGAATGGCCACGGCAAGTGGCATCTCACGGTAAGCGGAAGCGTCGGTTGCGTACAGGGTGCGCATCGTATTATCGAAATGCAGTTCACCCTCAAGTTGTTTGGCTAGAAGACTTAAATCACTGTTAGTTACGGAAAGCGGCGCAGTCATGGTGTTGGATAAGCGGGAAAATCAGCTCCAAAGTTACGAACAACGATCAAGGATTTCCAGCAAAATATTTTCAGAACGCTATATCGGTCCACTGGCCAAAAAATTAAACTTTAATTAAAAAAGTCACCGAAATGGGCTGCTTTTGTACTTCTCAAATATAGCGTTTGCACTATAATTATATAATATAACTTTCTTGCTTAAAAGTTGATTTATTTAAGCAAGTTTAAAGAAAACCATATTGTATTATCCGGCTCTTTTATATTATTTTGTATGACCGTCATTGAATAACTTTAACTTTTTCATAGTAAAATTCATAAAAAAGCCCGAATTGAGTGTGACAGGGCATTTTTTACCGAAGATGAACGCAAATGTTAAAATGATACACAGGCGGTGACCAGATTTAACTATTTACTTAACAGACCTATGATGAATTTATCCTTTCATGTGTTTCGTCGACATGATTCAAGCAATGAAAAGAATGTTGTGACGAAAGCGAGATTAGCAGGGCGCAACACAGGGCTTTTCGGCTTCCTGATGATCTTGATCGGTTTAAGCACGAATGTTTTTGCACAGGATGTGAATGTATCCGGTAAGGTTACTGACGCCAGAGCGGGTGGAGTACCAGGAGTTACAGTTACATTAAAAGGGAGTACAAAAGGAACAAATACGGATGTTGAAGGTAACTACCAGATTAGTGTTCCGGGAAATGCAACATTGACTTTCAGTGCCATTGGGTATGAGACTCAGGACATTGCAGTTGGTAATAAATCCACCGTCAACGTGACACTCACCGAAGACGTTAAGGCTTTGGAAGAAGTTGTTGTAGTTGGTTACGGAACGGTAAAGAAAAAGGATGCAACCGGTGCGGTGTCCGCTTTGGGATCGAAGGATTTCCAGAAAGGGATCGTTACTTCTCCTGAGCAATTGATGCAGGGACGCGTTGCGGGTGTGCAAATTACCCAGTCCAGCGGTGAGCCGGGCGGTGGTATTAACGTGCGTATCCGGGGAACGTCGTCTGTTTTGGGCGGTAACAACCCGTTATTTGTAATCGACGGTGTGCCTTTGAGCGGCGATAACACTTCATCAGGTGGTGATAACCAGGGTGTTGGCCGTCAGCCAGCGAAAAACCCGCTGAACTTCCTGAACCCGGACGATATCGCGAGCATGGACATTCTTAAAGATGCATCTGCAACAGCGATTTACGGTTCACGCGGTGCAAATGGTGTTGTTTTAATCACTACAAAAAGAGGAAGAGGAAAAGGATCCCTGGATTATGGGTATTCTCTGGGTGTAAGCAACATCACAAAGAAATATGATCTTTTGAATGCAGCGGAATACAAAGCAGCTGGCGGACAGGATCAAGGTTCAGATACTGACTGGCAGGACCTGCTTTTCAGAACTGCGCTAACACATCAGCACAACTTGTCTTATGGTGGCGGTGACGCTTCGGGTAACTATCGTTTCTCACTGGGTTACATGAACCAGGACGGTATCGTGCAGACTTCTAATGTTAAACGTTACAGCGTTGGTTTCAGCGGTCAGAAAAAATTCATCGGTGATAAATTGACAGTAGGAAGCAATCTGAACTTTGCAAACACGCAAGATACAGGTGTTCCAATTTCTGAAAACATTGGTTTTGAAGGTGATTTGATGGGTAGCATTCTGAAAGCTAACCCTACACGCCCAGCGTACAGAGGCGATACATTGAACCAGTCTACAACTACGGAGCCTAACCCGCTTGCGTTTGTTAATCTTTCAAAAGATAATAACAACACGCTTCGCGCGCTGGGTAACATCAATGCTGAACTGGAAATTTTCAGCGGTTTGAAATTTAAAACGGTTCTTGGGTTTGACAAATCAATGTCTACAAGAAAACAGGCTTATTCAAGAGATCTGGTTGTTGCAGGTATTGGTGGTACTCAAGAATCAGACAAAATTGGCCGCGTGTATATTCGCGATGTGGAAAGTAACAACCAGTTGATGGAAAACTACTTTACTTATGACAAGGAAATCGGAAACGTTACATTGAATGCGCTTCTGGGTTACTCTTATCAGAGCTTCGAAAATGGAAGCAAGAACGTGGCTGCTGCCAACTTCCGTACCAACGACCTGGATCTGATGATTAACAACCTGGGTATTGCAGGAACTGTTGGTGTTAAAGATGCAACATCGCTTTCAAGTGTTGGTTCTGTTATCCAGAATTCAAGCTATGTAAAGGATGAGCTTCAATCTTACTTCGGTCGTGTAAACCTTGGTTTCGGAAGCAAATACTTGTTCACTGGTACATTGCGTGTGGATGGTTCTTCTAAATTCGGTGGTAACAATAAATATGGTTACTTCCCATCAGGAGCTTTCAAATGGAAATTGGTTGAAGAGGATTTTGTTCCTAAAACTGTCTTCACAGATCTTTCTCTTAGAATTGGATATGGTGTTACAGGTAACCAGGCAATCCCTCACAATGTATACGACAGACGTGACAGATACAGCGATTACGCGATCAACCAGGGTGCTGACGGCATTACAGGTGGTGGTTTGAACGCAGTAGCCTTCAACAACCCGGATCTCAAATGGGAATCAACTGCTGCATTCAACCTTGGACTTGACTTCTCGATCTTGAAAGGAAGATTGAGCGGAACACTTGACCTTTATAACAAGAGTACAAAAGACCTTCTTTTTAAAGTTGTTGCAGCTCAGCCTGCACCGAACCCATTTGTATTCCGCAATCTTGACACAGACATTCAAAACCGTGGTATTGAATTGGCTTTGACTGGTGTGATCGTGGATGGCAAGAAATTCACATGGGAAATGGTGGTGAACGGATCTTACAACAAAAACCTTGTTAAAAACCTGATCGGAACATATGATACAGGTGAGATCAACGGTCAGGGTCTTTCGGGTGCATTTGCACAGCGTTTGGCAGAAGGCCAGCCTTTGTTCGCTTACTTCCTTCGCGAGTTCGGCGGATTTGACGACAACGGAAACTCACTTTATCCAAATGGTGACTTCCAGCAGTTCCTGGGTGGAAAAAGCCCGCTTCCAAAAGTTAACGCCGGTTTAACCAATAACTTAACTTTCGGAGCGTTTGATATGAGTCTGTTCTTCAACGGTGTTTTCGGACATTACATTTACTCAAATACTGCTAACGCATTCTTTACACAAGGTTCGTTTGCCAACGGACGTAACGTAACGAAAGATGTTATCGGAAATAAAGAAGGTGCTTTGAATGCTCCTGATGTTTCGACCCGTTTCCTTGAAAAAGGCAATTTTGTTCGTCTGCAAAACCTTTCACTAGGATATCGTGTTCCGATGAAAGCGAACAAAGTGCTTAGCAATGCAAGACTTTTCGTGACTGGTCAGAACTTGTTGACATTCACTAAATACAGCGGACAAGATCCAGAGGTGAGCACAAACAAATCTTTAAATGACATCCCTTCATTCGGAATTGACTATACCGCTTACCCGAGAGCAAGAACGTGGACAGTTGGTGTTAATGTATCATTCTAATTCTAACTAATTATAAAATGAAAACCAGTCAGATATATAAAATAATGGTTACCGGGGTTTGCATGGCGACGCTGTCGGCTTGTACTGACCTTGTTAACGAGGAAAAGGATTCCGTGGTAAACGAAGTGGTGGAAGGTAATTTCGCACCGGTGAATGTGGTTGAAGCGCTTTCGTCTGCTTACAAAGATCTTTCTACTTACTCAGATCAGGCGGGTGTTTACGCACTTGGCCAGCACACAACAGCAGAAATGATCCCGCCAACACGTGGTGTTGACTGGGGTGATAATGGGGTGTGGCGTACGCTTGACCAACATACCTGGGATGCTTCTCACTCCTATATTCTGAGCGCATGGAATGCATTGAACCAGAGAGCTTATAAAGCAACTGAGATCATCGCATCCAATCCAACCGCTGTTCAGAAGGCAGAGGCGCAGTTCCTGAGGGCATATAATATGCACTGGGTTATGGATTACTGGGGTTCAGTTCCGGTCAGGGAAGTTACACAAGGTGTTAATGATCTTCCAAAAGTGTTAACGCGCTCGGAAGCATTTGATTACATCATTAAGGATCTGGAAGAAGCACTTCCTAACCTGCCTAAGAAAGGGCCGTCTGTAAATAACGGGACCGCTTCGAAAGCAGCTGCCAACTTCCTTTTGGCTAAAATGTATCTTAACAAGGCAGTTTACAAAAGCACTACACCAGAAGGGCCCTACACCTTTGATAAGGCTGATATGGACAAAGTGATTGCTTACGTAGATGCAATTACAGCGGACGGATACGCATTAGAAGCGGATTACTTCGCTGCATTCTCCGCAACTGCTAAAACCGAGCCAATTTTCAACGTTCAGGAAGGAACTGCTCAGAACCGCTGGATGATGACATTGCACTATGGCCAGAACCCATCGGGATGGAATGGTTTCGCTACACTTGCTGATTTCTATGACACTTTCGAAGCAAAAGATACGCGTATCGGAAAGCCTGCGAAAAAAGATGGAACTGAGTTTTCAGGTATCAGCTATGGTTTCCTGATCGGTCAGCAGTATGATGAAAAAGGTAAGCCAATCATTGATACTCGTACGCAGAAGCCTTTGCAATTCACGAAAGACGTTCCTTTGGCTGGTGCAGCTACCGATAAAGGTATCCGCGTGATCAAATATCACCCTGCAAACTCTGGAAAATATCTTTTGATGCGTTACGCAGATGCTTACCTGATGAAAGCAGAAGCATTGCTGAGAGGTGGAAATGCAGCAGGTGCCCTTACACAGGTGAACGCACTTAGAAAAGTTCGTGGAGCAACAGCATTGGCATCGTTGACGGAGGCTAATCTTTTCGACGAAATCGGTCGCGAGTTGTACTGGGAAGGTGGTAAAAGAACTACTGAAATCCGTTTCGGTAAGTTTACAACCGGAACAGGAACGTCTGTTAAAGACGCTTATACAGTGCTTTATCCAATTCCTTCTGCTGCCTTGGTTTCCAATGCAAACCTTGAACAGAATCCAGGATATTAAGACTCAAATCATATCTTTTGACAAAAATGCTCGATCATTTCGGGCATTTTTGTTTTATTATTGGCGTACCAATTGAATCCCAGTGTAATGACCCGTTGCTTACTTCTGTTTTTAGCGCTCTTTGTTTTTAATTGTAATTCAAAAGATTCATCCGAACAGGCCGCAGACGCGCTTTTTCAGACATTGAAAGATAATGAGGCCAAAATTGTGGTCACGATCGGAGGGAAGGAGTTTTACCCAAAAGAAAGCATTTTCTCCGGCCAGGCGCTGATCTCGGATAATATGATGAACCTGACATTAACGGATCAGTTTGAGGGGAAAACGATCATTAACCTGGGAGGGGAGAAATGGTATGCGGCGCAGCCTATTACCAAGGCGATCACAGCCAACAGCCCGGTTGAAACAAGCATTAAAATGGGCAAGATCATTAACAAAGCGCAGATGATCGGCGAGGGTTACATGATGGCTGAGGGCGAGATCACAGCTACCACATTTACAAAAGACAAAATGGTTTTTCGGATTAAAGGTAAGGTCGGAAAATATAGCGACTTCCAGCAGCCCGACAAATATATTCCCGCAGAGGGCTTCATCGTTTATAAAAAGCCCGCAGTAAGTTTGGGCAACATTACTGAAAAAGAAGTTTTCAGCTCCTCGATTTCGAATTAAATGATAACAAAATACATGGGCTCCGTGCACACGGCAGCTATTTTGACCTTCCTGTTCATTATTTCTTCCTGCAAAGATTCCAGCAAGCCGGACGGCTTGTTCGAGGAAATGGATGCTTCGGCAACGGGAATTGATTTCGTTAATAAAGTTGAGGACAAAGAAGACGTTAACATTTTCAATTACCGCAATTTTTACAACGGCGGCGGCGTGGCGATCGGGGACATTAACAATGATGGCCTGCCTGATATTTACTTCACCGCCAACATGGGCGATAACAAACTGTATCTTAATAAAGGCAATTTTAAATTCGAAGACATTACAGCCAAAGCCGGCGTTGCGGAGCCTGACAAATGGAGCACGGGCGTGGTGATGGTGGACATTAATGGTGATAATTTGCTGGATATTTACGTCTGCAATGCGGGTTACCAGAAATTCGTCAACAAGCAAGGCAACTCGCTTTACATTAACAACGGCGACCAGACATTCACCGAATCGGCCGCAAAATATGGCCTGAACGAAACCGGCTACACCACACACGCCGCATTTTTTGATTACGACCTCGATGGCGACTTAGATGCCTATATTCTGAATAACAGTTTCATTCCAGTAAACACACTCAACTACGCCAACGACCGCAACATGCGTGCGAAAGACTGGCCTGTAAAAGATTTCCTCAAAGGCGGCGGCGACAAATTGCTGCGTAATGACAACGGCAAGTTTGTAGATGTGAGCGAAGAAGCCGGCATTTACGGAAGTCTGATCGGCTTCGGTTTGGGCGTTACCGTAGGCGATATGAATGGCGACCAGTATCCGGACATTTATGTTTGCAACGACTTTTACGAAAAGGATTATTTATACATTAATCAAAAGGACGGAACATTCGCCGAGGAGCTCGAAAAACGCGTGAAACACACGAGTCTGGCTTCCATGGGTGCGGATATGGGCGACATTAACAACGATGGTTATGCCGAGCTTTTCGTTACCGACATGCTTCCGCGCGACGAATATCGCTACAAAACGACCACTTCATTTGAGAACCATTATCTCTTTAATCTTAAAAAAGAAAAGGGTTTTTACAATCAATATATGCAGAACAGCCTCCAATTGAACAACCAGGATGGCACATTCAGCGAGATTTCAAATTATTCGGGTGTGGCTGCGAGCGATTGGAGCTGGGGGGCTTTGCTTTTTGACGCAGATAATGATGCCAAAACGGATATTTACGTTTGCAACGGCATTTATCATGATATTCTGGATCAGGACTTTATCGATTTTTTTGCCAACGAAGTGACGCAGAAAATGGTGATGTCCGGCGAGAAGGAAAATATGCAGAACATTATTGATAAAATGCCTTCCAATCCGGTCACAAATAACTTTTTTCACAATGAGGGCAACTTGCAGTTCAAGGAGCGTGCGGATGAATTTGGGTTAGGCGAAAAGTCGTTTTCCAACGGCGCAGCTTACGCGGATCTGGACAATGATGGCGATCTGGATCTGGTGGTTAATAATGTGAATCAGAAGTGTTTTGTTTACAAAAACAAGTCGGAAGCGAAGGCAGAAAAGAACCATTATATCAAGCTCAAACTCGCCGGCGAAGGCAAGAACACATATGCGATTGGCTCTAAAATTGAAGTCTTTGCAGGCAATCAGATTTTTAGCAAGCAGGTTAACCCCGCACGCGGCTTTCAATCCAGTACGGAATATCCGATAACGATTGGCTTGGGAAAAACCAATGTGATTGATTCCATTCGCATCATCTGGCCAAATCGGAAGGTTACAATGCATCCGAAAATCAATGCGGATACAACATTGAATTTTAAGATTACCAACACAGGAGCAGACTTCAACAATGCGGTTAAGCAGAAAACAATGATGCTGACCGAGGTCGCAGGCAACGGCTTTGATGCGCACCAGGAGGATAAATACGAAGATTTTTACCACGAGCGTAACATTCCAATGCTCCTCTCACAGGAAGGTCCCAAGGCGGCCATCGGGGATGTGAACGGCGATGGGCAGGCGGACGTGTATGTGTGTGGCGCGAAAGGACAGGGTGGACAATTGTATCTGCAAAAAGGATCGTCATTTATAAAATCAAGCCAAAAAGTGTTCATGGATCTGGCCGGATTTGAAGATACGGCGGCCACATTCTTTGACGCGGATGGCGACGGCGATCTGGATCTGGTGGTAGGAAGCGGAGGAAACGAAACATTGGTGACCAGCCCCGATTTACCCACAAGACTTTATCTGAATGACGGGAAAGGCAATTTTGCGATCAATACACGGGCTTTGCCGCCCAATTCCATGAACACGGCCGTAATCGCGGCACATGATTATGACAATGATGGCGACATTGATTTGTTCGTGGGAAGCCGCAGCGTGCCGCGAGAATACGGATCGAGCCCGAGGAGTTATCTTTACCAGAATGATGGAAAGGGCGTTTTTAAGGAAATTGGCAAAACGATTTTGCCAGAGCTCACCAAGCTGGGCATGGTGCGGGACGCTTCCTGGGCGGATGTGGATGGTGATAAAATCAAAGAGTTGATCATTGCAGGCGACTGGATGGCACCCGTGATCTTTAAATATAATGGCGGCAAATTTGAAAAAATAGCGTCTGGACTTGAAGCTTACACCGGGTTCTGGGGTTGCCTGAAAGTGGCGGATATGGACGGTGATGGCGATCAGGAGATTATTTTTGGCAATATAGGCGAGAATTTTTCTTTGAAAGCTTCGGCTGACACGCCGCTGAAAATCTGGATCAATGATTTCAATAAGAACGGGACCATTGAAAAAGTAATGACCAAAACTGTCGAAGGCAAGGATATGCCGGTGCTGCTCAAACGTGAGATCACCACGCAATTTCCCTTCCTGAAAAAGGAGAGTCTTAAACATTCTGAATATGCTAATAAGTCCGTGCAGGATCTGTTTCCGAAGGATTTGTTGAAATCGGCGGTCGAGAAATCAGTGAATTATCTTAAATCTGCGGTTGCTGTGAATGATGGCAAAGGCCGGTTTACATTGCAGGAACTGCCGGCGATTGCACAAATTTCCTGTCTGAATGCCATTGAAAGCGAAGATGTGAACGGCGATGGCAAACCTGACCTGATCGTCGGCGGTAATTATACGCATTTCATTCCGCAGCTTAGCGCGCTGGACGCATGCCGCGGTAATGTGCTCATTAACAAGGGAAATATGCAGTTTGATGTGCTGCTCAGCACGCAAAGCGGCTATGCCATCGACGGTGAAGTGAAACAGATCAGTCCGATCAACATTCAGGGCGCGCCTTACCTGATCAACCTGGTGAGCAATGCGAAGCCCGTCCTTTTCAAGATTAACAAGCCGCAACCGGCCAATTTGTAGTTCATGCTTTTTCAAAAAATATTTACCAAAATTCTGCTCATTGCTGTCATCCTGGCCGGTTTTTCCTGCGCCAGGGAAAAGGACATTGCCGAGTATGATTTTGACCTGCTAACCGCGGAAAAAACCGGGATCGACTTCTCCAACACGCTGAAACCGACCAAGGATTTCAACATATTTTACTACATGTATTTTTACAATGGAGGCGGGGTTGGAGCCGGGGATCTGAACAACGACGGACTGATCGACCTCTGCTTTACGGCCAACCAGGAGCCCAACCGCATTTACCTGAACAAGTCGGGCATGAAGTTCGAGGATGTGACGGATAAGGCGAATTTCAAGGGTGATAAGGGCTGGTCTAATGGTGTCTCGATCGTGGACATTAACCAGGATGGCATGCTGGACATTTACATTAGTCAGGTTGGGGATTTTGAGTCGATGAAGGGGCATAACCTGCTTTTTGTATGCCAGGAAATCAAGGATGGCGTGCCGGTTTATGCTGAAAGATCAAAGGAATACGGGCTCGATCTGGTCGTTTTTGGAACGCAGGCGATGTTCTTTGATTATGATCTGGACGGCGATCTGGACATGTTCCAGCTCAATCACTCGGTTCACCAGAATGGCACATTTGGCCGCAGGGCGCTTTTTGAGGATGTATATCATCCGCTGGCTGGCGACAAGTTGTTCAGAAATGACAACGGAAAATATGTGGAAGTCTCCAAAACAAGCGGCATTCACAGTTCTGCGCTGGGTTATGGCCTTGGACTAGGTGTTGGCGACATTAATTTTGACGGTTTTCCCGACATGTACATTGGTAACGATTTTCATGAAAATGATTATTTGTATATCAATCAGAAAAACGGTGCATTTCGGGATATGACAGATTCGTCGCTGATGCATACGAGCCAGTTTTCAATGGGCGTGGACATTGGGGACCTGAACAATGACATTTTTCCTGAAATCGTATCGCTAGATATGCTTCCATCCAACTATGAGATCCTCAAAAAATCAGAAGGGGAGGACATGTACAGCATTTTCAAATACAAGATCCGGCAGGGTTATAATTATCAGTTTGCACGAAATAATCTGCAATTCAACAATGGAAACGGCACATTTAGCGAGATTGGCATGTATTCCGGCGTGCATTCTACTGACTGGTCCTGGGCAGCTCTTTTCTCTGATTTCAATAATGACGGCTTAAAAGACCTCTTCATTTCCAATGGTATTCCGAAGCGGATGAATGATACGGATTACATCAAATTTGTTTCGGATGACGTGGTTCAGGAGAAGATCCGGAATAAAAACTTCGACGAAAATGATCCGGGCTTAGCAGACAAACTGCCTGAAATTAAGCTGAATAACAAGTTTTTTGCCAATAAGGGCGATCTGGCGTTCACGGATATGGACGGCTTGATCCGGAATGATCAGGTTTCGTATTCCAATGGTTCGGTATATGCCGATCTGGACAATGATGGCGACCTGGACATTGTGACCAATAACATTAACGAAAAGGCATTTGTTTACGAAAATTTGAATGATAAAAAGGCTGGTAAAGGTGATTTTACAAAGCTTTATCTCAAAGGGAAACAGGGCAACCGCAATGCCATCGGCACCAAATGTCTGGTTTTTAAAAAGGACAAAGTGCTGAGTTTTGAGAAATTCCCGGTTCGGGGTTTTCAGTCGAGTATGGAAGTGCCTTTGCATCTTGGTTTGGGCAAAAAGACCGATGTGGATTTCGTGTTTGTAATCTGGCCCGATAACCGTTTTCAAGTGCTTAAATCGGCTGATTTGAAGGATTCGCTGACATTAACCTACAAAAATGACCTGCCTGTTTTCGATTATCAAAAATTCAAAACCAGCAGAGAAACCAAGGATTATACATTCGAAGACATTGCAGCGCAGCTGGGTGTGGGCGTGAAGCATGAGGAAAATAATTTCGTTGAGTTTGACCGTAACTCGCTCATTGCCTTTGAAGTAACTGCCGACGGACCAGCTTTGGCGATTGCAGACATTAACCACGATGGCCTGGATGACATTTTCGTTGGGTCTTCCAAAAAGCATCGGAATCACCTGTTTTTGCAAACGAATGCGGGTGTTTTCAAGGAATCATTACAGCCGGCTCTGCTGAAAGACAGCACTTATGAGGAAGTCAGTGCGGAATGGGTGGATGTGAACCGGGATGGCCATGTGGACCTCGTGGTGGCGACGGGCGGGAATGAGTATGTGAACAATTCCGAATTCCAGATGCCGCGGATTTATCTGAATGATGGCAAAGGGAATCTGAGTGCTAAGGCGGATGCATTTACCAATATTTATGTGACCGCTTCGTGCGTCATTCCATTTGATTTTACGGGTGATGGGGTCGTGGATCTGTTCATAGGCGGTCGTGCCGTGCCGCTCAATTATGGTGAGATTCCGAAGTCTTATCTGCTCAAAAATGATGGTTCGGGTAAATTTACGGATGTTACCAGTCAGTATGGGAAGGAACTTTCGAACATTGGCTATGTAAAAAATGCGAAACTGGCCGATCTGGACAAAGACGGGGATGAGGATCTGGTGCTCGCGTTGGAATGGGACGGGATTGTGATGATGCAGAACAACGGCAAAAGCTTTTCCAAAAAAATGCTGACGGACAAAAAAGGCTGGTGGAATTTCGTCATGCCCTATGATTTTGATGGCGACGGTGACCTGGATATCCTGGCTGGAAACCTGGGTTTGAACAGCCGGTTGAAAGCCAATGCTGCGCAGCCGGTGAAAATGTATATCAATGATTATGACGGAAATGGCCGTAAGGAACCGCTGCTAACTTATAATCTGAATGGCAAAGAAGCACTTTTTCCGACCAAGCTGGAAATGGAAAAGCAAATGCCCGTGATCCGTAAAAAGTACATTTTCGCAACCGATTTTGCCAGAGCCAACATTGGCGATATAGTAGGCGAAGACAAGCTGAAAGAAGCACAGGTTTTATCCGCAGATTATTTTGAAAATGCCGTTCTGGTCAATGATGGCAAAGGCAATTTTGAAGTAAAATCATTGGGATACAAAGCACAATGGACGCCATTTTACGACGCGCAAATCATTGATGCCAACGGCGACAAACTGCCCGATGTGCTGATTATGGGTAATTTCTATAACTGCAACATTCAAATGGGCCGCTACGACAGCGATTTTGGCACGGTGCTCATCAACCGCGGCAACTGCAACTTCACGCCCGAATCATTGAAAGGTTTACAGGTCAAAGGGCAGGTGAAGCATTTGAAAAACATCAAGTTGAAAAGCGGTAATGCCATCGTGGCTGCGCGGAATGACGACAAGCTCGTGGTGATACGGCGTAAAAAATAGTCTTTCAGGATTACAAATTTGTGGTGTTCTTCAAAATGTGAAATTGTAAGCAACCGTCGCGATCGGCGTTGCGAAAATATTCAGCTTATAGCTTTTGGTAACGGCGTTTTCGGTCTTGAAGAAAACGGAATAAGCGTTTTTGCGGGCATACAGATTGTAAATTGAGAATGTCCAATGGCCTTGCCAGCGGCGGTTTTTCATCGTCGGATTGTAAATGTTCCACGCAAAGTCGAGGCGGTGATAGTCGGGAATGCGCTTGTTGTTACGCTTGTCGTAGAATGGGTAAACATTGTTTTGGTAATTAATAAAGCCTATCGGTTCAGAGTAAGGCCTGCCGGTGCTGTATGCAAAGGTGAATCCGAATGAATTGTGCGTGTCAACCGTGATGTCCAGGGAAGCGTTGAATGTGTGCGGTTTATCGTAATTGGCTGGATACCAGTCGCCACGGTTTACTTGTTCGATCAATGCGGCGTCCCGGTCTGCAATGTTCAGTGATCTTGCATAGGTGTAGTTAGCCCAGCCTTTGAGTTTCCCCTTCTTTTTAGAAAGCATCATTTCCAGGCCATACGACCTGTTTCTGCCCTGGATCATCTGCGTTTCGGGATATTGCTGTAACAGGAAATCCGCGCCTGGCTTGTAATCAATGATGTTTTTGGCGTTGCGGTAGTAACCTTCCAGCGTGATCTCATAAATGTCCTCATCAAACGATTGGTAGAATCCAGCCGTAAACAAATGGCTGATCTGCGGCTTAATGTGCGTATCGCTCGTTTTCCAGCGGGAAGTGGGGATAGGCGTGGCTGTGTTGGAAACCACCTGAATATATTGCCGCATCAGGTTGTAGCCGAATTTGAGCGAAATCCGGTCATTCAGCGCATAACGCACACCCACACGCGGCTCCGGCCCGCCGTAGGATTTTGAAACTTTACCTTTGTTATAAACCGTTGAATCCAACACCGAAAAATCATCCCTCGGCTGGCCGGGCAAATAATTTCTGACAATAGCCTTGCCCGTCGCCATAAAGAACGAATAACGCAACCCGAGCGAAACGGCCAGTTTTTTGGAGAAATTGATCTCATCATCAGCATACCAGGCCACTTCATTGGCATGCTCAGTGGGCGTTGCAATGTAGTTGACGCTCTTGCTCAGTCCCGGCTGCAAGGTGCCGGGTGCAATGACATATTGCGTGCCGATAAATCCCGTTTCAAACTTGTGGTTGGCCAATTGATAGTTAATGTTCGACTTCACCTGACGTTGCTCTACGGCCGATTCCAGCTTCACCACATTGCCCGTTTCCTTTTCCGCTGTGCCAATGTCAGGCGTGTATTTAGCATAAATGGCCGTCGTTTGCAATGTAACCTCCGGACTGATCACGTGCAGCCAGCGCAGCATGCCGTTGGTCGTAATGTGCTTGTAATAAGTGTCCGTCCCGACCACATTGGGCAGGTTAGTCAGCAGGTCTGTTTTGAAATAATCATTGCTGTAATAGCCCATGAATGTGAGCGTATTCTTTTGATTGATCTTCCAAAACGACTTAGCAGAAAGCTCGCCAAACTTGGCGCTGATATTATTCAGCTGCTTATCGAGTTTGGGCAAAATAAAATCATTAAAAGCCCCACGGCCAGCCACATACACACCCAGTTTCCCCTTGATAATCGGCACATCGACCATTAATCGGTTTGAAATGAGACTGATACTGCCTTCGAGTCTGATTTTTTCCAGATTAGAATTTTTGGTTGAAATATCAAGGACGGATGCCACCCGGCCGCCGAAGCGCGCAGGCACATTGCCTTTATACAAATCAAGACTATTAACTGTATTCGGCGGAATAACCGAGAAAAGCCCAAACATATGCGTGGGATTAAAGATCGGCGTATCGTCCAGCAAAATGAGCGTTTGGTCTGTGGTGCCGCCTCTTATATTGACGCCGTTGGAGGCTTCGCCGACGCTGGAAACGCCTGGTAACATTTGCAGGCTGCGCAAAATATCCAGCTCACCAAAGGCGGAAGGCAGCTTTTCGAGCGTCTTGATGTTGATCTGCAAGGCGCCGAGAATGGGCTGCCGGATGGTTTGGTCAAAACCTTTGCTTGTAATGATAACTTCTTCCAGCTGGCTCGACGTTGTGGTCATTAGCACATCGAAATGCGCTTTCTGCGTACCGCTTTTGATAAAAACTTTGAATGCTTCGTAACCCACATGCCGGATCACGAGCACATGATCGCCATTAGGAAGGTTAATGGTAAAATTGCCTTTCGCATCCATTTCCGCAGCCGACCAGCTTTTTCGGTAATCGATCACGATGCTGGCCCCCGGTAAAGGCGCGCGCGTAGCCGAATCTCGCACCGAGCCCGTGACGGTGAGCCCCTGTGCCGAAGCGGTGATAACATTGACCAGTAAGAAAAGAAAAATGTATAATCCCTTCATTCACAATCCATTTATTGCGTCCATTTCCAGTCTTTGGGTAAAAACGGCGTGCGCGACCTGCTTTTTTTACAAATCGCCAGCGGAATGTATGGCCGCCCGGCGGAGCGCTCTTCCAGGATCGGGTCGCGGTTGTGAACGGTTTTGAAAAGCTGGTTCAGCACCGCCGCATTCTTGATATTTTTCCGCCAGAGCATTGTCCGGTATTCCGAAACGGAGGAAGCAGTAAAGAACCCGATGATCAGCTCATTTTTGTCTTTCTGATTGGTAACATTGCCTTGAATGGGCGCGGGCGGCGTGTCTGCCAGTGTTCCTGAATTATTTGCCTGATCCTGAATGAGTTTCAGGAAGCGATATGCATTAGGCGTGAGCGAATTCTGTTGCAGGCTTACCAGGCACGGATTGGATTGTAAAAGAGGGATCTGCGCCACGAGCTTGTCTTTTTGTCCCTGTCCGTTTGTATAAATGTCTGAGAAAATGGTGATGTCTTTGCTGTAAAAAATATCCCAGCAAAGGTCCTCGCAGGTGTAATCGTAAATGTCGTTGTATTTTAATGTCAGGTCTTTGAAGCAGTCGCCATCCACACCGTTTTCCGCATCGAAAAGATAATATTTTCCCTGATTGCATGTTGTGCAGGTTTTTTGCAATTCCCAGAGCGTCCATTGCCAGCGGTAAAAATTCTTCTCGCCTGCGGGATCATCGAAATCAAGATAAATGTCGTTGCTGGGCGTGAATTCACCGTAATATTCCGAAAGTTTTGGGATTCCTTTGGGGTTAAAAACGTCATACGCGCGGTTCACGGCTGAAACCGGCGGCATGATTTCAGAGGAAGATTTGTAGAATTTCCCTTTTTCTGTTAAAAATTCCAGCTCATAGGCATCGCCTACTTTCCCTTTGAAGTTGGCAGGCAACTGATAAATGCCCGGCTCCGTTTCAGTAAGATTAAGCACTTGTGTCCCGTTTACGATCACCTTCGCCTTTGCTTTTTCCAGAGGCAATGTGGACAGGCCTTTGGTCCAGATCGTCTGTGGGAATTCAGAGCTTTCGTTGGTTGCTTCCGGATTGGTTTTGGATAAGGAAATAAACTGCGGGACATCCAGATCCGTCAGCACACCGTCCACCACAATATATTCCTTCGCCGTCTCAAAAGTGACGCCATATGGCTCCACACAGGCCGTAATGCCGGTGATCAGAAAGGTTAGCAAAAACGAAAGCCTGTAATTCATGGCTATTGAATAACTATTTTCTTTGTAAAAAACTGCCCCTGCCCATTCCGAAGCCTCACCACATACGCACCGCCCGAAACGCGCAGGTCCAGGCTCAAATCCAGCACTTTACCCTTGCTATGCTGCCCTAATGCACTTTTATAAATTGAAACTCCGGCAACATTGTACACTTCCAGTTCATAGTTGCCGGTTTCAGGAACATTCACTTTTACCGAAACAGGGGACCGGGCCGGATTTGGAAAAACATTCAGCACGAGATCATCCGCTTTCGGCTCGGCGCCGGTAATCACGTCGAGGCCCACACGCGTGACCGCAATGTTGGTTGTTGTATTGCAATCCCAGTCAAACTGCACTTGCAGCTGCTTGCCCAGCAAGTCGTAATAAGCCGTGTTGTTCTTGAATTCGGAGCTTGTATAAACGACCGGGATCGATTGACCATTCAGCGTTACGGCAGTTGGATTCGACGTAAAGTTTTTTATTTCAAATATTAAATGTCTCTTGGCAAAGGACTTATCAAAGTTTTTTGTCCGCTGAGCCGTCACATTTACCAGATCATTGGAAACCTTTCCGCCGAATTCGACAAGTTCATATTTTGATTTTGTCAAAGAATTCGGGTCAATGCCGTCATCGTGGAACATGGTGAATGTGGATGTCGGAACTGAAATGTCCTGGTAAAACCGCACCGTCAGGCTATCGGAAGTGTATTGGTCGGTGGATTTTTTGGTCGTGGAAGTGGACATAGGAATAAAGCTGCCGCCTCTGGCATAGACCGGAATGTTGTCAACGGTCAGTTTTGGAAAAATATTCGTGTTGCCATTATGCACTTCATTATTCCAGAAATTAAACCATTTCCCAGGCGGCAAAACGATTTTTCGAGACGGCATTCCATGCAGCAGAACGGGCGCAACCAGCAGATTTTCTCCAAAGAAATACTGATCGCCGAGGTTACCAAGCGCCCTGATATTATTAAAATAGTCCATAGGCAGGCAGATTGGCCTTCCCGATGCGCTGTTTTTCCAGGCCAGTGAATAAATGTAGGGCAGAAGCTGGTAACGCACGGTTGCATATTTTTTGACCGTGCTGTAAAACGGTTCGCTGAGGTTAAACGGTTCTATATTCTCGCGCTGACCGGCCACTTTCAAAATCGGCGTGAATGTCCCAAACTGAAACCAGCGTAAATCCAGCTCTTCATCCTTATCTGCCTTATCCGACATAGTAAAAGCCCCGCCCACATCCGAATGCATATAACCCATTCCCGACATGCCAGCCTGAACCAGGATCGGGATTTGGAGCTTCAAACCAGCCCAATAGCGACTCACATCGCCACTCCAGGGCAAAGCCCCATAGCGCTGCGAACCCGCCCAGCCAGAACGTGTCATGTGAAAAATCCGCTTTTCAGGAAAGTCTTTTGTGAAGTTATTATAAAAGGTTTTGGACCAAAAAAGAGAATACAAATTATGTATCTGAAAGGCATTGCCCAGCTCGTGCACGGCATTCATCGGGTGCGGGTCCGGCTCTGTTTTCTCGCTCCACCAACCCGCAACGCCCTGAACGGCCAGTTTTTTGTGTTTTTCCCAAAGCCAGATTTGGGCAGCAGTTTTGAAAATGTCAAGTAGTCCGGTCGTTGCAGTGCCTACGTTCATTGCGTAGGTTTGGCCGCTGTTAGGAGTTTTTGTAAAAAGAGATTGCGCTTCCGCTGGTTTGTAACTAATGGACTTGGTGCTAATGTAGGGATCTGCAATTAAAATGGTTTTGACACCTTTATCCAGCAAGCTTTTCACCATTCCAGCTGCAGTAGGCCAGTTTTTCGTATCCCAATCCATGTTACCACGCACATTCTGTCCGCCATACCAATGTGAGTCCAACGCCAAGGCATCCACGGGAAATCGCTGGTCTTGCAATTTCGTAATGGCCACCGTCGCATCACTCTCATTGGCATAACCCGATTTTGACTGAATGTAACCGAAAGCCCAACGCGGAGGCAGCGGCTGGCGGCCCGTCAGAAGCGTATAATTAGCCAGAATCTCATCATTATCATTGCCATGGATCAGATAATAAGCCCATTTCCCCGTGCTCGCCGACTCTACGCGCAGCAATGTCGAATCCACAGCGCCCACATACATCCGCATGGAACCCGGTCTGTCGCTATCGAAGAAGAGGCCATATTTGTGGGACGAAACAATGAAAGGCACATTCAGGCTTTGTGACAAACCTGTTGACTGGTCAAAATATTCGTGTTCCCAGGAGTTATAAAAGTCGAAACCTTTCCTCGCAAGATCAGGGCCAAAAGGGCGCCCGCCCGCGCCATGAAAAACGTCTTTTGGATTAATGTTGAAAAGATAGCTGACCGAATCCTTTGCCTGCACAAAACCCCGCGTTTCCTTGATTTTAATTGCATTACCAGACTTCAATGCAACATTAAGCGGGAACTTGCCGATTGTCAGCGTGCACTTCTCAGTCCGGATCTCAATGTTGTCTTTGGTTTCAACGATGTTCAGCACAGCTGTTGAAGGCGGGAGAATTACGGAGTAGGAACTGTCAAGACCGGGTGCATTTTTGGACGGAAGCATTTTCACCTTAAATATTTCCGGGGAGAAACTCTGGATAACAAGCACGCCTTTGCTGCCCTGAATGCTGATACTGCCTTTGCCCTTCTCGTAGCTTACGAAATTGCCTGCTCCCTGGCCGAAAGACAGCTTACCCGCAACTACAAAAAGCAAAACAAGGAAGTATTTGTATGTCATAGACTTAAATCCGCCGCACCCAGCGCTCTCTCCTAAAATTAAGTCAAATAAAACAAATATTCCTGGCTATTGTTTAATTATTTGGGATGTTGATCATCATTGACAATGCTGATAATTGAATGTCGTAGTTCTCTCGATCGCAGCAGCCCCTTGCTTGAAAGTGATAACGGCGCCGGTGGGGTAACAGGATGAATTGTTAGGTTCTAAAACTTGTAAGTCGCGGCTAGTCCAACACTCACCATTTTGACGTGTTGATCATAGAAAGTAAATAAGTGAGAATTGAAAACTCCGAATGAACTATCTGGGACAGTGGTGTCATTCCTGGTTTTTGGTAAAAAACTCCTGTTCATCATTTTTTGATAAATTCCACCTAAATACTTCACAGAGGCTGTGATCGAAACGCGCTCCGTCACCGTGTAATCCACACCTAATCCAACATTGAACCCAACTAAGTATTTCTTCGCGTCCAGTTTTGACCAGCGGTAAAAGTAACCCATCTCCGATTCAGGTGTTTCCTGATAGCCAGCGGCTTGCATTACGTCGTTTTTGAGCATAAATGCAACGGAAGGGCCTACGAAAACATACGGCTTGATCTTACTTCTGAGATCGCGGTTCAAAGCAATGG
Organism: Dyadobacter sp. CY327; assembly: GCF_021390415.1. Lineage (NCBI taxonomy): Bacteria > Pseudomonadati > Bacteroidota > Cytophagia > Cytophagales > Spirosomataceae > Dyadobacter > Dyadobacter sp. CY327. The sequence continues at coordinate 50,904 of NZ_JAJUXJ010000006.1, read as the reverse complement.
TCATGGACAGGTCGATGTGGAAGGTCCTACTTGAAAACCCGGTTATTTTAAGATCCTTATCATACTTTTCGGGTATAATAATGGAATTTGGAAATGGAATGGCGTGAAATCCGGTGTTGCTAAGCAAGAGGTTTTTAGCCGTTGTATTGTTTATATAAGCATCAAGGTTGATGCCAATTCTCTTTGATAGGTCTATGTCGACCCGGAGGCCCAGCGGAATGGAATTGCTGCTTCCATATTCCGTTCGCTTATTAGTTGCTAATCCGGTTGGTGCAGAATTAAGGTCAAAAGCTGTCCTGTTAAACGAATAGCCAGCATATGGGCCTATCCATATCGAAGTTTTCATTTGACTCAGGGATTCTTCAAATAACTTGGAATAAGCGCCCTGGGATTGATTGGCGAAAAGTGTCAAATTTTTGAGATAGCGCGCTGAATATTGGGCTTTAATGTTGGACTTGGCGTAATAGGAGTTCACAAGCTCTTTTCCAAAAATAATGGGCAGCGCCCGGTTCATATGCTGCTGGGAAATAACAAGCATCGAATCTCTTTTCTCGATATAAAAGAGCTTGTTTTTCTCATTAAACAACAGGCTGAACGGGCCCTCGACCAGCAACACAAATAATGTGTTATCCGTCCCTGCGGACTTGTTCACGTAATATTTTCCATTCGCATTCCTAATCTCCACGATGTCAGCAAAGGAGATTAATTGCTTTTTACCGCCGCTATTGACGGACACTGCGTTCTGTTTATACAAAGGAACTGCTTTGCCGATAACTGGTTTTATCTGATTTTTCAGAAAAACGGAATCGATCTGAGCGAAGGAAAAAATGGAAATAAGCGAAAAGTGATGCAGAAGATGAAGAGCCGGAACGGTCGCACAAAAAATACATTTGGAGTGGTCTCCAAATGTATCAAAGTAAACTCAATTTTACTTAATTTTTTATAAAATTAATACTACATACTCTCCGTCCTGCCACCATCAACTGGCAAGTTGATTCCGCTGATGCTTGCTGCCGCCGGGGTGCATAGGAATGCGACTGCTGCTGCCACTTCTTTGGCTTCGCTGAAACGGCGGATGGGAATGCTGGACTGCAGTTCCTGGGCGACTTCGTCTTTTGATTTACCTGAATTTTTGCTGCGCATATCTAATACCGAGTCGAGGCGGGAAGTGACGGTGTAGCCGGGCAACACATTGTTGGAAGTAATGCCGAATTGGCCTAGTTCCAGGGATAAGGTTTTAGACCAGCTTGCTACGGCGCCGCGGATGGTGTTGGAAACGCCTAATCCAACGATCGGTTGCTTTACCGATGTGCTGATAATGTTCACAATGCGGCCGTAATGAGCTCTTTTCATGGATGGAACAACAGCCTGCGCCAGGAACTGGTTATTGATGACGTGCATCTGGAAGGTTTTAAGAAACTGATCCGGATCGGCGTCAATGATCGGGCCGCCAGACGGACCGCCGGTGTTGTTCACAAGAATGTGGACGTCGGGAACGAGGCGGAGATAATTTTCGATGGCTTCCTTTACATTTTCAGGATCGGCGAAATCTGCTACGACGTAGCGGTGCAGTTGTCCGGCGGATGTATCGAGCGTGTCAACTGCTTCCCTTAATTTTTCCTCATTACGCGCGACCAATGTTACATTAGCGCCCAATAATGCCAGTTCAAGGGCCGATGCCAGGCCGATTCCCTGCGTGCTTCCGCAAACCAATGCCGTTTTTCCAGTCAGATCAAGATTCATTGCTTTTGATTTAGGTCTCTTTAATTCGTTCGTTATCTCTTCGATTTTAGCAGTTTCTGCTTCAAACTTCGTACTTTTTTCGGCTATCTTTGCGGTTTATTTTTCAGTCAGAGAAATCATTAGTCTAACATCCCACAATGTCGAAAAAAATCCAATCCGCTCTTATTTCTGTATACTATAAGGACGGACTTGAACCATTGGTTCGCCTATTGCACAACGAAGGTGTAAAACTTTATTCCACCGGAGGCACGCAGACTTTCATTGAAAACCTGAACATTCCCGTTACTGCTGCGGAAGAACTGACCGGTTACCCATCTATTTTTGGAGGACGCGTAAAAACATTGCACCCGGCCATTATGGGCGGTATTTTGTATCGTCGAGATGACGCTGGCGATGTGGCACAGGCACAGCAATACAACATTCCTGCCATTGATCTGGTAGTTGTGGATCTTTATCCTTTTGAAGAAACGGTTGCTTCGGGCGCAGGAGAAGAGGATATCATTGAAAAAATCGACATTGGAGGCATTTCGCTGATTCGTGCAACGGCCAAAAATTTTAAGGATACATTAATCGTTTCGTCACGCAGCCAATATGCGGAGGTTGTAGAGTTGCTGACTGCGAAAGCGGGCGCGACTGATCTCGAAGACCGTCGTTTCTATGCAGGTCAGGCTTTTGCGGTTTCTTCTCATTATGACGGAGCCATAAATCGCTTTTTCACAGCGGATAAAGAAAAAACAGACAAGGCGCTTTTTGACTTCACAAGCCTGTCTTCGCAAACATTACGTTACGGCGAGAACCCGCACCAAAGTGCGACTTACTACGGTGATTTGGAAGGCATTTTTGATAAATTACATGGTAAGGAGCTGTCTTATAATAACTTGGTAGATGTTGATGCTTGCGTAAGCCTGATTGATGAATTTGCAGAATCAGGACCGACATTTGCCATCATTAAGCACACCAATGCTTGCGGAATTGCCACTGCATCAACAGGAAAAGAAGCTTATGACAATGCACTGGCCTGCGATCCGGTTTCGGCGTTTGGTGGTGTAGTGATTACCAATACAAAAGTGGATCTGGCTACGGCAGAGGAGCTTAACAAGCTATTCATGGAAATTCTGATCGCTCCGGAATATGATGAAGATGCATTGCAGTTGTTAAAGTCGAAAAAGAACAGGATTCTGCTGAAACGCAATGCAGTGGTTCTGCCACAAATCATGTTCAAGACCATTCTGAATGGCGTTTTGGTGCAGGATAAAGATCTGTCAACCGAAGTTCAGTCCCAATTCACAACGGTTACCGAAACGGCCCCAACAGCAAGCGAGCTTACTGCGCTGGAATTTGCATTGAAAGTTTGCAAGCATACAAAATCAAACACGATCGTTCTGGCCAAAGAAAACCAGTTACTAGCGAGCGGAACGGGACAAACCTCCCGCGTAGACGCATTACGCCAGGCAATTGATAAAGCAAATGCATTCGGCTTCGACCTGAACGGCGCTGTAATGGCCTCAGACGCATTCTTCCCATTCGCAGACTGCGTTGAAATCGCACATTTGGCAGGAATTACTGCTGTTGTGCAGCCCGGCGGTTCTATTCGGGATAAGGAGTCCACGGATTACTGCAATGCCAATGGCGTAGCGATGGTTACGACGGGGGTGAGGCACTTTAAGCATTAAGTAGCACAAAAGTTACTTCCCCCTGTCACGCTGACCTCCCCTGTCACGCTGAGCGGACCGGGCCGCCGGGCGGTCGAAGCGGCGCTACTCCTTGGTAACGCGCCTTCGGCTCCGCTCAGGCTGACAGGGGAGGTCAGAAAGCAGGGCAGCATACCACAGGAGGCGTGCTTGTCGTGATAGCTAGACGGCGACACGACACAGTAACCAGCTCCTTTCTTCCTCAACCCACAATCCAACCAACTCTTTGAACCCCAACAACACATCCCAGCACCCCCTTTTCAAGCTGGGAAAGCTGTTTGTTATTGGATTCATTGTTGTTACTGCCAGTCTTTTCTTCCTATATCCACAAATTTTCTATTGTGAACTAATCCGTTTCTCCGGTTTCCGATCTGAGACAGGAACAATTTATTTTAGTCCGGAGATTAAGCCTATTCATTATAAAAAGCTGAAATCGATCATCATCAGCTCCGAAGCCAGGGTCGACTCTTTCTTTCAGGGCAAAAAGTCCAGTCCTACCATTATCGTTTGTCACGATCCGCAGGAATATCAGAAATATTGCAGCAGCACAGAAGGGGCGGGGTGCAGTTTGGGGACGCCTTGGGGCAATTCGTTTGTGATCCTTAATGCGCAGGGGATGAATGTGGATGTGATCAGCCACGAAATGAGCCATACGGAACTGCTTGAAAGACTGGGCTGGTGGACTATTGCTACGGAAATTCCGCAATGGTTTAACGAAGGCATTGCGCTCATGCTCGACAGGCGGTTTGTGAACAACCCGGATAAGATTGGCCGCTATTTCGATTACATGGACGAATGGCTCTATTACACAGGCGGTGGCCAGCAGATTTTGGAGCTCAGGGATATGGCATCGATCAAAGGTTTCTTTAATGCAAATCAAAAGCAGGTGATGCTTGCTTATATGTCGGCTGGCCTCGAAGTTTCCTATTGGCTTATCCTTTCGGAAGAGGACGGTTTGCAGCGGTTGATAGGAGAAATGAAGGCCGGGAAATCATTTGAAGAGGCCTATCAGCGTGCGGAAGGCAAAAAACGTGCTTACTGGTTTAAGAAACTGCCAACGAACCCGCTCCGATTTCAGGATTCAAAGAAAATATCGGAATAAATACATGTCGATTTAACACTTGTAACTATATTTATGAACGCATTTGAAAACAGGACTATTATTCCCATGTCTATTTTCATTTTGCACTATTTTCTGAAAATAATGTACCTTTCGATTTAAACCAATCAACCTCATACATTCATCTATTTTATTATTTGAAATGCAACAATTACAGAGCCTGGATTATATTGTTTTCTTCTTTTATTTCATCGTCGTCTCCGGTTACGGTTATTGGATTTATCAACGGAAAAGATCAACAGTCGAGTCAACCAAGGATTTCTTTTTGGCGGAAGGCTCGCTGACCTGGTGGGCGATCGGAGCATCATTAATTGCTTCCAATATTTCAGCAGAGCAATTCATCGGAATGTCCGGAAACGGCTTCTCGATGGGTTTGGGTATTTCAACATATGAATGGATGGCAGCGGCGACACTTGTGATTGTAGCCGTTTTTTTTATGCCCATTTATCTCAAAAACAAGATTTATACAATGCCACAATTCCTGAGCCAGCGTTATAATCCGACGGTGAGCTTAATTATGGCCGTTTTCTGGCTGGCGTTGTACATTCTGGTTAACCTTACTTCTATCCTTTATCTGGGCGCACTTGCGGTCTCGGGTATTTCCGGATTGGATTTCCAGTTTTGTATGATCGCGCTCGCCGTTTTTGCGATCATTATCACCATTGGCGGGATGAAAGTGATTGGTTTTACGGATGTTATCCAGGTTTTCTTCCTGGTAATCGGTGGTTTGGCAACGACTTATCTGGCTATTAACCTTGTTTCGGGAGAGGCGGGTATTGATGGTGTAATGACCGGAATCAAAATGATGCGTGAAAATCACGATGACCATTTCCACATGATTTTCCCTAAAACAAGTCCGTTTTATATGCAATTGCCTGGTTTGACGGTTCTCCTTGGCGGGATGTGGATTGTAAACCTGAACTACTGGGGTTGTAACCAATACATTACGCAACGTGCTTTGGGAGCGGATTTGAAAACTGCCCGTAACGGGATACTGTTCGCGGCGTTTCTGAAACTTTTAATGCCGGTGATCGTGGTTTTACCAGGTATCGCAGCCTACGCGCTTTATAGTAAAGGAATGTTCCAGGCAGAAATGCTGGATGCAGATGGGCAGATCAATGCAGATAAGGCCTATCCAGTATTGCTTAACCTGCTTCCTGCGGGTTTGAAAGGACTTTCGTTTGCCGCATTAACTGCCGCTGTGGTGGCTTCGCTGGCTGGTAAAGCAAATAGTATTTCAACGATTTTCACACTCGATATTTTCAAAAATTATATTGGAAAGAATTCGGACGAAAAAACGCTCGTACGCATTGGACGTATCGTTGTTGTAGTTTCTATGATCCTTGCAATCGTGGTTTCTCCTTATATGGGAATCGATAAAAAAGGTGGTTTCCAGTTTATTCAGGAAATGACGGGCTTGTTATCGCCGGGTATTTTTGCATCGTTTATCATGGGCTTTTTCTGGAAGCGTACCAACTCCGCAGGTGCATTATTCGCCATTGTGGGCGGTTTCCTAATTGCGTTGGCCATGCACAACAATTACTTCCCGTTTGCCGACTGGACGCAAGTTCCGTTCCTGGACCGTATGGGCTTGGTATTCCTGATATGCGTGGTGGTAATGGTGATTTTAGGCTTGGTAATGCCTGATGAGAAGAAAGGATTGGCGATCGATACGGCCATGTTCATCCCGCACCGCAGCTTTATCATCGGCGCAGCAGTTGTTATCGGCATCATCGTATTCTTATACGCCTACTTCTGGTAATAGGAGAAGAAGGGCAAAAAAAGAAAGGCTTGGAGCGATCCAAGCCTTTCTTTTTTTGAGACGATCAGGAGATTAAGCCTGCTCCTCGATAATCGTAATTTTCTGGATTTTGTCTCCCTGACGAAGCAAGTCCACAGTATCAACGCCTTCCACCACTTTGCCGAAGCAAGTATGGTTTCCGTCCAGATGCGCTGTGTTTTTGCGGCTATGGCAGATAAAGAACTGCGATCCGCCGGTGTTACGTCCTGCATGTGCCATGGAAAGAACGCCACGGTCATGATATTGGTTACCACCATTCAGCTCGCAATCAATTTTATAGCCAGGACCTCCACGGCCGGTTCCGGTTGGATCGCCGCCTTGCACCATAAAATCAGGTATAACCCTGTGGAAGATCAGTCCGTCGTAAAATCCTTTTTTTGAAAGATCAACAAAGTTTTTCACCGTTCCGGGTGCGTCCGCATCGTAAAACTCGATCAGCATCGTGCCTTTATCGGTGATCATTTCTGCTTTTGTCATATTGATTTTAAAGAGAATTTGAATAAAAATTGAAGTTGTTTCCGGTCAGTCGAACTGACGTTTCATAACAACACAAAGAAAAGGATAATGTATCCTTTTCTTCAACTATATGCCAAAATAAATGATTGATCAGGAGTCAGTGAGTGGCTTCTCAGTTTGTTTTGTCAACTGAACGTCTGCTTTTTTCTGCTCCACCTTGAATTCAGCCAAACGGTCTACCACGTCTCCGCTTACCCATTCTTTGCTTCTTTCGGGGTTGTTAAACCATTCTTTGACAGCCAGTAACTTATAGATGTAACGGGTTGTTTCTGAGTTTAAACGCAATTTGAAATAATCGTCCTTGTTCTGAGCATCCAGTTTATTCTGAATGTGCGTAGGTCCTGCATTATAAGCAGCAGCAACAAGTGTCCATGAACCAAGCTGACGATAAAGGTTGCGCAGGTATTTCCCTGCGGCATGCGTTGATTTGACGAGGTGTTTGCGATCGTCCCTGGTTTCATTAACAACCAGTCCAAGAGATTTAGCTGTTGCCGGCATTAGCTGCCAGTAGCCTCCCGCGCCACGGTGCGATTTTGCATCGTCATTCATTGCGCTCTCTATCAGGGGAAGATATTTGAAATCGGCTGGTACTCCATACTTTTTAAGAATCGGTTCTATAATCTTGATTCTTTTTTGGGTCTTAGTCATCAGCTTACGAAAGGTGGGGTTGTCGTAATTTCTGATCATTTTTTGATATCGCTCAGCGATTCGAAGCTCTGATAATGGAATGGCCTCGCCACAGAAGTCAATAGCAAGAAGATCTGAATCTATAATTGTTGTCTCTTTCAGTTCCTTCTTTTCCACCCCCACCTCGCTCACTGGTTCATTACCCATTATTGCGATTGAGAGGGCCATAAAGATAAGTTTAATCATTCATTTTTCATTTCGTGGAACATAGTATAAAGGCTTAAAGCCGGAGCAAAGATAACGCGGTTTGAATTAAAAATATTTCATTTTTCTGTAAAACTTTGATTTATAGACCATTATGTAACCGCTGTGTAGTATTAATTCAAGACATTCGCATTTGGTGTTTCACGCTCATTTCCTGGGTTTCCTTTGTAAAAAAGCATAAAACCAAAATTTAACTTGCGCTCAACGACGAATTACCAAACGCGAAAATTAACAATTCATATCATTTAATATAGAAATAATTGTAAAAACGTGACATCAGTTACTGATAATCAAAGTTTTAGCATCACTGTTAAAACCATTATTCAGACTAATCATGTTGTGCCGGACTAAAATTCACAAATTCCTTGCCAATGGTACATTGTTTTAAACTTTCAGAATTGCAGAAATAGTAACTTGCGTTTTTGCACTATTTTGCGAGATTATGGTCACAGTTAAAGAGGCGAAACAAAAGATTCTGGAAAATGTCAAGGCGCTGCCCGCTCATATTGTGGAGATCGGAAACGCTTTGGGGCATGTTTTGGCGGCTGACATATTGGCACCGCTGGCATTACCTTCATTTCGCCAGTCGTCCATGGATGGCTATGCGCTCATACACAGCGATGTAACGGAAACAGCAACTATTCTGAAATTAGAGGGAGAATCAAAAGCGGGGCAAACTTCCAAACCGGCACTAAGATCGGGATCTGCGATGCGCATTTTTACGGGAGCGCCCGTCCCTGACGGCGCAACTGCCGTAATCATGCAGGAAAATACTTTGGCACAAGACGGAAGCGTCACGATCCAGGAATATCCGGTTCAGGAAGGTAAGAATGTTAGAAATATTGGTCAGCAGATTCAGCAAGGCGCTGTTGCACTGGAGAAAGGCACTTTCCTGTCGCCGGGAAGTATTGGATTTTTGCAGGGAATGGATGTTCGCGAAGCCAATGTTTATAAAAAGCCCAAAATCGGATTGCTGATTACGGGCGACGAACTGCTGCATAAGGGCGATTCGCTGGTCCATGGTAAAATTTTTGAATCCAATTCAGCCATGCTTGCCGCAGCATTGCAGCAGGAAGGAATAGCAGATCTTGAAATAAAATATACGGCAGATGATCTGGAATCAACAATCAACGGACTTAACGAGCTGGCGGAATCCAATGATGTTGTGCTTGCTTCCGGCGGAATTTCAGTGGGTGATTATGATTTCGTGGGAAAAGCTGTGGCCGCATTAGGGGCCGAAACGGTGTTTTATAAGGTGCGTCAGAAGCCCGGAAAACCCTTACTATTTGCAAAAAAGAATGATAAGCTGTTTTTTGCATTGCCAGGAAATCCGGCCTCTTCGCTGGTTTGTTATTACGAGTACGTGTTACCGGCTTTGAGAATTATGTCCGGCCGAAAAGAGCCGTTTTTAACAACATTAAAAATGCCTGCGAAATATGCTTATTCTTTCAATGGCGAGCGGGATGAATTCCTGAAAGGCTTGATTGTAAACGGGGAAGTGATACCGCTGGACGGCCAGGAATCGTTTGCATTACGCTCCTTTGCTATCGCTAATGCCATTATTTATCTGCCCTTAACACAAAACGTGGTGAATGCAGGCGATTTGGTTGAGGTTCATTTGCTTCCCGGCTGAATCGGTTTTTGAAAAAATGTGTTAGGCTTTTAAATAGAAAACATAAGCAATGAGCATTCAGATATCCTATTATGGAATGTTGGCAGAGATTACCGGCCAGGCGAATGAAGTTTGGATGAGTGATCAATGTCTGACTGTCGGCGATTTTCGCAATCAAATCATCGAGCGATATCCTGCCATGCGGGAGAAAAAATTTAAAATTGCAGTGGATCAAAAGATTGCGCAAGATTACGTTTCTATTGATAATGCATCCGAAATCGCACTGCTTCCCCCATTTGCAGGAGGCTGAAACATTATACGGGCCTAAACCCCAAGAACCATTTCATGGAAAAAGCGCATAAGCATAAAAAAGTTTTCGTTCAGGGACCGATCAGCCCTGATTTTGTTTCCAAATCGATCGCAAGCCACCAGTCGAAAACAACTATTGGCGCGCACGCCATATTTTTAGGGCAGATCCGGGCAGACCAGAAAGCAGAGGGAACAGTAACCGGCATCGAATATTCAGCTCACGAAGAAATGGCCGAAAATGCATTCCACGAGATCAGGGAAGCTGCTTTTGAGCAGTTTGAACTTACGTGCATGCATATTTACCATAGCCTGGGCATTGTGCCGACGGGCGAAATCAGCCTCTTCGTTTTCGTTTCTTCGCCCCACCGTCGCGCCGCTTTTGAAGCTTCCGAATATATTGTAGAGGAAATCAAAGCCAATGTTCCGATCTTCGGAAAAGAGCTGGTAGGCGAAGCCGGAAATTATGTTTGGAAGGAAAACAACTAAGAAGCATCACCGCTCGACATTTGCTAGAAATCATTCACTCATTGGCTCATTCACTCATTCAGTTATCCATCGCACCGGCGACCCGGTCATTCAAAATTACAATTGGTAGACATTACGCATAAAAGCAACACATTACGCATTGCAACCGCCCAAGCCATTGTGCAGGTTAGCAAAGCAGAGACCATAACGGCCATCCAGGAGCGGAATGTTCCAAAAGGTGATGTTTTCGAAATGGCGAAAGCAGCCGGATTTCTAGCTGTGAAAAAAACGCCGGACCTGCTGCCCGATTGTCATCCGATCCCTGTGGAATATACAGGTGTGAATTACCGCATTGAAGATCTGACTATTGTCATTGAGCTGACTGTCAAGACAATATATAAAACAGGCGTCGAAGTTGAGGCTATGCACGGCGCTTCGGTGGTTGCGCTTACCATGTATGATATGCTGAAACCAATCGACAAAGGCGTTGAGATCAGGAATATCAGGTTATTGGAAAAAAAAGGTGGAAAGAGCGATCGGAAAGCCATACCCGAAAACCTGAAAACCGCAGTAATTGTTTGTTCGGACAGCATTTCAAATGGAATTGGTGAAGATAAATCGGGCAAAAAAATTATTGAAAAACTGGAAGCTCTGAAAATTGCGGCCAGCGATTACAGCATAGTTGCCGATGATAAGGCCAGCATTCAGGAGAAAATCAAAAGCCTTTGCCTGGCAGATTATCAGCTTATTTTGATCACAGGCGGAACCGGGTTGTCTCACCGGGATGTTACACCGGAAGCAGTATCAGAATTAATTGAGAAAGAGATTCCGGGAATTGCGGAAACAGCCAGGAATTACGGTCAGGACCGTATGCCCACAGCCATGTTATCGAGATCTGTTGGCGGCTTAATTGGTGAAACACTGGTTATTACGATGCCGGGAAGCACAGGCGGCGTTGCAGAATATATGGATGCATTGTTCCCGCAAGTCCTGCATGTTTTTAGTGTCATTGAAGGAAAAAAGCACGATTAAAATAAAATAATGTCCTTACCCATTGTAGATACATTCGGTCGCAAGCACACTTATCTGCGAATTTCGCTGACTGATAAGTGCAATCTGCGCTGCACCTATTGTATGCCGCAGGAGGACATGCAGTTTATGCCTTCCAAATGGCTTATGCAAGCCGATGAAATCAAAGCTCTCGCTGAGATATTTGTTGAGATGGGTGTTGATAAAATACGTTTAACGGGTGGAGAACCATTAATCCGCAAAGACGTAGGGCAGATTGTTTCCGACCTTGGTAAGCTGCCCACTTCGCTGACCCTGACCACCAACGCTGTTTTCATTGATCAGTTTATTGATAATCTTAAAGAAGCGGGTGTCAATTCTTTGAATGTCAGCCTGGATACATTGCGGGAAGACAGGTTCAGAGCGGTCACGAAGCGGGACCATTTTACCAAAACCCTGGGAAATATCAGGTTGCTTTTGGCAGAAGGATTCGTGGTTAAGATCAATATGGTGGTGATGAAGGGCATTAATGAAGACGAAGTCAATGATTTCGTCAGGATGACCCTCGAACAACCCAATCTGCACGTCCGGTTTATTGAATTTATGCCATTTAAGGGCAATCAGTGGGATATGTCAAAGATCGTTTCCTACAACGAGCTCCTTTCCGATATCAATAATGAATTTGATTTTCAACAGTTAACAGGTGAATTGCAGGATACGGCACATCGTTTCCAGGTAACCGGCGGCGCGGGGACTTTTGGAATTATCGGGACGGTGACACATCCATTCTGCTCCGGCTGCAACCGCATCAGGCTCACAGCCGACGGAAAGCTTAAAAATTGCCTCTTCGACACTTCCGAAGCGGATCTGCTGACTCCTCTCCGCGCTGGCCAGGACGTCCGCGCCCTCATCCACGCCCATTTCCACAAAAAACACTTCGCCCACGGCGGCCACGTAAACTTCACCGAAAAGCAAGCCAAATCCGACTACGAACAAAACCGGAATATGATTGCTATCGGGGGTTAGTTACGTCACCAATCCATCTGATTAATATACTTAAAACCATTCAACACTAATTTCTGCCGTTTAAATAATGCGTGCAACATTGGCGGTTGCGGGGATATCATTGGTAAAAATCTTCAAAAAGTATTTACTCAAAGTAACCTTCAAAAGCCATGAGAAACGTGATGAAAATGATTGCCGCCGCAGCGTTTACCCTTCTGCTAGTAACCAATGTATCCGCAACACCGCGCGTTGAACCAAAAGCGGAATGCAAAAATAACTCCTGCGAAAAGTTTAAAATCGGCATGTACAGGGTCAAAAACACAACTTCTATGAATCTGCTGATGGAAAAAGAAAAAGGCGAACGCGTGGTAATCCGCCTGATGAACGCCAAAGGCAAAGTCCTCCATGAAGAATATGTTCCCAGGCATCTCAGCAAATATGGACGCAAGCTGAATTTCGAAGAGATCAACGACGGAGTTTACACCCTGGAAGTTTCCAATGATTATGAAAAGATTGTGAAAAGTATTTACCTGGCTACGAACGAAATAAGAGAAGTCGAGCGGACATTAGTCGGCATAAATTAAGGTTCAACAATGTGGCGTTACGGGCATGCAGCCGCAGCATTCCTGTAACGCTTTTTATTTTTCTGCCGGTTGTTCCTCTGTCCTGGGTAAAAGCTTCACGAATAACAGGTCGTAGGTTATTTTAGCCCAAATTAAAATACACGGAACGGCCTTTACAACATAAGGTTTCATCCATTCATTTCTGATAAATCTTGGAAAAAGGTCGGTAGGAGATAAGGCTGTGAAAACGAAGGCCAGCACAAGCAGCACATAATTTTCCGGCTTTTGCTGCTGCGCATAATACCAAAGCGCAACGCCTGTAATGGCAATAATGAATGTGGGCGACTCAGCCCGGTGATTGAAAATAACCACCCATATCATTATCGAGGCCAGTAATAACATTCTGAATGTGAAATTGCTATACTGTTTGATCCGTAAAAGCGGAATGCAGAACAGGATTGCGCCTGCAACGCTGACGTAAGTTTTGTTCACTTGAAGTCCGAACCAGGTTTTCAACCAGCCGATTACAGACAAGCCGTCAGAAATGGAATGGTCATTGGAAAGCAAATTCGCCCAGCTTTTATAGAGGAAAATAAATTGATCCACATTCACAACCAATAGCGGAAGCGCTGTAAAAAGGATCACCCAAACAGCGGTTGTATAGGTAAGTTTTAATTTATTCGGATATAAAAGAAACAAAGCTAGCCCCACAATGCCGAACAGCTTTATGAAAATAGTGGAAACGAGGCAAAACGATGCCATCCAATATTTTCCCCGCTCCAAAAAGCCAAAAGTAAACAGGAACAGCCCGGCAATTAAAGCATTACTCTGCTCATTCTGAGTGGCGGTAAGCATTTCCACGATCACAAAAACCAGGATCAAACCTTTGGTCCTAAGATCAATGCGCGGGAGATAATAGACGGAGTAGAACAGCACCGTCACATTCAGAATGTTCCATAAAGACAGTCCCAGCACATCAGGAAGGATGGCCAGGATGCCAAAAATCAATGCAAATGCGGGACTATATTTAAACAAATCACCCTGTTCCTCCACAAACGAATCATACAGATCCTTCGATTCGATCAGGTGGAAAAAGGACTGTTTGAATATAATGTAGTTGTTGTAAGTCGTATAAAGCCTGCCGCCTTCCACAAAGCTTTTCATTCCGCCAAAGTAGGACTGCAAGCTGGCGAAGATCGCCACGCCCAGAAACAGGATCAGCAGGTATTTTTGATTTACTAAAAAACGATTTACAGCACGCATTGGAGGTCAGAATTATCCATTATCTTGATTGAAAACCAAAACTAGGGATAAATCAGCGTTTTTATGATTCAATTCTTTGCATAACCCATCGATTTCAACCATCCGTCCATAGCAGCCGGCCAGCCTGCCAGAGAGCCTTTTCCTTCTGTGCGCATGCCGTAGCCATGCCCGCCTTTGGGATACAAATGCATTTCAGCAGGGATTTTTTTTGCTTTGAGTGCCAGGTAATAGGCAATGCTGTTTTCGGGGGGGACGCCGGTGTCGTCCATCGCATGTACAAGAAATGCGGGAGGCGTTTCGGGGCTTACTTGGAGTTCGTTGGAGTAATATTTAATCAGTTCGTCGGATTTTGCAGCACCTAGTAAGTTGTCGCGCGAACCGCCGTGGGCAAGTTCGGGCGTCAGGGAAATTACAGGGTAAATCAGGATCGAGAAATTGGGCTTTCCGTCCGGAGAAGCTGCTTTACCCATATTGAAATGCGTGGACAATGTGGCTGCCAGGTGACCGCCCGCCGAGAAACCCATCACACCGATTTTGTTCACATCAATATTCCATTTGCCAGCGCTCTGGCGGACCAGCTTCATGGCCTGCATGGCGTCCATCAACGGCACTTCATGCTGCGTAGTCATCGTTTTTTCGCTTGGTAATCTGTATTTCAACACAAAAGCCGAAATTCCGCGATCATTAAACCATTTTGCAAAATCACTTCCCTCGTGCGACGCCGCCAGAATCCCATAACCTCCGCCAGGGCAAATCACCACCCCTGCGCCGGTCGCTTTGTCTTTGGGAACAATGTAAGCCGTCATCGTCGGAACGGAAACACCGCTGATCCTGAGAATGTTGTCATCGCCGGTTACAGACTTTTCCTCAACGGTATTCGCTTTAAAATTGGGAACCTTGCCTTCCGGCCACAGATTAATTACTTCGTTTTGAGCCATGGATTTATCAGGTGCAGCGTATAATGCCAATGCAAGCAGGAGACCGGTTATTTTCTTCATCACATTATTTTTTAATCCAATAAGTCGGTCTCCAAGCTAATATACCATGCGTTTATGCCGGAAAATGTTACTAAGGCTTTGCAGGATTGATCATAATGTGCGCTCTGTGGGTTCCCGGGTCCATGATCCACGGCATGCCGGCAACATCTGGTTTAAGCGGTAGCCCGGTGCTTTCTGCCGTCGCAAAGGGAATGTAAACGACATAGCGGAGATAACCGTTTTTCAGCTCGCCGCTGGCCATATCATAATTATCCTTCGTTCCCGACAATGCGAAAAGCGTAGAGGATTGCTTCGGCATCATCAATTTGCCATCCTTCACTTCCTTCTCCCGAATGTCAAAAATCTCCTTCGGGTTCTTTCCTTCCTTAGCCAGCACGCGGCCTCTTTCCATAAATGCATCCAGTCCGGCAAAATAGCAGGAAACGCTTACATCTTCCTTTTTTGGATCGTCAGCAATGCAAACCATATCATTGTTCCCGGCGCGAAGGACTTTAAAAGAACCGTCGGGCGCGTAACCGTAAACCTTGGCGCCTTCACGCTTGTCTGCCGGCGCGGCCAAAACAGCTGTTTTGATTTGAATTTCAGGGGATAAAACGGCAGTTTGGCCCATTGCCTCAGCAGCCAGACAAAGTGCGATTGCGGAAAAAAAAGTCTTGTTCATGGTAGTAAATGACAGGTGGTTTGTCTCTTATATGCTTAAAATTAGTAATCTTTATTAAAGATTTGTACAAATCTTTTCCGCATTACCGACTGTAATTAACAATCCCCATGAACTTAAAAAAAACGCTGGCACTGTTTCCCGCAGGATGTTTGTTGGCAACCCTGATGGTCGCTTCTTACCAGCACGTTAACCCAAGCACTTTCCAAAGTTCGAAACTCGACAGCCTTTATAAAGACCTCACCGACGCCCAGAAGCGCTCGCCTAAATATGCGGTTGCAGGATTATCCGTAACCAACGGACTGGAAGCAACATTGTTCGCCTCGGAACCCACCATTACCAACCCCACCAACATTGATGTAGACCATTTGGGCCGGGTTTGGGTTTGCGAAGCATATAATTACCGCCCTGCGATCAATGGTAACCCTACCAAAGACGAAGGCGACCGCATCCTGATCATGGAGGATACGAATGGCGATGGAAAGTCAGACAAAACCACTGTTTTTTATCAGGGGAAAGAGATTAATTCTCCGCTTGGGATTTGGGTGATGGGCAATCGTGTGGTGGTTTCTCAAAGTCCTTATGTCTGGCTTTTTACGGATGAAAACAATGATGGAAAAGCAGATAAAAAGGAAGTTATTTTCGAGGGCGTAGGCGGTGAGCAGCACGACCACGGCATGCACGCATTCATTTTCGGACCGGATGGAAAGTTGTATTTCAATTTTGGTAACGAGGGAGGACATTTACTGGACGGCAAAGGAAATCCGGTGACTGGAAAAGATGGTCAGCCTATTGATTTCAAAAAGTTAAAACAGGGAATGGTGTTCCGCTGCGATCCTGATTTTAAGAACATTGAGGTTTTGGGAAATAATTTCAGGAACAACTATGAAGTCGCGGTGGATAGTTACGGAACAATGTGGCAGTCCGACAATGATGACGACGGAAACAAAGGCGTGCGGATCAATTACGTGATGCAATATGGCAACTACGGCTATACCGATGAGGTTACCGGTGCAGGCTGGCGTGCAAACCGCACGAATATGGAAGATTCCATTCCATTCCGTCACTGGCATTTGAATGACCCGGGCGTGGTTCCGAATTTGTTGCAGACAGGCTCGGGATCGCCCACGGGAATGGTCTTGTATGAAGGCTCAATGTTGCCGAAAGAATTTCAAAATCAAATGATCCATTGCGAGCCGGGGCATAATGTGGTGCGTTCGTATCCGGTTCAGAAATCCGGCGCAGGTTATACAGCCAAGATTGTGAACTTGGTCGATGGTAAACGGGATCAATGGTTCCGCCCGTCAGATGTCTGCGTTGCACCCGATGGTTCACTCATCGTTTCCGACTGGTATGATCCGGGCGTCGGCGGCCACCAGGCCGGTGATCAGAACCGGGGCCGCTTATACCGAATAGCACCTGCAAACACGCCTTATCGCATTCCAAAAACAGACCTGACAACGGCAACCGGCGCAGTGGAGGCATTGCAAAGCCCAAATCTTTCAGTTCGTTACCAGGCTTGGATGGCTTTGACAGCAATGGGTGAAAAAGCGATTCCATCATTGGAAAAGCTATTTAAGGATAAGAAGGCAAACGACCGCATGCGTGCAAGGGCATTGTGGGTTTTGAGCAAATGGCCGACTTCTGGCAAGAAAAACATTGATATCGCCATCAAGGACGCAAATCCTGACATGCGGATAGCAGCATTACGCGCGGCCAGTGAGCTGAAAGATGTAGACATTACCAGTTATATTAGTCTATTGGTAAAAGATGCTGAGCCTCAGGTGAGAAGAGAATGCGCATTGATCCTGCACCATAACAAATCGCCGAAGGCTCCTGCACTATGGGCGGAACTGGCAATGCAATACGATGGCAAAGATCGCTGGTATCTGGAAGCATTGGGCATTGGCGCAGACGAGCAGTGGGATTCGTTTTTCAAAGCATGGCAAGCCAAAGTTGGTTCCAATGCCATTGCAACGCAGGCTGGCAAAGACATTGTCTGGCGTTCACGCGGTAAGGAATCGGTTCCGTTGCTGGCTTCACTCGCTGGTGATTCCAAAACCGATTTGAAAAGCAGGTTGCGTTACTTCCGCGCTTTTGATTTTAATACTGCTGCCAATGAAAAATCAATGGCGCTCTTGCAGATCATGAAAGGGAATTCTCCCGAGCAGACAAAAGTAAATGAGCTGGCATTAAGACATTTGGATCCCGCATTTGTCAAACAAAATGCAGAAGCAATGGCAGCGCTCAAAAAGTTGCTCGATTCCTCATTCGGAACCCCTGCCTATCTTGAATTGGTAAGTAAATACGAATTGGAGTCAGAAAATCCAAGGTTACTGGATATGGCCATCAGCCAGGCGTCAACCCGGACAGGGCCGGCGGCTGCGATGCAGTTGATGAAACAGGGTGGTGGAAAAATGGTCTGGGATGTTATCAAAGGATCCGATGCCTCTAAAAGTGAAGGGATTGTTTCAGCATTGAGAGGCGTAGGAAGCAAAGAATCATTGGAAATCCTGCAAACCGTTGCATTAGACGATAAATATCCTGCTAGCCTGCGCACGATTGCCGCCAGGTCATTGGGCGGGACGATGAACGGTGAAGATCAGGTTATAGCATTATTAAAAGACGGAAAACTAAGCGGTGAACAGAAAGCCGCAGCTGTGAAAGGATTAAGCGGCGCTTGGAGGAAATCAGTCAAGATGGAAGCGGCGAAATACACAGTTGGCGGAACCGTAGCAGTTTCAAAGCATCCGCAAGTGAAAGATCTGATCGGTATGAAAGGCGATTTGTCGAAGGGAAAACAGGTTTTTACGTCCTATTGCTCGGTTTGCCATCAGGTGAATGGGGAGGGAATGGATTTTGGTCCAAAACTTTCTGAAATCGGAAGCAAACTGCCAAAGGAGGCACAGTATACAGCCATTTTCGAGCCCAGCGCGGGCATTGGCTTTGGTTATGAGGGTTTTGAGGTAACATTAAAAGACGGATCAACCGTCTCAGGCATCGTCGCCAGCAAAACCGAAACCGACCTGATCCTGAAATTCCCTGGCGGCTCGACCCAGGAATACAAAATGTCACAAGTAAAGTCCATCAAACAACTCAACGATTCCATGATGCCCGCTGGCTTGCAGGATGCCATGAGCACCGAGGAGCTGGTTAGTCTGGTTGATTATTTGAGCGGGTTGAAGAAGAAATAGATCAGCTTAAAGGATTGTAAGGAGCATATGCAAGCGCATATGCTCCTTTTTTTATCATTTGTAGGGAACAGCCTTAATAAGCCGAAGATTGTTCAACTGGCTGATATTGAGAATATTTTCTTCCGGGATAATGTTTCTGCTAATCCAGTTATTAATGATCATGGTATTCTTCAATCCAAACCGTCTGCAATATTCCTTCATCGTAACCCACTCACTAAGCGGATATTTCTGACCGTTTATTTCAATGTTGACGTCTTTGGATTTATGGTATTCTGCGATTATAGCATCTGCTTTTTTGCGGGTCTCTCTAGATTGTGCAAGCAATTCTTCTGCCTCTTGAACCATGAACTTTCCAATCACCTCCCGTTCGGCCTCTGTTGCGGTTTGAAAATAGTCCAGGCACTCATTACTTGCTGCTTCATATTCAGCTAGACTGCCCGCTTCTCTCATTCGTTTAAATATATGTTCCATATCGAGTATTCGTTGATTTTAAAGTGACTTGTAGATGTCCTCCAGTTGTTGGATCTTCTGATTAACGTCCAATAGTTCATCTAGAACAATATTTTGTAACTCATCTGAAGGACTTGTCATAGTGCTCAAGTTTTTGAGTCTGATTTTTAATTCGCCTCTACGGATTAAATGCTCAGCTATAAGCTGTTTAAGTATATGCTTCACTATTTATGAGTGTATAGTATGTGAAAAAAGCAATCTTGTGTGTTTTGTAATATCACAAAACAAAGTTAGTAATATCTTTTATTCTTTCAAACTTCATTTCCTAATCCCGGAAACATCAGGTATTTTTATACGTTATTAGGATATCTGCATCATCAAATTTTTGTTTTGAAACAATTTAATTCTACTAAATCTGCATTATTAATTGCAGGTTTTACAACTCTTCTCAACTTCTTCGGTTTTTGTCAACTTTCTGATTCACTAGTCGTTACTGATCCTGATAGCTTGTATGCTACGTTTTCGGAGCCTGAAAAGCGATTTTCCCGGAATGCGGTGCTTGGGCTGAAAGTGGCCGATGGCCTGCAAGCAACGCTTTTTGCTTCGGAACCGGACGTGATCAACCCTATAAACATTGATGTGGACCATCGGGGAAGGGTTTGGGCTTGCGAAGCCTATAATTATCGTCCCGCTGTGAATGGTAAGTCGGAGCTGGGGCAGGGGGATCGCATTGTGATCATGGAGGACAAGAATGGCGATGGAAAGTCGGATGTAACCAAGGTCTTTTACCAGGGGCCGGAGCTGAATTCGCCTTTGGGAATTTGGGTGATGGGTAACAAGGCTGTTGTTTCGCAGAGTCCGTATGTATGGCTTTTTACCGATACAAATGGTGATGATAAGGCCGATAAAAAAGAAATTTTATTCAAGGGAATCGGCGGCTCGCAGAATGACGCCGGTATTCATGCATTCGTTTTTGGGCCGGACGGGAAATTTTATTTCAATTTCGGCAATGCAGGAAGGCAGCTTGTTGATGGTCAGGACAGGCCATTGCTTGATAAATATGAAAGGCCGATCGATTTCAGGCAGTTCAAGCAAGGCGTCGTTTTCAGATGTGATCAGGATTTTACCAAAGTTGAAATATTAGCACAAAATTTCCGGATCGGCTTTGAAGTTGCCGTCGATAGCTTCGGGACTATGTGGCAATCGGATCAGGAAGAGCCTGGCAATGGCGGCGACCGGGTTTCGTATGTGATGGAAAACGGGAATTTTGGATACATTGACGAAATGACGGGTGCAAGCTGGCGTCTGAACCGCACCAATCTGGAAGACGAAATCCCGCGCAGGCACTGGCATCAGAATGATCCGGGCGTTGTTCCCAACCTCATTGAAACGGGCTCAGGTTTTCCGATGGGTATGACCATCTATGAAGGTGATTTACTGCCCCGGCGTTATCAGAATCAAATTCTACTCGCCGATGCAGGCCAGCAAAGCGTGAGCGGATTCCCGGTTGTGAATGATGGTGCAGGATACAAATCCACCGGCATTCTTCCTATCGTCGAAGGAACACGCGATAAATGGTTCAGACCAACGGATGTATGCGTAGCGCCTGACGGTTCGCTGATCATTTCCGACTGGTATGATCCCGTAATTGGTTCGCATAAAATGAAGGACAGGAGCCGTGGCCGGATTTTCCGCGTTGCGCCCAAGGACTCACTGTATAAAATCCCTGTTTTTGACCTCTCCATTCCCGAGCAGGCAGTAAAAGCGCTGCAAAGTCCCAACTTATCCATGCGTTATATGGCCTGGAATGCTTGTGTAAAGCATGGCTGGCAGGCTGAACCTTATCTCGAAGAGCTCTTTCGGTCAATAGTTGTCAATCCGCGGATCAGAGCGCGGGCATTGTGGGTTTTGAACCGGATCGAAGGTTTCAATTACAGAAGCCTCGATATTGCATTCAGGGAAATGAACCCGAATTTGCGGATTACCGCATTGCGCGCCGTGCGGCAGCGCAACAGCGATCCTACGGAATATATCAAGCGCCTTACCGCTGATCCCGACCCGCAGGTGAGAAGAGAATGCGCTTTGGCGATCAATCATAACCATACTTACGAAGCATTGGACGTTTGGTTGCAGTTGGCAAGACAATACAAAGGAAACGATCGCTGGTCGGTGGAAGCATTGAGCATAGGTGCCTTTGACCAATGGGAACGGATTTTCCCGGCGTGGCTGGCGCAGGCAGGCGCTAATCCTGTGGCCACGAGTGCAGGAAAAGACATTGTATGGCTGGCAAGAACACGGCAGGCGATTCCGTATCTGACCACGGCTGCTTCGGATACCAGTGTGAATTTCAAAAGCAGGCTTCGCTACTTCCGCGCATTCGACTTCTTCCATGCAGGTTATGAAAAATCGCAGGCGCTGCTGAATGTAATGAATGTCAATTCTTCGGACCGAATTGAAGTAAGCAAGCTTGCATTGCTGCATTTGGATAAATCATTTGTTACGAACTCCCAGCAAGGGCTCACCGCATTGAACAAGCTTCTCGACGAAACTTATGGAACGGAACATTACATTGATTTAATGACCCGCTATGAGCTGGATTCCGAGATGGACCGGTTGTTTAAAATGGCTTTGGATAAATCGGATGAAGTTGTGGGACGGGATGCCGGGGCATTATTGCTGGAACAGGCTGGCATTTCTTACGTGACGCAAAAACTCGCGGGTTTAAATGAAGAGAAAAAGTCTTCGCTTCTGGCTTCGATACAAACAGTAGGAAGTCCCGAGTCGGTTTATTTATTAAGGAACACAGCTTTGAATTCCAATGAGCCTATGTCTGTGCGTAAAAACGCGGCCAAATATCTGGGGGCGAGCTGGCCGGGAGAAGAAGCAGTGGTGAAAATGCTTCGGGATGATCAAATGGCTGGCGATGTGAAAGAGGCCGCATTGGAAGGTGTGAGAAATGCGTTCAGAGAAGAAATCAAGGTGCAGCTGGCTCCCTATTTCCCTCAGCTGACCGATGATAAACTGGCCGAGCCCTCGAAGTCAGACAGCAAGAAAGAAAGGAAGAGAAAACGCAGGAGAGGCTAGGAACGCAAGTTTCCAAGGCCGTTTGCGGTATATTTGACAACGCTACAACTTTACATTCCTAAACAAAACATTAAAAAAATATGCTCCGCAGAAATTTTGTAAAATCTTCCCTTGGTCTGGCTGGTGCAGCAATTGCAGCAGGAGATGCTTTCGCAACGGCGCCAATGGCTAAAAATAAATTCAAGCTTAAATACGCTTCCCACTTTGGCATGTTTCAGAACAGCGCCGGAAAAGATGTGATTGATCAGCTGAAATTTATGGCTGACCAGGGTTTCATGGCAATTGAAGATAATGGCATGATGGGCAGGCCGGTGGAGCAGCAGGAAGCTATTGCCAAAGAAATGACGCGCCTGGGCATGCAAATGGGCGTTTTTGTGGTGGATAAGGGAGGAAACGGTGCCAATACATTAGCAGCAGGTAAGCAGGAATACATTGATATTTTTTTGAATGGCTGCAAAAAAGCGGTAGAAGTTGCCAAGCGTGTAAATGCGAAATGGATGACGGTTGTGCCGGGTGATTTTGAGAGAAATTTACCAATAGGCGTGCAAACAGGCCATGTGATTGATGCATTGCGCCGAGGTGCTGAAATCCTGGAACCGCACGGATTGGTGATGGTTTTAGAGCCGCTAAGCGATTCGCCAAATCTTTTTCTGAGAACTTCCGATCAGACTTACGAAATCTGCCGGGGCGTTAACAGCAAGTCCTGCAAGATCCTGTACGACATTTACCACATGCAAAAAAACGAAGGACGCCTGCTTTACAACATTGACCGGACTTGGAGCGAAATCGATTATTTTCAGATAGGGGACGAGCCTGGCCGCAAGGAGCCGACAACGGGCGAAATTAACTACAAAAACATTTTCAAATACATTTACGACCGCAGCAAAAAGGAAAATAAATCCTTCATCATGGGCATGGAACACGGCAATTTCTCACCGGGTAAGGAGGGAGAGGAAGCGTTGATAAGGGCTTATGTGGAAAGCGACAGCTTTACGATCTAATGTTCTTCGCAAGCCGTTTTTGATATAATATAAAAAGAAAAACACCGTAGAGTAGCGATTACTTTACGGTGTTTTTTGTGCCCTGGAGCAAATAGTAAATTACAATACAACAACTGAATTTTCAGCAGTTGCGTCAACGCCGGCAGCTACGTATTTGTCTGCTTCCCAGTCATTTTCCCACTTTTCGTCGTCAAGGATATAACGGAACTGATACTCACCTGATGCAAGTTCAAGACTTGTTTTGAATGAGCCGTCTTTTTGCTTTTTCAATGCGATTGCTTCCTCAGGATTCCATCCGTTAAACTCGCCAACCAACGCAACTTTTTTTACTTCAACTGCTGCTTCTGCGGGAACTGTAAATGTTACTTTATAAAGTGATTTACTCTTTACAAATTGCTTTGTTAATGCCATGATTATGTAGTGTTAAATAGTTGATGGAACAAATATACAATCAAAAATTATTCAAATCAATGAATATCAATATTATAAAGGAATTTCATCTTTGAATAATCATAATTAAACGTAGTAATACGTGTGTTTATTTTCCATTTCAACCATATTTACCGCAACGTATAGCGCATGCCGAGAAAGCCTCTGATGCCCTGATTAGGCGCAAAAACATAAGATGGATCGAATGTCAGCCGGTAAGGATTGTCAGGCGTTGCGATCACCTGGCCGCTGTCATCAAACTTTACATTTTTGTCAAAAGGATCATTCGATCTTGCAATGGAATTGGCGGGAGGAGTAAAATTGAGCAGGTTTTTTACTCCGCCGTAGATTTCCAGGCCATTGTCAAACTTCTTGGTGACCTGTATATTTTGTAATGACCAAACCGGTGAAATCTTTGCGCGCGGATCTTCTTCACTCAGCACCGGCAGCCGCATAGGACCGTAAATATTGCCCGTATAATCAAACGATATGCCCGACTTTTGAAACTCATAAGAAACAGACCAGACACCTGTATATTTTTCTGTCAGCACAGGCCTGAACCGGACTCCGTTTTCCTTCTGAAAATTTTCCATGTAAGTCGCCCCAGCAATGATCTTCAAAGGAAAAGGAAAGTTGAAATCCAGATTCAGGTTAACGCCTTTTGAAACAGCATAACCATCCAGATTATCATAAATAATCTCATTTGGATTCGTGTCGTAGTCAGGCAGGATGCGGTTTGTAAAATGAGTGTAGAAAACGGAGGCGTCCAGGCCAATGAAAGAACTTCCCGTCACAATCTTTTTCACATAATTCACATTCACATTCCAGCTTTGCTCAGGATTAAGCGCTTCTTTCACAATCACTTGCCGCGAACCCGTAAGCGCAGCGTGGTCCTCCGTGAAGAGGTTTACAATGCGGAAGCCGCGACCAATGTTCAGTCGGGCCACATCCGTTTGGTTGAACTTGTATTTATAGGCAAGCCTGGGCGTGAAAATGCTTCCATGACGGCTGTTATAGTCATACCGGGCTCCCAGCAGCAGGGAATGCGGCCCGGCTTTGATCTCATCCTGGACAAAAATACCAGGTAGCAAAATTTTGTCGGGATGGTCTTTGCCGTCGAGGAAGCGGGTTGCGGTGGTGTTGTCATTGTAAAAAGTATAGCGGAATGGGGTTCCGAAAAGCAGGTTATGCCTGCCGACTTCTTTATCCCATAACAGCTGCGCAAACGCTATTTTCTGATCTGCATTGAACATTACATGGCCATAGGTCGAGTTCTGGTTGTGTGAGCTGAAAGAATATTGCAATGTCACTTTTTCGGCCATAGGAAGCTGATAGTTGCCTAAAACTTCGAAGCGTTTGGTATAAATGCTTTCCCCGTAAACCTCCGTTCCGCCGCGATATGTTTTGTTCCAGTTCATTTGCCCGCCCCAGCGGTCCTCATAATAGTAACGCGCCGCAATGTTCGCCTGGCGATTATTTTTCCGGTTAAACGACCATTTATTAAAAACAGAAATGCGGTTCTGCAATGTCAGGTCTGTGAAACCATCCTTATTGTTGTCAATCGGGTTTTGGTAATTAAAATAACTCACACCCAGGAGCGAGCTTGCTTTGGAACCTGCGGTAAATTTCACGCCCAGGTCGATATTATAATCCAGCCACGATGTGCTGAATGCATCCGCGGAGAATATGGGTGCTTTTGAAGGGTTTTTTGTGATAATGTTGATCAATCCACCCACGGCTTCCGATCCGTAAAGGGTTGAAGCAGGGCCTTTTACAATTTCGACCCGATCAATCAGGCTGTTTGGGATTCCGGACAGGCCGTAAACAGTGGAAAGTCCGCTTACCATGGGCATGCCGTCGATAAGCACCATGGTGTACGGTCCTTCGAGGCCGTTGATATGGATGTCGCCGGTGCTGCATACATTGCAATTAAGCTGCGGGCGCACGCCATTAACATAGCTAAGGCCTTCAAAAATGCTTGGAACAGGGTTTTTGTAAATGAATTTGGCCGTGATAATGTCAACGGGAACGGGGCTGTCCAGCTTTGAAACCTCTTTCATTGTGCCTGTAACTACCACTTCATCCAAAGCATTAGCACCGGATTTTAGCACGAAATCACGCACGACGTCCTTCTCAATCCGCACGTTTTTTTCGGTAATGTTGGGCATAGAGATGAAGCTGACCCGAAGAGAATAACTTCCATTTGGAATGCCCGAGATCTTATAATGTCCGATCGAATCAGCAGTCGCTCCGATCTTTAATTCGTTAATATAGACCGATGCACCAAACGCCGGACTATTTCCTTCTTCCAGGATTATTTTCCCGGAAAGCGAATGCTGCGCCAGTGCTGGCAAGCTGAGTGTATATAACAGCATTAGTATGAGTAACTTCATATATACTTAATCTTATATTTAACTAATCCTCAATATTAATTTAGACAAATCTAAAAATTAAACTTGATAAACGACAACTATTAATTTGATCGCCTGAAAAAATTATTGAAACTAACTATACGTTTTTTAGGGTTAGGGAGATTACACCGGATGAAGTGATTTTCACCGGCTATGGATAACCTATAAAAATGATTATGCTGAAAAAATTTTTGAAACCAATCAAGCTTCCGGCGTCCGCCGACTGGGGCGTGCTGATTTTACGGGTCGGAATTTCGTTACTCATGCTCACGCATGGCTATGCAAAGCTGCAAAACCTGTTAAAAGGTGACCATTCATTTGCTGATCCGATCGGGATTGGAGAGGAGTTATCACTTTATCTGACGATTGGCGCAGAGTTTGTTTGCTCAATTCTAGTGATTCTTGGTTTGTTCACCAGGGCGGCACTCATTCCGTTGATCATCACCATGACCGTGGTTTTCTTTATTGTACACGGCCCTGATCCGCTCGCTGACAAGGAACATGCATTGACGTTCCTGATTGTATATGTCACATTGTTTCTGACCGGCCCGGGCAAAATGTCCGTGGATAACGGTCTTTATAAATAATAAAAAAAGGCGTTTCCAATCTGGAAACGCCTTTTTAATGCTATTGCGACCATTGGGTTGGAGAGCGGTCCCAGCGGTGTACTTTCAATTTCTCTGCGAGCTTCGGATCCAGCAGCTTACCATCACTGGCTGAAACATTGGACCTTACGTGCGGCAGTTTGCGCATGCCCGGAATAGTGGTATGCACATCCGGATTGTTCAATATGAACCGTAATGCAAGCTCCGGCATTGTCATTCCCTCCGGAATGTCAGCTTTTAGCGCCTCAGCGTGGTCTACACTGGAATTCAGGTTTTCCGGCACAAAGTAAGTCGACCGCCAGTCGTCGGCCGGGAAAGTTGTTTCTTTAGTAAATGTGCCTGTTAATGTTCCTTCGTCAAACGGAACACGTGCAATGACGCCGATATCGAGCTTTTTGCAAAGCGGAAAGAGGTTGTCCTCCGGCGCCTGGTCAAAAACATTGTATATCACCTGAACAGCGTCTATTAATCCCGTTTCAAGGGTTTTTAAGACATTATCCGGCTCCCAGCGGTTAACGCTGATGCCCCAACGTTCCACTTTTCCTTCCTGCGTCAATTTGTGAATCGCTTCTTTCCACTCATCTTCCTGCGCCCAGCTGTCTTCCCAAACATGGAATTGAAGCAGGTCAATGCGCTCCGTGCCCAGGTTTTTAAGGCTTTTCTCTGTGTATTCGATAATGTAATCGGCAGGGAAAACTTCCTGTAACGAAGAGTCCGCTTTGGATGGCCACTGGCGGTTTTTAGGTGGAATTTTGGTGGCCGCATATAATTTGCGGTCCGGGTAACGGCGGATCAGGTCGCCGAGAATGCGCTCGCTGAGGCCTTCACCATAGCCCCAGGCCGTGTCAAAGAAGTTAACGCCTGATTCAACTGCCAGATTGAGAGAGTCATCTGTTTCCTTACGGTCGGAGCCCGTCCAGCCTGCAAGTCCCCACATTCCGTAACCTATTTCGCTGATCTGCCAGCCACTACGCCCAAAACGACGGTTTTGCATTGTTAAGTAAATTTAGTGTTCGTGGATTAAAGCCTGGGATTGTGTCTTTTTAATGTATTAGAAATACATTTGTAGGATATTAAGTTCAGAAAAACTCGTGGAACGTTCTTCAATTAAACGGATAGGTGAGAGATAAAGGGTTGATGGTAAATGCATTGTTGATGACGATAAAAAGAATCGCCGGAATGGTCCTGATCCTCAGCATTTGCGGCTGGGTCAATGAGGATAAATCTTCGGAAAAATTAAACGAATATTGCGCCACATTCAACCAGCTCCAGCTGGATATCCGTGACAATGTAATTTCCCCCGACTCCGGGCGGCTTGCTTTCCGCACGATCATGCAGCAGATCAGAAGTGAGTTCAAAAGGGACACCTGCCGCGTCATTGACTCGTCTTATTTTGCTTATCCGATTAAAGGCTATACGCCCCGCGAATCCATAGGAGGCCGGGGAAGAGGTTACAGAGGTGAAGGTTTCGACCTTTTCGATAACAATGTGCGCGGAAGCCATCCTGCACACGACCTTTTTGTAAAGGATAAGGATCAGGACAATCTGGATGACAGGACCTGGCAGCCCGTTGACGTGATGGCATTTACTTCCGGGATCGTTCTGGCGACGGAAACAGGCTGGAAATACAACAGTGAATTCCGGGGCGGTAACTGGATCTGGATTTACGATCCGTGCCTGGACGGCCTTTTCTACTACGCGCACAACAATATGATCGAAGTCCAGCCCGGACAATGGGTGAATGCCGGTGATAAAATTGCCGAAATGGGCCGCTCCGGCTATAATGCTTATCAAAAACGTTCGCCAACGCACCTGCACCTGATGTATCTGCAACTGGACGAATACGCCATGCCGCTTCCTGTGAACACTTATGAATGGTTGCTGATGTCAACCGTAAAGGATGGTTACGTCACGGAATGATTGGGATTGATGCTATTAATTAATAAATTGTAGCTCACTCGATTACTATTCCTATAAACCATTTTTTATGAACAACCGCCGGTCCTTTTTCCGAAAGAGCGCGGCCATCGGCTTTGGTGCCTTCGGCCTGAACAGTCTTTATAACGAATTGCACGCAGAAAGTTTCAGTGAAGCCGAGAAGCTTTGGAACGACAACAGTGCAGATAATGAAGATTACTGGTCGGTAATCCAGGATGCTTACACGGCGAGTAAAAGCGACATTATTATCCTCAACAACGGCGGCGTCTCGCCTTCGCCCATTGCCGTGCAGGAAGCTTTGGAAAAATACAACAAAGCGGCAGCGCAGGGACCTTCTTACTACATGTGGCGGATTATGGATAAAGGCCGCGAGCCGCTTCGGCAGCGTCTGGCCAAACTGGCCGGTTGCGACGCAGAGGAAATTGCCATTAACCGGAATGCTACGGAAGCACTCAACACCATTATTTTTGGCTTACCACTCGAAAAAGGTGACGAGATCATTGGCACCATTCAGGATTATCCCAACATGATCCAGGCCTGGAAACAAAGGGAAATGCGCGATGGACTGGTTTATAAACAATTATCATTTGATTTTCCAATAGAAAATGACGAGCAGATTGTGAAAGCTTTTGCCGACGCTGTTACACCCAGGACCAGGATCATTCACGTAACCCACATTATCAACTGGGTAGGGCAGATTATGCCGGTGAAAAAGATTTGTGATATGGCGCATAGCAAAGGCATTGAGGTGGTTGTGGACGGTGCGCATACATTTGGTTTGCTGGATTATAAAATCCCTGACCTGGATTGCGATTATTTCGGAACGAGTTTGCACAAGTTTTTGAGCGCGCCGGTGGGAAGCGGTATGATGTGGGTAAAGAAGGATAAAATCGAAAAAATATGGCCATTGTTATGCAACAGCCAGCCTAAGAGCAAAGACATCCGCAAATTTGAAACATTGGGGACACGCAGTTTTTGCATAGAGCAAGCCATTGGTGAAGCCATCAATTTCCAGGAAGGCATCGGTTCCAAAAGAAAGCAGGAAAGGGTGCATTATTTGAAAAAATACTGGGCTGAAAAAGCACTGCAGATTCCTGGCGTGAAAATCCATACATCACTAAAACCTGAATATTCCTGCGCCATTGCCGGTGTGAGCATCGACGGAATGAAACCAGAAGAGCTGGACAGCAAGCTCATGAAAGATTACCAGATACACACTGTCGGAATCAACTGGGAAAACATTCATTGTGTGCGGGTTACGCCTCATGTTTATACCAAAATCAGTGACCTGGACAAGCTTGTGGGAGCTTTGGAAAAGATCGCTAAAAAAGCCTGATGAAAGGATTTTTGCGTTATCTTTAAAGATCATCAGCTTAAAAACCCAATCACATGACCCAATTACGAAAGGGCTCTTTCCTCAAAAGGGCCAAAGATATAAGCATTAGCAGCGCCTTGGCAATCACCATTTTATCATCCGGAATCGGGATGACGGGATGCGGTTCCAGCGAAGATGAAGAAGCTTATAGTTATGAAGAAACCACCTATTCCAAAGGCATCCGCTCGCACATTAAGGAGGTTAAACCCGGAGAATTTAAGATTACCGACGAAGAAAGCGTAGATGCGGACAAGTCCGTTGCCATTGTCACTTACCTCGACGGCCACACCGACTCGCTCAGCACAACTGCCGCTAAGGCATTGATCGATGACGAGATCCGCAATAACCAATCATCTGTGGGGCACCATAGTGGCTTGTCCACCATGCTGTTATACGGAGGAATGGGTTATATGCTCGGCAGAAGCTCCAACAATGCATACATGAACAATTACCGTGGAAACGGCAGTGCGGCCAGAGGCTTTTACAGCGATCCGAATGTTTATAACAAATCGCAAAGCGCTGTTCAGCAAGCAAATGCTTCCCGCAGCACGCGCATGGTGACGTCCCGTCCCAAAGGCGGCAGAAACGGTTTCTTCGGACGTTCCGCAGGCAGAAGCGGAGGTTAAATTTAAAAAAACATGATTCAATTAAAATCGCTAGCCAATCATCCGGAAAAAGCGCTGCAAAACGTAGGCTGGGACTGGATGCTTGGCACCGACACGGCTCCTTATGTGGTCAGTGACGTTGTAGTTGTCAGCGAAGAGCAGGCAATCCAATATTACGAAGCGGCGGGGACATTATATGAAATGCTCATTGAGGCTGGGCAATATGCTATTGATAACCAGCTTTTTAAGGAAATGGGCATTCCTGAAAATCTGGTAGAGCTTATTCAGCTTTCGTGGCAGGATGACCGCCATATCCATCTTTACGGCCGCTTTGACCTCGCTGGCGGAATCGATGGTGAACCAGTTAAGCTCATTGAATTTAATGCGGACACCGCAACCTGCATTCCCGAGACCGCTGTTGTGCAATGGGCGCATCTGCGGATGAACGGGCTTGATGAATCGCAGCAGTTTAACACCCTTTACGAAACGCTGGTTAATCAGTTCCGCTATCTCAAAGAGGCAAATAATGACCTGGACGCTTCTATTTTGTTTTCCACAATGCGCGGTTATCCCGAAGATGACACCAATGTTGCCTTACTGACCGAGGCTGCGCGGGAAGCAGGATTTGACACGGATTTCGCTTATGTCGAGGAAGTTGAGTTTTCAAATGGAGAAGGCATTTTTAAAATGGTGCCTGATTCCAACGATTTTCTGCGGTTCGATTTCTGGTTCAAGCTTGTCCCCTGGGAATATATCGGAAATGATGAGCCGGAACTCGCTGGAATGCTGACAGAGATTGTCAAAAACCGGAAAGCAGTTATTCTCAATCCTGCATATACATTGTTATTTCAGTCAAAATATATACTGAAAGTCTTGTGGGATCTTTATCCCTATCATCCGCTGTTGCTCCAAACCGAGCGCTATGCATTGCCTCATAAAAAGTCGGTGCGTAAAGTGCTCTTCGGCCGGGAAGGGGCTAATGTTTCTATTTTGGAAAAAGGCGGAGAAGTGCTGGAAACGGTTGAGGGTGAGTATGATGACCAGCCAAAGATCTATCAGGAATATCTTGATTTCCCCACCGATGGCGCTGGAAATTCTTATCAGGCCGGCGTCTTTTATGCAGGTGAAGCTTGTGCGCTGGGCTTTCGACGGGGCGGCAGGATCCTGGATAACAAGGCACAATTTGTGGGCCATTTGGTAAGTTAAACCATTGAATATGACCGCAGACTAAACGGATCGACCGTTTGCTAATCATTATGTGTAAATATCGTTTTGTCTGACAAAGTTTGTGAGATCGTTAGGGCAGCATCAGCGCATTCCGACAATTCTTAAACAAAACCAGTCATGATACACGAGAAAATTTTTAAACTTAAAAGTGGACGGGAAGTCAAGGTCATAGTAAAAGGTTACTTTCTGCACGACAATCCGCAACGCAGCACAGAATATGAGATATTGATCCGGGAGCCGAAAGAAAAATATTTCCGTGCACCGATCGGGATTAATCATCCGCAGTTTTGGAAACTCAAAAGATTGTCGGTGCAACAAGCGAAATTACTTGTTTTAGAATATAGCGGGATCTCCCAGCGGCAAGTCAATCAGGCAGTTGCAGAATTTAATACCGTATTAAGTTTCCCTGCGGCGCAGATAGGCTTACAGTTTGAAAGGGAACTAGTTTAAAACTCAATTGCATTGCCGGATTTGTAAAACAACATAGTTTAAACAAATCAATTTCACATCGGATTTTCACTTACAAAGCGGGCAGATAACTTTCATTTAAATGAAGTTATTTTGTCCGCTTTTATATTGTTAAGTCGTTCCGGCTTAAGATAATCGCCACGTTTCCCATCTTTTAAAACCTACCTCATTAATTGTGCTGTAACGTTAATATATTAGGTTAAAAAGCATATAAGAATTGCTTTTAAGATAAGCTCAACGACCATTACGTAACGTTAATAAAAATCATGCAAACCGGTTTTAATGCACAAGTCGCAATCATTACAGGCGCCGCCTCCGGCCTTGGACTTGTAATCGCTCACAAATTATTGAATGAAGGGGCCTATGTTGGTCTTTTTGATGTGAATATAGAAGCCCTCCGCGAGGAATTTATTGGCAATCCGGACAAGGAAGAATTTGTGAGCGTGGATGTGACCGATCCGGCAATGGTTGAAAATGGTGTGGAGCAGGTTGTTGCCCGCTTTGGCAAGATTGATATACTGATCAACTGCGCGGGCATTACAGGTGCTACAAACATAAAAAGCCATGAGGTGGATCCGGAGAACATGAGAAAGGTTTTTGAAATCAATTTCATGGGCAGTTTTAATACTTCAAGAGCAGTTTTGCCCCACATGCTCGCCAATGGTTATGGCCGCATTTTACACATTGCATCCATTGCAGGAAAAGAGGGAAATGCAGGAATGCTTGCTTACTCAGCCTCCAAGGCAGCAGTCATAGGCATGACCAAAGTGCAGGGGAAAGAATATGCGGAAACCGGGATCACCATCAATGCATTAGCCCCGGCAGTAATAAGAACGCCGCTCGTGGAGGCTATGCCCGACACGCAAGTGCAATACATGACCGACAAAATTCCCATGCGCCGCTGCGGAACGCTCGAAGAAGCCGCTAATATGGCCGCATTCATTGTTTCAGCAGAAAACAGTTTCACCACCGGCTTCACATTCGATCTCTCGGGAGGAAGGGCCACTTACTGATTTTCAGTATTTTTTGCTATTCGTATTGCTTTTTATACATTTGCATATTCCCACTGAATTTTAATATTACAACATTGCGCAGGATTTTATCCGTATTGCTCTTGGGGCTGCTGCTTTATAACATGGTAGGCTATTCGATAGTTTACCTGTCGGAGGAGACGCATACCATTAGCGAGCGCGGAAAAGACCTGATTCAGCAGTCGGATCATTCACAGGACATTGTTATTAAAGTGCCTGTGGCGGTTCCGTACCAAACCAACTGGGACGCTCCGGAACAAGTGGAAGGCCAGATTTTGCATGAAGGGCAATATTATCAGATGAAAAGCCGACAGCTGATCAATGACACCATGTATGTGCATTGCGAGTACGACCAGGGAGCGCGTGAGCGTTTCAGTGACCTGGCTACCAAAATCAATGATCAGGTAACAGGCAATGCATCTAATCCACAGAAGGATTCACATTCGACCATCCTCAAAAATTTTGTAAAAGAATACATGTCCCAAGACAGGAAACATGTGTTTTATTTGCTTGAATGGGCACCCGCCCGCGAAGTTGCCGTTTCTTCGATGCAGCTTCATTTTTCAGAAAGACAATTTACAATTCCCTCGCCGCCACCCGATCTGGCTTAGTATATCATTTCATTATCTCCTTTTTGACCTCATTTCATCAGAAATGCAAATGTCGGCTTTGAACCGAAATCAGCGCCTGTATGCTGTTTTGGGTCCATTGAACCAGGAGAAGAAATCTTTTACTAACGACAGATTTTCTTAAAAATGGCGCATATCACATTGCCCGATGAATCGCTTCCGGGGATCGTTGGCCTGTTCAATTTCCGTCCCGAAACGGCTTCTTCCCTTCGCTGGCTGGCAGACACCTTGTTACGGGGCGAATCCCCACTTACCAGCGGCGAACGCGAACTTATTGCCGCTTACGTTTCCCATCTGAACAACTGCCGGTTCTGCCACATGTCGCACGCTTCGGCTGCGATGGCGCATTTGTCGTGTGATCTCGACCAGATCGCAGATATCCGCAATGGTTTTCAGGAAATTCCGGTCACGCCTAAACTGCGAGCGCTACTCCAAATCGCTGCCAAAGTGCAGCAAAGCGGTAAGGAAGTTTCCGAAGAAGACGTAGCTGCGGCACGAGCCGAAGGGGCCATTGACCGCGAGATTCATGACACGGTTTTGATCGCAGCGTCATTCTGCATGTTCAACCGCTACGTAGACGGATTGGGCACATGGGCGCCTCGGGAAAACGAAGATTACCGCGCAATGGGACAACGTATGGCCTTCAAGGGTTACATTCCTTCGGTTGAGCAAACAGCTGAATAATTTATCTAAACCATTTTCACTCAATAGCAATGCCACATATACCATTGCCGGAACATTTGCCGGGAATAACAGGTCTGCTCGAATACAATAAGGAAACCGCCGCGCCGATCCGTGCGCTAACGCAATTCCTTTTGCGCGGTGAATCCACATTAACACCCGGAGAAAGGGAGCTGATCGCGACCATCGTCTCGCACAACAATGCATGCAAGTTTTGCACTGCTGCACACACTGCCGCCGCTGATCTGCTGATCGGCAACACCGAAACCTGCGAAATCATGAAGCAGGACATTGACGCTGCGCCGGTAAGCGTCAAAATGAAAACACTATTAAAAATCGCCAGACAAGTGCAGATAAGCGGGAAGGCCGTAACGCCCGAAGCCATTGCAGCTGCGAAAGACAACGGTGCTACGGATCTCGAAATCCACGACACCGTGCTCATTGCCGCCTTGTTTTGCCTGTACAACCGCTATGTAGACGGAATGGCCACGATTGCGCCATCCAATCCTGATTTTTACCAAGGCCTCGGCCAGCGGCTGGTCGACCATGGCTATAACCGGCTGGCCAATGGATACGATCATTTGAAACAACAACAACCCTCTTAAATCTGACTCCTCTATGAAAAGAACTTTACTTTTGATGTTTTCAATCCTCTGCGTTTTGTTCATGCAAAATGCAAAGGCACAATCCACGCAGCTTTCGGGGCACATTACGGATAACGACACCCAAAAGCCGCTTTCAGGCGTTTCTGTGTCGGTTAAGGGAAAAAATACAGGTGCTATCACGAACGGTGACGGCCTGTTTGAATTAAAAACCAGTGTGCCTGCCACGCTGGTGATTTCGCTGATCGGTTATGCGCGTCAAGAAGTGGAAGTTGCTTCTGCGCAGGCTATTAATGTGAATCTTGTTCCGGCTGCGGAAGAGCTTAACCAGGTTGTGGTTTCGGCCTCACGGGTGGAAGAGAGCATTTTACGTTCGCCGGTGAGCATTGAAAAAATGGACTCCCGGGCGGTGCAGCAAACACCTTCCGCCAATTATTTTGACGGGCTGGTCATTATGAAATCGCTGGATATGGTTACCAGCAGCCTTACTTACAAGCAGATTAATACACGTGGATTCAACTCAACGGGTAACAGCCGTTTCCTGCAACTGGTGGATGGCGTTGATAACCAGCCTTCCGGACTTGGTTTTGCGATGGGAAATCTTTTTGGCCCGCATGACATCGATGTGGAAAGCGCAGAGCTGATTCCAGGCGCGGCATCCGCGTTGTATGGCCCGATTGCTTTTAACGGCATGCTCAATACACGCACCAAAAATCCATATGAATACCAGGGACTGAGCGCACAGACAAAATTCGGCGTCAACCACATTGGCGACGGAACGGGCATGGGGGCGAAACCCATGTATGACCTGGCCGTTCGTTATGCCAAAGCATTTAACAACAAGTTTGCCTTCAAAGCTGCTGCTTCCTACCTGAAAGGAACGGACTGGTATGCAAATGACTACACCGACATTGACCCCAACACACCCGCAGCAAACCGAGGCCCGAATAATCCTGGTAGAAACGCACTGAACATTTACGGTGACGAAGTCGCACAAACCATTCCGAGCATCGGCCGCGTTTCGCGCACAGGTTATGAAGAAAAAGATCTTGCGACTTACGGCGTTTATAGCCTGAAACTGCTCGGTGCATTGCATTACCGCATTACTGACAAGCTGGAAGCCATTTATCAGGGAAACTTCAATCAGGGAACGGCTCAATATACGGGTAGTAACCGCTTCGTGATCAACGATTTCAAATTCATTC
This sequence comes from Dyadobacter sp. CY327, assembly GCF_021390415.1. Classification (NCBI taxonomy): domain Bacteria; kingdom Pseudomonadati; phylum Bacteroidota; class Cytophagia; order Cytophagales; family Spirosomataceae; genus Dyadobacter; species Dyadobacter sp. CY327. Next base: position 14,326 of record NZ_JAJUXJ010000006.1, on the reverse strand, counting down.
AACATCGGTTAGAGTTAAGAGGCAGCAACTTTTACGTGCGCGCTTACTCCAATCAGGAACGCTCGACAAACTCTTACAACACCCGCGCGCTGGGTCAGCACATCAACAGGACCTGGGTGAAGGATCTGGCTGGAAATACAGTTTCGCCCGACAAAGCGGATGCAACCTGGTTTGAAAGATATACGGCTGCTTACAACGGCGCCATTGCCTCGGTAGGAAGCAAAGATCATTCACTAGCCCGTGCTTTTGCGGATCAGGGCCGCATTCTGCCGGGATCCAGTGAATATGAATCGGCCAAAGACCGTCTGATCCAGACACGCGGACTGGCAGGAGCCGGAATTCTCAGTGAATGCAGCCTGCGTCATGTGGAAGGCATGTATGATTTCAGTTCAGCATTAAAATTTATCAACTTCCAGGTAGGCGGCAATTACCGTAAATATTACCTGAATACAGGTGGGACGCTTTTCGACGATAAAGACAAAAACCTCACCAATGAGGAATACGGCGTTTTTGCGCAAGCTTCGAAGTCGTTCTGGAAAGATGTTTTAAAGCTGACCGTTTCTGGCCGTTACGACAAGAATGAAAACTTCGAAGGTCGTTTTACACCGCGCGCTTCGGCGGTGATTTCTCCAAATGAAAACCACCATTTCCGGGCTTCTTACCAAACCGGCTTTCGCAATCCAACCATTGGCGATCAATACATTAAGCTCAATGTAGGCCCGATCATCATTCTGGGTGGTGCGCCGGTGAACTCTGCCGGGCTCAATGCCTACGAAAACTCGGTAACCATCGCTTCTTTTGGTGCATTTGCAAGTGCATTCGGAGCGGATATGGCGAAAGGAACACCATTTCCACAGGCGGTTGCCAACAACAAAGACAAACTGGTGAAATCCAATGTTCCTTACATTAAATCCGAAAAAGTGAGAAGCTATGAGATTGGTTATAAGGGGATTATTGCCAAAAAGCTTTTGTTTGACGTCAATTACTATTACAGCCAGTACACTGATTTTATGATCAATACGGTGGTGGCGAGAGCGAAATCGGAGATCCTTTTGCCGGATGGGAAGGTAAACCCTGCGGCTGCTGGCGAATTGCTCGGAGCGGACAGACAGCTTTTCCAACTTTACACCAATGCGGCTGACAAAGTTTCCATCCAAGGCGTAAGTGCCGGACTGACTTATTCACTGCCCAAGAACTACAAGATCAGCGCAAACACAACCTGGATCGATTTCAACATTGGCGATGCGGACCAAAACAACATTCCGGCTTTCAACACGCCTGAATGGAAAACCAACCTCATTTTCGGTAATTCAAAACTGACCGAGAAAATCGGCTTCAATGTGGCGTGGCACTGGCAGAGCAGCTTTGACTGGTATGGCACATTCACAGAAAATGCGCCTGGAAAAGTGAAAAGCTACAACCTCCTGGACGCGCAGATAAGCTATCGCATTCCGAACTTGAAAACGATCGTGAAGCTGGGCGCGGCGAATCTGACAAACCAATACATTGTGCAAGCATACGGCTCTCCGGCGGTAGGCGGACTGTATTATGTAAGTCTCAATTTTGATCAGCTTTTCAGATAATAATGGCTGCTACGAACATGGAAACATTGGAATTGACCAATCTGGAAGAAAAGGAAACAGGCTCAAAATGGCTTGCATTTGGCTTGTGCGGAGTGAGTTACATGCTGAGCGGGACAGTTTCCACATTAATGTCGGTTTACCTGCCCGTGGCGATTCCCGAGCTGAAAGGGCAGGCCGTTTCGCAAGCCGAGCTGGGTGAGATCGGTGCTTATGTGAATGCCATATTCCTTTATGGCTGGATGGTTGGCGGTCTGCTGTTTGGTTTCGTGAGCGACCGCATCGGTCGTGTCAGATCATTGACATTGGTCATCGGCCTTTACGGAATTTCCACTTGCCTCGTTACCATTGTTCCGGATTGGTATAGTTTGCTGGCCTTGCGGTTCTTTGCGGGCATGGGCATAGGCGGGGTTTTGCTGCTCACAACGGTTTATATTTCGGAGATCTGGCAGGATAAGAACAGGGCGGTCATGCTCGGGATCCTGGCCGTTTTCTTCCCGGTTGGCATTGTGACAACGGGCAGTCTCAATCTCATTTTTTCCGATTGGAGGAGCGCTTTTGGCGTAGGTTTTATCCCTGTTATCGTATCCGTGCTCGTTCTTTTTTTACTCCCCGAATCAGATAAATGGCGTTCAACCCGGACGCATGTCGATCAACCGGAAGGGCTTTTCAACAAAAACAACCGGGCTAACCTGCTTTCAGGCTCACTAATTTTCGGTTCCGTGCTCATCGGGCTTTGGGGGATCTTTTCCTGGCTGCCCACCTGGGTTCAGACATTGCTCACGGCCGGTCAGGATGGCCAGAAGGAGCGGGGGCTGGTGATGATTTTGCTGGGTGCGGGCGGCATCACAGGTGGTGTTTTTTCCGGAATGCTGATCAATAAATTTGGTAAAAAGGCCACATTAATGTTCACTTTCGGCACCTGCCTGCTCATATGCTGCATTTTGTTCCTTACCAACAGCACATTTTCAAACATTATATATGTAGAAACGGCCGTGCTGGCTTTCTGTTTCGGGATCAGCCAGGGCGCGTTGTCAAGTTATATTCCTGAGCTGTTCCCAGTTTCGATCCGGGGAACGGCAACGGGCTTTTGCTTTAATGTAGGGCGGTTTTTTACGGCCACGGCGGTGTTTTTTATCGGCTCGCTGGTGGCGGTCCTGGGTGGTTTCGGGAATGCATTGCTTGTGTTCACGGTCCCTTTCCTGGTTGCGTTCCTTGTTACTGCCAGAAGTAAGTAATAAAAATATTATCATAGGTTAATAATTAGGCAAACGGATTTGCCATATGGCGAATCCGTTTCTTTTTTTTTCTTTTTTTTTGTTTCAATCTTTTGATAAACAGCATTTTATATCAATGAAAAAATTACTCTACCTGGGCATTACCGGCATTATCCTCTATGAGATTGCAAAGGTGTATTTCATCATGCCTATGCCCGGAAGCCAGCAGATGAACAGCATCGACATCGCCTATTTTCTTCACACCTGGCGCTGGGCGTTCCGGATAGTGTTCTGGCTGATGATCATTGCGGGCTGCACCACGGCATTAATGGGAAAAAGGAAATGGATCACCGTTATCCTGCTCATGGCGGCGGGGGCGGTGACTTATGGCACCAACTACGAAATGGCCGCCGACACCATGTTCTACCAGCCTTCGCAGGTGATTTTACACAATGCTTCGCAGAACAAGGTGCAGGACGACCGCCTGGTTATCGGCGTGGAAATTAATGGCGAGGCCAAGGCATATCCGATTCAATTCATCGGTTACCATCATCAGGTGCGGGACGTGCTGGGCGGAAAACCTGTGATTGTCACCTATTGCACGGTTTGCCGCACAGGAAGGGTTTTCGAGCCCATTATAGAAGGCAAGCCGGATGCGTTCAGGCTGGTAGGAATGGATCATTTCAATGCTATGTTTGAGGACGAGCGCACGGGAAGCTGGTGGCGGCAGGCAAACGGTGAAGCCATTGCCGGACCACTGAAAGGCCAGATGCTGCCCGAACTTCCTACCACGCAAACAACCGTTTCGCAATGGCTCAAAATGCATCCCAACAGCCAGATCATGCAGCCCGACCCAGCTTACCAGGCCAAATACGATTCCATGAGCCGTTACGAATCTGGGAAGGGAAGATCGGCGCTGACCAAAACGGATACAACGGCCTGGAAGGATAAGTCGTGGGTAGTAGGCGTGCAGGCGGGCAAGAACAGCAAAGCTTACGACTGGCATAAATTGTTAAAACACCGGGTCATCAACGACCGTGTGGGAGTTACGCCTGTGGCGGTTGTGATTGCGGAGGATAACAAAAGCTTTTTCGCTTTTGAAAAGGAATTGGGACAGGAATTCGAGATTAGAAATGACACTTTGTACGCTCAGAATAATGCTTACAACCTGTTGGGAAAACGCGTTTCGGGAGAAGGTGAGGACTTGAAACGGATCAATGCTTACCAGGAATTCTGGCATAGCTGGCGCACCTTTCACCCTGATACACAGCAATATTGAAGTTTGAATTAATAATTTAAATAATGAACATTAAATCTACGCTGATTACGCTGGTTGTGCTGTCGGGAATTTTTAAAGGAGCCGCATTTGCGCAGGAAAAGCAAAACGAAAAACAGGATGCCGACAAAGTCCTGGACCTGAAAGAGGTTACCATTGAAGAACGAAAAAATATCATCCATACCGAGCGCCTGCCAGATGTGCAGAACACTTACATTCATGCGGGGAAAAAGAGTGAAGTGATCCAGTTGGGCGGGGTGAATGGCAATATCGCTGAGAAAACGGGCAGGCAGATTTTCGCCAGAATCCCGGGTGTGTTTGTCTATGACATGGACGGCAGCGGCAACCAGATCAATATTTCCACACGCGGCCTCGATCCGCACCGTTCCTGGGAATACAACATTCGCCAAAACGGCGTCATTACCAACTCTGATATGTACGGTTATCCTGCCAGCCATTACAGCCCGGCTATGGAATCCATTGAGCGCATTGAGCTGGTAAGGGGCACCGGGTCGCTGCAATATGGTGCGCAGTTCGGTGGGATGATCAATTATGTGACCAAAGGACCGGATACGACCCGAGCATTTTCTTTCGAAAGCATCAATTCGGTAGGTTCGTTCGGGCTTTTCAGCTCCTATAATGCTATCGGCGGTAAGGTCGGTAAGTTGGTTTACTCGGCTTATTACCAGAAACGACATTCCAATGGATATAGAAAAAATGCCAAATCAGATGCGGAATCGCAGTTTATAAGTCTTGCTTATGAATTCAATAAATCTTTGCGCATCAAGGCAGAACTGGGACGCTCTTCTTATGTTTACCAAATCCCCGGCCCGCTCACCGACGCCATGTTCGCTGCCGATCCGCGGCAATCGACGCGTTCGAGAAATTATTTTAACCCCGACATTTACATTCCCTCCATTGTCCTTGACTGGCAGATCAGCCCGGCGACGCAGATGAAATTGACCAATTCCGGTGTTTATGGAGCGCGTAATAGTGTCATGTTTGATGCATTTGCCAATGTTCCCGACACGATCAATGCGGCTACGAAATCTTACAAAGCGCGGCAGGTGGACATTGATAATTTCAAAAGCTTCACTTCCGAGCTGCGGATGCTGCATCATTACAATGTGGCCGGTTTCAAAAATGTGCTTTCGGGCGGTGTGCAGCTCATGCACAACAACCTGCGCAGAAGGCAACTTGGCAAAGGCACAACGGGCAGTGATTTTAACCTGACATTAACCGACCCGGTTTTTGGCAGGGACCTTTATATGAAAACCAATAATGTGGCTGTCTTTTTGGAAAACATGATTTACCTGACGCCGCAATGGACCGTTTCGCCGGGCTTCCGCTACGAAAACGGCGCGACGGATATGACCGGAAATATCAGTTATTACGATCCGGGAGACCTTCCTAACAAAATTAAACATCGTTTTCCACTGTTTGGGATCAGTTCGCAATACAGGCTCGATGCGCAGAACCGCATTTATGCAGGCATTTCGCAGGCTTACCGGCCGGTGGTTTTTAAGGACATTATCCCTGGATCTATTTTGGAAAAAGTGGATAAAAATCTGAAAGACGCCTATGGTCATAATGTTGAAGCGGGCATTAACGGAAGCACCAAAAACCTGCGCTATGACATTGGTGTGTTCCAGGTTTTGATCAACAACAGGATGGGAACCGTTTCCATGCGCGAGGGTGCTAACGCATACATTCTGCGCACCGTCACAGGCGATACGCGCACGAGGGGCGCGGAAGCATACATCGAATATGTGCCGCTTCGCATCAATACATCATCTACACCCACGGAGCTTTCTGTTTTCACTTCAACCTCTTATTTTGATGCAAAGTATATCAAAGGCAATGCAGTTGTAAACAACGAAAACACCAGTGTCGCCGGCAATAAAGTAGAAGGCGTGCCCACCTGGATTTCCCGGAACGGCGTGCAGCTTTTGTATAAAAAACTATCGGTAACCTGCCAGTATAGCTACGTAAGCGCCAATTTTGCGAATCCGCTGAACACGATCGAGCCCTCTGCGAACGGCACAGTTGGAAAAGTCCCTGGCTACGGGCTCCTCGACCTCAATGCCACATGGCATTTGGGCGGCAATTACACATTGCGGGCTGGCGTAAACAATGTTAACAACAAGCAATATTTCACCAAAAGGCCCACCATGTATCCCGGCGCAGGGATATGGAGTTCCTATGGCCGCAGCTTTGGACTTTCGTTTGGGGTGAAGATTTAGGTTCTTTTGCAAAATTTTGCCTGGCATTATTTTAATATCTGCTATTACAAAAACGACAAACTATCATGGCAGATAAAACGCTGAAAGACGTAAGTGAAGTAATGAAAGATATTGATCTTTGTATGCTTACCACCACCACAACCGATGGCATGCTGGCTTCGAGGCCGATGAGCAACAACGGGGAAGTGGAATACGACGGTAATTCCTATTTTTTTACATGGGAGGGCTCGCGGATGGTCAGTGACATTGAGCTGGACAGCAAAGTGAACTTAACGTTCCAGGGACAAAAAGACATTTGGATCTCGGTTGCAGGAAAAGCGGAGGTGAGCCGCGAGCGTGAGGATATGGAAGAGCATTGGGTAGAGGAGTTGAACCAGTGGTTTGAAGAGGGGCTGGACACACCCGGCATTGCAATGATTACCGTGAAAGCCAAAAGAATAAAATACTGGCAGGGTGAGGAAGAGGGAGAAGTAAAGTTATAATTTTTATATAAATGCTTTAATTTGTGGATCACGCTGATAACCGGCGTGATCCTCTTTTTTGATATGATATGAAAAAACTTTTGACTGCATTGCTCTTGCTTACATGCCTCACGAATTCCGTGGCGCAGAATTACGACGAGGCCAAAGTCCCGGCTTATACGCTTCCCGAGGTGTTGAAAACGGCGGCTGGGAAAGAAGTAACAAGCAAGAAAATGTGGGAAGAAGTGCGGCGGCCTGAGATCCTCAGGCTTTTTGAAGACAACATTTACGGGCAGATGCCGAAAGACTATGACAGCATTCGCTATACATTGAAAAATGAGGATAAGGCTGCTATGAACGGTAAAGCCCGGTTAAAAGAAGTGATTGTACAGGTTTTCAGGAACAAAAAATCGGTTCAGATCCATTTAGTCATGTTTATCCCGGGTAATGCTGCAAAGCCGTCGCCGGTTTTTGTTTTGATCAACAACCGCGGAAAAGACAACACGGATCCGACTAGGAAGGTGAAAAGCGGGTTCTGGCCCGCTGAAATGGTGATTGACAGCGGTTATGCGATCGCCGCTTTCCACGTAAGCGACCTTGCACCGGACAATAAGGATACATTTATGAACGGCGTTTTGCAGCTATATCCGGAACAACTGGAAGCAGATAATGGCATGCGGGCCATTGGCGCATGGGCCTGGGGCGCTTCGCGGGTGATGGATTATTTTGAAAATGACAAAGATATTGATGCAAAAAATGTAGCCGTTGTCGGGCATTCGCGGGGTGGAAAAGCCTCCTTATGGGCAGCGGCGCAGGACCGGCGGTTTGCAGTTTGTGTCACAAATTGTTCGGGAAACACAGGCGCGGCATTGGCCCGGCGGCAGTTTGGTGAGAGAATTGCCCGCATTAATGCCACTTTTCCGCATTGGTTTAATAATAATTATAAAAAGTTTAACGACAACGAAAACGAGCTGCCCGTAGACCAGCATATGCTCATTGCACTGATTGCTCCGAGGCCTTTATATGCCACAAATGCCTCCAAGGACCTTTGGGCTGATCCGACGGGCACATTCCTCGCGCTGAAAAATGCGGAAAAAACATATGCGCTTTATGGCCGCAGGTCTAAGTTGCCGGCAAACCCTCCCGCTATTAATGTGCCTCTTCCACAGCCGCCGTTGGCTTATCATAACCGCGAAGGCGAGCACGATATGACCGCTTACGACTGGGGTAATTTCATCCGGCTTATGAAATCCCGCCCGTAAAGGCATAAGATTTTTAGCCTTTCATAATCACATTAGAACCTACTGATTATGGAAAATAACAGCAATCAAGGACTCTTTTCAGGGAAAACGGCCTTGTGGGCAGCCGCAGGGCTGGGCTTATATGCCGCGGCCAGACATTTCTATAAAGAGATGATCAAGTTTGATTTTCAGGATAAAGTGGTGGTAATCACAGGTGGAGCGCGTGGGCTGGGCCTGTTGCTGGCGAGAGAGCTGGCTGCAAAAGGGGCGAACCTGGTGATATGTTCGAGAAATGGAGAGCAGATTGAAGTGGCTGAGCAGGAACTCCGGCAAATGGGCTCCATTGTGCTGGGTTTGAAAGCGGATGTCAGTGACCAGCGTGACGCTTCGCGCGTCATCGAAGCCACCATTTCTCAGTTCGGTCGGATTGATTTGTTGATCAATAATGCGGGCGTAATGTTGGTGGGTCCGGAAAATGTGATGGATGTGGAAGATTACAAAACGGCTATGGATACTAATTTCTGGGCTGCTTTGTACATGATCAAAGCCGCATTGCCTCATTTTCACGAGCAGAAAGAAGGCCGGATTGCCAATATCTGCTCGATAGGGGGAAAGGTTGCGGTTCCGCATTTGCTGCCTTACAGCGTTAGTAAATTTGCAATGGTTGGTTTATCAGAAGGGCTTCATGCAGAGCTGAAAAAAGACAACATTCACGTCACAACGGTGATTCCAAACCTGATGCGGACTGGAAGTCCAAGAAATGTTTCCCTAAAAGGCGACCATGAGGCAGAATATGCGTGGTTCAAGATTGCGGGCTCTTCACCGCTGCTTTCCCAGGATGCAGCCCAGGCGGCGGCAGACATTGTCGATGCTATCGCTTACCAGGAAACGGAAATCGTCCTGACGAATACGGCAAAAATGGCCGTTGCCTTGCAGGGTGCAAGCCCTAGCCTCGTATCGCTGGCAGCTTCCATCGCAAACAGATTTTTGCCCAAGTCCGGCCCGGAAGGCGCTGTGATCCGTAAAGGTTATGAGAGTGAATCAGATAAATCGAAAGGAAAAGTAGCGTCAATCAGCGACCGGGCCGCACTGCAAAATAATGAAACGTAATTAATGTTCGGGTAAGGGACTGTGCGGACGCAACGAATCCAGAAAAGCGCTGAATTGTGCTAAAAAGCCGGTATAGCAGTCCTTTCCCATTATTTTTCCCATATTCCGAATTCCGGCGTAACCTGCGGTGATAAAAATCGCAATGTACACAGGATCAGCGCTTTCCTTAATTTCTCCTGATTTTTTCCCTTGTTCAATCACGAGCTGAATGGCGCTTTGCCAGGTTACCAGCAGCTGCCTCAATGCATTTCCAAATTGCTCATTAAGCGGCCCCATTTCCTCGATCAGGTTCACCGCCGGGCAGCCATATTCAATGCGGAAAAATGAATTTTCCATCAGCAGCCCCTGCATCATTTTATAAAGTGCTTTAAGCGGATCATTAGCATGATGTAATGGCTCGATCATAGCCTCGTGCATGCCAGGCGATAGAACTTCTGCGATCAATGCCAGACCCATTTCTTCTTTGTTTTTAAAATGATAAAAGAATGCACCTTTCGTCACATTCGTGGAGGCAATGATCGTATCAATGCTCGTTGGCTGAAAACCATTCTTATAGATCAGTTCAAAAGCCTTTTGCAAAATGTCCAGACGTGTTCCGGCAGATTTATTCATGTCTTAAAACCGGATGTACGGCCGCTGGGAAAGTGGTGAGAACGGCCAAGGAATAGCCAGGAAAATGATCAGCAAAGCAATGCTGTAATAAATGAGGATCGTTTTGAATTTGTCGCGGTCATTCACTTTTCGCTTTGCTAACGCCGATCCGATTGTGATAACAATGATGGCAATGAGCATGGCCGTTCCATGAATGATGCTGAAAAATGTGATTTCAGAAAGATCGAATGTCTTGGGATTAGTGAAAAAGTATTTTACCAAAGGGCTTTGCGTGTAAAGCGTAAAACCGATCGTGAGTTGCAAATGCGCTATCGTGGCAGTTGAATGCCTTATCAAGTCAGTTTTTTTAGTGAATGGTGTGTTTTCGAAATAGCCTTTAACGGCCATAACAATCGTGTAAATAAGACTCGTGACTACAAGCCACCGGAAAATTCCGTGCAGGAAAAGAAGGATAGCATACATGACAGCAAAGCAATTTTGCAAAACATACTAACCAGTATGTTTTGCAAATGTAGCGGTTATTTTTCGCGGACAAAATATATCAATCATACTTCATCTGCACGGCCCTGATCTCACTTTTGCTTGAGCCGTTGCCTGCAACATTTACGCCCACCCTTGGCGCCCGGTCCCAGCGTGGCAGCCAGGGTGTTTCAATCTGCGTCGCACTCGTCAGCGAGTCGATCTTTTGTCCTTTTACATCCCAGCGAAATTCATAGAAACGGCCATAACGACTCTGCAAGCTGAGTTTAATGTCTTTGTATTTATCAGGAATCTCCTGCGTTTTGATCACTTCCTGCACGCCATCCTTCACCTGCCACAATGTAACGTGATTGTCCCGCACGCCATACCCGATCGCATTCTTGGCATCACCGTATACCATAATGTTCTGCGTCAGGTCTTTCTTGGCTGTTACTTCAGCTGTAAATGTATAGCTGCCATTTTTGATCGTTAATCCCAGAAAATTCCCCGTATTGGTCCGGTTCTCATTTTCGATTTGCAATGCACCGTTTTGGACTGCGTAATTCGGTTTTGAAAAGCTTACATCATAAACCCAGGGTGCTTTGAGGGTATCCTTATTGTAATTGATCGAAAAGTTGTGGTTGATCAGCGCACCTATTGCGATGGGCGCTTCTGCCTGCGCGGGAGTAGTTTTTCCATATCGGAAAGCCGGCCATTTGGTGGTTTCGTCCCACACCAGCTCGCTCAAAACGCCTTGTCTGCCTGCAAATGTAAAGTCAACGCCGTTGTAGGCGTGATGTAAATAAAAATAGCGGTTGTCGGGCGTCACAACAACGGTTCCATGGCCCGGGCATTTCCAGGTTTCATCGCCGAAAAGAGCCGGGTTGCCGGCATATTTTGTCCAGGGTCCTTGCAAATTTTCCGCCCTTGCAAAGCCTACCTGATAGTCGCAATTGGCTCCGCAGCAAGCATTGCCTGAATAAAGCATATACCAGTATTTACCCCGTTTGAAGATCGATTGCCCTTCCGCACCGCCGGCTTCCCAGCCAGTTTGGTCAGCTTTGATAAGGGTAAATTCTTTGCCCGCCACTTTTAATCCGTCGGGAGCCAGTTCCGCACCCAGGATTTCGATCCCGCGGTCCTTATCCAGTCCATATGCCTTCCATGTGATGAAAAGCTTGCCATTATCCTCCACTATAAAAGCGTCAATCGCCTCTTTTGTCCATTCAATGATAACGCCATGGTCCTTGAAGCCTTGTTTAAGATCCTTCGTGCTTGCTACGCCGATGAAAGATTGCTTATCTGATTTTCGTCGGGCAGTGTAATAGCAATAAAAAGTCTCATCCCGGAAAAACAATTCCGGTGCCCAGTAACTGCCCATCGTCCATTCCGGCAAGTCGTTAAATACCGGCCCGACATACTCCCAGTCGACCAGATTTTTCGAGCTGTATATAGGATAAGCCGGTCCCCATTCCGAAGAAGTCCCCACAGCATAATACATATCGCCCACCCGGATCACCGAAGGATCCGCAAAGTCGCCCGCAATGACCGGATTTCTGTAAGTGACAACGAGGCCAGGGGCTGGTTTAGGCTTGGGTTTTTGTGCGAACGCTTGGGGTATTGAAATCAGGATCAGAAAGAAAAGAAAGGATATAGGCTTCATTTTGCAGTTATCGGTTGTTCCGGCTAAGGAAATGATTTTATTTCAACTTAGGAAACCAAATCGATATTCTGTCTGCGTGAAATCTATGTGCCTTGGGCTTAAATGAGGTTTAATGTTTCTTCTTTTCAATCATTTCGTGAGTTGTAACAACTTTTTGATTGTAGAATGCTCATTGATTTTCAGTCTGCAAAACAAAATTTCAGTCGATTGGTCAGGCAAGTTTTGCACTTCATAACGCCATTTTCCTTTTGCGTGGGGATTGTCTACGACTGTTTTTACTATTTCGCCTTGCATGTTTACAATCTCTAACCTGACCTGGCTATTGTTCTCAGGAACTTCAAATGCAATCGTGAAATGTGCGGTAAATGGATTCGGGTATGTATTCAGATCGAATCCGGGTTCTTCACTTTCTGGTGTCTCCTCTTCAACGTAAGCCGCTACGCGCTGATTATCATACTTTCCCACATTGATCGCAGACGATGCATGCCAGTTGCCGTTCGCATCCTTCATGTAACAGCGGATCCCCAAAAATTTCTCATCCGTCGTATACACACTCGCATTGCCACCGGGCACGGCCGGGCCATTGATACCCACCTTACTCCACATATACTGAACCGCCCCTCCTTGTGCAGTAAGTGTGCGCCAGTCAGCATTTTTTGAGTAGGTCAGTTGCGGCACCCAGCCCGGCGCAACCGGATTAACTAACGCGCCAATGGTCGAAAACCATTTATTAGCAAGCCAGGTAAGGCCTTTGATTGATCCAGCGCCTTCGTAAAAGTGGGTGCTATCGCTTCGGTATTCATCACCGCCATCACTTGCGGTAGTAGTGCCGGAACTTCCGCTTACATAATCTGTTTCGGAGCCGTTTAGATTGGGTAATCCTGTTGCGACGTTGCCCTGCCCGGTTCTAATCATAGAATTGAGAGGTCCAAATTTGCTGATGGATGCTTTCGATACATACCACGTAAGATTTGGTGCTCCGAAATCAGCGCGGGATTTGGCAATAACGGCTTGCAGTTTGGTTTGATAATCTGCGGAACTGGTTGCTTTGTAACTGGCATTGATCGACAAATCCGCGTCAGCTTCTCCCTGGTGCCAGAGCACTGCCCGTACGCCAAACAAAGACCCATAATAATTCAGGGCATTTTTTAACGTTGTGTAAGGCTGGCCGTAATAATCGGAAGGAATCATTGAACCTTGCTTATGTCCCACACATATCTGTACTCCCGTGTAGGGGTGCTTGGCTTCAACACCCGCACTGCCCTGTTTCCACTGTGTGATGGTAGTTCCTCCCGAGGCCGCATTGAAGAATGCAACGGGCATTCCGCCATTTACATCAGAGATAAGCTTGCCTAGCGTAGCATAAGCCCAAACGCTATTTCCCGATGGACCTAATCGTCCATATTGTTTGGCTTGATCGCTGGTATTCAATGAAAACATGCTTGTAAAAGATGCAGGAAAGTTTTTTGTGCAAGTTTTATCCTCGAAGGTGCCAACCACCCACTCCGGAATATTTGTATTTGATGGAAGTGCATCTTTGTCGTTTCCTGTTCCTTGCGCATTGGACTGGCCAGCAATGATAAATACATCGCCAATCCCAAATTTGGCCGAAGCATACACGACACCATTCAAAAGAATTTCAGTTAAATACCAACCCTTATCGACGACGAGTGTAGTGTAAAACATGCCGTTTGTTGCCAAACTTAGGTTGGTAGAGGGCCCGGCCGCCCCAAGAATTCCTGTTGCACTTACCGTTCGAATCCTATAACTCAGCGAAACTGCAAGGTTATTGGAAATAAGTTGACCTGAAACTGTTGCCGTTGCCTTGTTTTGTATGTTGCGCTGAAGCACAGAATTGTTGATCGGATATGACAGCGATACGGTTTGCGCGCAGCAAATTTGGGATATTAAGTAAGTGCATAAAAATATGCATTTCGAAAAAATGTTCATGGTCAGGAATTATGATAGATGATACCAATAAATTTTATCTTTTAACGTCGACCGACATTGCAAAATTCGACATGTTGATAAGTGGAATTTTAGCACCGTAATGTTGATTAACAGCTTTGATGACCTCATTTGCAATGATCGCTTGCCCAAGTGGGCTCGGGTAAATTCCGTCAGAGGAGAAAAAATTTCCGGAAGGTGAACCGTCGACTAATACACCGTCTTCAGTCTTATAGCCGCCCTGATGAATTCGTTGATAAAGGTCAAAAAGATCGACAACAGCCAAGTCTTTTTTTGCTGCATACTCTCTGATTTTTTGATTGTAGTACAGTTCTGGGTCAGCCATATATAACTCATCGAAATCGAGAACTTCTTTGTCTTCAAGATTCACCCTAAAAGTCTCATCATCTTTAAAATTTTCAAAAAGAGTATGAAGTTTTGCTGTTGGAATTAGGGAAAACGGCTTTGCGCTATCTACCAACCCGTCACCCACATTATTTTTATTAAAGGTGATATA